>JAIBEK010000064.1 GCA_019459145.1 Arenimonas sp.
TCGCGCTCATCATTGGCGAAGTGAACGCCAGTATACCTCGCTCCTTCCGGCGGCTGCGGCTTGATCTGGCGCCGTGTCTGCGTCTTCCGACCGCCCAACAGGGCGCGGACCATAGGGGCCGAGAACAGGATTGGACGGTCGATCATCAGCACGGCTCCGTGATCTGTTTCGGTTGATAGGGGCGGCTCTCGAACATCGGCATCGGATCGAACCCGAGGTTCTGCAGGTGCGGGTCCTCGATCTCGCGCGAGGTCCATTTCGTATCGACGTAGGCCGGGCATTCCGCCTCGACGATCTCGTTCGGATAGCCCGGCCAGTGATCCTCGGCCCAGCACTTGCGCCAGCGTAGGAAGGCGGCCGAAACCATCTTCTCGCCGATCAGCCGGCCGGCATTGTCGACGCGGGCGACGGTGATTTCGAATGGCGGCTCCTGCTCCTGCATGATGAACAGGAAGTCGAGCTTCATCTCGTGCCGGTCGATCTGCGGAAACAGCGTGCGGATGCCGCGGCGATAGAACGCGTCCTGGAAATGGTAGCTGTTGTTGTAGATGGCGCGGGCGACCGAAGTCGGTTCGACGCTCAGTTCCGTGGTCTTGTAGTCGACGATGGTGATCCGGTCCGGAGTGATGCTGATGCGGTCCATGCGGGCGCGAGCCCAATGATCGCCGCAACGGTCGATCCATGCCGCCGTCACCTCGTTGAAAATCAACGATTCCGGATAGCGGCCGGCGACTTCCCGGATTGCCGGGTGCTCGTTCTCGCGCAACTCGTCTCGGGCCTTCTCGACCATCTGCGTCACGGTCTCAAAATCCTTGGTCAGCAGCGCGATTGCGCCGCGCGCCTGGGCCGCCGACCGCTCCTCCTGCGCAGCCTTCTTCTTGAAGTCGTCGAATTGGAGAACGGCGATCTCCGTCGGCTGGCCGAGCAGCATGGCGTGTGCGGCCGATCCGATGTCGCGCGCGCGGCTATTCTTGTCCTCTTCCTCGTCCTGCTTCGTCAGGCGCGGGTGGGCGGCGAACGCGTGGCGCGGGCTGTCCAAGATCAGCTTCTGGGCGATCGAGCGGCTGAGGCTCGGCAGGGGGGCCGTATCGCTGTGATAGGACGCCTCCGACATGCGGTAGAGGCCCGGGCGATCGATCGTTTCGGAATGGATGAGGTCCATGTCTTTACTCGGCGGCCTCGTAGAACTGGTCGTCGATCCGCTGCTGGTGCGCCTGGTCTGGATCGGGCTCGCTCGCGGATTCCACGGCTTCGGAAAACTCCGCCTGCGCATAGCGGCCGATGTGGGTAGCCATGCTTTCAATCTGGGAGGCGATGGCGACGAACAGCTTGTCGCGGAACGTGACGGGAAACCGCATGTCGCGGGGCCGGTCGATGTGAAAGCCGCTCAGGTCGACCTCGCGGACATAGAAATCGCGCGGTTCGTTTTCCTGGTCGTTGCTGGCGAGCGTTGCCGTGCCGTAGAGCATCATGCCCTCGATGCGGCACTCGTCGATGACCGGCACCAGTTCCTCGAACTCGATTTCGCGGGTGATCGTGACGGCCATGATCAATCTCCCGAGTCCACGGTCATATCGAGACCGCAGTTCTTGCAGGAGCCGGGGTGCCAGCCGCGCGAGTGATTGGCGCCAGGCGCATCAACCTTTTCGTGCTTGCAGATAGCGAAGCGAAGGACGATCGGCGTCTGGATATTTTTCTTGGCGACTTGATCGTAAGTGCTGCTGCCCCAGACAACGGCATAGCCACCACCGTCAAGCCTGCCGCCCATGCCTGCGGGCGTAAGGAAGAACTGAGCCCAGTTCTTTTTGCCAGCGATCCGGCCCCATCCCCATTGCGGAACCAAGCTGTGGCCGCCGGCAGCGAGGTTGTTGAGGAACAACAACGGGTCAACCGCTTCCGCATTCGGGATATCGACATCGCCCTTCAAGATCGGAGCGTAATCGCCTTCAACCGTGAATTTGCGTCCTGAAATGCGCTCCATGATCACACCCTCGCAGCTGCGGCGAGCTGCTGCTCGACGTGGTGCAAGCGCGCGATTGCCGTCAGCGAGCACAGCCCGAGCAGCAGGATCGACGTGATGAGGATGATGGACTGAGCCCGCACGAGAAGCGCGCCGGTGGCGCTTTCGGTGGACTGCTTGCGGGTGGTGATGTGGGGCATGACGCTCTCCTGTGATGAGGAGAACGTTACTCGATATCGAGTGATAATGTCAACTCGTTTATGAGTTTATTCGAGTGGGCTTACTCTGTGACCGATCGCGCGCGCCATTCGGAACGCGGATTTTACTCGCTCCGCCCCCAAGGATGGCGGTGAAGATCAAGCACTACCTCTTTCGATAGCTTCCGACGACAAGATGACAAATGGGCCACTCGGTGCGATCAAGCGTGAACTCTGCCGGTTCTCCCGGCGCCGGATTGTATTGCTTCAAATGCCATGTCGTTGCTGTCACCTTCGTGAGCAGCTTGATGATGGCATAATGCTCGCCATTGACATCTTGCGAGCACACCACCACCTCGTCGCCGGCTTTTGGCGGGATATTCGGATGGATGAGTGCAAGATCGCCCTGTCGGAACGCAGGTTCCATCGAGTCGCCGATGATATAGAGGCCGTATCCATTCTTCGCCCGGGCCAGCGGTTCGGGACGCTTCACATAGTCGATCGGTTCAGGCGATACCAAGATGCTGTCGTCGATAGCACCGCCACGAACGGACGCATAAATGGGCAGATCGACGGGGCCAACCAGATCTGCACCGGGCACCGATTGCCCTTCGATCGGGAAGCGGTATGGCTCAAACCCTGTCTCCATAGAGCCATCCTGGCGCTTCTGCAGCATCAGGCGCACATTCCCGCTGAGCAGTGACGCTCGCTTTTGTGGATCACTCAGCGCGGCGCTCAGGTGCGGCAAGGGTAATCCCAATGCCATGGCGACGGCCGGGCCGCTGCGGGAACGCTCCACCGCATCTCGCTCGATACGATCAATCGACTGTTGAGTGGTGTTGGCGACCTCGGCGAGCTGAGCCTGACTTAAACCAAGCTCCTCACGCCGCTCTCTAACCTGTTGGCCGAATGTCTTTTCCATGGGTCAAATATACTCGTTTGCGGGTACTCGATCCAACTCGATTGCAAGTTACTCGATTTTGAGTTAGCTTGAGTGAAATTCACTCGAACTCAATTTGGCGAGCAACGATGCAAGACGCTGAACAGCACCCTGGAATGGCAAGGGCCGTCGAGTTTTTCGGCTCTCAGGCTAAACTGGTTGAGGCGATCGGATGCTTTTCTCAGCAGACGATCTCCCGAATTCTCAACCGCGAAAACGAGCCCTCTGCAGAACTGGCCGTCGCGATCCACACTGCTTCCAACGGCAATGTGCCCAAGTGGAAGATCCGGCCCGACCTCTTTGAAGCTCCTGCTTCGGCCGAGGTGGCCTGATGAGCGCACAATGCTCTCTTTTCGCGGACTCGGGATTCACGAAGCGCGGCAAGCGGATTCCCCCTGTGGAAGCCGTTTGCGCCATGGCTCGCCGGCTCTGGCCGTCCAAGACTGCGGTCAATCTCGCATCCCGCGCCGAAATCTCCGAACGCGCCGCCAAGCTCTGGCTCGAAGGCCGCACCGAACCTGGCGCCGACGCGCTGGTCAACCTGCTGCGTTCCGACGCCGGGTTCGAGCTGCTGCAGTCGATCATGAACGGATCGGGCACGCGCTGGTGGAGCGAGTTCGAACGCGGCGTGCACATCGCCGAGCTCGAACAGCAGCTGGAATGGAACCGGCAGCAGATCGAAAAGCTCAAAGCGAGGGCGAAGTGATGGATTTCATCGCCGACTGCCTGCTGCAGCTGTCGAGCTGGTTTCACCGCGCATCGGTGGCCTGCAAGGATGCCGCCCTTGCCGTCATCCTCTACGGCCGGCGGAGGCGCAAATGATCGTCCTGTCGTTCATCTTCGTCGGGCTGATCGTCTCGGCCTTCCTGATCCTGGAGCTTTGCGCGCTGGTGATCAACCGTCGGAACCGGAGGGTTTTCTGATGGGGATCGCCCTCCGCCGTCTGAATATCTGCCCAGATTGTGACGCCGTGCTGAACGCCGGCCTCATCTGCGAATTGTGCGGCGTCGTTGCCGCGCAAACCGATCTCGATTGCCAGCAGGTCGTCGAGCATCAACCCGGCGCGTCGCGCTTCGTGCGCCCGGTCACGATCAACCCTTCGGAGCGCTGGAGCGATGGAAATGGACACAAAGGACGTTGAAGAGCTGGCCGCCGACACACTGTCGGGCGATCTGCGCGACGTGATGCTGACGCACATTCGCAGCATGGAAACGCCATGGTCGAAGATGAGCGAGACCGCCCAGACCGACAAGATTTATGCGATCACCAATGCCTGCGAAACGATCGTGCGGCGCGCCGTCGCCATCGTCGCCGCGCACGGTTCCGAAGCGGTCTTCGGCCGCGTGACCAAGTTCACGGTCAAGGACGAGATCAAGGCCGAACTGGTCTGTGCGTCGTCGGTTGGCAACATCGAGAAGGTGGCCGAGAACATCAGCCAGCCGGCGATCATCATCTTCGCCAATCCCGACGTGTTCATGGGCGAGAAGGCGCCGGCGACGGCCGAGCCCGACGAGCCGAAGTTGCCGATCGAAGACAGCGACGACGACGAAACCCAGGCGGCGGCCTGACGATGGCGGGCGGCGTTCAAAACCGCTTCGCCAGCAAGAGCAAGGCGGCCTCGGGTCGCCTTGCTCTTGGCCGTCTCAAGGTCGGCGCGATGAACAAGACAGAGGCCGCCTATTCCGCGCTGCTCGACGGGCTCTGCGCTACCGGCGAAGTCCTTTGGTTCAAGTTCGAGGGCGTCAAGCTCCGCCTGGCCGACAACACGTTCTACACGCCGGATTTCGCGGTGATGCTTTCTAGCGGCGTCATGGAGATGCACGAGGTCAAGGGCTTCTGGCAGGACGATGCGCGCGTGAAGATCAAGGTTGCCGCCGATCTCTATCCCTTCCGTTTCATCGCAGCCGTTCCCCAGAAGAAGAAGGACGGCGGCGGCTGGCAGATCGAGGTGTTCGAATGAACCAGACATGGACCGACGAGAATACGGAACTCCTGCGCGAACTGTGGCGCGAGGGTTTCAGCGCCGCGGAGATTGCCAAGCGCATCGGCGGCGTTTCGCGCAACGCAGTGATCGGCAAAGTGCATCGCCTAAAGCTCGACGTTCATCCGAATGCGCCGCTCGTCGAAGGCAATCGGCATCCGGCCGCTCCGAAGCGGATCAGCTCGAACAAGGGCAATCGCCACATCAAGCTGAACAAGTCAGTCAATCCGCACCCCGTCGAGGAACGGCCGGCGCCGATCCCTGCGCCGCGGTTGCTCGAACTGTCGCTGCTGGAGCTTGAAAACCACAATTGCCGCTGGCCGGCCGGTGATCGCGCGCCGTTCACGTTCTGCGGCCATCGCGTCGACGACGGCGAGGTCTACTGCACGTATCACTGCCGCGTCGCCTATGTGCCGCGCGAGCTGCGCGTGAAGAGGGCGGCGTGAAATGGGCAAGTACAGCACATTCGAGCGGATCGGGCGCGACGCCTATCAGACGATAGATCCCCGCGCTGTAGAGGCCCTGGTTCCGCATCTGCGCGGCATCAAGACGTTTGCCGAGCCATGCGCTGGCGAAGGGTATCTTGTCGGGCAGCTGCAGCGCCACGGCCTGACATGCGCCTGGGAGGGCGATATCGAGGCCGGCTTTGACGCACTGACCTATCCCTTCGACGAGGAAGCCGTCTTCGATGCGATCATCAGCAACGTGCCCTGGAGGCGGGACATATTGCACGCGATGATTTTGCGGTTTCAGGCGATGGCTCCGACCTGGCTGCTGTTCGACGCCGACTGGATCCACACCAAGCAGTCCGCGCCGTTCATGGACCAGTGCAGCCACATCGTCAGCGTCGGGCGCCTGAAATGGATTCCTGACACCAAGATGACCGGCAAGGAGTCGGCGTGCTGGTATCGCTTTCACGCCCAGCACGCCGGCGGCCCGCGCTTTATCGGTCGTGAGGTGGCTGCATGACCTTCGCCGAAGCCTTTGCTCTGCACGGCCCTGACACGATCGCCATAGGCAAAGCTCTAGGCATTCCCGAGCATGAGGCCGACCGCCTGATAAATCGGCGCATGGATGAGCGGGCGCAGCGCCGGGCGCACTGGAAACGCACCAAGGCTGGACTGGCGGAGATCCGCCGGCAGACGCAGGAATGGGGGAACGACCATGCTTGACCACGTCTCGTTTCACGCCGTCATCCGATACCTCGAGCGCGTTCTCGGCTTCCCGGTCAACGACTGGCTCGTCGGAAAGGAAAGCATCGGCGAGGACGCACGCGCGCGCCACTGCTGCGCCCAGGCTGGGCTGCCTCTCGCCTACGTGCGCGAACTGGTGCTGTGCAGGCCGGTGCTTGCCGCCGTCATCTGCGGCTTTGAGCAGGTCGTGGTGCGCGTCGACGGGTTCGCCTATGTCGTGCGCAACGGAATCGTGGCCACGGTCCTGACCGAACGCATGCGCGACGAAAAGATCGGTCTGCTGGACAAGCTCAAAGAACAGACGCGCCCCGAAATGCGCCGGCAAATGGCCCGCAACGGTCGCCGCGCCAAGGGCAAGAACAAGAGCCGCAACCGGCGCATGGCGGAGGTAGAGTGATGGATCCCAAGTTGATCATCATCAGCCTCGGGGCTGGCGTGCAATCGACGACGATGGCGCTCATGGCTGCTCATGGTGAGATTGGGCCGATGCCCGATTGCGCAATCTTCGCCGATACTGGCGACGAGCCGGAAGCCGTCTATGACCATCTCAAATGGCTCATGTCACCCAACGTGCTTCCGTTCCCTGTTATCGTTGTCAGCGAAGGAAAACTGAGCGCTGAACTGTTGTCCGGTAATGACATGGCGCGTGTTCCTTTTTTCGTAGGGAAAGGCGGCCTATCGGCTCGCCAATGCACGCGCAACTTTAAGATAAGGCCGGTTCGGCGGCAGATTCGCAAGTGTTTGGGAGTGGCCCCACGGGGTTATGTTGCTCCGGGATCTGTAAGCCAATGGATCGGCATTTCTACTGATGAGGTGATGCGGGTCAAGCCATCTGGCGCGAGGTTCATCGAGAACCGTCACCCTCTTATTGAGAAGCGGATGACGCGTGGTGATTGCCTACAGTGGCTTCTAAGAAATGGATATCCTCGGCCGCCGAAGTCTGCATGCGTCTACTGCCCCTATCAGAGCAATGCGCAGTGGCGTGAAAAAGACCCTGTCTCGATGGCCCAGGCTATCGCAGTCGACGAGGCGCTTCGAACGCCAGAAAATGTAGTTCGATTCAGAGGTGAACTTTACGTTCATCCGTCGCTTAAGCCCCTTCGCGATGTCGATTTTTCGAATGCGGAGGATCGCGGCCAGTTGAACCTTTTCAACAACGAGTGTGAAGGGATGTGCGGCGTATGAGAAAGATGCCATGGGTTCGCTTTTTCCCTTCTGACTGGCTCGGCGGAACGCGCGGGATGAGCGCTGTCGAGACAGGAATCTATATCACGCTTATTGCCACGATGTACGAGCGCGGGGAGCCGATCCAAGAGGATCATTCCCGCCTTGCTCGCCTCTGTGGAGCATCAAATTCAGCATTCAAAAAGGCGCTCGAAATACTTGTCGACGAGGGAAAAATCAGCCGCGTTGACGGCGGTCTTTGGAACGATCGCGTGGAAAAAGAGCAAGTCTACCTCTCAGAAAAGTCAGAGGTAGGATCACGAGCAGCGAATGTGCGATGGAGCAAGAAAGATAATAAAAACAATGGTGGTGGTGATACGGACGCATTGCCTGCGCAAAGCCAAGGCAATGCCAACCAGAAGCCAGATACCAGAACCATATCCTCTTCACTTCGTTCAGAGGATGCGCGCGCGCCGGTGGCGCCAACTCCTCGATCCGAATTGCTCGCTTGCCTCGATGCCGATCATGCCCAGGCCGTGATTGATCACCGTCGGCGCATCGGCAAGTCCCTCACAGCCCACGCTGCCAAGCTGCTCGCCGGCAAGTTTGGTCGGTGTCCTGATCCGAATTCCGCGGCCGACGCGATGGTCGCCAACGGCTGGCAGGGTTTCGAACCTGAGTGGCTGGAGAACCGGGCGATGCCGCGCGGCCAGTCCCCGCCCCAGGTAGGCGCTGATGGCCTGCCCAGAGACGCGCAAGGCCGGGTGAGCATGGCGGATTACACCTCGCAGATCCTGCGGAAAATGGAGCAACAGGGACATGACGGACGGACGATTGAGGGCAGCTACGAGCGTCGAGATGGCGATGGAACTGAACCGTCTTTTCCGTTGCTTGGAGCTTAAGAGCGGCAGCCCCGACGAGAAGATCGAGGGCTACCTGATCGCGATTCATGGCACGACGTACCACGCGCTGCAGACGACGGTGAACCGGATCATCCGCGGCGAAATCAAGGGCATGTCGACCAAGTTCTGCCCGACTCCTCCCGAGCTTTCCGCCGCGATCCGCGAGGAAATGGATTTCGTGCAGAAGCAGGTCGACCTCGTCGCCGAGCGCGCGATGATCTCCGACAACCGGCCTGTCGTGCTGCGGCCGAAGAACTTCGAGGACCGGGCTAACGAGCTGCGGGCCCGCATGGCCGCCGCCGGCCGGGTCGTGGCGTTCACGGTCAACTCGCACGACGATTTCCTGCGCAAGCGCCATTCGATCCCCAAGGGCGGGGAGTATTTCGCGATTACTGGCGAATGCTACGGCCCGCCGGGCTGGGTTCCGCCGGTGGCCGAGGAACGCGCTCCTGCCCCTCCCTCGGCGCCGATCGAGCAGCCCGACGATATCCAGTGGTGATGCACGTTGAACCGGATTGAACCACGATGAAACACATAGCGAACACCTCAAACGCGGAATTCTACCTAAGCGCCGATGACGTGATGGATCGGTTCACCATCTCGCGCACGACGCTCTTTCGCTGGATCCGGCATCGCGGGTTCCCATCCGCCCGCCGCATCGGTGGAAAGCGCTATTTTCGCCGCGCCGAGGTCAACGCCTGGGATGAAGCGCAGGCCGGCGCACCGCTCGACAAGCCGGATACTGCGCTCGGGCTGCCGATCGTCTCTGGTGTCATCCAGTCCTATGACGATTTCGTGCAGGCCATGCGCGCCCGTCGCGTCGACATCAAGCTATCGTCGATGGAGACTGAGGCGAAGTCTGGCCTGCAAGAGGGCTACATTCCGAAGCTGGAGAACCCGGGCACGAAATACGGCCGAGGGGTTGGCCCTGACACGCTGCCTCTGTGGCTCGGGGCTCTGCGGGTGGGGATTGTGCTCGTCGACATTCCACGCCGACCACGCGCCGGCAAGATGGCAGAGAAGCCGGCCGCCGACGAGGAAGATCTAGAGATGCTGGAAAGCATGAAGCGACTACTGGATGCGAGCGAGATCACGCAGAAGCTCGCCGCGGCTCGGTGGATCTTCGAGCACTATCAGCGGATGGCTACAGGTCGTCGAGCGTGATCGTCATCTTGCGTTCGATCTTCAACGAGGCATTCAGCCAATTGAACTGCACGCCAAGGGCAACCGCGGCGCATGCAGTGCGGTAGCGCTTTCTCGATGCTGGATCGATGTCCTTCGTCCCGCTCTCGAAGTCTCGGATTGCCGACACGCTAAAGCCTGTCAGGCCGGCCAGCTGCTCGCGCGTCATCTCCATCAGGTCATTGCGCCACCACCTGCACTTGACGTGCTCCGGGGCGTCTTCGTCGGGTCGTATCATGGGTGTCCGTTCCTGGGCGCCGGCAGTGCCTGCACCATGCGGATTATCGGTCAACGTGTCCATCTGGATTGCCTGCCTTGGTCGCAACGTGGTAAACGGTGGCGTCCTTTGAGTGAGGACCGCCCGCAAGGGTGAGGCCCGGGTGCTGGCAAAACTCCCGGGCCGTTTCTTTTAGAGCTCGATCACCACGAGAACCGTTCCGGTGCCGGTGCCGCTCTCCTTGAAGGATCCAGCCGGAAGATCGACCTTGAAGCCGCCGGCGTTGTCCAGCCACTCACGGAAGGCGACGGCTTTACGATCGGCGCGGAAGAATGGACCAGTCGACATGACGGAAACGAGCCGGCCGCCTGGCTTCACCATCTTCGCGGCCTTCATCACGTGGTCGATGTCCTGGCCGTTCTCAAACGGCGGGTTCATCAGGACACGATCGAACCGCGGCGCCTCCTCTGCTTCCATGAAATCAGATCCTGCAAGATCGTAGCCCTTCAGGGAAAGGATCTCGCGCAAAGAGCTGTGCCGCTCATAGGTGGCAAGCCTGCAGCTCGGATAAGCCGCGCGGATCGCGTCAAGGATGGCGCCGCGGCCGACGGAATGGCCAAAATAGTCGCTCATGCTGTCGGAGCGATCATGATGATACTCCGCAACAATCACGGCCTTAGCATCGCGCGGCATACGCTTTTCAGCCTCAGCATAGAACAGCTTCGCCCGCTCCTGCGCCTGCTCCTGCTTCTCCTGCGCTGCTGCTCGGCTGGCGCGTTCCATAGCCTGAATTGCAGCTTTGCGGGCGTCGACATCCTCGACCTTCGGCAGGTGGCTTGCCCGATCGACGAACGGCTTAACGATGCCATCCGACAGGACCGAAATCCGGCCGCTGTCAAAGCAGACTTCGTATTCCGTGCGGACCTGCTGCATTCCGCGGCTGAGCACGAACGTCGTCGACGTGGGCTCCATGACCGCGGAGATAAAGCCTGTGTTGCCGTACATGTCGATTGCAGGCGTTCCGACTTCATAGGTGTTCATGGTGATCTGTCCTTGTCTCTGAGTGAGGAGTGAACCGGCTGGCAACCGGTAGGCATAACCTTGCACGCCGCCTCCAATCCGTCAAGGGGTCACTGACATTAAATGTAAGCAAATGCGCCAATCACTGACATTCTGTGTCGCGACTCATGACCGGCTGAAACGGGCCCAACTGACATTAAATGTAAGTACCTAAAAGTAACCGTCTCTGAAGATGAACAGCGCTTATTGATTTCATTGCGAAATCCTCCTGTGCGTTGACATCGTTTCTTTGACCGTGCTTACATCGCGCGGCTCTCCCCTCGCTTCCTCACCCGCTGACCTGGTCAACCACAGAAGCCGACGGGCCAAGGCAACACCTCAACGCAAGGCGGCGCGGCGCAGCGCAGTCCCACAAAGCGCAGCAGCGACGGGCCGCCGAACACAGGACAGACGGCAGCGATGGTCATGCCCTCCAAGCAGTCAGTGCAGGCCCACAGCGCCGCAGCACAGCAGGCAGCAGCAACCCTCCGCAAAGAAAAAAAAGAGCCTGTCGTCTCCGACGCCGTCAAAGCAGCCGTCGAGGCAATGGTCTTCGAAGGCAGACAGCGCAAGGAAGCCGCCGAGATCTCCGGCATCCAAGACGACAGCCTCCGCAAGGCCCTCTCCAAGCCGGACGTGCTTGCCTACTTCAATCAGTGTCAGGAGGTGTTGAGGACCAGCGCGAGGCCTCGGGCGCTACGTAAGGTGATTTCGCTGATGGAAGAGGCGAGCAGCGAGCGCGTGTCCCTCGACGCAGCCAAGTACCTCGACGGTATGGATCGCGGGGCGCATCAGGTCGGTGCGACCGTGATCAACAACACCCAGATCAACAACACGCTGAACGTCACGCCGGGTTATGTGCTGGACCTGAGGCCCGAGGACATGGGCGGGAACGGCGTGCAGATTGAGCATCTGGAGAACGACGAGGTTATCGAGTTGGAAACATTGGAAGGCGTTCCTGAGGACGAGTGAGGAACGCGGGGCCGTACCCGGTTCGTTCTCGTTCGCGGGCCGTCTGAGGAGGGGGTGGGGGCAAAAACCGGCGGGAGTCTTCCAGTTCGACCCTCACACACAATTCGCCCTACTCAGGAACTCAGGACCGGAATTTTTTTCACCCCACGGAGAAGCGCAATGGACAGGAAAGCTGAATATCTCCACGACCAGTACGTCGAGAACCTGATCAACGCAAAGATCCGCCATTGCCGAATCGGCGCCGTTAGGAGCAAGCGAGAGTACCCACAGCCACCAGTTCAGGTGATCCCGTGCCCACGCTTCCCGCCTATGGCGTGGGAAAGCAAAACCCCGGCGCCGGCCCCATGGTGGGATGACCGTACCGACATCTCGTCTGCGCCGATCGTACCTCCGCACGGTGTCTTGATGTGATGGGCGACTTCGGCAAGGCCTCTCTCCTCGTCGCCCTTGTCCTGGCCCTCGTCGTCTGCATGTTGCACGAGGCACAGGCAGCCGTCCGTCCGGTGAAGCCGGAAGTCCGGCAGGAGCGGCCGACGATGCCGCTGGAGCGCGAGGTTGGGACGGTTCCGTGCCCGCGCCCGCCCGAACGTCCGCAGGCTGTCTGGTGGATGCTTGTGGGGCCGAACGGGGAAATGCTGATCATCGGGGCGCATGAGGTTCGGCAGCGGTGCTAGGGCACTGTTGTCGAGTGCTTTGCCGCCGATCACCGCCGGGCCGATGATTGCTGCATCTCAAGCGATGGAGAACGCAGTGGCCCTCAAGGTGGTGGAATTCGACGCGAAGGCGTCCCGGAATGCCGAAGTCGTCGAGATTCTGACGATGCTGCTTGAAGAGGCCAATGCGGGCGATATCATCGATCTGTCATTTGTTTGTTTGTGGTGAGATGGATTGACGGAAACGGGCTTCACCAAAACCGACAGTGCGCACACCCGGCTTTCCGCCGTCTCGATGCTGCTGTTCCGCCTGCAGCAGATGATGCACGAGAATTCGGAGCCCGGCTGATGCAGGTCATCGAACCGGATCGCCCGGCGACCCTTCCGAAGATCGAACTGGACGAGCACGGGCGCAAGATCTACCGGCCCGACGGCGAGGTGCTGCGGCAGTTCCTGCGGTGCCGCAAGCATGTGTCCGTCATCCGCGGTTCGATCGGTTCCGGCACCTCGACCGCCTGCATCATGAAGATGTGGATGATCTCGTGCGAGCAGCGGCAGAACGGCGACGGCGTGCGAAAGACGCGCTGGGCGGTCTGCCGCAACACGTTTCCCGACCTGAAAAACACGACGGTCAAGTCCTGGCTCGATTGGTTCCCCGAGGAGATCTATGGGCGGTTCTACTGGGATCGGCCCTATCGGCATGTGATCCGGATCGGCGATGTCGAGATGGAAATCATCTTCCTGGCGCTGGACAGCGAAGACGACATTCGCAAGCTGCGATCGTTCGAGTTCACCGGAATCTGGTTCAACGAACTGGAATTCATCGACAAGGCGATCCTCGACGAGGCGGAATCGCGAACCGGCCGTTACCCGGCGGTGAAGGACGGCGGCGCGACGTGGGACGGCGTGATCGCCGACATGAACGCGCCGCGCGAGGATCATTTCATCCCGCTGATGATGGGCGAAGTGCCTCTTCCCGACGATTGGACGGAAGAGGAGCGCATGGCCTACCAGAAGCCGGACAACTGGGGCTATCACGTTCAGCCGCCGGCCATGCTCGAGGTGAAGAACGCGGCCGGCCAGCTGCTCGGCTACAAGATGAACCCGAAGGCAGAGAACACGAAATGGCTCAAGCCTGGCTATTACGCGGAAAAGATCAAGGGAAAGGCGAAGCAGTGGATCGATAGCCGCGTCCTGAACAAGATCACGGTCTACGTCGACGGCAAGCCGGTCTGGCAGCAGTTCAACGAGGACAGCCACGTCTCGAAAGAGCCGCTGGAGCCGATCCCGGGCTGGCCGGTCTATGTCGGTCTCGACTTTGGCCGCAATCCGGCGTGCGTGGTCGGGCAGCTGGTCAACAATCGCTGGATCATCTTCGGTGAGGTGGTGGCGCGCGATGCCGGCGCGTCGATCTTTGCGCCCCAGGTCAAGCAGCTCCTCGATCGCCGGCTCGGCGAATGGCAGCCGGTTTCGAAGCACAGCGGATTTCACGGGTTCCAGGTCGAGTTCTTCGGCGATCCGAAGGGCGAGGACGGCACCCAGGCCGACGAAACGACGGCCTATGACGTGTTCCGGTCGTTCGGCATGCCGGTTCGCCCGGCGCCGGTGAAGAACAACCACATCCAGACCCGTATCGAGGCGGTTGAATACGCCATGATCACGATGGTGAACGGCTTGCCGCGCCTGCTGATCTGCGGCTCGAACTGCCGGACGCTGAAAGTGGCGTGCGCCGGCGGCTATCACTTCAAGCGGATCAAGGGAACGTCGCGCCACGACGAAAAACCGTTCAAGGATCGGTATTCCGACATCGCGGACGCGACGCAATACATGCTGCTCGGGGCCGGCGAGGGCCGGGCCGTGGTCGGCGGCACGCACAACGGGCGAAAAGGCCCGGTTGACATCAAGGTTCACAAGAAATCGAGGCGACGCGGTGGATTCTGAGAACGGATTGGGCGGGCTGCGGCTCGGTGACTGCGAACCGAAGGACTGGTTCGTCGTTTTCCACGAAAATCGCGGCCGGTGGTGGGTTGATTGGCTGGCCTGTGGCCGTTTCAAGCACGTTTCGGTGTTCGGCAAGGTCGAGCGCTCCGGCGCGTGGGTGTTCTACGATTTCCACCTCGATCGCGCGCATATCATGGTCGTCGGGGACTGGGAGGCGGACATCGCGATCGGCCATTACGCCGATATGGGCACGGTTGTTCGATTCCCGCGCCTGCTTTCGAACGTCGGCGCGTTCGCGTTCCGGCCCGGCTGGTGGTGCGTGCCGGCCGTCGCCCACATCATCGGCCTGCGCACCTGTGCTTTGCGGCCCGATGCCCTTTTTCGGCAATGTCTCGCCAATGGTGGCGAAATTGTCGGCCGGGAAGGGCAAAACGATGACCCCGAAAATCAAGGATGATCCGGAACTGAAGCGCCAGCAAACGGCGGCTCGTCTGGAGAAGGTTCAGACGATGCAGGAGCGCCTGGCGACGGAAACCGACCAGTCGCTGCGCTACTACGGCAGCCGCCGCGCGCTGTCCGGAGCCAGCGGCGTTTCCAGCCTCGCAGGCATGTGAGGCATCATGGCCGCTAAGGCAGAACCCAAGGCCCCAACGTTTCCCGCTGCCTCCGTCGGCGAGGAAGCGCTATCGCGTCTCAAGGATGCGCGCGCCCAGAAAAACGAGGCAGAAAAGGATCTGCAGGAGGCCTATTTCTTCACTCGTCCGCGGCTCTGCTGGGATGTGAAGTCGACGCAGAAAAAGCCGCAGCGCCGCGACGAGGAACGCGAAGATCTCGCAACCGGGATCGGTTCCGAGGTTTCTGAGGATTTCGCCACGGAAGCCGTTGCCGCGTTCTTCCCCCAGGGCACGGACTGGGTCGAGTCGACGATCGATGAGTCCGAAGTGGTCGATGTGCCGGCGGAAGAGGTGCAAGACCTCAAGGCCACGGCGATCGAGCGCAACAAGATCATCTTTTCGGCGATCCGGTCCTCGAACTTCGAATCCGAGCTCGGCACGTCGCTCGATCCGCACCTCGCCGTCGGCACTGTGGCATGGTGGATCGACAAGCCCTTCAACACGCGGCCGATCAATACGCAGCATGTTCCGCCGCGCGAGCTGGAATTCAACGTCGAGGCGGATGGATCGATCGGCGATCGGTTCCGCGTGCGGTGGGTCAAGGGCTCGAAAATGAAATCCGTCCTGCCGGACGTGACGCTGCCGGAAAAGGTGGCGAAGAAGATCCGCGACGAGAAGAACTGCACGATCGAGGTGGTGTGGTGCTTCTGGCGCGACTGGAGCGATCCGGAAAACGACAAATGGACACATGTGCTGGTGGTCGACAAGATCGCCGTGCATGAACAGACGCTTGATGGCGAAGGCTGCCTGCCGCTGGTAATCGCCAGGATCTCGCCGGATAGCGAATATGCCTGGGGCTTCGGCCCGTCGATCAAGTCGCTGCAGGAATACCGCGTGCTGGACGTGATCACTGCGGCGACGCAGGACCGCGTTGACATCGCCGTTTCGCCGCCGATGGGTTATCCCGACGACGGCGTGATGGACTTCGAGGGTGGTATCGAGGGCGGCAAGGCGTACCCCATGCGGCCGGGCTCCGGCCGGGACATCGTGCCCCTATACTTCGAGGGCAATCCCGATCTCGGCTACTACACGGCGACCGACCTCGAGCGTCGGATTCGCCGCAAGCATTTCGCCGACTATCCCGAGCAGAAGGGCGACACCCCGCCGACCGCGACGCAGTGGGTCGACGAGATGGTGAAGGCCCAGCGCCGGATCGGCACGCCGGGCAAGAAGTTCTGGCGCGAGGGGCCCTATGCCATCTATCGCCGCTTCGAATGGCTTCTGGAGAAGGACGGCAAGATCGCCGATATCATGGTCAACGGGCGCAAGCTCACGCTGGTGCCGAACAATCCGGCGACCCAGGCGGCCGATAACCAGAAGGTTCAGATCGGCATGCAGGTGCTCGGCCTGGCCAAGAGCTATTTCCCCGAAACGTCGGCCGCCGCGATCGACGAGCGCGCCACGATCGACAACCTGAAACGGCTGACGAAGGACGAAGTCGTCGTTCTTCGCGACGAGGCGCAGACGCAGGCCCTGCTTCAAAAAGTCATCGGCATGGCGTCCGAGGCCGGCATTGTCCCAGGAGGGCAGCAGAAATGACCGCGTCCCGCGTCAAGCTCTCTGGCGAAGACGTGCAGCACTCGATGCGCTGGTTTGCACGCCAGCCCGAGTCCGCTCCGTTCTTTGCCGCCCTTCACGGAATTCTCGCCGAAATCGGCCCCACGGACACCTGTGCTTTGCACGCGCACAACGAGCGCCGCAAATTCGCATCCGATCTGATTGCGATGGCAGAGGCGGAAAAACGCGATGGACCCGAAGACGAATTCGAGCGGCGAAATGGACCGAGAGCAGCACCACGAAAAACGCGACGGCACGGGCCCGCTGGCCGGTAGCTACGGCGCGTTTGTGCATGCCTCCCCGGTCGGCCCCAAGATCACGCTGGCCCCGCCGGATGAAGGCGGTTCCGGTGCCGGCGCAGGTGGTGGTGCAGGTTCGGCAGATGCCGGCGCTGCTGCCGGTGGCGAAGACACCAACAAGGCCGCCGAAAACGCCGGTTCCGGCGACGGCGGCGACCAGAAGCCGGCCCGCCCGGAGTTCATCCCTGAAAACTGGTGGGACGCCGACAAGGGCTTCAAGTCCGACGACTTCAACGCCCTCGTGGCGCGCGACGCCGAACGTCAGGCCGCCGCCGCCCAGGTGCCGGAATCCCCCGACAAGTACGAGGCCAAGCTGCCTCAGGATTTCAAGCTGCCGGACGGCATCGAGCTTGCCGAGGGTGAAGCAGCCCTCAACCCCGATGATCCGCGCGTCGTTGCCGCCCGCGAGTTCGCTCACACCAAGGGCATGAACCAGGCCGATTTCGAGCAGCTTCTCGCCTTCGGCGTCAACATGGACCTTTCCGAGCAGACGCGTCTCAAGGACGCAGTTTTCGCGGAAAAGGAAAAGCTTGGTCCGAAGGGCGCCGACCGTATCGGCGCGGTGAAGACCTGGGTCGCTGCCAAGCTCGGTGGCGAGCTGGCCGAACCGCTGTTGGCGATGATGTACACCGCCAAGCAGATCGAAGCTTTCGAGGCGCTGATGCGCCTGAACCGAGGTGCTGTGCCGGGCAATCCCGGCGCGGGTCGCGATGCTGGCCGAACCGAACTGTCCGATGAGGAGTGGAGCAAGATGTCTCCCACCGCTCGGATCAACTATGCGCGCGAAAACTCGAAGAAGTGATCGCCTGAAGGAGCCCTGAAATGCCCGAAATGATGACGCTTCCCGAATACGCCAAGGGCCTCGAAAAGACTTCGATCGAGCGCCCCCTGATCGAAACCTTCGCTGCGGAATCCGATATTTTGCAGATGCTGCCGTTCAGCGGCTTCTCCGGCGCCGCCTATGAAGGCTATCGCGAAACCGATATCGGCTCGGCCGCGTTCCGCGCGATCAACGAAGCCGGCACGGACTCCAAGGGCAAGATCGCCCCGTTCCAGGAAACCAGCTTCCCGATCGACGTGAAGCTGTCCGTCGACAAGGCAATTATCCTGCGCCACGGTATGGAGCGCCGCGCCCGCGAAGAGTCGATGCAGATGAAGCGTCAGGCCAAGCTCTTCACCGACACCTTCATCTCCGGCGACAACGTTTCGAACGCCAAGGAATTCAACGGCCTCAAGGCCCGTTGCACCGCCGCGAACGGTCGCCTGCTGCACAACTCTGTCGCCTCCGGCGGCGCTGCTCTGTCGCTCTACAATCTCGACAAGGCGATCCAGAACACCCGCAATGCGAACGTGATCATCGCCTCGCTCGACCTTCTGCCCCGCTTCCTCCAGGCCGCTCGCGACACCAGCATTTCCGGTTTCGTGATTCAGTCCTGGGACGAGGTCGGCACGCCGAAGATGAGCTATGGCGGCAAGCGCATCCTGTTCGGCTACCAGAAGGACCGGCACGGCCTCATCCTGCCGTTCACGGAAGTGGCAACCGGCGGCGGCTCGGCCGTAACCACCTCGCTCTTCGTCGCGAACTTCGCGGAAGACGGCCTGCACGGCATCCAGTTGAAGAACATGGAAGCCACCGACATGGGCCTCTCGAAGGAAGACGGCATCTTCTACAATACGAACGTCTCCTGGGACGTTGGTCTTGTCGACGAGACCGACTACTGCGTCACCCGCCTTACGTCGATCACCGACGCCGCGTTCGTCAAGTAAGCGATCGGCCCCCTCTGGGGGGCCTTTCGTCATGCCAAAGTTCAACAGGAGATCGGACCAATGGGTCAGAGGGTTTATAATCAGGACAAGGAGCTGATCCTTGCCGATGGCGCTGCGGCACAGACCGCAGACGGTGTTTCGCAGGTTTCCGCAGCCGCTGCGTCGAAGCAGCTCGGCCCAGGCCGTTTCGAGGGTGTGCTGATCATCGATGTTTCGGCGATCGACATCGTCGGAAATGATGAGCTCTACCATATCTGCCTGCAGGGGGCGTCGACGAGCGCATTCTCCGCGGTCGAGATCCTGGCAGAACTCAGCCTTGGTGCAACCGAAACGCGGCCCGGCGGCGCTATTGATTCCGTCATCGGTCGCTATGAAGTTCCGTTCACCACGGAACAGCACGATACGGTCTATGACTGGGTTCGGCTGCACATCGATGTTGCCGGCGCCACCGCGTCAATCACTTACAAGGCCTGGATCGCCGAGCGCTACTAAGCGCCCGGCCATCCGCGATGGAGAAAATGACATGCCCAACAAGATGACGATCTACCGCATCGGCGGCGAGTCCGCCGAAATGGATGCCATCGACGCCCGCCGCACGCTGCAGAGCCATGCGAACGAGTGGTTCTCGACGGCGGCAGATGCCAAGGCCGCTAAGCCGAAGCCCGCCCCGACACCGGCTCAGGCCGCCGTGCCTGAAGTTGCACCCTCTCTGGCACCGGCGGAAAAGCCGGCGCTTGAGGCGAAGCACCGCGGCAAGGGTTCCTATTCCGTCCTCGACGCTTCCGGCGCCGAAGTGATGGAAGGCCTTTCGAAGGAAGACGCAGAAGCTTTCAACGCCATGACGGCGGACGAAAAGGCCGAATACGTCAAGACCGAAAACAAGAGCTGAGGCCAGTCGCTCACCATCGCGACCGGCTGGCTGACGGAAACCCCGAGGTGTCGTTAACCTCGGGGTTTTTCTTTGCCCGGTCCTGTGCTTTGCCGGTCCTGTCCGATCGCTCCATTCTCGCGCCATGGACAAGCTGACCATTCTCAACAATGCGCTTCGCGCCACCGGCAACAACGCGGTCAACGTGATCAACGATCCGTCCGACGAATACCTTGTTGCGAACCCCTCTTTCGAGCGCGCCCTGCGCTTCCTGACCGCGCGCCACTCCTGGCCTTTCGCCTCGACGATCGATCTGCTCGTCCGCGTGGCCGACGTGGACAACAAGTCGCGCCGGTTTTCCGAACATGGTTTCCGGCTGCCGGTGAACACGCTGCACGTCAAGGAAGTGTTCTGGGACACCGTTCCGCTGACCGATTACGAGATCATTGGCGACGTTCTTTCCTGCCGCCTGCCTGACAGCGTCTATGCCAACGTGGTGAAGCTCGCCGATGCGGAAAAGCTGCACCCGATGGCCGAGGAGATCCTGACGCTCTACGTCGAGGCCGGCTGCTTGCGCGGGCTGAACGAGGACTTTTCCGAGGCGACCAGGCGCGAACAGAAAGCCGAGGCTCTGCTCGAAGAAGCTAGGCCGCACGTCGATCAGCAGAACCCAGCGCGCAACATGTACAAGTCGCGCATTCGTCATGCCCGGAGGAGCCGCCGGGTATGAGCCTCAATGACCAGATCATTCGCCAGCGCGATTTCTCCGGCGGGGAAGCCGACCCCGACGCGCTTCGCCGTGACGACATGGATCTGCTCAAGTTCTGCGTCCGCCGGGCGCGCAACATGGTCAGCACCCATACCGGCGCCCTGACGCATCGGCCTGGCCGGCGAATGCTGTTCGAGGACGATGGCGTGATTGCTGAGTTCAAGCCGTTTGACGATGTCACCTATCGCGTCATCTTCTCAGCCGGGCGCGTGCGTATTCGTAGCGAGGCCGGCGCGCTGGTGGCTGACCTTGTCGCGCCCTGGGGGGCTGCCGACGTTGATAGCATCGTCTTCGAGAACATGGACAACGAAATCTTCGTGACCTGGGCCGGGCCGGTGCAGGTGATCACCGTAACCGAAGGGACACTAGTTTGGAGCATCGCCGCATTCTCGTTCGACACCGGGATCGACAACACGCGAGCGGCGCCGTTCTATCGGTTTTCGAGCACGTCCGACATTACCATGACCGTCTCTGGCTATACCGGGTCGGTGACGGTGACGTTCTCTGCGCCGATTCTGACGCCAAACCATTTAGGCTCGGCTTTCCGGTATGCCGGCCGGCAGTTCAACATCACGGCTGTGTCCTCGCCGACGGTCGGGACCGCGACGGTTCTGGAGGAGCTGCCACCGACATATTCGCTCGATGTGGACAGCGCGACCGGCTTTTCCGTTGGGCAGATCGTCGAATGCGACACCACCAACGTGAAGGGCGAGATTATCAGCATTGTGGGCGACGTGATCAAGATCGTCGCGTTCAACACCCTGACCAAGCCGCTGAGCACGGAAAAGCTGGTTGGGCCGAACGCCTCGAGCGAAATAGACATCGTTACGGTGGAGACGACACCGTCACCGACAATCCAATGGGACGAGCAGTTTTTCGGCCAGCACCGCGGTTATCCGCGCTCGGTATCGAAGGATCGTCAGCGGCTGATTTTCAGCAACTTCCCCCAGTTCAAGAGCGCGATCCTATGGTCGGCGACTGGTAGCAACCGGGATTTCCTGATCGGCACCGACGCAGACGATGCGATCTTCGAATACATCAGCGCGGAATGTCAGGTGTTCCATGTGGTCGGGGGCTATGACGAATTCGTCATCACCGACAAGGGGATCTTCTACGTTCCGATTTCCGTTGGGACTCCGCTGCAGCCTGGCAGTGTCGAATTCCGGCCGATCTTCAGCCAAGAGCTTGCGAACATCCGCCCGATCGAAGTCACGGAGGGATTGATATTTGTCGACAAGGCACGGAACGGCGTCTATGCGATTACCGCCACAGGGCAGACGGCGAGGCCCTATGTGGCGAGCGAGATCAACCGCTATCATCGCCACCTGTTCGAGGATGTCGTTTCGATCGCGGTCACGTCGGGAACGAAGAATTTCCCAACCCGCCAGATTTATGCGGTCAACGATGACGGGACGGTCGTCGTGGGGCAGTTCAACCCGGATCGCGACACGATCGGCTGGCTGAAATGGGATGGCGGCGGCTCGGTCAAGAGCGCGTCCGGCAGTTATGGCAACATGCTGTTCGTCACCTCCTACACGTTCGGCGCGTCCGTAGTTACGGTGGCAGAGCAATTGGATTACGACTTGTTTTTCGACTGCGCGATGACGCTTGGGACGGCCGATCAGATCGACTTCCTGGCGCTTGCGGACGGTTCTCCATTGAAGCTCGGAAGCGGCGAGAACCTGTCCCTGTCGAACTTCGTCGCCTCGTTCTATGCCGACAAGCTGGTGCACGTCTATGGCGATGGCTTTTACCTCGGCACGACGACGGCGGACGAGGATGGGATCGTTTCGGGGTTCAGCGCCTATTCCGAGATCATGATCGGCGTCAAGTTTGACTGGCTGTTTCAGCCGCTCTTCACCCGCGTCGAGGATGGCAATCCCGTCGGGCAGGGTGAGAAGCGCCGCAAGATCGAAAACATGACGATCACGGTTCGCGGAACGCAGGAATTCCAGTGCGGCAATCGGATCTTCGGCAGCTATCGCGGCGGCGAGGATATGAGCCTGCCAGTGCCGGCGCGCGATGACACTTATCGCTATCGCGAGGCGGGCCGCAGTTGGGACCCGGTCGTCGAATTCAAGAGCACGTTTCCGAGTTCGTTCAAGCTGATCGAACTCGCAACAAGGATCACGGTCTAATGGCACAGGCAGCGGGAATTCTGACGGGGATCAGCGGCATCGTCGGCGCGGTGGGCCAATACCAGGCCGGGCAGTACGCGGCGGCCCAGTCGAAGCAGGCGGCCAAGGTCGGGCGCGTGCAGGCCGACCAGATCGATGCGTCCTATCGCGACGAGCTGAATTCGACGATTTCGAACATTCGCGCGATCCGGGCTTCGTCAGGCGTCGGGGCGAATTCGCCGACCGGGATGGCGATCGAGGCCGGGCAGCAGAAGATCAGCGACCGGGATCGAAAGATCGAGGTCGGCAGCAAGCGCATGCAGGCAGCGCAGGATGACAACGATGCGAGGTTCCGCAAATCGGCGGCGACCGTTTCCCTGATCGGCGGCGTCGCGAAGTCCCTGCCCTCATTCTTCGGAGCGTGATCGATGGTGAAGCTTCCCACATTGCAGCCTCGCGGCGCGGTTACGCGCGGGCCTCAGTCGTCGCTTTCGGCGGCGGAGATCGCGAACCCGTATCAGCAGCTCGCGGACGCGCTCGGCACGATGGGAAAGGCGGTCGAGGAGAAAGCGCTGGATGATGCCCAGACCGAGGGGCAGAACGCCGTTTATCGCGATCCCGACGGAACGCTGCAGGTCGATCGCCGTTCGAACTTCTCGGCAACGGGCCGGGCTTACAATCGCGCTGCGCAGCAGGGCTATATTGCCCGGCTGTCCGGCGACATTCGCGCGCGCGGCGCCAATCTGGCGAACGAAGCGAAGGGCAATGTCGACGTTTTCAATTCGTCCTGGAAGGCGTTCGAAGACCAGACCATGATCAACGTGCCGAAGGAGTATCGCGGCGCGGTCAGGACCATGCTCGATACCAGCCGGCCAGAGCTTGCGCTTGGCGTTTCCGAGATCAAGCGAAAGACCGACCTCAAGGAATTCGAAGGCAACATCAAGGCGGAAATCAGCCTGCTCGATGACGACATGTCGGCATTGGCGCGGGCTGGCGGTACGGCGACTGATGCCTATCGCCAGAAGCAGGCGCAGCTTTCGACGCTGTGGAGCGAGCTTTCCGAGAACCCGGATTTCATCGTCGGCGACAAGGAAGCATCGATTGCCGTCAAGCGCATGGAATCCCGGCACATGTCGGAGGCCATGCTGGGCACGGTGGAACGCACGCTGGAAACCGGCGGTATCGGCCCGGCGCGCGAGATCGCGAACAAGATCCTCACCGACGAAAGCCTCTCGCTCGAACCATCCGAACGCCGGCAGTATGCCAGCCTTGCGAACGAGCGCATCAACGCCTCAGTTGCCCAGCGCAAGGCGGATTTGAAGCCTGTGCTGGACGCCGCGACGCAGATCAAGGATCGGCTGAAACTCGGGGTTGGGCTTGACTCTGATGACATCGACACGACGGCCAGGCAACTGGCGGCCGGCGGCGATATGGTGGCTGCTCTTGACCTGTATCAGGCGCGCTCGGTGGCGAAGACGCTGCAGTCGTTCGGCCTGGCCGATAATGCGACGCAGGTCTCCGCTGCGGAATCGATGATCGCCAAAGCATCCGGAAGCGACGTGCTGCTGTCCGCTATGGAAGGCGTGGAAAGCGAAGGCCAGCCCGGTGCGGTTTCGCCTGTCGGGGCTACCGGCCTGATGCAGGTCATGCCGGACACCGGCGCTGAAATTGCTGCCGAGCTTGGCGACGCCAATTTCCCGTCGGGTGGTAGCGAGGCAGATAAGCAGGCCTACCTCAAAGACCAGGAAGTCAGCCGGCGCTATGGCAAGCACTATCTGGACAAGATGATGGTTCGCTATGGCGGCGATCGGGAAGCGGCGCTGATCGCCTATAATGGCGGGGCAAAGCGTGCTGATGCGTGGTTGGCCGCCGGACGTGACGACAGCGTGATCCCCAAGGAATCGGCCGACTACTACAAGAAGGTGATCGGCCGGGCCGCGGGCGCCGTGACATACACGCCGGAAGAGGCAAACGTCGCCAAGACGTTCCTCAAGAGCCGAACAGACAAGGACGCGAGCCACATCGACGGGCTCGATGATACGTTTGCGGTAAAGATCTCCCGCATGCTGGAGTCTGCTCCGCCGGAAATCAAAGCCGGCCTTGGGATCTACTCCGGGGCGCGATCGGTCGATCGGCAGCAGGAGCTTTGGGACGCCGCCGTGAAGCGATATGGTTCTGAGGCCGCCGCGCGCAAATGGGTGGCGCCTCCCGGGAAGTCGTTTCACAATCACGGCAAGGCCGCCGATCTGTCGTTCAATGGGCAGTCTCTGAAAAACGCGCCGCCGGAAGTCGTGCAGTGGGTCCATGACAACGCCGGCAAGTTCGGCCTGAAATTCCCGTTGAAGAACGAAAACTGGCATGTCGAGGATGACAGCACGCGTGGCGGCGTCGCCAGCCAGCAGGTCGCACCCGAGGTCATCAAGGAATACCAGGCCGAGGTGACGCGCGACGCGAAAGACCTGTTCGGCGACATCAAGGACAATGTCGACAAGGGGTTCACGCCGGCCGTCACCGACATGAACCTGCTCACCCGTCAGCTTGCCGTTGTCGATGATCAGGATCTGCGTCGCGAGGTGGCCGATTTCTTCACGGCGCAATCCACCACGGCGGCCTTGCAGGGCATGGCGCCGGCCGATGTGGAAAGCCTGATGACGCAGTTGAAGGCAGACGCCAGCGATGGCGCTACCGTGGCGCAAGCCCAGATCATCAGCGGCATGCAGGCGGCGAGCGAGGCGCGCAACAAGGCTCTGGCGGATGATCCGATCGGATATGCGGCGAGTCGTGGGATGATCCCCGCCCCGCCGCCGCTCGATCTCGGCCAGCCGGAAACCTGGGGGGCGACATTCCAGTCCCTCCAGCGCGGGGTTGATGTTCTGCAGGCGCGCGGCGAGATCGGCAACGTTTCGCCGCTGCGGCCGGAGATGCTGTCTCAGGTCAACCGAATGCTTTCTACCGCGACTCCGCAGGACGCGATCGGCCTGCTCGGCTCAATGGCCGGCAACATGCGGCCGGAAACCTACAAGGCCACGCTGGCGAAGATCTACGCCTCTGGCGAAGGCCGGGCCGCGGCAACGGCTGGCGCGCTTGCTCCCTACAATCCGGCGGCGGCCGAAGGCGTTCTGCGCGGTCAACTGCTGATGAAAGAAAACCCAGCGCTCGCTCCGAAGAAGACCGACGACAACAGGCTGTTGCTCGACTCCATGCTGCCGTCGGCGGCGGTGGCGCCGGGCTACGAGGCCTCGCGGCAGTTCCTGCTGGAGTCGGCGACGGCGCGCTATGCCGACCTCTCGCACCAGGCCGGCGACACGAGCGGCGAGCTGAACGACACGCGCATGCAGCAGGCAATCACCGAAGTGACCGGAGGCCTGCTTGACATGAACGGCTATTCGGTCATTGCGCCGAAATACGGCATGTCGCAGGGAGATTTCGACAAGAGTCTGGGGAAGCTGACGGACGCAGATCTGGCCGGCGCGATCACCTCGACGGGCCAGCGCGTCAAGGCCGAAGACCTGATCAACCAGGGCCGGCTGCGCGCGGTCGCCGACGGTCGCTATATCCTTGAGTTTGGCCGGCCGGAAAGTCCGACCTATGTCATGCAGCAGCCGTCGCGCGGCACCTATCGCCAGTCCGTGTTCGTGCTCGACCTGGGGGCACGCTGATGCCGCTGATCGCCGACGAGCAGGAAATGAACACGGCGCTGCAGCTTGCGGCGCAACGACCATTTGAGGGCACCGATCCGGGCTTCGTCGATCGCTTCAAGGCTGACTTTGAGGCGATGGTCGATGGCGCGAACGTCAACGTGCGGGAAAAGACGCGCGCTCAAATTCAGGACGAGTTCATCCGAGAATTCTATCAGGCCAGCGGACAGCGAATTCCGCGCTGGCTTGGCGGCGCCGGGGTCAATCCCATTGCCGACCGCGAACAGGCGGCGATTGCCCAGGTCGAGCAGTGGCGGAAGGCAAACCCGGAAGCGAAATTCCGGGATTTCCCAACGCGCGACTATCTCGATGAAGAGACGCGGCGCCGGGCCGGTGAAGCCATCAGCCAATCGAACGCGCTTGGCCGGCGGTCAACCGGGATGGGATCGGCAATCGGCGGTTTTCTTGGCACGGCTGCGGGCGCAATGGCTGACCCGATCAATGCCGCGTCGATGGGCTTCGGCGCCGGGGCTGCGAGCGGAATCGTGCGAACGGCAATGATCGAGGGTGCAATCGGCATCGGATCGGAAGCTGCGATTCAAGGGTTCAACTATGACTTCCGGCGTTCCGTCGATCCTGAATATTCGGCCTCGACCGCTCTCTACGAAATCGGCGCGGCGGGTGCCGGCGGCGCAATCCTTGGCGGCGGCATGAAGGGACTTTCGGCTGTCTGGCACCGGGCGAAAACCGGGCAGTGGCCGTCGCATATCCGCGATGCTGCCAACGTGGTGACGCGCGAGGCGGCGATGCCGAACAGCCGTTTCTCCCAGACCATCTCCGGCGAAACCGCGCATCGCTCGGCGATTGCGAAATCCCTCGACGATCTGGCCGCTGGCCGCCCGGTCGAACTTCCGCCCGAGGCATTCCTTGAAGCGTCGGCCCGGCCCGGCCGGGTCTACGATGCAGACGGCGGTTCCATCGGCGTGCGCTATGAGGTTGTCGAGGCCGACGATCTGGTGACATCGCATCTCGACGACATGGGCGCCAATCCGGCATTCCCGCCCGAGCTGCAGCCGCGCGACCGCACGCGCGCCATGTCGCAGGAACAGATTGCCGGGATCGCTGCCAATCTCCAGCCCGAGCGCCTGGGCTTCTCGCCGCAGGCCGAGTCCGGTGCGCCGATTGTCGGGCCGGACGGCATCGTCGAGTCCGGCAATGGGCGCGTGCTGGCGCTGCGCCGTGCATTTCAGGCCGGCGGCGCCCCGGCGGACAACTATCGCAATTTCCTGCGCGCGCAGAACCTCGACATTGAGGGCTTCCGCAATCCTGTGCTGATCGCCCGGCGCGTCACCGACCTTGAAGACCGGGTGGCGTTCGTCACAGCGGCGAACCGATCGACGGCGATGCGCATGGGCGCGTCGGAACAGGCCTTGGCCGATGCCCGGTTGATGGACGGCGACCTGCTGTCGCGCCTCAAGAGCGCTGACGTTGGCGCGGTCGACAATCAGGACTTCACGCGCGGGTTCATGTCGAAGCTGCCTCGCGCCGAGCAGGGCAACCTGATCGACAAGGACGGCTTTCTTTCGCAGGAGGGGCAGCGGCGGATCACGGCGGCGCTGATGGGCCGGGCCTATGGCGAGCCCGTCATGCTCGGCCGCGCGCTCGAAGACGCGGACAGCAACATCAAGTCCATTGCCGGCGCGCTGGGCGACTCCGCGGCGCCTTGGGCCCGGATGCGCGATGCGGTGTCGCGCGGCGAGATCCCGGCCGGCATGGACATCACCGACGACCTGATGAACGCGGTCCGGTTGGTGATGAAAGCGCGCGACGAAGGGCGGGCCGTCAAGGATCTGGTCAACCAGGCCGAAATGTTCGGCGGGCCGGATGAACTTTCGAAGATCGTCGCACGCGCCATGTTCTCGGATGCTGAACTGAAACGGCCGATCGGTCGCGCCAAGCTGGCGGCCTTCCTCGACGACTACGCCACGGAAGCGATGAAGAACGAGGCCGGGCCGCGGCTGTTCGGCGATGCTCTAGAGGCGCCGGACATTCTCAAGGGATCGCTCGATCGCGTCGGGCGAAACGACTTGTACCGGATTGCCGAGGAACGCCTCGCGCCGGAACAGATCGACAAGATGATGGATGCGCCGGAACTTGCCGAAACGGTGGTCATGGATGCGCAGCGCCTGCGTGCCGAGCAGCCGGACGTGAAGGTCGACCTCGGCGATGGGATGGGCGAGCGCTCGCTTGCGGATATTCTCGACGAGGCAGATGATGAGATCGCGGCGGCTCGGGAAATCGAGGCCTGCGCGATCGGCCGGGAGATCACCGAATGAGCATTGCGAACTGCCTCACCAAGCTCGTTTCGGCGAAGCGGATCACCCAGAAGCAGGCGGATGATGCTCTGGCCCTGCACGACGGCCTACAGGGGCGTTTGTACCCAGCGATGGGCCCTGCGTCCGCCGAAGCTGCCGGCGCTCTTGAGGCGGCCCGTGTGATGGCGCAGGCGGCGCAGGAACGCAAGCTGATGGCGGCAAAGCAGGCGATCCGCCGGACGGAGCTTGCCGAGCGCATCGCGCGTCACCCGAAAGGCAAGTCGGCCGGCCTGCAATCCGTTCTGGTGCGCGACAACTGGGACGCCGGCGCGGCCATGGGCGACGCGCTCAACATCGAAAGCCATGCCGAGTCCGTAACGAAGCGCCTGCTGCGCTACATTGACGGTGCGATGAAGCCCTATCAGTCCACCATGGCAGGGCTGCGGCAGGATACCGAAAGCATCTGGAACGTGGTCGACGAGCTGTTCGGAGTGGATTCCGGCGACACCACGGCAAAGGCGGCGGCCAAGGGATTTTCCGACGCCTCGACTTATGCCGTCGATCGCGTGAAGAAGGGCGGCAAGCCGCTTTCCGTTCTCGACGACTGGCGCCTTCCGCAAATGTGGGACGGCGCGCGCGTGAAGAAGTTCAAGGAGTCGGAATTCCTCGACGATATCTGGACCGAGTTCGAGGCCGGCAATCTGCGCGTCATGGACAAGCAGGGATGGGGTGAGGCGCCGCGCGGCGCCGTGCCGGGGATCATCCAGAACGCCTATAAGGAAATCACCCTGGGCAAGTCCGAGGGGCAGGGCGTCGGCGCGTTCTCGAACCAACTTCGCGTGTTCCGGTTTGACAGCCCGGAAACCTACAAACGCCTGATGAAGAAATATGGCGTCGGCTCCGGCGGCCTGTTCAACACCATGATGGGCCACATTCAGGGCATGGCGAAGGAGATCGCTTTTGTCGAGGTCCTGGGGCCGCGCTATCGCGAGAACTTCGAATCTCTGATGCAGGAGGCAATCACCGACGACAAGCTGCGCGCCGGCAAGGTGCTGCAGAAGCTTCAGCGCTCGATCACCATGAACAGCCCGGCGGCGGTGCGGCGGACCTTCGATAGCCTGTCCGGCAATCTTGGCATCGCGCAAAGCGAACTGATCGCGGCCATTGGTGGCGGCATGCGTAATATCCAGACGGCGGCCCGGCTGGGCTCGGCGACGATCGCAGCGCTACCGGGCGACAGTGTCACGGCGGTGCTGGCCTCGAACTACAACGGCATCCCGGCGGCGGCAGTGCTGGCGCGGCAGGTGCGTGACCTCACCGTCAATCGAGAGGGTGCCGAGGAACTGGCGCGGCAGCTGAACCTGACGGCAGCGACCGTGCTCGACACGGCGATCGGGACGAAGCGCTTCGACGACGAGGTGATCGGCCAGGGCGTGACGGGGCGCGTGGCAGATTCGCTGATGCGCCTGTCCGGCATCAACCAGTGGACGGAAGGGCTCAAGCGCTCGTTCTCGATGGAGTTCATGGGCTTCCTCGCCCGGCAGTCCGATCACAGCTTTGACCAGGCGGACCCGCTGCTGCGCGGGTTCCTCCAGCGCTACGGCTTCACCGCGGCGGATTGGGAAAAGCTGCGCGTCGCACCGAAGATCGAGGCGGAGGGCGCGCGGTTCTTCGATGTGAACGCGGTAGATGATCAGCGGCTTGCGGATCGCCTCATGTCGGCGGTGATAGACGAACGGCACTTTGCTGTGATCGAACCGGACTCGCGCATTCGCGGCGCCATGGCCGGCGGCCAGCAGCGCGGAACGATCGTCGGCGAGGCGGTGCGATCGATGACGCAGTTCAAGTCGTTCCCCATGACGTTCATGATGACGCACATGATGCGCTCGATGACGCAGGGCGACATGGGCAACCGCCTGTGGCGCACGAGCCACCTTGTCCTGATGATGACCATGGCCGGTGCGACGATGTCCCAGATGCAGTCGCTCATTGCTGGCCGCGATCCACAGGACATGGCCGATCCGCAATTCTGGATGCAGGCCGGTATTCGTGGCGGTGGCTTCGGCATGCTCGGCGATTTTGTCTATTCGTCGACGACGCGCGGCAAGGAAGGGATTACCCAGTTCGTCGCCGGCCCGGCGCCGGGCGCTGTGATTGCAGCCGGTGGCGACCTGATGCAGGCCATCGCCGGCAACAAGGAGGTGAAGGGAAAGATGCTCTCCGATCACATCAAGGCTTGGACGCCTGGGTCGTCGCTCTGGTACACGAAAATGGCGACGGATCGGATCATCTTCGACAATATCCAGGCGATGGTCGATCCGAACTACAGGACCTCGTTTGCGCGCTACGAGCAGCGGATGAAGAAGGAGTTCGGGCAATCCTTCTGGTGGGGCCCGGGCGACAACCTGCCGGTGCGGGCGCCCGATTTCAGCAACGCGCTCGGCCAATAGGCCTGTGCTTTGCGGGGTTCTGATGGCGCGTTCACTCTCGCGCCATGTCTATTACCTCCGCAGATGACCGCCGCACCCGATACAACCCCGTCGTCGCGACCACAAGTTTCGCGGCTGACTTTCCCGTTTTCGACAATGACGACATCAAGGTCTATGTCGACGGCGTGGAGCGCGATGACTTTGCCGTCACCGCGACCTATGCCGAGGGGATCTCCAACGATGCGACGGCAGTCTTTGCCGTCGGCGTGACTGGCGTCGTCGACGTTGTCGGCTACCGCGATCCGAAGCGGACGAACCGTTTCCAGAACGGCGCACCTCTGCCAACCCGCGACTTCAACCTGGCGCTTGATACGGTCGAAGGCGAGGTGCAGGAGGCGAGGCGGGACATCGAGCGGGCGCTCAAGGTTCCGTTTGGGTCTGCTGGTGGAAACTTCCTTGCCTCCAATCCCGGTTCCTTCCTGATCCTTGATTCGAATGGTGACGTGATCGGCAGCGATCCGCCGGATGGCACCGGCAACATGAATACCGTGATCTATGACCCACTCGGGGTCGGAGCAGATGCCTTCGATCTCACGAACATGCACGGTCATATTGACGATAGCCAGTTGAAGCCCGGCGCTGCCGTGACCAATCGCACGACAGAAACGATCAGCCCGTTTGACCCGGCATATGGCGCGGACGGTGTCGGCGATGATCTTCCCGCTATTCAGGCGGCTTTCGATGCCGGCTCAGCAGGGACGAAACTCGTTGTCTTGCCGCACGACATGGACGCGGCGGGCGAGCTGACGATCAATGAAAACCAGACGATTTTTGGCCGGTGTGGCGCGACAATTTTTCAGACGGCTCGATCGAACATCGGCGCATTCATGACCAATCTGGAGTCCAGCGTTTCCGACGTTGCCTCGATCAAGAGCGGCATGTTTGTCCTGAACGCACGCATCTCCGGATCAAAGCTTCCGGGGCCGGCCAGGTTTGTCATCACGTCAGGAACGACGACTGATATTGTTCTGCCTGTCGGGGCGCCTGCGGTTGACGACTTCTACACCGGAGAGCTTTTGCAGTTTGAAACCGGGGCTGCTGCTGCCGGCATCCTGCGGTTCGTCACCAACTATGTGGGGGCAACGAGGACGGCAACGCTTCATGCCGCGCTCGGGTCCGCTCCCTCTCCCGGCGACACCTGCATCATCGGGTGGAATGACAACGCGTTCGGCGGTGCCGGCGGTATATCCGACGCCGTATTCTCGGGCGGTGACTATTCCGGCTACGACACGCTTGATCAGGTGCCCGCTGGCTCGGGCGGAAAGGGTTGGGGCCTCGATCCCGGCAGCAATAATATTCTGCTCTGGGGCTCGACGTTCAGGCCATCCGGCAACCACATGACGCACGCTGTCTTCGTGCAGGGGCTTGATGGTGTTTGGCCGAATGGCTCCAGCAAAGGCGCGACGGGCATCCGGCTCGGTGGCTATCACGCGGAAGACTGCGGTTCCGTCCTGACGATTGCCGGTGTCGATGCAACCAAGCTGCCCGATGGTGATTTCGCTGATAGCAACGTCATCGCCGGCTTCATCACTTACAAGAACGCCGGCCACAACCCCTATCGCATCGTCGGAAGCGACCAGCAGAAGTCTGGGATTTTCAATCCGATAGAGGCCCAGAACTTCCAAATTTACAACGTCTCTGGCTACAACGAAAGCACCTATCCAGCATCGATCGGCTACCCAACGGATAGCGACAAGCGTGTTGGTTACGGCCTTGGCGGACGCGTCGGCGCGCTGATTTGGGGGCACTGCCGCAACGGCACCATCGACGGATGGAAGCACAAGGGCGACCTCGACACGATCTGGCGTGTCCAGCGTGGTCGCGCTCTTGGGGATGACGCATCCCGTACGGATGGGCCAACGGCCGGAACGGTTGGTAACTGCTACAATAATCGTTTCCGAAACATCGAGCATTTCGGTCTTCTGTCATCGGTAATCGCGATCGATTCTGTCGCTGGCATTCGCATCCCCGCCGATCAGCTTACCGGAGAACTGCAATGCGTCGTTGATGATTGCACTGTGATTTGCGATGCCAACATGTCAACTTTCGAGGGCATCATCATCGACGTTACCCGTCGCAGCGACGGCAAGCGCGTTCGTGGTACGCCGAAGCAGATCATCCTGGCTGGCAATACGCTCGACGGATTCCCGGAGCGTGAAACGATCTTTCGTCAGGGGCACTCCTACACGCTGGGCGATGATACGGTTGTTCGCATCGTACCACCAAAAAAGAGCGGGTTCGTGGAATTTTGCGTGCCTAATGGCTCGTCCGGCGCGTCGAACAATTTCGGCAAGGTGCATTACTGCATTCAAGGTGCCGCTGTAGCCAACCCGTGCTACGGCACTCTACTGGCTACCGGAACGACAGTTCTCACTGATGGGACCAGTGACGGGACAGACGTTAGCTGGAATGTTAACGCCGTCGTCAGCGATGCGATCTACATCAAAAATAGGCTCGGAACCACGCGAAGCATCGACGTGTTTTTTAGCTAAGGGAACAGACGATGACAGACATCAAGAAGCCACTCTTTCAAGAGATCCAGGAGATCGAGGCGGAATACGGGATCAACGTGGCTGAACTTCGCCGCCGTGGCGCTGCCGCTCGGCAGAAGGCGAAAGAGCAGTCACTCGCCCTCCTCGCAAACGACAAAGCTGCCGGCCTCAATTAACCGGCGCGTTTCGTCAGACGTTGCGGTCCGCAGCAGTTCGGCCTTCTCGGCGGGAATGCTGCGGTTCGCTTCATCCTCAACTTCGAATGTCTTGCAAAAGTGGTGCTGCGTCTTGTCTTCGCTGATCCAGTAGATCGTGTGCATAGGCATGGTGCAATCCTCAGTTCGAGATCTGTTTTTCGGTACGATAGCAATAACGCATCATAGCGCCAAGTCTGTGCTTTGCACCGGCCCGGCCCTGATCGGATTATCGCCTCAACCTGAGAGGCGCGCTATGTCCGACCGTTTCGAAATCTGCCATTCAATCACCGAGACCTGGGAAGGTGGTTGGAGCAACCACAAGGCCGACCCAGGCGGCAAGACAATGTACGGCATTACCGAGGCTGTCTATCACGCATGGCTGAAGGTACGCGGTCTTCCGCTCCGGCCCGTGCGCAGCATCAGCCGGAGCGAAGCGCGCGCGATCTACCGTGAACAGTACTGGAAACCAACGGCCGAGGCCTTTGCGCTTTTCCCTGGCGTCGATCTCGCCGTCTATGATGCATCCGTCAATTCCGGCGTCTCGCGTGGTGTGAAGTGGCTCAAGGCCTCCGCCGGCAGCGATGACCATTCCGTCACCGTCAAGCGCATCTGCCGCGCCCGCCTGTCCTTCATGCAGTCCCTCAAGATCTGGAGGACGTTCGGAAAAGGATGGGGCCGGCGTGTCGCTGACATCGAAGCGCGCGGCGTCGTCATGGCGCTGACCGCGATGGGCGTCACCAAGTCCTCGATCGATCACATCACCAAGACCGAAACCGCCGCTTCTACCAAGTCGGCTAAGGCGAACGAAACCGCGGCGAAAACCACGGGCGCCGGGGCTGGTGCATCTGCCGGCACGCCGGCCGCCGTAGACGCCTCGCAGCTCGACACCGCTGCCCTCTGGATGCTCGGCGGCTTCGTCCTGGTGCTGACCGTCGCCACCATCGTTCTCATCGCTCGCAGCCGTGCCGCCAAGGCCCGCGCCGCTGCCTATCAGGGTGTCGCCCAATGAGCCCAATCGTCGCCGTCATCCTCGCCGCCGCTACCAAGATCGGTGCGCCAATCGTCAAGAGCATCCTCGAAAAGCATGTCGGCGGCGTTGCCGGCGAGATCGGCGGAACCGTGATCGATGCGATTGCCGGTCAGGCCGGCGTTTCCCCCGAGGATCTGCCGAAGCTCCCCCCGGGCGAACTGGAGGAAGCGGTTGCCGCCGTTGAGCAGCAGACGCCCGATCTGATCCTCGCGCATGTCGAGCAGCAGAAAGAGACCAACAAGCTGATGCTGGCCGAAATGCAGAAGGAAGGTTCCTTCGGCTGGATGTGGCGCCCGGCCGGCATGTGGCTGATGCTGGCATGCGTCGCCTGGTACGTCATCGTCGTGCCTCTGATCAACGCTGTGTTGGCCGCTTCCGGCGCGCATACGGCGATCGTCCTGCTTGTTGATTTTGCTTCGTTCGTTCCGGTCTTCATGACCTATGCCGGCCTCTACATGGGTGGCAACACCGTGCTGCGCTCGGTGAAGAAATAAAGGACTGCCGGAATGACTCTTTGGGAATGGATCGCCAGCGGGAAAGGCGAGATGGCCCTAGCTGGCGCGGCCGGGTCGGCGGTTTCCGTCGTGATGGAATGGACAGGCATCTTGTCAGGCATTCGGCGGTTCGCCGTCGGCACCGTGACGGCCTTCTTCATGGCGCCGGTCGGGCTTCCGGTCTTTCAGTGGTCGCTCGGCCATATCGACGTGCCAGTGGAACAGGCGGCGGGGGTCGGCGGTTTCGTCCTAGGCATTGGCGGGGTGATCATCGTCGAGATCATCCTGAAAGCCTTTCGCATCCGAAGCGCTGAACTCCGGAGTCGAGCAGATGATGAATAAGATGAAGACACGGCATTGGACCGAGGCGGCAAAACCGCAAGTCCGCGTATTGATGGCCGGGCTGTTGATCGCCGCAATATGGATCGCTGCGGCGTCAATCTTCTCCTAAGGAATCCACATGACCAACGTCACCGCCCTGACCAACACCGTCACCGAACCAGCCGACAATGACTGGATCTACATCTGGGACGCCAGCACGCCGGCTAATCCCGATGCGAAGATGTCACCGTCGGCACTGCGTCCTGCCGGCGCGAAGGTGACGCACTACTACCGGGCCGCCGGCAACATCACCATTCCCGATCTCGCGGCCGGCGTAGAGGGGACGGCGACATTCACCGTGACCGGGGCTGCCGTGGGCGACAACGCGCTGTTCAATCCGACCGCGGCACTGCCGGCAAACCTGGCAATCACCACCGTTTACGTCTCGGCCGCCAACACGGTTTCGGTGCGCTTCCGCAACCTGCATGCCGCCGACGCCTTCGTCACTGCGGCTCTCGCTTGCGTTGCCCTGGTCATTCGCTCGGCCGCATAAGAAAACGTTCCCGGCGAGAACCGGGAACGCTGGCTGCTACAGGAACGCGATCCTATAAAATCAATTGCTAGACCCACATTCCTAATCTGGGGGTCGCGCGTTCGAATCGCGCCGGGATCACCATTGTGACCGAGCTTGAACGAGCGGCTTTGGACGACACGGCACGCCACCTGCGGCGATGCGCTGAAAAGTATTTCCCTTCACCAACTGGGCTTGACGCATTCGCGTAACCAGCTTTAGGCTACCGTTGATTGTAACAATCCTGGGGGAAAGCCTGTGGCTTTGACTTCACTAATTACGAAAATTATAGGAGGAAAGCCTGTGGCGTTGACTAATGCGGAAGAAATCGCAGGGCACCAGGATGTAGTACCCTCGGCAAGGGCAAGCCGGCGCATTGGGAACTATTTCGATGAGCTGTCGCGCGGCATCAATCCCTTCGGATTCATCCCTACGTTCGGCGTCGCGGATGCTTCAACTCCTCCTGAGGAAATCGCAAGTCTCTTTGACAAGTTTGGCCTGGTCAAGGTGCGCGGCGTCTATTCACCAAAGGAAAGTGAAGCGTTGCACAAGCTCTGCGTGGAATTTTCAAAGCTCAAGCCACTGGATTTTCGTGAGGTATTCAAGGGAACGAGCAAGGGCTTCACCGGGGGGGCGCCAGTCTTGAATGACAAGCGCTTCTGGCCATATGCCGCCAACAAGTACGTCCGGGAAGCTGTACAAAAGATCCTGGGATCGAACGCCACGGAATTCGGCAGCTCGGTTGCAGCACATTACAGCGCGCGGGGCCTGCATCGCGACTATCGGCAGCTTTGCGAAAAGACCGGGTCCGCATACCACGTCAGCGATCCGCAAAAGAGAATTGTTCGCGTTCTGCACTATTGTGCCGCTGAAAACATGCAGGGTGGCATGCTGGGAGTTATTCCCTTCTCACACAATGAGAAAAAGTTCGCCGAGCAGAGTAAGCGCATCGGACTGAAGCAACCCATTGAATGGTTCGACACCCATCGGTCGGAGTTGACCAAGCTGAGGGAAACAAAGAATTTTGCCAAGGTCGATGAAATTGACAGGCATGTTGTGTGGGTCGCAACCGATCCTGGCGACGTATTGATTACGAACTCCGCAATGCTGCACTGTGGAGAACACATGCTGTCACCACGCTATTTTTTCGTTTCTTCTTATACGGACATCAATGACGAAACGCTTCCCATGGCGGCACCGCAAATAAAGACCGAAACAGCAAAAGCTTACCATCGCTATTTGGCTGATCTTGGATTTGGAGGAAGCAAGGCTATCTTGGCAAAGGTCGAGAAGAGCTGATCGCCCCAAATTTGCCAGGAACGAGGGGAAATACGGGTAACGTCTTCGTCGCGGGATGGCGACGAAGACGACAATGACAGCTCAAACCCCTGCCATTCGAGGGTTGAATTCCCCCTCCATATGCCGATTATTCCTTGCAGAAAGGTCGGCCAGGGTTGCCGGCATGGGAGGGAGCCATGGCATTCACGTTCCTCGGGTCCTCCGCGAAGAAGGCGGATCCTGTCGAGCGGGCGATCCGACAGATCTATCGAAAGACGTCCATTTCATCCGACGCCGGCCGCGTCGAGAATGCGACGGCTTTCATGGTCTATCTGTACGAGAACGGCATTCACGATGAGGAAGACCTGATCGAACTCGCCTTGCTCGCCGATGGCAAGCGTTACGATCCGACCACCGGCGCCTTTGTCTAAACGGCGGCTTGTCGTCGGGTTAAGTCGCTTTCGCGCGTTCGGCACAAAACGATCATCGGCAATCGGAAATGCTCGCGGTGGTCTGGCGATCGAAGACCTCGGCGTCGGCAAGGAACCAGACGAACGAGCCGATCACGGCGATCCATCAGGATCGAGATATTGATCGCAACGATGAGCGCCTTCAGCCGCGTGGTCATGCCTGGATCTCCTACGCCCCCGCAGCAAGGCTAGATGCTCCAGCTTGTCCAACGTTTAAGAAACTCGCTAAAATGCAATAGAAAGTGCCGCCGGGACGAAGCGTCGGGCAGATCAAACATCCGCCGGTCGGTTGAGGATATCCAGGCCCCGCTCGTATTTGGCCTTGTCTCGTCCCGCCATCTCAGCCTGCCAGAGATTGTCTTCAAGATCGGCCTGCTTGACCGGACGGGCCAGCGGATTGGCTCCGGCACGCCGCACGAAGGCTTCCTCTTCCTCCAGCGGTCGACGGGTGAGCGCGTCGACCGCCGCAAGAATCGGTGGCGCAAAGCCCTCTTCCTTCAGGCGATCTAGAGTCCAGTTGCTCCCCTTTTCGACGACATCATGCAGAAAGGCCACGGTCCTGGCTTGCTCGTCGATCATCGACGCCGCGACCCTCTGGCAGTGATCGAAATAGGGACGGCCGAGCTTGTCGAGCTGTCCGTGGTGGGCGTCGGCGGCAATCTGGATGGCATGGTCGAGATGGGCGGCGTCCTGCATGATATTGGTCCCTGCGGCAAGCCGCATTGCCGCGTCATGATTGGCATCGGCCAGAGTGTCACATGCGGCAAGTGCGGCCGGCTCAGGTTAAAAGCCGACAATGATTGTATGGCGCCGGATTGACGCGGCGGCTCAGCGAAAAGGCGAGGTCCAAGCCGCGTCCCTGTTGGAGCAGCCTCGGCCGGGGCTGAGCCGGACCGCACGAGCTGTCACGCAGGATCATGAACGCCCTATCGAAAGACGACACGGTGAGGACCCCTCACCGTGTCGTATAGAGGTCGTTCGAGGGCCCGACAGGTTGGCGCGCCCGCTAACCATGCCGCGGTCAGGCCGCCTTCTTTTCGCCGGCCGCCGCGTTGACGGCGGTTTCGGCCAGCTTGGAAAGCGCATCATCGGTCTTCGACTCTTCGGCCAGCGTCTCGTCGAGCAGCTTGACCGCATCCTTCAGGCCGAGTTGCTTGGCCCACGCACTGAGCGTGCCGTAGCGGCTGATCTCATAATGCTCGACAGCCTGCGCCGCGGCCAGAAGGCCGGCGTCAAGTGCCGGAGCACCCTTGAAATCTTCCATGATTTCCTCGCCTTCCTCGATGATGCCGTCGATCGCCGGGCAGGTCTTGGCGCGCGGGCGCTTGCCGATGATCTCGAATACCTGCTGCAGGCGCTCGATCTGGCCTTCGGTCTCTTCCTTGTGCTTTTCGAAAGCGGCCTTCAGCTTCGGATCCTGCGCGCCACGCGCCATCTTAGGCAGGGTCTTCAGGATCTTGCGCTCGGCATAGTAGATGTCCTTGAGCGTCTCGTAAAAAAGGTCGTCGAGAGTCTTCTGTGCCATGGGGGTGTCTCCTGGTTGGAAAGGAAATTTACACCCTCCCAACACGACTCCCCGCCGATTTGTTCCCGTCGAGCCCTCGAAATCCGCAAACAACCTCAGGTGTGCGGCCTTAACTCTGCCGACCCCGTTGCAGGCTCGCGGGAACGCTGAGCGCACGCAGGGCATTGAGGATGACCGCGACATCGATCAATTCCTGGAGCAACGCGCCCTGGACGGGAGGAAGATAGCCGAAGGCGGCCGCAATCATGGCCAGCAGCGAAAGGGTCAAGCCGACCACGACGCTCTGCAGCGCGATGAGCCGCGTCCGCTGGGCGATCCGCAAAGCGGCGGGCAGGCGGCCGAGGTGATCGACCAGGAGCACGACGTCGGCCGATTCGGAAGAGGCGGCCGCCCCCCGCGCGCCCATGGCGACGCCGACATCGGCCGCGGCCAGCGCCGGGGCGTCATTGACCCCGTCGCCGATCATCATGACCGGGCCGTTGCGCCGCTCGGCGATCACCACCGCGACCTTCTCCGGCGGCAGAAGGTCGCCGCGGGCTTCGTCCACCCCGAGCAGGGCGCCGGCCGCCTGCACCACATCCGCATGATCGCCGGAGGCGAGCACGAAACGGGTCACGCCCGCGGCGCGGAAGGCCGTGATCGCCTCGCTCGCGTCGTCGCGGATCCTGTCCGACAGAAGGATGATGCCGGCGACGATGCCGTCCAGACCAACGGCAACGACCGCTGTTCCCGGCGGCAGATCGCCCCCCAGCGCATAAGGATTGCCTGACCGACACTTGCCCCGTACGAAGTCGCTTCCGCCGACCACCACCGACCGACCGGCGATCCTGCCTTCGACACCGGAACCCGGCGTCTCGACGATGTCGGCAGGCGTGGACAGCGCCATGCCGCGTTCCCGCGCCGCTCGGACCAGGGCCTCGGCGCTGACATGGTTGGAGGCCTGATCGAGCGAAGCGGCAAGGCGAAGCAGTTCCTCCGGGTCGATCCCGTCGCTGGTGCGGATCTCGACCACGCCGGCCTTGCCGCTGGTCATGGTGCCGGTCTTGTCGAGCACGGCGATGCGCACACGGGCCAGTCTCTCCAACGCGCCGCCGCTCTTGACCAGAACGCCCAGCGAGGCGGCCCGAGACATGCCGGAGATGATCGCCACCGGCACGGCGAGAATGAGCGGACAGGGCGTCGCGACCACGAGCACGGCCAGTGCCCGCAACGGGTCGCCGGTTCCCCACCAGGCCGTCCCGGCAATCGCCACCGTCAGCACGAGGAACCACAGGGCATAGCGATCGGCGAGCCGCACCATCGGCGCCTTGCTCTGCTGCGCCTGCTCGACCAGCCGGACAATCCCCGCATAGGTACTGTCTGCGGCGGCGCGCACAACTTCAAGATCGAAGGCCATGCCGATGGACGTGCCGCCGCTGGGCATGTCGTCGCCGGCAAAGAAGCGCGCCGGCATGGCTTCGCCCGTCAAGGCGGACATGTCGATATCGCCGCGCCCCCCGAGCAGGCGTCCATCGACCGGCACGACCTCGCCGCGACGGACCAGAATGCGCTCTCCGGGAGAAAGCGTCTCGATCGGCACTTCCTCCAGACCCTCGCGGGCGTATCGCATGGCGGTGCGGGCCGTCCGCCCCAGCAGCGCCGTCATTTCGCGTCGGGCGCGGCCTTCGGCAAAGTTCTCGAGTTGTTGCCCGCCGGCATACATCAGCGCGACGATATTGCCGGCGAGCGGCTCGCCGAAGGCAAGTGCCGCCCCCATGGAAAGCCCGGCGATGACATCGAGGCCGAAACGCCCCTGCATGAGCGACAGGACGATCTCGACCATCAACGCCAGGAGCACGAGCGCCGTGCCGAGAGACCACAGCGCCGATGCCCAATCCACTTGCGCATTGAAATAGGCGATACCGCCACCGGCCAAGGTTGCCAGGGCGGCAAGGGCGAGCAAGGGCTGGCCAAAGCGCCGCAGGTTCCCGAAGACACCCTGCATGAAAACCTCCGAACATGCGATACAACTGGCGACAAGCCCAAAAGGATACGAAGCTTGCCGCATTCGGCAATCCCTTGTAGACGCATCTGCGACTGAAGCAATCTTCCGGACAGCCCGAATGACCCTCGAAGCACAACCGCCGCGCCGCCTGACCATTCTCGGCTCGACCGGGTCGATCGGCGTCAATACGCTGGACGTGGTCAACCAGCTCGGGGGACGCGAGGCCTTCGAGATCGGCGCTTTGACCGGCAACGGCAATATCGAGCTTCTCGCCGAGCAGGCGCGCATCATGGGCGCGAAGCTCGCTGTCACGGCCGACGAAAGCCAGTACATGATGCTGAAGGACGCGCTGTCTGGAAGCGGCGTCGATGTGGCGGCGGGCCGATCAGGTCTTGACGAGGCCGCAAGCCTCGATGCCGACTGGGTGATGGCGGCGATCGTCGGCACGGCGGGGCTTGGCCCCACCCTGACCGCAGCGGCACGCGGCGCTGACATCGCGCTCGCCAACAAGGAATGCCTGGTTTCGGGCGGCGAACTTTTCGTCGAGGCGGTCAAGGCCGGCGGCGGGCGGCTGATCCCGGTAGACAGCGAGCACAGCGCGATCTTCCAGTGCCTCGACAACAGCCAGCGCACGGCGCTGGAGCGGATCATACTGACCGCGTCCGGCGGCCCGTTCCGCGCCTTCACCCGCGAACAGATGGCGGGCGTTACCGTCGCCACGGCAAGGACGCATCCCAACTGGTCTATGGGGCTGAAAATCTCTGTCGGCAGTGCCTCGATGTTCAACAAGGCGCTCGAGATGATCGAGGCCAAGCACCTGTTCGACGTGACACCCGAGCAGATCGAAGTGGTGGTCCATCCGCAATCGATCGTGCATTCGATGGTCGGCTATAGCGACGGTTCAGTGATCGCCCAGCTCGGCGCCCCGGACATGCGCACCGCCATCGGCTATGCGCTGACCTATCCGAAACGACCGGCGCTCAATGTCGAACGGCTTGACTTCTCCAGGCTGTCGCGCCTCGATTTCGAGGCACCGGACGAGACCCGCTTCCCGGCGCTGAGGCTCGCCCGCATGGCGCTCACCAGAGGCGGGCTGCAGGCGGCGATCATGAATGCCGCCGAGGAAACGGCCTTTGATGCCTTCGTCGAGGAGAAGATCGGCTTCCTCGACATGGCCGACATCGTCGAGGCGGTGATGGACCGTCTGATCGATTGCGGAGCGGCAGCCACGATTGCCGAGGTCTTTGCCGCCGATGACGAGGCCCGCAAGGTCGCCGGCGACATCATCGCGGCGCACGAAAAAACCGCCTGACCAGCAGGCGGTTGATCCATTCCCGAAACTGAAGCCGACCTTCGCCTCAGGCGACGGCGCGAGCCAGTGCGCAACGCGACCACAACTGGTGAAGAGCGCCGACCAGATGTTCCAGATCGCCATCCGAATGCAGCGGCGTCGGCGTGATGCGCAGGCGCTCGGTCTTCTTCGGCACGGTGGGATAGTTGATCGGCTGGACGTAGATGCCGAAATTGTCGAGCAGCAGGTCGGAGATCCACTTGCACTTGGCGGCGTCGCCGACCATGACCGGAACGATGTGGCTCGGGTTCGGCATATGCGGAATGCCGCGGGCATCGAGCATCGAGCGCAGGCGGCGCACACGCTCCTGATGGGCGAAGCGCTCCAACTGGCTAGTCTTGAGGTGGCGGATCGACGCAACGGCACCGGCGGCCAGCGCCGGCGGCAGGGCCGTGGTGAAGATGAAACCCGAAGAGAACGAACGGATGAAGTCGCAAAGCGCGGTCGAGCCGGTGATATAGCCGCCCATCACGCCGAATGCCTTGCCCAGCGTGCCCTCGATGACCGTCAGACGGTCCATCAGGCCCTCGCGCTCGGCAATGCCGCCGCCGTGGGCACCATACATGCCGACCGCATGCACTTCGTCGAGATAGGTCATCGCGCCGTACCTGTCGGCGAGATCGCAGATCTCCTTGATCGGCGCGATGTCGCCATCCATCGAATAGACGGATTCGAAGGCGATGAGCTTCGGCGCCTTCGGATCGGCGGCCTTGAGCTTGGCTTCGAGGTCCTTGACGTCATTGTGCTTCCAGATGACCCGCTCGCATTTCGAGTAGCGGATGCCTTCGATCATCGACGCGTGGTTCAGCGCGTCGGAGAAGATGATCAGCCCCGGAATCTTCTGGCCGAGTGTGCCGAGCGCAGCCCAGTTGGAGATGTAACCCGAAGTGAAGATCAGCGCCGATTCCTTGCCGTGCAGATCGGCCAGTTCGCGCTCGAGAAGAACGTGGTAGTGATTGGTGCCAGAGATGTTCCGGGTGCCACCGGCACCCGCTCCACAGTGGTCTATGGCGTTCTTCATCGCCTCGATCACTCCGGCATTCTGGCCCATGCCGAGATAGTCGTTGGAACACCAGACGGTGACTTCTTGCTGGCCGTTTTCGGTATAGCGCGTGGCGCGGGGGAAATTGCCCCTCTGTCGCTCAAGATCGGCGAAAACCCGGTAACGGCCTTCTTCGTGAAGACCTTCCAATTCGCCCTTGAAAAACGCCTCGAAATCCATTTCCCAACTCCAGTCTGTTCAGCCCTTTTTGAGATCCAACACGCGTTCGGTCAACCCCAGCACTGTAAATTCATTCTAAACTGCGACAATTGGCGCAAAATTGGAAAGCTTCCAGCCATTTGCTAGCCGATCCGGGCCGAGCCAAACTTGATCTACGTCAAGCTACAGGAAAAAGGGCAGCCGTAGCCGCCCTTTCCCGTATGGCGATTCTCCGCCGCCCTCAGGAGGCGGAAACGGCCCGCTTCGCCATCACTCTCACCAGATTGGCGCGGTATTCGGCCGTGCTATGCAGATCGGCCATCAGATCGGTCGGATCGACGGCAACACTTGCCAGTGCATCGGCCGACCAATTGCCGGCAAGCGCCGTCTCCAGACCCTCATGACGGAACACCCCGCTGGAGCCGGCCCCTGTCACCGCGACACGAACGCCGGCCGGCCCCTTGGAGACGAAGACCCCGGTCATGGCGAAGCGCGAAGCCGGATTGGCGAACTTGGCATAGCCGGCCCGCTCCGGGGCATTGAACTTGACCGCCGTGATGATCTCGTTCTCCTGAAGCGCCGTCTCGAACAGGCCGACGAAGAAGTCGTCCGCGGTGATCTGCCGGCGATCGGTGACGATGGTCGCACCGAGCCCGAGCATTGCGGCCGGATAGTCGGCAGCCGGATCGTTGTTGGCGATCGAACCGCCGATCGTGCCCAGATGGCGGACATGCGGATCGCCGATCAACGAGGCAAGATGGCAAACAGCCGGGCAGAGCGTACGGATCAGCCCGGAGCCCGCAACCTCCGCATGGGTGACGCCCGCGCCGATCGTCACCATGCGGCCGTCGACGGCAATCCCCTTGAGCGCCGGAATATGCCTCAGATCGATCAGATCAGAGGGCTGCGCCAGACGCTGCTTGAGGGCGGCGACCAGGGTTTGGCCGCCGGCCACGAACTTGCCGTCGGAAGCCCCCGAAAGCAGGCTTCCGGCTTCCTCGACGGTGGAGGCGCGATGATAGCTGGTCGAATACAGAAACATGCTTCGTCCTCCCTTTACTCGGCCGCCTGCAATGCCGACCAGACGGCAAGCGGGGTCGCAGGCATGTTGAGGTTGTTGGTGCCGATGGCATCGGTGATGGCATTGATCAGCGCCGGCGGAGAGCCGATGGCGCCGGCTTCGCCGCAGCCCTTGATGCCGAGCGGATTGCCCGGGCACGGCGTGTTCTGATGCGACAGGCTGAACGACGGCAGGTCGTCGGCTCGCGGCATGGCGTAGTCCATGTAACTGGCCGTGAGCAGCTGGCCGGTGCTCGGGTCATAGCGCACACCCTCCAGCAATGCCTGCCCCACGCCTTGAGCGATGCCGCCATGCACCTGGCCTTCGACGATCATCGGGTTGATGATATTGCCGAAGTCGTCGGCGGCGACGAACTGGACGATCGTCGTCTTGCCTGTCTCCGGATCGACCTCGACCTCGGCGATGTAGCAGCCGGCCGGGAAGGTGAAGTTGGACGGATCATAGAAGGCGCCCTCCTTCAGGCCCGGCTCCATGCCGCCCGGCAGATTGTGGGCGGTATAAGCCGCAAGCGCCACCTGGAACCACGGCAGGGACTTGTCCGTGCCGGCGACCTTGAGTTCGCCGTTCTCGATGACGATGTCACTCTCGTCGGCTTCCATCAGATGCGCGGCGATCTTCTTCGCCTTGGCTTCGACCTTGTCGAGCGCCTTGACGATCGCCGACATGCCGACGGCGCCGGAGCGGGAACCATAGGTGCCCATGCCCATCTGTACCTTGTCGGTGTCGCCGTGGATGATGGAGACATTGGCGATCGGCACGCCGAGTCGTTCGCAGACCAACTGGGCAAACGTCGTCTCATGACCCTGGCCGTGGCTGTGCGAGCCGGTCAAGACTTCGACCGTTCCGACCGCATTGACCCGAACCTCGGCCGATTCCCACAAGCCCACGCCTGCGCCAAGCGATCCGACCGCCGCCGACGGCGCGATGCCGCAGGCCTCGATATAGCAGCTCATGCCGATGCCGCGCTTCATGCCGCGGCTGGCCGCTTCTGCCTTGCGAGCCGGGAAGCCGTTCCAGTCGGCAGCCGCCATGGCGGCCTCGAGCGAAGCTTCGTAATTGCCGGCGTCGTAGTTCATGATGACCGGCGTCTGGTAGGGGAAGGTTCGGATGAAGTTCTGCCGGCGCAGTTCCGCGGGAGAGACGCCGAGTTCGCGCGCCGCCGTTTCCATGGTGCGCTCGAGCAGATAGGTCGCCTCCGGACGGCCCGCCCCGCGATAGGCATCGACCGGCACCGTGTTGGTGTAGACGGTGCGGACATTGCAGTGGATCGCCGGGATGGCGTACTGCCCCGACAGCAGCGTGGCATAGAGATAGGTAGGCACCGACGAGGAGAAGAGCGACATGTAGGCGCCGAGATTGGCGATCGTGTCGACCTTCAGCCCGATGACATTGTTGTCCTTGTCGAACGCCATCTTCACCTTCGAGACATGGTCGCGGCCATGGGCGTCGGTGAGGAAGGCCTCCGTGCGGTCGGACGTCCACTTGACCGGAACCCCGGTCTTTTTGGAGGCCCAGAGACAGACGATCTCTTCCGGATAGATGTAGATCTTCGAGCCGAAGCCGCCGCCGACATCCGGAGCGATGACCCGCAGCTTGTTTTCCGGCGCGACATTATAGAAGGCGCTCATGACGAGCCGCGCGACATGGGGGTTCTGCGAGGTCGTGTAGCAGGTATAGTGATCCTCGGCCGTGTCGTAGATACCGAGCGTGGCGCGCGGCTCCATCGGATTGGGCGAGAGGCGGTTGTTGTGAATCTCGATCTCGGTGACGTGGGCGGCCGCGGCGATCGCCCGGTCGGCGGCGGCGCTGTCGCCGATTTCCCAGTCGAAGATCAGATTGCCCGGCGCTTCCGGATGAAGCTGCGGCGCTCCGGCGCCGAGTGCCGTCACGGCCTCAGTCACTACCGGCAGTTCATCATAGTCGACGACCACGGCTTCCGCCGCATCGCAGGCCTCGCCATAGGTATCGGCGACGACGATGGCCACCGCGTCGCCGACATAGCGAACCGTGTCGACCGCGAGCGGACGCCAGGCGCCCATCTTCATCGGCGTGCCGTCCTTGGAATGGATCATCCATCCGCAGATGATGTTGCCGATGCCGTCGGCCAGCAATTGCTTGCCGTCCAGCACGTCGATCACGCCCGGCATGGCCTTGGCGGCTGTCGCGTCCACGCCGGTGATCCTGGCATGCGCATAGGGCGAACGCACGAAGTAGGCGAATTTCATGCCCGGAACGACCATGTCGTCCGTGTACCGGCCCTTGCCGGTGAGGAAGCGCTTGTCTTCCTTGCGCGTCACACGCGCACCAATTCCTTCAACACCCATAGTCTTCTCCTCCAGAGAACAGGGATAGGGGATATTAGGCAGTAGCCAATAGTCAGTGGGTAGTAGAACCGTTGCTCGAGATGGGACGCTGCCGCGACCAACTGCCTATTGGCTACTGCCTACTGCCTCGTTAGCGCGCCTCACTCTGCGGCCTGGCGTCCGCCATGCATCTCGGCATTGGCGGAAAGAACCGCCTTGACGATGTTGTGGTAGCCGGTGCAGCGACAGATATTGCCTTCCAACTCGTGGCGCACGGTCGCCTCGTCGAGATTGCCGCCGTGACGGCCGATCATGTCGACCGCGGTCATGACCATGCCCGGCGTGCAGAAGCCGCATTGCAGCCCGTGATGTTCCTTGAACGCCGCCTGGACAGGGTGCAGTTCGCCGCTACCGGCCAGGCCCTCGATCGTGGTGATCGTCGAACCCGAGGCCTGCACCGCCAGGATCGAACAGCTCTTGACCGACTTGCCGTCCATATGGATGACGCAGGAACCGCACTGGGTCGTGTCGCAACCGATATGGGTTCCGGTCAGGCCAAGTTTTTCGCGAATGAAATGGACGAGCAGAGTGCGATCCTCGCACTCGCCGCTCACCGACCGGCCGTTCACCGTCAGCGTTACTTTTGCCATATTGTTCCTCCTCGTGTCTCTCCCGGACACGAGGGCTATCATTTGTCTTTTTCTTCGGCCGATCAACAGGCAGATTGCGACGCGATGGATTTTTGTATTCCGCGCCGCAACATAAGTTCGGTTTTTACTGTGACGCAGCGCACAGCGTGTAGTGGAGCCATATATTCGACTTTCTATTTCATGGACTTTCCCGAATTGCCGGCTATTCTGGAGCCGCGACCGCCGAGAGGAGACGCCCAGGGGCGTCTAGGCGGAGAAGACATGTACCGGCCCAGCCGGACGCGTAAACAGTGGAGAAACATCATGAAGAAAGTTCTCGTGCTCGCTCTGATCGGCTTGTCGGTCGCAGGCTGCACCCAGACCGAAAAGGGCGCCGGCATCGGCGCCGTATCGGGTGCCATCATCGGTGGCGCCATCACCGGCGACGTGCGCGGTGCGGCGGTTGGTGCGGCAATCGGTGGCGTATCGGGCGCCGTGATCGGCAGTGTCGCCGACCAGCCCGGCCAGTGCTACTATCGCGACCGCTATGGCCGCCGCTACATCGACGATTGCCCGCGTCGCTACTAATTCGCATGACGGCGAGGTTCCGGCGGCTGCGCCGGGACCTCCATTTGCGTGCACTCTTCGAAAATAGTTATCCTTTTCAGCGATTTTGCGATTAAACTCGGTTTGCTCCCGGAAACGCGGGCAAGGCGAACTGACCGCAACGAGCAGAAGTGTGCATGCCGAGTAATCCGATATCACCGAAGGTTAGTCATGCGTTTCGGCGGACCGGCACCGCATTCGGGCTGGGGCTGACCCTGGCGTTCGCTCCGGTGCTGGCCAGCGAAGCGCTCGCCTTCAAGATCTTCGGCATCACCATCTTCGGCGAGGACGAGGCGGCCAATGACGTCATCGATCCGGTCCGTTACAGCATCACCCTCGACACCGACGGCGCCGACCAGGACCTCGCCGAGGCGCTCGAGCGAACCTCGCTTCTGCTGCGCGGCGAAGAGGCCCCGGTCTCCGGCGAACTGGGCCTGGTCATCAAGGCCCGCGACGATCGCGACCGCCTGATCGCCACCCTCTACGAAAATTCCCGCTATGGCGGCGTGGTCAACGTCACGATCGACGGGCAGGACATCGACGCCCTGCCGCCCATTCCGACCTTTGCCCGCAACGGCCCCATTCCGGTCGTCGTGCGGGTGGATCCGGGTCCGGCCTTTACGCTCGGCACCGTATCGCTGGAGGGGGATGCCACCGGCCTCGATCCGTCCGTCTACGACCTGGTGCCGGGCGGCCCGGCCAGCTCGCTGATCATCCTGAAGGCCGGCGAGAAGATCGTCGAGGACCTGAAGGGCGAGGGGCGACCGCTTGCGGTGCTGGCGCGCCGGGATGTGATCGCCGACCACGAGACACAGACGGTCGACGTGGTGCTCGCGGTCGAAGCCGGGCCGGTGGCGCCGGTCGGCGAGGTCACCGTCAAGGGTGCCCGCAAGGTCGATCCGGCGTTCATCGCCCGCTATTCGCGGCTGCGCCAGGGCCAGGCCTACTCGCCGGAACAGTTGAAGAAGGCTGCGGAGCGGCTGCGCGCGCTGGGTACCTTCTCCAGCGTGACGATCAATGAGGCGGATGGGCTAGCAGCCGATGGTTCGCTGCCGCTCGGCATCGTCGTGGCCGAAGGAAAGCACCGCTATTTCGGCGTCGGCGCCAGTTTCTCGTCGATCGACGGACTGGGCGTCGAGGGCTATTGGGGCCATCGCAACCTGTTCGGCCAGGCGGAATCGCTCAGGCTCGAAGGCAAGGTCGGCGGGCTCGGCGACTGGAGCGGTGTCGAGGATCTCGATTACAGCGCTGGCATCACCTTCATCAAGCCCGGTGCCTTCTTCCCCTCGGCGACGCTCGAGGCGAGCATCAAGGGCGCGACGCTGACGACCGAGTCCTATGACGCGGCCTCTGTCCTCGGCAAGGTGGCGCTGGCCTACGAGATCACCGACTATGACAAGGTGACGGCCGGCGTCTCGCTCGGCTATGACGACATCGACGACGCCTTCGGCAACAACACCTATCTGACCTTTGGCCTGCCGATCGGCTACAGTCGCGACACCCGCGACAACAAGCTCAATCCGACCGAAGGCTTCAACGCCACCTTGAGCGCCATTCCGAGCTACGAGATCCTCGGCGAGACCTTCTTCTCTACTTTTGAGGGCTCGCTCTCCGGCTATTACGGTCTCGGCGTCGAGGACCGTATCGTCCTTGCGGCGAAGCTCTCCGCCGGCATGCTGGTCGGCGCGGGCGATCTCGAATCCGTTCCGGCGACGCGGCGCTTTTTCGCCGGCGGCGGCGGATCGGTACGCGGCTATGCCTATCAGGAAATCTCGCCGCTCGACGCCTCGGGCGATGCGACCGGCGGGCGGGCCTATGCACTCGGCTCGTTCGAGGCGCGCGTCAACGTGACCGAAACGATCGGCATCGTGCCCTTCCTCGACATCGGCTCGGTGACTGCCGCGAATTATCCCGATTTCTCCGATATCCGCATGGGAGCAGGCATCGGCCTGCGTTACCTGACGCCTTTCGGGCCGCTGCGCCTCGACGTCGCCATGCCGCTCGACCCTTATGACGGCGGAAGCAAGTACGGCATCTATGCCGGCATCGGCCAGAGCTTCTGAACCGGGCCGTGAGAAGGAAAACGAAAGCCGCATGCGCCTGCTGAAACGCCTCACGACCTTTGCCCTTCGCCTGATCGCCTATATCACCGGCGCGACGCTGGTGCTCGCCGTGGTGGCGGTACTCATTGCCGGCTTCACCGGCGTGGGCGGCGGCTTCCTGGCCGGCCAGATCGCCTCCCTGCTTTCGACGCCCGATCGGCGGATCTCGATCGACGGCGCGGGACGGCTTTTGGGCGGAAAGCTGAGGATCGAGAGCATGTCGCTGGCCGATAGCCAGGGCATTTATGCCGAGATCCGCGATCTTGCCATGGACTGGTCGCCGCTCGATCTTCTGGATGGTCGGCTCACCGCCGAGCGGATTGCCGCAGGCTCCGTTCGCATCCATCGCGCACCGGCCGTGACTGAGGACAAGGCCGACGAAGACAGCTCCGGTTCCGGCTTCTCGCTGCCGGTCGAAATCGATGTGCGCTCGCTGGACCTCCCCGTCGTCGATCTGGGCCGGGGCCTCGCCGGGCGTGACATTCGCCTGTCGCTCTCCGGCTCCGGCCAGGCGGTCAGCGAGCGGATCGCGGCACAGCTTCGGGCCAGGCGCGCCGATGCGCAGGATGCGCAGGCGACCGCCGACCTCGTTTATGCGCCCGCCGAAAATCGCCTGCGGCTGACCGGCGAACTGGGTGAACCGGCGGGCGGCCTGATCGCCGGCCTGCTGCGCCTGCCCGGCGCCCCGGCCTTGCGGCTTGGGGTCGACGGTGACGGACCGCTGAGCGACTGGAAGGGCAAGGTCACCGCCACGGTCGACGGCCGCCCGACGCTGGCAATCGATGCGACGCACAGCATTGACGCTGGCCTGCGCAGCATCACCGCCACCGGCGGCGGTCGTTTCGACGCTTTGCTGCCGCCTCAGCTTCGTCCTCTCTTCGAGGGCGAAACGACGATCGACCTCGCGGCCAGCCTCGATCGCAACGGCGCGGTGATCATCGACAGAGGCAAGCTGTCGACCGCCGCACTCGACCTGACTGCGTCTGGACGCTACGCCGCCAACGGCACCAACGACCTCGAGGCCCGGTTGGTCGGCACGGCCGGCCCGGTTCCGTTCAGCTGGACAAGCGGCGAGCAGACCATTTCAGCTACGATCGAGCAGCTCGCGCTTTCCGTCAACGGCCCGGCCAACGGCGCGACCATCAACCTCAAGAGCCGGTTCGCCTCCCTGAAATTGCCGCAAGGCACGCTTGGCGGCGTGGACCTGGCCGCAACAAGCGACAGCTTCGACCTCGCGACGCGCACGGGCCCCCTTCAGGCCACCGTTTCCGTGGTGGAAAGCCAGCTCGCCGACGCGGAGCTCGACCGCATCCTCAAGGCGCCGCTGACGATCAGGGCGCCGCTTCTGCTGGGGGAAAACAGGCTCGGTTTCGACGGAACGACCATCGAAAGCACCACGATCGGCGGCAAGCTCAGCGGCGACTATGCGCTGAACGAAAAGACGCTCACCAGCCGCTTCGAACTGTTCGCCGTGCCCGGCATCCTGCCGGCGACCATTGCGGGCAAGCTCAATGGCACGATCGGCCTTGCCGGCACGCTCGACTACGCGCTGCCGCGCCAGCTGGCGCTCTCCGACCTCAGGCTGACCAGCAATCTCGGCGAGGCGACCGGCTCCGTGACCCTGGATGCCGAGAGCCGGCTGACGGCCGATCTCGCCGGCCGGATCAGCGACCTTGCCACTCTGGTCGACAACATCAGCGGCGGCGCGGAATTCGCCCTTTCGGCCTCAGGGCCACTGGATGCCCTTGTCAGCAAGCTGTCGCTGAAAAGCGAAGCAGCCGTCGCCGCCGGGCGCAAGCTGGAGAACCTCGCGCTCGAAATCGAGGGGACCGCCGACAGGACGGCGCCGAAGGGGATGCTGACAATGTCCGGCAGGCTCGACGGGCAGGCGATCGAGGCGACCGCCGATCTCGTCGCCGAAAACGGTCGCTCCTCCATTCCGGCACTGGCGGTTAAGGTCGGCGCCAATCGGATCGAGGGCGCGCTCACCTTCTCCCCGTCCTTCACACCCTCGGGAACGCTGCGTTTCGACCTGCCGGAAGTCGGACTGATCGCCGCCCTGGCGGGGCAAAATGCCAGCGGCGACCTCAAGGGCTCCGTCGACCTCGCGGAGAACGACGGCAAGCTGTCGGCGACGATCGCGGCAACCGGCTCGACGCTTTCACGCGACACGCTGGCGGTAACCTCGCCTGACATCCGCCTCACCATCTCCGACCTTGCCGCCGTTGCCGCCGAAGGCAGTCTCAGCGCCTCGGCAGTGTCGGTCGGTGCCAATCGCATCGAGACGCCGAAACTCGCTTTCTCGCGCCAGGGTTTGAGCACCGCCTTTGATCTCGACGGTCGCTACGACGGCGCGCCGCTCACGGCCAAGGGCCGCATCGAGCAGCAGGCGTCAGGCTTGCGGATCGCACTCGACACGCTCTCCGCCGCGCCGCGCCGCATACCCCTCACGCTCGCCAAACCAGCCGCCTTCACTTTAGCCGGCGGCAAGATGACGATCGAAACCGCGACGATCTCCGCCGGCTCCGGCACCGTCGACCTATCGGGCAGCGCCGGCGAGGCGCTCGACATAAACGCGGCCCTTCGCAACGTGCCCGCCTCGCTCGCTGCGACCGTGGCTCCAACGCTTGCGGCCGATGGCACGATTTCCGGCACGGTGACGGTCACCGGCACGCCTGGTGCACCGGTTGTCGCCTATGCGCTGGACTGGGCAAACGCCGCCGTCGCCCAGACCCGCGCGGCCGGTGTCGGTGCATTCTCGATATCGGCCAAGGGTGATTTCCGCGATGGCCGCCTGTCGCTCGACAGCAGCGCGACCGGCCAGGGCGGTCTTGGGCTTGCCGGCGGAGGAACCCTCAGCCTGTCCGGCCAGCGGCCGATCGCCATGAAATTCACCGGCAACCTGCCCTTTGCCGCGCTGACCGGCCTGCTGTCACGCCAGGGCTTCGTGCTGGAAGGCTCGGCCGATGCCGATATCACCGTGTCGGGCGGATTGGCTGCACCACAATTGACCGGCACCGTGCGCACCTCCGGCGCCCGCCTGATCGACGTGCGGCGCAACCTTGCGGTCGAGCAATTGTCGGCAACCGTTACCTTGCAGGGTAACCGCGCCTCCGTGACCGGCCTCACCGGCAAACTCGCGAGCGGCGGCGCAATTTCCGGCGGCGGCACGATCGACATCCTGTCACCCGGCCTGCCGGCCGACATCGCCATCACCCTCGACAAGGCCGTCTATGTCGACGGCACCATGGTGGCAAGCACCGCCGATGGACAGCTGACCATCAAGGGACCGCTGCTCTCAGGCCCGGTTCTGGCCGGCCGGATCGACCTGTCGAAGACCGCCATCACCATTCCGGAAAAGCTGCCGACCAGCCTGTCTGAACTCGACATCCAACACCGCCACGCGCCGCCGGCGGTGCGCCAGCAGATGGCGACGATCACCAAGACCGAACGCCATGGCAGCCAGTCGTCCATCGGCCTCGATCTCACCGTCTCGTCTCCGACGCAGATCTTCGTGCGCGGACGCGGTATCGATGCGGAACTCGGCGGCACGATCGCGGTGACCGGCACGGCCCAGGCGCCGAACGTCTCCGGCGCCTTCGATCTGAGGCGCGGCCGCCTGTCGATCCTGGCCAAGCGCATGGAATTCACCAGCGGCACGATCACCTTCGGCGGCGGATTGATCCCGATCCTCGACATGGAGGCGACGACGACGTCGGGAACGACGACGATCACCATCACGATCGCGGGCTTCGCCAACGACCCGACCGTCTCGTTCTCGTCCTCTCCATCGCTGCCGCAGGACGAAATTCTCGCCCAGTTGATATTTGGCCAGTCCATGGCCCGCCTGTCCGCCTTGCAGATCGCCCAGCTCGCAGATGCCGCGGCTCAGCTTGCCGGCGGCCGCTCGACCTCGCTGTTCGAGGCACTACGCTCGACGCTCGGCGTCGACGATCTCGACATCTCGACCGACGAGACCGGCCAGGCCAAGGTCAGCGCCGGCAAGTACCTGAACGACAAGACCTATATCGAACTGCAGCAGGGCGGCGCCGGCCAGACCAAGGCGGTGATCAATCTCGACATCGGTCGCGGCGTGAAGCTTAAGGGTGAGGCGGGGGCGGAAGGCGCCGGCGCCGGCATCTTCTACGAAAAGGAGTACTAAGCCGGCAAAGGATAGGCGGTCAGCCGACCTTGCTGGTTTTCAGGAGGATGCTCGATTCCGTCGTGTTGATCCCCTCGATCAGCCGGATACGGCGCAGCGTTTCATCGAAGGAAGCAAGATCGCGGTCTTCCAGCTCGGCGATGAAATCCCAGCGTCCGTTGGTGCTGTGCAGCGCTCGAACCTCGGGCAGGCCGCGCAATTGATGCGCGACGCGGTCGGCGAACTTCCCCACCACCTCGATCATCACGATGGCCCGGACACCGGCCGGGCGGATTTCGCTGCCGGTGCGGATGGTGAAGGCGGCGATCGTGCCGTCGGCCACCATGCGGTCAATCCGGGCGGCGATGGTCGCGCGGGAAGCGCCGGTCATCGCCGCAAGCGACGAGGCCGGGATGCGGGCATTGTGGCGCAGGGCGCTGAGAATATCGCGGTCGAGGTCGTCCATGTTACACTTCGTCAGAGAGCGCCGTCGTTTTGCGCAATCTAACTCGCTTTCCGATTATTTTCCATCTTTTTGGAGACGCACCCTTTGGCCAAGATCATGCCTCCAAACGAGGAGATCCTGATGAACGACAAGACCAAGGCCGTCACGCTGATCGGCGTTCCGCTGGAGGAAGGCTCCGGCCGCGGCGGCTGTGCCATGGGGCCCGCGGCGCTGCGCATCGCCGGCATCGGCTCGGCGCTCGGCGAGCTCGGCTACCGCGTCGACGACGCCGGCGACCTGCGTCCGGCCCCGGCGACCGACCTTGGCCAACATGCGAAGGCGCACGAACTCCCGATCGTCGGCGCATTCACCCGCGCCATCGAGGATCGAACCTATCGCGCCGCGGCCGAAGGCACCCTCCCCGTTCTCCTTGGCGGCGACCATAGCCTGTCCATGGGCAGCGTATCCGGCATGGCGCGGCGCGCGGCCGAACTCAGACGCCCGCTTTTCGTCCTCTGGCTCGACGCCCATGCGGACTTCAACACGCCATCCACCTCACCCTCCGGCAACATCCACGGCATGCCCGTCGCCTTCTACTGCGGCAAGGCGGAATTCGCCCCGATCCTGCCCAAGGACCGACCCTTCGTCGACCCGCGCCATGTCTACCAAGTCGGCATCCGCTCGGTCGACGAACAGGAGCGCCTGGCGATCGCCGAGAACGGCGTCAATGTCTTCGACATGCGCGCCATCGACGAGGAGGGCATGGGCGCCATCATGCGCCGGATCATCGCCGATGTGTCGCAGGTCAATGGCCTGCTGCATGTCAGCCTCGACGTCGACTTTCTCGATCCCGATGTCGCGCCGGGCGTCGGCACCACGGTTCCGGGGGGTGCCACCTTCCGTGAAGCTCACCTGATCATGGAGATGCTGCACGATAGCGGCCTCGTCTCCTCGCTCGACCTGGTCGAACTCAACCCCTTCCTGGACGACCGGGGCAAGAGCGCCCGCGTCATCGTCGAACTGGCCGCCAGCCTGTTCGGCCGGCGCATTCTCGACCGCCCCACCCGCGCCGCCTAGATCAACCCGAGGACCGACGATGTCGAACACAGCAGAGCTTATCGCCACCGAACAGCGCCTCGGCGCGCACAATTACAAGCCCCTCGACGTTGTCCTGACACGCGGTCAGGGTGTCCATGTCTGGGACAGCGAGGGCAAGCAATATCTCGACTGCCTGTCGGCCTATTCGGCCGTCAACCAGGGTCATTGCCATCCCCGCATCCTCGCCGCCATGACGGAGCAGGCCTCCAAGCTGACGCTCACCTCGCGCGCCTTCCGCAATGACCAGTTGGCGCTGCTCTACGAAGAGCTTGCGGCGCTGACCGGCTCGCACAAGATTCTGCCGATGAACTCGGGCGCGGAAGCCGTCGAGACCGCGATCAAGGCGGTGCGCAAATGGGGCTACGAGACCAAGGGCGTGCCGGAAGGCAAGGCCGAGATCATCGTCTGCTCCGGCAACTTCCATGGACGGACGCTCAGCATCGTCTCCTTCTCGACCGATCCAGACGCGCGCGGCGGCTTCGGGCCCTTCACCACCGGCTTCCGCACCGTACCCTTCGGTGACGCCGATGCCTTCGAGGCGGCCATCACGGAAAACACCGTCGGCGCGCTGATCGAGCCGATCCAGGGCGAGGCGGGCGTCATCATCCCACCGGCCGGCTATCTGCGCCGGGTGCGCGAACTCTGCACGGACAAGAACATTACCCTCATCCTCGACGAAATCCAGACCGGGCTCGGTCGCACCGGCAAGCTTTTGGCCGAGGAACACGAAGGGATCGAGGCGGACGTCACGCTGATCGGCAAGGCCCTGTCCGGCGGCTTCTACCCGGTCTCTGCCGTGCTCTCCAACTCCGAAGTTCTCGGTGTGCTCAAGCCCGGCCAGCACGGCTCGACGTTTGGCGGCAACCCGCTCGCCTGCGCCATCGCCCGCGAGGCGCTCAAGGTTCTGACCGAGGAGAAGATGGTCGAAAACTCCGCCACCATGGGCGACTATTTTCTCGAAGGGCTAAGGTCCATCCGCTCGAACATCGTCAAGGACGTGCGCGGCCGCGGCCTGATGCTCGCGGTCGAGCTCGACCCGGAGGCCGGCGGCGCGAGGCAATATTGCTACGCGCTGAAAGACCTCGGCCTGCTCGCCAAGGATACCCATGTCGATACGATCCGGCTGGCCCCGCCGCTGGTCATCACCAGGGATCAGGTGGACTGGGCGCTGGAGAGGATCGAAAAGGTTCTGATGCAGTAACCAGACCGGACACTGCCCGCTTATCGCGGAACCAATAAGGCTCTCGTCCTCCGGCGAGGGCCTTCGTTCTTTCGAGGATCACGTCTTGGCTTTTGACTTTTTTTGGTGAGCATTTGCCCGCCATGTGAGACTTTGGTCTTCACCCACCATCCCCTTAAGCAGCCCTTAACTATGACCCCCTATTTTTAGGGGCAACGAGCGTCGCCGGAAATCTACCGCTCGCCGGCTACCGTAATTTTCTCAGATTTTAGATTCGTTCACGGCACTAACGACGGTCTGGCCGCTCATTCATGTGCCATAATAAAGGGGACTGAGAGTGCACATCAACATATTTGGCGCGGATGCAAAGGCGATCCTGGCGGCCGTGAGCAGTTCACAAGCTATCATCGAGTTCAGCCTCGACGGCAAGATCATCACCGCCAACGAGAATTTCTGTCGCGCGCTCGGGTACCAGCTCTCGGAGATCCAGGGCAAGCATCACAGCATGTTCTGCGACCCGACCTATGTCGCGTCGCCGGATTACAAGCAGTTCTGGGCGGACCTCGGCGCCGGTCGATTTGATTCCCGCGAGTACAAGCGCATATCGAAGACCGGTCAGGAAGTCTGGATCCAGGCCTCCTACAATCCGGTGTTCAGCGGCGGCAAACCCTACAAGGTCGTCAAGTTCGCCACCGACATCACCGCGCAGAAGCTGAAATCGGCCGAAGATGCCGGAAAGATCGCGGCCATCTCTCGCGCCCAGGCGATGATCGAGTTCACCCCCACGGGTGAAATCCTCACCGCCAACGACAATTTCCTCAGCACGCTCGGCTACAGCCTGTCGGAGATCCAGGGCAAGCATCATGCGATGTTTTGCGAACCCTCCTACACCCAGAGCCCCGACTATCAGCGCTTCTGGCAGAAGCTTGCCGGCGGCGAATTCTTCTCCGAGGAGTTCAAGCGCATCGGCAAGGGCGGCAAGGTCGTATGGATCCAAGCATCCTACAACCCGATCTTCGACATGAACGGCCGGGTGTTCAAGGTCGTCAAGTTCGCCACGGACATTAGCGAGCGGGTCCGCTCCGTCGACGACGTCGCAGTCGGCCTGACGGCACTTGCCGAGGGCGACCTGACGGCACGGATCGAACGTCCGCTGATCCCCGGTCTCGACCGCCTGCGACTAGACTTCAACAACTCGCTCGATAAGCTGCAGGCGGCAATGGCGACGGTCGGCGAGAACACCAATGCGATCGCCGCCGGTTCGAAGGAAATCCAGGCGGCTTCCGACAGCCTGGCCAAGCGCACCGAGCAGCAGGCGGCCGCCGTCGAGGAGACTGCGGCAGCGCTCGAGGAGATCACCCAGACCGTTACCGACAGTTCGAAGCGTGCCGACGAGGCCGGTTCTCTCGTCGCCCGCACCAAGGCTGGCGCGGAAAAATCGGGTGAAGTCGTAAAGAGCGCGATTGCCGCGATGGGCCAGATCGAATCCTCGTCACGGGAAATCTCCAACATCATCGGCGTGATCGACGACATCGCCTTCCAGACCAATCTTCTCGCGCTGAATGCCGGCGTTGAAGCTGCCCGTGCCGGCGAGGCCGGCAAGGGATTTGCGGTCGTCGCCCAGGAGGTTCGCGAACTGGCCCAGCGTTCGGCCAACGCCGCCAAGGAGATCAAGGCGCTGATCACCACATCCGGCGAACAGGTGCGTAACGGCGTCTCGCTCGTCGGCCAGACCGGCAAGGCGCTGGAGCAGATCGTCACCGAGGTTCAGGACATCAACAGCAACGTCATCGCCATCGTCGAAGCCTCAAAGGAACAGGCTACCGGGCTGCAGGAGATCAACAAGGCGGTCAACGCCATGGACCAGAACACCCAGCAGAATGCCGCCATGGTCGAGGAGACCACCGCCGCCAGCCACAGCCTTGCCAGGGAATCCGAGACCCTTCGCAATCTCCTGTCACAGTTTAGATTTGGGCAACACTCTTCGACTACAGTAACCCTAGCGCGTCCTGATGCCCGACCCGTCGCATCCCCGGCACGCAAACTCATGGCTAAGGTCGCACGCGCCGCAACAGGCGGCGCAGCGACCGCCCAGGCACAGGAAAGTTGGGAAGAATTCTAATGGCGACTGCGATCAACTCGACAAGCTTCAACGGCGAAACCCTCGAAATCATCGCCTTCCGGCTGCATGACCAGGAATTCTGCGTCAAGACCACGACCATCCGCGAAATCCGCGGCTGGGCACCGTCGACGCCGATCCCGCATGCCCCGGCCGACGTCATCGGCGTGATGAACCTGCGCGGCTCGGTCATTCCGATCATCGACCTTGCTTACAAGCTCGGCATGAAGAGCACGGTGGCCAACGAGCGGTCGGCAATTGTCGTCGCCGAGGTCCATAACATGGTCATCGGCATGCTGGTCGACCGCGTCTCGGACATCCTGACGATCCCTTCGAGCCAGGTTCAGCCGGTCCCGGAAATCTCGGCCTCCTTCGACAAGTCCTTCTCCGAAGGCATCATCGCCAATGAACACGGCATGATCTGCTTCCTGAACCTCGCCAAGATGTTCAAGGGCAGCGAGATCGAAGAAATGGCCGCCTGAACGAGCGGATCATCCCCCATACGTCAAGGTTACGATAGCAAGGGCTCCGCAATGCGGGGCCCTTTCTTGTTGCAAGGCATCGGCCCATCGGACCGCGCCTTTCCGCCGGGAGACAGTCCCTTCGGTTCTCCCCGGCGATGGGGAAGCCTGGACGAAAAAGGCGGAGGCAATGAATGCCTCCGCCTCCTGTCCTGGCGGCGCCTCAGCCGAACAGAACGAAGGTCTTCTGCAGCGTGATCCACACGCCCCAGAGAATCGGGATTCCGACCACGGCCCAGGCAATCGCCGCCTTGGCGTCGAGGCCGCCGGTGCCGATGCCGAAGGAGCCGGTGGGACCGGCAGCCGCCGCCTTGGTCTTGGCTTGCAGCGACGCCACCTCCTCGTCGGACATGAACCACTTTTCGGACAGCGGCTTGACCAGGAAGTTGGCGACGAGACCGAGCGCCAGCATGCCGGCGAGGATATACATGGTGAAGTCGTAGACCTGGGCGCGCGGGATGCCCGCCGCGATCTGCGCCTCGCGGATGTAGTTGACCACCACCGGGCCGATGATGCCGGCGGTCGCCCAGGCGGTCAGCAGACGGCCATGGATGGCGCCGACGAACTGCGTGCCGAAAATGTCGGCGAGATAGGCGGGAATGGTGGCGAAGCCGCCGCCATACATCGACAGGATGATGCAGAAGGCGGCGACGAAGAACACCTTGCTGCCGATACCGGCGGCCCAGGGGGCCGAGGCATAGAGCACGATGCCGAGCAGGAAGAAGACGTAATAGGTGTTCTTGCGGCCGATCTTGTCGGAGAGCGAGGCCCAGAAGAAGCGCCCGCCGATGTTGAACAGCGAGAGAAGCCCGGTGAAGCCGGCGGCGATCGCCGCAATGGCGGTCAGTTGCTCCTTGCTGAGGTCTGAGAATTTCAACTCGGGCAGGCCGAGCAGAGAACCGGCAAAGATTTCCTGCAGCATGGGCGAGGCCATGCCGATCACGCCGATACCGGCCGAGACGTTCAGCGTCAGCACCGCCCAGATCAGCCAGAACTGCTTGGTCTTGTGGGCATTCTTCAGGTGGACATGACGGCTGGTAATCATGCTGTTCTTCGCGACAGGAGGCACCCAGCCCTCGGGACGCCAACCGGCCGGCGGAATGCGGTAGCCGAAGGCGCCGCCCATCATGAAGACGAAGTATACGCCGGCCATCACGACGAAGGTCTGCCAGACACCGACGGAGGTCTCGCTCTTGAAGGTGTTCATCAGCATGTCGGCCAGCGGCGCACCGATCATCGCACCGCCGCCGAAGCCCATGATCGCCATGCCGGTCGCCATGCCGCGACGGTCGGGGAACCACTTGATCAGCGTCGAGACCGGCGAAATATAGCCGAGGCCGAGACCGATGCCGCCGATCACGCCGGCACCGAGCCACATCAGCCACAGCTGATGCGTCATGACGCCGAATGCCGCGATCAGGATGCCGCCGCACCAGCAGCAGGCCGAGACGAAGCCGGCGCGTCGCGGGCCGACCCGCTCCAGCCAGCCGCCCCAGATCGCCGCCGACGAACCGAGCAGGACGAAGAACAGCGTGTAGATCCAGCCGAGATCGGCGACGCGCCAGTCGCAGCTGGTGGTGAACAGTGCCGATGCCAGCGTCAGGTCCGGACAGGCGATCGACTGGCTGATGCCGAGCGACTTGGTGAGCGGCAGCCAGAAGACGGAAAAGCCGTAGGCCATGCCGATGCAGAGATGAATGGCAAGGGCGGCCGGCGGTACGAGCCAGCGATTGAAACCAGCTTTTGCAATAATCCGTTCGCGGTCGAGAAGGCCACCGCCCCCATAGCCGCCGATCAAAGTTTCGGTCGTAGCAGACATATTTGAAATCCTCCCTCCCATCGGTCGTCGCCGATGGATCTTTTCCCCGACCCGGCCACTCGCGGTTGCCTGCGCCTTGTTGCTCCTTGGACAAGGCACGCCGCGGGACCGGTCCAAACAAGAAGCGGCATTTTGCCGTTTCCTCCCTGTTCCCGCCGACATCCCGTCTCCAGCGGACGCATTGGGAACACCGTTGCGGTAGCAACCGCCGTGCCAACTCAAATTTACCATTTTTCAATAACTTGGCCGGGGAGCACAGGGTTCAATGGACAGAATGTCCGAAGGTCGCGGACATTCTGTCCATCGAGCCTCGGTTCAGTCGGCCTCGGGAAGCCAGATGGAGAAGGTCGTGCCCTTGCCCGGCCTACTCTCGACGGTGAGCGCGCCACCCTGCCGCCTGACAAGCGTCTGGCTGATCGACAGGCCAAGCCCGGTGCCCTGCCGCCGCTTGGTGGTGAAGAACGGATCGAAGATCCGGGAAAGTACGTCGGGCGTCATGCCGATGCCGGTATCTGTGACGTCGACACGAATACCGTCCCGACCGTCGCGCCTCTCGTCGCGGCTAACGAGACGCAGTCTGCCGCCATCCGGCATGGCATGGATGGCGTTGACGATCAGGTTGATCAGCACCTGCTGCAATTCGGTCCGGTTCATCAGAACCTGCCGGGTCGCCCCATCGTCGTGCTCGACGGTGATCTCGGCCTTGCCGAGCAGATGCTGCACCAGCGGCAGGCAGTCGGTGATCACATCGGCCACCCGATGTCGCTCGACATAGCCGGCATATTCCTCCGGCTTGGCGAATTGCAGGAGCTTGGTGACGATCTGGCTGACCCGGTGGATCTGTTCGTCGATCAGCCGGAGCTCGGTGGTAAGGTCGCTCGCCCGGTCGCCGAGCACGCTGCGCACCACGTCGAGATTACCCTGCATGACGGCGATCGGATTGTTGATCTCATGGGCCACGCCCGCCGTGATCTCGCCGATGGCCGCCAGCTTCTCCGACATGATCAACTGCTTGGTCGTAGCCTCCAGTTGACGGTTCGCCAGCTCGAGTTCGCGGGTGCGGTCGGCCACCCGATCGTTGAGCTCGTCGTTCCAGCGCCGCAGGTCCCGGTCACGTTGCTGCAACTGGTCGAGCAGGCTGTCGAGGTGGACGGCCACGCGGCCGATCTCGTCGCTGCCGTCGGTTAAGCCCGAACGCGCGCCGAGGTCGCCCTGTTCCACCCGGGCAATGGTGCCGGTCATCCGCTCCAGGGGCTTGAAGATCGCCCGCGCCCAGCGCAGGAAGATCGGTACGCTGGCCGCCGTCACCACGAGGAAGGCGACGACGATGCCGATGATGGTCTCGGTCTTGGCGCGGGCGAACGGCGCTTCGAGGAAGCCGACATAGAGCATGCCGACCCGATTGCCGAAACTGTCGCTGATCGGCTCATAGGCCGAGACATACCAGTCATTGACGACAAAGGCGCTGTCGAGCCAGACACGGCCCTCATCCAGAACCGTGCGGCGGACAGCGGCAGACACACGGGTGCCGAGCGCCCGCTTGCCCTCGAACAGCCGGACATTGGTGCTGATCCGCACATCTTCGAGAAAGAGCGTTGCCGTGCCCTGGCTGCCCTCCGGCAGGCTGGCCGTCCGGTAGACGAGATCGTTGATCGTGTCGATGAAGACCAGGTTCTGGTTAAGCAGGATCCCGCCGACCAGCGCGGCCTCGCGTCCGTCCGGCAGCGATACGGGGCTGGCCGAATGCACCACCATGCCGCGTGTTTCGCTCGCCCGGTCGGTCGCCACCGCGTTCGCCGTCGGCACCAGTTCCAGCTTGGCGCGCGCGGCGAGTTCCGGCGAGATGGCTGCCAGTTCCTGCTTCGAGAAGATGTCGACCGCGGTCTTCGGCTCTCCCGCCAGTGCGGCGTCGAGAACCGGCCAATCCGTTCGCAGCCCGGCTTGACCCAAAGGTCCGACCGGCTGGATCGCCGTGCCGTCGCGTTGCACCAGGAAGAGGAAGTCGAGCCCGAGGCGTGTGCGGCTTTCCTCGAGATAGGCCGCAAGCCCGGCCCCGCCGTCGCGCGTTGCCGCATCCTGGAAGGCGATCGAGCCGGTCAGCGTCGAGAGATGCTCGCCGGTATTCTCGAGTATCCGCGCCAGATACTGGTGGGCGATGGTGAGGTCGGCATTGACCTTCGACGTCAGGAGCGCATCGAACTTCGTCTCCCAGCGCGCCATGGTGGCGACCAGAAGCAGTGGCAGGATGACGAGGGTGGGCAGGAGCGCGATGGCAAGGAGGCGGTAGCGGATCGATCGTCCGCGGCGAAGCATCGGCGCCTGGGTCTCCGCCTCAGCCATTCCACGACACGAGCTTGCGGTCGATGGTCTTGCGCGAAATGCCGAGCCGTCGCGCCGTCTCCTCGCGATCGCCGCCCGTCTCCTCCAGCACGGCCAGGATATGGCGCCGCTCGATCTCTTCGAGCGTTCCCGACGGAGCGGCGAGCGCACCCGGCCGCTGGCCGCGGAAATCTGCCGGGAAGCCGCCGAGGATCAGCGAGCGCTCGATCAGATTGCGCAGTTCGCGCACGTTGCCAGGCCAGCCATAAGCGGACAGTGCGACCTTCGCCGCCTTGTCGATCGGCACCGGCGGCATGCCGAGTTGCTGCGACAGCTTGTGCATGAACAGGCTGGCAAGCTCGAGAACGTCGTCGCCCCGGTCACGCAGCGGCGGCAGCTTCAATTGCATCACATTGATGCGGTAGTAGAGGTCCGGGCGGAAACCGCCCTCCTGCACCAACTTTTCCAGATTGGCATTGGTGGCGAAGACGAAGCGCAGGTCGACCGGCACTTCGCGTTCCGCCCCGACCGGGCGCACGCGGCGATCCTCGATCACGCGCAAGAGCTTGCTCTGGGTCGAAAGCGGCATCTCGCCGATCTCGTCGAGGAAGAGCGTGCCGCCCTGGGCATGCAGGAACAGGCCCTCGCGTCCGGCTTCCGCCCCGGTGAAGGCGCCGCGGACATGGCCGAACAGTTCGGATTCGATCACATCCGGCGGGATCGCCGCGCAGTTGACCGGCACGAAGGGTTTTGCCGCGCGGTCGGACAGCGCATGCAACGAGCGGGCCGCGACCTCCTTGCCTGTGCCGGATTCACCCGTCAGAAGAACGGACGTCGGCAAGGGCGCGACGCGGGCGAGCGTTTCCCGCACCTGCTGGATCGCCGCCGAGCCGCCGATCAGCTTGTCGCGCAGCAGGATATGGTCGGCCGTCGCCCGAAGCTCGTAGCGCAGCACGAAGTTTTCCCGCTGCAATCGCATGCGGTCGAGACAGCGCGCCACGGCATTGAGAATCTGGTTGGAGCGGAACGGCTTCAGCACGAAATCGACGGCGCCGGCACGCAGCGCACGGATCGCCGTTTCAAGATCGGCATAGGCGGTCATCAGGATGACGTCGGCGAAGAATCCGATCGCCCGCTGCTCGATCAGCCAGTCGACGCCGTTCTTGCCCGGCATGATGTTGTCGAGGATGACGACGTCGAAATGATGCTGGTCGAGCTTGCGCGACGCCTCTTCGGCATCGGCGGCTTCCTCGATGCGCTTGCAGCGGGGGCTGAGCGTGCGAACGAGAAAATTGCGCATCCCGGGCTCGTCGTCGACGACAAGGATCGTCGCCTGCGCCAGCCAGGGACCGAATTCAGGATCCCGCTCGCCCACCGGGGCTTTCCGTGCCGTTTCCGCCCTCACCCTGTCGCCCGCTCCCTCGTTCAACGTCCCGTCCTGCATAACAGAGGCGGTGCGAAACGCCAAAGCGAACCGGGAGCCCGCTGCTCAGGCCGCGACAGGACGCTTGATAACCTTGGAAGCATCCATCACCAGCGGCAGAAGGCCCTCGCCGCCCTTGTCGATGTGCTGGAACAATTCGCGGCGCATGCGCGGCTCCCAGAACTTGTTGATATGGTTGGCAACGCCCTCGATGCGCACCGCTTCCGGCTGCGACAGGAAGAAGGTGGCGATCTGGTTCGCCATGCGGACAAGCTTTTCTGTGGTGTCATGCGACATGGGCGTTCACTCCGGCAAGGATGCGCTCTGATCTGGTGAAAATTTCGAATTCGTCGCCCCGCGCAATGCCGACGAGCGTAATTCCGGCCTCCTCCGCCGTGCGGATGGCAAGCGCCGTCGGGGCCGACACGGCAATCACCATGGGGCATCTCAGCGCCGCCGTCTTCTGCACCATCTCCACCGACAGGCGGCTGGTGACGACGACGGCACCCTGGCGGCCGGAATATCCGGCGCGGATCACCGCTCCCGAAAGCTTGTCCAGCGCATTGTGCCGGCCGACATCCTCGCGCAGCAGGACCAGGCCTCGGCCGGGCACGAAGAAGGCGGCACCATGCACGGCGCGCGTTTCACGGTTGAGGCTTTGCGCGTCGCCGAGCAGCCGCACGGCCTCGGCGATTTGCGCCGGCCTCATACGGAAATCACCGGCCTCGACCGACGCGACCTGTCGCATCGCCTGTTCGATCGACTCGATGCCGCACAGGCCGCAACCCACCGGGCCGGCCATGTGGCGGCGACGCGATGTCAGCGCCTCCGCCGTGTCGTCGGCCAGCACGATCTGCAGATCAATGCCGTCCCCGGCCATCACCGCCTCGATCGAGACGATGTCGGCCGGCTCGGAAACAATGCCCTCCGACAGCGAGAAGCCGAGAGCGAAGTCCTCGAGATCGGCGGGCGTCGCCATCATCACGGCATGGGTCGAGCCGCCATAGGAAAAGGCGATCGGCACTTCTTCCGGAACAATACGGCTGCCCGCCGCCAGGATGCCGTGGCGGTACTGCAGTTCGGGAATGGAGATGGAGGTCTTCATAGATGGGCCCCTCATCCGCCTGCCGGCACCTTCTCCCCGCAGGCGGGGAGAAGGAGACATGCCGCAACGCCTCCTCTCCCTCTCCCCGCGCGCGGGGAGAGGGTCGGGGTGAGGGGCAGAAGGCCGCAAGTACTGGCCATGCCCTACTCCGCCGCCTCCATCTTACCGGCAATGCGGCGCGACTGGCGCGACAGGTCCTCATAGTCCTGCTGCCATTCGGACGGACCGTTCGACGGCGCGACCTGCACGGCGGTCACCTTGTATTCCGGGCAATTGGTCGCCCAATCGGAGAAGTCCGTGGTGATGACGTTGGCCTGCGTTTCGGGATGGTGGAAGGTCGTGTAGACGACGCCCGGCGAGACACGTTCGGTGATCTCGGCCCGAAGCGTGGTTTCGCCTGCCCGGCTGGCCAGACGCACCCAGTCGCCGTCCTTGATGCCGCGCTGTTCGGCATCGTGCGGATGGATCTCAAGACGATCCTCCGCATGCCAGGCGACATTCTCGGTCCGGCGTGTCTGCGCGCCGACATTGTATTGGCTGAGGATACGGCCGGTGGTCAGCAGCAGCGGGAAGCGCGGGCCGGTGCGTTCGTCGGTCGCCACATATTCCGTGCGGATGAACTTGCCCTTGCCGCGCACGAAGCCGTTGACGTGCATGATCGGCGAGCCTTCCGGGAACTTCTCATTGCAGGGCCACTGCACCGAACCCATCTTTTCCAGGAGGTCGTAGGACACGCTGGCGAAGCTCGGCGTCGTGGCGGCAATCTCGTCCATGATCTCGGACGGATGGCTGTAGTTCCACGGCAGGCCCATGGCCTGGGCGAGCTTCTGCGTCACTTCCCAGTCGGCAAAGCCGTTCTTCGGCGACATGACCTTGCGCACGCGGTTGATGCGGCGTTCGGCATTGGTGAACGTGCCGTCCTTTTCCAGGAAGGTCGAGCCCGGCAGGAAGACATGGGCATAGTTGGCCGTCTCGTTGAGGAACAGGTCGTGCACCACGACGCATTCCATCGCGGCAAGGCCGGCCGAGACATGCTTGGTGTCGGGGTCGGACTGAAGGATGTCCTCGCCCTGGATGTAGATGCCCTTGAACGATCCGTCGACGGCAGCATCCAGCATGTTGGGGATGCGCAGGCCCGGCTCGCTGTCGAGCTTGACACCCCAGAGCTTCTCGAACGTGTCGCGGGTCGCATCGTCGGAGACGTGGCGATAGCCCGGCAGTTCATGCGGGAAGGACCCCATGTCGCAGGAGCCCTGCACATTGTTCTGGCCACGCAGCGGGTTCACGCCGACGCCCGGACGACCGATATTGCCGGTTGCCATGGCAAGGTTGGCGATCGCCATGACGGTCGTCGAGCCCTGGCTATGCTCGGTGACGCCGAGGCCGTAATAGATCGCGCCATTGCCGCCCTTGGCATAGAGCCGGGCCGCGCCGCGCACGAGATCGGCCGCGACGCCGGTGAACTTTTGCGTCTCTTCCGGGCTATGCTGCGGCTCGGCGACAAAGGCGGCCCAGTCCTCGAATTCCGACCAGTCGCAGCGTTCGCGGATGAAGGCCTCGTTGAACAGGCCTTCGGTGACGATGACATGGGCGAGTGCCGTGACGACCGCGACATTGGTGCCTGGCCTGAGCGGCAGGTGGAAGTCGGCCTTCGCATGGACCGAGGTAACGGTCTCGGTCTCGCGCGGGTCGAGCACGATCAGCTTGGCACCCTGGCGGATGCGCTTCTTCATGCGCGAGGCGAAGACGGGGTGCGCCGCAGACGGATTGGCACCGATCACCATGATCACGTCGGAGTGCTCGACCGAATCAAAGTCCTGCGTGCCGGCGGACGTGCCGAAGGCCTGACCGAGACCATAGCCGGTCGGCGAATGGCAGACGCGGGCGCAGGTATCGACATTGTTGTTGCCGAAACCGGCGCGGATCAGTTTCTGCACCAGGAAGGTTTCCTCATTGGTGCAGCGCGACGAGGTGATGCCGCCGATCGAATCCTTGCCGTACTGGTACTGGAGACGGCGGAATTCGGAGGCGACATGGGCGAAGGCCTCCTCCCAGGTGACTTCGCGCCAGGGATCGGTGATCTTCTCGCGCACCATCGGATTGAGAATGCGGTCCTGATGCGTGGCATAGCCATAGGCGAACCGGCCCTTGACGCAGGAATGGCCGCGATTGGCCTTGCCGTCCTTGAAAGGCACCATGCGCACCAGTTCCTCACCGCGCATTTCCGCCTTGAAGGAGCAGCCGACGCCGCAATAGGCGCAGGTGGTGACAGCCGAATGCTCCGGCTGGCCAATGGCGATCACCGACTTTTCGGTGAGCGTCGCGGTCGGGCAGGCCTGCACGCAGGCGCCGCAGGACACGCATTCGGAAGAGAGGAAATCCTCGTGCATGCCGGGCGATACCCGGCTGTCGAAACCGCGGCCCTCGATCGTCAGCGCAAACGTGCCCTGCACTTCCTCGCAGGCGCGAACGCAGCGCGAGCAGACGATGCACTTCGACGGATCATAGGTGAAGTACGGGTTGGACTCGTCCTTCGGCATCCACTTGGCGTTGATATCGCCCTCGTTGCGCGCCTTGACGTGGTTGTCGCCCTCATAGCCGTAACGTACATCGCGCAGGCCGACCGCGCCCGCCATGTCCTGCAACTCGCAGTCGCCATTGGCGGCGCAGGTGAGACAGTCGAGCGGATGGTCGGAGATATAGAGCTCCATCACCCCCTTGCGGATCTGCTTCAACCGCTCCGTCTGGGTATGGACCACCATGCCCGGCGCGCAAGGCGTGGTGCAGGAGGCCGGCGTACCATTGCGGCCCTCGACCTCGACGAGACAGAGCCGGCAGGAACCAAACGCATCCACCATGTCGGTGGCGCAGAGCTTCGGCACCTGGATGCCGGCCTCCATCGAGGCGCGCATCACCGAGGTTCCAGCCGCGACCGTGACCTGCCGGCCGTCAATGGTCAGCGTCACCGTCTCGATCGATTTCGTGGCGGGGGTACCGTAGTCGATTTCAGATACGAGGGGCATGGGGAGCCTCCTGGGCAGATGACAGAGAGCGAATGACGTGGGCGGCAAAACGGCAACGGCTCCCCTTCTCCCCGGCGGGGAGAAGGTGGCGCGTAGCGCCGGATGAGGGGGTTGGCGTCAGCGTGGCCGGCCCCCCCATCGCCTCACTATGTTCGGCACTTCTCCCCGACGGGGAGAAGAGGAAGCCGGACGTCGGCGTCGGCGAAAACATTAGAGACTTGCTCATTCCGCCGCCTCCACCTGGGGTGCCGGGGCGAAATCCTCGGGGAAATGATGAAGTGCGCTCATCACTGGATAGGGGGTGAAGCCGCCGAGCGCGCAGAGCGAACCGAACTTCATCGTGTTGCAGAGGTCGGTCAGCAGCGCCCGGTTCTTCTCCGGCTCGATGCCGCGGGCGATCCGGTCGACGGTCTCGACGCCGCGCGTCGAGCCGATGCGACAGGGCGTGCACTTGCCGCAGCTTTCGATCGCGCAGAATTCCATGGCGAAGCGCGCCTGCTTCAGCATGTCGGCGGTATCGTCGAAGACGACGATGCCGGCATGGCCGATCAGGCCGTCCCGGGCGGCGAAGGCCTCGTAGTCGAACACGGTGTCGAACAGGGACGGCGGAAAATAGGCGCCGAGCGGTCCGCCGACCTGCACCGCCTTGACGGGCCGGCCGCTCGCCGTGCCGCCGCCGATGTCATAGATGATCTCGCCGAGCGTGAGGCCGAAGGCGGTCTCATAGAGGCCGCCATGCTTGATGTTGCCGGCAAGCTGGATCGGGATCGTGCCGTGCGAACGGCCGACGCCGTAGTCGCGGTAGAAGGAGGCGCCGCGGTCGAGGATGACCGGCACGGAAGCCAACGAAATCACATTATTGACCACGGTCGGCCGGCCGAACAGGCCCTGCAGCGCCGGAAGCGGAGGCTTGGCCCGGACGATGCCGCGCTTGCCTTCGAGCGAGTTGAGCAGCGATGTTTCCTCGCCGCAAACGTAGGCGCCGGCGCCCATGCGCACCTCGATGTCGAAGGCATGTGCCGAACCCAGCACCGAAGGCCCGAGAATGCCGGCGCCCCGGGCGACCTCGATCGCCGCGCGCATGGTCCTGATGGCATGCGGATATTCGGAACGGGTATAGATATAGCCCTTGGTCGCGCCGGTGGCGATCCCGGCGATGATCATGCCCTCGATCAGCACGAAGGGATCGCCCTCCATGATCATCCGGTCGGAGAAGGTGCCGCTGTCACCCTCGTCGGCATTGCAGACGATATACTTCTGTGCGCCCGGCGCGTCCGCAACCGTCTTCCTGTTGACACGGGTCGTAAAACCGGCGCCGCCGCGGCCACGCAGGCCGCTGTCGGTGACCATCCTGACGATATCGGCCGGCTCCATGGCGACGGCCTTTTCAAGGCCATTCAAGCCTTCGTAATGGCGATAATCGGAAAGCGACAAGGGATCGGTCACGCCACAGCGCGAGAAGGTCAGCCGGGTCTGCCGAGCCAGATAGGGAATTTCCCTGGTGAGCCCGTGACAGAGCGGATGCGCGCCACCGGCCAGGAAGTCCGCCTCGAACAGGCCCGGCACATCGGCGACCGTGACCGGCCCATAGGCGATACGGCCGCGACCAGTGCGCACCTCGATCAAGGGCTCGAGCCAGAGCAGGCCGCGCGATCCGTTTCGGACCACGGTAATCTCGATACCGCGCAGCGCGGCCTCGCGCTCGATGGCGGCGGCCACCTTATCGGCACCGACGGCGATGGAGGCGGCATCGCGGGGGATGAAGATCGTCGCACTCATCGGCGGGCCTCCGCGACCAGCGCCTCGAGACAGTCGGCATCGAGCCTTCCGCGCAGGTCATCGTCGAGCATGGCAGCCGGCGCGCAGGCGCAGAGACCGAGACAGTAGACCGGCTCAAGCGTTACCGCACCATCCGGCGTCGTCTGGTGAAAATCGATGCCGAGCAATTGGCGCACCCGGTCGGCCAGGGCGTCGCCGCCTAGCGACTGGCAGGCCTCGGCGCGACAGAGCTTCAGCACATGGCGGCCGGCGGGATGGGCGCGGAAATCGTGATAGAAACTGACGACGCCATGCACCTCGGCGCGCGACAGGTTCAGAGCTTCGGCGAGCACCGGCTTGACCTCGTCCGGCACATAGCCAAAACTCTCCTGCACCGCATGCAGGATCGGCAGCAAGGGGCCATCGAGCGCCTTGAACTCGGCGACGATCGCATTCGTGCGAGAAACGAAATCATCCGCAGACGATCGAATATTCATGATCAGCCCTCCCAAACCGACACGAACTGGCCAAGAGGCTGACACGTGGAAAGCGAATGTCCAGTCGGTTTTAAATCCAATGCGCCGACGCAGTCCGCTTTCCCGTCGAACTCTCTGACATTGCGACAGAATGAACTTAGGAGCCGGGCGCCGTCAATAAAGCTGTCCCGTTCAACGATAGAAGAAATCTATTGAAACGCCTGGAGATCGGCGAGCCGGCGCGCCTCGTGAAGCAGCGCCGAGACGAGCGGCGTGAACGGCTCGCGATATTGCGCGACCAGGCCGACGGAATGCTCCGCTTCCGGCTCGCAGATCGGGATCATCCGTATTTCCGCGGAAAAGCCGAAGGATTCTGCCACGTTGCGTGGCATGATCGAGGCCCAGCGACCCGTTCGGATATGCGAGAACAGCACGATCATCGAATTGGATTCGAGCGTCGGCTTCACTGAAACCCCAGCCTCGGCCATGTGCTGATTGATGATTCGACGGTTCTGCATGTCCGCGGTCAATAGACAAAGCCGAAGATCGGCCACCTCCCGCCACGTCACCTGGTCACGATCGCTGAGCGGCGTCCCCGCAGCGGCAATCAGGTGATAGCGCTCGGAGTAAAGCGGCACCGAGGTGACGCGGCCGAGGGGCTCGTTGTCGAGATAGGTGATCCCGGCATCGATCTCGAGGTTTTCGAGCAGGCTCAGCACCTGCAGCGAAGTGCGGGAACTGACGGAGAAGGTAACGTCCGGGTGCTTTTCCTGGAACGGCCCGGTGATCCGGGGCACCATGGACAAGGCCGTGGGTATGACCGCGATGCGGATATGGCCGGCAAGACCGCGACGGGCAGCCCGCATTTCTTCCCGCATGGTGCGCGTATCGCCGACAATCCGGCGCGCCCATTCGAGCACGCGCTGTCCTTCAGGGGTCAGACCCTGATAGCGCGAGCCGCGATTGACCAGCATTACACCAAGCTGGTCCTCCAATTGCCGGATCGCCGCGGACAGCGTCGGCTGGGTGATGCCGCACTCCTCGGCCGCGCGGCCGAAATGTTGGGCACGGGCGAGCGCGATGAAAAATTCAAGCTTGTCGATCATGGGCGCTCCTCGTGCCCGAGACTAAGCCGGAAGAGGCGGGAGCGCAAACCGAGGCGAGATAGGGGGGGCGACCATTCAAGAACCGCAACACTGCCGGTGCGTCAGTCTTCCGCGGAAGTATCGCTCAGCACGAGCGGCGCCGCCTGGGGCCCACAGAACATGTCGTAGAGAACAGACACCAGACCGGTCAGCGACGGGTTGGAAATGCTGTAATAGATCAGGCGGCCTTCGCGTCGTGTCTCGACGATCTGCTCCAGCCGTAGCCGCGCCAACTGCTGCGAGACGACGGCCTGTTGCAGGCCGAGGATCGACTCGATCTCACCGACGGTCTTTTCCCCCTGGCTGAGGATGCACAGGATGAGCAGGCGGGTTTCATGCGACAGGGCCTTGAGAAGCGTGCTGGCGTCCCGGGCTTTCGCCATGAAGCCTTCCAGTTGCTCCCTTTCCATTCCGGCCTTGATCTGCGGCATATCCATGAAACCATCCAGAAGTCGCGACACAGCGTCGAAACATATACCTTTATTGCAGTGCAATTGGGGCATAAGTGCCAATAGCGCGACCAGTGCCGACGTCAAAGCGAATTCTTTGCCGACAGGGGGAGGCCCGACCCGTGAAGGTCAGCGAGGCCTGCGTGCAGGCTAGGCGAGCTTCACGGTCTCCACCCGCTCCTTGAGCAGGGAGGCACTGCGGCGAAGAGCGTCATGTTCCTCCGCGTCCAGGTCCGGGAAGAGATCGGCGACCACGCCAGCCGCCCCGATGATACGCGGCACCGACAGCGCGACATCGCGAATATCGGCCACGCGCGGGGTCACGATCGACACCGACAGCACGTCGCACTGGTCATGCGCGATCGCCTTGACGATCCGGGCGAGCCCCGCGCCGATGCCGTAATAGGTTGCCCCCTTGCCTTTGATGATCTTGTAGGCGGCGTTGCGCACGCCGTCATCGATCGCGTGACGCACGTCGTCATTAAGCGGCTTTCCGACCTGATCGGCGAAGGAACGAAGCGCGATCGACCCGGCGCGGGCGTTCGACCAGGCCAGCACTTCGCTGTCGCCATGCTCGCCGAGAACATAGGCATGAACCGACTGCGGCGCGATGCCGAGATGGCGGCCGACAAGGCTGCGAAAACGGGCGGTATCGAGGATCGTGCCGGAGCCGATCACGCGCTGTGGCGGAAGCCCGGACAGCCGCGTGGCGATCTGCGTCATGATGTCGACCGGATTGGAGGCGATAAGAAGGATCGCTCCGGGAGAAGCGCGCAGCACGTCCGCCACGACCTCGCGAAACACGGCCGCATTGCGCTCCAGAAGTTCGAGCCGGCCTTCACCGGGCTTCTGGCTGACGCCGGCGGCAATGATCACCACGCGTGCGCCGGCAAGCGCACCGTAGTCGCCGGCGGTCACCGTCGTCGCCGAGACGAAGGGCACGGCATGGGATATGTCCTCGGCCTGGGCGACGGCCAGCGCCGCGTTCTTGTCGACGAACACGATGTCGCTGGCGATGCCCATCATGGCCAACGCATAGCCGGCCGAACTGCCGACCATCCCCGCTCCGACGATCCCGACTTTCATGTGCTTTCCTCCGCGTGCGTTGCAGCAGACTAAAGAGCATGAACCTTTCAATTGTATGGCAGTGCGTCAAGCGGCTCGCCGGCCAGCCCGGTTAAGGGCGTGGAACAGGTCAAGGCAGGCTGAGACCCGGCGTGTCAGACCGCTCCGTACCGCCATCCACAAGGCATAAAAAAAGCGGCCCCGAAGGCCGCTCCTTGTCCGTCGAGTTCCGGGCAATCAGGCCGGGATCAGAACGCCGTTCAACTGCGTCAGTTCGGCAAGATACTGCTCGAGGCGCGTCTTGTGCTCGTGGCCTTCCACGGCGTTCAACTCGGCGCGGGCCGCCTCGATGCGCTTGGTCAGCGTGTCGCGATTGAGTTCGGTGAGAGCGACAGCCGATTCGGCGAGCAGGGTGCAGCCGGTCGGTACGATATCGGCAAAACCGCCGAACACGACATACTTGGTCACCTGGCCGGAAGCCAGCTTTACGGAAACCACGCCCGGCTTGATGGTCGTCATCGTCGGCGCGTGATGGGCCATGACGGTCATTTCGCCTTCGGTTGCCGGGATGACAACTTCGCTCACCTTTTCGGAAAGCAGCAGGCGCTCGGGCGAAACGAGTTCAAAATTGAAATTGTCGGCCATGGTTGTTCACTTCTTCGATAGAGGCGGGAACGGCGCGCGCCGCAAAGCGCGCGCCAGGTCCGTCATCAGGCAGCTTCAGCAGCCAGCTTCTTGGCCTTTTCGATGGCTTCTTCCATCGAGCCGACCATGTAGAAGGCGGCTTCCGGCAGGTGGTCGTACTCGCCGTTGACCAGGCCCTTGAAGCCCTTGATCGTGTCTTCGAGCGCAACCAGTTTGCCCGGCGAACCGGTGAAGACTTCGGCGACGAAGAACGGTTGGCTCAGGAAGCGTTCGATCTTGCGGGCGCGGGCAACCGCGATGCGGTCGTCTTCCGAAAGTTCGTCCATGCCGAGAATGGCGATGATGTCCTGGAGCGCCTTGTAGCGCTGCAGGGTCGACTGAACCTTACGAGCGACTTCATAGTGCTCTTCGCCGACGACCAGCGGGTCGAGCATGCGCGATGTGGAGTCAAGCGGGTCGACGGCCGGGTAGATGCCCTTTTCGGCGATCGAGCGCGACAGAACGGTCGTCGCGTCCAGGTGGGCGAACGAAGTTGCCGGTGCCGGGTCGGTCAAGTCGTCGGCGGGAACGTAAATGGCCTGAACCGAGGTGATCGAACCCTTGGTCGTGGTGGTGATGCGTTCCTGCATCTGACCCATGTCGGTGGCGAGCGTCGGCTGATAACCAACGGCCGACGGGATACGGCCGAGAAGTGCGGACACTTCCGAACCTGCCTGGGTGAAGCGGAAGATGTTGTCGACAAAGAACAGGACGTCCTGGCCCTTGTCGCGGAAGTCTTCTGCGATCGTCAGACCGGTCAGAGCGACGCGAGCGCGGGCGCCCGGCGGTTCGTTCATCTGGCCATAAACCAGGGCAGCCTTGGAGCCTTCGCCGCCACCATGCTTGTTGACGCCCGACTCGATCATTTCGTGATAGAGGTCGTTGCCTTCGCGGGTACGTTCACCCACGCCGGCAAACACCGAGTAACCACCGTGCGCCTTGGCGACGTTGTTGATCAGTTCCATGATGAGAACGGTCTTGCCCACGCCGGCGCCGCCGAACAGGCCGATCTTGCCGCCCTTGGCGTAAGGCGCGAGAAGGTCGACGACCTTGATGCCGGTAACCAGGATCTGCGCTTCGGTCGACTGCTCGACATAGGTCGGCGCTTCCTGGTGGATGGCGCGC
>JAIBEK010000057.1 GCA_019459145.1 Arenimonas sp.
GCGCTCCGGCTCATCGACGGATGGATCGAGGACTATAACGAAATCCATCCCCATTCCGCGCTCAAGATGGCTTCCCCTCGGCAGTTCATCAGGGCTAAATTAAACTAGCCGACATGTCCGGTCAAACGGGGTGCACTCCACGGATGCTGTAATACCGTAAGCGTCCGGTGAGCCAGTTTTGATTAGGTGGGGAATTAGCGCAAGTTACTCTTTGAGCCAATCGATGACAATGCGTTCGATGTCGTCTCCGACCTGAAACCAGTCGACGATGCTCGTCTTGCTGAACTTCGTCTTCACCTCGCGTGCATCTTGGAAAACCTGCTTGCGATCGATGTCGACATGCTTCGCGGGGCGAGATCAGCGCACCATCGCGGACACCAAACAGGAACAGGGCCGCCAACATGGCCCGATCCCTCTGTCGTGCCGCTGAATTGTCCGGCATCGCCTTTAGCATCAGGCGCAATTGCTCTGCTCGGGACGAACTTTTGTGCTGCAGCTCCAGCAAGCTCGACCAGATGCCGTGGGGAGCTGAAATGATTGTAAAGCTGAGCGGTGATCGATCTCCTGTAGCCGTCCTGGACCGAAAGCCAAGTGAAGAAGGCTTTCAGGTTCCCGAACGTGTGCACGATCCCCCGTGCGACATGGTGCCGGTCAATTTACGGTCATTGGCGAAGGCCAGGATCGCATTTGAAGTTAACGCCGATCAAGTGGCGCCATATCCTCTTCTTCTCGATGTCTATAGTGGCGACGATGAGTGGTGAAGCGGCAGCGCCCTGCTCAACTACGCCGCAAATCATCGAGAAATTCTGATCCCGGTGCGATGCCCGAAATGAAGAGCTGTTCACGCGCACGCGTGGCGGCCACGTAGAGTAGTTGGCGTTCGGTGCCTATGACTTCGTCCAGCTCGAACTCGTCAGCCACTTCGTTGACGCGCGCATCAAGCGGCAAGACACCCTCGTCGCAGGCGATGATGAGAACAGCGCGAAATTCCAAGCCTTTGGCCAAGTGCATGGTGCCAATCAGAATTGCATCATCATCTACGTAATCCCGAGGACCGGAGGCAGTCTTCACACCAGCAATTTCCGCGATCCTCGCCACGCGTTCAATCTGATCGTTGGAACGACAAAATATGCCAATCTCATTTGCGGGAATTCCGTTATCGAGGAGGCTCCGCAAAAAGGTAACCGCGCTTTCTATTTCATCACCTTCATTCGGCGCTATAACGACGATGGGTTCGACACCGTCGAAGACCGAAACCGTGCCTTTGCGCTGGTCTTCCTCGCCATCCACGTCGCGAACGTTCTCTGGCAGCAAGCAGTCCGCCAGTCTTCGGATCTGGTGGGAGGTACGATAGTTGACTTTTAACGTGAAGGAACGCCCGCGAACATCGATCCCCAGCCCCTTCCAGGAGAATGGCTGCTGAAAAATGCGTTGGCCGATGTCGCCGGCAAAGAACAGGGCATCCGGGCGATTGGGAACGATAGCCTTCAGGAAGCGGAGCTCAGCGACACCGAGGTCCTGCGCTTCATCCACCACAACATGGCTATAGGGCTTGTCGTCGCGCGCGTTGAAATGGACCGTGACAGCGGTGAAGAGATTGGCACCCGTCATCATGGCCTTTGCGCGAACCTGATCGCGCACTTCGCCAAAGATTGTCCAGAGCTCTTCCCGTTGTTTTGCGCCGAGGCGGTTCTTGCGCCCCATGCGCGGCACTTCGGCATAGGCGTCGGCACTGTCGATCTGCCAAGCATCGATCACGTGCTCCCATTCGGAAAGCAGGAATTGCGGCGCGTAGCGCCTCAGGTTCGCGGCCTCCGCGACGTCGCGCAATAGCCCCCGCAACTTCTCACGACCGATTAGGTAAGCCTTACGGCCGGTGATCAACGCATAAAGCTCGCTGGCTGCTTGCTCGAAAGATGAGATCACGACGCGCTCGGCCAGGGCGGGCTCGTCGGCGAGGAGGATAGCGAGCTTTCGCTGGAGTGCCGTGGCCAATGGCTCGGAAAAGGTCGTCAGGAGCACTCTTGCATCGGAATCGGAACGAAGAATACGGGCCACGCGGTGGAGTGCTACGACGGTTTTACCCGTACCGGCCGACCCGACCACGCGCACGGGACCCGCGAAGTCCCTCTCCACTAGGGCTCGTTGGGAGGGATGCAGAAAAACGGCCCATTTCTCGAAAGGTTGGTCAAGCGCTGCCGCCAGTTCTTCGTGACCCTCGAGAATGCGAAAGCGGCGCTGCGCGTCCGGATGACTGACCGGAGCGGCGCTCACGACCGGTGCCGGCTGCTTCAGCACACCGGTTGCGGCATATTCCAGAAGCGCCTCGGCCGCCTCCTGCGGCAGGTGGTTGGCCAGGGCAAAAAAACGATCTTCGCCAGCCTGAAGAACATCCGCCACCCAGTCTGCCGGCACGCCAATTGATAGGGCCTCCTCGGAGGTCAATCGCGCAAACAGCGGCAGGTCCGACGCGGCAGGCGTTAACGCAACCAAGAAGGGCAGCTCGGCCTGGCGCAGCCTGTCCGGCTGCAGGGCGATCTCCTCGACCCGCTCGCGGACCTCGACGATCTGCAATGCCCCCGTTTTTGGATGAGCCTCGATTCGCCGCCGCTCCGCCCATTTGTAGGCGTCGTCATGGTGATCGACATAGGCGAGCATCACGCTATCGCCTGTCTTGTGGACAATGATCCGGACATCGCGATTGACCCGCACCGACCAGAAGTTCGGATCCTTGGAGGCATCGATCCTGTGCATCTGCAGTCCGGGCCGGTCCGGATCGGTCTGCAGATCGAACGCCGTCAGCTTCGCCTGCTTCTGCTCATCGTTGGTGAGCTTGGCGAGAGAGGCGGTAAAGCTGTCGGCGAGAATGGTGGGCATTTGTCAGTCCCGCAGTTCCACATACTGGGCGAGCTTCATGCCTTTGCGGATTTCTGTCGCATAGGAGCGAGGCATCCGGGCGCGCGCCAGAATTTCGGACAGCGACAGACCGGCCAGTTCCTCGGCGTACCGGATCCCGAACAGGTGGATGGATGTCGCCTGTTCGCGGGTGGCTGCTGCCTGATTGTAGGTCTGCAACAGAAGCTGGGCCGCTTGTTCTTCATTCATGGAATATCCTCCCGGGAGTTGCGTGGAGACAAATTTGAATGCTGAGGCTTTGGTTTCTTCAGCAGTTATGCCAGCTCATCCATGTGTTCCGGTTCTTCAGCGTAAGCGGGCGCCAGCAAATTCTTGATTCCACCACCGCGTTTCCGCGTATAAATACGGAAGCCCAGATTTTTGACCAATCCTTCTGCGGTGTCGAGCATGTCTTCGGCAGTTCGATTGATCCTCGCAACTTCGCTGGCGTCATCTACAGATATCAGCTCGTTGAAAAACAACAGATCAAGAGCGCTGGATTTGACCCAATCGACCTTCGTGGAATACCCTGCAATCCAGTTGATGCCGACGTCGCCAGAAAAGATAAATTCAGCCAGTTTTTCTGGGCCAAAGAGGCATGAGCCGAGATAAATGCCGCTCAGCTGCGATCCAGGCTGCCTCTTGACCTTCACCAGGAGATTTCGGAGCTCAGCTCGGCTCATCCGCTCGTTGTTCAAAAGCTGCAGCCCGTTCTCATCACCGTGCATGGCGAAATAGAGATACTTGCACTTTCTATAGCTGGCGATACGGGGGATAACTTCCTTGACAGCTACTTCGCTGTTGGCCATTTCATAATGGTAGCTATGTGGATTGTCGCAATTGATGTCCGCGATCAGCTCAAACAATCCCCTCACGGAAGTGTTCTTGTGTTGAAACCACGTGCTTTCCAGCACAGCGACGTTTGTGTGTCCGTTTGAAGACATAGCCCCTCCTATTCGCTGCGACCCAGTCAAACAGGCAGGCATTAACAAACAATGCAGGATTGAATAGCTGTTCTTGGTTGCTGGGTAGACCGGAATTCCTTCTTGCGAGGGACTTTGTGGTTGGCCAACGATTCAAGTCCATTGAATGCGAAGCGAACCGAAATCCACGCCGCCGCCAAGAGGACCTATGTCAGAGACACCTGCACCGCCGCGGCCAGCGTCGGGACCATGCTCCATTCAAACTCCCGATCAGGCGGTGACCAGCCCTCGGCCACAACGCTCATCCACGCCGGGGATCCGTCGGGCCGACAATCCGGTATCCACCCAAGCATCTTAGTGAGGCGTGCCGCAAGCTTGCCATAGATCACGTTCGCGGTCTGGGGATTGCCGTCGCCCAAGGCTTCCCGGGCCAGGGTCCTCATTGATGTGGTCCGGCGTGGTGCATTGCCGTGGACCCGCAGCAGGGCGGCTTCCTTCTCGGATAAGCCCGCCTTTGCCAACGCCTCGACAAAGGCTGCCTCGTCAGGCCGAGGCCGCAAAGGCCGTGGCCGGGCCCAGGGCGCGTGCAGGGATTCCGGATCGAGGGTCAGGTCGCGCCACCAGTAGGGGCCGGGCTCCCGTCTCCGCTTGCTGAGCAGCTTGATCTTTGCACCAGCTGCGATCTCGCCGGAGAGCGCCCGTCGTTGGGAGAGGCTGAACAGCCTGACGAACTCCGATCCGTAGCCGCCGGCCTCGAGATGCAGGCAGAAAAGTTCCCACTCTCCTGGAGCGGCGTTGAAACGTTTGTGCAGCCGCCCGTGACATGGCTTGCAGAGAGGATATGTCTGTGGAGGCTGGAAGGTGTACGGCTCCGAATAGTCTTCCGAATGCCATTTGCCCGGAGGACGATCCGGATCGCAACACATCGCACAGGGCACGTGCTCGAATGGCGCAGACCTGCCGCCCAGCTTGCGGTAGGCGCTCAGAATGCGGGCGCGCTGCTGCCAAGTGTATCCGTTGTAAGGTGCATTTCCCATCTCACACCGTCGCGTGAATGATGATGCGGACATCGCGGCTGACGCGCACAGAGCTGAAGCTTGGGTCCTTCGACGCCTCTGTCCGGTGCATCTGCTGTTCGCACCTATCCGGAACGGACTGCTGTGCGAACGAGATAGACTTTGCCTTTTTCTGCTCCTCGTTGGTGAACTTGGCAAGGGATGCGGTGAAGCTGTCGGCGAGGATGGTGGACATCACTATCTCGTTCTCCGCCACAAACTGTGAAAACTTTTCCCCTTCGAAGACAACGATGACATACGTCGTTGAGCGGCCGGCACGGCTTGGTTTGCCGAACTCCCGCAAGGCAATGCCCTCGTCTGGACCTTTTGCGGTGGCCTCATGGTCCTGAACGGCGCCCGCCTGCTGGGCGGCCTTCCTGGCTTTGGCCAGCTTTTGAAGCCGTATTTTGTGCCCATCCACCGGCAAGGGCGGCATATTGGCGCGAGCAATCGCTGCTCGGACCTTGCGCGCCGTTTTTGCGCTCAAGTTAATCTTATTGCCGCTTCGTCTCGTGTTTTTAGTCATGGATAGCGTCGGCTCCCGCAGCGCAGACTGAGCACAGAAACCTTGCTTAAGTTCGCAAAGCGTCCGTTGTGTTCCAAGGGTTCAGAAATCCGACACATATCTTCTCTTGACCTAGGTACGAGGAACAAGCTGTGAACGAGTAATCTCGTATTGACCCAGATTCTGCAGCATCGGATCCCCAGGATAGCGGTCGATCGCGCGGCGTTCAATTTCGTCAAGGCTTGGTGGTGCGGCAGCGTTCTTGATCCAATCCTCACCCTTCCTCATCTCGCTCTTGACCGCCGCGTCGTCGTATCTCGGACCACGCGTGACGAACCTGCCGTCGGCAGATGCCATGACACCGAACTGTGCTAGCCTCGCATCACGGATGCAAGTTGGGCCGCAGACCTCACCAGCTTCAAGTTTCAGCCATTTTGGCCCCCCAACGAGAACAGCGTAATACATGATGAGAGCCTGCTTCTTCTCAACGCCTAGGGCCATCATGGCGTTGTAAAACACGCGATGAGTGCTCAAGAACGAACGGACATTTCTGTCGCAGTAATGGTCATGGATAATCGCAGCGTCCAGATACGAGGAATCAAAGGGTGACCCGATAAATGGCTGAAATATCTTTGGTATGCTTGCCCCATCGGTCTTATTGCCAGCTTTGGCAGACCACTCCAGACGCTGTTGCCGATCGACAAAGGCCAGGTCAGCCGCCAGTGTGCAGGTACCGCTGCTCTCACAGCCCCTCGGTCGAAGCTTTGAGCCAGATTTGAAGAAGCCAAACTCCGGTCGGCCCGGCTTTGGATTCAGCTGAGCAGATCCCACTTCAACTTCCGTGCTGGACCGCGGGGGCTTAACTGAAACACAGCCGCAAATCAGCAACGTCAGGATCAAAGCGCATAGCGGTCTACCCATCCCTGCCCCCATTGAGATCGGTGCGAACTTCAACTGTAAGATTATCCAATCTCGCCGCAGCTACAACCCGGAAACAGGAAGGTGGCAATTCTCTTCAGATAGTGTTGGGCGACGCTAAAATGGATCAAGGCCTCAAGCGTACTCAGCCACACCTCGCTCTCGTGTCAGTGCGTGATAAACCGCTTCCCTCGCCAACAGTCCGAGTCTCCCTCGTTCGTGCGCCGTCCCAGAGAGCCAGTTGGGTAAAAGGGCTCCTTGCGAAGCAAAGTGCTCGACATGAACAACCACGACTTGAGGGTCTGCATACGCAACCTCGTTGACGGTTCTCCACGGACCGGCCCTCACTGTCTCAAACAATCGGCGACACTCCGCTATGTAATTGCCGCGGCTTCCCATCCCCATCATCACGATCAAACGCGTGCGTTCCGGCAGGTCTTGCAGAAACAGCGTCGAGCAGTTTTTTGCTATCTGAGCGCCAAACGGCCTTCCGATAAATTTGTCGAGCATTCCGCCGCCGGTTCCCAGCCATTCACTCTTGGCGGGATCAAAGCGCTGGACGGTGCAACGGATCAAGGAGCCGAAGTGGAACTGGCCCGTTCGGTCGGCAATGCATTGATCCACGATTTTGGGATCAGGACGTTCTATCAGGCCCAGGTGATGGAGAATCTTTGCCAATTTGGAGCGCCCGCCCTTGTAGGCGATCTGATCGTGAGGTGCGGAGGTGAGCGCGCCGGCCTGCGTCGGCCCTTTGGAAAATCCCAGGACGATCACGTCGGGGTTGGAGCCTCCCCAAGCCAAGGGATTGTAGGAAATACGCCACCCGTCCTCCTCGGTGACCGTCCTGTCAAAGACCGGGTGCTGCTGATGGTGACAAAGATTGCATTCTATTCGTCCGTGCGGTGGAAGCGTGGCCGCATTCGTCAGGCTTCGATCTTCCATCTCACACCCCAAACACCTTCAACACCTCGTCCCCGAAGTGGTTGATCACCTTCACCGCAATCCTTCCCGTGCTCGGCCGGGCGAACGGCCGTGACGTATCCGAATACAGCGTTTCCCAGGCATCCGGGTCGATCTCCGCCTTCAGCGCCGTCTTCAATGACTTGTAGGGGTCGTTCGCGCCGAGGAAATAGGCGTGGCGGACGAAGAAGCTTTCTTCGTCGTAATCGGTGTCGATGAACCAGGCGGCGATGCCTTTCACGTCGTCGGAGCGGATTTCGCCTGTGGAGGGGTCAAAAACGTCGACGCCATGGACCTTGACCTTGATCTCGCCGCCGGGCGCATCGAGGATTTCCACGTCCGGTTCGCCGAAGACGACGAAGAGGTTGCCCTTGCCGGTGTTCTTCAGGTCCTCGGCCATGTGCAGGTCGGGGTTCATGCGGGCTTTGAGGATGGCAAGCGGGCCCAGCCGGTTGAGGTCGGTCGCCTGGGCGTCGAAGTTGAAGGCGCAGGCGATCAGCACGTCGAAACGGGCGTCCGATGCTTCGCGGGCGGCAGCGGTGATCTGACTGCGGGTCAGCGTACCGAATTCCGGGCCGATCAGAATCGCCGCCCGCTTTTCCACCGCGCCGCCATCGGCATAACGGCCTTCGGCGGCAATGTAATTGCCCGGCCAGGGGGTGATGGCGCTGAAATGGATTGTATCGCGCTTCTCCTGCTGGTGGACGCCAGCGGTGCGCAAGTGCGAAAGCACCATCTCGCCGAAATCCGCCTCCGGCATGTTTGATGGGGTCGAGGCGCGGGAAGTGATCGCGCCGGATGCCGCAAGCTCTGCGCCGAGCGTATCCTCGCGGGCGGCAACGACGCGATGCGGCGACAGGCTTTCGACGGTGAAGGGACCGGCGACGCGCACCTTCGTCTTGTCCTCATAGGGGCGGTCATAGAGCAGCTCGACATCGGCGGCGCGGGCAATCGAGGCGTCGATCTCCTTCTGGCGGGCAATGCGGCCCTCCCACCAGTCGGCATGGAGTTTTCGAACCGCCTCGGTCACCAGATGCACCTTGGCCTTGCCGTCCTTGGTCTCCAGCCAGGCGTCGAGGTCGCGGGGGATTTCCCATTCCTGCCAGCCGCCACCTTCGTCATGGTCGGGCTCGACCCGACCATCCATGGGCCCTCGGGTCAAGCCCGAGGGTGACGGGGAGGAGAGGCCGAGCGCCGCATTCAACCGCGCCCTGAGCGGCTCCAGCACCGCCTGCCATTTCTCCCAGATCACATCGATCTCGGCATTGTTGGCAACATCTTTCATGATAATGCGAGGCCCGCGTTCAAAAACGAAGCCATGGCGGATATCGTTCGTCACGGGCGCATCAGCGATAATCTTGCCGGACACTTCCTGCTCTTTCGTGCGGCCCTCGCGACTGTCGGCCAGAAGGTAATAGGGGTAGCGGGCGCTCATCAGTCTTGCACGGGCCAGTGCAAGAGCGACTCTCGACGTGTCGATGGTGATCCAGCGACGCCCCCATTGTTCTGCGACAAAAGCCGTGGTGCCAGAGCCACAAGTAGGATCAAGAACGAGGTCGCCTGGGTCGCTAGTCATCAATATACAACGCTGTATAATTCTCGCACCGGTTTGAACAACGTAGATTTTATTGTCAAAGAAACCGCGGGCAGCGGTGTCTGACCACACGTTATCGAATTCACGGTACATGAAGTCGCTGAAGTACCTTTTGTAGCGCAGCGTATTTCCCTGAACGATGAGTCGTTGCGATTTCTCGAGTCTTGAGAGGCCAGCGGGGGACGTGGACCAATATCGCGCGCTGGGCGCAAAATTCTTTCCGCGGTGTTTAAATGAAAAGCGATTGTACTCGTGCGATGAGGTGAGATCACTAGGAATACACAACTCTCCGTCTGGCGGGAGGTCTCCTTCATGCTCTTCTCTTGTAAGCCTTCTGTATTCACCGGAAGGGAAAGAAACCCACGAAAACTCTCCAGACCCTAGTCCGCCCGATTGTTTATCGCGGAAAAGCCGTCGGAACTTAGTCTTTTCAATGTCTTTTGAAAACCAAAGTAGGTAATTTGCTGTGGAGGGTAAGGTTCGAGAAGCGCGTCCTCCGCTGGTATAGAAGGCGATTTCAGAGACATAGTTATCTTCACCAAAAACCTCGTCCATCAACGCTCGAATGCGGTGCACATTCTCCTCACCGATTTGCACGAAAACTGAGCCGCTTTCGGTCAGCAGTTCCCGCGCCACCATCAGCCGGTCGCGCAGATAGGTGAGGTAGGAGTGGATGCCGTCCTTCCAGGTGTCGCGAAAGGCCTTTACCTGTTCCGGCTCTCGCGAAACATCCTCCTTCTTGCCGTCCTTCACCTCCCGGCTCATGGTCGAGACCTGCCAGTTCGAATTGAACTTGATGCCATAGGGCGGGTCGAAATAGATGCACTGCACCTTGCCGCGCATTTCCTCGCGCTCGGCCAGGCTCGCCATCACCTGCAGACTGTCGCCGAGGATCATGCGGTTCTGCCAGTGCTTGGTGTGCTGGTAAAATTCGGCGCGCGCCTCCGGATCGGCAATGCCGTTGAAATCGGCAAACAGATCGGGCGCATCGGTGCTTTGCTGGCGGGCGCTGGTGGTGCGTCGCTTCAGGTCGTCGATGATCGCCTTGGGATGCACCTTCTCCTGGATGTAGAGCGGCGGCGCATTGACCACGAGGTCCGACCAGTCCTGCCGGTCCTTGCCGCGCCAGACAAGCTGCGCGTCGCCGATCTCGATCTCGCCGGTCTCGGCCAGCTTCTTCATTTGCTCGGGCTTGATCCTGATCTTCACGCCGTTCCAGATAATCTGCGGATCACGGTCCATATCCCTCTCGCGCACCTCGCCCTCTGCCAGCGGCCGATCCCGCGCAACCCGCATCTCGCTGGCCACCGTCCCCAGAATTTCCTCCTGCTGCTCAAACAGCGACGCCATCTCGGCCGTCGGATTGTTCAGCCGTACCGCCTTGTCATGGGTGAGGGTGGACACGTCTTTTTCGCGCGGGGTCTTGGCCATGTCAGGATGCCTGTCGGTTTCTCATTGCAGTCAGTAGAGCTTCGAAGCGATCAACGGTGCTGGCGATGTGGTCCAGGGCATCGTTCAAGGGACGCAGCGCTTCTTTGAAGTTCTCCTCCTCGGCTCCTTTTGCCAAGGTATCCTTATCAACCCTGACCGGCAGGAACAGGCTGGGCTCGTCATCGAACACGAAACGGGTATCGCTAAAACCCATGGCTTGAGCCTGTAGAAACTTTTTCCATGCCGTCTTCGGGAACTCGTCCTGATAAAAACGAAAACCCATCCCACCTCGGCCTTCTGCACATAGCCGGGTCAGCCAGAAATAATCATTGCCATCGCTCCACTCTCCAGTATCGCCGGAACGATACTCGAGACCGAACCAGGCCTGCCAGCTATCGCCTGCCACCCAGTGATGTGGCGCGACGGCCGCATCTTCTTTATCCCGCCAAGAGGGGGTGCTACGCCATCCCTGGCGTGTCGCCCACTCCTGAACGAGCCTATCGATTTCTTCGGCTACACGATTTTGCAGCAGTTCGAACCGCCGTGCGCCTTCATCCAGGTCGCCGATGTTGAGGATAAGGAGCTTGTCTAATTCATTGGAAAACATGAAGACCTCAGTGCAATCGGCTGATGTGAGCTGCGAACTGTTTTAAGATCGCGCCCGAAACGGTCCGCTCGCCCGGCCCAGTGACGGCGGCCATGATGGCGCGCGCCACATCGTGCCACGTCATCCATATCAAGCCTTCAGGCGGGCTGGGGGGGCGAGTGTTGTTGAGGTAAAGCACCAGAGAGACGGGCTTGCGCAAGGCCAGCGCCCTGCGCTTTGCCAAAGCCGTGTAGCGGCTCAGCTGGTCTGGGCCTTCTGGCGCGTCGATCTTCACCTCAACGAAAATAACGCAGTTTGCACCCTCGATTGCGAGGTCGACGCGGTTGTCTCGCTCGCCAAACGAGGAATGCTCTGCCGACACGCTGTAGTGACTGCCGAGCATCGCCTGCTTCAGGTCTTCCGAATCGGTCCTCTCTCGGAGAGCCTCCAGCAAGGCCAGCAGAACCGTTGACCCGAAGCCGTGACTGCCGTTGCAATCGAGAATCCACCCAAGGACCGCAGACGTGCGGACCTCGTTTCGCTTCAGGCCGGCGATGGTCCAGACGTTCAAAAGGCTGCCATCGTGTCGCGACGCAGTCAGGCCGCTTCGGAGATCGGCAAGGAACGATGAAAAGCGAACCGTGTCGATCGCTGGCTCAGGTACACGGCGCGCCGGAATATTTTCCCGCCTGAAGCCGGCAATGGCGTTGAACAGTTCGTTCAGACGCAATGCTCGCACCCGCGCCATCTTCTCTTGTGGATGCAACGTGACTTGCAGCTGATCGAGAAACTGTGCGATCCGATCAAGGCTTGGCTGCTGCGCCGTCATTGTGCTGCCACCGTGAACTCGGCCTCTTCCTCGTCCTCATCCAACTCTTCGGAATAATCGTCGGTGCTGGCAGTGGCTGCAGGCGACTGCTTGCCCATCGCGTGCTCGATCAGGGTCAAGAGGGCTTTTTGGCGCGCATCCATGAAGGCGGTAAAATCGTCAGCACGAAGGAGGGGCGGTTCGATCAGATGTGAAGTCAACAATCCGTCGAGCCGGACAGGATCGATGGCAGAGGCGTCTGCGCTGCCCGTCTCCAATTTCGAAAGATAGGCCGAGGGTGCCACACCGCCGATGATGCGGTTCGTCCGATAGGACAGGGGTGTCTTGTTGATGATGGAATCGTAGATGTCCGATTTGATCCCTCGGTCCTCGCACCATTTCTTCGGGAAGATGTGGTGGATATCGACACTCTCGCCGAAAAAGACTGTGTGGTCGAATTCCTGGCCGGAGCGAAAGTCTTTCGCTTTCTCCTTCATCAGCAGGGCATTCACACCCTTGTAGGCAGCAGAAAGGCGCATGCGCATCGTTTTCAAGCGTTCAGGCCGGAATGAGGCCTCGGACACTGTCGCGGGCACTTTGCCACCGGCAAGCCAGGCCGGCACTTCCAGAAAATCGCGCGAGATGCGGCTGTCGACCGCCGAGCCATAAAGCTCGCCCAGGACGCCGCACCAATACCACTTTTGCAGCCTGTCGCGGTTTGCCTCAAGTTCCCAAGCATCGCCTATATCAGCGAGGATGGCCGCGAGGGGGATGATCTGCGTCTGGTAGGGGAGATCGAACAGACGGTAGACCCGTTGGGTAAAAAGGAATTTTGCCGCCTTCAGGAAGCCACGCTCGGCCAAATCCTGGTACTGCTTATAGGCAGACAGAGGCAGATTGAGGAGCGCCTCCCGCTTCCCGGTGACCTGCGGAAGGTCTTTGCCCTCCTTGCCCACGGATTCGGCTGCACGCCTGAGGTCACGGGTGTAGAATAGCGAGATAACATGGAGGAAGTCGGTGTTGGCGACATGGGCCAATATCCCCTTCTCTGCGTCGGCCAGCTTCTGCGCATTAACAAAGCGGCCATGGCGTCCCTTGTTGTCGCGTCCCTCGCCGTACCAGTCCTTGCGCAGCTCGTGGCCATCAGCCGCATAAATGGCGGTGACAAGCTCAAAGGCATCAAGCGGCTTGCCTCCGGTATTGACCTTCTCGAAGACTGTGCAGACTGCTTCTTTCGTGGTGGTCTTGTCGAGCGCTATGACGGGCACCTGATAGCCAGTGAAGTTGGCAAGGACCTCGTTGTAGAACTGCTGGACGACAGGCCAGAGCTCCTGCATGCGTCCGTTGGCATTCGCCCAGGTGACGAACTCCATCTGCCAGGCCATCCCATCAAAAACGCGGGATAGAGGAAATACCAGATTTTCGAATTCCCTTTCGGTGGTGGAATAGTCGCTTTCGATCTGACGGTTGAAATCTGATCGAATGATCTTGTCCGCTGGCACAGAGAGGATTGCATCCTCTCGATCCGAAGAAGCATCCAGCGATTTCCTGATGTCGATGAAGAACCAGCGCTCCACCGGGTGTTTCTTTGGCGTGATTGTCTTCACCACCTGACCGCGAAGAGTGACCTGATAAAGCGAGGTCATGCGCTGCTGGCCATCCAGCAGCAGCTCTGTGGGCAAAACCTTGCTTGCAGCTTCCGGCGCACCCTCGATCGTTCGCGGCTTGAAGTTGACCCCGCCGCCAGTTTCCAAAGTCATGAGCGCTCCGACCGGGAAGGCGCGGGAAATGGAAGCGATCAAGCTCTTGATGCGATCTTCGTCCCACACCCAACTTCTCTGGAAATCTGGCAGCTGCAATTTGCCGTCGTTGCAGCTCTTGAGGAGGTCGTGGAGCGAAACTGGATTGGTACGGAATGTTGAGCCCGCCATTACGCCACTTCCCTTGCCATAGTCAGAAACGACGCAATTAATTCCTCGTATTCTTCTTCCATGGCGAACGCGTCGCGGAATTCGGCAAAGGCCCAGCGGCCATAGGTCTTGAGATTGTTGACCCCCGGCACCCAAAGATTGGCCATTGTTTCGGCCTTGATCTGCTCGTCGCTGCCGCGGAATCCCTTGACCTCGACGATCAGGTTCAATGGATCGTCGGGACCTCGCCCGTCATCGACTTGGATGATGAAGTCCGGAATGTAGCGGCGAGGTACGCTGCCGACACGATAGGGCACTTCGAAGCCGAGCGCCTGATTCTTCACATAGGAGATCGTCGCCCGATGCGATTCAACCACACGCGCAAACTCCGCCTCCCAGTCGCTGTCGCAGACGACATAATTCACGTGGGAAAGCGTGGTGCGCCACAGGTTCTGCTTGGTGGTGATAAAGGAGACGAAGTCGGTGTAGCCATGCGGGTTGTAGGGATCGAGCATAGCCTTGACCAGGCCCGTGCCCTCTTCGCCGGCGCTACGCACAATCGCCTGGTAGATCAGCTCGCAGGCCTTTTCCGCCAGTTCCGCGTATGTCAGCATGCCGGTCTTCGTCCCGCCCATCAGCTTCAGGCATTGATTGACCCAACGCCGGGTGATCGGCTGGAGCTGATTGTAAAGGTAGTAGGGCACGTCCTGATCCGGCTCCCGGAAATAGAGCTCGATGAGCTTCTTCGTCAGGTGGATAGCAACGGTGTTCGGCCGCATGTCATCGAGAGCATCGGGCGCGATGTCATGTCCTTCGCCGACCAGGCCTTCGAGACGCACCTTGCAGGGACCGACCAACTCGGGCGTCAGCGTGAGGACGGAATCAGGACTGAAGCTCGCGGAAAAATTCTCTGACGGAAGCTCGGTGCGGTAGCCGGCCACCCGAGGAAAGCGGATCGACAGGTTGCCACGTTCCTTCAGTGCGTAGACCCGCGTGGTCGGCTTCGGTGGCGTACGGACCACGTCCTGGGGCTCGGTCGCGAAGTCGAAGGGAATGCCGAGGATGTCGGCATATTCGGTGTTAAACAGCTGCTTGTCGTTCAGCTCATAGGACTGGCGGCGCAGCCCGCGGCCAATCACTTGCTCGCAGAGAAGCTGTGTCCCGAAAGCGCGGACGCCGAGGATATGGGTGACGGTGTTCGCGTCCCAACCTTCGGTCAGCATGGAAACGGACACGACGCACCGGATCTGCTCGCCCAGCCGACCCTTCTGGCCGACAGTGTTCATGACTTCGCGCAACAGTTCCGCTTCGGTGACCTTTTCGGCTTCGGCGGCTCCGTCCCGTTCCGCCTTTTCGCGCTTGAACTGTTCGATTTCTGCCTTGGCGATCTCGCGGAAATTGGGATCGAGCGCTTCGCCGGATTCGAGTTGTTGGCTGTCAATCAGAAGCGTGTTCATTTTTGGCAGAGGATTGCCGTACTGGTCGAAGTTGCTGAAGTGTTTCAGGTGCCCGTGATGCTTGGTGACGGCTTCGCCCTCGTCCCCGCGTTGCCAGCCGGAAATCCACTCATAGACAAGCTTGGAGCTGGCGGTGTTGTTGCAGACCACGATGAAGACTGGCGGCACGCCGATGCCGGCCTTTTCCCATGCGTCGAATTCCTTCTCATAATGGGAATAAAGCGAATAAAGCGCCGTCTGGAGAGGAGCCGGCATCTGGAGAGGATCCAGGTTGCCGGATTTGGCAGCGCCCTTCTTCGGCATCTGCTTGCCGATATGGTCCCACAGATTGCGGTAGACCGGCATCGCGGAGTTGACGGAATTGTCGGAGACGGGCACCCGCGGCAGCTTGACGATGCCGCATTCGATGGCATCAACCAGTGAGAAGTCCGACACGACCCAGGGAAAGAGCGTGCCCTCTTCATAACCTGAGCCTCGCAGGAAGAAGGGGGTCGCGGACAGATCATAGACCGAGCGCACGCCTACTTTGCGCTTCAAGGCCTCGATACCGGAAATCCACAGCCGGGCGGCCTCGTTGTTTTCCTTGGCCTCCTCCTTGTCCTCGCCCTTCAGTTCATCTTCCTCATGACTGTCGGGCCGCTCGCGATAGCAGTGATGGGCTTCGTCGTTGATGACGACGATGTTCTTAAGTTGAAGAAGGTCGCCGCAGGCGCGCTGCAGCATGGCGCCTTCGGTTTCCAGTTCCTCAATGTCTTCATTCTTCCAACCCTTCATCAGTCGCAGGCCGACGGCATTCAAACTGTGGGTCTTGCGACGCTGGAAGACGTGATAGTTGACGATCTCGATCTTTGCCTTGTTCAGATCCGGCATCATGTCTTGGGGAACGAGCTCGCGCGTGCGGTAGTAGCTGTTGCCGTCAGATGGCTTCAGGACGCGGAGGCGATCCTTGATCGTGATGCCAGGTGCGACGATCAGGAAGCCACGCGAGAAGAGATTGGAATTCGGCTGCCGCGCAGAATTGATCGCCTGCCAGGCAATGAGCATCGCCATGACGGTCGTCTTGCCGGCGCCAGTGGCAAGCTTCAGTGCTATGCGGAAGAGATCCGGATTGGCATCGCGGTTCGCCTCTTCAAGATGGCGGTAGATATGGGCGTATTGCTTACGATTGCGTGCAACCTCGGCAAGCCAGATTGCGGTCTCTACGGCCTCCACTTGGCAGAAAAATGGCCTTGGTCCAGAGAACGAACTGCTGCGCCAATGCTGAAGCAGGCGCTGGGTTGTCGGTGTGACGCCCCAATCGTTTGGATTGGGGAGCTTTCGCCAAGTTTCGACATGGCCGCGGATCTCGTTGATCAGCTTGGAGAGATTGTAACGTGCCGCCCCGGCGTCCTGTTGGTCCAGATCTAGGCTAGCCTGCTTCTTCGTCCCCTCCTTCGATCGCCTACTCTTGGGTACGGGTGCAATATATTCCGATCGCCGCCGTCCCTCGATCGGGGGATGGTCAAGCGGTTCACCGTTTTCCGACAAAGCATGGTGACGGGTTGGTACTTCGTAGGGCGAGTTGAGGATTGGCTCAGCATAAAAGGGTTTGGTCATTGGTGGCCCAGAATCAGTTTGGCACCATTGAATAGTTGGAGCGCGACAATTGCAACTTACGAGACGTTCTATCCTGTTTCTGGGGTGCTTCCGGACGGCATCCGTAAGGCCCGCTTAGTCACATCGCTGATCGCCGGACGGCCGTTGATCCTAAACAATGCCGCTCCCATTCCGTCTTCGCCGTTGTTCCAAAGATCCGTCCGGTGATATGCGGCCTCGACCGCATTCTTGACGGTGTGGGCAAGTGCCCGCTAGCGACATCCTTCGGATAGCCGTTCTCAGATGCACAGTCACGGAAGCTTGGGCGGAAACCGTGCGCGGTTGCGATCCGACCAGGTGTATCGCTGGCTATATTCTTGTCGCACAAGAATTTAGTGAGCACCATGTCGCTGATCGGGCTATTATACTAGAAAGGGAAGATCATCCCCTCTCCACTGTCGGATGCGTCCAACTGCATTTCCAGGATCTCGATCGCCCGCGGCGTCAATGGCACCCGGTGAACCACCTTTGCTTTCATGCGGGAGGCTGGGACGATCCAGACAGCGTCGGCGAAGTCGATCTCATCCCTCCGCATCTGTCGCAGCTCTCCAGATCGACTGGCGGTCAAGATCAGCGGTCCAAGCATGAGCCTTGTTCCGGTCGGTTCACCAGTCCGAAGTGAGTCTCGGAACATGACGGGCAGATCGCGCCACGGAACGGAAGGTTGGTGTGAAACGCATTCCTACTTGCCGGGTAACTTCGGAAGGAAGCTATCGACGACGCGAACTGAGATCGCAATGATGTGACCGCTCGCCAAGCACCACTCTTAGCTATTTCATCAGCCAGATCGGCTTGAGGCAACCGGCGAAGTTCGGAGGGCCGAGTTTATTCCTTGCCGGTAGTCCTTCATATCGCAGCTAGCCATCTTCCACTACTCGGACTGCAGCCAAAATCCGGTTTCCTGCGCCTTCTAAAGCCGTAAGCGGAAAAATGGCGTAAGGCGAATCGCGACAGGCTTGCCAGTGCTGATAAGAATGCCTAGAGCCAAGCTTCCGTTTCAACAACGATGTTCGAGAGAAACGGCAGTGATGCGCCAAAGTGGGCCTAGAACTGGGCCCATTGTTCAGCACAAGAGAAAAACGTCAACGAAAACAATAGTCAATGGCGGAGAGGGTGGGATTCGAACCCACGGTGCCCTTGCAGGCACGCCGCATTTCGAGTGCGGTGCTTTCGACCACTCAGCCACCTCTCCGCTTTGCTGGTCGGCGCAAGTTGTGCGCGGGCTGTCTCTTAGCGGGCAAATGTCGGGCTTGCAAGGGCGAAAATCCAACTATCTCAAGCTTTCATCTTGACAGTTTTTGGCCCGTCACGTATGCGAGCCGTGAATTAGACATGGGCCAACTGTGTCCTGATTTCTCCGCCCCGGCGGAACTCCACCGGCAGGCGCCGCGATCGTTGACGATTTCAGGGCCTGCTTCAACATCGACTGACAAGAAGACGGCCGCCTGGTTACCAGGCAGAGCCGGAACGAACATGAAAGGATAACCAATGTTCGCAGTCATCAAGACCGGCGGTAAGCAGTACCGCGTGAGCGCCAACGACGTGCTGACCATCGAAAAGCTGGAAGCCGAAGCTGGTGCGACTATCGAATTCACTGAAGTTCTCATGGTCGGCGTTGGTGCCGATGCCAAGATCGGCCTGCCCTTCGTGGCCGGCGCATCGGTCAAGGCGGAAGTGGTCGAGCACAACCGTGGCAAGAAGGTGATCGCGTTCAAGAAGCGTCGTCGCCAGAATTCCAAGCGTTCGCGCGGCCATCGCCAGCACCACACCGTCGTTCGCATCACCGACATCGTCGCTGCGTAACGGTCAACGAGACAACAGGTTTTAAAGGAGAACTCCAATGGCACACAAAAAAGCTGGCGGTTCGTCGCGTAACGGTCGCGATTCGAATTCCAAGCGCCTTGGCGTGAAGAAGTTCGGCGGCGAAGCCGTCATCCCGGGCAACATCATCGTGCGTCAGCGCGGTACCCAGTGGCATCCGGACGCCAATGTCGGCATGGGCAAGGATCATACCGTATTTGCGCTCATCGAAGGCAATGTCGCCTACCGTACCAAGGCCAATGGCAAGGTGTATGTGTCGGTGATGCCGAAAGCGGCGGAAGCAGCGGAATAAAGCCGGTACGCTCTAAACAGCCGGCGTCTCATCGACCCGGCTGGCCGTACTAGGTTCAGTCTTGAAAACAGGGGAGATGGGGCGCCATCTCCCCTTTTTCTTTTGCCTTTTCAACCAGAAGGAGACTGAACCATGCAGATCGAACTATCGAGGGTCGACCCGTCGCGGTCACCCCAGGACCGGTTGAGGCCGGATCGGTTACGGAGCGATTGCCCCGTCTTGCTGTCGCAGAGGCTCGTCATGCGCGCGCCCCACGAAGAAGACATCGACGCCCTTGCCCATCTCGCCAACAATGCCGCCGTTGCCACGATGGTATCGCGCATGCCGCACCCGTACACGGCACGCGATGCGGCCGATTTCGTGCGACGCACGAATGCTGGCGAGATTGGCAAATGCGTCTATGCGATCACCAAGGCCGACAACGGCGAATTCCTCGGTTGCTGCGCGCTGGAGCCGCATGTCAATGACGAAGACACGCTGGAGATCGGCTACTGGCTCGGCGAGCCGCACTGGAACAGAGGTTATGCCACGGAGGCGGCCCATGCATTGATCGACATGGCCTTTCGCACCCGCGACATCGCCCATATCGACGGGCGCTGCCGGGTCACCAACATCGCCTCGCGCCGGGTGATCCAGAAGTGCGGCTTCCAGTTCCAGGGCTCGGGCATGGTTGGCAGTCTGGCCATGGGCGGCATGATGCCGGTCGAATGGTACAGGCTCGACCGCAAGACCTGGATGTCGCTGAAGAGCTGGGGGGAGATGCGGTGATGAACGCGCCCCTGATGAAGACGTCACCCTCGATGCCCGGGCCCTGCCCGGTCATCGAGACCGCGCGATTGACGCTGCGTCCGCATCGCATGAGCGACGCGTCGGCGATCGCCGAATCGCTCAACAACTATCAGGTCGTGCGCATGCTGGCGCGCGTGGCTCTTCCCTATGACCGGCAGGACGCCACCGACTGGTTGAGCCGCGCAACCTCCGGCATCACGCCGCACTGGTCGCTCGCCATCACCACCGGCGACGATGTCCATCTCGGCGTAGTTTCGATCGAACTGCGCCACGGCCTCTGGCATCTCGGCTACTGGCTGAACCGGTTCTACTGGGGCAAGGGGCTGATGAGCGAGGCGGCGGGTGCGGCGATCGAGCGATTCTTCCGACGCATGCCGCAGGCGGAGCTTCATTCCGGCGCCTTCGCCGACAATGCAGCCTCGCTGCGTATCCAGGACAAGCTCGGCTTTTCGATCCTGCGCTGCGGCACGCTTTATTCCCGCGCGCGCAATGCTGCAGCGCCGCATATCGATACGCGGCTGACCGCGGCGGACTTCCGCTGGCCGTGACAAATCCGGCCCGGGGCGGCGCATCGTCGCCCCGGGCCTCGGCCGTGGCACTCGGCAAGGCCCGATCGGCGCAGTGAGCTCCGCTTCGAGCCACCGCGCGAGCCGAAGAATATGACGATACTCTTTGACCTCCGGCTCAACCGGCTATATCGATGGCCCACGCAAATTCACTCATCCCGACCCGCAATCAATTGGCAGAAGCATGAAATTTCTCGACGAGGCAAAGGTCTACATCCGCTCCGGTGACGGTGGCGCCGGCAGCGTCTCCTTCCGCCGTGAAAAATTCATCGAGTTCGGCGGTCCGGACGGCGGCGACGGTGGCCGCGGCGGCGATGTCTGGGTGGAGGCTGTCAACGGCCTCAACACGCTCATCGACTTCCGCTTCCAGCAGCACTTCAAGGCCAAGACCGGCACGCACGGCATGGGCCGCAACCGCACCGGCGCCAACGGCGAGGACGTGACGCTGAAGGTGCCGGTCGGCACGCAGATCTTCGAGGAAGACAACGAGACCCTGATCGTCGACATGACGATCGAGGGCCAGCGCTTTCGCATCGCCAAGGGCGGCAATGGCGGCTTCGGCAACGCGCATTTCAAGTCGGCGACCAACCAGGCGCCCAACTGGGCCAATCCAGGCCTCGAAGGCGAGGAAAAGACGGTCTGGCTGCGGCTCAAGCTGATCGCCGATGCCGGTCTGGTCGGGCTTCCCAATGCCGGCAAGTCGACCTTCCTCGCAGCCGTCACCCGGGCGCGGCCGAAGATCGCCAACTATCCCTTCACCACGCTGCATCCGAACCTCGGCGTCGCGACCGTCGACGAGCGCGAATTCATCCTCGCCGACATTCCAGGCCTGATCGAGGGCGCCCATGAAGGAGTGGGCATCGGCGACCGCTTCCTCGGCCATGTCGAGCGCACCCGCGTGCTGCTGCATCTCGTCTCCGCCCAGGAAGAGCATGTTGGCCAGGCCTACAAGACGGTCAAGCACGAGCTCGAAGCCTATGGCGGCGGGCTGGAGGACAAGCCCGAGATCGTCGCCCTGTCGCAGATCGACGTGCTCGACGAGGAAGGCCTGAAGCAGAAGGCGCAGGAGCTGAAGAAGGCGTGCGGCAAGACTCCGCTCCTGCTCTCCGCCATCACCGGCAAGGGCATGACGGAGGCGCTCCGCCAGTTGCGCGACATCATCGTCGCCGAGAGCGGCAATATCCCGCTCCCGGAAAAACGCGACCGCAACCGCAAGCGCGACCAGGAAACGGAAGGCGATGAATAAATGTCGGCCGGAGCCAAATCGCTGACGCGCTACAGGCGCATCGTCATCAAGATCGGCTCGGCCCTGCTGGTCGATCGCGGCAGCGGCCTGAAGAAGGCTTGGCTCGACGCGATCTGCGACGACATCGCCGAGCTTAGGGCTCGCGGCATCGACGTGCTGGTCGTCTCGTCGGGCGCGATCGCCCTTGGCCGCACCGTACTCGACCTGCCGTCCGGAGGCCTCAAGCTCGAGGAAAGCCAGGCGGCCGCGGCCGTCGGCCAGATCGCCCTTGCCCGCCACTGGTCGGAGAGCCTGTCGCGATCGTCGATCGTCGCCGGCCAGATCCTGCTGACGCTTGGCGACACCGAGGAACGCCGCCGTTATCTGAACGCCCGCGCCACGCTGCAGCAGCTCCTGAAGATCGGCGCCGTGCCGATCATCAACGAGAACGACACGGTCGCCACCACCGAGATCCGCTACGGCGACAATGATCGCCTCGCCGCCCGCGTCGCCACCATGGCCGGCGCCGACCTTCTGGTCCTGCTCTCCGACATCGACGGGCTCTATACCGCCCCGCCGCATCTCGACCCCAATGCCCGCTTCCTCGACACGATCGCCGAGATCACCTCGGAGATCGAGGCCATGGCCGGCGGCGCCGCCTCCGAACTGTCGCGCGGCGGCATGCGTACCAAGATCGACGCCGGCAAGATCGCCACCGGTGCGGGCTGCGCCATGATCATCGCTTCGGGCAAGACCGACCACCCGCTGAAGGCCATCGAGACCGGCGCCCGCCATTCCTGGTTCGCCCCCGCCAAGACCCCCGTCACCGCCCGCAAGACCTGGATCGCCGGCCAGCTCCAGGCCGCCGGCGAACTGCATGTCGATGCCGGCGCCCAGACGGCGCTGAAGGCTGGCAAGAGCCTGCTGCCCGCCGGCGTCCGCCAGGTCGTCGGCCAGTTCAGCCGGGGCGACACCGTCTCGGTGATCGGCACGCAGGGGCGGGAAATCGCCCGCGGCCTCGCCAGCTACGACGCCGAGGAGGCGCGCCGCGTCACCGGGCGCAAATCCTCCGAGATCGAGGCCATTCTCGGCTATGCCGGTCGCGCCGCCATGATCCATCGTGACGACCTGGTGATGACCGATCCGGCGCACAAGCATGACCCCGCGCAGGCCGACAACAAGGACGAAGCCCATGCTTGACAAGGCCAAAGCCGATCTGACCGACGTCGATGCGCTGATGCTGGACATCGGCAGGCGCGCCCGCGCCGCCGCCCGGCCATTGGCGATAGCCTCGACAACCGCGAAAAACGCCGCGCTTGCCGCCATGGCCGATGCCATTCTCGCCGACGAGCAAGCCATCCTGGCGGCCAATGCGGTCGACCTGAAGAATGCCGAAGACAGTGGCCTTGCCGCATCCTTCATCGACCGCCTGACGCTCGATCCGGCCCGCATCGCAGCGATCGCCGCCGGCATTCGCGCCGTCGCCGAACTGAAGGATCCGGTCAACGAGGTGATCGCCGCCTGGGACCGGCCGAACGGCCTCGAGATCGAGCGTGTGCGCACGCCGCTCGGCGTCATCGGCGTGATCTATGAGAGCCGCCCCAACGTCACCGCCGACGCAGGCGCGCTCTGCCTCAAATCCGGCAATGCCGTGATCCTGCGCGGCGGCTCGGACTCGCTCAATTCTTCGCGGGCAATCCATGCCTGCCTGGTGAAGGGCCTTGAGAAGGCCGGCCTGCCGGCGGATGCGATCCAGCTGGTACCCGTGCCCGACCGCGCCGCCGTCGGCGCCATGCTGACCGGTCTCGACGGGTCGATCGACGTGATCGTGCCGCGCGGCGGAAAAAGCCTTGTCGCTCGTGTCCAATCGGAGGCGCGCGTTCCGGTCTTTGCTCATCTCGAGGGCCTGTGCCACGTCTATGTCGACGCCTCGGCCGATGTCGATATGGCAAAGCGCATCGTCGTCAATTCCAAGATGCGCCGCACCGGCATCTGCGGCGCCGCCGAAACCCTTCTCGTCGACAGCGCGGCGATCGGCACGCATCTGATGCCGATCCTCGAAGCGCTGACGGAGGCCGGCTGCGAGATCCATGCCTCGCCGACCGTGCTGAAGATCCATCCGGGCTTCAAGGCCGCGACGGAAGAGGATTGGCGCACCGAATATCTCGACGCCATCATCGCGGTCGCCATCGTCGATGGCGTGTCGGGCGCGATCGATCACATAGCCCGCTATTCGTCCCACCACACCGAGGCGGTAATCGCCGAGAACCCCGCGGTCGTCGAGCGCTTCTTCAACGAGATCGATTCGGCGATCCTGCTGCACAATGCGTCGACCCAGTTCGCCGATGGCGGCGAGTTCGGCATGGGCGCCGAAATCGGCATCGCCACCGGCAAGATGCACGCGCGCGGCCCCGTCGGGGTCGAACAGCTGACCTCGTTCAAATACCGGGTGCACGGCACCGGACAGGTGCGACCCTAAGGTGGCCGAGGAAGCGATCGCCCATCGCCATCGTTTCATGCCGCATGTCGAACCGGGCATGGTCGTCGGCCTGTTCGGCGGCTCGTTCAATCCGCCGCACCAGGGCCATGCGCTTGTCGCCGAAATCGCCCTTCGCCGCCTCGGTCTCGACCAGCTCTGGTGGATCGTCACCCCCGGCAACCCGCTGAAAAGCCGCGGCAACCTGGCGCCGCTGTCCGAGCGGCTGGCAAAGTGCGAGGCGCTGGCCGAAGATCCACGCATCAAGGTCACGGCCTTCGAGCAGACGCTCGGCACCAGCTACACGGCCAAGACGCTCGACCATGTCAAGGCGCGCAACCGCGACGCCCGGTTCATCTGGATCATGGGCGCGGACAATCTCGCAGGCTTTCACCGCTGGCAGCACTGGCAGCGCATCGCCATGACCTTTCCGATCGCGGTGATCGACCGGCCGGGGTCGACGCTTTCCTATCTTTCCTCGAAGATGGCCCGCACCTTCGACTATGCACGCATCGACGAGGACGATGCCGGCGTTTTGTGGAAGAAGAAGGCCCCGGCCTGGACCTTCATTCACGGTCCCCGCTCGACGCTCTCCTCGACCGCGCTGCGCGAGGCGGCGGCGAACTGAAGCGCAGGTGAAAAGCCCCGCTGCTTCGGGCTATCCCTTGAAAGATTAACGGATCGATGCCACCTTCTATGGGTGATTTCCGATCGTGGGAATCACCTTCGTGCTGTTCCGCAAAGAAAGGGAAAACTCTGACAACAGTACACACCAAGGGAAAGACGCATGTCGTCATCCCGAAAAGCCCGGAACGTGGCGCCGATGCCGCAGCCCGCGCGCTTGAGCTGGTCCTCGCGAGCCTCGAGGACTCCAAGGCAGAAGATATCGTCACCATCAACATTGTCGGAAAATCCGCGCTGGGCGACTACATGATCGTCGTCTCCGGGCGCTCCAACCGGCATGTGGCGGCGATCAGCGAGCACCTGATTTCCGACCTCAAGGACGAGGGTTTCGGCTCTCCCCGTGTCGAGGGAATGGAAGCCGGCGACTGGGTGCTGATCGATACCGGTGACATCATCGTGCATGTGTTCCGCCCCGAGATCCGCGAGTTCTACAACATCGAAAAGATGTGGGCTGCTCCGGACATCGAGGAAGGCACGCTGCACTGACACCGACGGCCCGCTGCCGTTGACATCGATCGCGGCAGCAGCGAAGCCCTGACAAGCGGCAAGCGTCGCGCTTTGCCGCCGTGTGGGTTGCGCGGCTGAAATGGAAGGATCGAGACATGCGCGTGGGCATTTATGCCGTGGGCCGGCTGAAAGCCGGGCCGGAGAAGGAACTCGCGTCCCGTTATCTCGACCGCTTCGCAAAAGCCGGGCCCGCCTGCGGGCTCGAATTCCTTCGCTCGGTCGAAATTGCCGAAAGCCGGGCCTCCAATGCCGCGACCCGCAAGCGCGAGGAGGCTGCCGAACTTGTCAAGGCGATGCCCGAGGGCGCCCTCGTTATCATTCTCGACGAGCGCGGCAAGGCGCTCGATAGCCAGGAATTCGCCGATTTGATCGGCGACCACCGCGACCGCGGCCAGCGGGACCTGGCCATCGTCATCGGCGGCGCCGACGGCGTCGATCAGGACTTGCGCGAAAAGACCAAACTCGTCCTCAATCTCGGGCGTATGACCTGGCCGCATCAAGTGGTGCGCATCCTTCTCGCCGAGCAGCTCTATCGCGCCGTGACCATCCTTTCCGGCCACCCCTATCACCGCGCCTGACGGTCGCGATCAGGACCTCGCAACACCGCTTTGCGCAACCGGCCAAATCAGCGTATTTTCCGCCGCGAACCGGGATAGCGCCTTGCGACACGACCACCGTCCATCCATCACAGCCGAACCAGCCGAGCGCCGCCCCGCGATCCGCGCGGTGCTGCTGGCGTCGGCGATGCTGCTGGGCGGCCCGTTTCTGGACCCGGACACGCACGCCATCGCTCAAGGCCCCGCGCCGGCCGTGACCGCCCCGCCGGCCCCGGTGGCAGCCGATCCCGCCGCGCCCGATCCGGCCGCCGATGACGCGGCGCTCGCCCTTCGCCAGAAACGCGACGAGGTCGGCCGGGAATTGCAGGAGCTTTCCCGCTCGATGCAGGTCTCCGATGAGAAGGCCGCCGAGCTCGAAGAGAGCATCGCCACCCTTTCCAAGACTTCCGAAAGCCTGAGGCAGGCGCTGATCGAGTCGGCGGCACGGCGCAAGGAACTCGAGCGCAAGATCGCCGCCGGCGAGAAGAAACTCGCCGATCTCGGTATCAGGGAAGACAAGATCCGCGCTTCCTTCAAGGATCGCCGCGCCATCCTCGCCGAGGTTCTGGCCGCCTTGCAGCGCATGGGCCGCAACCCGCCGCCGGCCCTGTTGGTCAGCCCGGAGGATGCGCTCGCCTCGGTCCGCACCGCGATCCTGCTCGGCGCGGTGGTTCCCGGCATCCGCCACGAGACGGAAAAGCTCGCGGCCGACCTCGGCGAACTGCTGCGCTTGCGGCTCGAAGGCCAGAAGGAAACGGAGACGCTGGTCGCCACCATGTCCAGCCGCCAGGAAGAGGAGCGCCGAATGGACATGCTGCTCGTCGAGAACGACCGGCTGTCGCGGCGCAACTCCCTCGAGCTTGCCAGCGAAAAACGCCGCGCCGAGGAGCTGGCGGCCCGCGCCTCCAGCATGGAAGGCCTGATTTCCAGTCTGGAGACGGAGATCCGCTCGGTCCGCGAGGCGGCGGAAAAGGCCCGTGCCGAAGAGGAGCGCCTGCAGCGCTTGACCGAGGAACAAAGGCAGAAGGCAAGGGAACTGGCGGCATCCTCATTGCCCGATAAAAACCGCATTGCCCCGGCATATGCCTTTTCAGATCTGAAGCAGAAACTGGAACTGCCGGCGGCCGGCGAAATCCTGCGCCAGTTCGGTGATCCGGACGGCACGGGACACGAGGCCAAGGGCATGGTGATTGCCTCGGCCCCCGGCTCGCTGGTAACGGCCCCCGCCGACGGCTGGGTTGTCTATGCCGGCGAGTTCCGCAGCTACGGGCAGATGATCATCCTGAATACCGGCGACGGCTATCACATGGTCTTGTCCGGCATGGACCGCATCAGCACTGGTCAGGGCAAGTTCGTTCTATCCGGCGAGCCCCTGGCGGTGATGGGGGAGAAAAGAGTGGCGAGCGCAACGGCATTGGCGCTGGAAACGGATCGCCCGACCCTCTACATTGAATTTCGGAAAGATGGAAAGCCGGTCGATTCCCGCGCGTGGTGGACCGGAAGTGGCTCTGGAAAGGCACAGAATGATTCGTAGGGCTTCTCTTGTTATCGTCGGTGCGCTCATGGGCGCCACCGCGATGAGCGTTCTCTATTCGGCGGGCGTTCCTGCACAGGCCGCAGGCACCTCCACCTACAAGGAGCTGTCGATTTTCGGCGACGTGTTCGAGCGCATCCGTGCGCAATACGTCACGCCGCCGGATGAGGAAAAGCTGGTCGAGAATGCCATCAACGGCATGCTGACCTCGCTCGATCCGCATTCGGTCTACATGAACGCCAAGGACGCGGCCGACATGCAGACCCAGACCCGCGGCGAGTTCGGCGGCATCGGCATCGAGGTGACGGTCGAGGACGAACTGGTCAAGGTCATCACCCCGATCGACGATACCCCCGGCGCCAAGGCCGGCATTCTCGCCGGCGACCTGATCGCCGAAATCAACGGCGAATCGGTACGCGGCCTCAAGCTTGAGGAAGCGGTCGACAAGATGCGCGGCGAGGTCAACACGCCGATCAAGCTGACCATCCTGCGCAAGGGCGCCGACAAGCCGATCGAGCTTTCCATCGTCCGCGAAATCATTCCGATCCGCGCCGTCAAGTCGCGCGTCGAGGGCGATGTCGGCTATCTCCGCGTCATTTCCTTCACCGAGAAGACCTATGACGACCTGGAAGCCGCGATCGAGAAGATCAAGACGGACGTGCCGGCCGACAAGCTGAAGGGCTTCGTCCTCGACCTGCGCCTCAACCCGGGCGGCCTGCTCGACCAGGCGATCTATGTCTCCGACGCCTTCCTCGAGCGCGGCGAAGTGGTCTCCACCCGCTCGCGCGATCCGGAAGATACCCGCCGCTTCAATGCCAGCGCGGGCGACCTGACCGACGGCAAGCCGCTCGTCGTGCTGGTCAACGGCGGTTCGGCGTCCGCGTCGGAAATCGTCGCAGGCGCGCTGCAGGACCTGAAGCGCGCCACCGTCGTCGGCACCCGCTCCTTCGGCAAGGGCTCGGTCCAGACCATCATCCCGATGGGCGAAAAGGGCGCGCTGCGTCTGACCACAGCGCTCTATTACACGCCGTCCGGCAAGTCGATCCAGGGCACCGGCATCGAGCCGGACATCAAGGTCGAGCAGCCGCTGCCGGAAGAGCTCCAGGGCAAGGTACGCGCCGAGGGCGAATCGGCGTTGAAGGGCCACATCAAGGGCCAGAACGAGAGTGACGAGGGCTCCGGCTCGGTCGCCTATGTGCCGCCGGAAGCCAAGGACGACCTGCAGCTGAACTATGCGCTCGACCTGCTGCGCGGGGTCAAGACCGACCCCGCCTTCCCGGCCGACCCGCAGAAGGCCGTCGTGGCAAAGTAAGAAATGGGGCGCCGGAGACATCCGGCGCCCGCTTGCATTTGCGAGCCGACGGGAGCCGATAGAACCTTGAGCGCCGATCTCCACGCACCGCTCGGCCAGGGCCGCAAGCCGGCGAAAGGTTCGCGTCGCCGGCCCTCCGCTGCCGTCGTGCTCGGCAGCCTCGCGCTCGTTTCCGTGCTCGGCCTTTCCACCTATTCCGCCGTCGCGCCGCTGCCGCTTCGCCAGTTCTCCGAAGCGCCGCCGCTTGCCGACGATCCGGCCGACCAGACGGCGCTGCCGCCCGGCGCAGCCGCGCCCCCCGGGGACTCCGGTCAGAACCTCGCTGCCAGCCGGCCGCTCGGCGGGGCAACCGTCCAGCGCACCGTGACCGACGACGGATCGGTCGTCACCAAGTTCAGCCCCAAGCCGCGCGACGGAAGCGGGCCGGTGCTGATCGACAATCAGAGGCTGGGCCAGGACAGCCGCGTTGCCGCCCTTCCCAACGACGATCTGCTGGAGAACACGCCGGAAGGCCGCCTGCCGATCATCGGCCCCGATGGCCTGAGACCCTTCGAGCAATATGCGCGCCCCTGGTCGGGCGCCCGCGCCACCCGCGTCGCCATCGTCGTCGGCGGCATCGGGCTCAGCCAGACCGGCAGCCAGCGTGCCATCCGCGATCTGCCGGAAGAAGTGACGCTCGCCTTCGCCGCCACCGGCAACAGCCTTTCGCGCTGGATGCAGGAGGCGCGCCGCAAGGGCCATGAGATTCTGCTGCAAGTTCCCTTCGAGCCCTTCGACTATCCGGCCAACAACCCCGGTCGCGGCACGCTCTTGACGACCGACCAGCCGGCCGAATCCCTGAAGAAACTGCATCAGGCCATGGGCCGCATCACCAACTACACCGGCATCATGAACTATATGGGCGCGAAATACATGTCGGATGCCGTAGCCTTCGAGCCGATCATGCGCGACATCGGCGGCCGCGGCCTGCTCTTCCTCGACGACGGCTCGACGGCGCGATCGCTGACGGACAGCTTTGCCAAGGCGATCGGCATGCCTTATGCCCAGGGCACGCTTCTGCTCGACGGACAGCCGGAGAAGGCGGCCGTGCTGGCCAAGCTCGATGAGCTGGAACGCATCGCCCGCCGCAACGGTCAGGCCATCGGAACGGCGGCCGCCTTCGACGAGACGATCGCCGCGATCCGCCAGTGGAGCGAGGAGGCGGCCGGGCGGGGAATTGAAATCGTCGGCGTCTCCGCCCTTGCGGCGGAGGCCGGACAGTAAGAGGACAGGATGGAAAAGACCGTGAGCCCGAAGATCCGCGCCGAAGACCTGCCCTATCGCCCCTGCGTCGGCATCATGGTGCTCAATCCGGCGGGCCTGGTCTGGGCCGGGCGCCGCATTCCCGAAGGGAATTCGGAATATGACGGTTCGCCCATGCTCTGGCAGATGCCGCAGGGCGGCATTGACGACGGCGAGGCCCCGCTACCGGCGGCGATCCGCGAACTCTATGAAGAAACCGGCATGAAGAGCGTGTCGCTGCTGGCCGAAGCAAGCCGCTGGATCAATTACGACCTGCCCGCCGAACTGATCGGCATCGGCCTTCGCGGCAAGTATCGCGGCCAGACGCAGCGCTGGTTCGCCTTCCGCTTCGAAGGCGACGAGAGCGAGATCGCCATCGACCCGCCGCCGGGCGGCCATGCCGCGGAGTTCGACGCCTGGGCGTGGAAGCCGATGGCCGAACTCCCCGACCTGATCGTGCCGTTCAAGCGCAGCGTCTACGAACAGGTGGTCGCCGAGTTCAACCATCTCGCCGGCTAGGAGACGCCCGCGTCACCGGAAGCCCGGGCGGTTTCACCGCCTGCGGCGGGGAACGGACAAGAGGCATCCACCGGAAGTGAGGCTCTCTGGCCGCGGCCGGTCCGGGAGAAACTTTCATCGCCTGCAAGCGCCGCGCCCGTCGAAATTGCCCCGCCTCGCCAGCGGCTGGCCGCCGATCCGCTCGGCACCGGACGCGCATGGCCGGGCGTAACCCTCCATTTTCCGGCAAGCATCATCCCCCTCCATCCGCGACGGCGCGCGCTATAGCCTCTTCCCGCCCGGCAATGCTATGGGAGGCCGAACACAGGGGACCAGAGCCATGTCGGTTGAATTCTATGCAGATTACGTGCGGCCGCTGCGCACCCTCCTTGCCGAGCTCGACCAGCATCCCGATCGGTTCCAGACCTATGACGTGCACATCGAACTCGCCGCCTCCGGCAAGCTCGTCGTCTACGAGACGAAGAGGCGGAAGGGCCAGACCGACAGCCTCTATTACGGCCGCTCCGGTCCAGGCGACAGCCCGCGCCAGATCGCCCAGGCGACAGCCTTCGCCGCCATCGACCATTTCATGGCCCTCAGCCAATTCCTCGCCTTCAATGGCAGGCTGGAAAACCTGAAGGGCGAGGATGCCGCGGAAACCCAGACGATCGGCGCGCAATATCCCTCCTGCGCCGTCAGTTTCGCCTACCGCAAGAAGGGCCAGCCGAAGGCGACGGCCATGTTCATGATCTTTGTCGGCTTCAACGACGATCATGACGCCGAGCAATATGTCGCAAAGATCGCCGACTCCGCCATCCTTGTGGACAGCCGCCCGCTTCGCGGCGACAAGGTCTACGAGTGGAAGTGAGGGTCTGCGTCACCGCATGCGCTTGAGGGCAGGACCCTAACGAGGGTGGCTGAGGCGCCGACAGGTTGGACCGGATACCCCAACGGCGGGAGGGCTACAAAACATTGCCGGCTATATATCTGGTGTCGCAGGCTGCTCCGCGCTCTCCCTCATGCTGAGGTGCCCGAGCAGGGCGAGAGCCTCGAAGCGTCCGTCGGCGCCTCAGCCGTCACCGCGCCCCCGCCCGCTTTCGCCCTTGGGCAGTCTTTACCAAGAAGAGGCCACACCTGGATCGGCGCGATAAGCTTCGGCAATCCTAGGGGATCGACCACCGCCGACATACCTGCCGGCAATCCGCGGCCCGCCCTCTGCGGACGGGCCCCGATGCCTTATTCCGAAGCGTCAGCCGAATCGGCGTTCAGCTGGCCATAGCTCTGTTCGCCGATCTTCGAAAGCAGGTCGAGCTGGGTTTCGAGGAAGTCGATATGGCCTTCCTCGTCCATCAGCAACTCCTCGAACAGCTTCATGCTGACATAGTCGCCGGCCTGGTAACAGATGTCGCGCGAGGCCTTGTAGGCGGTGCGGGCGTCGTATTCGCCGGCGAGATCGGCTTCGAGCACTTCCTTGACATTCTGGCCGATGCGCAGCGGTGCGACCGTCTGCAGGTTCGGATGGCCTTCGAGGAAGATGATGCGGTCGATCAGCTTGTCGGCGTGCTGCATTTCCTCGATCGATTCGGCGCGTTCCTTCTTGGCGAGCTTGGCATAGCCCCAGTCACTCAGCAGGCGATAGTGGAGCCAATACTGGTTGACGGCACCGAGCTCCAGGAAAAGCGCTTCGTTCAGCCGTTCGATTACTTTTTGATCACCCTTCATGATGGGTCCTTTCTCTGCAATTGTGCCTGAGAAACTAAGCCCGTTCGCTCCTGCTGTCGAGATGGACCGGCACAGTTCCGGTGAAAATTCCGCTTTTGTTTCAATCTGGTGCGGTGACGTCGGGCGAATCCCTCCTTGCCCATGACCGGGGGAAGCACGGCGTCACGCCGGTTGAGATCCGACGCCGCTTACCAGCGGGAAGGGGTGCGCTTGCGGCCACCCTCCTGCTCGGCTTGCTGAGGCGGACCGGGTCCCGCGCCGAGGGTGATGCCCTTTACCGGCAGGCGATCACCGGAACACGTGGGGCCGAAGACGACGAGACCATGGCTAGGAAGGAATGGGGGGCGGTTCCCGCCCGCAAACGCCTGAGGACATGGGCTGAGTGGTGTCGTTGCTCGGTCTGGAGCGGAGACGCTGCCAAACGGCAGGAGGCCGAAGGGCATGTCGGCTTGGCTTGGCATGGCTTGCGCCGATCGGGCATCCCGTGCCGGGCGCGGGCAATAACCGGGGCGGTCAGGCAACCTGTGCGGCGCGCTGGCGACGCTCGAGGCTCGCAGCCTTCTGTTCCTCGTGGAAGCGCTTCAGGCGTTCCATGAAGTCGACCACTTCCGCGCCATCTGTCTGGCGGGACGCATGATAGTCCTCGGTGGTGCGAATGATGATCTCGACGACATTGGGAAAGCAGCCGCAGCAACGGCCGCGCTTGCCCATGGCATGGTAAACCTTGGACGGAACAATCAACTGCCAACAATCTTCGTCGAGGAGCGCGTTGATGACGTCCTTGATATCCTTGTCGGTGATGTAATTGCAGCTGCAGACCAGCATGGCCTCGACGCTCTTCCAAACATGACTTCAATCCCCTCCTTTCTGCTAAACAGGATGGCCTTTGTCAAGAAAATTTCCGGGGGCATGCCTCCCGTGAATGCGCGCGCCGACAACCGGGGCGGAGCGGCGCCTCGTCTCAATGAAAATTCCGCCCCTTCGGCATGGCATGCCAGACATCGCCGACAAGGTCTGGCACGTCGCGGATCAGCCGCGCCAGGGAGCCGGTCGACTTGGCCTCATGCCGGTGCTCGTTGACCGGGCGGCGCACCTCGTCGGCATGGGCAAGACCGCCGAAATCCTTGAGCGCCTCGCGCAACAAGCCGAGCCGTTCACTGGCATCGACAAGAGTCTCGGCAACCACATGGATCACCCCGTCCGCCTTCTGCAGCCGCCCGCGGATCTTCACCAGCCGGGCGCCCATGACGACGGCGCGGTATTGCTCGAAGGTCTTCGGCCAGACGATGATGTTGGCGACGCCGGTCTCGTCCTCGATGGTCATGAAGATCACCCCCTTGGCCGATCCCGGCCGCTGGCGCACCAGCACCAGGCCCGCCACCGCGACCCGCCGCCCATTGGCCGTCTCCTCCAGCGCCGAGGATGGAAGAACGCCGGCCCGGGCGAGTTCCCCGCGCAGGAAGGAAAGCGGATGGGCCTTCAGGGAGAGCGACAGCGCCCGATAATCGCTTATGACCTCTTCGCCCGCCGGCATCGGCGGCAGCGCAATTTCGGCCTCCGCCTGGACCTCCTGCCCGCCGGCCTCGGAAAACAACGGCAGATGCTCGACGGCGGCCCGATGGTCGAGTGCCTGCGCCGCCCACAGCGCCTCGCGACGGCTCAAGCCCAGCGAGGCGAAGGCATCGGCATCCGCCAGCCGCTCGATCGCCGCCCGCGACAGCCCTGTCCGCATCCACAGATCCCGCACCGAGGTATAGCCGCTGCCACGCTGCGCCACGAGCAGGTTCATGTCGGCCTCGGACAGGCCCTTGACCTGGCGGAAACCGAGCCGCACCGCCCTGGTGCTCAGGATGACCCTGCGCATCGCCGCATGGCGCGACGCAACCCGCCTGGCGTCGAAGCCGTCCGTCTCCAGCACGCTGTCCCAGGCGGAGGCATTGACGTCGACCGGCCGCACCTCGACCCCGTGCTCGCGCGCATCGCGCACCAACTGGGCCGGCGCATAAAAACCCATCGGCTGGGAATTGAGCAGCGCCGCGCAAAAGACGTCGGGATAGAAGGTCTTGACCCAGGCAGACGCATAGACCAGCAGCGCGAAGGAGGCCGCGTGGCTTTCCGGAAAGCCATATTCGCCGAACCCCTCGATCTGGCTGAAACAATGCTCGGCGAATTCCAGCTCATAGTCCCGCTTGAGCATGCCGTCGATGAAGCGCTGGCGGAAATTGGCGACCTGTCCGGTCCGGCGGAACGTCGCCATGGCCCGACGCAACCGGTCGGCCTCGGCCGGCGTGAAACCGGCGGCGGTGATGGCGATCTGCATGGCCTGTTCCTGGAACAGCGGCACGCCGAGCGTCCGTTTCAAGACGGCCTCGAGCTCGGGCTTCGGATAGCGGATCATCCGCCCCTCCTGCACCAGCTTGCGGTTCTTCAGGTAGGGATGCACCATATTGCCCTGGATCGGCCCCGGCCGGACGATCGCCACCTCGATCACCAGATCGTAGAAGACCCGGGGTTTCAGCCGCGGCAGCATGCTCATCTGCGCCCGGCTTTCGATCTGGAAGACACCCAGCGTATCGGCCCGGCAGATCATGTCATAGACCTCTTCGCGCGGGTCCTCGAAGAAGCTGGCAAGCGTCATCGGCTTGCCGTAATGGCCGGCGAGCAGCTTGATCGCCTTGGCAAGGCAGGTGAGCATGCCGAGCGCCAGAACATCGATCTTGAGGATCTTCAGCGTATCGAGATCGTCCTTGTTCCACTCGACCATGTAGCGGCCGTCCGCCGTGTTCATGATCGGCACCACCTCGTCGAGACGGTCGCGGGTGATGACGAAACCGCCGACATGCTGCGACAGATGGCGCGGAAAGCCCATCAGGCGCGAGGCATAGTCGAGCACGCGCCGGGTCGTCGGATCGGCCAGATCGAGACCCGCGGCCTTGGCTTCGCGCGCCGACAGATCGGCCGTCGACCAGCCCCAGATCGACCCGGACAGCGCAGTTTGCACATCCTCCGACAGGCCGAAGACCTTGGCCGTCTCGCGCCCCGCCGAACGCGCCCGGTAATTGATGACCGCCGCCGTCAGGCCTGCATGTTCACGCCCATAGGTGTCGTAGATGAAGCGGATCACCTCCTCGCGCCGATGATGCTCGAAGTCGACGTCGATATCCGGCGGCTCGTCGCGTTCGGTCGAGATGAAGCGATCGAACAGCAGCGTCGTTTTCTCCGGATTCACCTCGGTGATCCCGAGACAATAGCAGACGGCTGAATTGGCGGCCGATCCTCGCCCCTGGCAGAGAATATCCTTGGAGCGGGCAAAGCCGATGATGCGATGAACGGTGAGGAAATAAGGCGCGTAGCGTTTTTCGTCGATCAGATTCAGCTCGTATTCGAGGAGGTCGCCGACCTTTTGCGGAATACCGTCGGGGAACCGCCGGGCCGCTCCCGCATAGGTCAGCCGGCGCAGCGCCAACTCCGCCGGCTCGCCGCCGATCGCTTCCTCGGGATATTGATGGCTGAGTTCGTCGAGGGAAAAATCAAGTCGGCCGAAGAACTCGGCCGTCGTCGCGACCGCTTGCGGATAGGCACGAAAAAGCCGGGCCATTTCCCGGGGCTCTTTCAGGTGCCGTTCGGCATGGGCGTGCAGCCGGAAGCCGGCATCGGCCACCGTCACATGTTCGCGAATGGCCGTGACCACGTCGGCGAGCGGCTTGCGCTCCGGCGCGTGATAGAAGGGATCATTGCTGGCGATCAGCGGCAGCGAAAGCGCGCCCCCCATCTCCGCGATCCGGCGGAAAGCGAGGCGGTCGAGGCCGTCATAACGCGGAACCAGCGCAAGGTAGAGCCTGTCGCGGAATGGGGCCACCAGCCGCGCAAGCCGGGTGCGATAGTCTTCGACCTCCGCCTCGGTGGCAAAGCAGGGCACCATCGCTAAGACCAGCAGATCCGCCGCCCATTCGACGAGATCGCTTTCGTGAAGCGTGCAGACACCCTTCTGCGAACGCAGATTGCCGGCGCTCAGCATGCGGCAGAGGTGTCCCCAGCCACGCCGGTTCATCGGATAGGCGACGAGTTGCGGCGTCCCGTCGGCAAAGACAAGCCGTGCGCCGGGACGAAAGGCCACACCCTTGATCTTCGCCGCCGCATGCAGGCGCACCACCCCGGCCACCGTATTGCGATCGGCAAGCCCAAGGCCGGACAAGCCGATCCGGGCGGCGGTCGTCACCATTTCCTCCGGATGCGAGGCCCCCTCCAGGAAGGAGAAATTGCTGCGGCAGCCGATTTCGAAGAAGGCCGGCGCGCTCATGCGAAAATGCCCTGCATGAACCAGCTCGGCCGGTCGGCGCCGCGCTCGTAGAGCCCCTGGCGGAAAAGCCAGAAACGATGGCCGGCGCTGACCTCAATGCGAAAATAGTCGCGCGGCAATGCCTCTTCCCCGTCGATCCACCATTCCGGTGCCAGTCGCTCGGGCCCCTCGGCGCGCACGACCCGATGCTGGGCGCGACGCCAGCGGAAACTGGCGGGCGGGCCGTCGGGCACTTCGGCGGTGACCTCGACCGGCTCGGGATGGGCGAAAAGCCGGATCGGCCGTTCGCTGCGCACCGGTGGGCCTGGCTGCTTATCGGCGGGCAAGGCGCTTGCCGCGGCAAGCGGGGCAAGGCTCGAGGCCCGCTCCGGCCAATGGCTCGGCTGGGCGACGGGCAGCACGAGGCAGCCCTCGCCGAACCGTGCCGTCACCCGGTCGACGAAGTCGAGCGCCGCGTCGCCTTTTTCCGCGGCCGTACCGAACCTGCCCTGGCTCTCGGCAAGCGCCTCGCTGCGCAAGACGTTGAGCCGGACGATCTCGAATCCGAAGCCGGCATCGAGATCGTCGTGCAGCACGGAAAGCCGTTCGGCAAACAGGGCCTTGATGCGATCGCCGTCGCGAAGCGGAGAGGCCGCCCCAATCGCGATGCGAAAGACCCGCCCGTCCACCCGAAAGAGCAGCAGCTCGAACAGGCGGCCCCCTTCGCCGCGCGCCTCCAGGCCGGATTTCAATCCGGCCGCCAGCCGGCCGGTCAGATCGAGGATGACCTCCTCGTCGCGAATCGGCTCGGCAAGTCGCCGTTCGACGCAGAGCAGGGCAACCGGCCGGCGCGGCACGATCGCCTCCCCCTCCCGCCCCAGCGCCTGGTCGAGCCGGACCAGCAGATCCGGGCCGAAGCGCCGCGTCAGGGGGCCGCGCGGCGCCGCCAGGAGATCGCCCACCTGCTTCAGCCCGACCCGGGCCAACGCCGCCGTCACACCGGCATCGATCCTCAGCGCGCCGAGCGGCAGGGGCGACAACACTGCGATCATCTCGCCGTCGGCCACGACGCGATCCCGGCAAAAGCGGGCGGCAGCCCAGGAAAGACCCGGCGTCGAAGAGATCGCACCCCTGGCCTCGAGCCCCAATTGGCAAAGCCGCGCCAGCAGATCGTCGATCAGCGCCGCCTCGCCGCCGAACAGATGGGCGCAACCGGTAATGTCGAGCATCAGCCCGTCGGCACCGTCGAGCGCCACCAGCGGCGTATAGCGGTCGCACCAGTCGGCGATCGCCTCGAGAAAGCGCCGGTCGGCCTGCGGATCGTCCTCGGCAACCTCGAGCGTGGGACAGATGGCCCGCGCCTCTGCCAGCGCCTGGCCGGCCTGCAAGCCGATCGCCTCGGCCTCTTCGTCGAGCGCGGTCAGGCGCATGGCATTGGCGACCCGGCCGGCGCAGACGACCGGCGGATGGTCAGGACGCCCGGTCGAACGCCACGACAGCCCCCAGCGCCGGCGCGCCAGCCGGTCGGTCGACAGGCGCGGCAGCCAGAGCGCCAGGATGCGCCGGCCGGAAAACGGGCCTTGCGCCGGAGTGAACGGAAGTTGCGGGGTAAAATTGGCGGTCATGACGGTTCCACTCCAGGATCAGTTCAGGGTGAGCCCCGAGCCGGCTCTTTTCCGGCACGAGGCGAAAGACGGAATGGCCGATGCTGCCGCCCAGCATCGATCCATCAGGGAGAAGCCGCGCTGCCGCCGGCGCGGGTTCGACAAGCAGGCGAAGGGAAGCGCTGCTCGCCTCCTCTTCCCCGCCTTGGCGGACAAGAAGCAGAAAACCGCCGGTGCTCTTGGCCTTCAGGCTGAGGCGCCGGCTCTCCGTCAGCCCGAAGCCGCGCGGATTGCCGGCAACCTCGAGCATCACCGCCGAAAAAGCCCGGCACGCGAGCGCCGCATCGGCAAGCCACAGCGCGTCCTCAAGGCGGCGCGGCACGGCATGGAGAAGTTCGCCTGGCCGCAGGCCGTAATCGACAAGCCCCGGCGCATAGGGCAAGCCGGTTTCGCGCCCGACGAAACGGTCGCCGATCCACAGTATCCGCTGATTTGGCCGGGCGGGCCGTGCGGACAGGCAAAGCCCCAGCCCGAAGCCGCTGACGGCGCCCGCATCGCGAAATTGTGTCCCGCGCGCCTCGATCATCGCGCCCGTCGGAAAGCCTTCCGGCAGGAGGCTTTCCAGGCGCACCGGCTCCGCTCCCCTTGCAGACGAGGCGGATTGAGGCCGCTCGTCGCATGGCTCAGGGACCGGCTCCAGCCCACCGGAAAGCGGCTTGCCCTCGATCCTGGCTATGGCTTCGCGCAAGGCAAAAAGCCTCTCCTGCGCCAGAGCGGTCGCGCCCATGACGTCTCTCCTGTCGGAATGTTCTCTATATGTTCCTAGAGATTCCAGAGCTTGCCAGAAGAGTCAACCGGATTCAGTGTGAATTTATTCCTTGACAGGATTCCCACTCGAAAAGCCCGGCCAAAGGTCCTATATGGAAGCGAAGTCAAGGAGTACCGATGGCCCGTATCGACCAGACCGAAGATTGGCGCGAACGCCATGCCCCGACGATCAGCACCTTCGAGTCGCTGGCCATTGAGGCCTATGGTCATCTGCCGGAGGAATTCCGCGCGCTGACCGGCAATCTGATCATCGAGATTTCCGATTTTCCCACCGACGAAGTGTTCGAGGACATGGCGCTCGAAACGCCGTTCGACCTGCTCGGCCTGTTCGAGGGCCGCGGCATTTCCGAGCGCTTCACCATGGAAACCGGCGAGATGCCGAACCGCATCACGCTTTATCGCCGACCGATCCTCGACTACTGGGCCGAGAATGAGGAAACGCTGGGCGACATCATCACCCATGTGCTGATCCATGAGATCGGCCACCATTTCGGCCTGTCCGACGACGACATGGAACGCATCGAGGAAAGCGCCGAAGATGCCGCCGCGGAATCCGACGGCATGTCGGCCTCGCTGAAGGATTAGCCCCGCGTCGCGAGGAAATGGGCGATGCCGGCTTCCGCGCAGCTTAGATCCTGCGCCGGCGTGCCGGAGCTGATGCCGATCCCGCCGACCACCTCGCCGTCGATGACAACCGGCAGACCGCCGCCCACCACCATCAGCCGTCCGCCGATCGCCGAATGAATGCCGAAGGCCGGGCTGCCCGGCTGGCTGGCCGCGCCATATTCATGCGTCGCCTTCTTCGCCGCGGCCGCGGTAAACGCCTTGTCGATGGCGATCGTCGTGCTGGTCACCTTGCCGCCGTCCATGCGCTCGAAGGCGATGAGCTGGCCGCTCTCGTCGGTGATGGCGATGCACATCGGCACGCCGATCTCGCGGGCCTTGTCGGCCGCGCCGGCAATCAGCAGGCGGGCATCGGAAATGTCGAGACGACGAATGGTAAGCATGGGCATTCTCCTGCAATGCGTGGGGGCGGGCGGGCGCCACCACATCATTCGGCAGAGGTGCCCGGCCCGGACTATGACGCCAATCGCCTTCGAAGGACAATGTCGCCCGGCGGAAAAACATCTGTGCGCAGTACGGCATATCGAACGGCCGCCCGGCACGCGGCGCGCGTGCCTCGTCCGAAAACGGGTGGCTGCCGCCCCATCCCCTCCTCTATCCCTTGGCCTCCACACCAAAGGAGGTTCCCATGACAAGCCTGACCGACAAGGTCGCCATCATCACCGGAGCGTCGTCCGGCATCGGCCGCGCCACCGCCCTTTTGTTTGCCGCAGAGGGCGCATCCCTGGTGCTCAATGCCAGGGGCATTGAGGCTCTCGACCAGGTCGTCGAGGACGTGCGCCGCGCAGGCGGCAAGGCCCAGGCCGTGCCGGGTGATGTCGCCTTGCCCGAAACCCATGAAATACTGGTGGATGCGGCGGTCCGCCGCTTCGGCCGTCTCGACATCGCCGTCAACAATGCCGGTGCCGTCGGCCCGATCAAGCCGATAGCAGACGTCACCCTGCCCGAATGGCAGGACACGCTCACCGCAAACCTGACCTCTGCCTTTCTCGCCGCGCGGCTCCAGATCCCGGCCATGCTGGAGCGCGGTTCGGGCGCCCTCGTCTTCGTCTCGACCTTCGTCGGCACGAGCGTCGGCATTCCCGGAATGGGAGCCTATGCCGCCTCCAAGGCCGGCATCATGGGCCTGGTGAAAGCCATCACGGCGGATTACGGCAGCCGGAACATCCGGGCGAACGCGCTGCTGCCGGGCGGCACCGACACGCCGATGGCCGGCGATCAGGCGCAGAAGGACTGGGCGGCAGGCCTGCATGCCCTGAAGCGCATCGCAAAACCGGAAGAGATCGCCTAGGCCGCCCTGTTCCTGGCCGGCCCGATGGGCAGTTTCGTCGCCGGCTCGGCCCTCTACGCCGACGGCGGCAATTCCGCCGTCAAATGACGCGAGGCACCGGGGCGGCCGCCGCATGCGGCAGGGCGCCCCGGCCCTGTCATTGCTCGCCGAGCTTCATGCTCGGATCGTAGTCCTTGCCGTGCACGGTCTTCACCACGGCCTGCCCGCAATGCATCTGGTTGGTCGCGGCATTGAACGACAGGCTCGGCGCGCCGTGCAACTCCCAGCCCTTGTTGAGCGCATCGGTGACACGATGACAAAAGGCCGCGTCGTCCGGGCCGGTAAGGAAACGATAGACCTTCATGCTGTCCTGCCTTTTCTTGCTTCGATGACCTGAGCCTTGGCGAGCAGCCGCTCGGCCTGTTCCAGATGCAGCCGCTCGACCATGCGGCCGTCAAGGTTGATGACATTGAGGCCGTTGGTCGCGGGATCGGCAAAGGCTGAAACGATCGCCTTTGCCTCGGCCAGGGCGCCCGCCGAAAAGCCGAAATGCCGGTTCGCGCCGTCGATCTGCGCCGGATGGATCAGCATCTTGCCATCGAACCCCATGGCGCGCCCTTGCGCGCATTCCGCCTCGTAGGTCTCCAGCGTCTTGAATTCGTTCGACACGCTGTCGATCGCGTCGAGCCCGTAGGCGCGCGCGGCCAGGATCACCTGCATCAGGAACGGCACGACATAGGTCCGCCCAGGCTCGGGCGCCACGCCGGTTTCCTTGCGCAGATCGTTCAGCCCGACGACGAAGCAATCGAGCAAGCCGCCGGCGGTCCGCCCCGAGCCCGCGATCGCCGCGGCGTTCAACACCCCGCGCGGCGTCTCGATCATCGCCCAGATCCTGAGACTTTCCGTCGCATCCGATTCCGCAAGCAGGTCGGCGACAAGCTGGATATCGTCCGGCGCGTCGACCTTGGGCAAGAGCACCGCATCCGGCCGACAGGCGATGACGGCCGCCATGTCGTCGGCGAAGAATTCCGTCTCGAGCCCGTTCACCCGGATGACCGCCTCACGGCCCTGAAGCGGCGTCTCGGCAAAGAAACGGCGCAAATTGTCCCGCGCTTCGGCCTTTTTCTCCGGCGCGACCGAATCCTCGAGATCGAATATGACGGCATCGCAGGCAAGGCCATGCGTCTTTTCCAGCGCCCGCGCATTGATCGCCGGAACGCTGAGGACCGAGCGGCGCAGCCGCGCCGGATGATGGGAATTGATCGCTTTCATGGCCATGAGTTCTGCCAATCTTTGCACGCCCACGCAAGGCGACATTTGCCGGAAAGCCCTTGCATTTCGAGGGGAGAAGGACCACCTTGACTGACGAGAAAGGATATCCATCATGCAGAATTTCCGTTCCCTCGCCATTGCCGCCGCCGGCATCCTCGTGCTCGCCATCGCCGCCGTCTTCACCGTTTCGCTGACGCTGATTGCCGGGGCCGTGCTGACGCTGACCCTTGCCGCCCGCATGCTGACCATGCGGACGAAGAAGGCGCCCGTCTATGCAAGGGCGAAGACTCAAGGCCAGGCCCGCGAGATTCGCGTGTGGAACGACGGCCGCGGCACGATCATCGATCTTTGACAAGATCGGCCGGACGCCCGGAAAACTGACGCTTGCGCAGCCGGGCGTACCCGTTTGACCAATAAAGGCCTTCAAATCCGCGCGATTTTCCTCTAAGGCCTGCTGCAATTCGCCAATTGCATTCCGAAGGCAGGGTCTGATGGAAAAGTTCACAAAGCTCACCGGCGTCGCGGCACCCCTTCCGGTCGTCAATGTCGACACCGACATGATTATCCCGAAGGATTATCTCAAGACCATCAAGCGCACCGGTCTCGGCCAGGGCCTGTTCGCCGAAGCCCGTTTCAAGGAAGACGGTTCGGAAAACCCCGATTTCGTCCTCAACAAGCCGGCCTATCGCAATGCCCAGATCCTGGTGGCCGGCGACAATTTCGGCTGCGGCTCCTCGCGCGAGCATGCCCCCTGGGCGCTTCTCGACTTCGGCATCCGCTGCGTGATCTCCACCTCGTTTGCCGACATCTTCTACAATAACTGTTTCAAGAACGGCATCCTGCCGATCGTCGTCAGCCCGGAAGACCTGGACAAGCTGATGGACGACGCCAACCGCGGCTCCAACGCCGTTCTGTCGGTCGACCTTGAATCGCAGGAAATCACCGGTCCGGACGGCGGCCGCATCAAGTTCGACATCGACGCCTTCAAGCGCCATTGCCTGCTGAACGGCCTCGACGACATCGGCCTGACGCTGGAAAAGGCTTCAAGCATCGCCGCCTTCGAAAAGGCCAACGCGCAGACCCATCCCTGGGCCTGACAAAGACTTGACGGTGCGGGGGCGGCCTGTTCGTCCCCCGCGCTGAAATCACACGGTCCCGGCGCCTCCCACCGTACCGTTCTGCCGCTGAGTGTCCTTGAAATACGGGTTTTTGCCCGATAGAAGGCGGCAACACTTTTCCAGAGCCAGGGAGGCTTCCCCATGACACAGCGCAATCTCTTCCTTCTGCCCGGCGACGGCATCGGCCCGGAAGCCATGGGCGAGGTCCGCAAGATCATTGCCTACATGAATGCCGAGCAGGGTGCAGGCTTCGAAACCAACGAAGGCCTGGTCGGCGGCTGCGCCTACGACGCCCACGGCGCGGCAATCTCGGAAGAGGACATGGCCAAGGCGATGAACGCCGATGCCGTGCTGTTCGGCGCCGTCGGCGGCCCCAAGTGGGACGACGTCCCGTATGACGTCCGCCCCGAAGCCGGCCTGCTGCGGCTGCGCAAGGATCTCGAGCTGTTCGCCAACCTGCGCCCGGCGATCTGCTATCCGGCGCTCGCCAATGCCTCATCGCTGAAGCCCGAGCTGGTCGAAGGCCTCGACATCCTGATCGTCCGCGAACTGACCGGCGGCGTCTATTTCGGCGAGCCGAAGACCATCACCGATCTCGGCAACGGCCAGAAGCGAGCCATCGACACCCAGGTCTACGACACCTATGAGATCGAGCGCATCGCCTCGGTCGCCTTCGAGCTGGCACGCACCCGCAAGAACCGCGTCTGCTCGATGGAGAAGCGCAACGTCATGAAGTCGGGCGTCTTGTGGAACCAGGTCGTCACCGAGACCCACAAGGCCAAGTATCAGGACGTCCAGCTCGAGCACATGCTGGCCGATGCCGGCGGCATGCAGCTGGTGCGCGCGCCAAAACAGTTCGACGTCATCGTCACCGACAACCTGTTCGGCGACATGCTGTCCGACGTCGCCGCCATGCTGACCGGCTCGCTCGGCATGCTGCCGTCCGCCTCGCTCGGCGCCCCCGATGCCAAGACCGGCAAGCGCAAGGCGCTCTACGAGCCCGTCCACGGCTCGGCTCCGGACATTGCCGGCAATGGCATCGCCAACCCGATCGCCATGATCGCCTCGTTCGCCATGTGCCTGCGCTACTCCTTCAACATGGTCAAGGAAGCCGACAACCTCGAAAAGGCGATCGCCGCCGTGCTCGACAAGGGCATCCGCACCGCCGACATCATGAGCGAAGGCGCAACGAAGGTCGACACCACCGAAATGGGCGATGCCATCCTCGCCGAGTTCAAGGCGCTGTCGGCCTGACAGGCCCTTGCATTTGAAAGCCGCGGCAACCATCTTGCCGCGGCTGCATGCCGTTCGTGGACGCCGTTCCGGCCTCTCCGTCGCCGGCAGGCTGGAATGAAGCGGAAGGCTGGACGTGAGCGGCATCGACAAGATCAGGACCTGGCTGAAGAGGCGCCGTGACCTCAACCGTCACCCGCCTGCGCCGCACTACTGGCAGATCTTCGCCGTCGTCGCCGCCAATCTGGTTCTCCTCTCCTTCCTCATCTTCGACGCGCCGGTCGGCGCCTCCAGGCACCGGGACATCTTCACCCGCTCGCTCGGCAAGATGATCACCGAATTCGGCAGTTCCGGCTGGATCCTGACGGCCGCGGCCATGCTGGCGCTCACGGGATTTGCCTCCTGGCGGCTGTCGCGCGGCGCAAGGCAGCGCTTCCGCGCGCTCTATCTCGGCCAGGTCGGCGCCTATGCCTTCCTCGCCGTGGCGCTCTCCGGCATTCTCGCCAATCTCATCAAGCGGATCATCGGCCGCGCCCGCCCCGGCCAGTTCGAGGACTGGGGCTCATTCGGCTTCTCCGCCTTCAGCGGCGCGAAATTCGAGAGCTTTCCCTCCGGTCACGCCACCACGGTCGGCGCCATCTTCATGGTGCTGATCCTGCTTCTGCCGCGCTACCGGCTCGCCTTCATGCTGCTGGCGCTGTGGATGGCGTTCAGCCGCGTCATGGTTGGCGCGCATTATCCGAGCGACGTGATCGCCGGTCTGTCCTTTGGCGCCTGGTTCACGCTGCTGCTGGCCAACGTCTTTGCCCGCTACCGCCTGGTCTTCATGCCCGACGCCAAGGGCTGGCCGGTGCCGCGCCTAGCGCTCATTGCCGGCCATCGCCCCGCCTGATCCGGACCCTCGTCATCACAACTCCGTGAAAAGCCGAACCATTCGGC
>JAIBEK010000002.1 GCA_019459145.1 Arenimonas sp.
TGTTGGTGTTGGTGTTGGTGCTGTTGTGTGGCTCTTAACCTGCCCCTCAGCTTCTGCAAGGCGGTTCTGACGCCTTGCCTGCTGGCCGGTTGGGCGCGGCGAGCCCTCAGCCCGCCGTCAACCGGTGCATCCGCTTGATATTCCACGCCATGGTGGCCAATCGCCACTCGCCGCTGACCTTATCCAGTCCGCGTAGCGAGAACTGCCGGAACCCCATCACGTGTTTGATGATCCCGAAGACCGGCTCCACGGTATGTTTGCGCAATGCGTAGAGCGCTCGGCCCGCCTGCGTCTTCAAGCGGTGTGCCATCTGTTCGACGGGGTCCTCGCTCTCCGGGGCAGGCGGATCCGCGGCGAAACGTTCAAAGACCGGAAGGTGATGGACGTCTCGCTTCATCGCCAACAGCGGTTCGATACCATGGTCATGGCAGGCCTGGATATTGCTGGCACTGAAGTAGCCGGTATCACCCAGCAGGTGGTCAGGTTTTCCCAGCGTTTCCGGGTAACCTTGCCAGGCCGTCAGTAGCGGCATGACTTGCTGCTTGTCATTGGTCGCCTGCGTGACGTGGACATGGGTCACCAGCAGACTCTCGGTATCAACCGCGGCTTGGGCGTTGTAGCACTGATCAAACCCCTTGCCGGTGACCGGCATGATGCGCGACTGCGGGTCGGTGAAATTGATCTGATCCTTGTCACGCGGGCCACCAGTGGGCGGTTCGGGGTCACGCCCACGGGGCTTCTTGCCGGCCTTGCGCTGCGCCTCCCGCCGCGCCACCTTTTCCTGATAGGCGGCTTGCTCGGTGGCGTCCCGCTCCTCGGCGCGCGCCTCGATCTTGGCCTTCGCCTCAGCGATGGCCGCCAGGCGGGCTTCACGGCGGGCAATCTCGGCGGGGATATCCATGCCGTCGGCCGCGTCCTCCTTGTCCGCCGACTCGGCCCGCTCGGTCAGCGCTTTCACCTCTGCCCTGAACTGTGCCTCCAGCTTCTTGGCATGGCCATACGACAACGCCTTGTGCTTGCTGGCGTTGGCCTTGAGCTTGGTGCCGTCCAGGGCGATGGTGCCAAGCTTGAGCAGCTTCATCTCGCGGGCCAGCAGCAGCACCTGTACGAACAACTGTTCCAGTTCCGGCAGAAAGCGGCGGCGAAAGGTGGCCAGCGTGTCATGGTCGGGATGGGTATTGGCGGCCAGGTAGCGGAACGCCACCGAGTCATAGGTGGCACGCTCGATCTTGCGGCTGGAGACCACCCCGGTGGCGTAGCCGTAGATCAGCAGGCTCAGTAGCACCGCCGGGTGATGTGCCTTGGAACCCCGCCCCATGTAACGCCGGGTCAACGTCGAGAGGTCCAGTTGTTCGACAACATCGACAACGAACCGCGCCAGGTGACCATCGGGCAACCACTCGTCTACCGAAGGCGGCAGCAGGTAATCGGTCTGGCGATCCACAGGGATGAAGCGGCTCATGGCGATCTTCTCAGCTCGGCGATGACGGTGGTCAGTATCTCACGGTGCAACGGAAAGACCGACAGGCTGCTAG
>JAIBEK010000013.1 GCA_019459145.1 Arenimonas sp.
GCCAGTTCCGGCCTGACGCCGACCTTCACCTCGAGCACGCCAACCGTCTGCACCATCACTCCCGGCGGCCTCCTGGCTCTCGTGTCGACCGGTTCCTGCACCATCAATGCCGACCAGGCCGGCAATGCCAGCTATCTGCCCGCCCCCCAGGTGTCGCGCACCTTCACCGTCAATCCGATTGTTCCGGGTGCGCCGGTGATCGGCACGGCGACGGCCGGAGACACACAGGCAAGTGTCGCCTTCACCGCGCCGACAAGCACCGGCGGCAGCGCCATCACCAGCTACACGGTGACGTCCAACCCGGGCGGTATCACCGCAACCGATGTAGCAAGTCCCATCGTTGTCACCGGCCTGACCAACGGCACGGCCTATACCTTCACGGTCACGGCCGAAAATGTCGCGGGCATCGGCTCGTCGTCCGCAGCCTCCAACAGCGTGACGCCGGCTGCGAGCCAGACCATCACCTTCGCCAACCCGGGCAGCCAGAACTTCGGCACGACACCGACCCTGACGGCGACTTCCAGCTCGGGCCTGACGCCGGCCTTCACGTCCAGCACACCAGCCGTCTGCACCATCTCCAGCGGTGGCGCCCTGAGCTTCGTGTCGACCGGTTCCTGCACCATCAATGCCGACCAGGCCGGCAATGCCAGCTATCTGCCCGCCACCCAGGTGTCACGCACCTTCACCGTCAATCCGATTGTTCCGGATGCGCCGGTGATCGGCACGGCCACGGCCGGAGACACGCAGGCAAGCGTCGCCTTCACCGCGCCGCCAAGCAATGGCGGCAACGCGATCACCGCCTACACAGTCACCTCGAACCCGGGCGGCATCACCGCGATCGGTGCCGCGTCTCCCATCATCGTCACCGGCCTGACCAATGGTGTTGCCTATACCTTCACGGTGATGGCAGATAACGTCGCGGGCACCAGTGCCTCGTCTGCGGCATCCAACAGCGTGACGCCGGCGGCGAGCCAGACTATCACCTTCGCCAACCCGGGAAGCCAGCTCTTCGGCACGACACCGACCCTGACGGCGACTGCCAGTTCCGGCCTGACGCCGACCTTCACCTCGAGCACGCCAACCGTCTGCACCATCACTCCCGGCGGCCTCCTGGCTCTCGTGTCGACCGGTTCCTGCACCATCAATGCCGACCAGGCCGGCAATGCCAGCTATCTGCCC
>JAIBEK010000038.1 GCA_019459145.1 Arenimonas sp.
CCGTCGTCCAGGTCGGCATGGTCTGGCGCAAGGGCTCGAGCCTGCCGCAATCCGCCCGCGACTTCGTCGGGATTGCCGAGGCGCTGAGGAGCGGGCGGGGACGGTATTCCGGGATAAGCCCCTCATCCGCCTGCCGGCACCTTCTCCCCGTTCTGACGGGGAGAAGGGACAAGCGGCAACGCGCCGGCTGTCCCCTCTCTTCGCCCGCGGGGAGAGGGTCAGGGTGAGGGGCATCTGCTCGGGTTCTGGCGGCAAATTTCAGTCGCCAAAGCAACGACAGAACGCCCGGACAACTCATCCCATAGGCACACGCCGCCCCCGAAACGGGGGATCTCATAGACCCCATCCACTTCCAACAACGATCCAGGAAAAAAGGGAGAGCGAGATGCTCGACATGAAGCAGTGGTATCAGTCGAAGACGGTGTGGGGCGCGCTGATTGCCATGGCGGCGCCGCTTTTCAAGCATGTCGGTGTCGAAATGGGGCTTGCCGAACAGGCGAACCTCGCCGATGCTTTGGCGACAATCGCCGGGGCGCTGGGCGGAATGTTGGCGATCTACGGTCGCGTCCGGGCGAGCGGTCCGATCGATCTCGGCGGCCGGCGCAATTGATCGGGCGCATTCATTTGCCATTCAGAAGGCATGCGATAGATAGAATGCAAGAGTAGACGTCGTGCGGAAGAAGAACCAATGGCATCCATCATGATCATCGCAGGCCTGGCGGTCGGACTGGCGGCTTCGCCCGTCGCAGAACGCGTGGGCACCGGTGCCGTGACAGCGCCGCTGGTGCTGGTGCAATCGTCCGACGATAATGGCGGCGGGGTGGACTGCCGCAGCGCCGCCTATCGCGTGGTCGAAGAGGTCGGTGGGCAGTTGCTCTCGGTGCGCCAATCCGGCAATGAATGCGTCATCACGGTGCTCATTCCGGGCAGCGGGAACGAGCGCCCGCGCAAGGTCACCATGCGGGTTTCCAACTGATCCACGCCGCGGCCAGGCCGCGGCGTTCGAGCGAGAACAAGGGACGGGATCAATGCGCATTCTGGTCGTCGAGGACGATGTCAACCTCAATCGGCAGCTCGTCGAAGCGCTGCAGGAAGCGGGTTATGTCGTCGACAAGGCCTTCGACGGCGAGGAGGGGCATTTTCTCGGCGAGACCGAGCCCTACGACGCCGTGATCCTCGATATCGGCCTGCCGGAACTGGATGGCATCACTGTGCTGGAAAAATGGCGGGCCGCCGGTCGCGTCATGCCGGTGCTGCTGCTGACCGCCCGCGACCGCTGGAGCGACAAGGTCGCCGGCATCGACGCCGGCGCCGACGATTATGTCGCCAAACCCTTCCATCTCGAGGAGGTGCTGGCCCGCATCCGCGCGCTGATCCGCCGCGCCGCCGGCCATGCCTCTTCCGAGATCACCTGCGGCCCGGTCCGGCTCGATACCAAGAGCTCCAAGGCGAGCGTCGACGGCAAGGCCTTGAAGCTCACCTCGCACGAATACCGGCTCCTGTCCTACCTCATGCATCACATGGGCGAGGTGGTGTCGCGCACCGAACTGGTCGAGCATCTCTACGACCAGGATTTCGACCGCGACTCCAACACGATCGAGGTCTTCGTCGGCCGGCTGCGCAAGAAGATCGGCATCGACATGATCGAGACCGTGCGCGGCCTCGGCTATCGTATCCAAGCCCCGCAAGAGGCGAAATGATCCCCGTCTCCCGGTCGCTGACCGTCCGCGTGCTGTTGATGGCCACGCTGTGGTCGGCGGTCTCGCTGATCACCATCGCGCTGGTGATCTCGGCCTTCTACCGGCAGGGCGTGGAGCGGGGTTTCAACAATCTCCTGCGCGCCCAGCTCTACAACGTCATCAACTCCGTCTCGATCGGCGACGGCGACAGCCTGTCGGGCAGTCCCGAACTCGGCGACCTGCGCTTTTCCCAGCCGGAGACCGGGTGGTACTGGCTGGTCGAACCGCTCGGCAATTTTTCCGCCGCGCCGCTTGCCTCGACCTCGCTTGGCATGGCCGAGCTTGCGGTTCCGGGCCTCGAGCAGGTTCCCTTCGACGAGCATTACGAGCGCTTCTATCCGATGGTCGACGCGGCGGGGAACAAGATCCTGGTGGCCGAGACCGAGGTGGTGCTCGACGGTGGAGACCGGGCGGCGCGCTTTCGCGTGTCGGGCAATGTCGATGTGGTCGAGGAGGAGATCGGCTTTTTCTCCACAAGGCTCTATGCCGGACTGGCCCTGTTCGGTTTCGGCGGCCTCGTGGTCAACGGTCTTGCCATCCTGATCGGGTTGAAGCCGCTGGACCGGGCACGCCGGGCGCTGGAGAAGATCCGCGGCGGCGAGGCCGAGCGGATCGAGGGGGACTATCCCCGCGAGATCCAGCCGCTGGCCAACGAGATCAACGCGCTGATCGAGAGCAATCGCCGCATCGTCGAGCGGGCCCGCATGCAGGTCGGCAATCTTGCCCATTCGCTGAAGACGCCGATCGCCGTGCTGCTCAACGAGGCGCGCGGGCTCGACAAGGCGCAGGGCGAGGTGGTGCGCAGCCAGGCGGAAGCCATGCAGGCGCAGGTGGGCACCTATCTCAACCGCGCGCGCATTGCCGCCCAGCGTGATTCGGTGCTGGCGCGCTGCGAGGCGGAGCCGGTGCTGGAACGGCTGGTGCGGGTGATGCGGCGGCTCAATCCGCAGGTCGACTTCAGGCTCGATGTGGCCCCGGGGCTGGCCTTTGCCATGGAGCAGCAGGACGTCGAGGAAACCGTCGGCAATCTCCTGGAAAATGCCGCCCGCTTTGCCGGTTCGCGGGTTGCCCTGGTCGCCATGGCCGCGACCCACGAGCCGCAGACGGCGGGCGAGGGGGCGCGGCGCGGCTGGATCGAGGTGACCGTCGAGGACGACGGGCCGGGCCTGGCGCCGGACGAGATCGGCGAAGCGCTGAAGCGTGGCAAGCGGCTCGATGAGAGCAAGCCGGGCACCGGGCTCGGCCTGTCGATCGTCAAGGAGATTTCCAGCGAATATCAGGGGGCTTTCGGCCTTTCACGCGCCGCGATCGGCGGACTGAAGGCGACGCTGTTACTGCCGGCTGTGACGCGGGACACTGCATGATCAATTTTGTTGTGAAAAAACAAGGGCGGCCATAAAGATGCCATGGGTGTACCGCAGCACAACGAGGACAGGCGTGATGATCGATCGTTCCGAGGATGGGACTGGGGCTGTTCTGATGGGTGTTTCTCGCTTCAGGGGCGTGGCGGTGACGGCGCTGGCCGCATTGGCGCTTTCCGCCTGCACGACGGGTGGCGGATCGAAGGGCGGGCTGTTGTCTTCCGACAAGAGCAATCCCTCGGCGCTCTATATTTCGGCGCTGCAGGGCGGCATCGTCTCGCGCGCCGGGGTGAAGCTGAGCGATAGCGAATTGCAGCGGGCGCTGGAGGCCGAGTACCGGGCGCTGGAGGCGGCACCGGGTTTCCAGCCGGTAGCCTGGGTCGGGCAGAGTGTCAGCGGCCAAGTGGTCGCGGCCGCACCCTATCAGGTCGGCCAGCAGAATTGCCGCCAGTATGTGCACAAGCTGAACGACAAGGGCAGGCAGATCGAGGCGCGCGGCGCGGCGTGCCGCAACCCCAACGGCACCTGGACACCCTTGACGTAAGTCAAGGCCAGGCGGGATGCGCTCCCTTAACGATTGGCTTGCGGCCAAACGCCTCAACTTTGCGTCATAGGTCGTTTGTTTGTAGCGTCGAGCCTCGGCTTGCAGTAATTGGGCATCATGTTGTTCTGGATCGTATCTGCCTTGCTGACGGTGGCCGTGGCCGTCGCCCTCCTCTTTCCCCTTCTCAAGGGGGCCGCGCCCGCACCCATAGACGATGCCGGCGAAGCCGCCGTCTATCGCGACCAGTTGAAGGAACTGGAGCGCGACAAGGCGCAAGGGCTGATCTCCGCCGAGGATGCGTCCTACGCCCGCGCCGAGATCGGCCGCCGGCTGCTGGCAGTTTCGGGAAAAGCCGAGATTCCCGGCGCGACCGGCAGGACGAACGGCCTGAACAGGCTGGCGCAGGCCTTTGTCATCCTCTGTCTTCCCGCGGTGGGGCTCGGGCTCTACCTCAAGACCGGCAATCCCGACATGCCGGCAGCCCCGCTGGCGGCGCGGCTGGAGAATCCCGAAGGCAATATCGAACTGCTGGTCGCCAAGGTCGAGCGCCATCTGGCCGAAAACCCCAACGACGGCTCGGGCTGGGATGTGCTGGCACCGATCTATTTCAAGATGCAGCGCCTCGGCGACGCCGAACTGGCCTATCGCAACGCCATTCGCCTGCGGGGCACGAGCCCGGCGCGGATGAACGGGATCGGCGAGGTGCTGGTCGCCGGCAATGACGGGATCGTCACCGACGACGCGCGCTCGGCCTTTGCCGAAGCGCTGAGGCTGGATCCGAGCGATCCGCGTGCGCAGTTCTACCTGGCGCTTGCACTCGAGCAGGCCGGAAAGAAGGCCGAGGCCTTGATCGCTTTCCAGGCGATCGCCAAGGCCTCGCCGGCCGATGCGCCCTGGCTGCCGCTGGTGCAGGAGCACATCACAAACAATGGCGGTACGCCGCTTGCCGGCTTGCCCGGGCAGGCCGCGCCCAAGGCGCCGGGGAGCCCGAGCGAAAGCGATGTCGAGGCCGCTGCCGGCATGTCGGAGGGCGACCGCAACGCGATGATCCGCGGCATGGTCGAAAGCCTGGACGCCAAGCTCAAGGAAGACCCGAACAATTTCGAAGGCTGGATGCGCCTGGTTCGCTCCTATGCGATGCTGAGCGAGAAGGACAAGGCGCTCGCGGCCCTGAAGACCGCCCTTCAGGCCTTTCCGGCGGAGAAGGACGAAGGCAAGCAGTTGATCGCGATGGGCCGCGAACTCGGCCTGCCGGTTGAGGAGGCATTGAAATGACCCGCAAGCAAAAAAGACTGGCCGTGATCACCGGCGGCATGAGCTTCATCATCGCCGCCGTGCTTCTGGTGATGTTCGCCTTCGGCCAGTCGGTCGCCTATTTCTACATGCCGGCCGATCTCGAGAAGACGGCGGTCGGGCCGGGCACGCGCATTCGCCTCGGCGGCCTTGTCGAGGAAGGTTCGGTGGTGCGCGGCGAGGGATCGACCGTCAAGTTCTCCGTCACCGACGGCACAGCGACGGTGCCCGTCACCTATGTCGGCCTTTTGCCCGACCTGTTCCGCGAGGGCCAGGGCGTGGTGACCGAGGGTAAGTTCGAGGCCGGCAGCACGGTGTTTTCCGCCGACAGCGTGCTGGCCAAGCATGACGAGAACTACATGCCGAAGGAAGTCGCCGACCGCCTCAAGGAAGACGGCGTCTGGCAGGAAGAGGAAAAGACCCAATGATCATCGAGCTTGGCCATTATGCCCTGGTGCTGGCACTGGCCGCATCGATCATCGTCGCCATCCTGCCGGTAATCGGTGCCAAGCGCGGTGATCCGGCGCTGATGGCGGTCGCCGTGACCGGCACGGTGGCGCAGTTCCTGCTCGTCGCCTTTTCCTTCGCGGTGCTGACCTGGGCCTATGTGGTCTCCGACTTCTCGGTGCAGAACGTCTTCGAGAACTCCCATTCGATGAAGCCGATGATCTACAAGATCTCCGGCGTCTGGGGGAACCACGAAGGCTCGATGATGCTGTGGCTGCTGACGCTGGCGCTGTTTTCGGCGATGGTCGCCTTTTTCGGCGCCAACCTGCCGGATCGGCTGAAGGCCAATGTGCTGGCCGTGCAGGCGTGGATCGCGTCGGCCTTCCTGCTGTTCATTCTCCTGACCTCCAATCCGTTCAACCGCCTGTCGCCGATCCCGGCCGAGGGGCGCGACCTCAATCCGGTCCTGCAGGATGTCGGTCTGGCCATCCATCCGCCGCTGCTCTATCTTGGCTATGTCGGCTTTTCGGTCTGCTTCTCCTTTGCCATCGCCGCCCTGATCGACGGACGCATCGACGCCGCCTGGGCCCGTTGGGTTCGCCCGTGGACGCTCGCCGCCTGGACCTTCCTGACCGCCGGCATCGCCATGGGCTCCTATTGGGCCTATTACGAGCTAGGCTGGGGCGGCTGGTGGTTCTGGGACCCGGTCGAAAACGCCTCCTTCATGCCCTGGCTCGCCGGCACGGCACTGCTGCATTCGGCGCTCGTGATGGAAAAGCGCGACGCCTTGAAGATCTGGACGGTGCTTCTGGCGATCATGACCTTCTCGCTGTCGCTGCTCGGCACCTTCCTGGTGCGCTCGGGCGTCCTGACGTCGGTCCATGCCTTCGCCACCGATCCGAGCCGCGGCATCTTCATCCTCGTCATCCTGACCCTGTTCATCGGCGGCGCCTTCGCGCTGTTCGCCTTCCGGGCGCCCCTGCTGAAAGCCGGCGGGATCTTCCACCCGATTTCCCGCGAGGGCGCGCTGGTCCTCAACAACCTGATCCTGACGGTATCGACGGCGACCGTGCTGATCGGCACGCTCTACCCGTTGGTGCTGGAGACGCTGACCGGCGAGAAGATTTCGGTCGGCGCGCCCTTCTTCAACCTCACTTTCGGCCTGCTGATGGCGCCGCTTCTCGTCGCCGTGCCGTTCGGTCCGATGCTCGCCTGGAAGCGCGGCGACCTCTACGCCGCCCTGCAGCGTCTCTATTTCGCCGCCGGGATCGCCTTCGTGCTCGCCGTCGTGCTCTACTATGTCGAAAACGGTGGTCCAGTGCTCGCCGTGTTCGGCCTCGCCGCCGGGTTCTTCCTGATGTTCGGCGCGCTGTCCGACCTCTGGTATCGCGCCGGTTTCCGCAAGGTTGCGACCGGGGTGGCGCTGCGGCGCCTCAACGGTCTGCCGCGCTCGGCGATCGGGTCGGCGCTTGCCCATTTCGGCCTCGGCGTGACCGTGCTCGGGATCGTCGCGGTGACGACCTTCGAGACCGAGACCGTGGTCGAGATGAAGCCCGGCATGACGGCCGAGGCGGGCGGCTATAGCGTCACCTTCGACGGCATGAAATCGGCCACCGGTCCGAACTATACCGAGGATCGCGGCCACTTCACCCTTCGCGAGGCCGGTGTCGACCGCGGCGAAGTCTGGTCGGCGAAACGGCTGTATACCGCAAGACGCATGCCGACCACGGAAGCCGGCATCCGCACTTTCGGCGTCAGCCAGCTCTACGTCTCGCTCGGCGACATGATGGACAGCGGCGGCATCGTGGTGCGCATCTGGTGGAAGCCCTATATCCTGTGCATCTGGTACGGCGCACTGATCATGATGGCGGGCGGCTTCGTCTCGCTCTCCGACCGCAGATTGCGCGTCGGCGTGCCGAAGCGGCATGCCAAACAGCCGGTGCCGGCGGCGCTGGAGGCGGCGGAATGAAGGCTGCTACTCCATCGAGGACAAACCCCTCCCCAACCCCTCCCCACAAGGGGGAGGGGCTTTATCGTCCCAACGTGCTGTCGAGGTGGGCGCAAAGCCTTGCCTCGCGTTTTCTCCCCCCTTGTGGGGGAGATGGCCGGCAGGCCAGAGGGAGGTTTGGTTCATTCCTTCTGATTCTTCTCCTCCTCGCCCCCCTTCCGGCCTTTGCCGTCGATCCGAGCGAGCGGCTGGCCGATCCGAACCTGGAGCAGCGGGCGCGGGATCTCTCGGCCAATCTGCGCTGCATGGTCTGCCAGAACCAGTCGATCGACGATTCCAATGCCGACCTGGCGCGCGACCTGCGTCTTTTGGTGCGCGAGCGCATCGTTGCCGGCGACAGCGACGAGCAGGTGATCAGCTATGTCGTTTCGCGCTACGGGGAATTCGTGCTGCTGAACCCGCGGCTGTCGACGAAGACATTGATTCTGTGGGGCGCGCCGGCTTTCCTGCTGGTGGTCGGGCTGGGCATTGCCTTTGCCTATGCGCGCGGACGTAGCAGGGCGGAGCCGAAGCGGCTTTCGGACGAGGAAGAGGCACGGCTCGGCAAACTGCTCGACGAGTGAGCGGGCCGCTGGTTTCGACGCCCCGAAAGATTACAAAGATTTCATCTGCCGTACAGTTCGCCGTAAGGTGAGGCGCCCTATATCTACATCATCCACCGCTTCCCCCCGGTTTCCGGGGCTCCAGTCAGAAGAACAGATGAAGGTAGATTACATGTCCGCACCCAGTGCTCGCTCCAAGTTCAAGGCAATCCTGAAAAACTCGACCGCTGCGGGTCTGGCCGTCGCAATGCTGGCCGGCGCGCTTCCGGTTGCCGTGGCGCCCGCCTATGCCGAGGCCGTGAAGGTCGAGGCGGCCCAGGTGCCGAGCTTCGCCGACGTCGTCGAGGCCGTGTCTCCGGCCGTCGTGTCGGTCCGTGTCCAGTCCAATGTCGAACAGACCGCTGACAGCAGCAATTTCTCCTTCGGCTTCGGCGGCCGCGGTTTTGAAGACTTGCCCGACGATCATCCGCTGAAGCGCTTCTTCAAGGAGTTCGGCGGCCCCGATGGCGAACAGTACGGCGAGCGCCGGCCTGACCGCATGCCGCATGGTGGCAAGGGCCGCCTGCGCCCGACCTCGCAGGGCTCCGGCTTCTTCATCTCCGAGGACGGCTATATCGTCACCAACAACCACGTCATCGATGACGGCGTCGCCTTCACCATCGTGATGAACGACGGCAAGGAACTTGACGCCAAGCTGGTCGGCAAGGACAGCCGCACCGACCTGGCGCTGCTCAAGGTCGACAATCCCAAGCAGAAGTTCACCTATGTGACCTTTGCCGAGGATGAGAACATGCGCGTCGGCGACTGGGTCGTGGCGGTCGGCAATCCGTTCGGCCTCGGCGGCACGGTGACGGCCGGCATCATTTCGGCCCGCGGCCGTGATATCGGCTCCGGCCCCTATGACGACTATATCCAGATCGACGCGGCGGTGAACCGCGGCAATTCCGGCGGTCCGGACTTCAACCTGGCCGGCGAAGTGGTCGGCATCAACACCGCGATCTTCTCGCCCTCGGGCGGCAATGTCGGCATCGCCTTTGCCATCCCCGCCTCGGTCGCCAAGGACGTGATCGAAAAGCTCAAGGACGGCGGAACCGTCCAGCGCGGCTGGCTCGGCGTACAGATCCAGCCCGTGACCCAGGACATCGCCGACTCGCTTGGCCTGTCGGAGCCGAGTGGCGCCCTCGTGGTCGCGCCGCAGGCGGGTTCGCCCGGCGGCAAGGCCGGCATCAAGCAGGGGGACGTCATCACCGCCGTCAACGGCGAACCGGTCAAGGATCCGCGCGATCTGGCCAGGCGTATCGCCGCCTTCGATCCGGCCACCACGGTCGACGTGTCGATCTGGCGCGAAGGAAAGGCCTCGAGCCTCAAGGTCGAGTTGGGCGAACTGCCGAGCGAGCAGGCCCTGGCCGGCCCCGAAAGCCAGAATGGCGACGCGACACAGGCTCCGGCGACCGAACAGGCGCTGGCCGGCATGGGCCTCTCCGTTACTCCGGCCGAAGACGGCAAGGGCCTGACCATCGTCGACGTCGATCCGGACTCGGATGCCGCCGACAAGGGCATGAAGGCGGGCGAGAAGATCACCTCGGTCAACAACCAGTCGGTCGCCACTGCCGCTGACGTGCTGAAGGTGCTCGACCAGGCGAAGAAGGACGGCCGCACCAAGGCGCTGTTCCAGATCGAATCCGAGAACGGCAGCCGCTTCGTGGCCCTGCCGATCGAACAGGGCTGACGGCGTCAAAACGACCTGATACCGGGGCGCCGCAGTCTTGGCCGACGCGGCGCCCTTTTCTTATTTCCGAGAAGGACATCCATCATGAACACCGGGCAGAGCCAAGGGCCGCAGCCGGGCGATTCCGGTTGTGCCCAGACCACAGCAGGCGGTAATGTCGTGCGCATGAAAATACTTGTCATCGAAGACGATCTGGAAGCCGCCGCCTACATCACCAAGGCCTTTCGCGAGGCCGGCATTGTCGCCGATCACGCCAGCGACGGCGAAAGCGGCCTCTTCATGGGCTCAGAGAACGGCTATGACGTGATGGTCGTCGACCGCATGCTGCCGCGTCGCGACGGACTTTCCGTCATCAGCGAATTGAGGAAGCGCGGCGTCGATACGCCGGTGCTGATCCTGTCGGCACTCGGCCAGGTGGACGACCGGGTCACCGGTCTTCGCGCCGGCGGCGACGACTACCTGCCCAAGCCCTATGCCTTTTCCGAGCTTCTGGCGCGTGTCGAGGTGCTCGGCCGGCGCAAGGGCAAGCCCGAGCAGGACATGGTCTATCGCGTCGGCGACCTGGAACTCGACCGGCTATCGCACGAGGTGCGCCGCGCCGGCAGGGAAATTCCCTTGCAGCCGCGCGAATACCGGCTGCTCGAATATCTGATGAAGAATGCCGGTCAGGTGGTGACGCGCACCATGCTGCTCGAAAACGTCTGGGACTATCACTTCGACCCGCAGACCAACGTCATCGACGTGCATGTGTCGCGGTTGCGCTCGAAGATCGAGAAGGATTTCGACAAGCCGCTTTTGAAGACGGTGCGGGGTGCGGGCTATATGATCAAGGACGAGGCCTGAGCCCGCCATGAACGCCCGCTCCAAGCTCCTGTTCAAGTCGACCGCGGTTCGGCTGTCGGCACTCTATATCGCGCTGTTCGCGCTCTGCGCCGCGCTTCTGGTCATTTATGTGACGGCGATGTCGGAGCGCATCCTCTATGTCCAGACGCGCGAGACGCTGAATGAGGAGGTCAAGGAGATCGAGACCGCCTTCGAGCGCGGCGGGATCAACCGCCTGCTCGGGATGATGGAGCGCCGTGCCCGCCAGCCGGGTGCCAATCTATATGTCATCGCCGGCCCGAACGGGGAAATCCTCGCGGGCAACGTCGCCTCGGTCGAGCCCGGCCTGTTCGACCACGAGGGCTGGACCGACCATCCGTTCCGCTACGAGCGCTACAACGAGAGCGGCGACGTGCAGCGGCACGTGGCGGCGGGCCACGTCTTCTTCCTCGACAACAAGCTCAGGGTGCTGGTCGGCCGCGACCTCGGCGAGCCGAGCAAGCTGCGCCTGCTGGTGCGCCAGGCGCTGATGGTGGCGCTGGCCATCATGGGGCTGGGTGCCGTGATCATCTGGTTCGCCATCGGCCGCAATGCGCTGAAACGCATCGACCGGGTTTCGGCGGCAAGCCACAAGATCATGGCGGGCGACCTGTCGCAGCGTCTGCCTGTGTCGGGATCGGGCGACGAGTTCGACCGGCTGTCCTCCTCGCTCAACGAAATGCTCGGGCGGATCGAGAAGCTCAACGAGGGCCTGCGCCAGGTCTCCGACAATATCGCCCATGACCTGAAGACGCCGCTGACGCGGCTGCGCAACAAGGCCTCCGACGCGCTGGCCGAGGACGACGAGACGGCGCGGCGTGCGGCACTTGAAGGCATCATCACCGAATCCGACCAGTTGATCCGCACCTTCAACGCGCTGTTGATGATTTCACGCGTCGAGGCCGGCTCGATCGCCGCCGAACTGTCCGACATCGACCTCTCGGCGATTGCCGCCGATAGCGCCGAACTGTACGAGCCCGTGGCCGAAGAGGCGGGGCTGGAACTTGTGACGAGTATCGCGCCCGGCCTGTCGGTCAGGGGCAACCGCGAACTGGTGGGCCAGGCGCTGTCCAACCTGATCGACAACGCCATCAAATACGGTGCGACAGCCGAAGGCGAAAGAAAGATCGTCGTGACAGTCGGCAAGGCGGGCGGTGCACTTCAACTATCTGTCGCCGACAACGGCCCAGGCATCGACGCGGACAAGCGCGAAGCGGTGGTGAAGCGTTTCGTCCGTCTCGATGCCAGCCGCAGCAAGCCCGGCACCGGGCTCGGCCTGTCGCTGGTCGAGGCGATCATGGCGCTGCATGGGGGGCGGCTGGAGCTTTCCGACACGAACCCGGAGGGTGGCGGCGCGCGCGGCCTGACCGCGAGCATGGTCTTTCCGGGTCAGAAGGCCTGAGCGCAGGGGCGATACCGCGTCGCGCCCTTGATCCGGCTCCCTCAATCGCCGAGCCATTCAAAGACGATCTGGCCGGGCGGACAGCCTTTCGTGCATCCGCCACAGCCGCCGCAGGCGTCTGCCGCCGGTGCTGAGCGCCGCACGCGGCCCTTCTGTTCCCAGACCCGCATCATCGCCTCGACGGCGCCGAGTTCGCTGTGGCTTTCAAGGGACAGGCCGAGCAGCGAGGCGCGTTGATGCCGGCGTAGGATATCGCGCAGTTCGATCAGGCTCGCCATCAGAGGCCTCCCGTCTTTGCCGGCGCGGCCGCGCCGTGGTGTCTCCCCGATTTGTGTCTCAAGGCTAGGACGGTCAGGGCGAAAGCGGCGAGCACCCCGGCGATCCAGCCGGCGGCATGGACCGGTTGCGCGGAGAAGGTGGCGATCTGGTAGGCCATGACCGAGACGCCATAGGCGATGCCGGTGGTCCAGACGAGAGCGGCGGTCATCCAGCGGGCACCGGCCTCACGGTAGATCGCCCCGGTCGCCGCCACGCAGGGCGTATAGAGGAGGATGAACAGCATATAGGCGAAGGCCCCGGCGCTGCCCGAGAAACGCGCCTGCATCTCGGCGAAGGTCGCCCGCTCGACAGCCTGCGCGGCGGCCGCCGCATCGGGCGAGGTGACGTCGCCGATGTCGAGGCCGAGCGGATCGGTGATCTTGCCGGCGAGGTCCGCAAGATTGGCGGGAACGGAGGCGACGGCGTCTCTCAGGCCGCTCTTCATGATCTCAAGCGTCGTCCGCGGCTCTTCCGGGGCTTCGCTCGCCGCATCCCTTGCCAGCGCGCCGTAGAGGGAATCGAGCGTGCCCACGACCGCCTCCTTGGCGAAGACGCCAGTGAAGATGCCGACGATCGCCGGCCAGTTGCGCTCGTCGAGACCCATCGGAGCAAAGACCGGGGCGGCGGCGCGGCTGGCGACGGCGAGGATCGATCCATCGCTCTCGGCATGACCGAAATTGCCGCTCGTATCCATGGCATTGACGACGGAGAGGAAGGCGACCATCAGCACGATGACGCGCCCTGCGCGCAGCACGAAGCCCTTCAGCCGCTCCCAGGTGTGGAGCGCGACATTGCGCAGGGTCGGCATGTGATAGGGCGGCAGCTCCATCACCAGCGGCGAGGCATGACCCCGGGTGATCGTCATCTTCATGATGTAGCCGGTCATGATCGCCACCGCGATGCCGGTGAGATAGAGGCCGAAGACGAGGTTCTGGCCGTTGGTCGGGAAGAAGGCGGCGGCAAACAGCGCATAGACCGGCAGCCGGGCGCCGCAGGACATGAAGGGGGCCATCATGATCGCCGTCTTGCGGTCGCTGTCATTGTCGAGCGTGCGCGTGCCCATGATCGCCGGGACGTTGCAGCCGAAGCCGACGATCAGCGGCACGAAGGCCTTGCCCGGCAGACCGGCCATGCGCATGAAACGGTCCATGACGAAGGCGGCGCGGGCGAGATAGCCGCTGTCCTCGAGGATCGACAGGAAGATGTAGAGGAAGGCGATGATCGGAATGAAGGTGGCGACCGTCTGGATGCCGCCGCCGATGCCGTCGGCGACCAGCACCGCCAGCCATTCCGGCGAACCGGCCGAGCGCATGGCATGGCCGAGCCCGTCGACCAGGACGGCGCCGACGGCAAGATCGAAGAAGTCGATGAAGGCGGAGCCGACATTGATGGTCCACATGAACATCAGATACATGACGGCGAGGAAGATCGGGATGCCGAGCACCCGGTGCAGCACGATGCGGTCGATGCGATCGGTCAGCGACTGCGAGGCCTCGCGCGGGCGCTCGACGGAAGCGGCAACCGCCTTGCCGGCGAAGGCATAGCGGCGGTCGGCGATCAGGATGTCGAGATCCTCGCCGCATTCATCCTCGAGTTCGACCATTGCAGCGGCAATGTCTGCGGCGAGGGCCGGGGGCAGGGCAGCAAGACGGCTGCGGTCACCGTCGAAGATCTGCATCAACTGCCAGCGCCGGTCGGCCACGGCTTCGGGCAGCAGCGGTGAAAAGCGCTCGACGGCTCTTTCGATCGGGGCATCGTAACGGCAGAAGCCCTGCGGCACCGCCTTCGCGGCGGCGACGTCGGCGATGGCGCGCTTCATGGCGTCAAGCCCGGTGCCCCTGGCGGCGATGACCGGCACCACCGGGCAGCCGAGCTGTGCGGAGAGTGCATCCACGTCGATCTTGATGCCGTTCTGGTGGGCCACGTCCATCATGTTGAGAACGACCAGCATCGGCACGCGCATTTCGAGAAGCTGGGTCGTCAGGTAGAGGTGACGCTCGAGATTGGAGGCGTCGACGATGTTGACCACAACCTCGGCCGCGCCGGAGACGGCATAGTCGAGGGCGATGCGCTCATCGAGCGAGGTTTCGAGCGAGCCGAGCGAATAGGTGCCGGGCAGGTCGACCAAGGTTGCCGGCACGCCATCGAGCAGCAGGGTGCCGGTCTTCTTCTCGACCGTGACCCCCGGCCAGTTGCCGACCTTCTGGCGCGAACCGGTGAGCGCATTGAAGAGGGTGGTCTTGCCGCAATTGGGATTGCCGACGACGGCGACGGTGATCTGTTTCATCGATTGCTTCCGCGATGTTGGGGCGGCGCGCCCAGGGGCTAGGCGGGAAGGGTTTCAGTGAGCGGCTCGACGGTGACGATCCGCGCCTCTTCGCGGCGCAGGCAAAGGGCCGTGCCGCGCAGCGTCAGTTCGACCGGATCGCCGAGAGGCGCCCGCCGCGTGACGGTGACGACGGCGCCGGGCGTGAGGCCCATCGACAAAAGGCGACGCCGTGACGGGTCGTTGCGGTCGCTATAGCCGGTAACGCGGGCGGTCGCGCCGACCGCAAGTTCGTTGAGCAGGGACATGATCTTCACTCGTCCAGCGGTTCGACGGTCAGTTTCTGCGCCATGCCCATGCCAAGCCCGACCCGGCTCTCATGCACGGCGACGATCATCGGCCCGGTCATCTGGTTCTGCACCACACGGATGGCGCTGCCGACGGCGAGGCCGAGGTCGGTGAGGCGGCGGTCGAGGTTTCGCCCGCCGCCAAGCCCGACGATCCTGACTTTTTCGCCGGGCCGGGCCATGGCCAGCGGGTAGGAAAGGGATGCTGCCGTCATTGTGTTCTCCCGACATTCCTGGCAGCGCGAACGCGTTCCGGCCAGATGACAATGCAAATGCCTATCATTCCTAACAGCGCGCCGAATTTCGCTTTGATCGAAACAGACGCACCATCTTTTCCTATAGATCTATCGAAAGATGAGTTTGTTCTTCAACAAACAAATTGACGCAGGCTGGACGCAGGGCGGATCGGGCGTTGATCGCGAGCATGGCCTTTGCCGGGCATAAGGCCTAACTTCCCAACCGGCAGCGAGATTCGCTAAGAACGATCTCGCAAAGGGCGCGTGCGGGGAGGCTGGCGATGAACGGGACGACGACGAAAAGGCTGGCCGAGGTCGCGGACGGGGTGATCCGCCCGCTCAACCAGACGGAACTGAAGTCGGTCGTCTCATTGCTCAAGGATGCCGCCAAGCAGCAGCCGGCGATCGCCGCGTTGCTGGCGCATGAAGGCCCGCTCAAGACCTTCGTGACCTCAGCGCTGTCTCTTTCTCCCTATCTGCGCGACATGGCCATGCTCGACCCGGCGACGCTTTCGCTGGCGCTCGATGCACCGCTCGAACCGCTGCTGGAAGACTTGGTCGCCGATGCGCGCAATGCCTGGCGCGGCGAAGACGGTGGACCGCCCGCCACGGAAGCGCAGGTGATGACACGGCTGAGGGTGGCCAAGCGCAAGCTTTCTTTCATCACGGCGCTGGCCGATCTCGCCCGCATCTTCGACGCCCGCGACACGACGCGCTGGCTGTCGGCCATGGCCGACGCCTGCGTTGCCGCCGCGATCGACCACCTGCTGATCGTCGGTGAGGACACCGGCAAGCTGAAGCTCGCCGACCGTCAAGCGCCCTCGCTCGGTAGCGGGCTGATCGTGCTCGGCATGGGCAAGCTCGGTGCCTGCGAGCTCAATTATTCCTCCGACATCGACCTCGTCGTCTTCTTCGAGACGGAAGCAGGCATTCTCGCCTCGCCCGAGGATGCGACCGAGACCTATGGCCGTATGATGCGCCGGCTGGTGCGCATCCTGCAGGATCGCACCGGCGACGGTTATGTCTTCCGCACAGACCTGAGGCTGCGGCCCGATCCGGGCTCGACGCCGCTCGCCGTGCCGGTCGAGGCGGCGCTGCTCTACTACGAGGGCAGGGGGCAGAACTGGGAGCGCGCCGCCTATATCAAGGCGCGGCCGGTGGGCGGCGACCTCAAGGCCGGGCAGAACTTCCTGCGTGAATTGGTGCCCTTCGTCTTCCGCAAATATCTCGACTATGCAGCGATCGCCGACATTCATTCGATCAAGCGGCAGATCCATGTGCACAAGGGGCATGGCGCGATCGCGGTGAAGGGTCACAATGTCAAGCTCGGCCGCGGCGGCATTCGCGAGATCGAGTTCTTCGCCCAGACCCAGCAGTTGATCGCCGGCGGGCGGATGCCGGAACTGCGGCTGAGGCCGACCGAGGCGGCGCTGCATGCGCTGACCGCCGCCCGATGGATCGATGCGGCCACCCGCGACGAGTTGATCGAGGCCTACTGGTTCCTGCGCGATGTCGAGCACCGCATCCAGATGATGCATGACGAGCAGACCCATCTCCTCCCCGAAACCGAGACCGAGCTTCGCCGCATCGCCTATATGGCGGGCTTTGGCGACACGACGGGCTTTTCCACCCGGCTGGAAAGCGTGCTGAAGACCGTGGAGCGCCGCTATGCGCGATTGTTCGAGCAGGAGGAGGTCCTGTCTTCGGCGTCGGGCAATCTCGTCTTCACCGGCCAGAAGGACGACCCGGATACGCTGAAGACGTTGAAGGGGCTCGGCTTCGAGCGGCCGGAGGACATTTCCCGCGTCATCCGCACCTGGCACTATGGCCGCTACCGCGCCACGCAATCGGTCGAGGCGCGCGAGCGGCTGACGGAACTGACGCCGCAACTCCTGAAGACCTTCGGCGAGAGCCGGCGGGCCGACGAGGCACTGCTGCGCTTCGACAGCTTCATTTCCGGCCTGCCGGCCGGCATCCAGCTGTTTTCGCTGCTGACCAGCAATCCCGCCCTGCTCGACCTGATCGTCAACATCATGTCGTCCGCGCCGCGGCTGGCCGAGATCATCGCCCGGCGGCCGCATGTGTTCGACGGCATGCTCGATCCCGGCCTGATGGTCGAACTGCCGACGCGCGACTATCTGGCGAAGCGCCTCTCTTCCTTCTTGCAGGGTAGCCGCCATTACGAGGAAATCCTCGACCGGCTGCGCATCTTCGCCGCCGAACAGCGCTTCCTGATCGGCATCCGACTGCTGACCGGCACGATCGGCGGCGCCCAGGCCGGCCATGCGTTTGCCGATTTGGCCGGGCTGGTCATCGAGGAGGCGCTGAAGGCGGTGGTGGCCGAGATGGAGGCCGCCCACGGACGGATCGCCGGCGGCAAGGTGGCGCTGGCCGGCATGGGCAAGCTCGGCTCCTTTGAGCTGACCGCCGGCTCCGATGTCGACCTGATCCTGCTCTATGAACACGACGACGAAGCGGGCGAATCGGACGGAGCAAAACCGCTCGATCCGGTACGATACTATACGCGCCTCACCCAGCGGCTCATCGCGGCGCTCTCGGCGCCGACGGCGGAGGGCGTTCTCTACGAGGTCGACATGCGGCTTCGCCCTTCGGGCAACAAGGGGCCGGTGGCGACACGGCTCAGAGCCTTCGAGAAATACCAGTTCGAGGAGGCCTGGACCTGGGAGCACATGGCGCTCACCCGCGCCCGGCTGATCGCCGGCGACAGTGAGTTGATGGACGCGACGAGAGCGGTGATCTCCGCCGTGCTGGCCAAGCCGCGCGAAGAGGCCAGGACCGCCGCCGACGTCGCCGAAATGCGGACGATGATCGACAAGGAGAAGCCGCCGAAGGACCTCTGGGACCTGAAGCTCATTCCCGGCGGGCTGATCGACATCGAATTCATCGCCCAGCACCTGGCACTGATCGCGCGCGGGCGGGGCGTGGCGGCCGAGGTTGACGGGCTTTCGACGGCCGAGGCGCTGAAGCGGCTCGGCGGCCAACTGATGGACCCGAACGACCTCGAACTCTGCCTGGTGGCGTTGAAGCTCTATACCGAGCTGTCGCAGGTGATCCGCCTTTGCGTCGACGGCGGCTTCGACCCTGCGACCGTCCCGGCCGGCCTCGTCGATCTCGTCTGCCGCGCCGGTGACAGCCCGGACCTGAAGACGCTCGAGGCGGAGATCAAGCGACTGTCGAAGGCGGTCAGGAAGGTGTTTCAGGGCGTGGTGAAGGGGTGAGGAGCGCAAACCGGCACCGCGGACGGCGGACAGGGACGGCGACGTCGCTCAACGGAGTGCTCCGCGAACCTTGATGGGTGCGGCCATGGATACTGTCGATCCTCTCGCCGCCTTCCTGAACGGATGATGGAATGATCCGGAGGCGGGTCTCAACGCGATCCGGCAGAGCGGCTTCGCATCCGGTCACGCGATTTTGCGCTGTTCCTGCTCGCCCAGGGTGCGGGCGATATCGCCAGCCGTCTGGGGATGACTGAACAGGTAGCCCTGGAACTCGGTGCAGCCTTCCGACGTCACGCTTGAGAGTTGCTCATCCGTCTCGACACCCTCGGCGGTCGTAACGATCCCGAGGCTGCTGCTCAGACCCACGACGGCGCGGACGATGGCTAGGCTTTCCTCCTTGTGCGGCAGATCCTGAATGAAGGACTGGTCGATCTTGATCTTGTCAAACGGGAAGCTGCGCAGATAGCCGAGCGAGGAATAGCCGGTGCCGAAATCGTCCATGGCTATCCTGATGCCGAGGTCGCGAAGCTGGTGGAGGATGGCAAAGGCGCTTTCATTGTCCTGGATGAGCACCAGTTCGGTGATCTCGAGTTCCAGCCGGCTGGCCGGGAGGCCGGAGGAGACCAGGGCCTGTGTGACGGCGGTTACGAGGTTCTTGCTCTTGAACTGGGCCGGCGAGAGGTTCACCGCGATGGTCACCTGGCTCGGCCAAGTGGCGGCCTCGGCGCAAGCCTGGCGCAGGACCCATTCTCCCAAGGGTACGATCAGGCCGGTCTCTTCCGCGATCGGGATGAACTCCATGGGCGAGATCATGCCGCGGGTTGGGTGATGCCAGCGCACAAGAGCCTCGCAGCCGGTGACCGTCCCTGTCTTCACGTCGATGATCGGCTGATAATAGACCTCGAACTCGTTGGTCACGATCGCCTTGCGAAGATCGAGTTCGAGGCCGCGCCGTTCCTGCATGCGCGCATCCATGTCGAGCTCGAAGAAGCGGTAGGTGCCACCGCCGTCAGCCTTGGCGCGGTAGAGTGCGAGATCCGCGTTTTTCATTAACACATCCGGCATGTTGCCGTCATTCGGCGCCATAGAGATGCCGATGCTCGCGGCCACGACCACCTGATGTCCGTCGAGGTCGAAGGGCGTGCCGAGCACTTCGACGAGACGGGACGCGAGCGCCGTCACATCGGCGGGATGCTGGGACTCCAGCTGAAGGATGGCGAATTCGTCGCCTCCGAGACGCGCGATGACGTCCTCGCCGCGGGTGCAACTGCGCATGCGATCGGCCGCCGCCTGCAAGAGAAGGTCGCCGACGGGATGGCCGAGCGTATCGTTGACGTTCTTGAAGCGGTCGAGGTCAAGGCTCAGGACCGCCAGCGGCTTCGATCTCGGCAACCGTCCTACGATGCCGTCCAGACGCTCGTAAAAGGCCACGCGGTTGAGCAGGCCCGTCAGCGCATCATGGTGCGCCAGAAACTTGATCTTCTCTTCGGCCAGCAGTCTTTCGGTGATGTCTTCGAAGGTGGCGACGAAACCGCCGTTCGGTGCGGGCCGGTGGGTCATGGCGATGCTGCGTCCGTCGCCGGTCTGGTGGACGGCATAGCCATACGAGCGTTCGACAATGAAGCGTCGGGTCAGTTTCAGCGTATCCTGCAGGTCCACCTCTTTGCGCCCCGCCTTCCGGAACGCCAATTCCAGCAATTCCTGGATCGTTCGACCGGGCGTGACCAGTTCCAGGGGGACCCTGAAGATCTCGGCAAAACGCCCATTGGCGACGACGAGCCTCTCTTGCGCGTCGAACATGCACAAGCCCATCGACATGTTGGTCAGCGCCGTGTCCAGGCGTTCATTCTGGGTCGCCAGGTTCTGTTGGCTCTGCTGTAGCGCGCCCATCGTCCGGTCGAGCACCCGCAGAGGAAAGATCCGCAGCGCGAAATACATGCCGAAACCGAGAAGGGAACTGAGGAGCGCCACCAGCCCCGTTTCATAGATGTGTGAACGGAAGCTGGTCACCGCCTCCAGATAGCCGCGTGGCTGGCCGGAGACGAGAATTGGCAGGCGTCTGCTGATTGTCGGGCTCTCGGGCTGGGCTCCGATTTCCAAGACAAGCTGCCCATCTTCTGCATAGATCCGCTGCTGGAGCGCCTCGCCATCGGCATAGGGAAATTCGATCAGTTCCTGCAGGCGTAGCTGCTGATACTGCCACAGGCTGTCATGCGCATAGATATATTGGGCGACCCGATTGCCGGAAAGCCCCGCCTTGAGGTCCAGCGTGCGGGTCGTGTCGGAATAGGCATCCCAAAGGAAGCTGACCGGGGCGGCCACCGCGGTGACCAGGGCCACGGCCAGTCCAATCGTGCTGACGAGGGTGCGCAGTCTTGTGGTCGCCATGCTGCTCGTTACTCCGCGACGGTCAGGCTTCCGGTCTCGCGCAACGACAACCGTCCTTGCTCCGACCGGAGAAAGGCGAGGAGACCTTGCGCGGCGGTTGCGGTCTTGTCCGCATAGACGAGATAGTAGCGCTTCTCGTAGGGGTAGACGCCCTTTTCGAGGTTCTCCAGGGTCGGCTCCACCCCATCGATCGCGACAAGCCGCACATTGCGCTTCTCGGTGACGATCTGGCTGAGGCCGGACTGGACAAGGGAGCCGGGCAGATCTTCCGCCGCGCTGGCATTGTCCTGATCCGTCGCGGCGACGGGTATCTCGGGGCGCTGCCGCGCCGCATCGAGGGCCTCCGCCATGCCCGGGAACTGCGCGATGAAGATCGCCGTGTCGGTTTCCGACTTGGGCCGCAGGATGAGGCGCACAGGTGATCCGTCCGGCCATGTCGGGTTCTCCGACGCGAACAGTCCCGGCAGGTCGACGCTCTTGATAGCGCCGGGCGAACGGTGGGACGTGATCAGGACCAGCGGGGTCCGCGCCAGCGGGGCGGACTTCAAGCCGCGCGCCAACTCCTCCGTCTTGAGTTCCCGCGAGGAAATTGCCAGATCGATCACGCCGTCGCCGGCTGCCCGGATGGCGCCCGAGCTGCCGAGGTCGGGCACGATCTCGAAGGTGGGGCCGCCTTGCGCGGCGTAGGCCTCGGCCAGGTGCTCCGCCATCGGCATCGCGCCGCCGGTGCCGCCCAGCCGCAGCGTTTGCGCTACCGCCGGCTCGCCGGTCAGCAGGCCTGCGAGGAGGAGGGGGATGAGGATCAGGTTCGGACGTGGTCGACGCATTCTGCACCTTCTCGGATTGCGGTCGGCAATCGCGCAAAGAGGGAAACGGAAATCGAACTCTCAATCCTTATGTGTATCAGCAATCATGAATGGATACACGCACGCGCGATGACCAAATGCCACTATGGTGAACTCTTGATTAGAAAACTCGTGGCTGGCGCGGGGTGGCGGGTTCTGACCGCCTTCACCCGCCCGTCGGGCGAAGGCCCCGGCCTGTCCGTCACGCCCGCTTGCGAACCGTCTCGATCACCAGGACGTCGGGGATGCGGACCGATACCACGGTTCCCTTGCCCTCGCAGGAGCGGATCCTGAGGCTGCCGCCGTGCAGGTTGACCAATGAGCGCGAGATGGCAAGGCCCAGCCCCGAGCCGCCATTGCTCTTGGCATACTGGCTCTGCACCTGCTCGAAGGGCTGGCCGATCTTGCCAAGCGCCGCCTTGGGAATGCCGATGCCGGTGTCGGCGATGGTGATCGCCAGCTGATCACCGATCTTGCGGGCGCGCACTTCGACCCGGCCGCCCGGTTCGGTGAACTTGACGGCATTCGACAGGATGTTGAGCAGGATCTGTTTCATCGAGCGGCGGTCCGCGGTCATGGAAAGCCCGGAGGTGATGCGCTGTTCGATGCGGACATTCTTCTCCTCGGCGGGAATGGCGGTCAGGCGCAAGCTCTCCTCGATCAGCGCGTCGAGATCGATGTTCTCGCAGCGAAGCTTCATCTGCCCTGCCTCGATCTTCGACATGTCGAGGATGTCGTTGATGACATTGAGCAGGTGCTTGCCGCTCTCGTGGATGTCGCGGGCATACTCCGAATATTTCGGCGAGCCGATCGGCCCGAACATGCCGGCCAGCAGGATCTCGGAAAAGCCGAGAATGGCGTTGAGCGGGGTGCGAAGCTCGTGGCTCATATTGGCGAGGAATTCCGACTTCGCCTTGTTGGCAGCCTCGGCCCGCTCCTTCTCCGCCTGGTAGTTGGCATTGGCGACCGAAAGTGCTGCCTTCTGAAGCTCCAGTTTCCTCTGCGAGGAGGAGAGGTCGCCGATATTGGCCATCAGCCGGCGTTCCTGCTCGCGCAGGCGCTCCTGGTGGCGCTTCAACAGGGTGATGTCGGTGCCGACGGAGACGAGGCCGCCGTCGCGGGTGCGCCGCTCGTTGATCTGCAGCCAGCGCTCGTCGGCGAGTTGGACTTCCGTGGTGCGCGACGAGCCGCTCTGGTCGGGATCGGCGACGCGGCGCTGGATGATCGGCCGCTGGGCCGCGGCCTGAACCACGGCGCGCTCGGTACCGGGTACGAGGATGCTGTCCGGCAGGCCGTAGACGTGCTGGAAATGGCCGTTGCACATCACCAGGCGGTCGTTCTTGTCCCACAGCACGAAAGCTTCCGACGTGCATTCGATGGCGTCTGCAAGGCGCTGATCGGCCTCGGCATAGCGCTGGGCGAGGCGATGCTGCTCGGTGACGTCCATGGCGATGCCGATGACGTGCATGCAGCCGTTATGCGAGCAGATCACCTGGGCGCGGGCCCGCATCCAGACATAATGGCCCTGGGCATGGCGCATGCGGAAGATCTGGTCGATCTGCTTCGACTTGCCGCGGCCGACGGCGCGGGCGAGCGCGAAGAGGTTGCCGTCGTCCGGATGCATGAGACGCGCCGCATCGGCGAAGGCCATCACCTCGCTCGACGGGGGAAGCCCGAGCATTTCGTACATCGAACGCGACCAGAACAGCTTGCGGTTGGCGAGGTCGAAGTCCCAAAGCCCGCAACGGCCGCGCGACAGGGCCGCCTCGACCCGCATATTGCTTTCGAGGAAGATCTCGTCGGCATCGCGGGCGCGCTTCACCTGCTGGAAATAGGCGTAGAGAATGACGCTGAGGATCAGCGAAATACCGGCAAACAGCGTGACGTTGAGGGCGATCTCGCTGCGAAAGAAGGCCATGCCCGGCTGCAGCGAATGGGCGGTGAGCAGCAGCGCGCCATCGGCGCCGACCGGGGTCAGCACGGCGAAATGGCGCTCGCCGCCAATATCGGTCTCGATGCCGCCGCCCTGGTCGGCGAAGCGCCGGATCGTGGCGACCTGCGGCAACAGGCTGGCGAGTGGCAGGCCGACATAGCCGGCACCGGCGGAAGACGAGGCGAAGATCCGGCCCGACGGCTCGACCATCAGCACGAAAGCCTGGCCGATGAGGCGTTCATCCGGCAGGAGGGCCAGCAGGGCGGCTTGCGCCGCCGCCCGGTCGGCGGTGACGAACAGCGCTTCCTGCCCGTGAAGGGCGGCGCCCGCGGTGGCGGCGACCAGCGCCGTGGTCTGGCGCACATTGTCCTCCAGCCGGCCGTGCTCGTTGATCATGCCGGCCAGCCGCGCCAGCGCCACGACGCAGAGGAAGGCCAGGATGAGTACCGGGATCGACCGGCGCAACACGGTCTCGATCCATCGGGACGGCCCCTTGTCGGAATTGTTCATGCCCGCGATACGATCGCGCAGGCGGTTGAAGAATGCCACAATGACTGCAAAATTGACTCGCAACCGCTCATCGGCTGCGGTTGCCCGCCGCACGTTCGACATTGTCCCTGCCTCGATCCCTCGCGTGATCCGAAGCGCCGCTCGCCCGAATCTGACTCAATGAATCATCGGTGATTCGCCTTGTCCAGACGGGCTTGGTGAACAAAATCTTAAGCCCTTAATCCGAATCGGCTTTTTTTGTGCAGTTCGTGCCAAACGCTTGAATCTGATTGAAAACATCCACCTCCGTCGCCTATCGATAAGGCCGCCGATCAATGCGGGCAGGGCCCGAAGGGAGTTTCCGACATGGGTTCGATGCCGTCTCGCCGTTCACCGATGCGGACAGTGGCGGCGCTTGCCGTCGCGACATCGTTGCTGGGTGGCCAGCCCGCCCGGGCCGTGGAGGCGAAACCGCCGGAACTCTATGGCGAGATCACCGCCGAGCAGGCGGCGGAAGCCGACCAGTTCGCCCTCAACAATGCCATCGCCACCGTCTTTCACGAGGCGGGCCACATGCTCATTTCGGAATTCTCGCTTCCCGTGCTGGGCAAGGAGGAGGACGCGGTCGACGCTCTGGCGGTCCTGCTCTTGCTCGAAGCGGAAGACGAGGACTTCAACAGCGTGGTCGAGGATTGGGCCAATGTCTGGTTCCTGACGGCCAGCGCCAAGGAGGACGAGGAGGATGTCGCGTTCTGGGACAGCCATGGTCTCGACGAGCAACGTGCCTATTCGACCGTGTGCCTGATGGTCGGCAAGGACAAGAAGCGTTTCCACGACTTCGCCCAATCCATCGAATATCCCGAATACCGCGCCGAGGAATGCCTGGTCGAATACCAGAGCCTGCTGCGAAGCTGGGAAAAGGTGCTGGGACCGCACGAGGCGGCCAAGGGCGACAAGACAGCCTTCAAGATCACCTATGCACCGACCAAGGACCCGCGGCTCGCCCATTTCCGCGATTTGATCAAGGCGGCGGGGGTCATGGAAATGGTCGCGGCGGCCTTTTCCGGCAGCTACAAGCTCAAGGATGGGATCAAGCTGACGGCCGCCGAATGCGGGGAGGCCAACGCCTTCTGGAGCGCCGACGATCGCGAAATGACGCTGTGCTACGAGGATCTGCTCAACAGCGCCGAGCTCGATGCGCAGTGGTATATCGACAATCCGGACGGTGAAGAAGATTCGGCCGAAGACGAGGAAGCGGTCGAGGACCGGGACGCCGGACAGCCCAGCCCGCCGCGCGTGCGCGATGCCGGATCGCCGCGGGCCGGGGGATCCCGTTCCGGTTGACCCTTATTCGGCAGGGATTGTTTATCGACGCACCGGCGAGCCAGGGATGGAATGGCGCATCCGGAACGGGTGACCACCCGCTTCCGGACGCCGTTTACGCAAGGGTCAGCCCTTCAGAATCCGTTCGACGATGTCGGCGACGTCGGACGACAGCGATGGTGCCCGTTCGATGGTCATCAGCGCCTCGCGGGCCTGGTCGGCGCGGACCGGCTCGAGCAGGCGCCACGAGCGCAGCGCGGTGAGCAGGCGCGCGGCGAGCTGCGGATTGCGCTTGTCGATCGATAGGATTTCTTCGGCGAAGAAGTGATAGGCCTTGCCGTCCGGCCGGTTGAAGCCGGTCGGGTTGGCAAAGGCGAAGGTGCCGATCAGCGCGCGCACCCGGTTGGGGTTCGACGCGGCGAAATGCGGGTTCTGCATCAGGCGCATGACGCGCTCCAGCGCGCCTTCGCCCGGAATGGTCGCCTGGATGGCGAACCACTTGTCGAGCACCAGCGCATTGGCGGCGAAACGGCTTTCGAAGGACGAAAGCGCCGCATGAGTCTCGGTCGCATCCGGGAAGCGGTGCGTCAGCACGGTCAGGGCCTGCGACAGGTCCGTCATGTTGTCGGCCTTGGCATAGGCCTCTGCCGCGCCGGCCGGGCTGTTGTCGCTGAGCGTCAGGAAGCCGAGGGCGGCATTGCGCAGCGCGCGACGACCGGCCCCGGCGGCATCGGGGCTGAACGGGGTCGATGCGGCAAGCCCGTCATAGAGGCTGCGGAAGGTGGCAGCGCCCGCCGCAGCGATGGCGGACAGGATGGCCTGGCGCCCCTGGTGGATGGCGTCCGGATCGTTGTTGGCGCCGAGTTCGCGGGCGACGTCGGATTCGCTCGGCAGGGCCAGCGCCTGGGCGCGGAAGGCAGGCTCGAGGCTGTCGTCGGCGGCAATCGCCAGCAACGCGTCGCAGAGCGAGGCGTCGCACTCGACCGGCTTGCCGGCCGCGGCGGCCTTGGCAGCAGCGGTGAGGTTGGGAAGGGCCAGATCGGTGATCGCCTGCCAGCGGGCGAATAGGTCGCTGTCGTGGCGGGCGATATGGGCGAGGTCGTCCGTGGTCTGGGCGAAGTGCAGGGCGACCGGGGCGGAGAAGCCGCGATTGAGCGAGACGACCGGACGGGCGCCGATGCCGGCAAAGACGAAGGTCTGGCTGCGCTCGGTGAGGTGGAGGACGTCGCCGGCAACCTCGCCGCCGCTGACAGCACTCGGCAGGACTTCCGCGCCATTCTCGCCGATCAGCGAAAATTTCAGCGGAATGTGCATGGGCTCCTTGGCCGTCTGGCCGGGGGTCGCCGGAACCATCTGCTCGAGCGAAAGCGAGAAGGTCTTGGCACTGGCGTCATAGGACGAGGAAACGGTGATCTGCGGCGTGCCGGCCTGGTGGTACCAGAGCGAGAACTGCGCAAGGTCGCGGCCGCTCGAATCGGCGAAACACTTGACGAAGTCCTCGACGGTGGCGGCGTCGCCGTCATGGCGTTCGAAATAGAGATCCATGCCCTTCTTGAAGCCGTCGCGGCCGAGAATGGTCGCGATCATGCGGGTGACTTCCGAGCCTTTCTCGTAGACGGTCGTGGTATAGAAGTTGTTGATTTCGCGATACTTGGTCGGCCGCACCGGATGGGCGAGCGGACCTTGATCCTCGGGGAACTGCTCCGAACGCAAATGGCGGACCTCGGCGATGCGCTTGACGGCGCGCGAGCGCTGGTCGGCGGAGAACTCGTGGTCGCGGTAGACGGTCAGGCCTTCCTTCAGGCACAGCTGGAACCAGTCGCGGCAGGTGATGCGGTTGCCGGTCCAGTTGTGAAAATATTCGTGGGCGATGATCGCCTCGATATTGGCATAGTCCTGGTCGGTGGCCGTTTCCGGGTCGGCCAGCACATACTTGTCGTTGAAGATGTTGAGACCCTTGTTCTCCATCGCCCCCATGTTGAAATCGGAGACGGCGACGATCATGAAGATGTCGAGATCGTATTCGCGGCCGAACACCTCCTCGTCCCATTTCATCGAACGCTTCAGCGCGTCCATGGCATAGGCCGCGCGGGCCTCCTTGCCATGCTCGACATAGATCTTCAGCGCGACTTCACGTTCGGACATGGTGACGAAGGTGTCCTCGACAACGCCGAGGTCGCCGGCGACGAGAGCGAAGAGGTAGGACGGCTTGGGATGCGGATCGAACCAGGCGGCGAAATGCTTGCCTTCGCCATAGCCGGCGCCGCCGAGGAAGTTGCCGTTCGACAGCAGCAGCGGATTGGCGGCCTTGTCGGCGATGATGTTGACCGTATAGACGGCGAGCACGTCCGGGCGGTCGGGGAAGAAGGTGATGCGGCGGAAACCTTCCGCCTCGCACTGGGTGCAGTAGATGCCGTTGGAGCGGTAGAGGCCCATCAACTGGGTGTTGGCCTCCGGATTGATCAGCGTCGTGACGGTGATCTCGAAGGGGACGCTTGCCGGCAAATCGCGGATCGTCAGGCTGTCGGGCGTCTCGGTATAGCGCTCGGGCGACAGCTCGATCTGGTCGAACAGCAGGCCGGTCATCTTCAACTCGTCGCCATCGAGCACCAGCGGGGCATTGGGGTCGGCGCCTTCACGGCGGTGGAAGATCAGGCGCGCCTCGACCTTGGTCTCGGTCGGATCGAGTTCGAAGGTGAGATCCACGCGTTCCAGGACGAAGTCGGTGGGGCGGTAGTCTGCCAGATTGATGATCCGGCCGGTGTCTGTTCGCATTGTCTATCCTGATCTCGTCCGTGAGCCGCCTTGCGTAATCATGATAACCGAACATGCGCCTGCAAGGATTGTGATTTCACCGGAGAGACTGGCACATATTTCTGAACGATTGTTAAAAAGCCGCGAAATAAACGGTCCTTGCCGATCACGCGAAGTTGCGCAATTCTATTCTCATTGCTTGAACTGTGTTGGCGCTCGATCGAAATAGCCAAGAAAAGCTGCCGCGACCTCGCCCCCGTTATGGCCTTGTTCGAGGGGGCTAGCGGATTCCGAGCCTGGCGCGGATGGCATCTTCGTTCTCGGTCTGTTGGATGATGACGCCGTACCAGCCGAGGCCGTCATAATCCTCGTAGCCGAGTGTCCTGGCAAAGGCGACGATCGAGCCGGAATGGTCGTAATAGCTGCCGCGCATGGCCTGATCCGGGTTGCTGAGCGCGAAATGGGTATAGCGCCGCGCCGGGTTGCTCGACGCGATCACCCGCAATGCGCCGTCGAGCAGCAGGACCTCGGTCTTTTCCCCCACCTGCGGCGGCAAATTGGCTTCCTTCTCGACGATTGCCTGGCCTTGCGCCTGCCAGTCGAAATAGACGCCGAGCGTTCCCACCAGCCGGCGTCGCTCTGGCCGCCCTCGCGGATGCCGGTGGCATAGACCAGCACGTCGCGATTGTCATGCAGCGGGCTGGGCTTGACCTCGTCGACGACATAGTCGTCACCGCTCGCGCAATTGCGCGCCGCGGCGAACCACGGGTCGCCGGCGAGACTGCGGTCCTTCAGGCCGCGCTGGAAGCGCGGATTGGCGGAGGCTAGGACGCGGCCGCTCGCATCGGTCATGACCAGGTCGAGATAGACGGTATAGAAGCGGTTGATCACGCCGAGCCGCTCGGCGGCATAGGCGAAGCGCTCGGGGGTCGGATCGCCAAGCGCCTGCCACAGTGCCGGATCGGTCGCCCACCAACGCACGTCGGCGGTGCGCTCGAACAGGTTGCGGACGATGAACTGCACCAGCGTCTGGGCAAGGTCGGTCAGCCGCACGCCTTCCATCTCGCCCACCAGCGCATCGGCCATCTCCCGGCCCAGCCCGATGCGGCCAAGTACGTTTTCCTGGAAACGGGCGGCGATCTCTGCGGCACCCTGGGCCAGGCGCTGCACCTCGTGGGCGACCACCGCGAAGCCCTTGCCGGTCTCGCCCGCGCGCGCCGCCTCGATCAGAGCGTTGATGGCCAAGAGCCGGATCTGCCGGACGATATGGGTATTGTCGGAACTGAACCGCTCGAGATCGACCCCGATCCCCTCGGTGACGACGCGCATGGAGCGCGGCGTTGCTGCATCGACGATCGGGGATTTCTGTTTCGGCGCAAGATCGGACATCGGAAATTCACCGCGGGCAAGTTGATCGCGCGTCCGGAGGTCGAGGGACGTCCGGGTGGGCGGGGCAATACACAGAATGTTCTTTGAGGCATAATCCATGACATTGGTTAATCATGGATAAATTCAAAAGTATAGAAATGCAGGTTGCTTTGTCTTGCGTATGACTTTGTTTGTGCAATTGCCTATATTGCAGGCAACGGCTGATCGGCTGCCCGGCGAACTTGGCCTTGTCCGTGCGCATCGGAAGTGCCACTCTGGTGAAACAGGATTCTGTCAAGCGCGCGAGCGATGGCGTGCTCCTTCCTCCACCCCCGTCTTTGCTCCCCAGGCACCGAGAGCCAGATACCGAGACCTGCCGATGGCCGTTGCCGCTACCAATCCGCTTCGCGGCATCGTGATGAAAATCGCCTCCGTTACCGTCTTCGTCGGCATGCAGTCCTGCATCAAGCTGGCGGGGTCCGGCATGCCGTCCGGACAGATCACCTTCTACCGGTCCGCCTTCGCCATCGTGCCGATCCTCGTCTATCTGGCAGTTCGCGGCGAATTGCGCTCCGCTTTCCAGACATCCAATCCGTTCGGCCATCTCAAGCGGGGGCTGATCGGCGTCGCCGCCATGGGCGTCGGCTTCTACGGCCTGGTGCTTCTGCCGCTGCCGGATGCGATCGCCATCGGCTATGCCATGCCGCTGCTGGCCGTCGTCTTCGCCGCGCTCTTCCTCGGCGAGACGGTCAGGGCCTATCGGTGGACTGCGGTCTTCATCGGGCTGGTCGGGGTGTTGATCATCTCCTGGCCGAAGCTGACCCTGTTCAGCCAGCAGGGTTTCGGCTCGACCGCCGCCACCGGGGCGCTGGCGGTGCTGATCTCGGCGGGACTGGGTGCTGCCGCCATGCTGCAGGTGCGCCAACTGGTGCAGGAGGAGAAGACCGCGACCATCGTCCTGTTCTTCTCGCTCACCGCCTCGTTGCTCTCGGCCGTCACCTGGTTCTTCGGTTGGCAGGTGCTGAGCTGGGAGGCGCTCGGGCTGATGGCGCTGGCCGGTTTCTTCGGCGGGCTGGGGCAGATCCTGCTGACCGAGAGCTACCGCCATGCCGATGTCTCGACCGTGGCGCCGTTCGAATACACCTCGATCATCCTTGGCTCGGTCATCGCCTATCTGTTGTTCGACGAGGTGCCGACGCTGACCACGCTGGTCGGCGCGGCGATCGTCGTCGGGGCCGGGATCTTCATCATCTACCGCGAGCACCGGCTCGGGCTGGAGCGCCGCGCCGCGCGCAAGGCGGCGACCCCGCAGGGCTGACTGCGGCGACAAGATCGATCCTGTTGCGCCGTTCCGGCTTTTCTTTTCTTGCGTCAGGTCGATAAAGATTGAAACAGGGGGAAGGTTGTGGCTAGTCTAGCGTGCTCCGCCGAGACCAAACTGAACCCGATCACCGTAGATTTTCATGAGCATGGACAGCGAAATGCCCCATCCGGACCGCACAGCGCGGCCCGGCGCCGACAGCCCGCCACGATCAATGTCCGACCGATGCGTCAAGGCGAAGGGGAGGGTGCGCCTTGGCCCTTTCCATTGACCAACTCCGCTCCAGCCCGGCCTTTTGCGAAGCGCTGCGCGTCTATGCGCGCGAGTTGCAGGGCGAGTATGACGGCAATCCGCGCCTGGCGCGGCTGCTCTCCTCGCACCAGCGCTGGCTGCTCAGCCAGTGCGCCTTCGCGCTGCATATCGAGCATGATCCGGACGTGCCCGGATCGGGGCTCACGGCGTCGCGGCTGCGTGACATGATTACCGCCTCCAATGCCGCGAGCCGCAATACGGTCCTCAACTTCCTCGATCAGCTTCACTCCTATCGCTTCATCCGCCTTGCCGGCGAAGCGGCGCGACGGCCGCGCCGCTACGAGGCGACGGAGGTCACCCATCTCGCGATGATGCGCTGGACGCTGGCCAATCTGGCGACGCTCGATCGGGTCGACGGCGGCGTGCGGGCGCAGACGCTGGCGGCGCGCCCGGAACTGTTCAAGCTGATTCAGCCGCATGCGGCTCGGCGCTCGTTCCAGCACGATGGCTGGCGCGAACCGCCGCCGCGCGTGGCGATGTTCCTGTGGACGGAGGCTGGCGGCCTGGTGATGGACGAACTGGTGCGGCGCATCGAGGCCGCCGGTCCCGCGGCCGAGCGCTACGACATCGGCCGGGTCGATGCCCGCGCCATGGCCGAGCATTTCATGATGTCGCGCACCCACCTGCAACGGCTGCTGCGCCGTGCCATCGAGGCAGGCGGACTGCAATGGCAGGACGAGGGCAAGAAGACCCATCTATGGTTCATGGCCGACCTGCTGAACGAATATTGCGGCTGGCAGGCGATCAAGTTCTCGATCATCGACGAGGCCTTCGACCATGCCCTGAGGCTGGCGCCACCCGCAGCAAGGCGCGACGCCCCGGTTCAACTGCTGGCGAAGGTGGACGGCTGAAGCCGTTCCGCCGCTTGCGCGGGTTAAACCGTTACAGCGGGATGTGGCGGACCAAGGCGTTTTCGCCGCGCGCCGTGCGCCTGGAGCGACCCGAAGCGGCCTTGCTGTAAGCTTCCGAGGCATCGATGGCGCTGCCGATCTGGCTGACGGCGGCCTTGAGGCTGCGGAGCGGATGGAACATCGTGGTCATGGTGGTTATCCTTTGCATTTTCGACATGCCGGTAGACGGCGAAAAAGGGAACGCGTGAAGCGGCGTCACGGACTGTGCGGCGGCTTTCCTTGTGCGATGCACAAAGCCTTGCCGGCATTCGCCGAGCCGGCGTCACGCCTCGCGGAAGTCGGTAAAAACCGTCGCCGGTCGCGTGATCGTGCCGCGGCGGGCAAAGACCCGTGCGGTCAACTGTTCGCAGGTGGCGGAACCGAAGCGGTGATAGGGCTGGCCGCTGCGCAGCGGCTCTGCGGCAAGGCGGAGCGTCTCGAACTTGCAGTGCATGGGGCGGGCACGAACGGTCATGACCTTTGATCCTTGTCTTCCGACTCCCCCCATGAGCGACTCAATATATCGCAGTGCAGCATAAAGGATTCAAGCGCGCGCGGACGCGATGCAGCCATGCGAAATACGCATGGTTCGGTCGCACGAATGTCACAAATGCCAAATTTTTGGACGATCCCGGTGTCGTGGAGAGATCAGGCCGGGGCGAGCCGGCGGGCGAAGACCTGCATGTCGCGCCAGGCCAGCGCCTTGCTGGCGGGCGCGGTCAAAAGTTCCTGCGGATGCAGCGTGGCGATCGCGGGGACCGCATGTCCGCCGCAGGCGATGTCGCGCCAATGGCCGCGCAGCGCGTGAATCGTGCCGGTCTCGTTGAAGAAGAAGCGGGCTGTCAGGTTGCCGAACAAAAGCACGGCCTTCGGCTCGGCCAGTTCGACCTGTCGCTCGATGAACGGCCGGCAGATGGCCACCTCCGGCACGGACGGGGCACGGTCGCCGGGCGGACGCCAGGGGATCGCCGTGGTGATCAGCACCGCCTCGCGCGAAAGGCCGATTGCGCCCAGCATGCGGTCGAGCAACTGGCCGGCCCGGCCGGAAAAGGCCACGCCCTCGCGGTCGTCGTCGGCGCTCGGCATCGGCCCGATCACCATGATGCGGCTTGACGGATCGCCGGCGGCAAAAATGGTCGAGCGGGCGCTGGTCTTCAGGTTGCAGCCGGCGAAGGCCTCGAGCGCGGTCTTCAGCTCGGCCAGCGAACGGGCGCTTTCGGCGGCAAAGCGCGCCTCGGTAATGGTGTGCTCGTCGGGGATGGCGGGCAAGGCGGAAGCCGCAGGCGCGCGCGCCGGCGGCGGCGTGTCGGGCCGGGTGCGGCCCGGCGTCGTCTGCACGGTCCGCGCTTGCGCCATGGCCACGGCCGCCGGCGCCCGGACCTGGCGCGCCGCGCGCTCGGCGGCAAATTCCGCGACCCGGTCGACCGGCTCGTCCTCCACCAGCCATTCGACGCCGGCATCCGCATGGAAATGCAGAAGGGCGGCCAGTTCGGCGGGCGTCATGTCGCGGGCAAGCATCATGTCCCCGTTCTAGTGCAGGGATCGGCGGAAGGAAACCGGATTCCTGCGGGGTGGAGGGAAACGTCGCGGCGCGCTCCTGTCTTCTCCCCAGCGGGAAGAAGGAGGCGCGGAGCGCCGGATGAGAGGGGCGAAGCCAGATTGGGAGCATGCGCACGTGGAGAGTAGGGCTCCTCTCCCTTGGTGGGAGAGGAAGCGATTTCGGCATCTTAGGCCGAAGGCGTAAGTGCCAGAAATCGCAGGTGAGGGGGATGAGACGCCCGACCCCCTCACTTGGAATTTCTAACACTTGGCTTTCAGCCAAGATGTTGAAACTCCATTCTCCCCCACCACGGGGCAGAGGACTCGCGGCTGGCGTTCCACCTGCCCCACAAGGGGGAGAACGGGCCTCAATCCCTTACGCCACCCATTGGGCGATGTCGTCGCGTTCGCCGATCAGGGCCAGGCCGTGGGCGATGGAGACGAGTTCGCCGCCGGTCTCGATGCGGCTTGCGTCGAAGCGGTCGGTGAAGATGCGGCGCACGGCCGGCACGAAGGATGTGCCGCCGGTGAGGAAGACCTTGTCGATCTCGCCGGGCGCCGTGTCGGTCGTGGTCAAGACCTCGTCGAGCGCGCCTTCGATGCGCGCCAGATCCTCGGCGATCCAGCCCTCGAACTCGGTGCGCTTCACCGATTTTTCCCCGGCCCGGCCGAGCGGCGAGAAGCGGAATTCGGCTTCCTCGGTCGATGACAGCGCCATCTTGGTGGCCGAGACCGCCTGGTAGAGCGGATAGCCCTCGTCATGTTCGACAAGATCGATGAACAGTTCGAGCTTGTCCGGCTCGAGGCTCTGGCGCACCAGCGATTTCAAATCGGCATATTCGCGCGAGCTCTTGAACACCGAGAGCTGGTTCCAGCGCGAGAACGAGGTGTAGTAATTGCTCGGCACGTCGAGCACCTTGTCGAAACTCTTGAACTGGCTGCCCTTGCCGATTTCCGGTGCGACCAGATGCTCGATGATGCGCGCATCGAACTGGTCACCGGCAATGCCGACGCCGGAATGGCCGACCGGGACTGCGCAGAGCTTGCCGCCGCGGGTCTCGAAGCGGATCAGCGAATAGTCGGTGGTGCCGCCGCCGAAATCGGCGACCAGCACGGTAGCATCCTGCTTCAGATGCTGGGCGAAATAGAAGGCCGCCGCCACCGGCTCGTAGACATAGTGGATCTCGGGAAAGCCGAAACGCGACAGGGCCTCGTTGTAGCGGCTCATCGCCAGCTGCGGATCGGGGCTCGCGCCGGCAAAATGCACCGGGCGCCCAGCGACGATGCGTTTCGCCCCCGACGGCCAGCCGTCGCCGGCATAGACTTCCAGCCGGCGCAGGAAAACCTCCATCAGGTCCTCGAACTGGAAGCGCCGGGCATGGATCAGCGTGCCCTGGAACAGCGCCGAGGCGGCAAAGGTCTTGATCGACTGGAGAAAGCGGCAGTCGCCCGGATTGTCGATGAAGGCGCGGATCGCCGCCTGTCCGGCTTCGACCTTCAGCGCGCCGGCACCGAGCTGGCGGTCCTTGATGAAGGACAGCGCCGTGCGCATGCTGTCACTCGTCCCCGCCGACGAGGAAAAGCGGACCGAATGGGTGGCCCCCGGACGGCCGGCACCTTCGCTGTCCGCAAGCGCCATCACCGTGTTCGTCGTGCCGAAATCAAGCCCCAGCGCCTCGGCCATCGCCGCCGCTCCTTCATGGTGTGTCGGTTGTTGAAGCCGGGCAGCGCCCGAAGATGAACAGGGCGCCAGGCGCCCGCAGTGAAGAGGGCGCGTATTGCCACGAAGGGGAGGGGTAAGGCAAGGGGTGGGGGGGGTCCGTTCCTCTTCTCCCCGGCGGGGAGAAGGTGGCGCGTAGCGCCGGATGAGGGGGAGCATCGGATAGGAGCGAAATGGCTTCGCCCCCCCCCCCTCATCGCCTCGCCTGCGCTCGGCACTTCTCCCCGCTGGGGAGAAGAGGCCATTCCAAGACCGGCGCCGCAAGCTTCAACAATTGCATTGTGAAGGTAAGCTGGTCGGGGTTTGCCACCCTGTCAGAGCCGGTATGTGCCGGCCTATCGCACCGTGCGCCGCGCGATGGCGATCATCACCAAGCCGACAACGGCGAGGCCGGCGCCATAGGCGATCCACGGGCTCTGGTCGATCATGAAACTGGAGGCGGGATAGGGAAAATATCCGCTGCCCTGGCCCATCCAGACGAAGCCCATGAGCACGGCAAGCGCGCCGAGCAGGGTGAGTATGCGTTGCATCGACATGGCAGGTGATCCCGGTCAAAAGGCATCCGACGCACCGGAAGCGCGGCCGTGACAACATGTGCGATCGTGTCGGTGAGCGCCGTCAGTTTGCCGTATGATGCTCTCGGCGCAGGAACCAGCGGGCGCCGACGAAGACCACCAGGCCGAAGGCCGCGACGAGCAAGCCGTTGATCGTCCACACACTTTCGTTCGGCATGAAGTCAGTGCCGGGCAGGCGGAACAGGCCGGTGCCATGGGCCACCCAGGCTATTCCGACAATCAGCGTCAGGGCCCCGACGACGGTGAATAACTGGCGAATCTGCCCCAATAGTCTCTCCTCCCATGGAACAATTTGTCGCACCCACTATAGTCGAGTCCGCGTCGGACGCCAGCAAAATCCCTCCGCTCATTCTTGGGGGGCTAATGAAGCGGAAACCCCGCGAACACTGGGTGTCGCGGGGCTTCATCGGCCTGGTCTGCTGTCGGCCGATCAGATCGACTTTGCCGCTCCGCCATCGACGCGCATCATCGTGCCCGTCACATATGAGGCAGGCACCGAGCACAGGAAAGCGGCGGCTGCGGCAAATTCCTCGACCTTGCCGAGCCGGCCGGCCGGGATCGACCGGATCGAGGCGGCGCGCACCTCGTCCACCGACTTGCCGGCCTTGGTCGCATTGGCGGCGTCGAGTTCGTCGATCCGGTCGGTGTGGATGCGGCCGGGCAGCAGCATGTTGGCGGTGACGCCGTAGGAGGCGACCTCGGTCGCAAGCGTCTTGTTCCAGCCGACCAGCGCCGAGCGCAGCGTGTTGGACAAGGCCAGATTGGGGATCGGCTCGAAGACGCCGGACGAGGCGACGGTGAGGATGCGGCCAAACCCTTGCGTCTGCATCAGCGGCAGCAGCGCATTGGTGAGCGTGATGACACGCACCACCATGGACTGGAAGAAATTGTAGAGCTTTTCCGCCGTCATCTCCTCCGCCGTGCCCGGCGTCGGGCCGCCGGTATTGTTGACCAGAATGTCGATGCCGCCGAGCTTGTGGTGGACGGCGGCGAGCATGGTATCGACGAAGCCGGCATCGGACAGATCGGCCTCGACCCAGTCGGCCTTGCCGCGACCGGCGGCATTGATGGCCTCGGCATTGGCCTTCAGCTTGTCGGCGCTGCGGCCGCAGAGCAGCACATGCGCGCCCTCATCGGCCAGCGCCCGGGCGATGCCGAGGCCAAGCCCGCGTGACGAGGCGAGCACAAGCGCCCGCTTGCCCGAAATTCCGAGATCCATGTTTGTTTCCTTCCCTGGTTCCTGTGTCCGCCGCAAGCGGTGTCGGGAAAGGTTATAAGGTGGCCGGCGGGTTTGGGAAGGGAAAAGCGCGAGGGCGTGGCCCGGTTCCGGCGCCATGGGACGCCATCGCCTGTGCCTGCGCCGCGCGGTGGGTAGGCGACATCGATGGCGCCGGGCGAGCCTGCTTAATCCCGAAAAGTGGCGCGGTACTCGCGCGGGCTCTTGCCCATCAGGTCACGGAAGGCGGCATTGAAGGCCGACAGCGAATTGTAGCCGACGGCGAACGCGATCTCGGTGACCGGCGCGTCGCCGCCTGCCAGTGCCTCGACGGCGCGGATCAGGCGGATGCGCCGAAGCGTCTCCCGCCAGGTCATCCCCATTTCCGTTGAGAAACGCCGGGCCAGCGCGCGTGGCGACTGGCCGGTGGCCTTGGCGATTGCGGCGAAAGCGGGCGCACCTTCGGCCTGTTCTTCCGTCAGTTCCAGTGCCCGGGCAAGGGCGGGGCTTGTCGGCGTTGGCAGCACGCAAGGGCTCGGCGTTTCCGCAAGCTTCAGGATGACGGTCACAAGCGTTTCGAGAATCCTCTGCGCATAGGACGAAAGCGGGCCGCCTTCGGCACCCCATTCGCGACACTCGGCGATCAGCTCGCGGGCCAGCGGCGAGACATCGAACACTGACAGAACCTGCTGTGGAGAGGGCGCGAAACTGGGCGCGTAGAGAACCGATGCGGAGGTCAGCCGCGACAGGATCGAAATCGTGACCGGATGGCCGGCAGCGATCAGTGCCGCGCGGGCCGGCGGCAGCGTCCAGCGCCGGCCATCCGCTTCCAGCCGGATCGTGCCTTCCATTGCATAGAGCAGATAGTGCCGGTCCATCCGGAATTCGGTGGGGCCGGCGGGCTCGAAACTCTGGTGAAAACAATAGGCGCCCGGTGTCATTTTTTCAGTTTAACGTCTCGATCAGTCTCGCGTCAAAGCGACGGCTGATCGGCGCCGCCGCCATCAGGGGACGCAGTATCGAAGCGGTTTCGACAAATGCCGCCGAGGCGGCATAGGCCGCAAAATCCTCACCGCTTTGCCATTCGTGCAGCACCCCCAGGCCCTGCCGGTCGGTCGGGTCAAGGAATGGAACAAAGGCCAGGCAACCCTTCATGGCGCGGATGACGGGAGCTTTCGCCATCAGGGCGTCGAGCGCCTTCTGGCGATCCTCTTCGATGGCGCGGAAGCGAACATGGGCGATCAGCATGGGCAGTCCTATCTGTCTGGCGTCAATGGGGGAGGTGTCGGAGAGATCCCGTCCCATGACCGATGATTGCCAGAGGTTGGCTTGGCGCGCCAACGCGCAAAGGACAGTTATTTGCCTGCAACGGCCAGTTCAGCAGGCGAACTCAAAACGGCACTTTCCCCGGATTGAAGATCCCCTTCGGGTCCACCGCCTGCTTGATCGTTCGCGCCAGCGCCTGCTTTTGCGGCGAGGCGAAGGTCTCGTAGGCGTGGCGCTTTTCGGTTCCGACGCCGTGTTCGGCGGAAAAGGAGCCGCCGGCTTCGCCGATGCCGACATAGATGGCGTTTTCCACGGCCAGTAGCTCGTCCGCAGGCAAGGGGCCTGGCTTGATCAGGGTGAGATGCAGGTTGCCGTCGGCGACATGGCCGTAGACATAGGCCTCGTAACCCGGATCGATCGCCTTCAGCCGGGCGTCGAGGCCGGAAACATAGGCGTCGAGACGGGTCGGCGGCACGGAGATGTCGAAGGACGGGGCGTGCGGGATCGCCGGGTAGTAGAAGCCGGAATCCTCGCGGATGTCCCAGAACTTCTTCGCATGGTCGAGCGACTGGGCAATCACGCCGCCCTTGAGGGCTGCCGGCTCCCAGAGCGTTTCCAGTCCCTCTTCCAGCGCGACGGTGGCTCTCTCGACGGTTTCCGCCGAGACCTCGATCAGCAGGGCCGCGGCGTCCTCGTCCAGCCAGGAGAGGTCGAAGCCCTTGAGTGCCGAACAATCGCGGATATAGCGCGGCCACATCATCTCTGCGCCCTCGAGCGTCACCGAGGGCAGGCTACGGAAATGGCGGATGACGGACAACGCCGAGGCGGCATCGCTAACGCCGAGGAAGGCGGTGGCGCGGGCGGGTCGCTGCAGCTCCAGTTTCAGCACCACCCGGGTGACGAAGCCGAAGGCGCCTTCGCCGCCGATGAATACCTGTTTGAGGTCCGGGCCGGCCGAGACTTTGACCACGCGCGTCATGTCGGAAAAGACGGCGCCCGACGGCAGAACGGCCTCGAGGCCGAGCACCTGGTGGCGCATCACGCCGTTGCGAAAGGCGAGAATGCCGCCGGCATTGGTCGAGACCATGCCGCCGATCGTGGCTGAGCCGCGCGAGCCGAGGTCGATGCCGGTCGTGAGGCCGTGGGCCGCAACCGCCTGCTGTAGGGTCTCGAGCTGCACGCCGGCCTCCACCTCCACCGTCATTTCGTCCGGATGAACGGCGAGGATGCGGTTGAGGCGCGCCGACGACAGGATCACCTCGCCGGCATGGCTGACATTGCCGCCGACGAGGCCGGTCAAGCCTCCCTGCGGCACGAGCGCGACGTCATGCGCGGCACACCAGGCAACCAGTGCGGCGGCGGCTTGCGTCGAGGCGGGTTGCGCCATCACGCCGCCGGCGAAATTGTCGGGATGCTCGCCGGGATGCCGGCCGGCGAGGTCTGAAGGCCCTAGAAGGAACAGGTCGGGGTGAAGGCCCGACAGCAATTGCGTCAACTGTTCCGGGGTAAAGGTCTGGCGTGGCATGGATCACTCGTCTTTCTTGCTCTCGCCGGTTTCTAGAGCATTTCTGCCGAGAATGCGTAGCGGTTTTGCAGGCCGACAGGCGAGAAAACAGCACTCTCGCCTGAGCCTCGGACATGTTTCTCGCCGGATGCGCTCTGGCGACGGCCGAGCCGCGACACGAACGCCCTTGCAAGTCATCAGGTTGTATGACAACTGCGACTTCAAGCGGTGCTGGACAGAATAATTGACGTTAACGTAAGCGTCAGATATTCTGTTCGGGAATGTCGCCAAGCCTCTATTTCGAGCCACGGCATGTCGCATCGCGGCTCGACAAGGCGCTTGTGTTTTGACAAGGAAGAGGCCGAAGACTGGGATCGGCCGAGCGGAGAGAGACGATGAGCGAGCAACACGAACTGCCCGAACGCGAGAGCATGGAATTCGACGTGGTGATCGTAGGCGCCGGCCCTGCCGGTCTGTCGGCGGCGATCCGCCTGAAACAGGTCAATCCCGAGATCACGGTCGTGGTGCTGGAGAAGGGCTCGGAAGTCGGCGCCCACATCCTGTCCGGCGCGGTGGTCGACCCCATCGGCATCGACAAGCTGCTGCCCGACTGGCGCGACGAGACCGATCATCCGTTCAAGACCAGGGTGACGGACGACCAGTTCCTGTTCCTCGGACCGGCCGGCTCGATCCGCCTGCCGAACATGTTCATGCCGCCGCTGATGAACAATCACGGCAATTACATCGTCTCGCTCGGCAATGTCTGTCGCTGGCTCGCCACCCATGCCGAGGCGCTGGGTGTCGAGATCTATCCGGGCTTTGCCGCGACCGAACTGCTCTATAGCGCCGAGGGCGCGGTGATCGGCGTCGCCACCGGCGACATGGGCATCGAGAAGAACGGCGAGCCCGGCCCGGCCTATACCCGCGGCATGGAACTGCTCGGCAAATATGTGCTGATCGGCGAAGGCGTGCGCGGCTCGCTCGCCAAGCAACTGATCGCCAAATTTGATCTCCAGAAGGATCGCGAACCGCAGAAATTCGGCATCGGTCTCAAGGAACTCTGGCAGGTCAAGCCCGAGCATCATAAGCCGGGCCTCGTGCAGCACTCCTTCGGCTGGCCGCTCGACATGAAGACCGGCGGCGGTTCGTTCCTCTACCATCTTGAAGACAACATGGTGGCGGTCGGCTTCGTCGTCCACCTGAACTACAAGAACCCCTATCTCTACCCGTTCGAGGAGTTCCAGCGCTTCAAGACCCATCCGGCGATCGCCCCGACGTTCGAAGGGGGCAAGCGCCTGTCCTACGGCGCCCGGGCCATCACCGAGGGCGGCTACCAGTCGGTGCCGAAGCTCTCCTTCCCGGGCGGCGCGCTGATCGGCTGTTCCGCCGGTCTCGTCAACGTGCCGCGCATCAAGGGCAGCCACAATGCCGTGATGTCGGGCATGCTGGCGGCCGACAAGATCGCCGAAGCGATCGCTGCCGGCCGCGCCAATGACGAGCCGGTCGAGATCGAGAACGAGTGGCGCTCGACAGACATCGGCACGGACCTGAGGCGCGTGCGCAACGTCAAGCCGCTGTGGTCGAAGCTCGGCACCGCGCTCGGCGTCGGTTTGGGCGGCCTCGACATGTGGACCAACACGCTGTTCGGCTTCTCCTTCTTCGGCACGCTGAAGCACGGCAAGACCGATGCCGCTTCGCTCGAACCGGCGGCCAAGCACAAGCCGATCGCCTATCCCAAGCCCGATGGCGTGCTCACCTTCGACCGCCTGTCGTCGGTCTTCCTGTCCAACACCAATCATGAGGAGGACCAGCCGGTTCACCTCCAGGTCAAGGACATGGACCTGCAGAAGCGCTCGGAACTCGGCGTCTATGCCGGTCCCTCGACCCGCTATTGCCCGGCCGGCGTCTATGAATGGGTGGAGAAGGATGGCGAGCAGGTCTACGTGATCAACGCGCAGAACTGCGTCCACTGCAAGACCTGCGACATCAAGGACCCGAACCAGAACATCAACTGGGTCCCGCCGCAGGGTGCCGAGGGGCCGGTCTATCCGAATATGTGATGTTGAGGGTACGGAGGGCGTTACGCCTCACTGAACCGAAGCAGGCATTGGCCCTGTCCACGCTGACGCGGACGGGGCTATTTCCTTGCCTCTCTTCCGAATTGCTTCCGAAGGATACGGGCTTGCCGTGGCGCCATGCTCGGGCGTACCGATCCTTGGTCGTTCCGACTTGAAAAATGCCGTGCAAAGGGGCAGTTTGCGCCCATGTTCAGGATCAGTTGAAAGCTTCCCTTCATGCCATCGAATTCCGCGCCGCTTTCCTTCGACATTAAGCCCAGTGCCAACCCGATGCCCGAGGCCGACCGCCTCGCTGCCTTCGACAATCTCGGGTTCGGCACGCTGTTTACCGATCATATGGCTGTCATCCGCTGGAGCGAGGGCAAGGGCTGGCATGCGGCGGAAGTCACCGCGCGTGCGCCGTTCCCGATCGATCCGGCCGCAAGCGTGCTGCACTATGCGCAGGAGATTTTCGAGGGCATGAAGGCCTATCGCACCGCCGATGGTCGCGCCGTGCTGTTTCGCCCGGAGGAAAACGCCCGCCGCTTCAACGAATCGGCCCGCCGCATGGCTATGCCGGAACTGCCGGAGGCGGATTTCCTCGCGTCCGTCGAGAATCTGGTGAAACTCGACGCCCGGTGGATCCCCGCGGGCGAGGGCAGCAGCCTCTATCTGCGTCCCTTCATGTTCGCCAGCGAGACCTTCCTCGGCGTCAGGCCGTCGAAGGAGTACATCTTCTGCGTCATCGCATCGCCGGTCGGCCCCTATTTCAAGGGTGGCGCCAAGCCGGTCAGCATCTGGGTGTCGCAGGACTATACCCGCGCCGCCCCCGGCGGGACCGGTGCCGCCAAGTGCGGCGGCAATTATGCGGCAAGCCTCGTCGCCCAGGCCGAAGCCTATGCCAAGGGCTGTGACCAGGTCGTCTTCCTCGATGCCGCCGAACACAAATGGGTCGAGGAACTCGGCGGCATGAACGTGTTCTTCGTCATGGACGACGGATCGATCGTCACCCCACCGCTCGGGGGCACCATCCTGCCCGGCATTACCCGCAAGTCGCTGATCGCGCTCGCCCGTGAAGAGGGCGTGACCGTCAACGAGAAGCCCTATTCCTTCGACGAGTGGAAGGCGGACGCGGCCAGCGGCAGGCTGAAGGAGGCCTTTGCCTGCGGCACCGCCGCCGTTGTCGCCGCGATCGGCACGGTCAGGTTCCCGCAAGGCGAATTCCAGATCGGCGGCGGCGAGACCGGTCCGCTGACGGCCCGGCTGCGCGACGCGCTGGTCGGCATCCAGCGCGGCCAGAGCAATGACCGCCACGGCTGGATCCACGTCATCGAAGGCGTCTGATTAAGCGTCGGTCTGTTCGTTTGACCCATGAGGCCCGTTCCCAGCGCGAACGGGCCTCATGGCGTTTTCGGCCGCCGGCCTGGCCGTTCCGGCGCTATCGCTCCGCCTTCCAGGCGACCACCATCAATGCGCCGACGATCGAGATGTGCTCCATCACCACATAGAATTCGATGGTTTTGAAGGGTTCTTCCATCGTCCAGAAATTATGCGCGATCGGGATGGTGAGAAGGGTGAAGACGCCGAGCATGCCGGCGCCGAGCCAGGTCCAGCGGTTGAGGATGATCAGCGCCGAGCCGACGATCTGGACGATGATCGTGGCCACCGCGAAGACGGCGGGCGGGTTGAGGCCGAAATGCGCCATCTCGCCGACGGCGCCGGGGAAATCGAGCAGCTTGGCGATGCCGCTCGCCCAGAACATGAAGGTGAGCGTGATCCGGGCGAGATAGCCGAACCAGCTGGTTGTGGTCAAAGAAGTAATGAAATCGGTCATCAAGTATCCCCCAAGTTTAAACATGCGCAGTCTGGCCATTTTGTGCGCCTTGGCAATGGTCAAATCCTGCCATGACGGGAAGACGCGCTTCGCGCGCGTTAATCCGTCTCTTTGCCCTATCCGACCGGGGCTCCGCTTTTTGACCGATGCCGCTCAGCCCTTAATGATCCTGCGCCTGTCTTAACCCGGCATTAACCATAAAATTCTTAAGTTTGGACCCATGTGAAGACTCACTGGGGGCCTTGAGATGACGATTTCCCGCCGCAGCCTGTTGATCGGCCTGCCGCTGCTGCTGGCCGGTTGCCAGACCGGACCGAGCCAGCAATCCATGTATGATGCGCGTCCGAACGAGCCGCATCCGATGAAGAGGGTGCCGATCGACAAGATCAAGCCGGAATTGCGCCGCCAGGAGGTCGCCTACGAGACGAGCCAGCCGGCCGGCACGATCGTCGTCGACACACCGGCCCGCCGGCTCTATTACGTTCTCGGCAATGGCCGCGCCATCCGCTACGGGGTGGGCGTCGGCCGCAATGGCTATGCGCTGGCCGGGGTGGCCTCCATCGGCCGAAAGGCGGAATGGCCGAGCTGGACGCCGTCGCCCAACATGTTGCGCACCAATCCGGAAAGAAACATGAGATATGCCGGCGGCGTTCCGGGCGGTATCAACAATCCGCTCGGCGCCCGCGCCCTCTATCTTTATCGCGGCGGCAACGACACCATGTTCCGCATCCACGGCACCAATCAGCCTCAGTCGATCGGCCAGGCCATGTCGTCCGGCTGCATCCGCATGATGAACCACGACGTGATCGACCTCTATGAGCGCGCCAAGGTCGGCGGCCGGGTCGTGGTCTTGCAGGCCTGAGGACTGGCTGCGGTTCAGGCCGATATCAGCGTCCGGCGCGGCCCGAGAGCAGTCCGGTCGACAAGAGCACGCCGGCGCCGGTGACCAGCGTCGCCAGGATTGTCACCATGCCGAGCGGCTCGCCGAGCAGCATTGTGCCGCCGATCGCTGCCGCAACCGGCGTGACGGCGGTATAGGCGGCAGCTTGCGTCCCGCCGAGGCTGCGTACCGCCGTACCATAGAGCACGGTGGCCAGCAGGCCGGACAGTAGCCCCTGCGTCACGAATTGCAGGCCGGTTTCCGCAATCGGTGCGGTCATGAGATGGGTACCGAGGACGGGGATGAGCGCGAGGTTGATGATCGTCGACCAGATGCAGATCAGCGCGCCGCCCTCGAAGGCCGAAAGTCCCGACTTGCGGAAGGCATGGGTGTAGATCGCCCACAGTGTCGCCCCGGCCGGCAGCACCGTATAGCTGACCCAGGACAGGCGACCGGACGACAGATTGTCCACCAGCAGCAGGATGCCGCCGGCAAGAATGGCCAGCATGCCGAGCTTGCGCATGCGATCGGGTCGTTCGCCGAGAAGTAGGATGCCGATCAGCGCGGCGGCCAGCGGCATGACGCCGGGCAGAAGCACGCCGGCGGCGGAGGCAGGCGTCGCCTTCATGCCGAAGCCGACCAGTTGGAAGAACGGCGCGCCGGAGCCCAGCACCATCAGCACCAGCGTCCATTTCGGCGTGCCCCTGGGCCAGAGCCCGGTACGCAGCCAGAAGGGAGAGAGCAGGAGGGCGGGCACGCCATAGCGCAGCAGGCTGAGGTCGAGCGCCGACAGCGAGGTGCCGACGCTGTGTCGCGTCGAGATCAGCCAGGCCGCCCAGATCAGCACGACCGACAGGGCAGAGGCGGCGCCGAGGCCGGCGGATAGCGGAGGTCGGGTGGCGGGGCTGGCGGCGGTCATGGAATGCTCCTTGAATGAAGGCGCCAGTTTAGCCCCGGCGCTCGTGGTGTGTCCTTGCCATTTGTACTTGCCTGACCGCGTCGATTGGCACAAAATTGCGCAGACCTGGAGAATGGTTCGGAAGAATGCCAAAACTCGACAAATTCGATCTAGCGATCCTCGCCGCGCTGCAAGACGATGCGCGGGCGACCAATGTCGAGATCGCCGAGCGGGTGAACCTCTCTCCGTCACCCTGCCTGAGGCGCATCCGGATGTTGGAGGAGGCAGGAATCATCCGTGGCTACCGCGCCGACCTCGACCGGCGGGCGCTGGGTCTGGAACTGACGGTCTTCGTCGCCTTCAAGGTGGCCCATCACACCCGCGAACATGCCCAGGCCTTCCAGCAGGCGCTGCAGGATCTGCCGGAAGTGGTCGGCTGCTACATGATTTCCGGCCATTCTGATTTCATGGCCGAAGTGGTGGTCGAGAACCTTGGCGCCTATGAGGCGCTTCTGACCGACAAACTGCTGGTCCTGCCGCATGTCACCGACATCCAGTCAAACTTCGCCATCCGCAGCGTCAAGACCGGCGGCCCGCTGAAGCTGCCGGCGGTCAAGGGGTAGGGATATTCGGTCCGCGCCGAAGGAACACGAGGCGGGGGCGGACCCCCGCCTCGACGTCGTGGTCAGAAGCCCTCGAGCACGATCTTGCCCTTTGTCCGGCCGGACTCGATCAGTCCGTGCGCCTTCTTCAGATTGGCGGCGTTGATGGTGCCGAGCGTTTCGGTCAGCGTCGTGCGGATCTGGCCGCTGTCCACCAGTTCGGCGACGTGGGTGAGCAGCTTGTGTTGCTCGATCATGTCGGCGGTCTGGAACACGGCGCGGGTGAACATCGATTCCCAGTGGATCGACACCGCCTTGCCCTTGAACGGCATGACGTCGAAGCCGCCCTTGATTTCGTCGATGATGCCGAACCGCCCCTGCGGTGCGATGATCGCCAGGAGATCGGCTGCATGCAGATCGCTGCGGGTGACCGAGAAGATGAAGGCCGGCGCGCCGATGTCGAGCTCCGCGTATTGTGGCGCCAGCGCCTGGCTGTGGTCGAGAACGTGATGGGCGCCCAGATCCTTGACCCACTCGCTGGTTTCCGGCCGGGACGTGGTGGTGATGATGGTAAGGCTCGTCAGGGCGCGAGCGAGTTGGATCGCCATCGAACCGACGCCGCCTGCGCCGCCGGTGACGAGCAGGGCGTTGTTGGCTCCGGCGATCTTGTCGTGCACCTTCAGCCTGTGGAACAGCATTTCATAGGCGGTAATCGCGGTCAGCGGGATCGCCGCCGCTTCGGCGAAGCTCAGGCTTTTCGGCTTCAATCCGACGATGCGCTCGTCCACGAGATGGAATTCGGCGTTGGTGCCCGGACGGTTGATGACGCCGGCATAGAAAACCTCGTCGCCGGGTTTGAACAGGGTGACGTTCTCGCCGACCGCCTTGACCACGCCCGAGGCGTCGTAACCGAGAATGCGGTGCTGTCCGGGTTCCGGCTGGGCGGCGGATCGGACCTTGGTGTCGACCGGGTTCACCGAGACGGCCTTCACCTCGACCAGCAGGTCATGTCCCCGGGCTTCCGGAACGGGGAGGTCGATGTCGACCAGCGAAGTCTCTGCGGTGATGGGTTGGGGCGTCTGGTAGCCGACTGCACGCATGGACGGTCTCCTTCAGGGGTTTGCACGTTCTTCAATTGCTACGTATATTCCCAGGATGCAAGAATGCACATTTTATGTCTATAGGGGCATAAAATGTATGTAGTATCAAAAAGGATACTGTAAATGTCCCGACCGCGCGCCAAACTGACGAACAATTTCCCCGGCTGTCCGGTCGAGTCGACCCTGAGCCTGCTCGACGGCAAGTGGAAGGGCGTGATCCTCTTCCATCTGCTGAACGACGGGACGCTGCGCTTCAATGAATTGCGGCGCAGGCTTTCGGCGGTGACGCAGCGCATGCTGACCAAGCAGCTGCGCGAGCTGGAGGAAGCCGGCATCGTCGCGCGCAAGGTCTTTGCCGTGGTGCCGCCGCGGGTCGATTATTCGCTCACCCCGCTCGGCCTGAGCCTCGAGCCGGTGATCCTGGCGCTCGACACCTGGGGCAAGAGCCATGTGGTCTGCAAGAACGGGGTGAAGACCGTGTCCCTGCCCGAGGAACAGGCGGCAGCAATCGACGCGGATGCCCGCTCAGCGGCCTGAGCCGCGCTTCTCGATCAGGACGGAGAGCAGGAAGATCACAAGGCCGAGAGCTGACAGGGCGGCGCCGACGAAACCGGTCGCGCCATAGCCAAATCCCCAGGTGATCACCAGACCACCGAGCCAGGCGCCGAGCGCATTGGCGATGTTGAAGGCGGAATGGTTGGAGGCCGCCGCCAGCGTCTGGGCATCGGCCGCGACATCCATCAGCCGGGTCTGCACGGCCGGGCAGGCGGCAAAGCCGCAACCGGTGAGGAACACGCAGATGCACAGCATGACGGGATCATGCGCGGTCAGGGAAAAGATGCTCATCAGCACGACATTGAAGGCGAGCATGCCGCCGATCGTGCCCTTCAGCGAATAGTCGGCCATGCGCGAGCCGAGGACATTGCCGACATTCATGCCGATACCGAACAGCGCCAGAACGATTGCCACCATGCTGGCCGGAAGGCCGGCGGTGTCGGTGGTGGTCTTGGCGATATAGCTGAAGATCGAGAACATGCCGCCAAAGCCGACGGCGGCGACGGCGAGCGTCAGCCAGACCTGCAGCCGGCCGAACGCGCCGAGTTCGCGGCGGATGCTGGCGCCGTCCGCCACCTTGTCCTTCGGCAGGTAGAGCGCAATCAACACGACGGTCACAACGGCGATGGCGCCGACCATCAGGAACGCCGCCCGCCAGCTCATCATCTGGCCGAGCAAGGTGGCGATCGGCGTGCCGATCAGGGTGGCGATGGTCAGCCCGAGCATGACCCGCCCGACGGCGCGGGCGCGCCGATGCGGCGGCACCATGGAGGCGGCGACCAGGGCGGCCACGCCGAAATAGGCGCCGTGCGGCAGGCCGGTGATAAAACGCAGCGCGGTAAAGGAGAGAAAGTCGGGGGCGAGCGCGCTCATGACATTGCCGATGGCGAAGACGCCCATCAGAGCCAGAAGCAGGGTGCGGCGCGACAGTTTTGCCGCGAGCACGGCGATGATCGGCGCGCCGATCACCACGCCCAGCGCATAGGCGCTGATGACCTGGCCGGCCTCCGGCACGCTGACACCGTAAGCCGTGGCCACCTCCGGCAGCAGCCCCATGATGACGAACTCCCCGGTGCCGATGCCGAAACCGCCCGCGGCAAGCGCGATCTCGATCAAGATCATCATTAGCGGCGTCAGCGTCTGGGCGGGGGCGGTCGTTTCCGTACCGGTTCCAAGATCGGGGCGAAGGGCGCTACAGTCGGTCATGCAATCACCTTGGGTCGGCCGCTTCGTTGCGGTCGAGAAAGGACGGGGAGGAACGGTCTGGCGTGGGGGCATCCGGGCGTGCCCGGTTGCGTAGATCTTTGCGGAAGGTGATTTGACGGTTATCATGTTCTTGTGCGCTGCCGCAAAGCCTGTGTGTGCTGCCGCTTGATTTTTGTCCGGCCGATCCCGACTTCCAGGGGAGAGACGAAACCATTCCCGGTGTGCCGCGTTGATCGACGCTGCCCGCAGCTGCGAAAATCCTGCCGGATGGCGGAGCGGAAAAGGATCCATGAAACTCACAGCGGTATTCAATCGGGACGGCGGTACGTTCAAGACCACCGACATGGACGCCTATTGCGCCCGCGCGGACGAGATCTTCCGTGCCGCCGGCCATGACATATCCTTCAGCGTGGTGGAAGGGCGCGACGTGGTGGAGCGGCTGGAGGCGGCGGCGTGTGAGGAAGGCATCGATGCGCTGATCGCCGGGGGTGGCGACGGCACGATCTCGGCCGCCGCCGGCATCGCCTGGAAGGCGGGGATACCGCTCGGCGTCGTGCCGGCGGGAACGATGAACCTGTTTGCCCGCTCGCTGAAACTGCCGCTCGATATTCACGCCGTTCTGGAAACGCTGGCCCAGGGCCGGGTTCAGGCCGTCGATATCGCAACGGTCAACGACCGCCCCTTCGTCCATCAGTTTTCCGCCGGTCTGCATGCTCGCATGGTGCGCATGCGCAATGCCATGGATTTCGCCTCGCGACTCGGCAAGATGCGGGCGAGCACGCGCGCGGCGCTCGGCGTCATGCTGCGCCCGTCGCGCTTCGAGGTGATCTTCGACATCGACCATGACGGGCGAAACGAGCATCGTGTTGTCTCGGCGATTTCGGTATCTAACAATCCGTTCGGCGAAAACCCGCTGTTCTTCGCCGACGACCTGACCACCGGCAAGCTCGGCGTCTATCTGGCCGATCCGTTGAAGCCGGTCGGCGTGGCCAAACTGGCGCTCGACATTGTTCGCGGCCGGCTGAAGGACAATGAGGCGGTCAACGCCACCACCGCCGAACGCGTGAGGCTGCATTTCCCCAAGCGCCGTCACGGGGCGCTCTGCGTCGTCGACGGTGAATTGTTGCGGATGCCGCGCGACGTGGACATTCGGGTGCATGCCGGAGAATTGAAGGTTCTGGTGCCTGCTGCCGATCCGTCTTCGGCCTGACTGCAAGCGGTCGTTTCCGCTCAGTTCTGCGGGTAGATCACACCCTTACGCAGGATCAGGTTGGCGTAGAGCGCCGGCTCGCCGGTCTGCACCACCGTATGGGCCGCCTTCACCCTTTTGTAGAAATCCTGGCCGACCAGTGGCACGACCCGGCGTACGGGTTCATGCCGGGCGCAGCAGGCGATCATCTGCTGGTGGATCGGGTCGAGCCGCTCGGCGTCGCTTCCGACCGTGGAGCGGAAGATCGCCTCGGGCACGAAATCGTCGATCGGCATAAGGCTGAGAATGGCGTTGACCACGGCGACGATGCCGTGGCCGTCAAGGCGAACCAGGCGCCTCGCATGCTCGAGGGCGGGATAATTGCCGTCGACGACGGCGATTTCGTCGCCATGGCCCATGGCGCGCAGCGTCGCCAGCAGATCGGGGCTCAATAGCGGGTCAATTCCCTTCAGCATGATCGATTTCCTTGAACAAGACGGTCTGGTCGATGAGGTAACGGGCGAAGATCGGCAGGCTGGCGCCGCCGATGGCGCGCGCCTGGGCGCCGACCGCGCCCTCGATGATGTCGGGGAAGACGATGCCCTGGAGATCGAGCTTGCCGATCTCCTCGATCGTCGCCTTGACCAGCCGGGCGCGCACCCAGTCCGGGAAGCCGCCGTCGATGATGGCGGCGGAAAAGTCGATGATCGACGAGGCCGCGACGATGGCCTGGGCCAGCGCCGCCGCGCAGTCGCGGATCCAGATTTCCAGCGGCTCGCCGAAATCGATCCATTGATCGGCGGCATACCAAAGCGGCTGCGGATCGATGCCGCGCTCGCGCAGCAGTTTTTCGAGCACGAAGATCGAGGCGATCTCCAGCAATTGCCGGGTTTCGCCGTGCTTGTTGCGCACCGGCAGCGGGCCGATCGCGCCGGCGGTCCCGGTGCGGCCGACGAAGACCGAGGAATTGAGCACGATGCCGCCGCCGATGAAGGAGCCTATGTAGAAATAGACGAAGTCCGGATAGCGGGGTCCGACGCCGAACACCAGTTCGGCCCCGCAGGCGCTGGTGGCATCGTTCTGCAGGTAGACCGGATAGGGCAGGCGGCTTGCCACCTCGGCCTGGAGATCGAAGCCGCGCCAGGCCTCCATCGCGCCTTCCGGTGCGCCGACCTCGCGCGCCCAGTTCCACAACTCAAAGGGTGCGGCAATGCCGACGCCGGCGATGGCATTGCGCTGCGAGGCTGAAAGCTCCTGCTGCAGTTCGCCGATCCCCGTGACGACGAAATCGAGGATTTCGGCCGGATTGGGATAAGGATAGGTGAGGTGTCGATTGAGGCGGATCGTGCCGACGAAATCCATCAGCACGAGATCGGCGCTGCGGCGGCCGATCTTCACGCCGAACGACAGCACGGCATCCGGATTGAGGTGCATCGGCACCGAGGGTTGGCCGACCCGGCCGCGCACCGGCTTGCCGCGCATCAACAGGCCGTCCTTTTCCAGCGCCCGCATGATGACCGACACGGTTTGGGCCGAAAGCCCGGTCAATCTGGCGATCTCGGCCTTCGACACGCCGCTGTTGCGGCGGACATGCGACAGCACCAGGCGTTCATTGTAGGCGCGCACGCGCACCTGGTTTGCGCCGCCGGCAGTGGTCGACGGCGATTGCTCGCTTGCCCCGCCCGGGCCTTCCGACACTGCCATGGCCGCTCCTCCTTCGGTCGCTCCCGGCTGTCTTATAGATCGTGGCTGTCAGCATGTCACAGCGAATTAATAATTCAACTGGATTTATTTATTGACAATAAGGAAACCCTGATGTTCTTAATGGGGCGTGGAGGAACGGCGGACTCGAAGAGGATCGCCCACCCGGCGTGGGAGCGCATCGGGTCCACGTTCACGGTCCGGAGGGTCCGGATCTGTCGTTTTTCGGGAGGAATCACATGAAGAAGTCTCTTTTCGCCGCCTCGCTTGCCGCTCTTGCCCTCGGCACCGTTTTCGCGGCTCCGGCGAGCGCCGCCGACGTTTCGGCCTGCCTGATCACCAAGACCGATACCAATCCCTTCTTCGTCAAGATGAAGGAAGGCGCGACCGCCAAGGCCGCCGAGCTCGGCGTGACGCTGAAATCCTATGCCGGCAAGATCGACGGCGATTCGGAAAGCCAGGTCGCCGCGATTGAAACCTGCATCGCCGACGGCGCCAAGGGTATCCTTTTGACCGCATCCGACACCAAGGGCATCGTCCCGGCCGTTCAGAAGGCCCGCGACGCCGGCCTGCTGGTCATCGCCCTCGACACCCCGCTCGAGCCGATCGACGCCGCCGACCAGACCTTCGCCACCGACAACCTGCTGGCCGGCGAACTGATCGGCAAATGGGCAGCCGCCACGCTTGGTGACGCCGCCAAGGACGCCAAGATCGCCTTCCTCAACCTGACCCCGTCGCAGCCGTCCGTCGACGTCTTGCGCAACCAGGGCTTCATGAAGGGTTTTGGCATCGACGTGAAGGACATCAACAAGATCGGCGACGAGGACGATGCGCGCATCGTCGGCCATGACGTCACCAACGGCAACGAGGAAGGCGGCCGCACCGCCATGGAAAACCTCCTGCAGAAGGACCCGACGATCAATGTCGTCCACACCATCAACGAACCGGCTGCCGCCGGCGCCTATGAAGCGCTGAAGGCCGTCGGTCGCGAGAAGGACGTGCTGATCGTCTCGGTCGACGGCGGTTGCCCGGGCGTGCAGAATGTTGCCGAAGGCGTGATCGGCGCGACCTCGCAGCAGTATCCGCTGCTGATGGCCTCCATGGGCATCGAGGCGATCAAGAAGTTCGCCGACACCGGCGAGAAGCCGGCCGCCACCGAAGGCAAGAACTTCTTCGACACCGGCGTGGCGCTGGTCACCGACAAGCCGGCCGCCGGCGTCGAGTCGATCGACACCAAGGCCGGCAAGGACAAGTGCTGGGGCTAAGCCCTGACTTGATCGTGATCGTGTCGGCAAAGCGGCGCGGGGGAACGTCAGGTCCCCCCGTAACGCGCGATCATGGTTCATGCGACCGGCCCACCGGGGTGGAGGGCCGGTCGCGCAAATCCAGCAGAAACACGCGCGGGACAGCCAGGGAGGACGAAGCGATGCAGTCTGCAGATCCGGTTTCGCAGCCGAGCCAGGAATTCGAGAAGGTATTGGCCGACAGTTCGACCCAGGTCGCCTCCTTCGATACGCATGACAAGACACCCTTGCAGAAGTTCCAGCACTTCCTGCATTCGAGCCCGGCGGCCGTGCCGCTGATCGTGCTCGTCTTGTCGCTTGTCATTTTCGGCGTGGTGCTCCAGGGGAAATTCTTCTCCGCCTTCACGCTCACCCTCATTCTGCAGCAGGTGGCGATCGTCGGCATTGTCGGCGCCGCCCAGACACTGGTGATCCTGACCGCCGGCATCGACCTCTCGGTCGGCGCCATCATGGTCCTGTCGTCGGTGGTGATGGGCCAGTTCACCTTCCGCTACGGGCTGCCGCCGACCCTTGCCGTTGTCTGCGGCCTGGCCGTCGGTGCTTTCTGTGGCTGGATCAACGGCCAACTGGTCGCCCGGATGAAGCTGCCGCCGTTCATCGTCACGCTCGGCATGTGGCAGATCGTGCTGGCCTCAAACTTCCTCTATTCCGCCAACGAGACGATCCGCAGCCAGGACATCGCCGCCAATGCGCCGATCCTGCAATTCTTCGGCCAGAGCCTTCGCGTCGGCAGCGCCGTCTTCACCTATGGCGTCATCTTCATGGTGCTGCTCGTCGCGCTGCTCTGGTACGTGCTCAACCGCACCGCCTGGGGCCGCCACGTCTATGCGGTCGGCGACGATCCGGATGCGGCGGAGCTGGCCGGCGTCAACGTCAAGCGCATGCTGGTCTCGGTCTACACGCTGTCGGGGCTGATCTGCGCGCTCGCCGGATGGGCCCTCATCGGCCGCATCGGCTCGGTCTCCCCGACCGCCGGCCAGTTCGCCAATATCGAAAGCATCACGGCCGTGGTGATCGGCGGCATCTCGCTCTTCGGCGGCCGCGGCTCTATTCTTGGCATGCTGTTCGGCGCCTTGATCGTCGGTGTCTTCTCGCTCGGCCTTCGCCTCATAGGCACCGATCCGCAGTGGACCTATCTCTTGATCGGCGTCCTCATCATCACGGCCGTTGCAATCGACCAGTGGATCAGAAAGGTAGCAGGCTGATGGCTCAGGAACCCATTCTCACCGCGCGCGGCCTCGTCAAGCGTTATGGTCGCGTCACTGCCCTCGACAATGCCGACTTCGACCTCTACCCGGGCGAGATCCTCGCCGTCATCGGCGACAACGGTGCCGGAAAGTCCTCGATGATCAAGGCGATCTCCGGCGCGATTACGCCGGACGAGGGCGAGATCCGGCTGGAAGGCCAGACCGTGCAGTTTCGCTCGCCGATCGAGGCGCGCAAGGCCGGCATCGAAACGGTTTACCAGAACCTCGCGCTGTCGCCGGCGCTGTCGATCGCCGACAACATGTTCCTTGGCCGCGAGATCCGCAAGCCGGGCATCATGGGCAGCGTCTTCCGCTCGCTCGACCGGCCGGCGATGGAAAAGTTCTCGCGCGACAAGCTCTCCGAACTCGGCCTGATGACCATCCAGAACATCAACCAGGCGGTGGAGACCCTGTCCGGCGGCCAGCGCCAGGGCGTGGCCGTGGCCCGCGCCGCAGCCTTCGGCTCGAAGGTCATCATCCTCGACGAGCCGACGGCGGCGCTCGGCGTCAAGGAAAGCCGCCGCGTGCTGGAACTCATCCAAGACGTGCGCTCGCGCGGCATTCCGATCGTGCTGATCAGCCACAACATGCCGCATGTCTTCGAAGTCGCCGACCGCATCCACATCCACAGGCTCGGCCGACGTCTTTGCGTCGTCAACCCGAAGGACTATACCATGTCGGACGCCGTGGCCTTCATGACCGGTGCCAAGGAAGCCCCAAGCGAGGCGCTGGCCGCATGAGCCTTAAGGCCGAAGACATTGCCGCAACCATCATACGGCGCGCCGAAGGGGCGCGCCGTTTCCTCGTGGCAATCGCCGGTCCGCCGGGGGCCGGCAAGTCGACGCTCGCCGAACGTCTTGCCGAGATACTCAATGCGCGCGGAGAGCGCGCGGTCGTCCTGCCGATGGACGGCTTTCACATGGACAACGGCATCCTCGAGCAACGCGGCCTCCTGCCGCGCAAGGGCGCACCGGAAACCTTCGACGTGCGCGGCTTTGCCGATATCGTGCGTGCCGTTAGGGCAGGGGAGGAGGAGGTGCTGGTGCCGGTGTTCGACCGCGATCGCGAGCTCGCCATCGCGGCGGCCCGCAGCATCGCGCCCAAGGATCGCATCGTGCTGGTCGAGGGCAATTACCTGCTGCTGGACCGGGCGCCGTGGTCCGATCTTGCGCCGCTTTTCGACTTTTCGATCTTCGTCTCCCCGTCGATGGAGGAACTGGAGCAGCGGCTCACCGCCCGCTGGCAGGGCTACAAACTCGACGCCGCCGGCATCGACTGGAAGCTCAACGGCAACGACCTGCCCAATGCACGGCTGGTCGTTGAGAACAGCCGACCGGCCGACTTGAGCATCGACAGATTCTGAACCGGCCCGCGAAAACAGAAAGGGCCGCCCCGCGGGCAGCCCTTTTGAATGTCCGTTCGTACGGTGATCGATCAGAAGCGGAAGTTTACGCCGATCTTGCCGGTATGGAACCGCTGATCGATGTCGGCATCCTGGCCAGGATAGACTTCATAGCTGGAACTGCCGAAGTCGTAATACATGTATTCCGCCTTGACCGACCAGCGTGGCGAAAACGCATATTCGACACCCGCGCCGGCAACCCAACCGGTATCGGTCTTGCTGTCGCTGCCGTCGTCGCCCGCCCCGTCGTCGGTGCGCATCTCGAAGCGGCCAATGCCGAGACCGCCGGTGCCGTAGACCAGCAGATTGTCGAAGCTGTAGCCGATGCGACCGCGAACAGTCGAAAGCCATTGCGCTTCGCTGGAGCAGGTGTAGACCGGGTTGGGGCAGTCGGTGTCGCCCTCGATGCCGGAAGCGGAAATGTCGGCTTCCGCACCGAACACCCAGGCGCCGGACTGGAAGTTATAGCCGACCTGCGCGCCGCCGAAAATGCCGTCGCCCTCATGATCGGCCGTGGTTCCAATGGGGTCGAACGTCCAGTCGACGATCGACCGCCCGCCGCCCAAGTGGCCACCGAGATAGAACCCGGTCCAGTCGCTGACGACAGGTGTTTCCAGAGGTGTCGACATATCCGCCGCGGCGACCGGGGTCACCATGGCTGCGAACACGGCTGCGCTGATGAAATGCTTGACCATCACTCGAATCCCCTCGTTGAATGATGACGTATTTGTATATCACGATGAGTGGAAACACAATTCGGCGGAACGTAATTGGCGAGGGAGTAGCCAAAAAGTAACACCTGCGCGTGTGGACTTGACCGGCGTCAAGTCGGGTGTGTCCGAGGGCTGGCGCCTTCGCGGTTCAGATGCGTGGCAGATAGGTCTGGTAGTCGAAGCTCGATACGGTGCGCAGATATGCAATCGCTTCCTTGCGCTTGGTATCGCCGTAGATCCGCTGGTACTCCGCGCCGAAGATGTCGGCGATGAAGGGCGACTTGCGGAAGCGGTCGACGGCGGTGAGGAAGTCGTGGGTCAGCATGGCCGGGTTTTCCGGCGCGCTGTCGGGTGTTGTCACCGGACCCGGATCGAGGTCCGCGTCGAGGCCGAGCAGGATGCCGCCGAGGATGGCGGCAAGCAGGAGATGCGGATGGGCGTCGGCCCCGGCGACGCGGTGTTCGACGCGGGCGGCAGGACCCTCGCTGTCCGGAATACGGATCGCCGTGCCGCGATTGCCAAAGCCCCAGTCGACTCTGTCGGGGGCGAACGAGCCGGGCTGGAAACGGCGATAGGAATTGGCGAAGGGCGCAAAGATCAACTGGGCGTCCTGCATGGTCTTCAGCATGCCGGCGGTGATCGACTTAAGCCTGACCGGATCGCCGCCCTGGGCATCAAGGATATTGTGTCCGTCGCGGTCGATGATGGAGGCATGGACGTGCAGGCCGGAGCCGGCATGGTCGCCGTAGGGCTTGGCCATGCAGGTGGCCTTCAGGCCATGGCGCCGGGCGGCGAAATCGACGACCCGCTTCAGATAGATGCAGTCGTCGGCCGCCGCCATGGCGTCCGGCTTGTGCAGCAGGTTGACCTCGAACTGGCCGGGGCCGAATTCGGCGGTGGTGGCGTCGGCCGGCAGGCCCATCTCGTCGCAGTAGCGGCGCACGGTGCCGAGGAAATCCTCCATCGCCGCCGTGGCCCGCATGTCGTAGAGCTGGAAGCCCTCGACCTCGCCGTCCATCACCAGCGCCTTCGGGGGCATCGGCTTGCCGGTGTCTCGGAAATCCGGCTCGACGACGTAGAATTCGAGTTCGGTGGCGACGACGGGGGTGAGCCCGCGCGCCTCGAAACGCTTCATTACATTGGCGAGAATGGCACGCGGACAGACGAAATGCGGTTCGCCGGAAAGCGTGTGCATGGTGGCCAGAACCTGCTTGGAGCCGGCCGGTCCCCAGGGCAGCGTGGTCAGCGAGTTGCGGTCGGCGACGCAGATGCCGTCCGGGTCGCCGAGCGTCAGCGAGATCTTCGTGATGTCGTCATTGTCGTCGCCCCAGATGTCGAGCGACTGGGTGGAGGCGGGCAGCCGCACCGTGTTCTTCCACACCTTGTCCTCGGCCTTGATCGGGATCATCTTGCCGCGCAGGTCGCCGTTCATGCCGACGAGCAGGACTTCGATGCGCGCGGAGGGATCGGCTGCGAGGGGTTCGGCGGCCTTGAGTGCATTCGTCATGAAAAGGGCTCTCGCTGTATGGCTGAAAGGCGGTCTGGTGGCGGTAAAGCGGCTTTTCGCCGCCCTTGCCAAACGCTTTTTGGAAGGTCATGTTCGTAGCCGATAAACTTCCGCCTTTCAATCAGGCAAGGAAAAGCAGGATGTCTCGGACCGGCCTTGAGCCGCCGGTGCGCGCCCGTCCTTGCGATTGCACCTTGCGCAAGGATTTTTGCCATGACGAAGACCGCCGTTGCCCCTTCCAATCTCGGTGCCATTGACGCTGCCCATCATCTGCATCCCTTCTCGGATATGAGGAAGCTCAACGAGGCCGGCACCAAGATCATCAACCGGGCCGACGGCGTGCATATCTGGGATTCCAACGGCAAGCAGTATCTCGACGCCTTCGCCGGCCTGTGGTGCGTCAATGTCGGCTACGGCCGCCAGTCGATCGCCGATGCGGCCTACGCGCAGATGCAGGAACTGCCCTATTACAACACCTTCTTCGGCACGACGACGCCCCCGGCCACCCTGCTCGCCCAGAAGATCGCCGGCCATACGCGCGGCAAGCTCAATCATGTCTTTTTCACCAATTCCGGTTCGGAAGCCTCCGATACCTGGTTCCGCATGGCGCGGGTCTATTGGAAGGCGCTCGGCCACGAGACCAAGACCCAGGTGATCGCCCGCAAGAACGCCTATCACGGCTCGACGGTCGCCGGCGCCTCGCTCGGCGGCATGAAATGGATGCACGAACAGGGCAACCTGCCGATCGCGGGCATCCACCATATCAACCAGCCCTACTGGTACGGCGAGGGCGGCGATCTATCGGCGGAAGAGTTCGGCCTGAAAGTGGCGCAGGAACTGGAGGACAAGATCCTCGAGCTCGGCGAGGAGAATGTCGCCGCCTTTGTTGCCGAGCCTATCCAGGGCGCCGGCGGCGTCATCGTTCCGCCGTCGACATACTGGCCGGAAATCAAGCGCATCGCCGCCAAGTACAAGATCCTGCTGGTCGCCGACGAGGTGATCTGCGGTTTCGGCCGTCTCGGCACCTGGTTCGGCCATCAGTATTACGACTTCGAGCCGGACCTGGCACCGATCGCCAAGGGCCTGTCCTCCGGCTATCTGCCGATCGGCGGCGTGCTGGTCTCCGAGCGGGTGGCGAAGGTGATGATCGAGGAACTCGGCGATTTCTACCACGGCTACACCTATTCCGGTCATCCGGTGGCGGCTGCCGCAGCCATCGAGAATTTGCGGATCATCGAGGAGGAAGGGCTGGTCGAGCGGGTGCGCGACGACATCGGGCCTTATCTTGCCGGTGCGCTCGCCTCGCTTGCCGATCATGACCTGGTCGGCGAAGCCGTCAGTGTCGGCCTGATGGGTGCGGTCCAGATCGCCGCCGACAAGGCGACCCGCCGCCGCTTCTCCAAGCCCGACGAGGTCGGCACGCTGGTGCGCAACCAGTGCGTCGACAATGGCGTTATTCTCCGCGCCACCGGCGACCGCATGCTGTTCTCGCCGCCGCTGATCATCGCGCGTTCCGAGGTCGACCAGGCGGTCGATACCTTGCGCAAGGGCCTCGACTGGCTGAAGGACAATCACAAGGAATAGGGGAAGGCAGGGCGCAGGCGCGCGACCTCCCAAAAGAGCTTTTTTGGCTGCCGCTCTCCATGCGCGTGCTGGTTCCTTCGCATTAACGAAACATTCTCCTGTCTTGCAAACTCAACTGCAGCCAATGCGGGTTATCTTGCATTGGTAAGTATCGGGTTGGGTCCATGCGAAGCGTCAGAAGCGGGTCTGCTGGAACGTGCTTTTCGCAGGAAGAGCAAGCCATTCGTTCGCGGGGGATTTGATGGTCTACTTCTTGAGCCACAAGAATGAGGAAACCTATAGCTACGGCATGAAGGCGTTGGATGGGGACATCGACAAGATCCAGCCGATAGACTTGTCGCGGGACGAAGGTGCTCGTATCACGCAGAGCTACGCCTATAGGGGGCGTGCCTTCGAGGCAGACCATATGCCGACGTGCATCGAGCTTGAGGGACCCAAGCGAAAGATTACCGACATTTACAGTGGTTTCGGCTTGTTCGTGGACGAAAAATTCAAGGCGGCCGTCGAGAGGCTGGAACCGGGTATCCATCAGTTCTTCCCGGTAGAGTTCGTCTGGAAGGATGGGAGCCATGCCGCTCACCGCTTCTGGTTTGTTCCTTGCAACAGGCTTGACACCGTTGACCGCCAGAAGACGACATTCGAGTTCAGGAATCTCTGGCATCTCAAGGGTGACAAGACGAAACACCTGGTTTTCAGCCGGGCCCAGATCGGCGATCATCATGTCTGGATCGACAAGTTCATCGCGGCGCCGACGCCAGCCATAAGCGAGACGCTGAAAGCTAAGCTGGATGCGGCCGGAGTGACCGGTGCGCATTACCAGCATTTTCCAGAGGCCGACTGATCACCTATCGCCCTTGATGAAAGTCGCTTGCGGGGGAATGGATAGGCGGGCCGGAGCCGAGGATCGCGCTCTCCCCTTATCCGGTTGGGCCGAAGGTTCCTGCTACGCGCCCTGCCAGTCGAACGGCAGCGGTGCCTCGCGGAAGGCGAAGCGGTCGAGATGGCTCGACATTACGCCCTTCATCCGCTCCAGCACCTCGTCCGAAGCGGCCTCGACTTCCACCGTCAGCGCCTCGTCGTCCGCACTCATGGTGGCGACCGCCTCGGAGAAGCGGACGATGCCGCTTCTTTCTCCCAGTTCGACGTCGAGCTTGTGGCTCCAGTGCTTGCACAGCTGCTGCAGGTATTTCCAGCCGCTTTCTGTCGCCACCAACGCGATCGCCTTGGCCATGGTCAGAGCCTCTCGATCTTGCCGGCCGCCTCATCGATCAGGCGGGCCACTTCGAGCTGGACTTCGCGGGTGACGCTCTCCTGCGACAGGCGGTCCTGGAGGGCGGCCTTCAGGTTCTGCATGGCGCGGCGGACCGGTGCGGCATCCGTGCGTGCGCTGAGCTTGGCAAGGGCTGCCAGCCGCTCCATGGCGGTTGCGACCTCGTCGGCCCGCTCGGCAAGATGCGCGTGGCCGGCCTCGGTGATGCCGAGCAGCTTGCGCGGACCTTCGCTCGCGACTTCCTCGGCTAGGCCCATGTCGAGCAATAGCGTCATGGTCGGATAGACGACGCCCGGACTCGGGGCGTAGGCGCCGCCGGTGCGATTTTCGATCTCACGGATCAGGTCATAGCCGTGGCGCGGCTGTTCCTCGATCAGCTTGAGCAGGACCAGCCGCAGCTCGCCGCTGTCGAACATCCGGCGCCGTTCGCCGCCGCGCCCCCGGCCGCCCTCGGGACGTCCGCCGGGAAAGCCGTGCCGCATGGCATGGCGGTCGGCGTGGTCGTGATTGTGGTGGCCGAAATGAAAGTGTCTCATGGTGTGACTTCCTTGTGGATAGGTTTGAACTGCATCTAAGATATATCGTAAAAATATCTTTGCAAGGGCCGCGTGGATATTTTTTCAGCGCTTCACGAATTGGAAAGACCGCCCGGCCTTGGATGGCACAGGCGTGCGCCGTAACCTTGCGCCGCGCAATCAGGCAGGGGAGGAGAGTGCGGCATGTCCGGCAAGCAACACGAATACAGCGTCACCGTCACCTGGACCGGAAATCGCGGCACCGGCACGTCCGGCTACCGCGACTACAGCCGCGACCACATCATCTCGGGGAACGGCAAGCACGACATTTTCGGCTCGTCCGACCCCGCCTTCCGCGGCGATGCTGAGCGATGGAATCCTGAGGATCTGCTGGTCGGCGCGATCTCGGCCTGTCACAAGCTCTGGTACCTGCATTTCTGCGCGGTCTCGGGCGTCGTCGTCACGGAATACGAGGATCATGCCGAGGGAACGATGGTGATGGACGAGGAGGGCAGCGGCCGCTTCACCGACGTCGTGCTGAAGCCGCGCGTGACGATCACCGAAAAGAGCGATCCGGCAGTCGCGGAGGAATTGCACGGCGACGCGCATGAAAAATGCTTCATCGCCAATTCTGTCAATTTCCCGGTGCGCTGTCAGCCGGTGATCATCAAGGATTGAAAGAGCCAGGGGCCCTTCACTTCGCCTGCGGATAGAGGAAGGCGTAGGCGAAGTGGTAGAGGTCGCCCTCGCGCCCGAAGATGTAGGGCAGGGCGATCGTCTTCGCTTCGCCGATTTCCGGCTTGCCGTGCGCGGCAACCCACCGGGCGAGGTCTTCCGGCAGCGGCATGGTCTCGCGGCCGCGATTGCGCCAGACCACCAGCAGCGGATGCGTGGCGTCGAAGGCGTATGGCGTCTCGAAGGCCTCATAGCCGGGAATGGTCACTGGGATCTCCGGCGCGTTGAGGCGGATATTGCCGGCCAGTTGCTGGTCGTCGGCGAGGATCAACGATGGCCGGTTGGCGTCGGAGGCGAGAATTTGCTCGACGGCCATCGCATAGGGCACATTGATCTTCTCATATTTGCCGAGTTGCCCATGCAGCGGGATGCGGACGAAGAGGACGAGTGGGATCAGCACCATCAGCCCGAACCCGATCGGCAGGAAACGCGGCAGATGGCGTTCCGAGGCAAGGCCGGCAGCCTCGATCTTCAGGCAGAGATAGAGTGGCAGGACAAGGTAGATCGGCGTCAGCCAGCGGTCCTTGATATTGCTGGCGCCGAACAGCACCACGACGACCAGCGCCACGGCCGAGATCAGCATGATCCGGCCGATCAGCCGGCTCCACGGGCTGGACGCTTTCCAGGCCCGCGCCATGTCGCGGCCGAAGACGATGGCGAACAGCACAAGGGTGAGGGCGGCAAAGCCGGCGAAGGCCAGAGCCAGCGATGTGAGGCCTGTCAGGATCTGCGACAGCCGGCTCGTGCTATCCTCGGCGGTCAGCTTGCCGATGGTGCGCCCCGTCGCGGCATCGAGATGGTCGATGAACCATAGCCCGTGTGGCAGGACCACAATCAGCGCGATGGCGGCGGTCAAGAGAATGCGCCAGTCGAACAGCCGGCGGCGGAAGTCCGGCTCGGCGAGCATGGCCAGAAGCGCGGCGGCCGGCAGGAGAACGAAATTGTATTTCGCAATCATGCCGAGGCCGATGGCAAGGCCGGTCAGTGCATAGGTAAACAGGCTCGGCGCGAGGATCGCCTTCACCAGCGCAAAAAGGAACAGGCACGAGGTGAAGATCACCGCGACCGTATGGGTCAGGTCGCGCTGCGCCTCGAAGCTGACTTGCGGCATGGTGAGGAGGCCGAGCGTGGCGATGATCGCCAGTTCGCGCGAGCGCAGGACCATGAAGGCGGTCAGCCCGAAGAACAGATAGGAGAGAAAGAGGACGAGGTTCTTCAGCACCGACAGCGAGGCAAGCGTCGGCCCGAGCACCTGTTCGGCCCCGTATTGCAGCCAGTTGTAGAAGGGCGGCTGGCTGTCATAGCCGACGGCCAGCCATTGCGCGAGAAACAGCTGCTGGCCTTCGTCGAGCTCAAGCGAATGCGGCAGCGAGAGGCGGACGATCACATTGGCGATGAAATAGGCGCCGAGCAGCGCGAAGACCAGATACGGCCTTTCCCGAAGCGCGGCGACCATGTCAGGCGTCCTTCTGGTAGGTCTTCCGGACGATGTAATTCTTCGTCGTGTCGTCGGAGCGCGCCAGCATTTCGGCCAGGATGCCGGTGGTGATCATCTGGATCGAGGTGAGGAACAGCATAACGCCGACGAGCAGCAGCGGCCGCGTCCCGATGTCTTCGCCGAGAGCGAACTTCACCCAGGCGAGATAGAGCAGGATGAACGAGCTGATCGCGCCGATCAGAAGGCCGATCGTGCCGAAGAAATGCCCCGGACGCTGCTTGAAGCGCATGAAGAACAGCACCGACAGCAGATCGAGGAAAACACGGATGGTGCGGGAAATGCCGTACTTGGATTCGCCGAACTGGCGGGCGTGGTGGGTGACCACGACCTCGCCGATGCGCGAACTCGGCACCACCGAGGCGACCCAGGCGGGAATGAAGCGGTGCATGCCGCCCAGGATGCGGACCTGCCGAATGACCGACGAACGGTAGAGCTTCAAGCCGCAACCATTGTCGTGGATCTTCACGCCGGTCGCCGCACCGATCAGGCGATTGGCGCACCAGGACGGGATCTTGCGCAGCACCAGCGCATCCTGACGTGCCTTGCGCCAGCCGCACAGCAGGTCGAGGTCGCGCGCGTTGAGCTCGGCGACCATGGAGGGGATGTCGTAGGGGTCGTTCTGCAAGTCGCCGTCGAGCGTGGCGATGAGGCGGCCGCGTGCCGCGTCAAAGCCTGCCTGCAGGCCGGAGGCCTTGCCGAAATTGCGCTGGAACTCGATGATGCGCAGGTCGAGGCCCTCGCGGCCGAGATAGTCGCGGGCAATACTGAGCGTCTTGTCGGTCGAGCCGTCGTCGATCAGGATCAGTTCCCAGCTCTGGTCGAAGCCCTTCATCGCCTCGATCACCCGGTCGATCATCGGCCGCAGGCTCTCCTCCTCGTTCATCACCGGAATGACGAGAGAGAGTTCGACCTCGTAGACGGCTGTGCCGTCCTGGGTGGGTGGGGAAAGGCGCTCGAACGACACGGGTTTGATACTCCGGAAATGGCTGGCTTTTGCTGTCGCGGTTGTTATAGGAACCAAGCAAAGAGCGCAATTCGGAACTTCTCAGGGCCCCATGCAGACAGACGAGCAGAACCGCCGGCCGTCGGCGCTGGTGCGCCATCGCCTGTCGCTGATCGCGGCGGCGGCGATCCTCGCCTATGCCTGTTTCGTCCACTATGTCTGGGGCTGGAGCGCGATCGTCGCCGAGTGGCGCGCCATCGGCTACGGCACCGTCGCGACCGTGATCGGCCTTCTGGTCTCCACCTATTTCGTCCGCGCCTGGCGGCTCTACGATTATTTCCCGCGCGAGACCTCGGGGCGGTTCATCGAGCTCTTTCACCTGGCGCAGGTGCATAATCTGCTCAACATCATGCTGCCCTTCCGCAGCGGCGAGACGAGTTTTCCGCTGCTGATGCGCTCGGAGTTTTCCGTGCCGCTGCTGCATGGCACCTCGGCGCTGCTGGTCATGCGGCTCCTCGACCTGCATGCGCTTCTCGCCGCCGGTGGACTGGGCCTCGTGCTTTCGGCGGAGGCGAAGACATGGCCGACGATCGTCTGGCTCGCCTTTCTGGTTGCCCCCATTCCCGCCTTCCTGTTGAAGGGGCCGCTTCTTGCCGCGCTTCGCCCCCGGTTGCAGGGCAAGCTTGGCCGGATCCTCGACGGCATCGTCGACGGTCTGCCGGCCGACCTTGCCGCGCTGCTGCGCGCCTGGCTGGCGACGGTGATCAATTGGGGCGTCAAGGTTCTGGTCTTCGCCTGGGCGCTCGGGCTGATGGGCGTCGCCCCGCTTGCCGCCACCTTCGGCGGTGCGCTCGGCGGAGAATTGTCCTCGGTTCTGCCCTTTCATGCACCGGCCGGCGTCGGCACCTATTCAGCCGGCATCGTCGCCGGCGCCGTCTCGCTCGGCGCGCCGACCGCCAAGGGGGCGATGGACACGCTGGCCCGCGCCAGCATCAACATGCACCTGATGATCATTCTCTCGGCGCTGACCGGTACACTATTGTCGCTTGGTCTCAATGAGTTGCGGCGCCTCCGGGCCGGCCGCTGAACGACCGGACCTCCACATCTTCCGCCTTACTGGAAAGCCGTCTCGAAGAAGCTGCGGAGCTTGCGCGAATGCAGCTTCTCCTTCGGCATGGCGCCGAGCTTCTGCAGGGCCCGGATGCCGATCTGCAAGTGCTGGCTGACCTGCGTCTTGTAGAAGGCGGTCGCCATGCCCGGCAGTTTCAGTTCGCCATGCAGCGGCTTGTCGGAGACGCACAGCAGCGTGCCGTAGGGCACGCGGAAGCGGAAGCCGTTGGCGGCAATCGTCGCCGATTCCATGTCGAGCGCGATCGCCCGTGACTGTGACAGGCGCTTGACCGGCCCGCGCTGGTCGCGCAGTTCCCAGTTGCGGTTGTCGATGGTGGCGACCGTGCCCGTCCGCATGATGCGCTTCAGCTCGAAGCCCTCATAGCCGGTGATCTCCTCGACCGCGTCTTCCAGCGCCAGCTGCACCTCGGCCAGCGCCGGGATCGGCACCCAGACCGGCAGGTCGTCGTCGAGCACATGATCCTCGCGCACATAGGCATGCGCCAGCACGTAGTCGCCGAGACGCTGCGAATTGCGCAGGCCGGCGCAATGGCCGAGCATCAGCCAGGCATGCGGTCTGAGCACCGCCACATGGTCGGTGATCGTCTTGGCGTTCGACGGGCCGACGCCGATATTGATCATGGTGATGCCGGCATGGCCCTTGCCCTTGAGGTGATAGGCCGGCATCTGCGGCAGTCGCCCGATCGCCACGCCCTCGCTCGGTTCGCTGTCGCCGGGCAGCGTGACGAGATTGCCGGGCTCGACGAAGGCGGTATAGCCCTCGCCGCCGTCCGCCATCAGCTTGCGGGCATAGGCGCAGAACTCGTCAATATAGAACTGGTAGTTGGTGAACAGCACGAAGTTCTGGAAATGGGCGGCACTGGTCGCCGTGTAGTGCGACAGGCGCGCCAGCGAATAGTCGATGCGCTGGGCGGTGAACGGCGCGAGCGGCTGCGGTTCGCCGGGATGCGGGTCGTATTCGCCATTGGCGATCTCGTCGTCGGTGACGGTGAGGTCCGGCGTGTCGAACAGGTCGCGCAGCGGAATGTCCATCAGGCCGGTCGCCGCCGCCTCGACATGGGCTCCCTCGCTGAAGGCGAAGTGCAAGGGGATCGGCGTCTCCGATTCCGACACGACCACCGGGACCTGATGGTTGCGGATCAAAAGGCCGAGCTGTTCCTCGAGATAGTGGCGAAAGAGATGAGGCCGCGTGATCGTCGTGGTGTAGCGCCCCGGCGCGGTGACATGGCCGTAGGAGAGGCGCGTGTCGACATGGCCGAAACTGGTCGTTTCCATCGTGACCTGGGGATAGAAAGCCCGGTAGCGCGCGGAAATCGGCGCGCCCTTGGCAAGCGAGGAGAAACCGTCGATCAGAAAGGCCGTGTTGCGCTCGTAGAGCGCGGTCAGCGCGTCGACAGCCGCCCTGGCATCGGTGAACACCTGCGGCTCAAAGGGCTCGGGACTGATGAAATTGATGGGTGCGTGGAAATGGATTCGTTTGCTCATGAGGCATTATAGTGAAGACTTCTTGACAAGCAAACGACGGTATAAGCGCTGAATTTGCTAGGGACTTCGGCCGCAGACGGGGGTGCCGGCCGATCGCTGCGCGATCAGCTCATCGACTGGCGCTGCAGGCTGACGAACAGCACCAGGCCGGCGCCGTTCTTGGCCAGCTTGATCTCCTCCGACCGGGCAATGCCGACCGCGACCAGCGGGCCGAGAAAAAGGCCGACGGCCAGCGTGCAGCGCAGGCAGAGGGCGGCAAGGGGGCTGATGGCGGCGCTCATGGTCGTGTCCTTGGGGCTGGCGGTCAAAAGGTGGCGTTGCAGAAGGCGGCGGTCGATGAAAGGCAGGCGGACGAAACCGAGACCGGACGGCCGGCCGCGCCGCTGCCGGCGGTGACCAGACCGGCGACCAGCATGGCGAAGATCATCATGGCGAGGGTGAAGATCGTCATGCGTCTTGCGACCTTGGCCATTCTGGTGTCTCCCGCTTCGTCGTTTCGATGATGCCTTTATGCGGGAGCGGGCCTGAACGCGCCCTGAGGTGGTGGTTCATCTGGCATTCAGATCGGTTAAGGGGAATTCACTTGAAGATCCGCCGGCCGTGTCTAAGTCTTGAGGGCATCCCGCGCACTTTCCCCGACGAACCGGAGAGACCCATGACCAAGCCGATCGAACTCTATTACTGGCCGACGCCCAACGGCTGGAAGATCTCCATCATGCTGGAGGAACTCGGCGTTCCCTACGAGGTGAAATACGTCAATATCGGCAAGGGCGAGCAGTTCGAGCCGGACTTCCTGAAGATCGCGCCGAACAATCGCATGCCGGCGATCATCGATCCGGACGGCCCGGGCGGCGAGCCGATCTCGATCTTCGAGTCGGGCGCCATCCTGCAATATCTCGGCCGCAAGTTCGGCAAGTTCTATCCGAGCGACGAGCGGGCCCGCGTCGAGGTCGACCAGTGGCTGTTCTGGCAGATGGGCGGGCTTGGTCCGATGGCCGGCCAGGCGCACCACTTCCGCCAATATGCCCCGGAGCAGATCGAATACGGCATCAACCGCTACACCAACGAGGTGAACCGGCTCTACGGTGTGATGAACCGGCGGCTCGCCGATCGCGACTATCTGGCGGGAGACTACTCGATCGCCGACATCGCCTCGATCGGCTGGGTCGTGCCCTACAAGAACCAGGGCCAGGATCTCGAAGACTTCCCCAACCTGAAGGCCTGGTTCGAACGGGTCATGGCGCGGCCCGCGGTCGAGCGCGGTATTGCGGTTGGACAGGAGAAGCGCCAGAACATCGCCCAGGATGACGAGGCCAAGAAGGTTCTGTTCGGCCAGAAGGCCCGCTGACGCGCCAAGCGCCTAAAGCGAGAAGGCCCGGCAGACGCTCTGCCGGGCCTTTGTCCTGTCTGGATTCTTGAATGACGATTAGAGGCGCGACCAGGTCTGCGACTTGCACAGCACCGCCATGACGCAGCCCTTCATCTTGAGCGAATTGCCCGACACGGTGCCGGACCCGGAATAGGTCTTGTCGGCGTCCGGATCGGTGATCGTACCCTTGTAGCTGTTGCCGTTGCCGGCCATCTTGCCGATCTGCTTGCCGGCATGCTTGCCGCTCTTCAGCGTCACGCAGAAGCTGCCGCCGCAAGGGGCGATCTGCGCGGTGGCGCCGCTGGCGGTCTTCCAGCTGCCTTCGATCGGTTCGGCAGCCTGAACCGAGGCGGTCGAAAATGCCAGGGCCGCAGCCGCGGCGACGATGATCATGCGCATTGTGTAACTCTCCTCCCGAAATGAGCCCAATGCTGACCGACCGGCGCTCCAATACCGGCATGGCGGAGCCATCCGAATGGCCGTCCATGGGTCAGCAAGCGAAAATTATCTTACGCAAACGTAAAGGTAAATAGCCGTCGCGGGCTTTTGCGCGGCTTTGAAAACGATGGTTTTCGCGTCTCAAGTCGCGCCGGCGCAAAAGCCCAGTCGTTTTCGTGGTTATCGTTCGGTTTAAATCCATGTCTGAAACTTTCGTAAATTTTGAGCCGAAAGCCTTGGAATGCAGGCGCCCCGATGCTTAACGAAAAACCAAGTTTACAAAGAATTTGTACTTTGTTTTCAGCAAATTAATCATGGATTTTAAGCGTGCGTTGAAAGCCTTTCGGCATAGTGAAGTCATCAAACGAGCAGGGAAAACCCGCCGCTCCGGAAGGACCCATAAGACGCCGCGACAGACGGCCAGGGTTCGGAAGGAAGGCCTCTCAAGGGCCAAAACAGGGACAGTTTAAACCGTTAGGCTAGACAGGGACAAAACCGATGGCACGCTTTGAAATGCACAATTCCGAAATGGCCACCATGGGTGGCGAAACCCGCGCCGATGTCTTCTGCGACATGGGACTGATGTATGCGACCGGCCGCGGTTGCCCCATCGATCTCGTCTCGGCGCACAAGTGGCTCAACATCGCCGCCATCAAGGGCTGCGAGCGTGCAGCCGAACTCCGCGCCGATCTGGCCCAGACGATGAGCAAGATCGAACTCGCCGAAGCCCTGCGCTCGGCCCGCGAATGGATGACGATGCACTGATCGTCACCAGGAATTCCCCGGTATGAGACCGGGTCACAGACAAGAAAAACCCTGGGAGAGGGGGAGCGTGGCGGGGGACCTTTGGACGGGGCCTTGAGCCAACACATGAGAACCGCGACCGGCAGGAACAAGGCCGGCGCGGTTCTTTTTATCTGGGCTACGCCCGCCCGCTCAGAGCGACTTCAGCACTTGCGGCAGGGCTTGCTCGAACAGGTCCATGTCGGCCGGCAGGCCGGTCGAGACCCGGATGCAGCGGTTGAGCGGGGCGACGCCCGGCATGCGGATGAAGACGCCATGCTGCATCAGTCCGTCGACGATGGCGCGAGCGTGAACGCCATCGCGGCCGCAATCGATGGCAACGAAATTGGTCGCCGAGGCAAGCGGGATGAGCCCGTTGGCCGTGGCGATCGCGGCGATCCGCTCGCGCGCCGATACGATGCGCGCAACCACGTCCTTCAGATAGGTCTGGTCGGCAAGGGCCGCGAGCGCCGCCTCGGTCGACAGGCGCGGCATGCCGAAATGGTTGCGGATCTTGTCGAAGGCAAGGACCGTCTCCGGCACGCCGAAGCCATAACCGACACGGGCGCCGGCGAGCCCATAGGCCTTGGAGAAGGTGCGCATGCGCAGCACGTTCGGCAGGTCGATCAGCGCATCAGCCGCCGGCGCCGAGCCTTCTGGTGCCGTCTCGCAATAGGCTTCGTCGAGAATGAGCAGGGTCGTCTCGGGCAGTGCCCGGGCAAAGGCGACGATGCTGTCGGCGTCCCACCAACTGCCCATCGGATTGTCCGGATTGGCAAAATAGACGAGCGGGGCATTTTCCCGCTTCACCGCCGCCAGAAGTCCGTCGAGATCTTCGCGGTCGTTGACATAGGGTGTGGTGACGAGCCGGCCGCCAAAGCCGTTGACGTGGAAATTGAAGGTCGGATAGCCGCCGAAGGATGTGACCACCGGCATTCCGGGCTCGATCACCAGCCGGACGATCAGGCCGAGAAGGTCGTCGACGCCTTCGCCGACGACGATATTGGCCGGGGCGAGACCCAGATGCGCGGCCAGCGCCGTCTTCAGGGCAAAATTTTCCGGATCATTGTATTTCCAGATTTCGCCGGCCTTCTCGCGAATGGCGGCAAGCACCGAAGGGGCGGGGCCGAAGCCGCTTTCATTGGCGCCGATCCGGGCGATCACCGGCAGGCCGCGCTGCCGTTCGATGGCCTCAGGCCCGACGAACGGGACGGTTGCGGGAAGGGCGCCGATCAGGGGGGTGAAGCGCGAGAAACCGGACATGCTGTTCTTGAGAATCCTGGGAAATTGAAATCCGGCCCACAATAGGTCCAATTGCGCCCCGCGCAAGAGCAGGTCCTGCCGGATCCGTGTGGCTCTCCGGCTTTTCTGACTGCCGTCGAACGGCGAACCTAGCGATAGGCCGGAACGGGCTTATTGACCTTCTCGCCCATGATGAAGTCGGCACGGACGATGGCATGAAGGACGTGCTCGGGGATCGGGCAGATGAATTTCACGCCGACGCGGTTTCCGTTGCGATAGGCTTCGGCGCAGCCGATCCGGTCGGCGAGCCCGATGACCTGGAGGTAGTAGTGCGACGACAGCCCGATCGTGGTGGTGATTTCGAGCGCCGCGCCGCCTTGGGAAATGTCCACCAGTTCGCCGCTGCGCATGGTGATGCCGCTGAGGCCGGGGCTGACGGCCATGATGCGAGCCGGACGGCGGACATAGAACCGCTCCCACTTTCGCTCGTACATTTCCGAAGTCACCGCCGCCAGATGAGTCCCATCCTGCATGGCATTCCCCTTTTTGCGCCCGGAGGCGTTTTGTTGAAGGGAGGCTGCAGCAAAAGCATTATGGTGCGGTCAACGGGAACGCTAAACTTTTAAACAGGGCGATCTTTGGCCGAAAGTGACGGCTTGGGGCTCGGTTGTAAGGTGCTGGCCGCTCCTTTAGCATGGGGCGTGGCGTGGCCGCAGGAGGAGCGTGGCGATGAGGCGATGGATCAATACGACCGGCGCGGCTTTCCTGCTGGCCGTGGCGCTTGCGACAGGGGCCGACGCGGCGGTTCGGATCGAGGGTGGCGAGGGCGCCTTCCCGACGATACAGGCGGCGATCGATGCCGCTCCCGACAATGCCGTGATCGAGATCGATAGCGGCAGCTATCCGGAAACGCTCACCATCGGCAAGCCCCTGACCCTGCGCGGCCTTGACGCCGGTGGCGCAAAACCGCGGCTCGACGGCGGCAAGGGGCCATCGGCGATCACGATTACCGCAGCCGATGTGACGATAGACGGACTGGATATCAGCCTGTCCGCCGCGCGGCGCATGAAGTTTGGGGTGTTCTCTGCCTATTCCGAGGAGGCTTGCGTGATGGTCCGCGCCGGCGGGGCGGTGATCTCCAACAGCAGGATGACCGGCTGCCACTACGGCATATTCGTGCGCGCCGGTGACGGCTTCACCATCGAGGGCAATGAGATAGCCGACAATCTGTTTGGCGGCATCATGATCCTCAATAGCCGAAATGGTGCAATCCGCGGCAACCGGGTCGATGCCAATGCCTATGGCGGAATTTCTGTCGGCAGCGTGATCTTTCCCCCGGGCATGATGACGGCGCTGCGGCCGCTGGCGGGCGATGTGCTGATCACCGAGGAAACGCGCAGCCTCGAACAGGCAATGTCCACCGATATCGAGATCAACGGCAACACCGTTTCGGAAAACGGCCATACGGGGATCGGCATCGGCGGCGCGGCGCGCGTGCGGATCGTCGACAACGAGGCGGTGGGCAATGGCGGCGCGCCGGTTCCGCGCAGCAATCCGCCCTTCGTCTTCGGTTCCTCGGCCACGATCCGCGGCTACGGCATCGGACTGATCTGCGATGCCCGCGAAAACCAGGTGAAGAACAACCGCGCCACCGGCAACGACAGCCACGGCATCTTGCTCGACACGGCCTTCGACAATGACGTGACGGCAAATATCGTCCGGGCGAACGAGGTCGGCATCGGCGTCTTCGGTTCGACGGCGAACCGGTTCGCAGACAATATGGTCACGGACAACACGGGCACCGGCATCAGGCTCGAACGTGGCCTTGCGACGAACCCGCCGCCGGTTCTCAACCTTCTGTCGGGCAACGACCTCAAGGATAACGGCATCAACGCCTATGATACGTCCGGCCGGGATACCGCGCCGGCGCGCGTCCAGGGAACTCCCAAGGGCGGAAAGCTCGGCGCTTCCGATCTTTCACGCGCGAACCAATGGGACGACGGAACACGCGGCAACCATTTCTCCGATTTCGACGAGGACTCGGAAGGCTTTAAGGATGCCAATGGCGACGGCATAGGCGACACCAGTCATCCAATACCGGGAGGCAAGGCAGTCGACCGTTTCCCGCTTCAGGCGGCAGTGAAGGCCGGGGCGCTTGATCCGGCGCTTCCATCGGGACTGGTACTGACGGCCTGCGGGTTTCCGGGGGCATGTCTCACCGATTCCGGCTGTCAGCTTCAATAGCGGGCGCTTCCACAGCGCGCATTGGGCAAGCAAGCCCGACTTGATCGGGATCAATGTTTCAAGGTCCGCCGTGACCTAACTTTGGTCAAATCCGGGGTGGGGGATATTCATATGCGCCGATTTTTCCATGGCATGGCGATCGCTATCGGCGTGTTCCTTGCTGTCGGTGGCACCCGCGATGACGTGGCCGAAGCAGCCACCGGCCCGATTCGCAATGCGACCACAGGCGCGGCTTTCGAAAAACTGAAGGATGCGCTTTCCGCCGCAGGCGATGGCGATACGATCGAGATCTCCGGCGGCCCCTATTTTGGCAATTTCGTGATCGACCGCCAGATCACCCTTCGCGGCATGCCGTCCGGGGAGGACCGCCCGGTGCTGGACGGCGAAAGCCGGGGCTCGGTGCTGACGGTCAATGCACCCGGTGTTGTCGTCGAGAATCTTGCGCTCAGAAATTCGGGGAGGGAGGATGATCCTTTCCTGCTCTGGGGATATGCCGGTGTGCGGATCTCAGCCGATGGCGCAAGACTCTCCAACTTGCACCTTTCGGGCAATGACTGGGGCATCGTAATGCTGGGCGCAAAGGGCTCGACCGTCGAGACATCACTGATCGAGGACAATGCCCGCGAAGGCATCGCCATCTTCGGCGGCCGGGAACACCAAATCCAGGGCAACACGATCCTGCGCAATGCAACGGGGATCGCCATCGACGCCCTTCATACCGAACGTCGATCTCCGCTGGCGGCGCTCGGCGACCCGGAAACCGTGCTCCGGCTGGCGCAGGATAGCGCCTTGGCCAACCGAAGCGAGGACATCCTCGTTTCCCGCAACGAGGTGCGCGGCAATGGCAGTTTCGGCATCACCGCCACCTGGCACAGCCATCGTCTGACCATCGAGGACAATGTCGTCCACGCGACCGGGATCGAGCGAAAGAACGATGCCGCGCAGATGGAACTGATGGAGAAGACCGTCGCCACCAGTCTCGGCCTTACGGGGGTCGGCATCATCGACCCGGAAGCGCTGGGCAGCGGGATCTATATTCTCTGCAATGTCGAGGATAGTCTCGTCGTCCGCAATAGGTCCTTCGACAATCTCGGCACAGGCATCTTCGTCAGCCAGTCGGACAGGAACGAATTGCGCGCGAACGTCGTGACGAACAACGAGAGCGGTATCTTCATGATCAGTTCGACGGATAATCTCGTTGTCCGCAACGCGGTTGCCGCGAACAGAGCCTTCGGTATCCGGATCGGGGGCCGAAACCTGATGGCCCAACCATCGGCGGACAATCTGCTGACGCTGAACGACATGGCCAAAAACGGCGTCAACGCATTCGATTCCTCCGGTCGTGTTCTCACGACGGACGATCTGGTGGGTATCATCGATACCATGCCCTATCCCGAGATGGTCAAGCAGCAGTTGCGCAGCAACAGGTCCGCGCGAGAGGCCCTGCTTCAGGGCGTACTTGCAAACCTGAAGCCAGGCACGAACCGCTGGGACGATGGCAGTCATGGCAACCGCTACGACGATTTCGACGAGAAGACGGAAGGCTTCGTCGATAGGAACGGCGATGGCATGTCCGAGGCGGGCCATGCGATCGCCGGCGGAACCGCGGTCGACCACCATCCGCTCGATGCGGTGACGGTGGCACGGCTCTCCGCCGCACCGTGACTGCGACCTCAAGGCAGGTGGTGCGCCTTGAACGGCCGGTCCGGGGGGCCTAGTATTAAAAAAGAGGCGCAACCGCCTCGCAAAGAAAAGGGAGAAAGTCATGAGCCGTTTCGATATTGGCCACAAATCCTGGGTGATCGTCTGCGACGGTGCCAAGGCACTCTTCCTGCGCAATGATGGCGATGCCGGCCTGGTCAACCTGACGGTCGTCGACCATCAGTCCCAGCCGGACGAGGCCACCCGCGATCTGGGCTCCGATCGGCCCGGCCGCGTGCACCAGTCGCACGGCGCCGGCCGCAGCGCCATGGGCGATACCGACTGGCATGAGCAGGCTGAAGCGGACTTCCTGAAAGAGGTCGCCAAGACGGTCGGGAAACTGGTGGAGACGCATGAAATAAAGGCGATGATCCTGGTCGCGCCACCGAAGGCGCTCGGCATCCTGCGCTCGGAGTTCGCGTCGCTGCCGGAAGGCGTCCTGCGCGCCGAGGTCGACAAGGACCTGGTGAAAATGACGGTTCCCGAGATCGAAAAACACCTGGCCGCGCTGAAATAATACTCCTGGCGGCAACCAGACACTCAAGAGGCCTTGGGCGGGAGCGCCCAAGGCCTCTTGCCGTTTGCTGGCGGCGGGGTTCGACACAGTCTAGAGTTCGAACGACAGCCGCACGACGTGGTGGAGGAATTCCGCATCGATCAGCATGTTGAAGCCGACGGTGACCTTCTCTTCCTCGCGGCGGATGACCGTGCAGCCGATCTCGTCGTGAATGCCGAGGATCTCCAGGAAGAAATTGCTGGGAACCGGCACATGCGGGCTGACTTCGAGTTCCGCACCGTAGAGTGAAATGGAGTGGATCAGGCAGCGCAGATTGTTCTTGGTGCTGAGATGACGGCCGACGAAGATGATCTTGCCGGGGCGATCGATGGTGAACTTCTCGTAGACCTTGTCCGGCGGAATGTTCTGTTTGGCGTCCGGTATGACCTGCAGCGGCATGACAACCTCCCCAAGATTGCTTTTTAGGGTCTCATTTTAGCGCAACTTCCCTGACGCTTTCTGAACGACATGCGTAAAAGACGAAGGGAGTGCGCGCTTCGCAGCAGGGGGCAGGGTGCAAGACTGCGTGCCAATGCCGGTGCTCCCTCTGCCGACTTGACAGGCGCCCTCTCGCTTTCCATATGTGCTCCCGGTTCGAGGCGCCGGCCGCCCGCGGGTGATATGCCCTTGGTGAAGTCCTCTTGAAGCATGGAATGAAACCCTTTTTCGCGCATGCGCGGTGGGGGCAATGCGGGCTCCCTTTGATCCTTTCGCATGCCATGACAAGAGAGGTTTGCCATGTCCATGGCCACACTGACGATTGACGAACTGAAATCCCAGGCCCGGCGCCTGCGCGACGCCATGGCCGGCGGCGGCACGCCCGTCACCCATGGTGCAGCACTCGAGCTGGTGGCAAAGAGCCACGGCGCGCGTGACTGGAACACCATCTCGGCGCTCGCCGCCCGCAGCGACAATGCCGAGCCGGCCCCCGTTGCCGTCGGCGCGGCCGTTACCGGGGACTATCTCGGCCAGCGGTTTCGCGGAAAGGTGCTTAGCCTGTCGCGGCTGTCGCAGAGCAGCTTCTATTCCATCACGCTGCACTTCGATGATCCCGTCGATGTCGTGACCTTCGACAGCTTCTCGGCCTTCCGCCAGCGCGTCACCGCGACGATCGACGCAAAGGGCGTTTCGCCCCGCCACACCTCCAATGGTCGGCCCCATCTCGTGCTCGACCTCTGACCCGACACCCGGCCCGGCCTGCACGATCAATGTGCCGGCCGGGTCCTTGGCTGGCGTGAAGCGTGTGCGGCCTGCTCGAGGTTGGCCGCCAGCTTGACGGGCCGGTATCGGCGCGATACCCCTTGGCCTTCCTTTTCGCGCGGGCCCGAAGTGCCATCGGCGCGACCTTCCAGAACCGGCATCGGGAGCTTCACGTGACAGGCAGACTGGTCATCATCGGGGCAGGGCAGGCGGCCTTTGCACTGGCGGCAAAACTGCGCAGCCTGAAGGACACCCGCCCGATCACCATCCTCGGCGCGGAGGACTGCCTTCCCTACCAGCGCCCGCCGCTCTCGAAGAAATACCTGCTCGGCGAGATGAGCTTCGAGCGTCTGCTGTTCCGTCCGGAGACCTGGTACGGCGAAAACGATGTCGAGATTCGCCTGTCCACCCCGGTCGAGGACATCGACCCTGCCGCAAAGTCGGTGCGCCTGTTCGACGGCTCGACCATTCATTACGAGACGCTGGCGATCGCCACGGGTGCGACGCCGCGCCGTCTGCCGGATGCGATCGGCGGCGATCTCGACGGCGTTTACACCGTGCGCGACAAGGCCGACGCCGACCGCCTGGCCGTCGAGATGAAGCCGGGCCGGCGTCTGTTGATCGTCGGCGGCGGCTATATCGGCCTCGAGGCTGCGGCCGTCGCGCGCCATCTCGGGCTCGACGTGACGCTGATCGAAATGGCCGACCGCATTCTGGCCCGGGTCGCGGCGAAGGAAACCGCCGACGCGATGCGCGCCATCCACACCGGCCACGGTGTCGTCATCCGCGAAAAGACCGGGCTTGGCCGGCTGATCGGCGAAGACGGTCGGGTCGCCGCCGCCGAGCTGTCGGACGGATCCCGCGTCGACGCGGACATCGTGATCGCCGGCATCGGCGTCAATGCCAATGACGGACTGGCCGCGCGCGCCGGCATCGAAACCGCCGGCGGCATCGTCGTCGATGCCTTCGGCCTCACCTCCGATCCCTCGGTCTATGCCATGGGCGACTGCGCCGTGTTCGACTGGAAAGGCCAGAAGATCCGCCTCGAATCGGTGCAGAACGCCGTCGACCAGGCGGAAGCCGCAGCCGCCGCGATGGCCGGCGGCGTCGAACCCTATCGGCCAAAACCGTGGTTCTGGTCCGACCAGTACGACGTCAAGCTGCAGATCGCCGGCTTCAACCTCGGCTATGACGAGACGGTGGTGCGCCCCGGCGGGCGCGAGGGCAGCCTGTCGATCTGGTATTTCGCCAAGGGTGAATTCATCGCCGTCGATGCGATCAACGATGCCAAGGCCTATGTGACCGGCAAGAAGCTGCTGGAGATGGGCCGCACCCCCGACCCCGCGATCATCGCCGATCCCGGCAGCGAGCTGAAGCTCTTGCTGGCTTAGGTTATGTCTGCGGGGGTGGGAGAACGCCCGCTCACAGCTGCCGTGACCATCCTCATGGCGATCGGCTTTGAAGCTTGCTCAACGCTCCGTGCATGTCAGCCGCGACAGAAAATCGCGGAAGTCAGCAAGACCTAGGCTCCCGTTATTCTCCAACAGATTCACATATTCGGCAATTTTGAGAGGAACTTCGTCCTCTTTCTCGAGGAGCTTTGCAAGTCCGACGACACGCTTCGCCCGTGCCGAGTGTATCGGGTTATGGATCCAGGAGTCCCTTCCGTGAGCGCTTAGCAGCTTGTATGCACCTTCCATGGTTGATGCTACCTCCAGATAGGGAAGTCCAATCTCCTTAAAAGCGTTCAAGATACCAGTGGTCGCAGAATCCAGATCGTCGATTGTTGCCACATGCCAGCGCATCTGCCCGACACCCGCGATATTTCCCAATTCCGCGCCCAAGGAACTCGTCGATCGTTGCTCTCTATCAGAAATAGATCTGACGTTTTTATTTACCAACGCTTCAAGGGCATGGAATCTGACTGCTACATCTGCAGTCACGTCAAAGTCCGCCCTGTGAGTGATAAAACCAAGGTGAAGACTACATTCACCGCCAGGAATTTCTCGACTAAACGACTGTCCAGCAGCTTTTCGACCAAAGCCAAATTCAAGAATCCCATATCCAATCGCGTTCAATAAAGCCTGTCGAATTTCCTTCATCGTCCATCCTGATTATCGGCGGTTGATCATCTCGAATATGATATCTTGCTCTTGAAACATACTTGGCGCCCTTACGGCCTGTGAGTTCGCCCTATGGTGAATTGGGGCGTACATAGCAACTCCAGTCTCTCCTGCGGGTCTCCCACGTCACATCAGAATCTTCTTAGCCACCTCGTCCCACTTGCCAAAGAGGACATTGAGCCCCTGTTCGTGACGAATTCGTATGTCTTCGTCCGTGACCGGAACAACCAAGGCAAACGTCACCGTCTCGTCGTCAAGCAGGAAGTCATCGGTGAGCGGCTGCAGATCCAAAGAAACGCTGCACGGCAGAAAAATGAGGGCGGAAGCCTCCTGGGTCAACTGGGATGGCCATGTGCCATCCAGACCCATCGTCTCGCCGAAGCCAATCTGTCGTCCAGTCGCGCGCTGATAATCCTCTACATTCGCCAATATGCGCGCCACTTCCGCGAAACTGTTCTCAGCGATGGCCAGAAACACAGAGCTCGTCTTGGTCGGCAAGTTAAACAATACATTCATGGTGCCGAGATTGGGTATCGTCAGAAATCCATGAATTACGACAAAGTTCGCTCCGCCGACGTCAAGTCTTGATTCAAGATACAAGATCGCCCTGCATCGTGAGAGCGCTATAAACGTGATTCAAAATCTGCCGTTGTCTGTTGTCGAGGCGCAGTTTTCTCACTGAAGCCATAAATTGCAAAAAAAGTGACCGCCTTTCAGTCCCGGAGAATTAGCGCGAAGATCTTTCTTCTTCGACCAGGAAAATGCTCTGCAAATCTCCGTTGAGCGGTTCGTCCCCACCGTCATATGTTAGAAGAAAGTCACCGTTGACATCGTCAATCGAGTTTACGCCGTCGATGATGCCGAGCAAATTCGAAGCCGTGTCGATGGATGTTTGTCTAATTACCTCAAGAAAAATATCTCTTTGATCGTGCTTCAAAGATCCAAACAGATTTTTCGCGTTTATCCAGTATGGATCTGTTGCGGAATCGATTGGGGTATTTTCAAACAAATCTCGATAGAGGACTTGATTCTCATTGATTACGGATTTGCGAATTTTCATCACGAAATCTTCGGGTGTCACTATTACCTCGCCGGGCAAATCAATCAGGTTCGGCATCCTTACCCATCCTGATTGGTTTTTGAAGACGGTCGCGCGAGATACCCCGATGGACACGGAGCAACCTGCCGTAGGCGGCTGAAGAGATGGCCGTTTCGGGCATCTCTGCAACCCTCTGGCTGCGACCCGCCGGTGCATGCTTGGTCTCCGATGCAAGACGGTTGCAACCGTCATCGGACTATGACCCGTCATCGATGTTTGGCGGCACGGATCGGTTCTCGCCTTCAATCAGGCGGCCGCCGTATCCTTGGACGAGGGTGGTTGCGCCTCGACCTTAAAAACTGAGACCTTGTTGCTCAGCCGGTCGGCTTCCAGGCGGATCGCATGGCTTGCCGCATTGCTCTCCTCTACCATCACGGCATTCTGCTGGGTGAACTGGTCCATCTGGTTGACGGCGCCGTTGACCTCCTCCAGGCCGCTCGCCTGTTCGACGGCGGAACTGGCTATCTGAGCGATCAGCCGGGCGATCTCGCCGACCTGGCCCACCACCTTGCTCAGCGCCTCTCCCGTCTGGTTGACGAGGCTCGCGCCCAGCGCCACCTGTTCATTCGAGCCGGAAATCAGCTGGCGGATCTCCTTCGCCGCATCGCCCGCCCGCTGGGCTAGCGCGCGCACTTCCTGTGCCACCACGGCAAAGCCGCGCCCCGATTCGCCCGCCCGCGCCGCCTCCACTCCGGCATTGAGGGCGAGAAGATTGGTCTGGAAGGCGATTTCGTCGATGACGCCGATGATCTGCTCCATCTGATGGGCGCAAGCTTCGATTCGTTCCATCGCCGTCACCGCCTGGCTCATGATCCGGCCGCTTCGCTCCACGTCGCCATGGGTGCTTTCGACCGTCTCCCTAGCCTTTCTGGCACCGGCTGAGGTGGCCTGCACGGTCGCGGTGATCTGGTTGAGCGCGGCTGCCGTCTGCTCCAGGCTCGCCGCCTGCTGTTCGGTGCGATGGGCCAATTGGTCGGCCGCGCCGCTGATTCCGTTCGAACCCTCGCGCAGGCTGTCGACGCCGCTGGAAATCTCGGCGATAGCGTCATGCAGCCGCTGGAGCGCGCTGTTGTAGTTCAGCCGCAGTGATTCGTAGTCGGGCGGGAAGGGGGCCGCGATCGGCCGGGTCAGGTCGCCCTGCGCCAGATGTTCGAGGGCGGCGGAGAGGTCGCCCACCACTTGGCGTTGCTCGGCGGCCTGCGCCTGGCGGCGCGCTTCGTGCTGGCGCCGAAGGTCTTCGGCCTCCTGGCGCTGGACGATGGCCGCCCGCGCCATCTCTTCTTGCGTCCTGGCCGAGCGGTCGAGCGCGGAAAGCGCGCGGGCGATGACCGCCGCCGCATCGCGGGCGCCCGCAGCGCCGGCGCCTTCGCCGTGACGGGCGGCGAATTCCGCCTTGCGCAATCCGACATAGAGAATGCCGACCACCCGGCCGTCGGCGAGGATCGGCTCATAGATGGTGTAATAGGCCTCGCCGAGGACTTCCGCCTCGCCGCGGAACGCCTTGCCCTGGTGCAAGACCGCGTCGATCACGCTTTCGGCGGTCAGGCGCGTGCCGGTGGCGCGGCTGCCGTCCGGCTTGGTCACATTGGTGGCGATTCGCAGGTCGCCGAGAAAGATGGTGGCCGTTCCCCCGGCCCTGGCTCGGACCGCATCGACAATGGCGGTATCGTCATTGATTCGCGTCTCGCCATAATAGAGCGCATCCGCGCGGACCTGCGGTTCGCCGCGCTGGCGAAGTTCCGCCTCGAGGATCTGCAGGTTGTTGTCCAGACTGTGCTGGGCAAGCGCCAGCATCTCCATTTTGGTGGCGCGGGCCGCGGTCTCGGTCAGGGTCTCTGCCATTCCGTCCAGCGTTGCCCCGCCTGCGCCGGCCAGCCGCCTGCTGGATGGCACGAGCGCCGCCGCTACGAGCACGATGGCGGTGATCGCCGCCACCCGCCCGGCAGACGCAGTCATTCCCAGCCGGGCGCCAAGCGCCGGAACCAGGCTCCACAACACGATGCCGAGACATGACGCTCCGGCCAGCATCAAAGTCGACGTGATCGCCGAAGGGCTGATCGCGCCCCGGCCCTTCAAGATCCTCATGCCACCCCCCGTGACGAACCGGTAAGGCGAGCCGTCCCTCCCGGACGTCCATCGCCGCCGCTCGATTCGCGTCAGCCATGATCATTCGCAAAGCAGGACAGGCCTACCGATCCTTTCGTCGCGGTTTGGTGCGCGGTCGCTAGCGCTTAGCCCGACTTTGAACCGTGTAGGAAGATGGGATTGGCGAACCAGACCCGCCAAGCGACGCGGCCGGCGGAGCGTGGCATGGGCCACAAACGGAAAAAGCCCCGTGTCCCGGCCGGGCGTTACCTATAACATCCGCGGCTCCTATTAGACCGAACGCTGAACGCGGAAGAAGCCGCTCCACACTTCCGGTTCGCCATCGGCGTCCGTGTACAGGACGCTCACCTAGCCAGACAGCCCATCGGCCAATCATTACTCACCCGTCAGGCCCGCCAAACAGGACAGCGGAATAGA
>JAIBEK010000050.1 GCA_019459145.1 Arenimonas sp.
CCCCCCCCCCCCCCCCGCGACATGTCCTCCTAATGTGGTTCGCGCCGCTCCAAACTCAAGGGCGCAGGCCCTCGCGTCACGAAAACAGGATCGACGACAGCTTGCGGCGCGCCATGATCGTCGCCGGGTCCTTGGGTCCCCAGGCTTCGAAGAATTCCAGCAGCTGGCGGCGGGCACCGTCGTCGTCGAAGCTGCGGTCGCGCTTCATGATCAACAGCAGGTGCTCGGCCGCTTCCTCGCGCTTGCCGGACACACTGAGGATCTTGGCGAGATTCAGGCGGGCCGCGTGGTCGTCCGGGTTGAGCGCCAACGCATGTTCGAGAGCCCGCGGATCGCCGAGCTTGCGGGCTTCGTCCAACTGCTCGATCTTCTTCGAGATCGCCTGGACCTCGGGTGCCTTGCGGTGGTCTTCGGGCATGCCGGCGACGAGTTCGCGGGCGCGCTCGTGCTGGTCGGCGGCGAGCATGCATTCGGCCATGCCGGCGGCGGCCTTGACGTTTTCCGGGTCGGCCTGGAGGATGGCGCCGTAGAGCTGGGCCGCGCCATTGATGTCGCCGCTTGCGAGAAGGGCACCCGCTTCTTCCAGCACGGCCTCGATCTCGGCCGCCTGGTCGGCGCCGGCGGGACCGGCGACCTTGTCGATGAACTGACGGATCTGGCTTTCGGGCACGGCGCCCATGAAGCCGTCGACCGGGCGGCCGTCGACGAAGGCGACGACGGCGGGGATCGACTGGATGCCGAGCTGGCCGGGAATGGACGGATGGTCGTCGATGTTGAGCTTGACCAGCTTGACCCGGCCCTTCTCCTCGGACACCACCTTTTCGATTACCGGAGCAAGCTGCTTGCACGGGCCGCACCAGGGCGCCCAGAAGTCGACCAGGACCGGCTGGTTGCGCGATTCATCCAGCACGTCCCTGGCAAAGCCGGCGGTCGTGGTGTCCTTGACGAGGCCGGCCGGAGCGGCGGGTGCCGCAGCGGCCGGGGTGCCGCCGAAATGCGCCTGGCCCGTCATCTGGCCGCCGTAGCCGCCATAGGGATTGCTGTTGTCGCTCATCGGTCGTCTCCCGCATCTTCGGCCCTCGTGGGGCGTGTTTTGCCGCTTAAGATCGTATGTCAGGCCGTGACTTTCAAGACAAGCGGCGTGTGGCCCGTGGCGTCGAGAAAGCGCAAGAGGTCGTCGCGCCCGATCGATGTCGTGGCGTCGTTCGACAGCGGGTGGCCATTGATGATGTCATGCTCCATCAGGTCCCTGTCGAGCACGAAGGTGACGTTGTGGTCGCTGTCGTTGATCGCCCCGAACACAGTGACCGAGCCGGGGATCACGCCGAGATAGTCCATCAGCTTTTCCGGCTTGCCGAAGGACACCTTGCTCGCCGCGCCGATCAGCGTGTGGACCGTCTTCAGGTCGACCACGGCGTTTTCCTCGACGGTCAGCAGGAAGAACTGGTCCTTCTTGTCCTTGACGAACAGGTTCTTGGTGTGGCCGCCGGGGATCTCGTCGCGAAGCGCCACCGATTCGGCGACCGTGAAGACCGGTTCGTGGTGCTTCGTCACGTGGCGGATGCCGAGTTCGTCGAGAAAATGGTAGAGATCTTCGGCGGTCTTGGGCTGGTTGCTCATCGGCGCTCCCTCATGCAGGTCCAGGCTTGTGGAAAGACGGGGCAAACCCCGGACCGGGGAGTGATACGTGCGGCCATCGCCCTTGGCAATCGGCGAGAATGGGGGGAATGCCGCGTTTCGCGGCCTTTGGCCATGCCGGTGAGCGAGCGCTGCTCTTTTCTCGAAAAATTCGTCATTTCCCTGTTGCATTTGAAAAATTGTTGGGCCATATAGCGCCCGTCGCCGCAACAAACGGACGGCCCCCGATCCACTGTCTACCCCCGGATCGAGGTTATGAGCGGGTGTAGCTCAGGGGTAGAGCACAACCTTGCCAAGGTTGGGGTCGGGCGTTCGAATCGCCTCACCCGCTCCAGTTTCTCTCTCTCACATCGATGCGAAGAAAAACCGCTCAGGCGGATTTTGGCGTTTTCGCCATCGGCGCGGCCCGAAGGCCGCCTTTCTCAACTCTTCGAAAACACGTAATCCGTTTCCTGGCGCAGGATCTCGCCCGGCCGAAGCACGGCGTTGGGGAAATCGGCTTGGTTGATCGCGTCGGGCCAGATCTGGGTTTCCAGGCAGAAGCCGGCGAAGGGGCCGTAGATACGGCCATCGAGGCCGGGGACGGGAACGTCGAGATAGACGCCGGCATAGAATTGTACGCCGGGTTCGGTGGTGCGCACCTCCATCGTCACGCCGGAATTGATGCTGCGGACAAGCGCCACCGACTGTTTGGGCCCGCGTTCGGCGGCCAGGCAGAAATTATGGTCGTAGGGGACCTGTTTGCCGTCGAGCTTGCGGGTGATCGGGGCCATTTCGCGGAAATCGAAGGGCGTTCCGGCGACGGGGTGCAATTGCCCGGTCGGGATCAGGTCACGGTCGACCGGCAGATAGTGGTCGGCGGCGATCATCAGGTCGTGGCCGAGGATGTCGTCGCGGCCGTCGAGGTTGAAATAGGCGTGCTGGCAGACATTGACTGGCGTCGGGCGGTCGGTCTCGCTCTCGTAGATCACCGAGAGCACGCCCTCGTCCTTCAGGGTGTAGATCGCGCGGATGGTGCAATTGCCGGGATAGCCGGCGCGGCCGTCTGGATCGGTCACTTCCATCGTCACGTGGTCGCGGCCGAGATCGACGATGGACCAGTTCATCCGCGCCGTGCCGGTCGAGCCGCCATGCAGGTGGGTGGTGCCGCGCTCGTTGAGCTCCAGCTGGTAGTCGATGCCGTCGATCGTAAAGCGCCCCTTGGCGATGCGGTTGGCGCAGCGGCCGGGCGTCGCGCCGAAATAGGGGGAATGCTGTTCGTAGTCCTCGAAACGCTCGAAGCCGAGCACCAGTGGTGCGTCATGGTCGGCAAGGCGCAGGTCCTGGATGGCAGCGCCGAAGGTGATGATGCGCGCGGTCAGGCCACCGCCGACAAGCGTCACCCGTTCGACCGTCTCGCCCGCCAGAGTGGTGCCGAAGATTTCCCTGCCCGTCATCCCGTGTCCCCCGTTTGCGGCCTTTCGCCGTCTATTTCGCCAGTTCGCGCGCCGCGTCTTCCAGACCGCCGAGCGTCAGCGGATACATCCGGTTTCCCATCAGCTGGCGTATCATGCCGACCGACTGGGCGTAGCCCCAATAGTCCTGCCGCAGCGGATTGATCCACAGGCTGCGGCGGAAGTGGCCGGTCAGCCGGTCGATCCACACCGCCCCTGGCTCCTTGTTCCAGTGCTCGACCGAACCACCCGGCTGGCTGATCTCGTAGGGGCTCATCGAGGCGTCGCCGACGAAGATCAGCCTGTAGTCCGGGCCGAAGGTGCGGATGATCTCGTCGGTGCCGATCACCTCGGCCATGCGGCGGCGATTGTCCTTCCACACCCGTTCATAGGGGCAGTTGTGGAAGTAGAAATAGTCCATGTGGCGGAACTCGGAACGCGCCGCGGAGAACAACTCCTCGACGGTTCGCACATGGTCGTCCATCGAGCCGCCGATGTCGAAGAACATCAGAAGCTTGACGGCATTGCGCCGCTCCGGCTGCGTCTTGACGTCGAGATAGCCGTGTTCGGCGGTGGCGCGGATGGTGCCGGACAGGTCGAATTCGTCGGCTGCGCCTTCGCGGATGAAGCGGCGCAGGCGGCGAAGCGCGACCTTGATATTGCGGGTGCCCAGTTCGACGGTGTCGTCGAGGTTCTTGAACTCGCGCTTGTCCCAGACCTTGACCGCTCGGCGATGGCGGCTCTCGTGCTGGCCGATGCGCACGCCTTCCGGATTGTAGCCATAGGCACCGAAGGGCGAGGTGCCGGCGGTGCCGATCCATTTCGAGCCGCCCTGGTGGCGTCCCTCCTGCTCGGCGAGACGCTGGCGCAGCGTCTCCATCAGCTTGTCGAAGCCGCCGAGCGCCTCGACCAGCTTCCTGTCCTCCTCCGACAGGTGCTTTTCCGCGAGTCTTTTGAGCCATTCATCGGGGATCGGCACGGTGTCCACGCCCTCGGCGCGGGAGATGGCTTCCAGCCCGCCGAACATCTCGGCAAAGACCCGGTCGAAGCGGTCGATGTGGCGCTCGTCCTTGACCAGCGCCGTGCGGGCGAGGAAATAGAAGGCCTCGGTGTCGAAATCGGCCAACCCCTTTTCCATGCCTTCGAGAAGGGCGAGGAATTCCCTGAGCGTGACCGGGATCTTCGCTTCCTTGAGCTTGAGGAAAAAGGGGATGAACATCGTGTCTCGCGTGCTCCTCGTCGCCGCGGTTCGTCAGCGCCCCGTGCCGATCTCGCTGAGGTCGTAGGGCGTCGTCTGGTAGATCTCGTTGATCCAGTTGCCGAACAGGAGATGGGCGTGGCTGCGCCAGCGGTTGAGCGGGGTCAGCGTCGGGTCGTTATGGGGAAAATAGTCGTGCGGCATCTTGATCGGCACGCCGGAATTCACGTCGCGAAAATACTCCTCGCCCAGCGAGGTCGAATCATATTCGACATGGTTGAACATGTAGAGCCGATTGCCGCGCTTTTCATGCACGAGGCAGACGCCCATCTCGTCGGATTCCATCAGGATCTCGAGGTCCGGATGTTTCTCGATGTCCTTCCGGCGCACTTCCGTCCAGCGCGACACGGGCACCTGGAAATCGTCGGAGAAGCCGTTGAGATAGACGGAAGCCGGCGACAGATTGCGGTGGCGATAGACGCCGAAGGCCTTCTCCTTCAGCGCGTGCTTGGGCACCTTGTGGAAATGGTAGATGGCGGCCATGGCGCCCCAGCAGACATTCATCGTCGAATGGACGTTGGTTTCCGTCCAGTCGAAGATCTGCTGCATCTCGTTCCAGTAGGTGACGTCCTCGAAAGCCAGGTTTTCGACCGGCGCGCCGGTGATGATGAAGCCGTCGAACTTGCGGGTCTTCACCTCTTCCCAGGTCTGGTAGAAGGACAGGAGATGTTCTTCCGAGGTGTTCTTGGCCTTGTGGCCGCCGACCCGCACGAGGCTGAGCTCGACCTGCAGCGGCGAGGCGCCGATCAGGCGGGCGAACTGGACCTCGGTCTTGATCTTGTTCGGCATGAGATTGAGCAGGCCGATCTGCAACGGGCGGATGTCCTGGCGGACGGCCATCGTCTCGGTCATCACCCGCACGCCCTCATGCACGAGGGTCTCGAAGGCGGGCAGCGTATCGGGAATCCTGATCGGCATCGTTTCTCATTCCCAGCATCGGCGGAAAAACCGCAAAATAAAACCGGCGGCGAGAAATCGCGACCGGTGCTCGGGAAAAGAATGACTTTCCTCGGCCCCTTTAGCGACTTCTTTAACGTGGCTGCAAGCCGGCCGGCCAAATCACCACGGGACAGGAGGTTATTTACGCCTGTTGGGGCGGTGAATCAATGGGGGGCGGTCGGTTGCGTGTCCATGGACCGGCCGGCTGGGTGCGTAGGCCACCAGGGGTTACCGCTCCCGCCGTGCCATGAAGGCCAGGCGTTCGAAGAGGTGGACGTCCTGCTCGTTCTTCAACAGCGCACCGTGCAGCTTCGGGAGCGCCTGTTTCGGGTCGGCGCGCAGGTCGACCGGGTCGATGTCCTCGGCGACCAGCAGGCGGATCCAGTCGAGTGCTTCGGACGTCGACGGCTTCTTGCGCAGGCCGGGCGTCTCGCGGATCTCGTAGAACTGGGTGAGGGCATTGCGGATCAGCGACTGCTTGATGCCGGGATAGTGGACCTCGACGATGCGCGACAGCGTGTCGGCATGGGGGAAGCGGATATAGTGGAAGAAGCAGCGGCGCAGGAAGGCGTCCGGCAGTTCCTTCTCGTTGTTCGAGGTGATGATGACGATCGGGCGGACGGCAGCCTTCACCGTCTCGCCGGTCTCGTAGACATGGAATTCCATGCGGTCGAGTTCCTGCAACAGGTCGTTGGGAAACTCGATGTCGGCCTTGTCGATCTCGTCGATCAGCAGCACTGTCTTGCGGCCGGCGGCAAAGGCCTGCCAGAGCTTGCCCTGGCGGATATAGTTGCGGACGTCGTTGACGCGCGCATCGCCGAGCTGGCTGTCGCGCAGGCGCGAGACCGCGTCATATTCGTAGAGGCCCTGCTGCGCCTTGGTGGTCGACTTGATGCTCCATTCGATCATGTCGAGGCCAAGGGCTGCTGCCACCTGGCGGGCGAGTTCGGTCTTGCCGGTGCCGGGTTCGCCCTTGACGAGCAGCGGCCGCTCAAGCGCGATGGCCGCGTTGACGGCGACCATCAGGTCCTTGTCGGCGATATAGTCGGCGGTACCGGTGAACTGCATGCTCAAGTCTTTCTGGCTGATGCTTGGCGTTGAACCTAGTGGCGCAACGGGTGCAGTGCAAGATGGCGGGATGGCTTCGGGTTGTGCCGGGGCGACAGATAAGGCTTGTAAAAACGGTGGAATCTGACAGGCTGAAGACTGCGGCAGATGCCGCTTGTTCGTCTTCGGACGCTGATTTCCAGACAAGAAGGGTCCTGGAGCACAGCGGCCGCATTTGCCCGGCGGATCCTGCCTGACATTCGGCATCATTCGCCCATTTGCTGCGAAGACGAAGAATTCTGCCGATAGCCGACCCAAGATCACCTGCTCCCGATCGAGCGCCGCCATCAAGGACGGCCCGCGATCCTTCACCGAAGGAAAACACCCATGGCCAAAGGTCAGGTACGTTCGAACCGCGAAGTGCGAAAACCGAAGAAGGACAAGACCAAGGCCGATGCGCCGAAGACGTCCGGCTTCACCAGCCAGCTGAAAAATGCCGAAACCGCCAAGGACGGCACCGCCAAGCGCTGAGGCGTCGGCGGTCTCCAGCGACACCACGACCAATCGCGTCGTGCCCGGCCTGATCGGCACCCGGTCAGGCGGCGAGGCCCAAGGAAACGGCCTTTCCCTTCCCGGCCCATATGCGCTATGGGCTCATCCATGACGGACAAGACCTTCACCATCCTGCTCGGCGGGGCGCTCATCCCGACCGAACGGCTGAAAGCCGCGGTCGCGGGAAGCCGCGCCATCGCGGCCGACGGCGGCATGCGCCATGCGGCCGTGCTCGGCCTTTCGCCGGAATTGTGGGTGGGCGATTTCGACAGTTCCGCCGATCTGCCGGTCGAGGATTTTCCCGGCGTGCCGCGCCTGCCCTATCCGGCGCAGAAGGCGGCGACCGACGGCGAGATCGCCGTCGAGGAGGCATTGTCGCGCGGGGCAAGACGCCTGGTGCTGGCCGGTGCGCTGGGCGGCGAGCGCTCGGACCATGCGCTGATGCATCTGTTGTCGGGCGTGGCGCTGGCCAAGGGCGGCATCCAGGTGATGATGACGTCGGGAAGCGAAGAGGCCTTTCCGCTGCTGGGCGCCGACCTTGTCCTCGACCTGCCGAAGGGCTCGCTGTTCTCGGTTCTGGGCCTGTCCCCCCTTTCCGGGCTGTCGATCGCCAATGCCCGTTATCCGCTCACAGATTTCGCGTTGCCCTTCGGGTCGTCGCGCACCATTTCCAACGTCGCGGAAGGTCCCGTGCGGTTCTCGCTGAAAAGCGGCGATGCCGTCGTCCTTGCCCGCCCTTACGATTTTACCGGAGCTTGACCTTGGCACCACCCATTCTCAAACTCGACGACATCGTGCTCTCCTTCGGCGGCGCGCCGCTATTGAACGGTGCCGGCCTGCAGGTCGAGCCGGGCGACCGCATCTGCCTCGTCGGCCGCAACGGCTCGGGCAAGTCGACGCTGATGAAGATCGCCGCCGGCATGGTCGAGCCGCAGTCGGGCGAGGTGTTCCGCCATCCGGCAGCCACCATCCGCTATCTCGAGCAGGCGCCCGATTTCGGCGCGCACAAGACGGTGCAGGCCTATGCCGAGGCGGGGCTCGGACCGGGCGACGATCCGTATCGCGTCACCTATCTGCTCGAGCATCTGGGGCTTTCCGGCCAGGAAGACCCGGCGAGCCTTTCGGGCGGCGAGGCTAGGCGCGCGGCGCTCGCCCGCGTCATGGCGCCGGAACCCGACATCCTGATGCTCGACGAGCCGACCAACCATCTCGACCTGCCGACCATCGAATGGCTGGAAGGCGAACTGGCCAAGAGCCGCAGCGCGCTGGTGGTGATTTCGCATGACCGCCGCTTTCTCGAGAAGGTTTCGACGGCGACCGTCTGGCTCGACCGCGGCCTGTCGCGCCGGCTCAACCGCGGCTTCGGTCATTTCGAGGAATGGCGCGACAAGGTGCTGGAAGAGGAAGAGATCGAGCAGCACAAGCTCGGCAAAGAGATCCAGCGCGAGGAGCACTGGCTGCGCTACGGCGTGACGGCAAGGCGCAAGCGCAACATGCGCCGCCTCGGTAATCTGCAGAGCCTCCGCGCCGAATATCGCGGCCACAAGGGACCGCAGGGCACGATCCAGGCGAGTGCCACGGAAGGCCGGGAGTCCGGCAAGCTGGTGATCGAGGCGGATAAGATCACCAAGGCCTATGGTGATCGCACCATCGTCGCGCCCTTTTCGATCCGGGTTCATCGCGGCGATTGCATCGGCCTCATCGGTCCGAACGGGGCCGGCAAGACGACGCTGCTCAGGATGCTGACCGGCCAGCTTTCGCCTGACAGCGGCAATGTCAAACTCGGCACCAATCTCGAGATCGCCGTGCTCGACCAGAAGCGCGAGGACCTCAACCTCGAGGACACGCTGTCGCACTACCTGACCGACGGGCGCGGCGACAACCTGCTGGTCAACGGCGAACAGAAGCATGTGACCGGCTACATGAAGGATTTCCTGTTCCAGCCGGAGCAGGCGCGCACGCCGATCAAGAACCTGTCCGGCGGGGAGCGCGCCCGGCTGATGCTGGCGCGGATGATGGCCAAGCCGTCGAATCTTTTGATCCTCGACGAGCCGACCAACGACCTCGACATCGAGACGCTCGACCTGTTGCAGGAAATCGTCGCCGGCTATACCGGCACGGTCATCCTGGTCAGCCATGACCGCGACTTCCTCGACCGCACGGTGACTTCGACCATCGCGCCGGCCGATCCGGAACACCCGGATGGCCGTTGGATCGAATATGCCGGCGGCTATTCCGACATGCTGGCGCAGAAGAAGGGCGCCGAGGACGAGCGCAGACGCGCGGACAAGGCCGAGAAGGCGAAATCGTCCGACGGTGGCGCCGCAAAGCCCGCCGATGGCGGGGCCAAGACGAAAGGCAAGCTGTCCTACAAGCAGAAGTTCGCGCTGGAAAACCTGCCGAAGGAGATGGAGAAGGCGGAGAAGGAGATTGCCGCTCGCGAGGCGAAGATGGCCGACCCGAACCTCTTCGCCAAGGACCAGGCGACCTTCAACAAGCTCGCCGCCGAAACGGAGAAGCTGCGCGCCGACCTTATCCGCATGGAAGAGGAATGGCTGGAGCTGGAAATGCTGCGCGAGGAGTTGGAGGGGTAGGCGCTGCGAAAACGGCGCGATCGCTTCGGCTCTATGGGCGTCAGTGAACAAAGAGTGTCAAAATCGCGCCGACAAAAAGGAACACAAGAAGGAAGTAGCCCAGCTTGTTTTCCTCGGTGGAAACTCTCCATCTGTGGGTCTTGGTGTCCCTGAGATCGTATTTGATGACCACGATCATTCCCAGAAACATGATCGCGTAAAAGACATATGTCCTCACGGCGTTATTCCCATACGGGCGATGGACGGGCTGCGAGCCATTCCTCGCCTCCGTGGCTTATGACTGCGGTGCCGGCTGCTCCCTGTTGCAGCTGATTCGCTCCAGATGCAGCAGGCTCGGCGTGAGCGCGTCGTAAAAGGCGCCGGAGCGGCCGATATAGATCAGGGTCGAGCCGGAGAGCTCGGCCAGCACGCCGGAGAGCGTGGTGATGGTATCCGGCTCGAGGCCCTCCAGCACATCGTTCAAGACGATCCAGCGCGGCTTGCGCAGGATGAGGCCGGCGAAGGCGAGCGCCATCTGTTCGTCCTTGTCGAGCAGTCGGTCCCAGCGGGCCCGTTCGTCGAGCTTGCCGGCGATGCGGGCGAGACCGACGCGCTTCAGCGCCGCGACCATCGCCTCGTCGGTGAAGCCGGCCGAGGCGAGCGGATAGGCGAGAACGCTGCGAAGCTTGCCCTCGGGCAGGTATTCGAGCTGCGGCACGAACAGGATGTCGTCTTCCTGCGGCAGCAGGATGCGGCCTTCGCCATAGGGCCAGAGCCCAGCGATGGCGTTGAACAGCAGCTTGCGGTTGACGCCCTGGTCGCCGTTGATCATCACGTGATCGCCAGCGACGATCATGGGGTTTTCTTCCTTGATACGGAAACCGTCGAGCGTGCAATCGCCGTCGACATGCGAGGCGATCGCTATGCCTTCGAGCGTCAGGCTCCCAGGCTCGCCCCTCGACACGCTGATGCGGCCTTCCGCCGGGCCATCGTCCATGTCGATCAGCGCAGCGCGCAGCGCCGAGACACGCAGCAATGCCGCTTTCCAGTCGGCGATGGCGCCGAAATTGTCGACATACCAGCGCAGCGCCGAATGGACCTGGTTGAAGGCCGCCGCCGCCATCATCAGGCCGCCGAAGGTCATGGTGCCGGCGAAATAGGCGGGGGCGGCGATCAGGATCGGCACAAGGATGGCCAGCCAGCCGAAGCCGGCGGTGACCCAGGTGAGATTGGTGAGCGCCCGTGCCAGCAGGCGGATGGAACGCAGCACCGCGTCGAGCTTTTCGTGGATGTGGCGGCGCTCGGTCTCCTCGCCGCCGGCCAGCGCGATTGCCTCGAGGTTCTCGTTGGCGCGCATCAGCGAAAAGCGCAGTTCCGCCTCGTTCGAATAGCGCTCGGCATTGAGGCGGGTGAGCTTCCAGCCGACGACCTGGCTGAACAGCGAGGCGATGCCGGCATAGGCGACCGCACCCCAGACCATGTAGCCGGGGATCGAGAAGCTGTAGTCGCGGAAGTGGAAGACGAAGCCGCTGGACAACTGCCACAGCACGCCGATGAAGCTGACCAAAAGGATGGTGGCCTGCACCAAGCCGATCGACAGCGACGTCGTCATCTCGGCCAGCTTGCGGGCATCCTCATGCAGGCGCTGGTCGGGATTGACGCCGAGCGGGCTGGTCATCATCAACCGGTAGGCCCGCCGGTCGGCCAGCCATTCGTCGACCACGTTGCGGGCCAGGCCTTCGCGCATGTAGAGCGCGGTCATCTGGTTGAGCCAGGTCTGGATGACGTTCAACAGAAGCAGGACGCCGGCGATCCTGGCGAAATTGCCCAGTTCGACGATGAAGGCGTCGAGGTCGCGGCGCTCCAGCGAATTATAGAAGGGTGCATTCCAGCGGTTGAGCAGGATCTGGCCGTAGGCCGTGGCCAGAATGATCGCCAGCAAGGCGGCCGCGAGCAGCAGGATGCGATTGCGCACCGGCGAGGCCCAGAAGGAGGCGCCGGCAATCGCCAGTTGTCGGCGGAAACTCAACTCCGCCGGAGCGCCGGCCTGCGCCTCTGATGCCGGGGTATCGGATGCCGTATTGAACATGCAGTCTCAGTCTCGCCATATCGGACATACCAGATATCATGACTGCCGCGCTTGTCCATGCGAGGCTGCTAAAATCCGGCGTTCTCCGGGCTCTCAGTCTGGCACGAATATATTGGCAAAGCGTTTGCGGCCTGATGACAGGGCGCGGTTTCGATCGCGAACCGGTCCGTGCGCGCGGCTTGCAAGGCGCGCGTCGGCGCGTTATGTCTGTTCCTGCTCTAACGGGGTGCCTTCTGTCCGCATGCGGACCGATGGCTGAGAGGCTTTGAAGCCAACCCGCGGAACCTGATCCGGCTAACACCGGCGGAGGGATTAGACGCGTGTCATGAAAGACGCCCTATCCCGAATTTTCAACATGCCAAGGAGGGGCCCTTCATGCCGACCCAACGACACCACCATTTTCACCGCGGGCTTGCCGCACTGTTTGCGCTTTCGCTGTCCGTCGCCGTGGCCGATGCCGCGGACAGGACGCTGACCGTCTACACCTATGAGAGCTTCGTTTCCGAATGGGGTCCCGGCCCCAAGGTCAAGGAAGCCTTCGAGAAGACCTGCGACTGCACCGTCGATTTCGTCGGCGTCGCCGACGGCGTGGCGCTGCTCACCCGGCTGAAGCTGGAGGGCGAGGGTACCAAGGCGGATCTCGTGCTCGGCCTCGACACCAATCTGGTGGCGGAAGCCAAGCAGACCGGGCTGTTCGAACCGCACGGCATCGACGTCTCGGCGGTCAAGGTGCCCGGCGGTTTTTCCGACGATGTCTTCGTGCCCTATGACTACGGCCATTTCGCCGTGATCTACGACACCGAGGCGATAAAGACGCCACCGAAGAGCCTGAAGGACCTGGTCGAGGGCGATGCGAAGGACAAGATCGTCATCCAGGACCCGCGCACCTCGACGCCGGGGCTGGGCCTACTACTGTGGGTGAAGTCGGTCTATGGCGAGGAGGCGGGCGCGGCCTGGGCCAAGCTGAAGGGCCGGGTGCTGACCGTCACGCCGGGCTGGTCGGAGGCCTATGGCCTGTTCACCAAGGGCGAGGCGCCGATGGTGCTGTCCTACACCACCTCGCCGGCCTATCACATGGTGGCGGAAGAAACCGAGCGCTACCAGGCGGCCGCGTTCTCCGAGGGCCATTATATCCAGATCGAGGTTGCCGGCATTCTCAAGACGGCGCCGCAGAAGGAACTGGCACGGCAGTTCATGGCCTTCATGGTCAGTCCCGGTTTCCAGGACACGATCCCGACAAACAACTGGATGATGCCGGCGGCAGCGACCTCCGAGCCGCTGCCGGAGGCCTTCGGCAAGCTGGTCTCGCCGGAGAAGACCTTCCTGATGAGCCCGGACGAGGTGGCGAAGAACCGCAAGGCCTGGATCGACGAATGGCTCGCCGCCATGACGCTCAACTGAGCATGCCGGCGTCGCGGCGATCACGGGGGAATGGCAGGCTGCCGGCGATTGCCGGCGGCCTTTTTGTCTTCGGCCTGATCGCCTTTTTCATCGGCACCGCGATCGTTTCGCTGCTTTCGGTCGGTGGCGAGACGTCCGGCCTGTCGATTGCCGACGATCCGGTGGTGCGCCGGGTCTTGTGGTTCACGCTCGAGCAGGCCTTGCTGTCGACGCTGCTCTCGGTTGTGGCGGCCGTCCCGGTTGCCCGGGCGCTCGCCCGCCGGCCACGGTTCCCCGGCCGCAAATGGCTGATCCGCCTGATGGCGGTGCCCATGGGGCTGCCGGTCCTGATCGGCGCGCTCGGGATCATCGGCATATGGGGTCGCCAGGGTCTGGTGAATGACGCGCTGGCCGGGCTCGGGCTCGGCGAGCGCTTCAGCATATACGGGCTCTCGGGCATCCTGCTGGCCCATGTCTTCTTCAACATGCCGCTCGCCGCGCGGCTGATGCTGGCGGGGATGGAACGCATTCCCGCCGAATACTGGCGCACCAGCGCCAGCCTCGGCATGGGCGGTTTTTCGGTCTTCCGCTTCATCGAATGGCCAGTGCTTTGGCGCATCATTCCGGGGATTGCCGGCCTGATCTTTATGCTCTGCGCCACCAGTTTCACCCTCGTCCTGGTGCTGGGCGGTGGGCCGGCCGCGACGACGATCGAGGTGGCGATCTATCAGGCGCTGCGGTTGGATTTCGAGCCGGCCCGTGCCGTCTCGCTGGCCTTCCTGCAAATCGTCGTGACCGCGGCAATCCTCGGGGCGATGGCGTTGTTTCCCGCTCCTGACGATCCCGGCGCGACGCTCGGCGGTGCGACACGGCGGTTCGACGCCGGGGCGCTGTCCGCCCGGATCGGCGACGGGGTCTTGATTGTCGCCGCGGCGCTCTTTCTCGGCTTGCCGCTCGGGCAGGTGCTCGTCGCCGGCCTGGGGGCCGATCTCGGCCGCCTCTTGTCCGATAGGGCGGTGCTGGACGCCGCGGCAACCAGTCTTGCCATCGGCTTTTCCGCCGCGATCGTTTCGGTTCTGGTCGGTATTGCGGTGATCCGGGCCCAGACGGCGCTCGGCGCCGGGCGTCGCCGCCTGCCGCTTGCCGGCCCGATCTCGGCCGGTCTTGCTGCCGTGTCCTCGCTCGTGCTTCTGGTGCCGACCGCCGTGCTCGGCACAGGCTGGTTCCTGGTGTTGAGAGCCCAGGGCGATGTGGCGCGCTTTGCCCCGGCGGTGGTCGTCTGTATCAATGCGCTGATGGCGCTGCCCTTTGCCATGCGGGTGCTTTCGCCCGCCTTCGAGGAGCATCGCCGGCGCACCGCCCGGCTTGCCGACAGTCTCGGCATTGCGGGTTCGGCGCGGTTTCGCCTGATCGACTGGCCGGTGCTGCGCCGGCCGATCCTCACCGCGCTGTCCTTTGCCATGGCGCTGTCGCTCGGCGATCTCGGCGCGGTGGCGCTGTTCGGATCGGAGAATCTTGTCACCCTGCCCTGGCTGATCTACAGCCGGATGGGCGCCTATCGCAGCCAGGACGCGGACGGGCTGGCGCTCATTTTAGGCCTGGTCTGCCTGCTGCTGGCTCTGGCGGGCACGCCCGGGCTTTCGCGAAAGGAGAGCCGCGATGCCGGCTGAAAGACAAGGCGCCGTCGTTCTCGACAATGTCACGCTCCGGCTCGGATCGGCCGATTTCCATTTCGATTGCGCCATCGCGCAAGGGGCGATTACGGCGATTGCCGGGCCGTCGGGTTCGGGTAAGTCGACCCTGCTCAACCTGATCGCCGGCTTCGAGCAGCCCGATAGCGGTCGAGTCCTGATCGCCGGCGAGGATATGGGTGAGCGTTCGCCGGCCGACCGGCCCGTTTCGCTGGTGTTCCAGGACAATAATCTCTTTGCCCATCTCGACCTCTTCACCAATGTCGGGCTCGGCATCGATCCGGCGATGCGACTTAAACCGGGCGACCGGCTCGCGGTGAGCGAGGCGCTGGCGCGCGTCGGGCTTGGCGGCTTCGAGAAGCGGCTGCCGGCGACGCTTTCGGGCGGCGAACGGCAGCGGGCGGCCTTTGCCCGCGCCCTGGTGCGGCGCAAGCCGGTCATGCTGCTCGACGAGCCCTTTGCCGCGCTCGATCCCGGCTTGCGCACCGCCATGGCCGATCTGCTTCTCGAACTGCATCGTGAGACGGGCCAGACGATCGTCATCGTCAGCCATGATCCGCAGGAGGTGGAGCGGCTGGCGAGCGACGTGCTGTTCCTCGAGGGTGGACGCATTGTTCTTAGTGCGCCAAAGGCGGCGTTTCTGGCCACTAAGGACCCTGCCTCGCTGGCTGAATTCCTCGGCCATCGTTAGGGACAATTGGCCGCCATCCCTGACGCATGCCTTATTTTGGACGTTCAGCAATGGCATGTCGCATGCGCGGTTCCGGTCGGCCTGTTTTTCCTTTCATTGCTTCCAATTCAGCTCCCCCCTTTTTCCTCATGCAATTTTATCCATATCTAACGAATGATGTTAAAAGAGCCACACCGAAGCGGGGTATCGTTGCCCGTGTCGGTTGGCGGTTGCACGGAAGTGTCGAGCCTATCAAAAGGGGGGTCGGAAACGCGTTGGTGTCGGTGCAGGATGTACGTCATGGGCGGTAAGGACCATTTGCCGGTCGATCTTATGCGATCGCGCCGCCGTTCCGGCGCCGCGCGCGGGGTCGTCGCGATTCTTGCCGCATCGCTGGCGCTCAGTTCGTGCCAGACGCTGTTCGAACAGGCCTATGTGCCGACCGTCGGTCCCTCCGACAATCCGCAGATCGTCGACGAGGTGCAGAAGGACGACCCGCGGGCGCAGATGGGTGCGCGCGAGCATCCGCGCATCGTCGCGAGCTATGGCGGTGAATATCACGACGACAGGACCGAGAAGCTGGTCGCCCGGATCACCGGCGCGCTGACGGCGGTGTCGGAAAACCCGAACCAGTCCTATCGGATCACGATTCTCAATTCTCCGGCGATCAATGCCTTCGCTTTACCCGGCGGCTATCTCTACGTGACGCGCGGCCTTTTGGCGCTGGCCAACGACGCCTCGGAAGTGGCGGCCGTGCTGAGCCATGAAATGGCCCATGTGACGGCGAACCACGGGATCGAGCGGCAGCGCCGCGAGGAGGCGGAGGTCATCGCCAGCCGGGTCGTCGCCGAAGTGTTGTCGAGCGATCTGGCCGGCAAGCAGGCGCTGGCGCGCGGCAAGCTTCGGTTGGCGGCCTTCTCCCGCCAGCAGGAATTGCAGGCCGACGTGATCGGGGTGCGCACGCTGGGCGAGGCCCGCTACGATCCTTATGCCGCCGCCCGTTTCCTCGATTCGATGGCACGCTACAGCCATTTCACTTCCGTCGATCCCGACGCCGACCAGAGCCTCGACTTCCTGTCGAGCCATCCGAACGCCCCGCAGCGCGTGGAACTGGCGCGCCGCCACGCGCGCGCCTTCGGACCGGAGGGTACATACGGCGAATCGGGTCGCGACTACTATCTCAGGGGCATTGACGGGCTGCTCTACGGTGACAGCCCGCAGGAGGGCTATGTCCGCGGCCAGACTTTCCTGCATGGCAGCCTAGGCATCCGCTTCGAGGTTCCCGACGGTTTCCAGATCGACAACAAGGTCGAGGCGGTGCTGGCCACCGGGCCGGGCGACGTGGCGATCCGCTTCGACGGCGTCGCCGATGCCGAGCGCCGCAGCCTCTCCAATTACATTTCCAGCGGCTGGGTGACGGGTCTCCTGCCGGAGACGATCCGCGAGATCACCGTCAACGGGCTGGAGGCGGCGACCGCGCGCGCCTCGGCAGAACGCTGGGATTTCGACATCACCGTCATCCGCATCGGCCCGCAGATCTTCCGCTTCCTGACGGCCGTTCCGAAGGGCAGCGCCGTGCTGGAACCGACCGCGGAAAAGCTCAGGGCGAGCTTCCGGCGCATCACGCCGCAGGAGGCGGCCACGCTGAAACCGCTGCGCGTTCGTATCGTGACGGTGGGGGCAGGCGATACGATCACCACGCTTTCGGCCCGCATGATGGGCACGGATCGCAAGCTTGAGCTTTTCCGCCTGATCAATGCGCTCGGGCCGACATCGACCGTCCAGCCGGGCGCCAAGGTCAAGATCATTTCGGAATGAGGAAAGAGCCGGGATGAACCGGCCCTTCACACTGCTGAGCGGTTAAAGGCCTCAAAAGGCCATTTCGCGGACCTGCTCCGCCTTCGGGCCGTAATGGGTGAGGGCAGTCTTCAGTTTTTCCAGCGCCCGGGTCTCGATCTGGCGTACGCGTTCTTTCGAGATGCCGAGCTCGGCACCCAGTTCTTCCAGCGTCGCGCCGTCCTCGCTCAACCGGCGGGCCTTGATGATGCGGTTTTCCCGGTCGTTGAGTTCGGTCAGCGCGTTGTTCAGCCAGCCGCGCCAGCGTTCGCCGTCGATGATGCCGCTCACCTGTTCGTCCGGCGGCAGGTCGCCGCTTTCCAGCATTTCCAGCTGTTCGCTGCCGTCGCCGTCACGGCCCTTGATCGGCGCCTGCAGCGATGCGTCATTGCCCGAGAGACGGGCGTCCATGGACTGGACGTCGGCGAGGCTGACGCCGAGCGCCGAGGCTATTTCCTGGTGAATGGCCTGGTCGCTCAGGCGGTTGTCGCCCTGGGCGAGCTTGGCGCGCAGGCGGCGCAGGTTGAAGAACAGCGCCTTCTGCGAGGAGCTGGTACCGCCGCGCACGATCGACCAGTTGCGCAGGATATAATCCTGCATGGACGCGCGGATCCACCAGCCGGCATAGGTGGAGAAACGCACCTCGCGGGCCGGCTCGAACCGGGCGGCCGCTTCCAAGAGGCCGATATAGCCCTCCTGGATCAGGTCGTTGAGCGGCAGGCCGAAGCCGCGGAACTTCGAGGCCATGGCGATCACCAGGCGCATGTGGGCGTGGGCGATGCGGTTGCGCGCATCCTGGTCGTTGTCGTCCTTCCAGCGAATGGCGAGATCCAGTTCCTCCTGGCGCTCGAGATAGGGCTGGGCCATCGCAAATCGGATGATGTGTCTGTCGGCGGACATGGCTTTCATCGGTCTCTCCATGGGCGGTACGATCAGGATGGGTCTTGTCCCGGCACTCCTGCATGAACGGGCCAGAACCATTCGGGTTCCATCGCGCGTAGGACGAACTTTCCCAAAGGCAAGGGTTGCGAATGCTGCACGTTCAAAAAGTACTACGGGGAAGATGGGCATCCGGTTCGACACGCGCATGGCAAATGCCGGCCTGCGGTCGTCTTCTCACGCAGTTGTGATGAAGTGCAGCGCTTTCGGTCGAGGGAGGCGGTTTTTCAGAGGGTGGGGGAACGATGCAGGGGCGCCAGACGCGGCACCGGCCAGCCCTTGGCGTCGGGCATGAAGACCAGGCGGTAGCGGGCAAAGACATTGGCCAGCAGGAGCGTGAACCAGGCGCCGAAGGATAGCCCGGCAATGACGTCGCTCGGATAATGCGCGCCGACCATGACCCGGCTGAAGCCCATCCACAATGCCAGCAGCATGAAGGCAAGCCGATAGCGCGGCAGAAGCAGGATCAGCACCATGAAGATGGCGCCGACCGTGGTGGCGTGGCCGGAAGGGAAGCTCTCGAATTTCGAACCGCTGAAGGCGGAGAAGCCGAACGCGCCCCAGTCCTCGAACTGGCCGGGACGGGCCCGGCCGATGATGCGTTTCAGGATGTTGGCGGAGAGGCCGGAGAGCGCGACCGCCAGGAAGGCATAGGCGCCGATCTGCGCCGTGTAGAGCGCGCGGAAGCGTGGCTTTAGGTCGCGCGACAGGCGAAAGGAGACAAGGCCGGTGAGGAACAGCATGGCCGAGGCTATGAGGACCCAGCCCGAACTGCCGAATTCGGTGATCATGCGGCCGAGCGAGCGGGTGAAGATGTCCCTGTGGCGCGACGCGCCGACCGCCTCGTCGAGGATCAGAAAGGACAGGATGACCAGATTAGCGGAGACGACGGCGAAGATCTGCCAGTAATGCGGTGCGGGCGGGTGACGGTTGAGGTCACGGCGCCTCTTCAGCCAGATCCTGATCTTGTCGATGCTGCTCACGTCCAGCCTTCCGCTTCATGCCAGCCTGCCGGGCGAGAAGGCCTTGAAAGGCGTTCACGAACGGCAGGCCGGGGGGGGGGGGGGGGGGGGG
>JAIBEK010000052.1 GCA_019459145.1 Arenimonas sp.
CCGCCTGCCGGCACCTTCTCCCCGTCGAACGGGGAGAAGGGATCGGCTGCGGCGGCGGTGTCCCCCGGAGGCCCCGCGGGGGGGGGCTGGGGGCGCGGGGTCCGGGGCACAATGGCGCGGGGGGGTTTCCCCCCCCACCCCCCCTGCGGCCCCCTCCCCCCCCCCGGGGGGCATAGGGGGACACCGCCGCCGCAGCAGATCCCTTCTCCCCGTTCGACGGGGAGAAGGTGCCGGCAGGCGGATGAGGGGCGCTCGTCGAAGCGTGCTTCCATTCGCCGACCCCGACCGCGCCCCTGCCCGGCCACCAGATGCCGGCTTTCAGCAGCGGCGCGGCGGGAGCCGGCTTCTCGCCGTGAGCGATCAGGGCGCAGGCATAGTCGACGAAGGCCCGTGCATTGGCCTCGCCGCCCTCGATCAGATAGGCCCAGAGTGCCCCAAGATCCTCGGAGGAAAGGGTCGAGAATTCGGCGAGCCCCCCGTCCGGCTTGTCGTCGCCGGGCAGTACGGCGACCGCGGCACCCGACCGGCGAGCGCAGGCATGCAGCGCCTCGAGCGCGTAGTGGAAATAGCTGGCACCGCCGAGCGCCCGCACGACGATCAACTTCGCATGGCGCGCGGTGCGCTCGACATAGGTGTCGACCGACATCGGATGCTTGAGGCTCATCAGGCTGGCGAGCCGGAAAGACGGGCCTTCCGCACGGCTTGAGACAGCTGCGGCAATCGCCGCAAGTTCGGTATCGGCCGCCGATAGGAACAGGATGTCGCCCGGCGTCTGACCGAGATCGACCGCCTCTTCACCGTCGGCGATCGAGCCTTTCTGGGCTAGGAGAAGATGCATGAATCAGTCGCCCCTCATCCGCCTGCCGGCACCTTCTCCCCGTGAACGGGGAGAAGGACGCATGCCGAAACGTCTCCGTCCCCTCTCTCCGCCTGCGGGGAGAGGGTCAGGGTGAGGGGCAAACCTGCCGGCAGTCCAGACGGGGGAAAGACACGCACTCATAGGCTCAATCAATCCTCAAGCCGCCTTCTCGACGGCTTCGACCACCGCGCCGAAATCCCAGTCGTGCAGGCCGATGACGACGAAGCGGGTTTCGCGCTTTTCGCCGGAGGCCCAGGGGCGGTCGAAATAGGTGTCGATGCGGGAACCGACGGCTTGGATGACGAGGCGCATCGGCTTACCCGGCACGTCGATGAAACCCTTCAGACGCAGCACGTCATGGGCTTCGATGACCCCCTTCAGCCGATCGACGAAGCCGGACGGATCGGCAATCGGACCGAGCTTCATCACGAAGCTTTCGAATTCGTCGTGGTCGTGATGATGGTCATGGGCCTCGCCGCTTTCGTGCAGCGCCTCGTGCTCCAGTTCGTGGTGCGACTTGCGATTGTCGATGTCGTCCTCGGTGCCCGCGCCGATACCGAGCAGGACGAGCGCCGGCACGTCGCCGTTCTTCGCCTCGATCAGCGCCGGCTTGCGGTGGATGCGCTCGGCCACTTCGGCCCGCACCCTGGCGATGCCCTCGGCGTCGAGCAGGTCGGTCTTGTTGAGGATGATGAGGTCGGCGCAGGTCAGCTGGTCCTCGAACAGTTCCTCCAGCGGGCTGTCGTGGTCGAGGCCTTCGTCAGCCACGCGGGCCGCGTCCACCTTGTCATGATCGTCGGCAAAGCGGCCTGCGGCGACGGCGGCGCTGTCGACCACGGTGATGACGCCGTCGACGGTGACGCGGGTGCGGATGTCCGGCCAGTTGAAAGCGGCGACCAGCGGCTGGGGAAGCGCCAGGCCGGAGGTCTCTATAACGATATGGTCGGGCTTCACATCGCGCTCCAGCAGGCGCTGCATGGTGGGGATGAAATCGTCGGCGACGGTGCAGCAGATGCAGCCATTGGTCAGTTCGATGATGTCGTCCTCGGTGCAGTTGTCGGCGCCGCAGCCCTTCAGCACGTCGCCGTCGACGCCGAGATCGCCGAACTCGTTGATGATCAGCGCGATCTTCTTGCCGCCGGCATTCATCAGCATGTTGCGGATGATGGTGGTCTTGCCGGCGCCGAGGAAGCCGGTGATGACGGTCGCGGGGATCTTCTGTTGCAGCATGGTCAACCCTTCATTTTCAGCGGCAAGCCGGCCGCGACAAAATAGACTTCCGCGGCACACGCCGCGATCTGTTGATGGAGCCGGCCGGCATGGTCGCGGAATTCGCGCGCCATGCGGTTTTCCGGCACGATGCCGAGCCCGACCTCGTTGGAGACCAGGATCACCCTTGCCTTCAGCTGCGGGAGGAACGCCGCCAGTTCGGCCGAGCGGGCCGCCACGTCATGGTTTTCCAGCATCAGATTGGTGACCCAGAGCGTCAGGCAGTCGACCAGCACGACACGCGACGGATCGTCGATCCGCTTGAGCTGGCCGACCAGATCGACCGGCTCCTCATGGGTCGTCCAGCCGTCGCCGCGATCGCTCCGGTGTCTGGCTATCCTGTCGCGCATTTCGTCGTCGAAGGCGCGACCGGTCGCGACATAATGGCGGTCAGCCGCGCAATCGAGGGCAAGACCTTCGGCAAAGCGCGACTTGCCCGAGCGGGCACCGCCGAGAACGAGAATCGAAGAGGATGGGCCAGCCATGGCTCAGCGCCCGCCGGCAAGAATGGGGGCGATCCCGAGGACGCACTTCAGCAGGCGAAAGCGCGCGCCGCGGAACGCAGGGGCTCGTCGACCGCTTACGGCGGAGCAGCCTGCGCCGGACCGGATCGCACGATGTGCACATTCACGGGATCCGGAGATCCCGATCTTCTTCAGTGTCGCCACGACAACCTCCGTGCTGGCAACAAGGGGAGCCTCCCCTTTGCAAGGTGTGGGCTTGATGCCCGGCACGGGTGGCAGGTCTCCTGGCTCGCGGGTCGTGGTGCGAAGGACGCACCGGCGGATCTTCCTTGCCTTCCCGGAGGTGGATGCGGCGCGAAAGGGAGGACGATTCGTAGATGATAGAGGCGTCCGGCCCCGGCTGATCGCGCAGCCCTCCAGTGGCTTTTCCGGCTGAACCCTGCGTCGGACCGTTCGCACCCTGCGAACCGCCATCCGTCACCGAAGTCCTTGCCGGACGGAAGACCCTCGCCGCTCTACAGTCGCGGGGTCGGCTGCGATTGGCGGTCCCGGTCTGGATCCCCGCCGTCGCATTCCCTTTTGCTTCCCGGGCCGAAAATCGCCGGCCCGGAAACCATCCGTAGTCTCTGGAATAGGGGGAAGCCGTATCCGAGTCAATCGAGCGCTCGTAACCGCTCAGGGCTTCGGCGCGGCGCAGCCCTTGTCCTTGGCAGGGTCGCAGGGGACGGCTGGTGCCGTGCCGCCGAGCTTGACGGCGCCGCTTGCGCCTTCCTCGACATTGGTCTCGATCGCCCCGGCAGGCGGCGCGGCCGGCACCGGAAGCACTGCCGCGGCAGGCTCGGTCGCAGGCTTGACGGCAGCAGGCGTTGTCGGCGCCGGCGCCGTCTTCAGGCGGGTGGACTGGGTGCGCGGCGGCCGGACCACCTTGCGCAGCGAGGGCGAGGCCAGCGAGAAGGCGAAGCGCACGCGGCTGGCGATTTCCTCCGCCAGGCTCTCTTCGGCCATCATCGGATCGTCGGTCGGATTGTTGACCAGGAAGCTGCCCGTGGCGACCGGCTCGCCCGTCTCGACCGAGGCTGCGGTAACGGTGAAGCCTGCCGTCTGCAGGTGGCGGCGCGCGTTGAAGCCATAGCCCAGCTTTTCGATTCGAACGAGAACCACCACCCGCTCGGCACCGGCCGGCGGCCGGGTTGCGGCGATCGCGGCGGACACCCGGCGCTGTACGCCGGCAATGATCCGGGTCGGAACGGTCGCATCGGCGATCACGGTGACGTCGCGCACATGATAGCTGAGCGGCCGGGTGATGGGCCGGCCATTGGTGAGACTGCAGGAGGCCAGAGCACCGAGCAACAAGAGCGCGAGGCCAAGCTTGAAGAGACGGGCAAACATGAGAAACCCCGGACGGATGATTCTATTCCGCCAGAGCCTCCCACCTTTATGGTTAGCGGATCGTTAATTCGCGGTGCGCAGCGCCTCGAGCATGGCCGCAGCCGCGGCGATTTCGGTGAAGCGCTTGGCGCGGCGCGCCTCCGCCTCCGCATCCACGCCCCAGTGCTCGTCGGTCCAGTCCTCGTCGAGATGGGCAAGCGCCCAGACCTCTTCGAGCGTCAGGTGGCGGTCGCGAAGGGCCAGCGTCAGCATGGCCGAGCCGGTGATGGTCGTCACCACATGCAGGCAGGCCAAGGCCAGCGGCGAGCGCTCGGCCTGAAGCGCCGCGGCGAAGGCGGCGACGGCCTCGGCCGGCTGCTCCTGGTGGATGACGCCCTCGACCAGGATGAAGCGGGCGGAATGGGTCGCAGCCAGCCAGGACAGCACCGGGTCCCAGCGCTCGCGTTGGCGGTCGACCAGTTCCTGCGGGCCGTCGGCGCGGTAGCACAAGAGGTCGCTGCCGCTATAGCGCACGACGTCTTCGAACACCGCCTCGGCCTGGTCGACCACGGCATCGATCGCGGTATTGGCAAGCCGCGTGGCCGGCATGGTCTCGGGATTGATGATCTCCACCTGGGCGCGCCATTCGTCGGCCACCAGTTCCGCAGCCGCGCGGGTCGGGAGCGCCAGGAGCTTCTTGCCCGGCGTCTTCACGGCGCGACCGTCGAGCTTCACGGCAAAGGCATCGCCTTCGGGCTCGACCGTGACTTCCGTGTAGAAGCGCTTGGCCTGCGGCTTCTTCATCTGGATCTGCGCCCGGCGCACCGGATCGGCATCGCTCTGCTCGGGGACGAAAACGCTCAACTCGTCGCGCATCGGTAAACCTCAGTGTATGTAGTTCAGGATGTCCGCCGGGCGGTCGACCACCGCATCGGCGCCGGCGGCCCACAATTGCTCGACGCTGGCATAACCCCAGGACACGCCGATCGCGGTCGCGCCGGCGGCCTTGGCCATCTGCATGTCGTAGACCGCATCGCCGATGACGACGGTATCGGCCGGCACGAATCCCGCCTGATCGCAGCATTCGGTGACCATGGCCGGGTGCGGCTTGGACGGGCAGTCGTCGGCCGTGCGGGAAACGAAGAAATGGGAGGTGAAGCCGTGGGCTTCAAGCACCATGTCGAGGCCGCGGCGCGACTTGCCGGTGACGGCGCCGATCAGCACGTCTTCGCGAGCGGCCAAGGCCGCGATCAGTTCGGCGATGCCGGGGAAGAGCCGTTCCTGGAAACCGAGCTCGCCGCGGACGCCGAGGAAGATGTCCTTGTAATGCGCCATCATCGCCACGGCTTCCGGATCGGCATGCGGCTTGCCGTCGATGCGGGCGATCGCGATGTCGAGGGTGAGCCCGATGATCGCCTTGGTGGCGTCAACCGTCGGCTCGGCCTTACCGAAATGGCGAAAGGTGCGAACCATCACTTCGTGAATCAGGGCGACGCTGTCGACCAGAGTGCCGTCGCAATCGAAGAGGACGAGCTTCATTCTGCCTCGCCGTCGCCGTCCGCCTGGTCGAAGCCCAGCAGGTTCCAGGTCTGCACCATATGCGGCGAAAGCGGCGCGGTGACCTTCAGGCGTCCGCCATTCGGATGCGGGATGTCGATGCGGCGCGCATGCAGATGCAACCGCTTCTGGACGCCGCCGGGGAAATCCCAGTTGTGGTCGTCGATGAAGTATTTCGGATCGCCGATGATCGGGTGACCGATGTGCAGCGCATGGACACGCAACTGGTGGGTACGGCCGGTATAGGGCTCCATTTCCAGCCAGGCGAGGTTCTGTGCGGCGGTATCGATGACGCGGTAATAGGAGACGGCGTGATCGGCACCGTCCTCGCCGTGTCGGGCGACGCGCATGCGGTCGCCTTCGTCGGTCTGGTCCTTGACCAGCCAGGTGGAGATCTTGTCCTCGTGCTTGCGCGGCACGCCCTTGACCAGCGCCCAGTAGGTCTTGTGGGTATCGCGTTCGCGGAAGGCGGCGGTCAGCTTCTGGGCCGCGCCACGGGTGCGGGCGACCACCAACACGCCGGAGGTGTCGCGGTCGAGCCGATGCACCAGGCGCGGCTTCTCGCCCTTCTTGCTGGTCCAGGCCTCGAGCATCTTGTCGATATGGCGTGTCAGGCCCGAACCGCCCTGCACGGCAAGCCCGGCCGGCTTGTTGAGCACGAACACCTTCTCGTCCTCATGCAAAAGCATGCGCGACAGAAGCTCGCCATCCTCGGAATGCTTCAGATCGTGCGAGCCGATCGGCCCGGCCTTGATCTTCAGGTCCACGTCCAGCGGCGGAATACGCACCACCTGCCCCGGCTGCACGCGGGCATCGGTCTTCACCCGCCCGCCATCGACACGCACCTGGCCGGAACGCAGGAGCTTCTGCAACTGGCCGAAGCCGAGGCCGGGGAAATGCACCTTGAACCAACGGTCCAGACGCATGCCTGCCTCGTCGTTCTCCACGGTGATATGTTCGATGCCTGCCATAGCCAATCTTTCGGTCTCTGCTGCGGAAAACCCGCAGATCTCGTCTTGAGCAGGGCTTTAGAGCATTTCGGCCGAAGATGGAAACAGGAAAACCGGTCAGAGCAGCGAACGCATCAGGCCGATGCCGGCGATCGCGGCGGCAATCGAGGCGCCGATGCTGAGAATGAGATAGGTCGTCGCGGCGAGCGAGGCACCGCGCTCGATCAGGGTCACGGCATCCAGCGCGAAGGCGGAGAAGGTGGTGAAGCCGCCGAGAAAGCCGGTGATCAACAGGAGCCGCAACTCGGCGGAAGCGCCGAAACGGGCGACGATGAGCTCGGCCAGCACGCCGATGGCAAACGAGCCGGCGACATTGACGGTCAGCGTGCCCCAGGGGAAGGATGGCCCCATCAGCCTCAGCGCACCGATGCCGACCAGATAACGGCAAACAGAGCCAAGGGCCCCGCCAAAGGCAACCAGCAGGATGTGATTCATGCGCCCTCACTTGCCCGGACCGCCCTCAGCGACGGACCAGAAACACCCGCCGACCGAAGCCGGCGGAGGAAACGATCAGGCCTTCGCAGCGGCCAGAAACTCCTTGGTGAAGCCTTCGAGCGCCGTCCAGTCGGTGAACTCGTGGATCTGCTTGACGTCGGTCGGCGCTCCTTCGCGCTCGGCCAGGCGCTTGGCCATCCAGCGCTTGAAGAAGTCGTACTCGGTGTAGCGAAGGGCACCGGCGGCATGGTGGACCATGCCCGGCTTCCAGCCGGTCTGCGCCATCAGCGCATCGGGGAAATGCATGGCCTCCTCCCGCTCTTCGGCGAATTCGCTGCGAATGAAGAGAGAAACGGAGACAAAGGCGCTCGGCACGGACTTCAGCCAGTCGCGCTCCCGTTCGACGAAGTCGACGAACGGCGCTGGATAGCGTCCGGCGTGGATCGGCGCGCAAAGAATGACCGCCTGCGGGTGATCAACGCCATATTCGGCGCCGGTGACCACGTTGAACAGGACGGCACGATCGCCGCCTTTTTCGATCTGGGCGGCAACCGTTTCGGCAATCTTCTTCGACTGCCCCTCAATGCTCACATAGCCGACAAGAATGATCATGCTTGCTCCCTCCCCCCATCCGTCGCCTGGCTGGCGCCGGGGGCCTGAATGTTGTCTGTCAGAACAATTGCGACGCGCGCAAATTCAGCTGGAAAATGACAGATCGCACCGCAATTGCAAGCGCATCGGCCGATTCCGGAGGGCTCCTGCACGTAATAATTCAACATTGAACAATGCCGTATCGCCGCATAATATTTTAGTAAAATTAGACATTTCAATTTAAAGAAGCGGAGACCCGCATGGTGTAGCATCGTCCGATCGAATAATGGATTGGTGAAGCCAATGACTCAGGTCGTCACAGTCTCGGCCACGACAGCCGCCTATGCAATGGAAAACTCGAAGACGCCGATCCGGTCGTCGCGCAACGCCTTTGTCGAGGAGAGCACGCGTCACCTCGCCGAGAAGGCCGCCGCCAGCGAGGACTTCCAGCTCAGGGCCCTTGTCAACATTGTCCAGCCGCCGGCGCTGGCGCTCTACTTCCTGACCGCCAGCCAGAAAAACTATTCGCAGGCCAGTCTCAAGGACACGCTGGAAGCCTACAAGAACTCGGCAGCCTGAGGCGCGATCAGACATATCCTCCCGGATGAGAAAGGGCCACGATCGAAACCTCGATCGTGGCCCTTCGAATGCACGGCCTTGCGGGCTTACTTGCCCCTGGCCGGACCGACGGGAAGAACCAACTCGACCGAACCCGCCTTGGCAAAGGTCAGCTTGACGTTGACCTTGGCGCCTTCGACGAACGGCTCGGAGACCTTCATGAACATCATGTGCAGGCCGCCCGGCTTGAGTTCGACGGTCTGACCGGCCGGGACAGGGATACCGTCCTTCAGCGGCCGCATCTTCATCACATCGCCGACCATGGCCATCTCGTGCAGCTCCATATAGCCGGCGCTCGGCGATTCGGCGGCAATCAGCACGTCGTCGGTGGAACCGTTGTTCTTGATCGTGACGAAGCCCCCGCCGACCGGCTGGTTCGGCAGCATGGCGCGGGTGAAGCCGGCAGACAGTTCGAGGTCGCCGAGCTTGACGGTCTCCATGGTGCCCGGATTGGTGCCGGCCATGCCCGGGCCATCCATCGGGGCGGCGCCATGCATCTGGTGTCCTTCCATCTGCGCTACGGCAGCGGACGCAAAGAAGGCTACGAGGGTAATGGTCCTAAATATGTTCATTTTCGTTCTCCTGCGGCGTTGTGCGTGGCCACCCACGAGCACGATCTTCCGCACTGTATTCGATTTTCCTGAAGGCGAAGGTGGAGACTTAGGCCGAGGCAGGCGGAGCACGGGCCCGCTGGCGCAGGTTGACCGGGCCTTCCGGGGAAAATCCTTGCTCGCGGAGCTCATTCTTCAAAGACGCGAAGCATCCCTTGAGCCAGACACCGTCGTCCGGCAAAGGCAGGAGCATCGAGGACGCAAGCGCGCAGACCTCGCAATACTGGCGCACCATCGGATGCTGCGTCGCCGCATCACCGACGCACATGTCGGCATAGGTGCCATCCGGCAATTGCAGCGACATGGTCGCATAGGCGGCCGCCATGACCTGCGACGGCTTGTGGGCGAAGGCAAGCGACAGAAGAGCGAATGCGCAAAGAATGCGCAGCACACCGCCCTTCATGACCATAGCCTTCGACATCGCATTTCTCCGAACGAGACGATTCCTTAGCTGCTTTCCGCAGGAAATCAATGTCCGCCTGTTGAATTGCACCCGTTCTCGCCGAATGGCGCGGACACGTCTTTGATCCCACGCAAACAACGCCAAGCCGGTGCGGGCTTGATATGTGCCAGGACCAAAGACCGAAGCGCCAGCGACAATTATTTGTTCTGCGGCGACCTTTGCCTCTTGCCAAGCGACCGTCCTGGCCGATAATTGCCGCATCCCTGCAGGGAGAAACCGGTTCACTCCGGTGCCGAAGGAGCAACCGCCCCGGAAACTCTCAGGCAAAAGGACCGCAGGGCGTCGACTTGAACTCTGGAGAGAAACCTTCCTGAACAAGGAAGGGTGCGCCGAAGGGATAACAATCTCAGGCAAACGGACAGAGGGGGCTCATGACACCGGCACATCCGTGCCAAGACCTTGAGCCGGCGCGCCTGCGCCAAAGACGGAGACGCCCCTTGGACCAGTCCGCCGAACTCCTGAAGACCCCTCTTCACGACCTGCATCTCGAACTCGGTGCGCGCATGGTGCCGTTTGCCGGCTATGACATGCCCGTGCAATACCCCGCCGGCGTGATGAAGGAACATCTTTACACACGCGCCAAGTGCGGCCTGTTCGACGTCTCGCACATGGGCCAGGTGGAGATCCGGGCGAAGTCCGGCACATACGAAGATGCGGCGCTCGCGCTCGAAACGCTGGTACCGGTCGACATTCTTGGCCTGAAGGAAGGCCGGCAGCGCTATGGCTTCTTCACCGACGAGAACGGCTGCATCCTCGACGACCTGATGTTCGCCAATCGCGGCGACCACCTGTTGGTCGTCGTCAATGCCGGCTGCAAGCAGGCCGACATCGCCCATATGAGGAAGCATATCTCCGACCGGGTCGACATCACCTATCTCGAGGAACGGGCGCTGCTGGCGCTCCAGGGGCCGAAGGCCGAGAAGGTGCTGACCGAACTCTGGGCCGGGCTCTACGCGATGAAGTTCATGGACGTGCGCGAAGTCGCGCTGCACGATATTCCGGCCATCGTCTCGCGCTCCGGCTATTCCGGCGAAGACGGATTTGAAATCTCCGTTCCGGCGAACAAGGCTGAGGAACTCGCCCGGATCCTGCTCGATCATCCGGACTGCGAGCCGATCGGCCTCGGCGCCCGCGATTCGCTGCGGCTGGAAGCCGGGCTCTGCCTCTATGGCAACGACATCGACACCACGACCTCGCCGATCGAGGCCGGCCTTGAATGGGCGATCCAGAAGGTACGCCGCACCGGCGGCGCCCGCGCCGGCGGCTTCCCCGGCGCAGACCGCATCCTTTCCGAACTGGAGAACGGCACGGGCCGTCGCCGCGTCGGCCTCAAGCCCGAGGGCAAGGCGCCGGTGCGCGGCCATGCCAAGCTCTACGCCGATGCCGAAGGCAAGATGGAACTGGGCGAAGTCACCTCCGGCGGTTTCGGCCCAAGCGTCGAGGGACCCGTCGCCATGGGCTACGTTTCTTCCAGCCATGCCGAGTCCGGCACACAGATCTATGCGGAAGTGCGCGGCAAGTATCTGCCGATCACCGTCGCCGCCATGCCCTTCGTCACTCCGACCTACAAGCGTTGAACCCCATGACCGAGATTGCCCCTCATCCGGCTGCCGCCACTTTCTCCCCGTCCTGACGGGGAGAAAGACGTACGCCGCAAACGCCTGCCCGATCCCCTCTCCCCGCCTGCGGGGAGAGGGTCAGGGTGAGGGGAAAATCGCTCGCACAACATCACGAGAGGAACATCACATGCTGAAATTCACCGCTGAACACGAATGGCTGAAGCTCGAAGGCGATGTCGCCACTGTCGGCATCACCACCCATGCCGCCGAACAGCTGGGCGACCTGGTCTTCGTCGAACTGCCGGAAGTGGGCGCGACCTTCGACAAGGGGGCGGATGCGGCAACCGTCGAATCGGTCAAGGCCGCCTCGGAAGTCTATTGTCCGCTGGACGGCGAGATCACCGAAATCAACCAGGCGATCGTTGACGATCCGTCGCTGGTCAATTCCGATCCGCAGGGTGCCGGCTGGTTCTTCAAGCTCAAGCTCAAGACCGCGTCCGACGCTGACGCCCTGCTCGACGAAGCCGCTTACAACGAGCTGATCGCATGAGCACGCCGACCGAATTCCAGTTCACCGACTACCAGCCCTACGATTTTGCCAATCGCCGCCATATCGGCCCCTCGCCGGCCGAAATGGAGGAAATGCTGAAGGTCGTCGGCTACAAGACCCTCGACGCGCTGATTGACGCCACCGTGCCGTCGTCCATCCGCCAGCAGGTTCCGCTCACCTGGGGTGCGGCGATGACAGAGCGCGAGGCGCTCGACAAGCTGCGGGAGACCGCAAACAAGAACAAGGCGCTCGTTTCGCTGATCGGTCAGGGCTATTACGGTACCATCACGCCGCCGGTCATCCAGCGCAACATCCTGGAAAACCCCGCCTGGTACACGGCCTATACGCCCTACCAGCCGGAGATCAGCCAGGGCCGCCTCGAGGCGCTGCTCAACTACCAGACCATGGTCTGCGACCTGACCGGACTGGACGTCGCCAACGCCTCGCTGCTCGATGAAGCAACCGCCGCCGCTGAAGCCATGGCGCTCGCCGAACGCGTGTCGAAATCCAAGGCCAAGGCATTCTTCGTCGACGAGGCCTGCCATCCGCAGACCATCGCCGTCATCCAGACCCGCGCCGAACCGCTCGGCTGGCAGGTCATCGTCGGCAATCCGTTCACCGATCTCGACCCGGTCGACGTGTTCGGCGCGATCTTCCAGTATCCCGGCACGCATGGCCATATCCATGATTTCTCCGGCCTGATTGCGCGCCTGCACCAGACCGGCGCGATCGCCGCGGTGGCTGCCGATATCCTGGCGCTGACGCTGCTGAAATCGCCCGGCGAAATGGGCGCCGACATCGCCATCGGCTCGACCCAGCGCTTCGGCGTTCCGGTCGGCTATGGCGGCCCGCACGCCGCATACATGGCGGTCAAGGACGCCATCAAGCGCTCCATGCCCGGCCGCCTCGTCGGCGTTTCGGTCGATGCGCGCGGCAATCGTGCCTATCGCCTGTCGCTGCAGACCCGCGAACAGCATATCCGCCGCGAAAAAGCGACGTCGAACATCTGCACCGCGCAGGTGCTGCTGGCCGTCATGGCCTCGATGTATGCCGTCTTCCACGGCCCCAAGGGTATCAAGGCGATCGCCCAGCAGGTGCACCAGAAGGCCGTCCTGACGGCCAAGGGGCTGGAAAAGCTTGGCTACACGGTCGAGCCGGATACCTTCTTCGACACCATCACCGTCGAAGTCGGCCACATGCAGGGCCTGATCCTGCGGGCTGCCGTCGCCGAAGGAGTCAACCTGCGCAAGATCGGCGAAACGCGGATCGGCATCAGCCTTGACGAACGCACCCGGCCGGCGACGCTCGAAGCCGTCTGGCGTGCGTTCGGCGGCGACTTCGCCGTCGCCGATTTCGACACCGGCTACCGCCTGCCCAAGGATCTGCTGCGCACCAGCGAATACCTGACGCATCCGATCTTCCACATGAACCGCGCCGAGAGCGAGATGACTCGCTATATCCGCCGGCTGTCCGACCGCGACCTCGCGCTCGACCGGGCAATGATCCCGCTCGGCTCCTGCACGATGAAGCTCAATGCGACGGCCGAAATGCTGCCGATCACGTGGCCGGAATTCTCCGAGATCCATCCCTTTGCCCCCGAGACCCAAGCGCTCGGCTACAAAGAGATGATCGACGACCTTTCGGAAAAGCTGTGCTCGGTCACCGGCTATGACGCCATCTCCATGCAGCCGAACTCGGGTGCGCAGGGGGAATATGCGGGCCTGCTGACCATCCGCAACTACCACCTGTCGCGCGGCGATACGCACCGCACGATCTGCCTCATCCCGACCTCGGCGCACGGCACCAACCCGGCCTCGGCGCAGATGGCCGGCATGACGGTCGTGCCGGTCAAGGCGCGCGACAACGGCGACGTCGATCTCGACGACTTCCGCGCCAAGGCCGAACAATATGCCGACACGCTGTCGTGCTGCATGGTCACCTACCCCTCGACGCATGGCGTGTTCGAGGAAACGGTGCGGGAGATCTGCGAGATCACCCATGCCCATGGCGGCCAGGTCTATCTCGACGGCGCCAACATGAACGCCATGGTCGGCCTTGCCCGCCCCGGCGACATCGGCTCGGACGTCTCCCACCTCAACCTGCACAAGACCTTCTGCATCCCTCATGGCGGCGGCGGGCCGGGCATGGGGCCGATCGGCGTGAAGGCGCACCTGGCGCCCTTCCTGCCGGGCCATGTGGCGACCGACGGACGCCCGGGCGCGGTCTCGGCGGCGCCCTACGGCTCGCCATCGATCCTGCCGATCAGCTGGTCCTACTGCCTGATGATGGGTGGCGAAGGACTGACGCAGGCGACCAAGGTGGCGATCCTCAATGCCAACTACATCGCCGCACGGCTGACCGGCGCCTATGAGGTGCTCTACACGTCCGAGGCGGGTCGCGTGGCGCATGAGTGCATCATCGACACCCGACCGCTGGCCGAAAGCTCAGGCGTCACCGTCGACGACGTGGCCAAGCGCCTGATCGACTGCGGTTTCCATGCGCCGACCATGAGTTGGCCGGTTGCCGGCACGCTGATGATCGAGCCGACGGAATCGGAGACCAAGGCCGAGATCGACCGGTTCTGCGAGGCCATGCTGGCCATCCGCGAGGAGGCCCGCGACATCGAGGAAGGCCGCATGGACAAGACCGACAACCCGCTGAAAAACGCGCCGCACACGGTCGAAGACCTGGTCGGCGAGTGGACCCGGCCCTACTCGCGCGAACAGGCCTGCTTCCCGCCGGGCGCGTTCCGGGTCGACAAGTACTGGTCCTCGGTCAACCGCGTCGACAATGTCTATGGCGACCGCAATCTCATCTGCACTTGCCCGCCGATGAGCGAATATGCGGAAGCCGCGGAGTAAGCCGCTCAAAATGGACCACCGGAGGGGGGGGGGGGGGGGGGGGGGGGGGGGGGTGGGAGGGGGGGGGGG
>JAIBEK010000058.1 GCA_019459145.1 Arenimonas sp.
CCGTGCGAAGCGAGGTCGAGACCTTCGCGTACGGCTTCGCCCGGGACGCGCAGGCCGACGATAACGTCCGTGATCTTGAACAGGATCGCAGAGCCGATACCCGACCACAGCACGGTAACGATGACGCCCTTGAGCTGTGCCCAGACCTGGGTCGCCGTACCTGCATAGCCGGCTGCGAAGTCGGCCGTCGAGTAGTCGACGATACCGGCGCCGCCGAGAGCGGGGTTGACGAACACGCCGGTCAGCAGGGCACCGACGATGCCGCCGATGCCGTGCACGCCGAAGACGTCCGCGGTGTCGTCATAGCCGAACTTGTTCTTCACGGTGGAGACGAAGAAGTAGCAGAGCGGCGAGACGATCAGGCCCATGACGATGGCGCCCATCGGGCCGGCAAAACCGGCGGCAGGCGTGATGACGACCAGGCCGGCGACTGCGCCGGAGGCGGCACCCAGCATGGAGGCCTTGCCGCGGGTGAAGGTCTCGACGATCGACCAGGAGACGATCGCGGCTGCGGTGGCGACGAAGGTGTTGATCATGGCCAGTGCGGCATAGGCGTTCGATTCGAGGTTGGAACCGGCGTTGAAGCCGAACCAGCCGACCCACAGGAGGGCAGCGCCGACCATGGTGAGGGTCATCGAGTGCGGAGCCATCATGTCCTTGCCGAAGCCGGTGCGCTTGCCGACCATGATGGCGCCGACGAGGCCAGCGATACCAGCATTGATGTGAACGACGGTGCCCCCGGCGAAGTCAATGGCGCCGAAGCCGAAGATCAGGCCGGTCGGGCCGTCATAGGCGCTCGGACCGCCCCAGAACCAGACCATGTGGGCCATCGGGAAGTAGATGAAGGTGAGCCACAGGATGGTGAAGAGGATGACGGCCGAGAACTTGATGCGTTCGGCGAAGGCGCCGACGATCAGGCCGGGGGTAATGGCCGCGAAGGTCATCTGGAAGATGACGAAGGTCAGTTCCGGAATGGCGACGCCCTTGGAGAAGCTCTCCGCCATCGTCGTGACATCGACGCCAGCCAGGAACATCTTGGAGAAGCCGCCGACGAAGCTGTTCAGCGAACCACCATCGGTGAAGGCCAGCGAGTAGCCGTAGGCAACCCAGATGAGCATCGCGACGGCGGCGATCATCAGAACCTGCATGGCCACCGAAAGCATGTTCTTGGTGCGCACGAGGCCGCCGTAGAACAATGCGAGGCCCGGAACGGTCATGAGAAGAACGAGAGCCGACGAAACGAGCATCCAGGTGGTGTCGCCCTTGTCGACAGTCATGGCCGGCGCTGCGGCAACAGCTTCGGCAGCGACCGGGGCGGCTTCCTGCGCGAAGGCGACGACCGGCGCCAGCAACGCTGCCGACGCGGCGCCAAGGCGCACGAAATGTGAATTCAACTTAGAAAGTGACATCAGTAACAACTCCCCTAACAGCCGTTCTTACAGAGCATCAGAATTGGTTTCGCCGGTGCGGATGCGCACGGCCTGGTCGATCGAGTAGACAAAGATCTTGCCGTCGCCGATCTGGCCGGTCTTGGCCGCAGCGGCGATCGCTTCGACGGCCTTGTCCGCGAGTTCGGAGGCAACGGCGATCTCGATCTTCAATTTCGGCAGAAAGCTCACGGCGTATTCCGTGCCGCGGTAGATTTCAGTGTGCCCCTTCTGGCGGCCGTAACCCTTTACTTCGGTCACGGTCAGGCCCTGAATGCCGACAGCGGTGAGAGCTTCGCGCACCTCATCCAGCTTGAACGGCTTGATGATGGCCATCACAATTTTCATCTGGTTCCCATCCTTTGCTTGTCCTCGGCCCCAGCCGACTCTCCTGCCCCCGGCACGAGAAAAAAGCCGGGTGACTGCGAGATGACATTCAAAGTATGTGCCAGTTTGAAATTGGCTGATAAGTTATTGAATTATAAAGGCGATAGAATCGCGCCCTAATAAAAGGGCATTTGATCGGCGGTTGTGCGCATAAAAAATGAGCAAAAATTTGCGATTGCTAAAAAATTATGCGTTTGCCCTTTTGCGGATCAGGCCCTCCTGGGCGACCGAAGCGATGAGCGTTCCGTCCCGGCCATAAATGCTGCCGCGCGTCATGCCGCGGGCGCCCGATGCGCTCGGGCTGTCCTGGGTGTAGAGCAGCCAATCGTCCAGCTTCGACGGCCGGTGGAACCACATGGCGTGGTCGAGGCTGGCGGGCTGGATCTGCGGATCGAAGATCGACGTGCCGTGCGGATAAAGCGAGGTGTCGAGCAGCGTCATGTCGGACAGATAGGCGAGAACCGCGGAGTGATAGTGGTGGTCGTCGGGAACGGGGCCGGTGGTGCGGACCCAGATATGCGCGTTCGGGTCGAGTTTCTCGTTGGAGATGTAGTGGGTGAGCGAGACCGGCCGGATTTCGATCGGCCGTTCGCGGCCCCAATAGCGCTTCACCCCCTCCGGTGCCTGGGCAAGGAAGAGCGCGCGGAATTCCTTCTCGCCGACCAGTTGTCCCGGGTCGGTGACGTCCGGCATGGCCATCTGGTGATCATAGCCGGGCTCCTCGATCTGGAACGAGCAGGACATGGCGAAGATGGTCTTGCCGTGCTGGACGGCGACGACGCGCCGGGTGGTGAAGCTCGATCCGTCGCGGGTCCGCTCGACCTCGAAGACGATCGGCACGGTGGGATCGCCGGGCCGCACGAAATAGGCGTGCAGCGAATGGACGCGCCGGTCATTGTCGACGCAGCGCTGGGCCGCCATCAGCGCCTGGGCGATGACCTGGCCGCCGAACACCCGTTGCCAGCCGTTCTGCGGGCTCTTGCCGCGGAACAGGTTTTCCTCCAGCTTTTCGAGATCCAGGGTCTCGATCAGCTGCTCCATGGCGGTGGGATTTTCGCTCGAATTCGGCATAATAGCGCGGCCCCGCTTATAGGAACTAGTTCAAGGCTGATCTATATAGGAGCAGGGACATGCACAAGGGCAAAGGAAATTCGCCATGCTGGATTTGCTGATCGTCGGCGGTGGCTATGTCGGCCTTTCGGCTGCCGTTGCAGTCAAGCAGGCGGCGCCGCATCTCAGCGTCGAAGTGATCGAGGCGGCACCCGAAGGCGTCTGGCAAAAGGATCCGCGCGCCTCCGCCATCATCGCGGCGGCCACCAAGATGCTGGAGGTTTTCGGCATCTGGGAGCGGATCGCGCCGGAGGCCCAGCCGATCACCAAGATGATCGTCACCGATTCCAAGACCTCCGACCCTGTGCGCCCGGTGTTCCTCACCTTCGACGGCGCGGTGGAGGAGGGGCGACCGTTCGCCCACATGATCCCCAATGTCGCAATGGTCGGGGCGCTGCGCGAGGCCTGCGACAAGGCCGGCATTGCCATCCGCCACGGCGTGCGCGCGGTCGGTTTCAAGAATACCGGGCCGGCGGCGGAGCTTTCGCTGTCCGATGGTTCTATCGTTGCGGCGCGGCTGGTCGTCGCGTGCGACGGGGTGCGCTCCAAGCTGCGTGACATGGCGGGGATCAAGACCGTCACCTGGGATTACGGGCAGTCGGGCATCGTCACGACGGTCGAGCACGAACGGCCGCATGAGGGCGCTGCGGAAGAGCATTTCCTGCCGTCCGGCCCCTTCGCCATCCTGCCGCTTAAGGGCAATCGCTCGTCGCTGGTGTGGACCGAGCGCACCGCGGATGCCGACCGGCTGGTGGCCGCCGACGACCTGGTGTTCGAGGAAGAACTGGAGCGCCGCTTCGGCCACAAGCTCGGCCAGATCCGCGCGAGCGGCGACCGGCGGGCCTTTCCGCTCGGGTTGACGCTTGCCCGCGAATTCGTCGCGCCGCGCATGGCGCTGGCCGGCGACGCCGCGCACGGCATTCACCCGATCTCCGGCCAGGGCCTCAATCTCGGCTTCAAGGATGTGGCGGCGCTGGCCGAAACCATTGTCGATGCCGACCGGCTGGGGCTGGATATCGGCGACCTCAACGTGCTCGAGCGCTACCAGACCTGGCGCCGCTTCGACACCTTCCGCATGGGTGTGACCACCGATGTGCTGAACCGGATGTTCTCCAACGATTTCACGCCGCTCAGGGTCATCCGTGATGTCGGGCTCGGGCTTGTCGACCGGCTGCCGGGATTGAAATCCTATTTCATCCGCGAGGCGGCCGGCACGGCCAATGGCGGCGCGCCGAAACTTCTCGCCGGCGAGGCGATCTGAGGCGGCGCTTGCCCCTCATCCGCCGTGGCGACATCGCTGACGTCGCATCCGTGGCGGCCACAACGCTGGCCGTCCCCTCTCCCTGCTTGCGGGGAGAGGGTCAGGGTGAGGGGCAGGGGCAACCCGATGCGAGATGTCGTCGGAGCCTGCGGGGCCGCCAAGGGGACCAAGCCAAGGGTGGAGAAGGTACCAAGGGAGCGGACGATGTCCGAGAGCGGCGCGCCGCGATGGACGGCCGGCCCCTTGCCCCCACTAATCCTCGATCTTGCGCGCTTCCGATACCAGCATGATCGGGATGCCGTCGCGGATCGGGTAGGCGAGGCGGGCGCGTTCGGAGATGAGTTCGTTGCGCTCGCGGTCGAAGGTCAGCCGGCCCTGGCTCAGCGGGCAGACCAGCAGTTCGAGCAGCTTCACGTCGACCTTGCTCATCCGCTCGTCCATGGCTGTCGGTGATCCTATTGCAGGCGCGTGTCGGCGTCGCCGAACGTGCGGGCGAGCACGATCTCGGTGATGGCGATCAGGGTTTCGGCGCGGGTCTTGAGGTCGGGCGCCTCGAGCAGGGCCTGCTTTTCCGCCGGGCCGAAAGGCGACATCATCGACAGGGAATTGACCAGGGTGACATTGCTGGCGCGCTCGACGCTTTCCCAGTCGGCCTCAAGCTTGTTGGCGTCGAGATAGGCGCGGAAGGCTGCCAGCAGGCCCGTGCGGTCGACGCCCGCTTCTTCGTCCGGGCCGGCCTTGAGATCGGTGATGAAGGGGGCGATGCGGAAATTGCGATAGGGCTTGGTGCCGTTCACTTCGTCGAGCAGGCGGAAACGACAGATGCCGCCGAGCGAGGTGATGTAACGGCCGTCGCCAGTCTCTGTGAGCGAGGTGATGCGGCCGATGCATCCGACCTGGCAGAGCGGCGGGCGTTCGGGCAGGATGTCGCCGGTCAGGCCCTCGTTGAGCGCCGGCTGGATCATGCCGATCAACCGGTTGCCGGCGATCGCCGCATCGATCATGGCGAGATAGCGCGGCTCGAAGATATTCAGCGGGAGCTGGCCGCCGGGCAGGAGAAGCACGCCGGCGATGGGAAACACCGGAAGCACATCCGGCAGGTCGTTCTCGGTCAGGTATCGCGCATTTCCGACTTGCATGGAATTCCACTCCCCCCGCGGCCCGATACGGGGACCGCCAAGTACTGCTAAAATGGTTAGCGCCCCCCCAAAAAAAAAAGCGCCTGCCCAACCCCGACGAAAAAAACAAAAACGACCACAAGAGCGCCCCCAAAAACGAAGCCCCCGCCGATGGGGCCGCCCATGTTTGTGTAGGCGTCACCGGCTCCGGCCCCTGCGAGGACGCCGGTGCCCGCCGCCAGCTGCTGTAATTCTTCGACGCCTGGGGACCCAAGGACCCGGCGACGATCATGGCGCGCCGCAAGCTGTCGT
>JAIBEK010000015.1 GCA_019459145.1 Arenimonas sp.
GAGAGCGAAGGGCCGGTCATCTTCGTGCCGTCGGCGCGGGTGTATTCGCCGGTATAGGCGGACGCGATGCCGACGACCTCTTGAAGGCCCGTTTCCACATTCTCGAGCTGGAACGCCACCGCACGAGGGTGCGCCAGCATGCCGACCGCATCGGCCGCCGGCCGGAGGCCGACGTGCTGGGCTCCATGCTGCGCGCCCGCACCCAGTCGATCACCGACGCCATCCGCGCCGCCGAAACCCAGATCGCCGCGATCGAGCGGGCCTATGCCATGCTCGAGGGCTATTCCTACGAGCTGGAGGCGGTGGCGCCGCAAAAGCCCGAGGCTGAGGCGGCGGAATAGGGGCGGGCCGGGACGGCGCATCGTCCTGACCCACGCGCCCTTAGAGCATCCAGGGTAGTCCCTTGAGTTTCTCGCGCGGCACGCTGTCGACCGCGGCGCGATAGGCATCGAGCGCGTCGCCCTCCAGCAGCGCCGGCAGTTTGTCGCGCCGGCGCCGGATCCACCGGCGCACCACCGGCCGGTTGGCCGGATCATGGCACAGCACGGTGGCGGCGATCTCCAGGGCGGCATCCTGCAGCTCGCGCATCTCCGGATCGGGCGAGGGCAGGGGCTCGGCCTCCATCGCCACGATGAAGAAGGCCGCCCGCACCCGCACATAGAGGGCGTCGAAGCCGGCCCGCTCGGCCTCCGGCAACCAGTGGAGGCACGCGGGAAGGCTGGGACACGTTTTGACGCTGACGTAGCGGCAGGCGCCGTTGCGCCAGCAGGCCCGGATCGGGCAGGCGCGCGCCGGCACGCCGAGCAGTTCCGCCGTGCGTGCCATCAACTGCTCCCGGACGTCATCATCGTCGATCTCGGGGACTTCGGGGTCTGGCAGTTCGGCGGATCTATTCATGCGCCCTCTCCTTTTCCAGGGCCTCGCCGGTAACCGCGGCGCGGCCGGCCTTTCTCTGTGCGCCCGCAACAGCGGGCACGGGTTTTCACCGGCCGGACGTTTCGCCCTCCGGTTCCTCGGGTTTCTTCGCTCTCCCGGCAAGCCGGGACGGACGGGGCGCTGCAAGCTGCCTCGTAAATTTTAGTGTATGTGGCACCTTTCAGCGCCCCGTTCGGCGGTTTTTGCCCGCAACTTCGGCCTCTCTGCGGCGCCGGCCCTTGTGTAGCGCGCAAAATTGAATGGCATGACGCGCAACATCATTTGGCAACCGTTTAAAGCCTCATAGAACCGTCTTCAGCCAGGGCAAAAATCAGGTGCTGGTGATCCCACCGTAAGCCCCAACCGCCGTCATCAGATCTCGCCGAGCCGGGCCATTAAGGGACAGGTCGACGTTGTGGGCACTGAAGAACGCAAAGCTGCCGCTATAGCCGATCGACGAGTAAGCCGGACCATAGCCGCCGAGAACAAACCGCCCGTCCGTGAGCGCAGCCTTTGCTGCATCGGTGGCCGATACGGCACGGGCGGTGGACCAGTTGTCGACATACCAGGTGAGGCCTACCCCTGGCGTGGCGCAGAGCAGCAAGAGGCGCGTGGTGTTGAAGAATTCCAGTCCGTTGTAGAGGCTGCGCGCGGCACCCGCATTGTCCTTGAGGATCGGGGCCATGGCCTTGTCGCCGGAGGCCTGGAATGTGAGGTATGGGCTATAGTTGCCGGCCGTCATATTCGCGACCCGTTCCGGACTGACAAAAACGTCCACGCCAGCCGTCCCGGTCGCCTTGACCAGCATGCAGAGCGACCACGCTCCTGTCCCGACATCGAGGTCGCCGTAGCGCTTGGGCCTCATCAACTGGCCGTTGATGCCGGCGCCGGCCGACCCGAACGTGAGTGACGGTTTGCCATTGATCGCCGTGTCGATCGCCGGAGCGGTCCATGCCGACAATACCGTCCGACCCGTCACCAAATCGTCGCAGCGCACGACCCCGTCCGAGAGTACGGCAGATCCCGCAGGATTGATCAGGTGCACAAATCCAGCCCCCCTGATCGCCTTCAGTTGTGTCTGAAGCGACAGTTCGCTGATCGTTATACCCGACTTGGCGATGGGAGATTCGAGTTTTCCGACGAGTGGCATTGTCAGCTCCTTAAACGGTCACGGTCTTTTCGAACGGGACGCACCAGTTGTAGAGGGTGAGAGACGGATCAAAGACGGCACGCGTCGTGTCGCTGTCCCGCAGGTTGCCACGCGCCATTTCCGAGGCGTTGAACGGCGCGCTGCCGTCGTGACCCTTGAGCGCATAGCGCACCTTCTGGCTCGCCTGCGTCCCGGTCGGCGTCGAGGCGAGCGTGATCCGGACAGTATCGGCGTCGAGGATCGTGACCGACGATATGGCCGGCGTCGAACCGCTGTCGTCGATGAACTCGAAGCCCTTGACCGTACCGGTTCGCTCGGTGACGGTCGTCGTGTCGAGAACCAGAGATCCAACGGGGACATTGAATGTTACATCGATATTGGCAGCCGACCGAACGGCCGATAGCGGGCGAAGCGGCTCCCATCTGGTCTTGCCGTAGATGGTCTTAAGCCACGCCTTTTTGGCATACTCGCCGTCCATCTGCTGCCCGCGAACCGAGAGATGCACATAGTCATCATCTGTGGTGAGGCCGGGTGCATAGATGTCATAGTCGAGCATGTAGCTCGGGTGCGAAAGGACGAACCCGGTCGGCTGGTTTTCGTGAAGGGCGAGCATCGCCAGTACGGCCTTGTCGAGGCCTTCGACAAAGGACGATGGCGCCGCCATGATGAACCAGATGTCGGAGGCCTGGCCAGTGATTCCCTTCGTGTCGGTATTGAAGTCGGTGCGGAGTGCGACCATCCCGCTTTCATAGGTTGCGTTAGATGCATCGCTTTCCCCACCCCGCCAAAAGACGGCCGGGAGCCAAGTCCGATATCCGGCAGCAAATGCTGCGGTCTCGAAGTCTGCGATGGCAATTTGTGTGTTGTCGTAGGGCTGTGTGCCCTTGACGAGTTGTGAGAGAGCGAAGCCGCCGACACCAAGCGTCATGCCCCCCAGCACCGGAGAGTAGTTCAGCTTGCGCATGATCTCGTAATGCAGCGCATAGCAGATCGTCTCGACGGGGGTCTGACCAGAAGTAAATGCCTCCTCGCCGGGGACGCTGTCCATTGGAACAAGCCCCGTGATCGCTCCAGGAGCAAGCACGGGCGCCACACCCGCCGCCGTATTGAGGTTCAGACGAATGTCGCTGGAATAGCCCGTGTTCGGCATAAAGATATGGTCCGGATCGGGATTGACCGACATCCCCGCTCCGACAGCCCGCGAACCCGCCGAGAGTGACTGTCCATAGGCAAAAATCAGGGTCAGAAGGCTCTTGCCATAGACCGCGAAAATCTCGCCATTGCGATCGATCTGCACAGCACATGATGCTGCCATCGCCGGCTTGTCCCACGATGCAGTGACGAATGTCTTTCCAGGACCACAGGCCGTGAAGGTGTAAGCTCCGCCGTCGATAGTTTGCACGCCGTTGTCGTGGATCACCACGATGTCGCCGGCCGAGATGTAGCAGGGATAGCCACCGGGCTCGTAGGGGTCATGGTTGGCCAGGCTGGGCTTATGCTCCCATGCCCCAACCCTGATTGAGCCATCCTCCTGCGAGGCGGCAAAGACGACCTTGTCGGCGCTGTCCTTGATGACAAGTGTATCGTACTTGTCGTTGACGTTCCCCATGAACCCGTTCCGCAAAAGCGGTTCAGCCTCAAGATCATCAAGGCGACGGCTGTTCAATGCCGGCGCGGGAATGGTCGTCAGCGTCCAGGTGCCTGTTCCTGTCGCCCCGACCTTCTTGGATAGGTATTCGTTGACCTGAAAATCCGCGTCGCTCGTTACCTGTGCCAGCGCATCCGCATCGGGTGTGAGGTCGGCATCGCGTGCCGCCTTGGTGAGGTAGACATTGCCAGGCGTCGTGACGGCCCCGCCGATCGTCGCGATGCCGACCTCGACAGCATCGACGCGACTATCAAGAGCGGCGATGTCGCCATCGTGGCCGCTGATGCGCAGCTCCAGAGCCGAGGTATCGGTCACCACGCTCGAAAGCTGCGAGGCGAGCGGCTCCGTGCCGGCCAGCTGCGCCGCCAGGCTACCCATCGTCTGCCTGCGCGTCCGCTCGATCCCGTCGATCGTCACATTGCCAAGCACCTCGTCGAGTGCCGAGACCGCCGGAATGTTTGTGGTCTTGGTCGGTGTATCCATGCGATTTACTCCCTACAGAACGGTCGCCTGTCCAAGCGAGAACTTGGCGCTGGGCGTGCCATACGAATTCAAGGTTTCGGCGAAGAAGTAGAACGTGCCGGCGGGCACTGTCTCGGTGCGGCTGTAGCTGCCAAGTGGCCCGGCCGCGAAGCTCGGCGTGATCGAGACGGCGCCGGAGCCATCGGCATTCACCCCATAGGAGAGACGGATCTCGACGATGCTCGGATCGTTCGGCGTCGACATCGTGAAGCTTGCGCTCGCCGTGCCGCCGGTGACCGAGCCGGTGGTGATCGGTGCCGGCGGCGATCCGCCGTCCACGGCGCCATCCGCGGTGAAGGTGGATGACCAGGGGCTCGAATAGCCCGCCGTGCTGGTTGCCAGGCGCTGCATCTCGATCGTCGCGCCGGAACCGTAGCCGGTGAGCGTGATCGAGCCTTCACTGGCATTGACGGTCACGACCGACCAGATAGTCGCGCCGGCCAGTCGATGATGCAGGCTGAAGGTCGCCACCTCGGCCGTGCTGCCCGGTCCTGGAATCATCAGGACGATCAGCCCGTCGGCCAGGCCGTCCTCGTCGAAATATGGTTCGGTGCCAGTGACCACCGGAATTGCCGGAACGGCGATATCCGCACCGACTATGCCACCGGCCCTGCCGTTCCATGCCGGCGCCACTTCCGCGTCGGTCAAGGTATCGATGATCGGGGCTGATGCCAGCATCGACAGAACCGTCGTCATCTGCTCTCCGGCCTGAACGCCGGCGATGACGAGGTCGATGCTCTCCTCGCCGGAAAGTCCGAACTGAACGATCGCCCCTTTCTCCGGCACAGGACCGTCGCCGAGAAGCAGGATGCTGTCGGTCACGCCGGCGACCGTCTGGATGCTCCGCAACACGCTCTCGAAGCTCGCCGCGTTGCCCGTTCCAACCTGCCGCATGAAGCGCACGGCGTAACTCGCCCCAGCCTCCATTTCGACATTGCCGTCGAGCGTCACATAGAACCCCCGCACGGCCGTAACCTTCAGCGCCGCCATGGTGGAAAGAAGCGTTTCGTAGGAGCCCTTGACGTGGTCTCCACGCGTGGCGGTCCTGACGGCCGCGTCCTGCACGGCAGTGAAAACGTCGGGCCGATAAATGATCTCGTATTGCCGGCGCCGCGACTCGCGCCAGATCTCGACATGGTCCGTCTTGCCCGGATGCTCGAGCTGCTCTGTCGTGTTGATGTCGCCGGTGTGCCCGGGCCATGGAACGATCATCTCGCGCGCCTGGAAGTCGGCGCTTTGGTCGAGGAACTGCACGCGAAAAGCGTCGGGCGGGTCGATATAGTTGCGGGACCAGGAGAAGTCCCGGCTGTTGCGCGAATTGACATGCGCGACGACCAGCTCCTGCGGCCGGTCGATCACCACGCTCCATTTGGTCCCGTCATAGCGTGGTGCCGCCCGGCCGGCCGCCGCGATCTCGGTCAGCGCCCCCCAGGTCGAGCTTTCAAAGCTGCGATCACGGTCGTATTTAAGACCCTTCAAACGACAGAAATCGTGCCAGTCCTCAAGCCCGTCGAGGTCGATAGCCGAATCGGGTTCTGGATAGGTGTTCTCCAGCCCCTGCAGGACATGGCGGAAATGCGAGGCCGGATTGCGCGTCTTGCGCGTGATCCATGTGCCGGTCACGTGGTCATAGTCCGGCAGGAGCCGCTCGGCGATCGCGTTGAAATTGTCCAGCGCCGAATTGAGCTGATAGGTCGCCTTCGCCCGAACTGCCACCAGGCAAAGCGGTTTTCCGAAAGCCACCGGATATTCGGGACGGAAACTCTGTAGCGCCAGCCAGCTGACCCGGTCCGATCGAGCGGAGCTGGTCGATTCGGAGGTGATGCGCGTCACCTCGATTTCCCAGCGACCACGGCTCGGCAGCGTCCACTTGAACTGGCGGAAGAAACCCTCCTGCCGCTTGGCCGAAAATGTTGTCTCGGTCACCACGATCCAGTCACCGCCGCTTGCCAGCCGCTGCCTGATGCGGACAACGACCGACGTCGTGCGGGCATCGCCATCGTCATTGAATCGGATCAGACCGGCAGGGAAATGGAAGATCACGTTCGCCTCGACGGCATCGCCGGCTGTGAACCGCGTCACCGGGGTGAGTGGTCCAACATCAATGATTGCGCCGGTGTCGTCACGCAGCCGGTCGCGGCGAAGCTCGGTGCCGACCTGGTCTTCGATCACCTGCCTCGGATAGATCGTCACCGGGCTGTCGAAGGCGTAGCCGTCGCGGATCTCGACATCGAGTTCGTCGTACTTGTCGATCGGCGTATCGCCGATCTTCAGGTCCGACAGTTCCACCGGCCCATAGCCGAAAGTGAAGAGCGTGCGGACATACTGGATATCGCCGACGATTTCGCTGAAGGTCGGTGCGGCAAAGACGGGTGCTACCCGGACCTTGCCCAGAACAGACGGAACCACGCCGTCCGGCGTCGCCGAGTTTTGCCAGCCGGAGATCTGGTAGAGCGGCTTTTCGGATTGCGGCCCGCCTGGAGGCGGAAAGAACCGGTTGATCAGAAAGCTGCCGGCAAGCACGATCGCACCGGCCGCGACCGATGAGCCGATCGAGGCAAGCACCGTAGATCCGGTGGCAGACAGGATCGCTGGCCCGACCCAGAGCTGACCCACCGCCACCGCCGCGATCGCGACTGCGATGGTCAGGATATTGCGCAGGTTCATCTCGCCGGAGACCAGGCGGATGACGATACGCGCGCCGGGCCGTGGCCTGATCCGATGCCACACGGTCCGGTCCGGCAGCAGCATCTCACCGCGATCATTGACCAGCCAGATCCGGGCCCGCGTGACGACGCCGGCGGAAGCCTCGGCAAGCGCCACCTCGACAATCTCGGCAACCGTCATACCTTCCGGAAGGGTCAGCTCCACCCGACCGAAATCAGGCCCGATCGGCGGAACGATGGAAACGGGCATCAGGCTCATGATCCGCTCCTCAAGGTCGCATGCCGCCAGAAGCCCGTCAGGCGCACGCGCCAATAGTCGTCCCGGTAGCTCTCGATGCGCGACGGCGCGCCGGACGTGACATGCAGCATCCGCCCCGGCTCGACCACGATGCCCACATGGCTCTCCAGCCGCCCGCGCCGGAAGGTCACCAGATCGAAAGGTCGCGGCTCCTCGACCTTCAGCCAGGCCGGCTTCGCACCCTCGATCAACCCCGCGATTTCGCCGCGCTCCAGCGTGGAGGCATAGCCGCCGACATAGGACGGCACGTCGATGCCCTGGCTCTTGAGCACAAGCCTCACCAGCCCCCAGCAATCGACGCCCGCCCTGGTCCGGCCAAGATCGGCATAGGGCAGCCCGATGAAGGCGGTTGACCAATGCGCCGCAACCGGCATGATCGACGAAACACCGGGGAGACCATCATGAAGAGATTTGCCGTGTCCGCGACGCTCGCCGTCTTGCTTTGCGCCTGCACCGTCACGCCGGACCCCGAGCCCGCCGCGCGCTTCACCGTCCCCGGAAATTACCGGGCTGTCGGCGAATGCGCCTTCGCCACCATCGTCCGGAAGGAACCCGCCGTTCGGGTCGCCAACCTCGAGAGCCAGCGCCTGGTCAGGGTCTACTTCGCCCAGGGCGCGGTCTATGGATGGGAGGCCGACTTCACCGAACAGGGAACCGACACAACCGTCACCATCCGCACCATTAACTTCGGCCGCTCGATGGTCGTCGATCGCATCCGGGCCTACGTGAATAGTTGTGCCTCTTGAGATCATGGGTGCAGCCCCGGAAAGCGTTCGCGCGTCATGCGGCCGGCCGGCCACGGTTCCTCGGTGAGCGGATTGCGCGAGATCGTAAGCGTGATGCCTTCGCCGCTCTTTTCGGCGCTCACCAGCTTGAATCCGTGCCATTCCTGTTCGGTCACGTCCGGGCTTGAAGCCAGCACCACGGCCATCGACACGGCCGCCCGGGCCTGCGTCGAGCGCAAGACCTCGGTCAGCTCGTTATCGACGCCCTCGATCAGCAGGCGGGCGGCCGGCGGCGCGGTCTCCTGGTCGTCCGGCAGAAGCACCGAAACGAGGATGAAGAAGAACACCTGGTCGTCATCGGCCGGATCAGCCCCAAGCCAGGTCGAGCGCGTGCCGTAGCGCAGCGGCTGGTAGCTGATCCGCTCGGTCGGGTCGGTCGAGAGCCGGATCACCTGCTCGGTCTCCGGATGCGTGATTTGCAACAGCACGATCTCGACTTCCTTGGAGCCGTCGGCATCCAGCGCGAGATGGGCATTGAGGGAAATCTTCCGGCTCATCGGATCATCCTCCTCATGGCAACACGGTCAGGATGAAGGACACCTGCCAATGCGCGCCGATCGGCACGGTGCTCGGCAGCTGCTCGCCGAACAGGCAGACCAGCGTCGAGGCGATCAAAAGCGGATTGTCCTCGTCGTCGGTCAGGATCTCGCCGTCGGCCGTCATCAACCAGTCGCCATCGGTGGCGAAGTCGGGAATGAGGAAGGGCAGCGCGCCCTCGGCCGTGTCCTCGTCATAGAAGCGATCGAAGCGCGCCATCTGGTCATGGTCGCAGATGAAGCTCACCTGGACGGCGTCGGCGGCCTTGGAGATCCCGCGTCGGGTGCGCGGTGGTCCCTGGTCGCCGGCCGCCCGGCGCCGGCTTTCGCCGCGTTGCTTGCGCCATCCATCGGAAAGCGGCCTCAGGAGTTCTGTCGGGAAGCTCGGCAGCGTCATCGTCTCACCAGCCTTCCGGTATTGCGCACGGCCGATTGCGCCCGGCCGGGCTTGCCGATCGCGCCGGCAACCGCCTCCTCGAACCAGACTTCCTGGCGCTTGCCGCCGGCTCCTTCCTCCTCACGCGTTTTCGTTTCGAAGCCAGAGGGCGGCACGATCGTTTGCTGGAAATTGAAACCGCCGCCGCGGTTCTCCATTTTGCGCAAGGCCGAGTTGGGCAGGACCTGCGCCCCGCGCGACGTGCCAATGACAGGCTCGGGACCGCGCTCGCCGACGATCCCGAACGTCCCGGACGGGATCAGCCCGCCATCGGCCCTAAAACCGGCGAATAGATTGCCGAGCAATCCGCCGACCCCGCCATCCGTGCCCCCCATGCCGAAGATATTGCCGAGTGGTCCCTGGCCGAGCAGAACGGCCTGGAGAACCATCTTGCGCAGCGACGAGGCGAGATCGCCGAGCACGTCGTCCAGGTCCTTGCTGCCGTCGAGCAGGCCGTCGAACGCATCCACGGCCATGTCGCCGAAGGTCTGCATGATCTCCTCAAGGCTGGCCATCGCCTCTTCCTCGCGTCTGGCCGCCGTCACCAGTTCCTCGACCTTGGCCTTCTGCTCGTCGGTTGCGCCGGCCAGCGTCGAGCGCAGCCGGATCATCTCCTGCTGCACCGGATCGCTCTCGCGCACGATCGCCAGTTCCTCCTCAAGGCGCGTGATCAGGTCCTGCACGGCCTGCTTCTGCCGCTCGATCTCGCTGGTACCGGAACTCTTTGTTCCGCCCGCGCCACCGAGCAGGTCGGCGATGTTCGGGACAGTGACCGCCGGTGCCGCCGGTGCCGCTACCGCCGCCGGCAAGCGTCCCGTCTTCTCGCTGGTCGTCCCGTTCCACCGCTCGTTGAAATTCTCGGAAGAGGTCGTCTGGTTCTGTTGCTCGCGCTGCTTTCGCGCATTGTCGATCGCCGTCTTGAGCGGATTGGGCGCGATCGGATTGCCGAACATGTCCATGCCCTGCAGCTTGCCGACCAGACCGGTGAAACCGTTCCACGCATCGGCCGCGCCGCTGATCAGATTGGTGATCGTCTCGATCACGCCGGCGATCGTTCCGAGCGCCGCGACCACTTTGCCGGCCGTCGCCTGTGCATTCTCCACGAATGCAGGGTCCGCCAGCTTTTCCGACAACCGCTCCAGCGACGGCAGCACTTCCTTGGCGACCTTGAGCGCAATGCCGCGCGCGGTCGCCTGCACCCGGGTCAGGTTGTCGTTGAACGCCTCGGCGCTTCGGCCCATGTCGGTGCTGATCGTGATGCCCAGCCGGTCGGCCTCGGCCGCCACGTCGGCCAGCCCCTTCCGCCCGTTGTTCAAAAGCGGGATCAGCTCGGCGCCGGAGCGGCCGAACAACTTGACGGCCAGCGCCGTCTTGTCGGCGCCGTTTTCCAGATTGGCAAAGATCTCGGCAAGATCGATCATGACCAGGTCTGCGGATCGCAGTCGTCCTTCCGCGTCGGTGATCGCAATCCCGAGCCCGGAGAAGATCGCCGCGAGATCCTTGTCCTTGCCGGACGCCGCTGCCGCCATGCCGTTCGCCAGGCGGTACATGCTGCCGGTCAGCGATTCGAGCGCCACATCGGAAAGCTCGCCTGCCCAGGCAAGCCGCGACAGCGCCTCGGTCGTCACGCCTGAGCGCTGCGCCGCCTTGCTCATCGTATCGGCCTGGTCGATCGCCACCTTGACCAGGGCGCCGACCGCAGCGGTCGCCGCCCCTGCGGCAAGCGCGAGGTTCTTCCCCATCTTCAGAGCCTTGGCCGCCGTCATGTCGAAGCTCAGACCAAGGCGCTGCGCCTTGCGCTCGGCCTTGTCGACGGAGGAGTTGAACTTGGCATCGTTCGTATTGAGGTCGAGCAGCGCTTCGCCGAGTTTCTCAGCCATCGGATACCCCCGACGCAGGCGCCTCAACGATCACCACGGCAATCCCGGCCGAGGCCAGCATGTTCGGCGTCGCCTTGACCGACGAGCGCTTAGCCCCGCCGGCCGTCTTTTCGAGCTTCGTCAGCGCGCGACGAAGGTCCGGCTTACGGATCAGGCCGGACGACATCATGCCGGCGTGGATCTTTGTCAGGGTTTCTTCCGCGTCGAGCCTGGGCAACATGGTGATATAGGCCCTCAGGAGTGCAGCGGGGGCGCGGCGAAGCCACCATTCAGGATCGCCGCCGAAGAATCGCTGGAGCCTTGGGAGGAGATCGCCCCAGTCGATGACGTCTCCGGCTTCCGGCTTTCGACCACGGCCGCGGCGATCGCTCCTGCCACGCTCAGGCGGCGTCGCAGCAGGAGCCCGGAAAAAGCCTCGACGATCGCCGTCTTCTGCGGGGGCGAAAGCTTGCCGAATACGTCGTCGGGGATCTCGACCAGGCAGCGCCGGCAAACCTTGCCGATCAGCGCCGACAGAGCGTCGACGTCGTCGCCCTTGGCCAGCTCCTCGATCTCGCGGCCCGCCCGGGTGAAATACTGGCTGTCGAACACGGACAGCTCGTCCGGAGACCACATCTCGTAGGTCTTACCGTCGATCCGGATGGTCGGCCGGTCGAACAGCGTATCAAGGTCGAGAATGGGTGCCTTGGCCATGGATCACTCCTTCGCCGGGTTGAAATGTCAGTTCGATGCCGAGGCGCGCGCAGTCGCGCTTGAGCGCGTCGAGATCCTCGCGGGCCTTGCGCGCGGCCTCCCGGTGATGCCGGGCCTGCCGCTTGTGATGACGGGCGGACTGGTCGAGTGCCCGCGCTCTTGCCTCCGCCTGATCCGCGTCGAGGTTCGCCATGGCGGACGCCTCAGGGCAGAGGCAGGGCGTGCTGGGCGACCAGGCGGCCGAAGGAGAGCGCCTTGGTCGCGGCGTTCGGATCGCGAAGCGCGGTGTATTCGAGGGCATAGCCCGCCGGCTCGCCCTTGCGGTACTGCGGTTCCGGATTGCCGGACATGTAGGTGTAGGGCACCTCGTACTGCATGTTCATGCCGTCGCCGTAGGGGCTGACCTCGGCCCGCAACAGGAGCGCCATCGTCGCCACCTGTTCCCCCTGGTAGAACTGCACCGTCTTGGTGCCGGGCGTTCCCACGCCGGCGGCAACCGTGGTCACGTCATTGCTGTTGAGACCAAGCCGGTAGAACTCGACGCTGACATCCCAGAGCGTGAACGAGATGATCAGATCCTCGGCGGTACGGAATGCCTTGATCGGCACGGTCGATCCCAGCGAGCGGATCTTGTTGACCTCCTGGGAGTGCTGGACGGTCACCCCTTCCTCGTCCATACTCTCGTCGCCCGACGTGCCGATCTTGACCCATCCGGCGCCAGGCGCAGCATTGACCAGCGGAAAGGCGGTGCCGAGCGGCGCGTAATAGGCCGTGAAGGGAGCCGCGATGATTTCGAAAGGCGCGGGCATGGGTCATACCTCCTTGAGCGCGTGCAGGACTTGGAAAGACTGGAAAGCGAAGGGCCAGGCCGTGTCGGGGTCGCGCCCGGTGGCAAACCCGCCGGCGGGCTCGATCCAGTGTATCAGACAACCGGCGGCGAGCTGGCGGCGCACGCCCGTCAAGGCGCGACGGCAAAGACTGCGAAGCCCGTTGGCCTCGATCAAGGTTTGACCATAGGCATAGAGGTCGAAGCGCTGGGTGTCGGTCTCGGAAAAGGTGCCGGCGGCAAGCGAGACCCCGCCGGAGGGCTGCACCAGCACGCACCGGATCGGCCCGGTCGAAGCGACATCCTTCGGCAGCTCGCCGCCGAACACGTTCTGGCCCACTTCCGCGACGACGTCGGCGTCGGCCTTCAGCACCGCGACGATCGCTCCGATGATATCCGCTTCCGCCATCCGGCATGGGCCTCACAAAATGTCCGGCGCCATGCCGGATCGTTTAAGCGAGACTAGGAAAAGGCCGGCAAGCGAAACACCCGCGCGGCTGCGCGGGTAAAGGTGAAAGGTTGAAAACTGCGGGGAATGGCGCAAAGCATCGCGGTGAGCGAGGCCTCTGTCAAGCCGTCTTCAACCGGGCTTCGAAGAGCGGTTAAAGGCCTTGGCGATGCGTCCGGCGAGCTTCGGATATTGCGTGTCGGCTGCGGGCCGAAGGTAGGGCCGCTTCGGGATCGTCACCGACTTCACCAGGAGAATGCCGCCGGGCCTGTTCGGGTCTGGGATGGCGAGCGCCTTGCCCTTCTTGGGTCGGATCACGCCGCCCAGCTCGTGAATGCGCGCATAGACCACGTCGCGCACCCCCCAGGTGCCCTTGACCCCGCCATCGGAAGACGGCGCGGCATAGACGGCGATGTCGATGCCGCCCTCCAGGATGCCGGTCCGGTTTTGCCAGGAGTGATTTCGCTTTGCGTCGGCCACGCAGGCCGCCATGGTCTGGTTGACGCCGAGGATCTGCGCATCGCGCATCCGGCCCTTCACCGCCTTGCCGAACCATTTCAGCGATTTCGACTTTCCGGCCATTCGGATCTCTTGTGTTAGCTTTACCGCGGGTGAGAGCTGTAGATTAGTTCCTTTGCGACCGTGCCTTTGCCCGAGGAAACCGTGTAGTTCAGCTCCGCCTGTTCTAGATCGAATCCGGCGAAGGTTGACCGCACGTCTGGGCGGTCGTTTATCGACAATATGAAGCCACCTTGAAGCCTCCGCAAACGCGCCGCCATCCGTTCGAACTGGCCCCTGTCGAACATCCCGGTGCCGTAGTCGTCCTCGTTCCCCCAATAAGGCGGATCCAGATAGAAGAGGACGCCGGGCCGGTCGTAGCGATCGACAAAATCGACCCAGTCCAGGTTCTCGATGACGACGCCCGAAAGCCGCTCGTGGACGTCCTCCAGGAGTGGGGCCAGGCGCGTCAGGTTGAACCGTGCACCACCGTCCCGCTGGACACCGAAATTGCGCCCTTGGACCTTTCCGCCGAAGGCGAGCTTTTGCAGGTAGACAAAGCGCGCAGCCCGTTCCAGATCGGTGAGCGTGGATGGATCACAGGTCTTCAGGCGATCAAACTCCCGCCGGCTGGTGATCTGAAACTTGAGCGTGTCCATGAACTGCGGATAGTGACGCTGCAGGATGCGGAAGAGGTTCACGACATCGCCCGATCGGTCGTTGATCACCTCCGACCGAGGCACTCGTTGGCGCCTGAAGAACACCCCACCCATACCGACAAACGGCTCGGCATACATATGATGTGGGGTTTCCTCGATCAATTTGACTAAGCGCGAAGCCAAGGCCCGTTTCCCGCCAATCCACGCGGCCGGAGGTTGGGTGTCGGGGACCTCACGCCAGCTGTCAGAATTTGTCATTTCAAAAATCCAAAGACTCAGTCACTTGTTCCGCCTCGGCTTCGGCCGGGTCGGATGTGACGGTTATCTTCTTTCTCTGTCAGACGGGTTTGGTCGCCAAACTTAGGCCCGTCTTCCGGGGCGTTCACGCCCTGGGCATCCGAGATCCCCTTCAAGCCTCCGGTGCGCGATGGCCGCTGGCATCAACGGCCAACCGCTTTGCCAGCTCGGCCATGAAGCTGCAGAATTCAGGGTCGAGCTGATCTCTGGTCTGCATGCGGCACTGGCCGATAAGCTCGTCGAGCGACCATTCCTCGAAACGGCCACTGTCAATCTCCCTGGGTGTAGAGATGATCGTCAGACCAAACCGAGCAAAGGTCGCAATGAATTGATCGACCTGCTCCGGCGTGCTGTCGTCGCAGACGAGTTGGTCCAATGCCTTTCCGATGCGCAGCCGCACATCATAGGGCAGCCGGCTGTCCGGAGTTGGTGCTGTAGTGATCATCATCCGATCCTCTTCAGAGCCACTTCGAGATGCGTGTGCTTGCGCTGCACCGGCCCCTCGACCTTCAGCCGGCCGGCAATGAGTACAGCGCCTTTCCGGTCGGCGATCGTGGAGATCTCGTCGTCTTCGGTGATGTCGGCCGACAGCGCGAACATGGCGCGCATGTCCTCGATCGCCGCCACCTTGTCGCCGTCGACCACCTCACGGCTGACATTCGACCAGGCGAAGCACGGATAGGTGCCAAGCGCTGCGAATTGCGGCGGCAAGGGGTTTCCCCAGTTGTCCTTGCCGGTCGCTTGGTTGCGCTCGACGGCCGCCCGCATGGTGAGCCGCCCGGAGATCATGGCCGGCCCCGCCGCGCATAGCGCAATAGCCCCCAGACAAACAGAATGATTGCGATGATCACCAGCACACGAACTGGAGAGATCCCCGTCACCCAGGAGAGAAACTGGACGACCAGATAGGCGAAGCCGGATATGCCGATCGCCGGCAAGAGGACACCCAGAAACAGAATGCCAACGATCAGCCACTCCTGCTTCGTTCCGATCCGGTCTCGATAACGATAACGATCGCCCATCTCTGTCGCCCCTTTACGCCATGACCAGGCCGTGCCGTGCGGCGAGCCCTTCGATGATCTTCTGCCGCTCGGCGCCAACGTCGCCGGCCAGCGTGAACTGATAGTCGCCGGCCCGCTCCGATTTGAGGCCGCCGCGATAGGAGAGATCGAGCTGCATCAGCTTGATCACCGCCTCCTCGCGCGCCGCCTGGTCGCCGGCATCGCCCTTGGGTGTGTAGGTGACCTTGACCATGGGAGCGAAGAACTGCCTTCCGTTCGGCCCGCCGGTCAGGCGCTGCAAAGTCCGTCCGCCGTGCATCACGCGATAGTCGCCCGTCGCCAGCGTGACCTCGGCGCCGACCAGGCCGGAATTGCCCGGATCGAGTTCGACCACCGTCACGGCAAGTGCGGCGTCGAGCGGCGGCGAAATGCGAAGCGTCGTGCGGTAGCGGCTATCTGGATCGTTCGGATCGCCCAGCTCGACCGTGCGTTCTCCGGCCGGGCCGAGGCGCGCCTCGATCTCGGCCGTGATCGCCGCGATCATCGCGGCAAGCTCGGTGTCGGACAGATCCGAGGACGTGCGTTCCTTGACCCGGTCGATCAGCGCCATGGATTAGCCGCCCGCGCCGTCGGTCGGCTTGGCCCCGTCGGGCTCGCCAGACTTCTCATCGGCGCCCTTGTCGTCGGCGCCCTTGTCATCGCCGGCCTTGTCTTCCTTGTCCTCGGCCGGCGCCTTCATCTCCTTCGCCGAGCCCCCATTCTTGGCATCGCTCTTGGCCTGGCTCTTGGCATCGCTCTTGGCCGGACCCTTGGACTTCACCTCGCGCCCGGTCTTGACGACGGTGGGCACGGATGGCTGCGGCTCGGCCTTCACCTTGCCCTTCACCTTGCCGTCGACGATGCCGAGCACCTCGGCCGCGCTCTGCGGGATCTCGTCGCCGATCGCGGCGTAGAGGAATGCCGCGCGCTTGTCGCCGGCGGCAACCGCCATGGTCTTGTCGGCCGTCAGATAGATGCGTTCCTGTGCGTGCATCATACGTACCCTTTCGCGCTAGGCGGTGATGTGCTTGACGGCCCACATGACCGCTTCTTCGGTTTTGGTGCGGGCGATCGAAATCTCGCGGCTGCCGCCGCATTGCCCGATCAGGTCAAGCAGCTCCTGACCCTTGTCCTTGATCGCGACCATCATCGCCTTCTCGGCGTCCGAAAGGACGCGATACTGGTGGCGCACCGCATTGTTGGTCGTGCGGGCATCGCTCGCGCTATCAACCTCTGCCATGTCATTCTCCTCCCTATTCGACCTTGGACCACAGCACGTGCAGGAACCCGCCCGTGGTGACCGTGGTGGTGTTCTCGACGACGCCGGCCTTGGTTGCGTGGATGGAAAATTCCGCCGTACGATCGACCCGGGTCGGCGGCGTGCCGTCGGTGATGTGTTCGACCGAGAGCAGCGTGTCGCCGGGCTTGATATTTCCCTGGACCTGGTGCTCGCCGATCGGGCCGCCCGGAATGAGCGAGCAGCCGATCGGCTTTGAAAATCCTGTGATGGTCGGCATCGCCGCCTCCTTGATGATTGCCCTTCTTGAAATCCGGCCCCGCAGAGGCAATGCCTGGTGCGGGGCCGGATCGTCTCCTTGGGAGGAGGATCAGAGGCCCGTCACGTCGCAGAAGGCGGCGGGGCGGGTGACGACCAGGGCGACGCGCATGTCGCCGCGCACGGTGCGCTTGCCCTCGGTGAACTGCGTTCCGACATAGCCCACCTGGATGTTAACGCCCTTGCGTTCAAAGGCGGAGATCCATGCCGGCTGGAAGGAGCCGACCAGGCCGGAGCCGGCGGCGCGCGCTTCGTTCTGCACGACGGGGAGGCCCCACATGCGCTCCGGTCCGCTCTCGCTCGGCGAGCCCCAGATATAGACGCCGTCCGTGGTGCGCAGCAGGCGGATGTTCTGCCAGTCGGTCGCGTGCATGACGTGGTGCGTCGGGATCGCCCGGCCGGTCGTGCGGATCTTGGTCATCGCCTTGAAGAAGGCGTCCGGAACCGGATCGGTGCCCTTGGCCTGAGTCTGGATGCCGGCGACGTTGACGATGCCGCGCAGGTTCGGCGCGGTGCCGTTGCCGACATAGGCCTGGGTATCGAGCCGCTGGCGGATGCCGAAGGTCAACCGGCCGTTGACATAGCCGGTCATCATCGGCACGTCGTCGAGCTGCTCGTCGGTCACCGGCAGGCTGTCGGTGATCTTGCGCACGTCGGACGACTTTTCCGTGAAGACGAAGGTGCTCTCGCCATAGGCGCCGCCTTCCGCCGCTTCCGCCGCCGCATGGGTGCGGGTCGTTTCTTCCATGTACTTGACGGTGTCGCTGCCGGTCTGGCTCATCGGGATGATGTCGATCAGCTGCAGCGGCCGGGTGACCGCCTCGACGAAGCCGGGCAGCCGCAGGCTTTCCGGGGCATAGCCGGCCGAGGTCGTCATCAGCGCCTTGGTCATCAGCGTTTCGACCAGCATGCCCTTGGCCAGCACGTCGGACGGATAGATGTCGTAAGTGAAGTCGATGCCCTGCGGCTTGCCGCGGCCGATCCATTCCTCGTAGGACTTCTCCGACGAGAACAGTTCGCCGAGCGACTTGATCACCGCGCGCCGCTCGTCGCCCTTTGCACCAGGCATCGGCAGGCGCGAGCGAACCCGCTCGCGGTCGGCATGGTCCTTGGCCGCCTTCTCGGCAGCCTCGAGCGTTTCCGCCTCGACCGCCAGGGCGTCGAGTTCGGCATTCATTTCCTTGACGCGCTGGGCAATTGCAACAGAGCCCTTCACGCCCGTGCCGAGGCACGTGACCTTGTTGAAATCATACTGGCCGTCGTCGGTCTTGGCCTCGGTGAAGACCTTGCCGAGTTCGTCCTGCTTTGCCGCGAGCTTCTCGCGGACGTCTTTGATGGTGGGCATGATGCCGCCTCCGGTTCGATTGCCATCGGCCCCACGTCCGCGCGTGGCCTTGAGAAGAAAAGCCCACGTCGGCGCGGGCAATGCACGATGGAGACTAAGGCAGCGGCCAATAAGCAAACACCCGCGCGGGTGCGCGGGCGATCGATGGGAAGGCGGGAAATGGGTGGGACCGTGAAATCCGGCCGAGCGTTCGACCTTCGTCCGGTTTTTAAAGCCGGTTTAAACGCCGTGGGGCGCTTTTCCGGGCATGGGCGGCGTCACCGCCCGTTGAAGCCCGTCGAGAGCGCCCTGTGGCGCTCTCTGCCCATCGGGCCCTGATAGCGCTTCAGGCCCCCTCGACCCTGCGCCTGGCGGCGTTCGTGAGCCGGGCGATCATGATCGCCTCCAGCTCTGCCCGCGCCTTTGCCTCAGCTGCGGCCTCGGCGTCATCGGCGCCCGTCGGATCGCCGCCGGCCAGCAGCGCGTCCAGCTTGGCCTTGAGGCCGGCGAGCTGCTCGAGCCGTGCCTTGCTCATATCGCGGCCCTCGGCCTCCCGCAAGGCCTTGACCGATCCGGCCCTGGCGATCACGTCGTCGATCTCTTCCAGGATCGCGTCGAGCTGGTCGGAGAAACTGCCGCGTCCCTTCATCGACAGGGTCGCCGTGCCGACGCCGGCGCCGCGCAGCACCGGCGAGACCTCGTGCACGTCGAGCCGCTTCAGCACCCGCACCCGGTCCCCGGACCGTTCCTCGATCTGGCTGTCGACGACGCCGAAGCCGTAGGACCATTCCTGCACGGCCCGGCCGTTCGCAAGATCGAACTTCAGCGTCGAGTGCCAGTCCTTCCCGGCGGGCGTATCGAGGTTGAGATGCAGCTCGGCAAATGCCGCGTCGCCATCCTCGTAGATCCTGGCCTTGCCGAGCGGCATCGCCGAACGCTGGTGAGCCGGCAGGATCGACGCCCACTGTTCGGCCCCTTCCTTCCAGGAGAAGGCGCCCGGCAGATAGGTGTCGCCGTCATGGTCGATCGCCGAGAGCACGGCGATGCGTGCCAGCCCCTGGCCGTTGCTTTCCATCTTCTCGATGGTCAGGCTCTTGGTCTCGTGTTTCATCGGGGTCTTCTCCTAGTCGTCGTCGCCGAAGTAAGGGGCAAACGAAAGTGTTCCATTGGGATGCTCGTCGGACGCCATCTGGCTCGCCTCGTCGGCCGTGACGATCGAGCCGTCGCGGGCGATGTGGTCAGGGTCCGACCGGTCTGGACCGAGCCGCCCGTCAAAGACGATGAAGCGCTCGACGGCGGCGGCACGTGCCCGCTCGATCGTCGATACGTTCTGGGCATATTTCGTTTCGGTCCGGGCAATGGTGCGGGCGCGGATCTCGCTCGATCCCCAGGGCCCGCTTTCGATATGCGCGCCGATCCGCTCCGCCAGCTGCGCCGCGCCTTCGCCGGCCGCGCGGCCCTCGGCCAGCGCGTCGAACAGTCCTTCGCGCGCCTGTGTCGTCAGGTCGACCAGGCCGGACCGCCGCCCGCCGGCTGCGGCGATCGCACGCGCCACCGGGTCCGGCAGGCTGCCAGAGATCCCGAGCAGCTGGGCGGCATCGCTTACGGCCTTCGCAGTCTCGACAAAGTGCGCTTCGTAGAGCCGCTGGAAGGTCGTGCGATGGGCGGCGATGCCCAGCCGGTCGAGGATCTGCGCGATGATCAGATCATCGGCTTTCTCCTCGGCGCCACCCTTAGCCTTCGGGCCGATATCCTCCGCCTCGAGCAGCGGCCCCGCTGCGGCCCGCGCGTCCTTTCCGAACGTCTTGAAGAAGCGTTTTAGGGTCTGTTCAAAGGCTTTCGAAAGCGGCGCTTCCTGGGCTTGCAGAGCCCGCAGGTAGGCAGCACCAGAACGGCGGGCAGCGATCGGCGCGCGGGCCTTCTCGCCCTTCGCCGGTGCCGGCTGCGGCGCCGGGTCTGGCAGACGCGGCTGCGCGCCTGCCGGAACCTCAAGCGACATGGCCGGCCTCAGATAGATGCGATGGCTGTCGTCGACCTCGTAGCCCATGTCCTCCCGCGCTTCATACACCTGGATGATGCCGCCATCGGTCAGCGACTTGACGCGCGAGGCCTTCTTGTCGAGATCGTCCTGCAGCGCCAGCACGTCGGACACGTCCCATCCGCTCTTGATCCCCGCCGTGTTCCCGAAATCAGGCAGCAGCGAGCGGTCGAGTTCGTCGGCCATCACGCGCAGGATCGGCAGCACGCCGTTGCGCCAGGCGAGCTTCACCATTTCCTCCATCGTCGCGCCGACCTTGGTCGACTGCAGGCCTGAGCCGAACCCGACGACGGCGGCCGGAATGCCGAGGCAGGCGCAGATCCGCTCCTCGGCAATGTCGCGCGCCTCGCCCATGTTCATCTGTTGTGGGTTGAAGCCGTAGGGCGACACATCGGTCGGCGCGCCCATGACCAGCGGCCCGCCGCGCCGGTCGCCGCTGAAGGCCTGGGCGAACCAGGTCTTGGTCGCCTCGACATCCTCGGCCGATACCACGCCGCCGTTCTTCGGGCTGATCACCACGCCCGGCACGCCCATGTTGCGCAGAAGCGAGGCGACGAAGTTCGAGCTTTCGAGATCCATGAAGATCTCGCGAACGACACCGTCGATCGGCGACAGGCCGAGGCGCGGGTTGCGCGGGTCCATGCCCTGGCGAAAATGGATGACGTCGGCAGGATCGAGGCGGATCGGTTCATGGCCACCGCCTGGCGAATAAAGGTAGTGCGTGAGGAAGTCGGTTCCGTCCGCCGATCCCTTCGGCTCCATCAGCCAGTGTGGCACATACCAGAGTTCGCCAGGCCGGCCGATGCCGTTGCGCAGCTTGATCCAGTAGGCATTGCCGGCCAGGCAATAGCTCATCAGCGATGCGGTCCACAGCGTCAGGTCGCCGTAGAAGGCGTTCGGCCGGGCGATCAGCGAAAGCATGGGATGATCGTCGAGCTGCGTGACCTTGCCGGCATTGTCGCGGCGCCTGACGGTCAGGTTCGCTTCGGGTGCTGCCCGCTGTATCCACTGGATCGGCGCGGTCACCACCGACGAATCGAGGCCATCGCCGATCGCCTTGCGATAGTCGAAGCGCGTCCGCGCCAGCATCTGCTGAAAGCCGATGGGGGCCTGCGGGCTGTGGCGCATGGCGGAAAGTGCTTTTTTGAACGCCTTAAACATCGGCCGGTATCCAGTTCTTGTCGATGTCCGCGTCGGGACCGTCGGGTGCTTCTTGCTTCGGCGGAGGCGGTGTAACCGGAGACCAATGCCCGACCTCAGATCCCGACGCTGCATGGATTGCCAGCGCGAGAGCCCAGAAATGGTCGGCGTGCCCATCGGGCGTCCGCTCCGCTGTGAATCGGATATTTCCTGCCGCAGTGACCTGCTTGGTCACCGACCTGAGATCTGCGCGGATATGCTTGTCATAGGGTATGCGTAGCTGCCGATCTTCCATCTTGCCACGCACTGGATAGGCGAGTGCCTCCTTGCTGCCGGTGGTGAAGGACACACCTTCCACGCGGTAGCTCCCATAACGGGCCTGCGCATCATCGACCCAGCCAATGCCCAGGCCCGTCGCGTCGAATGAGCTTCGAAGGCACTTCTCGATCCACGGCCAAAGGATTTTCTCCTGGTCGCCTTTCGTCATCTTTCTGAGGGCTTCGACATGCCGCGTGTAAAGGACATCGCCGAGTTTCTCGACGATCCAGATCACGGTGAGGTCGTGCTTGCGGCCGATGTCGATACCGGCAAAAAGCTGGCCACCTTCGGCCGTGTGCCAATCGATTCCGCTCTGGTACTCGCTTGCGGCGATAAGGTCATACTCCAGGAAGGCGGCATCATCGTCGGCCGGCTGGCACATGTATTCCTGGAGGAAGCTCTCCTCATCGGCAGCGCCACTCTTGACCCAGTCGAAATACTCCGCCTCGGTCATTTCCTGCCGCTCGTCATCGTCCGGAAGCGCCTGCTGTAGTTTCCACAGGAACCCATCGTTCAACGCATCTTCAAGCGTAACGCGGTGAAGGCTGATCTTTTTCGGATTGCCGCTTTCGCGTGCCTCCTTCACGAGCTGGTTGAAGAAGTTTTGCGATCCGCGATGGGTCGAGATGACCTCCATCGCACCGCCCCAGGTGATGCCGGGATAGGCGATCGACCAGAGCTTGCGGGGATCGGGATGAAGCGCGAACTCGTCCAGCACGCGCCCGCCGCGCTTGCCGGCCTGGGCGTCAGCATTGGAACTCATCGAGTGAATGCGCCGGCCGTTGGCGAACCGCAACACATAGGCGCTGTGCTTGCCTTCAGGATCTAGCGCCTGTTCGCCGAGATCGCGAGCGGCCAGATCCAGATTGCCCGACCAGAGCTTGCAGTCTTCAAGAAAGAGACGCGCCTGGATGTCGTCTCGGGATGAAACCCACTGGTCGTTGCGTGCCGATGCCAATGCCGTCCGCGACACTGTCGCATAGGCCGTCGACCAGGATAGACCGATCTGGCGGCCCTTCTCCATCAGCTTAAGCCGCGACTTGTCCTCGATCCACCGCGCCTGATAGGGCAGGAAGATGGCCTCGCGATTAGACGGTATGACCAGTGCGCGCCCCATCAGCCACCACCCACGAGGCGTCGATTAATCTCTGCCATCGTCTCGTCGGAAACGCCCGCCTTCTTGGCAACAGCGGCAACGTCGTCTGCTGCTTTCTTCATCCGCTCGGCAAACTCGCTCTCCAGCGAGCGGCGCAGTTCCGTCGCGTGGCGCTGTGCCGTCACGGCCGCCCGGTTGGCATTGGCCAGCGCCCCGATTTCCTTCGGGGTCAGGTCGCCGCGACTGAGCAGCTCGTCGGCCGCCATCTTGATCCGTTCGGCAACCGCGATCGCCATGGTGTCGGCCCCGTCCGGTCCCATGCTTTCGCAGAGCGCCTTCGACAGTCTCAGCCGCTCGTCATATTCGCGCCACTGCCGGGCCTTCTTCACCGAATAGCGCGAGAAGCCGCCCTTCGAGATCGGGCCGATGCCGTGATCGGCGAGCCTGGAATTGAATTCGGCCAGGATCGCCACCTGCGGGCGCTTCATCTCGCGCAGTTCTTCGTTCAGCCAGGCGAGGTCGGCCTCGGCCTCCTCGGGCAAGGTCTCGATCCTGGTCAGCCGGCCGCGCCCTGCTTCGTCGCTCATCGGTCAGGCCTCGTCTTCCGGCCAGGCGATACCGGCCACCGGCGAACGGCGCTCGACATGGTCGCGGCCGGTGCGGGTGATCCCGGCGATCAGCTTGCCATTGTCCTCGGTGATGTCGATCGCGCCGAGCTCCTCCAGCTTGCGCAGCTGGGTCCTGACCCATTCGATCGAGCGCGACAGGAGGTAGATATCGACCGCCTTCTGGATCAGGTCCTCGCGCAGATGGCCGTTGAACTCGCGGGCCAGAGCCTGCAGGATGACCAGCCGACCCTTCTCGGCGATGAAGATGTTATAAGGGGTCATGGTTTCGGCCTTTCATCCAGCAGGTATCCCTCGATCCGGCTCACCGCGCGCTTTACGCCGTCATGGGTCTCGCTCATCTTGCCCAGTTCGCCACGGATCACTTCGACGGACAGCATCAGGCCGTGGATATCGTCCTTCGACGGCAGGTGCTTGAAGTCGCCTTCCAATGCCTGGATGCGCCGGTCGTACTCGATCAGCTTCGTCTCGGCCTTTTCCACGCGGGGTGTCATATCCGTTTTGAACTGGTTGACTTGAGTTGTCAGGGTCTTCTCGCCGCTGGAGAAATAGCCCTTGGCATGGCCGAGCAGGGCGATGATCGCCAGCGCCAGGCCGAGGTATTGCGAGATCTCTGCGGGCGTCATCGGCAGCGCGCCTCCTTCTCGACAAACTCCTGGCATTCGAGGCAGCGGGTCGCCGACGGGTAGACGCGGCGGCGCGCGATCGAGATCGTCGAGCCGCAGTCGACGCAGTCCGTGGTGCCGGACGCCTTGAGCGCGGCGCGCGATTTGGCGATCGCCGCCTCGCGCTCCTCCTCGATCCGCTGTTCGGCCAGGTCGAAGGCCGCGTTGCTGGCAAAGTTCATCGCGCACCCCGCCAGGTCTTGACCGCATCGACCGCCTGCTTGCCCAGCTCCTTGACGGTATGGCCGCCCATGTAGAGCGAGATGAACCATCCGGTGAGGGTCAGGAGCTGCGCCGGATCGATCGGCTCGATGAAGAACCCGAAGGCCCGCAGAATCGGAAACAGCAGGAACGCGCAGACCCACAGGAAGGCCAGCAGATACATCCAGCCCCAGCGCCAGGCGCTCTGCCAGAAGCCTTCCTTCTGCTCGGCCTGGAGCAGCGCGAACTGCCCGGAAAGACCTGCCTGCCAGAGCGCGATCATCTCCGGCGTTTCCGCCTCGATACTGCGCACCGCGCTCTCGACCACCTCGGGGTCGGCATGCGCAAGCTCCTCGGCCGGCACGCCGACCTTGGAAGCGACCTGGTCGATGACGCTACCGGCGAGCGTTCCGGCCAGCGGTCCGGCATGTTTTTCGACGATCGCCTTGACGAGGGGCGCGCCGACCTTGGCGGCGGCGGCGACAATGATGGCGAGGATGGGGGTCATGCTCTCTCCTCCAGGGAAACGGCGGCATAGGCAGCGGCCCGCGCTTCGGCGGCACGTTTGCGGGCGATGAAGACAAGCGTTGCGATCACCAGGACGACGATGACCGCGCCGACCGTGAAGACGGCGACATCATCTGGTTCGATGCCGACTGCGAGCGGCGAACCGCTGGATGCGCCGGCACCGATGGTGCTTGATTTCGCGCCGAGGTCGTTCTTCTTCGCCGACGTAAGCGCGTCCTCGGTTTCCTTGCTGACGATATGGTCGATGGATTTCTTCGACGCACCCATGGCGGTCACTGCCATCACGACGCCCTTCGCCTCGATGTCGGCGACACGCCGGCCCCAGCCCCTGCCGAAGCTCTGCCAGATCTTGAGGGACTGCATGAAGGACAGCCGTGCGCGACAGATCCGCTTGACGGTGACGGAATGGTCATTGCTGCCGACCGAAGCCTTCAGCCACTTGATCCCGCGAGACACGCCGGAATTGACCGCGGCGTCATAGACGGCGAGATCCACGCCAGGGAAAAGGGCGAAGGCCTCGGCTGTCGGCTTCCAATACTGTTCGCGGTAGATCGAGCGAGCTTCGCTCCGGCTGATGTTGCGCACCGGCCGAAGCGGCAGGCCACGCACCTTCAGCCATCCGTGATAGACGGCCTCGGTGATGCCGTACATGGTCTTTCCGCCTGGATCGGCCTTGTGGTCGCTCCAGCCGCCTTCCCATGTCTCGGTGATGTTGTGGCAGATGGAAAAGCGGTCCGCCATGTTTGAGCCTCTTCCTTTGAAGGAGCGGCGCGCCTTGATTTGGCACGCCGCGATAGGCTCAAAATGTCAGGCTTCGCGGCCGACTATCACCCGCGCACCCGCGCGGGTATTCAGAAAAGGGTGAGTTGCTTGGCGGTTTCAGACGGAAACCAGCGGCGAACGGTCGCCACGTCGGCGCGGATGGTGCGGGCGATTTCCGCCGTGGTCGCGCCTTGCGCCTTCATCTGCTCGGCCACCCAGCGCCGGGCGAGCGGAACCTTGATATAGCCATATCCCATGACCTTGGAAAGCTTGTCAATCCGGTCGGCCCCGACCGTGCGTGCCGCGATCGAGCGCGGCGACGACTTGGCCGGCAGGTAGATATCCGAGCCGCCGACCGAGAGAAACAGCCGCATGGCGTCGTCGGCGCCGAGAGCCTCGACGAAGGGTGCGATATTGGCCGGCATGTCCTGCATGGTGTCGTCGTCGTTCATCGCCGCGCCCCGCTTTCGATCCGGTGCTCCAGTTCCATCTGCCGCGCCGTTATCTCGCGCAGCCTGGCTTCCAGCTCCAGCCGCCTGTGCGAATGAGGCCTGAGGTTTCGGATACGGGCAAAGAGCTGCTCGCGCTGATGCTGCAGCCGGACCTGCTCGGCCTGTATCTGCCAGTTGAACAGCGGGAGAGCCGAGCCCATGTCAGTCACCCCGCCCGGATCTGAGGTCGCGGGACTTCATGCCCTTGTCGAGGCAGGTCACCACGCTTCCGTTCTGCAGCACGAACTTCACATTCTCGACGATGACGCCGGAGGCTCCGACCTCGGCGCCCCGCAATACCAGCTCGCGGATATGCAGCCGGAAGAATTCCACATCGAGCCCATGCGCCCGCTCGAGATAGCGCAACACCGCATGGTCGGTGACTTCGACGATGGTCATTGTTCACCCCCACACCATTTGATGATTACGCCTTCGAACCGATTGCCGTTGTGTTCCGAACGCCAGAAGCGGCCCATGGTCTCGCTGGCCGTCTCGCCGATCAGCGAGGGGGGCGCCAGGCCGACCAAGCGCGCCGGGTCGAACCCATCCGAAATCGCAAAAGGCTCGATTTCGTCGCGATGCAGCGGCCGGCCGTCGATCTCGATGTAGGCAATACCGTCAGAGACTAGCTCGCTCGACATGATGACGATGGGCGCCACCGCGATGCAGGTCGGGTCGGGAATGATTTTGACGCAATGGCGGGTGCGCATGCCGGTGAATAGCTGCACTGGCTCGCCGACATGCGCATGGCGCCGGCGATGGCCCCGGATCGTATGGGTCTTCGACAGGTCTACGATCTGCGGGGCGAAGAACTTCTTGAAGCCGTAGGCGACCATCACGCACCGCCTTTCTTCGCCGTGCGCACCCGCTCGCCAAGCGCGTTCATCACCACCTGCCACTGCCGGCTCGTCAGCGCCGAAAGCCAGTAGTTCGGATGGTCGATCAGGCGGAACACTTCCGTATCGAACCCCTTGCGGTTGATCAGATCGACGCCAGGGTTGAGGATCTTCCATTGCGCCCAGGCGATCTTCGCCCCGTCGGCCGCCAGCCAGTCCTGGCCGTTGAGGTTCCCGAAGGAGACGCCGGCCTCGCGCCGCAACCACCCCTTCAGGCCGTCGATCGCCGCCCTGGCATCATCGGCATGGTGCAGGAAGCGAACGGCGTCGAGGCCGGTCTGGCGCTTGACGAAGGCGATCAGCGCCGCGTCGCGCCGATCGCTCACCACGCCGAGATTGTAGCCGGCGATCCACAGCGCCTGCAGCTTTCGGGCAAACGGGCCACTCATCTTACCGCCGGCCGGCTTGGCATCGGCCGGCCGGAAACCGTCATTGCGAAACACGGTCAGCACCTTCTGGCGCTCCGCCTCGCTCATGTCCTTCACCGAAGACTTGCCGGTGATCTTGGCGAGCTTGGCCCTGTAGGTATCGTCGTCCAGGCCGAGCTGCTTCTTGGCGACGTGGATGGCGGCGATCGAGGAGGTCATGCCCATCCCTCCAGCCGTTGATTGATGGCGTCGAGAACATCGTTGTTCTCCTCCATCCTGGTGATCATGATGGCGAGCTTTGCGGCATCCAGCAGCAGCTCGACCACGTCACCGTCGAACGTGAAGCCGGAGGAAGTTGGCCCTTCGGTTGCAAAGCGCAGAAGGTCAGCAAGGGCATCGCTCGCTTGACTGGCCGCAACGACGGCGATGCGCTGGCGCTCGGCGAGTTCTTCTTCAATCATCCGATCCTCCTGTCGATCTGGTTGGCCAGAGTGCTGAGATTGAACTTCGCAGCCGGGATGGTGACGGGACCGCGCTGGACGAGCACGGTCGCGTAGACGTCGCCTTCCTCGGTGATGACGGTGTGGCCGTCGTCGCGAAACTCCTGGATCAGCAGATCAAGGATCTGCTCGCGCCGGTTTGGGTTGCTCATGGCAGAAACCCCGCGGCAATGATGAAGACGCCCGCGACCAGGGGCCATCCCCAGGCGGCGTTTCCCTTGTCGGCCAGGTAGACGGATGAACCGAGGCAGATAGCGAATGCGAGGACGGTGGCGACATACTTGATGAGTTCTTCCATCGTCCCGCCCTCACGCCTTAATCGCCGACGTTTCGAGTTCGACCGGCTCGATGATGAAATCTTCACCCTCCGACGAGATAGACACGCCCGTGATCATGCGGGCCTTGTCGGGCTCCGCGAGCATCGCGTCCTTGTTGAGTTCTTCCTTGGTGCGGATGAAGGCGATCAGACCGAGACGCTTGCAGGCCTCGATCACGGCCTCGGCGCCACGGATCATGACCTTCGGCGGGCGCTGCCGCCAGTTGATCCGGCCCGTTCCAAATTCGTGGTACTTCACCTTACCGTCATTCGTCAGGGACAACCGGTTGGCTTCGCACCAGACCTGCAATCCCTTCTCGTGTTCGGCCAGTTCGCTTGCGACCTCGGCGATCTCCTTCTCCAGAACCTCGCCAATGTGGCGGATAGCTTCGGCCGCCTTGGCTTTGTGAGCCTCGATTTCGCGACGAAGTGTGCCGATACGGCCTACCGCGAACACGGCGTCATCCCGGTTCTGCGGTACGCGCGAGATGGCCTTCGTCTTGTTTTTCAATGCAGCTTTCATGTCAGTGCCTTTCAAAGAGGGTTTGAAGATTGTTCAACGCGGCGACGAAGCTAGCTTCCAGCGCCGCCTTGGTGGCCGGCTGGATCTGGCGCCAGCCATGGATGACGATTTCGGCGGCGTCATCGACGCCGGCTGCCTGTTCTTCTGCGAGGATCTCGATCGCGGCCCGGATCACGGCATAGTCCGCCGCGATCTCCGCTGCCTGGTCGATCCTCGCCTCGGTCGCGCGCACGCCGTCCAGGAGGGCCGTGTGGTCAAACCCGCCCATGACGCGGCCGAGCTGCTTGTGCGAGCGGTCGGTCAGGTGCCGGGCGAGCGTCCAGGCCATGCGGCGCGCGGCAACCAGCGGCCGGCTTCTTTGCCGGCTGCACAGGTCCCGGACCCTGAAGCCGTAGGCAATGCCGACGACGTCGAGGATCAGGCCGCAGGAGATGGGCGCGAGAGCGCAAGTCATGCGGCTCCACCTCCGTCGGGTCCGCGAAGCCCGCCATGATCGCGCGGGCGGCAGGGAAAGCCGACCACGTTGCTGTCAGGGCTGCGCATCGCGTCGAGCACGATCGCCGACGGTTCGTTGACCAGCTTGCGCAGATCGTCCTGGGCACGTGCGTTCCACTCCCGGCGCGAGAGTTCCGATTCCAGGTCCTTCGCCATCCGGACGAACTCCCCGAAATTCTGGATCGTCTCCTCCAGGTCCTCGCCGGTCAGCACCATTCCGCCGTGGCGGTTCTCGATCATGCGCCGGCGCGCCGTTTCGAGATGGCTGGAAAGATAGTCGAACTGCAGCTTGGTCATGCGTTTCCTCCCATGGTGTCGATCGAGGCGGACGAGATCAGCCGGCCGTGAAGCGCGACATGCGGTCGGCCGGTGGCGATCTCGATCCGGGTTTCAAGGTTGCGGGCTTCCATCTCGAAGGCCTTGAGCGTCAGCATCAGGCCTGCCGTATCCTCCGGCATCCCGCCGATCGCCACGCGTTCGCGCATTTCTTTGAGGGCATCCGAGAGCATGTCTAACCTCCGTGGTCGCTGGAAATTCTGCTGTGGGGGCATGCCGACCGGCAGGCGCGGAACATGGCCACGCGGTGCGATGAGGTCGGGCTGTAGGGCTTGGCCTGCCAGTCGAGGCAGACATTGCGGGTGACGTCGCCGAGCATGGGGCAGACGACCGTTTCGGCCATCAGCGCCCCGCGCACCATCTGCTCGACCCGGCCGACATCGCCGAGATAGGTCTTCGACAGGATCTGGCTGATCGTCGTCGCCGAATATTCGAGGCGGCGGGCAACCGCGCTCTGGCTTCCCGCCATGCGGCAGGCCTCGGCCAGAACCACCACCCAGTCCGGGATTTCATCGCCCCAGGCAGCGGTGGCGCGTGCGACGGGATCGTTCGGCTTCTGGCTCATGTCCGATCCTCCTCGGCCACGACGTCGCCGACGATGATCTCGCGATTGGGATCGTAGACCATGGTCGCCTTCATCTTGCGCGGCGCCTTCGGACCGGTATTGGCCGACCCACGCAGCACGTAGATATTGCGGCCCTCGCCACGTTTGCCCGGCGCCTGGACGGCCAGCATTCCGGCTCGCGCCAAAAGCAGGCAGTATTGCTTGGCGGTATTGCGCGCGACGACCAGGTCGTCGACCGAGGCGTCGAGCGCCAGTTCATCGACAGTGAAGCCGGATCGGCGGCGCCGCATCACGTTCCACATGTTCTGTAGCCGCTGGCCGCGTTGGCTCTCCCTGGCATCATGGCCGAGCGACGGCACCTGGCTCTGCCGCTTGACGAGTATGTAATTGCGGCTGCCGGCAGCAAACTTGGCGATGAACCCGGTTTTCTCCAGCCTGCGCAGGAACTGGCCGAGATAGCGTTCGTGGTAGGGGTCGGACAGGCCGTCGAGTTCCGCATAGGAAAAGCAGGGGGCCTCGCGGGTGATATCCAGGATGCACGACCACCAATAGTCCGCGCCGCAGCGCATCGGCTTTGCACTTGCGATCGTGAGCGTCACGAGCTTCGACATCAGCGAGCCCTCCGGGGGGCCTGGCCGGTAAAATAGCTGCCGGTGTAATCGACGAGGCCGACCTGGGTGAGGCCATTGGCACGGGCGAACTGGCCGATCTCGGCCAGCGACGTGACGATGCGCGAAGCAACGCCGCGTGTCTGCCGCACGACCTCGGCCAGGAGGTCGTCGCCGAACATCAGCTTGGGATGATAGATCTTGGCCAGCGCCCGTGCGTCGTCGAGGTCGGAAGGATTGGCCATGCCATAGGCCGTGACGCGGTTCTCGCAGCGCTCGTAACGGGCGAGCTTCTGCGGCAGCTGCTCCTCGCCCACCAACAAGACCGGAATGCGCGCGCCCTTGTAGATGTCGCGCACCAGCTCGATCATGCCCTTGTCGACCAGCTTGTCGGCCTCGTCGATGATCATCAGGCGGTTCGGGTCGTCCTGCAAAAGCCGCAGCGCCTGCATCATCATGGTGGCGATGGTGCCGCGCGGGCGATCGATGCCGAGTTCCGAAAGCAGGATCTCGCAGAAGGTGCGCTTGCTCCAGTAATCGAACACCTCGAGATAGATCGCGTTCGTCTTGTTCTG
>JAIBEK010000026.1 GCA_019459145.1 Arenimonas sp.
CTCATCTTCAATTGTCAAAAAACCGACGATCCTAAACCGTCACAAAAACTTCCCGCCAAACCCTAAAGCCCGGCAACTCATCAGCATCTCAGCCAATTCAAAGAGGTTTTCTCAAGAACGAAAGACTTCGTCGCCAGCAGCACCGCCGCCCTCGTTCAGTGAGCGGGGTTATAGATTCGCTTCTCTCAGCAGTCAACACGGCATTTGAAAAAATCAGAAGAAATCGAACAGGCCGTTGATAAATATAGGAAAATACAGTTTCACCCGGTACCGATGCCGAAATCAGCTCGTCCCTGCCCCATTTTGCCGGCCTGCAGACCGCTCTGCCCACAACTTCTTGGTCCCCGGCCGCGGGAATTCCACAATTGCTCTCTAACAGCATGTCGAAGACTGTCGCGCGTATTCCTTTTAGGTCCGATCCGGCCAGGTTTGACGGACCGGGCCAAAACATGCTGATTATGGTGCCGGCCCTGCTGATGGACCATGCTGGTCGGCCGGCAGGAGGGGCCGCACGCGCGGTCTGTGCGCGACGCGAAGGGAACGATTGCCAACCGATGATGACGGATCGAAGCATGGTGCGATCGCTCGGAACCGAGCCGCCTATCCTGGCGGATGGCTACCGTGCGCCTGACCGGCGGGAGATTTCGCTGCGCTGGCTGTCCGGCACCTTCCTCACCGGCATCACCTCCTGCGTCCTGATGGGGGTTGCGCTGTTTGCCGCTCTCGACGGCCGCCAGCAGCTGGCGATCCCGGCCGAGGCCTATGCCGCGACCGGCGACACCGCCGCAGATGCGGGCCTCGACAAGGTGTCGCGCGGCGGCCGGCTGCTCGGACCGAAGATTGCCGCCCGCCCGGTCGACAAGGCGATCCTCGAGGTCTCGACCGTCACCCATGACGGCGAGCGCGAGGTGGTGCGCCGCCAGCCCTTCGCCCATGTGAAGATGAAGCTGGCGATGAACTACAAGACCCAGGAGAATTATCCCGCCTTCGATCCGCTGGCGATCTTCGCCGCCGACGAGAAGGTCGCGCCGGGCGCGGTGCGCACCGGCACGATCTACGGCTCGGACGTCGAATCCGAGGTGAGTCTGAAGACCACGGCCTTCCCGACATCCGGCAGTACCACGCCCTTTGCCGGCGGCATGTCGTTCGACGAGGTCGAGGAGAATGTCCGCACCAACGGCTCGGTGCTGACCGACGGTTCGACCCAGGTCGCAGCACTCTATTACATCGACCCGCAGCGCTTCGACAGCGATGCGAGCGTCGACATCGCCGCGGGCCTTGCCGCCCGCGTCGTCGAGCAGAACATGAGCGTCGCCGAACCGGAGATCCTGACGCCGGAGACGCCGGAATATGCCGACGACGTCCTGCCGGTTCGCAATCCGCAGCCGATCGAGGCGGTGCTGATGGCTGCCGGCTACCCGAAATCCAAGGCCGGCGACATCGCCCGTGCGCTCGCGCCGCATGCCGGCGGAGATGCGCTTGCCGAGGGCGACGTACTGCGCATCGGCATCATCCAGCGCGGCGAGGAGGCCCGGGTGGTGCGCATCAGCCTTTATCGCCAGCGGGGACATGTGGTGACGCTGGCGGTCAATGATGCCGGGCGGCTGGTGGGCGGCGAGGAGCCGCCGCCGCTCGACGCCGTGGCCGGCGCCTTCGACGAGAACGCCCCGCAAATGCCCAGTTCCGCCCGCGACCTGCCTCGCGTCTATGACGGCATCTATCGCGCCGCCTTGTCCTATGGCATGAACCGCGACATGACGGCGCTGGTCGTCAAGCTGCTGGCCGCCAATGTCGACTTCCAGGCGCAGTTGAAGCCGACAGATACGCTCGAAGCCTTCTTCTCGGTCGAAGACGACGAGGGCCGGGCGACCGACGAGAGCGAACTTCTCTATGTGCGTGCCCGCTTCGGCGACACGGTCACGACCTTCTACCGTTTCCAGAATCCGGACGACGGCTCGGTCGACTATTTCGACGAGAACGGCAAGTCGATCCGCCAGTTCCTGCTGCGCAATCCCGTGCCCAACGGCGTCTTCAAGTCGGGTTTCGGCATGCGTCGCCACCCGATCCTCGGTTATTCGCGCATGCATACCGGCACCGATTGGGCCGCACCGCGCGGCACGCCGATCATCGCGTCGGGCAATGGCACGGTGGAAAAGGCCGGCTGGGATTCGGGTGGCTATGGCAACCAGACGCTGGTCCGCCATGCCAACGGCTATGTCACCTCCTACAACCACCAGAGCGCCATCGCCAAGGGCGTCAAGCCGGGCGCGACCGTCCGCCAGGGCCAGGTGATCGGCTATGTCGGCAATACGGGTCTCTCCACCGGACCGCACCTGCACTATGAACTGATCGTCAACGGCACCAAGGTCGACCCGCTGCGGGTTCGCCTGCCCGGCGGCAAGTCGCTGGACGGCGATGCGCTGGCCCGCTTCGAGGCCGAGCGGCAGCGCGTCGATGCCCTTTTGACCTCCGGCGGCAAACCTCCGGAAGTGGCGAGCAACTGACGCCGGTCGCGGACGCGCGCGCGCAGCATCCCGCTGCGGTTCGGTCCGACGGCGGATCCCGAAAACTCTCCCGGCATGACGGCGAAAAAGGCGGCTCCCGAAGGAACCGCCTTTCATTGTTTCGCCTGTCAGCGGTGATCAGGCCGCTTCGCTGACCGTCTTTGCCGTTTCAAACAGCAGCCGGTCGGTGCCAGCGCCGACCGTGACGGTCGAGCCGTCGGCGATCGTGCCGGACAGGATCTGCTCGGCCATCGGGTCCTGGACGAACTTCTGGATCACCCGCTTCAGCGGGCGCGCGCCATAGACCGGGTCGTAGCCCTTGTCGGCCAGCCATTCGCGCGCGTCCGGCTGGAGGTCGATGGTGATCTTGCGCTCGGCGAGCAAGGCCAGCAGCCGCTTCATCTGGATGTCGACGATCGCCCCCATCTCGGTGCGGCGCAGCCGGTGGAACAGGATGATCTCGTCGACGCGGTTGAGGAATTCCGGCCTGAACGAGGCCTTCACCACCTCCATCACCTCGCCGCGCACCGCCTCGCTGTCCTGGTCGTCGCGAAGACCGGTCAGGTATTCGGCACCCAGGTTGGAGGTCATGATGATCATCGTGTTCTTGAAGTCCACGGTACGGCCCTGGCCATCGGTCAGGCGACCATCGTCGAGCACCTGCAACAGCACGTTGAACACGTCCGGATGGGCCTTCTCGATCTCGTCGAACAGCACGACCTGATAGGGCTTGCGCCGTACCGCCTCGGTGAGTGCCCCGCCCTCCTCATAGCCGACATAGCCGGGAGGCGCGCCGATCAGGCGGGCGACCGAATGCTTCTCCATGTATTCCGACATGTCGATGCGCACCAGAGCCGATTCGTCGTCGAACAGGAAGCGGGCGAGCGACTTGGTCAGCTCCGTCTTGCCGACCCCGGTGGGGCCCAGGAAGATGAACGAGCCGATCGGCCGGTTCGGATCCTGCAAGCCGGCACGCGCCCGGCGCACCGCCCGCGACACCGCCTGCACCGCATCGCCCTGGCCGACAACCGATTTCGCCAGTTCGTCTTCCATCCGAAGCAGCTTGTCGCGCTCGCCCTCCAGCATCTTGTCGACCGGAATACCGGTCCAGCGGGAGACGACATGGGCGATATTGTCGGGGGTCACGACCTCCTGCACCATGGAATCACGGGCATTGCCGTCCTGGGCTTCCGCCTCGACCAGCTGTTTCTCGAGCTTCGGGATCTCGCCATAGGCCAGTTCACCGGCGCGCTGGAACTCGCCCTTGCGCTGGGCAATCGCCAGTTCGTTGCGCGCCTCGTCGAGCTGCTTCTTCAGGTCGGCGGCAAGGCCGAGCTTCTGCTTTTCCGCCTGCCAGCGGGCGGTCAACGCATCGGCTTCCTCCTCGAGCGAAACTAGTTCGGCCTCTAGCCGCTTCAGCCGGTCGGCCGAGGAGACGTCGGTTTCCTTCTTCAGCGCCTCGCGCTCGATCTTCAGCTGCATGATGCGGCGGTCGAGTTCGTCCAGCTCTTCCGGCTTGCTGTCCACCTGCATCCTCAGCCTGGAGGCTGCCTCGTCCATCAGGTCGATCGCCTTGTCGGGCAGGAAGCGGTCGGTGATGTAGCGGTTCGACAGGGTGGCTGCCGCCACCAGCGCCGAATCGGAGATCCGCACCTTGTGGTGCTGCTCGTATTTCTCCTTGAGGCCGCGCAGGATCGAGATCGTGTCCTCGACATTCGGCTCGTTGACCATGACCGGCTGGAAGCGGCGGGCGAGCGCCGCGTCCTTCTCGACATGCTTGCGGTATTCGTCGAGCGTGGTCGCGCCGACGCAGTGCAGTTCACCGCGGGCGAGCGCCGGCTTCAACAGGTTGGACGCATCCATCGCGCCGTCGGCCTTGCCGGCACCGACCAGCGTGTGCATCTCGTCGATGAACAGGATGATCTCGCCGCTTTCCGACTGCACTTCGCTGAGAACCGCCTTCAGCCGCTCCTCGAACTCGCCGCGGTACTTGGCGCCGGCGATCAGCGAGCCCATGTCGAGCGCCATCAGCTTCTTGTCTTTCAGGCTTTCCGGCACGTCGCCATTGACGATGCGGAGCGCCAGACCCTCGGCGATCGCCGTCTTGCCGACGCCCGGCTCGCCGATCAGCACCGGATTGTTCTTGGTGCGGCGCGACAGCACCTGGATGGTGCGGCGGATCTCGTCGTCACGGCCGATCACCGGATCGAGCCTGCCCTCGCGGGCTTCGGCCGTCAGGTCGCGGGCATATTTCTTCAGGGCGTCGAAACCGGCTTCGGCATTGGCGCCGTCGGCCGTGCGGCCCTTGCGCACCTCGTTGATCACCTGGTTCAGCGCCTGCGCGGTCACGCCGGCCTTCTTCAGCGTCGCAGACGTCGAGGCGGACGTCTCGATCGCCAGCGCCAAAAGCAGGCGCTCGACGGTGACGAAACTGTCGCCGGCCTTCTTGGCAGCGTCTTCGGCCGTGGTGAAGACCTTGGCGAGCGGCTGCGACAGGTAGACCTGGCCGCCGCCGCCGGAAACCTTGGGCAGCTTGGCGAGTGCGGCATCATTGGCGATGCGCGCTTCCTTCGGGTCGCCGCCGGCGCGGGAGATCAGCGAAGACGCCATGCCCTGGTCGTCGTCGAGCAGCACTTTCAGCACGTGTTCAGGGGTGAATTGCTGGTGGCCCTCGGACAGCGCCTGGGTCTGGGCCGATTGCAGGAAGCCGCGGACGCGCTCGGAATATTTTTCGATGTTCATATCTGCCTGTCTCCGATAGCCGCCCTGCCCGTTTCGGCACAGCGCGGCGGTTGACAATCCGGCCCCCTGACACGGCGGGCCTTGCGGACGAAACCGTCCTCTTGAGCGAGATATGGGGAAGGATTTTCGACGTTTAAAGACTGGTTGGCGGCAAAAAAGAACCGTCTTGACGAAAGACAGGCGACCGGCACGCCGCGCCGCGGAGGCGCCCTCGTAATTGGATCGACACCGGCGCACGACACCTCCGACACGTCGCTCGAAACGAAAAACCCCTCCTTCCGCGCGGAAGGAGGGGTTTGATCAGTTCACTGCCTCTTGGTTTATTCGGAGGCGGCCAGTGCCGGTGTGTCGGTTGGCGCTTCCGCGCCTTCGGCACCCTCCTCGCCGGCGGCCCGGCGCGGCTGGCGGCGCGGGCGGGCGGCGGCGTTGCGGCGGCGCGGCTGGCGCTCGCCCGAACCGTCGGCAGCGCTCTCGGCGGCTGCGGCCACAGCCTCGGCAGGCATCTCGTCCAGCACCGGCTGCGGCCCGGTTCCGGCGATTTCCGTCTGTTCGCGGCGCGGCTGGCGCGGCGGCGTCTGCGGACGCTGCGGCTGCTGCTGCGGTTGCGGCTGAGGTCGCGGTTGCGGACGCTGCTGTTGCTGCGGCTGCGCGGCCTGCGAACCGACCGTCGGTTCGTCCATGCCATCCATGTCGTCGCCATCGCGGTCGTTGTAGTCGTTGCGGTCGTCCCGCTCGTCACGATCATCCCGCTCGTCACGGTCGTCGCGCTGGAAGCGTTCCTGCATCTGCGCCTGGGCGGCGGCAATGATGCGGTTGTAGTGCTCGGCATGCTGCAGATAGTTTTCCGCCATGACCCGGTCGCCGGCGCTCTGTGCGTCGCGGGCGAGCGTCGAGTATTTCTCGGCGATATGCTGGGCGGTGCCACGAATCTTCACGTCAGGACCGGAACTGTCATACGTCCGGGTCAGCGGGTTGGCACCCTTGCGGTTGAAATTGCCGCCACCGCTACCGCTGCCACCACTGCCGCCGCCGTTACGTCCGCGGCCGCGCTTGTTCTGCTGTCCTGGCCTCATCGATAATTCACCTGAATTTTTCTGTTGTGCTGATAAATGGCAACGCTGTTGGTTCTGGTTTGGACCGGACCAAGGCTTTGCGTGCCGCGGGCATACTGCGCCATCGCTCTCGTGCCGCTGGTGATAGTCAAGTTTACTGAGTTACGCATCGGGATTTGCTCGTCCCGTGAAGCCCGGTCACGAGATGAAAACGTGGCAAACCCAGACCCGAACGAATCTCGTTCATTCCCTGCTGCCCGTTGCGTGCCCGCAAACTATTACGCTTCATCTGGAAAACCAAGCCTTTTCTTTCAAAAGCCCAATTATCCTTAGCATACGCAGCAAGTCGCTGTCCGGCTTCACCGTATGAACAGCAGGACCCGATCATTGCCACCATGGTCGCGGTGCCATTCGATCAAGGAAAATCCGTTCCGTTCAAAGAGTTGCTCGACATCTTCCCGCTGGTCGTAGCCGATCTCGACACCGACGATGCCGTCGGCAAGCAGATGCTGCGCTGCATTTTCGGCGATCGCCCGATAGGCTTCCAGACCGTCCCGGCCGCCGTCCAGCGCCTTGCGGGGGTCGTAATCCTTGACCTCCGGTTCCAGCTGCTCGACCACATCCGTGGGTATATAGGGCGGATTTGACACGATGATGTCGAAGCTCTCGTCGATCGCCTCGAACCATGCGCTCTCGCGCGTCTCGAACCTCTCCGCCACACCGTTGAGATGGGCATTGGCAACAGCGATTTGAAGGGCGCCGGTCGAAATATCGCTACCCAGCGCCCGAGCCTGCGGACATGCCTTGAGCAGCGCAAGCGCGATCGCCCCGGTGCCGGTGCCCATGTCGAGGATGCTGACGACGGCCTTCTGCACCGCCATGCGCTTCAGGTGCGCCAGAACGGCATCAACGAGCACCTCGGTGTCGGGCCGCGGTTCCAGCGTGTCCGGCGACAGCCTCAGGTCGATCCCGTGAAATTCACGGTGGCCTAGAATGCGGTGCACCGGCTCATGCCTCAGCCGTCGCGCCACCGCGTCGGCAATCACTGCGCGTTCGCGCTCCGTCACCGGCCGGTCGCCCTGCGTGAAGATATCCGTCGTCGAAAGACCGAGCAGTCCGGCCAGCAGGATGCGCGTCTCGATCGCCGCATCGGCGAAGCCGGCATCGGCCAGCACCGCCCGCGTCTCGGCAACGACCGCACCGAGACCAGCCCCGCCGCTCACGTCGGCTCGCCCAACTGTGCCAACTGCCCGGCCTGGTAGTCGGCGATCAGCGCATCGACCATTTCGTCGATGTCGCCTTCCATCATCCGGTCGAGCTTGTAGAGCGTCAGGTTGATGCGGTGGTCGGTCACGCGCCCCTGCGGGAAATTATAGGTGCGGATGCGCTCGGAACGGTCGCCCGAGCCGACCTGGCTCTTGCGGTCGGCCGAGCGCTCGTTGTCGGTGCGCTGCCGCTCCATATCGTACAGCCGGGATCGCAGCACCTGCATCGCCTTGGCGCGGTTCTGATGCTGCGACTTTTCCGACGAGGTGACGACCAGCCCGGTCGGCAGATGGGTGATACGCACCGCCGAATCGGTCGTGTTGACGTGCTGCCCGCCGGCGCCCGACGAGCGCATGGTGTCGATGCGGATATCCTCGGCGCGGATCTCGATGTCGATTTCTTCCGCCTCCGGCAGCACGGCGACGGTGGCCGCCGACGTATGGATGCGCCCGCTCGCTTCCGTCTCCGGCACGCGCTGAACGCGGTGCACCCCGGATTCGAACTTGAGCTTGGAGAACACGCCGCGTCCGGTGATCGTCGCGATGATTTCCTTGAAGCCCCCCGCTTCCCCTTCGCTGGCCGACAGCACCTCGACCTTCCACCCCTTGGTGGAGGCGAAGCGCTCATACATGCGAAACAGGTCGCCGGCGAACAGCGCCGCTTCCGACCCGCCGGTGCCGGCGCGGATTTCCAGGATCGCGCTCTTCTCGTCGGCGGCATCCTTGGGCAGGAGCAGGATCTGCATGTCCTTTTCCAGACCCTCGATGCGCGCCTCGACGTCGGGCACTTCCATCTCGGCGAGGTCGCGCATCTCGCGGTCGGTCGTCTTGTCGGCAAGCAGGGCTTTCAACCCCGCCAGTTCGGCGATCGCCGTCTCGTATTCGCGGATCTTCTTCACCACCGGCTGAAGCTCGGAATATTCCGAGGCGAGCTTGACGTAAACGTCCGCCGCCGGCCCCGCCGACATGCGCGCCTCTATCTCGCCGAACCGGCGTTCGAGTTCGCGCATTTTCTCGACAGGAAGCTTCGCCACCCTTTACTCCACGTTATATTCGGTCAGAGGGGAATATTGTTGTCTTCGGCAAAGCCGACAAGGATGTCCCTGAGCGGCAGATGCGAATGATGATCGTCGAGCGCCGTGTTGAGCTCCCGGCTCAGCTGGTCCACGTCGAGCCCGAGCAACATGGCCTTGACCGGGCCGATCGCCGTCGGCGCCATCGAGATCGAGCGGAAGCCGATGCCGAGCAGCGCCATGGCCGAAAGCGGCTTGCCCGCCATCTCGCCGCACAGCGTCACCGAGGTCTCGTGCCGGTCGGCGGCGCGAACGATATCGCGCAGGATCCTGAGGAACGGCCGCCCCAGCACGTCGAAACGGTCGGAGACGCGGGCATTGCCACGGTCGACCGCCATCGAGAACTGGAACAGGTCGTTGGAACCGACCGAGACGAAGTCGACCTCCTGCATCAGCTCGTCGAGCTGCCACATCAGCGCCGGCACTTCGAGCATGGCACCGAACTGCAACTTCTTGGGCAGGGGATGGCCGAACTTGGAGAGGTGCTGCACCTCCTTCTGCATCAGCTCGCGTACGACCCGGATTTCGCCGACTTCCGTCACCATCGGCAACATCATCTTCAGCTCGCCGCCGGCGGCCGCCTTGAGCAGCGCGCGTAGTTGTGTGCGCAACAGGCCCGGCCGGTCGAGCGACAGGCGGATCGCCCGCCAGCCGAGCGCCGGGTTTTCCTCTTCATGGCCGCGAAAATAGGAAACCACCTTGTCGCCGCCGATATCCAGCGTGCGGAAGGTGACGGGCCGTCCGCCCGACTGGCGCAGCACGCTGCGATAGAAGCTCTCCTGTTCCTCTCCCTTCGGCATGGTCGAAGAAATCATGAACTGCAATTCGGTGCGGAACAGGCCGATGCCTTCTGCCCCCGATTCGGCAAGCTGCGGCAGGTCGACTAGCAGGCCGGCATTCATCTGCAGCGTGATCCGCTTGCCGTCCTTGGTGAGCGGCTCGACGTCGCGCAGCGCGCGGAACTGCTCCTGGCGGCGGGCGCGCAGCTTGACCTTCTCCTCATAGGCCTTCTGCAGGTCGGCCACGGGCCGCACATGCACCTTGCCGTCGTCGCCGTCGATGATCACCGGGTCGCCGTTTTCGGCGAGCGCGACGGCACCTGTCGCCTGGCCGACCACCGCAATGCCCATGGCGCGCGCCACGATCACCACGTGGCTGGTCACGGCGCCTTCTTCCAGTACCAGGCCACGCAAGTTGGCGCGCGGATAATCCAGAAGCTCGGCCGCCCCCATGGCGCGGGCAAAGACGATCGCATCGGCCGGAAAGCTCTCGGTCTGGCTGTGCGGCGAAAAACCGGTCAGCTGGCGCAGGAGCCGGTTGGCGAGATCGTCGAAATCGTGCATCCGCTCGCGCAGATAGGGGTCGGTGAGGCGCATCATCCGCGCCTTGGTGTCGCTCTGCACCTTCTCGACCGCGGCTTCCGCCGTAAGTCCGTTGTGGATCGCCTCTTCCATGCGCCGGACCCAGCCCTGGTCATGGGCGAACATGCGATAGGTCTCGAGCACGTCGCGGTGCTCGCCCTCCATCGACACTTCCCGCCTCGACAGCATGTCGTCGATCGAGATCCTGAGCGAACCGAGCGCGTCGGCAAGCCGGCGGATTTCGGTCTCGGTGTCTTCGTTGAGCAGGTTAGTGACGACGATGCGCGGCTCGTGCAGCACGACATAGCCGAGCCCGATGCCTTCGTTATAGCCGTCGCCATCGATCGTCACCGGACGCGTCAGGTCCAGTTCCAGGCCCGGGCGGGTGATCTTCTTCAGTTCGCCGGTCGCGATCATCTCGGCCAGAACCATGGCGGTGGTTTCGAGCGCTTCAAGCTCGTCTTCCCGGTAGTTGCGTTGCGCCTTGTTCTGCACGACGAGAACGCCCAAACTGCGGCCGGCACGCAGGATCGGCACGCCAAGGAAGGAATGATAGATCTCCTCGCCGGTTTCCGGCAGGTAGCGGAAGGCCGGATGCGCCTGAGCGTCGGAGAGGTTGAGTGGCTGGGCCGAGGCCGCGATCGTGCCGACCAGGCCCTGGCCCATTTTCAGCTGGGCGAGGTGGACAGCATCCTTGTTGAGGCCTTCGGTCGCGTAGAGCTCGAGCACCCCGTCGGCGCGCAGCACATAGGCCGAACACACTTCCGCGACCATGTTGCTCGCGATCTGGCGAACGATCTGGTCAAGGCGCTCCTGTGGCTCGAGCGGTTCCGCCATCAACTCGCGCAACCGCTTGAGAAGGACGCGCGGACCCGCGGAAAGGTCTCTCATCGCGTGGCTGCTCCCGAATGTGTCATTGGTCGGGCGGAACCGCCGCCCGCGACGCCAGGCGGCGGGAGGCGGACCCGCTCTACGGAATCAATTCTTATCGAGGCCGTAGCAGGAATGCAAAGTGCGAACGGCGAGTTCGGCATAGGGGCCGTCGATCAGGATCGAAATCTTGATTTCCGAGGTGGTGATCGCCTTGATGTTGATGCCCTTTTCGGCCAGCGCCTTGAAGGCCGTGGCGGCGACGCCGGCATGGCTGCGCATGCCGATGCCAATGACCGAGACCTTGACCAGGCCCTTTTCGCTCTGCACCACGTCGTAGCCGATCGTGTCCTTGTTGTCGCCCAGCACGGAAAGCGCCTTGTCGACGTCGCCCGAAGGCACGGTGAACGTCATGTCGGTGCGGGTGCCGTCTTCGGAAATGTTCTGGACGATCATGTCGACATTGATGTGCGCTTCGGCCAGCGGCCCGAAGATCGCGGCGGAAACGCCCGGCCGGTCGGCAAGCCGACGCAGCGAGATCTGCGCTTCATCCTTGGCATAGGCAATACCGGTGACTACTTCCTGTTCCACGATCTCATCCTCATCGCAAATCAACGTACCGGGCGGATTCAAAAGGTCGCCCATGCCCGGTGCATCGGGATCCTCGAAGCTCGAGCGCACGAAGGTGCGCACCTTGTGGACCATGGCCAGCTCCACCGAGCGCACCTGCAGCACCTTGGCGCCGAGCGAGGCCATTTCCAGCATTTCTTCAAACGCGATCTTCTTCAGCCGCCGCGCCTTCGGCTCGATGCGCGGGTCGGTCGTGTAGACGCCGTCGACGTCGGTATAGATGTCGCAGCGGTCAGCCTTGATGCCGGCGGCGATCGCCACCGCCGAAGTATCCGAGCCGCCGCGGCCGAGCGTCGCGATGCGGTTATCCGGGCCTATGCCCTGGAAGCCGGCGACGACGGCCACCTGGCCCTCGCCCATGCGGCGGATGATGTCGGTTCCGTCGATTTCCTGGATACGCGCCGCACCATGGGCATTGTCGGTCTTGATCGGGATCTGCCAACCCTGCCAGGAGCGCGCATTGATTCCCATCGACTGCAGCGCGATGGCGAGAAGACCCGATGTCACCTGTTCGCCCGAGGCGACCACGGCATCATATTCCCGCGCGTCGTAGAAAGGCGAGTCGGCGCCGGCGACCTTCGGCATGGTCTGCACCCAGTCGACCAGTTCATTGGTCTTGCCGGACATGGCCGAAACGACCACCGCCACCTCGTGACCGGCATCGACCTCGCGTTTGACATGCCGGGCGACATTGTAGATGCGTTCGAGATTGGCGACGGAGGTTCCGCCGAATTTCATCACGATGCGTGCCATGCCTTCGATACCGTCGCGCTGACGGGCGCACGCCGGCGCCCTTTTCCAAGACACGTCCGCGACCATGTCGTCGGACGAAGTTGGGGTCTCATATCCAAATCCCGCAGGAAGTTCAATGGGCAGAGGCGCCGACCACGGCGTCCTGCACCTCCCCGACCGCATAGAGAAATTGACCTTGATCAGGGTCAAAGACCTGGGCGTGCGTCACGTATAATATTCAAATGGGAGAATGTATTCTATGGGAGGAGAACCCAGCCATGCAGGGAAGGCTTGCCCAAGCCATTGCACGCGTGACACTTGCCATTGTCTTTGCGGCCGGGCTGGCTCAGGCCGCAGCGGCACAGGAGACGACCGCTCCCGCCATTCCGGGGACCGGCAGTACGGCCGACCATTCCAAGTTCGAGGTTCTCAAACGGGATTTTCGCTCCGGAGCCGAAGTGACCGATGCTTGCCTGACCTGCCACAACGAGGCGGATGATCAGGTCAAGCATTCCATCCACTTCAACTGGGACTATACCCATCCCGCCACCGGCCAGAAGCTGGGAAAACGCAACGTGATCAATTCGTTTTGCGGCTCGGTCGTGGGCAATGAACCACGCTGCACCTCCTGCCATGCCGGCTATGGCTGGAAGGATATGAGCCAGTCGCCGCAACAGCAGTCCGTCGCCGTCGACTGCCTCGTCTGCCATGACAAGTCCGGCCAGTACACCAAATCGGCGACCGGCGCTGGCGAGCCACCGCTGGACCCGGTTAAGCCCGGCACCCAGACGATCACCGGGGCCGAGGCCTGGCCTGTCGATCTCGGCAAGTCGGCACAATCCGTCGGCCTTCCCGGCCGTGAAAACTGCGGCAACTGTCATTTCTACGGCGGTGGCGGCGACAACGTGAAACACGGCGATCTCTCATCCGCCCTGGTCAAGCCGTCGCGTTCGGTCGATGTGCACATGTCTCCCGAAGGTGAGAACTTCACCTGTTCCACCTGCCATGTCAGCAACCGGCACGAATGGGCCGGCTCCCGCTATGCCGTTCACGCCAGCGATGACGCCGGTACCGGAAAGCCGGGGGAACGGCGAGACGTCGCCACCTGCCAGAGCTGCCACGGCACCGAGCCGCACCAGAGCCTCAGCCTCAAGGGAATGAAGCTCAACGATCACACCGACGTGCTGGCATGCCAGACCTGCCACATCCCGGAATTCGCCCGCGGCGGCGTGGCGACGAAGACGAAGTGGGACTGGTCGACCGCCGGCAAGCTGGATGCGGAAGGCAAGCCTTACAACGAGCACAACTTCACCCAGTCCGATGGCGCGCAACTGCACACCTACATGTCGATCAAGGGCGATTTCGAGTGGGGTGAGAATGTCGTGCCCCACTACGCCTGGTTCGACGGACAGGTCGAATACACCACGGGCGACCAGACGATCGACCCGAGCAAGGTCGTCGAGATCAACAAGATCTCCGGCGCTCGTGAGGACGGCCGGTCCCGCATCTGGCCGTTCAAGCGCATGGAGGGCCGCCAGGCCTACGATTCCAAGCAGAACAAGCTGGTCTATACCCACGTCTGGGGCCCCACGACGGACACCGCCTTCTGGTCCAACTACGATTGGGGCAAGGCGATCGAGGCCGGCATGAAGGCGGCCGGCATGGAATATTCGGGCTCGTTCGATTTCGCCGACACCCACATGTATTGGCCCATAACCCACATGGTCGCCCCCGCATCGGACGCACTCGATTGCCAGTCCTGCCATTCGGTCGACGGGCGCATGAAAAACCTCGCCGGAATCGTCGTGCCGGGCACCAATCCATTCGGCTGGGGCGGCATTCTTGGCCAGGCGGTACTGCTGGCGACCCTGTCGGGCGTCCTGCTGCATGGCATCTTGCGGATGATCGGCGGAAGAAAGAGGGAAGCAAACCATGGTTAGGCGCATCGTCAAAGTCTATCCGCGCTTCGAGCGGCTATGGCACTGGTCGCAGGTCCTGCTCATCTTCACACTGCTGTTCACCGGTATGGGGATCAGCGGCATTCATTCGCTGCTGCCCTTCGGGCCGGCGGTCATCCTGCACACGATCGCAGCGATGGCGCTGCTCCTGCTCTGGCTCTTCGCCTTCTTCTGGCTTTTCACCACCGGCACCTGGAGACAATTCGTCCCAAGCTTCAATGGCGTGATCCAGATCCTCCGTTTCTACGCCTGGGGCGTCTTCAAGGGCGAGGAGCACCCCTATCGCAAGATCTACTGGCGCAAGCACAATCCCCTGCAAATCCTCACCTATTTCGGCCTGAAGGCGTTCATCTTCCCCGCCATCTGGATCACCGGCCTGCTTTATCTCTCCTATGATTTCTGGGACCATTACGTCGAAGCACCGCAATGGCTGGCACTCGTCGCCAATCTGCATCTGCTGACCGCCTACGTGATCGCCGCTTTCGTGGTGATCCATGTCTACCTGTTGACCGTGGGTCACGGTTTCGTTTCCCATGTCAAACCGATGCTCACCGGCTTCGATGAGATCGACCTGACACCTGAGCAGGAACGTTATCTCGAGACCAACGAACCGCAGCGCCTTAGGGACGAAAGGGCGTATTCGGAAACCTGATGCGGTTCCCCCCCCGACGATCGGCTGCACAAGCACCGATCGCAGCCGCGTGTGTACCAGCAGCCCTCATGGCCGACAGCCGCCTGGCACCAAAAGAACGGCGGCCTCTCGGCCGCCGCTTGTCAATGGCTTTAGTCGTTTGATGGCTTTAGTCGCTCCGACCACAGACCTGGCCGGGAGGGCAGAGAATCACCGACGACCCGACTTTTCCGCGGCCGGCATCGCTCGGCGGACGACGAACGTCTGGATCGCGTGTCGGCGGGCGGCGAACGTCTGGGTCACGGGTCGGCGGGCGACGCACATCGGGATCGCGGGTCGGCGGGCGACGGACGTCCGGATCACGCGTCGGCGGGCGGCGAACGTCGGGATCGCGGGTCGGCGGGCGGCGAACGTCCGGATCACGCGTCGGCGGGCGGCGAACGTCGGGGTCCCTCGTCGGCGGGCGGCGCCAGTCCGGATCGCGCGTCGGCGGGCGGCGAACGTCGGGGTCCCTCGTCGGCGGGCGACGCCAGTCGCCGTCATTGTCGCGCGGCGGACGCGGACGGTAGTCACCATCCCGCCAGCGGTCGCGGTCGCGGTAGAAGTCGCGGTCGCGATAGTGGCGATCCCAATAGCTGCCGACCGAAAACGTGATCGTCGGAATGCCGAGCGGACGGTAATATTGCGGATCGACATAGACGCGGCGCTGCGAATAGGTCGTCTGCAGATAGCTGCCCGACACCCAGCCGCGATAACCGGCATAGGCGACGTCGCACCAGTTGGCCGACTGCATGCAGCCCTGGATGTCGACGCGCGAGCCGGCGGGGATGACCAGCACCGGCGGATACTGCGTGCTCGGCCCGGAGCGCATGTTCACATTGGCCGTCGAATAGGCCGGCGCCGCGGCCGCGAGCGCGGGAAGCGCAGCGGCGAACAGCGCGCCAAGGGCGAATTTCCTGAGATAATTCATGGGGGCGTCTCCTCGGGTATTCCGTTATGCGCTTGTTCTACGACCGTGCGAATGAACCACCCATGAACGCCCGGTTCATCTGATTTGTTCCGGCCCCCGCTTTTTTCCGACATCCTGTTTTCCCCGCGCTTCGCCGCCATGCGATACTGTTGCCCGTCCCGCCACGGATACACCGGATAGCGTTGCCGGCGAGGCGGGAACGGTGCTGCGAAGGGTCCTTCTGAAACGCGGGAGGATGTCGCAGGCTGCCCTAAGTCGGTCCCCCTCCCTGAAAAGGGACGTGCCTGTGCGGCACCCAAGGCGTCGGTTTCGATGCAGTAGAGGGACAAGGAACTGGGTGGCAAAAATCATCGAAACGGGGCGCCCTGCGTGTCACTGTTTTAATTTTGTCCGGCATGCCGGGCGCCCCGGCCAATGGCCGGAAGGAATGAGAGATCCGCAAGACACGGGGTTTTCGCCCGCGTGAACGATCAACCGTGCCTGGGAAAGGACGCGAGAGCCATGGCAAAGACCGACCATTCCGAACTCGAGCGCGCCCGCGAGGAGCGCCACGAATCCGTCTGGCGGGTCATCGGGACCCTCAATCTGAGCTATTGCTGCGAAAGGGGCATGCGACCATTCTGCCGCAACCGTTCCTGTCTACGCGATCGCCTTTGCAGTGGTCCGATGGTGGCGACGCCACGCCAGGGCCCGGCAATCGCACGGGAGCGCGAACTGGGCCTCAGTGGTGCCGCGGTCGCCTGCCTTCCCGTCTGCGTCATCAACATGGAAACGAACGTCGTCGACCACCTCGTCGCAACGACGCTGCCGCAGATCGATGCCTTTGCGAGCGAGGAAGATCGGCTCGCCATCGAATACTATTCCAGGAAACCGAACCGGGCATGGCGCCGCTATCTGGCACGCCTGGCCCGCGACCACCCGGACCCTTGACTTTGCCGCCCGATCGGCCGACTTCATAGCCACTATCGCAGCAGAGGATCCACCATGAACGCCGAGGCACGCACCACCATCGACCAGGCCGAAGTCGACCGCTTTTCCGCCATGGCGGCGGAATGGTGGGACCCGACCGGCAAGTTCAAACCACTGCACAAAATCAATCCCGTCCGCCTCGCCTATATCCGCGATCAGGTCTCGGCCCATTACGGCCGCGACCCCAAGGCCCATCGTCCGCTGGAGGGCCTGCGCGTCCTCGATATCGGCTGTGGCGGCGGCCTGCTCTCCGAACCGGTCGCCAAGATGGGCGCCCATGTGCTGGGCGCCGATGCCTCAGAGCGCAATATCGGCATTGCCAGCACCCATGCCGCCCAGACCGGCGTCGAGGTCGATTACCGCGCCGTGACGGCGGAATCGCTTGCAGCCGCCGGCGAGACCTTCGACGTGGTCCTCAACATGGAAGTCGTCGAGCATGTCGCCGATGTGGAATTCTTCATCTCCACCTGCGCCTCCATGGTGCGGCCCGGCGGCCTGATGCTCGTTTCCACCATCAACCGCACCTTCAAGGCCGCCGCCCTTGCCATCGTCGGCGCCGAATACGTGCTCGGCTGGCTGCCGCGCGGCACGCACCAGTACGAGAAGCTGGTCCGCCCCGAAGAACTCGAAGCCCCGCTGAAGACGAGCGGCATGGAGGTCGTCGAGATGAAGGGCGTGTTCTTCAATCCGCTGCAGAACCAGTGGAACCTGTCCGCCGACATCGACGTCAACTACATGGTGCTGGCCCGCCGACCGGCAGCCGCCGCATGACTGCGCCCGCGGACGTCATTGCCTTCTGGCGCGAGGCCGGACCGCCGAAATGGTTCGCCAAGGATGACGGTTTCGACGCGGCGATCCGCGACGGCTTTCTCGAGGCCCATTTCGCCGCCGCCCGCGGCGACCTCGCCGACTGGCACGAGACGGCCGAAGGCACGCTTGCCCTCTTGATCCTGCTCGATCAGTTCCCCCGCAATCTGTTTCGCGGCAGCGGCCATGCCTTCGCAACCGACGGCCTGGCGCGGATGATCGCCCGCAAGGCGCTGGAGCTAGGCTTTGACCGCGCGATCGATCCCAAGCTCCGCCCTTTCCTCTATCTCCCCTTTGAGCATTCCGAAGACCCGGCCGACCAGGCACTCAGCATGGAGCTCTTCACCGCCCATCAAGACGAGACCGGCGATGCGGAAAGCTTGCGCTGGGCGGTCGAGCACCGCGACATCATCGCCAGGTTCGGCCGCTTCCCCCACCGCAACGCCGCGCTCGGACGCGAGACGACGCCGGAGGAGCAGACCTTTCTCGACGGTGGCGGTTTCAAGGGGTGAGCGGGGGGCGGTGGGGTCGAGAGACGGTTTGGTTCAAGCCGGCAAGCCGCGAACGATCTGCATCAGTTCCGCCTGCCCATCGACGTTCTCGGCAGAAATCGCCTTCACCCGTGCCCGGTCAATGACATAGGGCCGGCCTTCTGGACTATACGGCTGTTTGAAGGTGAAAGCCTCCGCGGATGGGCCATAGTCCGCCAATTGTTCGAAAAGCCGTACCGCCTCTGTCCATTCCGGTTGCCGTCCGGCCTGCACCCAGAACAGGACGAGGGGCGGCCATTGCTGCGGCACATTCCAGCGCCGCGCGTGCTTAAGCGCGTCAGCATGAACGCCGGAATAGGAGAAAGCCATCAGGCACTCGATATCTCGCCAAAGAGACAGGGAAGAAGGACCGGAATCACGGCCACTGCCTTGGAGAAATCGAGGAAACGTCTGGACGCCCCAGCTTTCGGGACCAGGCTCGCCGTCATAACCCGAACGCCCGACATAACCGACGGCACAGCGGGCTGCTTCGAAGTTCAGCGGTTCGCGCAGAACGAAACCGTTGACTGCCGCATCGCCGTATGGCGCGACGTGCACACCAAAATTATAGATCGCCAGGTGATGTTCGCCGCGGCTCAATTCACGTCGTCCGGCAACACCGGCAGCGGCGCAATCTCGATGCCCTCGTCGACCAGCGCCTTGACTTCGGCAATCGACGCCTCGCCGATGATGCCGCGCGCTTCGGCCTCGCCGTAATGGATCTTGCGGGCCTCCTCGGGAAACCGCTCGCCGACATCCTCGCTATTGGCCCGGATCGAGGCAACCGCCTCTTTCAGCGTTGCCATCGCCGCCTTCTGCACCTCGGTCACCGCCAGCGCATGCACCGCTTCCTTCTGCCGTGCGGTCGAGACCGAAGGCGCCATCAGCACCTTCGATACTTCGAGCGAACCGCAGGCGGGACAGCTCAAGAAACCGCTCGCCTTCTGGCGGTCGAAGTCGCCGCTCTCCGAGAACCAGCCCTCGAAGTCGTGTCCCTTGTCGCAGATGAGCGAATAGCGGATCAAACGGTGACGCCCCCTTTCGCCAGTTCCGGCTGCATGCTGAGTTCGAAGTCGCGCGCGTTCTTCAGATTGGGGATCTTGGCGCGCGCCGCGGCCACGGCCGCAATGTCGATGTCAGCCAGCACGATCGCCTCGCCCGTGCCGCCGGCAGCGGCCAGAACCTTGCCCCAGGGGTCGACGATCATCGAATGGCCGAAGGTTTCACGGCCATCCTCGTGCGTGCCGGCCTGTGCCGCGGAAATGACGAAGGCACCGTTCTCGATCGCCCGGGCGCGCAACAGCACTTCCCAATGCGCCTCGCCGGTCTGGCGGGTAAAGGCCGCCGGCGTGGTCAGGATCTGCGCGCCGGCAACCGCTTCCGCGCGAAACAGCTGCGGGAAACGAACGTCATAGCAGATGCCGAAGCCGAGCTTGGCAAAGGGCAGGTCGGCGACCATCGCCTTGTCGCCCGGCCGGTAGACAGCGCTCTCGCGCCAGCTCTCGCCATTGTCGAGATCGACGTCGAACATGTGAATCTTGTCGTAGGCGCAGATCTTGCGGCCGTCGGGTCCGAACAGGAAGGCCCGGTTGGCGATCTTTCCATCGGGAAGAAGGATCGCGGTGGAGCCGACATGGAGATGGATCGAAAGTTCACGCGCAAGATCCCCGGCGGTCTTGACGATGATATCATGCTCTTCGTCGCGCAGGACGGCCATCAGGCCGGAGCGGTCCTTTTGCACGGCACCGGTCATTTCCGGCGTCTGCACATAGATCGCCCCGTGGCCGGCGGCTTCACGCACGAGGCGGGCCATGGAAGCGGCGTTCTTTTCCGGGTCGACGCCCGAGCACATCTGGATGGCAGCAGCCTTGAAGGTCATGATCTGTTTTTCCTTAAGCCGCCAGAAGGGCGTCGAGCTTGCCGGCCCGGTCGAGTGCATGCAGGTCGTCGCATCCGCCAACATGGCGCTCGCCGATAAAGATCTGCGGGAAGGTCATGCCGCCGTTCGACTTGGCGATCATTTCCTGGCGCAGCTCCGGATTGCCGGTCGCGTCATGCTCGAGATAGGAAACGCCCTTCGAGGCGAGCAGCGCCTTGGCGCGCGAGCAGTAGCCGCAGCCCTGGCGGGTATAGATGGTCACGGATGCCATATGTGTCTCCGGTCGGATGGGGCCGGCGAGAGCCGGAAAGGATGTCATTGTCCCTGTCATATAGGACCGGAGAGAGCCCTTGCAAAGGTTAAAACTGTGACCTCCCGGGCACCCGCCCGCTTCAGCGCGCGGGTAGCGGCGCTGACCGTCGCCCCGGTTGTAAAGACGTCGTCGACCAGCACGATGCGCCGGCCGAACACCTGCGGCGACATAGCCTCCGGCACGCCGAAGGCGCCGCGCACGTTGAGCGCCCGGGCATTGGCGGTCAGCCCCACCTGCTGGACGGTTTTCTTGTTGCGCACCAGCGCGAGCGGCAGGAAGGGCCTGCCCGAGAGGCGCGCCACATGCCGGCCGAGCTCGGCCGACTGGTTGAACTTGCGGGAAAACAGCCGGGTCCGGTGCAGTGGCACGGACACCACGGCATCGCAGTTTGAGAGCGCTTCGCCGCCGGCCCGCGCCATCCAGCCGGCCATCATCGGCGCGAGATCGGTGCGGTCGCGATACTTCAGGTCGTGCACCAGGTCGCGGGCGATGCCCTCGTGGATCGCGACGCTGCGCAGCCGGTCGAACACCGGCGGATTTGCGATCGCCTCGGCCGACAGCATGCCGGAACCGGGATCATGGCCGAACGGCGTGCCGAGCACTTCGCAAAACGGTCGTTCGATGAAGCGCATGGACGACCAGCAGCGCGGGCAGAGCCCGCCATGCCGGCCGGTGCGGCAATGGCAGTGGGCGCAGCTCGGCGGAAAGACGATGTCGCGCAGGAAAGCCGCGATGCCGATCGGCAAGGTGACGCTGACGGACACGGCTTTTTGCACTATTTGACCCGGCATGCGATTGACTTTAAGCGCTTGCCGGCGCCTTTGCCAGACCGAGTTTTTGACGGGAGCGGACAGGATGGAACGGATTTTCGATCAGGACCTGGTGACGGCGAACCGGCTGCGCGCCCGTCGCCGGCTGGAGACGGGTACCGACTTCCTCCTGGAGATCGCGGCGCGCGAACTGTCCGAGCGCCTCTCCCTGGTCGAGCGCCGCTTCGAGCATGCGGTCGAGCTGCACGGCGCCACAGGCGCTACAGCGCGGCTGGCGCTCCAAACGGGCAAGATCGACACGCTCGACCGCATCGAGACCCATCAGGATTTCTCAGCCGACGGTGAAGCGCTCACCGAAGCGCCGTTCGAGGCCGTGCCGCTCGAACCGCAATCGGTCAATCTCGTTCTCTCGCCGCTGGCGCTGCACCTGACCAACGACACGCCGGGCGTGCTGGTACAGATCCGCCGCGCCTTGAAGCCCGACGGCCTGTTCCTCGCCGCCATCCCCGGTGCCGGCACGCTTGGCGAATTGCGCGACGTGCTCTTGACCACCGAGGTCGAGCTTTACGGCGGCGCCAGTCCCCGCGTCATTCCCTTCCCCGACATCCGCGACGTCGGCGGCCTGATGCAGCGCGCCGGATTTACCCTGCCGGTGATCGACGAGGAGAGCTTCACCGTCCGCTACGACAACCTGTTCGCCCTGATGCGCGACCTCAAAGCCATGGGCATGGCCAACCCGCTCCTGGGCCGCAGCCGCAAGCCGGTCGGCCGTGCCTTCTTCCTCAAGGCCGCCCAGCGCTATGCCGAGCGCTACGCCGACCCGGACGGCCGTATCCGCGCCACCTTCTCGATCATCTTCGTCTCGGGCTGGGCGCCGCATGAAAGCCAGCAGAAGCCGTTGAAGCCGGGCTCGGCCAAGATGCGGCTGGCCGATGCGCTCGACCCGACACGGGGCCCTCGCCCGACCACGAAGGGGGATGGTTGACAAAGCCGCTCTCGCCGATGGTGTGCATCGCGCGCGGCTTCGGGGCGCGATGCGCGCGTCGCGCAAAGGGCGCCTGTTTTCAGGAACCGTTGAGGACCGTGGCGATCCTCTGGAACATCGCGGCCAGCGAATCGGAGAAGGCGCCGAAGCCGAGGATGAGCGCCAGGCCGATGATCGCGGCGATCAGGCCGTATTCGATGGCTGTGGCCGCCCGGCGGTCGGCGATGAACTTCAAAACGAGATGCATGCTCTCTCCTGATGGCATGTCGACGCCGCTCACGACGCTCCCGGCCCGGCGGGCGTGCCGATCAGCAGCCGTCGCCGACGATGCAGACGGATCCCGGCGTTTCCTGAAGCACGCTGCGGCGAATGGTATAGCGCTTGCTCCCGTCCGATCGGCCGATCGAGCCGGTGCTCATCATGTCGACCTGATCCGGCTGATAGGCCAGGCTCCGCTTGTCGGTGCGGTCGGCGAGCATGGGGGTGATGACGAGCGACAAGGCGATCGCCGCCATGCCGAACAGCAGCGCGATGTTGAGTACGCCGGTCTTGCCGGACAGATGCGAAGACCGTTCTCTCGACCGCACGGTCTTCCAGAAATCCTCGTTTGCCATGTTCCGCTCCACACACACGCTTCGAACGCATGAACAACAAAACCGAGGTTTGCCCCAGGCCCGTAAACTTTGCGTTAAGAACGTCGGCAAATTTTGGAAAGAGCTAAAGAAGATCCTGGAGGAAAGGAATCAGCGGCTCGTCGGCCGGCGGCATGGGATAATCGCGCAGCGCCTTGGAGCGCACCCATTTCACCGCCTGCCCCTCGCGGCCATGGGCGATGCCCTCGTAGCGCCGGCAGATGTAGAGGGGCATCAAAAGGTGGAAGGTCTCGTAGGTATGGCTGGCGAAGGTCAAAGGCGCCAGGCACGGCACCTTGGTCACGACCCCGAGTTCCTCCTCGAGTTCGCGGACCAGCGTCTCCTCCGGTGTTTCCCCGGCCTCGACCTTGCCGCCGGGAAATTCCCACAGCCCGGCGAGCGACTTGCCTTCGGGACGCTGCGCCAGAAGAATGCGATTGTCGGCATCGACCAGCGCGCAGGCCGCGACGAGCAGGATCGGCTTGCCGGCATTGCTCATGCGGAAGGCCCCTTGCGCCAATAGGCGTAGCGATAGGCCTCGGTGAAGCCCAGTTTCGAATAGAGCGCCATTGCCGGCGCATTGTCCGCCAGGACCTGCAGCCAGGCGGTTCTCGCCCCGCGCATCCGCGCCCAGCGCAGCGCCGCCGTGACGATCTCGAGCCCGAGGCCGCGCTGGCGCTGATCGGCCTTGACGGCAAGCGACATGATGCCGGCCAGGTCGTTGTCCTGCACGCAGAGCGCCACGGCCACCGGTCCGGCATCCTTGTCCTCGATGACGAACAGCCCGGTCGGTGGCTTGATCGAACTCACCACCTCGGCAAGCGCGGGTTTAAGCGCCGGGTCGCTGCCATGCACCAGGAGATCGGCATCGACGTAGCGACCGACGTCATGGCTCGGCAGATGATCGAGGGTGCCTTCGGGCAGCTCGATCCTGGTCAGGTCGAGCGTCAGGGTCACCACCTCTTCGAACCGCTCCCAGCCATCGGCCTGCATGAGGTCGATCAACGGCTTCGGCGTCAAGGGCGTCTCGCGCACCAGGATCGGCCGGCCATGGGCCTCGAATCGGCGCGCCGCCTTCTGAAGCCGGATGGCGATGTCGCGGCTGTCGGACGGATCGAGCGCGACGACGCAGTTCAGCCGCTTCGACGGGTGACCGCCGGAAAGACGGACCTGCCAGCTGCCGTCATACTGCACGGATGTCGCGGGCCAGGCGCGAAAGCCGACGGCTTCGAGGCGCCGGACGAGCGGCAGGTTCTGATCGGTGTCGGCCTGGGGCATCGCGGCGATCAACTCCGGTAATCGCCGTTGATCGCCACATATTCCTTGGTGAGGTCGCAGGTCCAGACCGTCGCCTTGCCCTCGCCAAGCCCGATATCGACGCGGACCGGAATGTCCTCGCGCTGCATCACGGCAGTCGTCGCCTCTTCGGAATAGGCCGGGTCGCGCTCGCCGTTGACGGCGACACGGATATCGCCGAACCAGATCGCCAGCCGGTCGCGGTCGGCCATTTCGCCGGACTTGCCGACCGCCATGACGATGCGGCCCCAATTGGCGTCTTCGCCGGCAACCGCGGTCTTGACCAGCGGCGAATTGGCGATCGACAGCGCGATCTTCTTCGCGGCGAGATCGCTCTCGGCACCGGTCACGGTGATCTCGACCATCTTGCGGGCGCCCTCGCCGTCGCGCACCACCTGCAACGCCAGGTCCTTGAGCAGGTCATTGAGCGCCCGCTTGAAGCCGGAAAGCGCCGGATCATCAGCGGTCTCGATCGTCTTCTGCCCGTCGGCCGAGGCCGCGCCGGTGGCAAACAGCATCAGCGTGTCGGAAGTCGAGGTATCGCTGTCGACGGTGATGGAATTGAAGGTCGGATCGACGCCGGCCGAAAGCAGGCCCTGCAGCGCGGGGGCGGCAATATCGGCGTCGGTGACGACGAAGGACAGCATGGTCGCCATGTCCGGCGCGATCATGCCCGCACCCTTGGCGATGCCGTTGATCGTCACCGTGACGCCGCCGATCTCGGTCGTGCGCGTCGCCACCTTGGGATAAGTGTCGGTGGTCATGATCGCCTTGGCCGCTTCCAGCCAGAAATCGCCCGTGGCCCCCTTGGCCATGTCGCCGAGAACGCCGGCGAACTTGGTGGCGTCGAGGGGTTCGCCGATCACGCCCGTGGAAGCGAGATAGATCTCGTTCTCGCCACAACCCAGCGCCGCTGACGCCGACTTCGCCGTAAGCTCGGTCGCCGCCTTGCCCTTCACGCCGGTGAACGCGTTGGCATTGCCGGAATTGACGACGACGCCGCGCGCCACGCCATGGGCGAGGTTGGTGCGGCAGAAATCGACCGGCGCCGACGGGCACTTCGACCGGGTGAACACGCCGGCGACCGCGGCCGGACGATCGAACGCCATCAGCAGCACGTCGGTGCGGTTCTTGTACTTGATGCCGGCGGCGGCGGTCGCCATGCGCAGACCGCGGATGGGCGGCATGTCCGGGTAGGACTTGGGGGCCAGGGGGGAAACGGTTGCGCTCATCTTCGCTGCCTGCAATGAAGCGGGCCCGCCCAAATGCGGGCCCGTGTTTTCGATCGAAATCGCCGATTACTGCTGCGGCTTGTTGACGTCCTCGTAGCCCTTGCGCAGCGCCTCGTCGAGGATCTCGACGGTCTGCTCGGCCTTGGCCTTCTCGATGATTTCGAGATACTTGTCGCGCATCACCAGCTGGCGAACCTGCTGGGCGACCGTTTCATAGGCCGGCGGAGCGGCGTCGCGCTTGTCCTCGAGCTTGATGACATGGAAGCCGAACTGGGTCTTGACCGGGGTCTTGGTGTAGGTGCCCTTCTCCATGGCGAAGGCGACCTCCTCGAATTCCGGAACCATGCGACCCTTGGTGAAGTATCCGAGATCACCACCTTCCGACTTGTTCGGGTCGGTCGACTTTTCCTTGGCGAGTTCGATGAAGTCCTTGCCGGCGTCGAGATCGGCGATGATCGCCTTGGCCTCTTCCTCGGTCTTCACCAGGATATGACGGGCGCTGACCTCCTCCTGCTTCGGCAGGGCGGCGATTTCCTTCTCGTAGCGGGCCTTCACATCGTCTTCGGTGACGGCATCGACGACATGTTTCTTGAAATAGATGTTGTGCAATTCGCGGTCGGCGATGAAGGCCATGCGCTTCTTGAACTCGGCGTCGTCCTTCAGGCCTTCGCCATCGGCATTGCCGGCGAGCAGCTTGACGTCGATCGCGCCGGACAGTGCGGCAACCTTCTTCTGCTCGTCCGGCAGCTGGGCAAGCTGCGGATCGAGATTGGCGATCGCCAAGTCGAGGTCCGACTGGGTGATTTCCAGCTTGCCGACCTTGGCGACGACGGCATCGGCGTCCTGGGCAAGAACCTGGCCCTGCAGCCCGATGAACGCAACGCAGGCGGCAAGCGCTATTTTATGAAGACGAAGCATAAGAAACCTTTCGGAAGGTGAACCGTTTCAAGACCGTTCAAATCGGGCGAAAAATTGTCAAACGCACGCCAGGCCGGGCTTCTCCGGCCGCCCTGTGGCGTTGACATCATTCGACCCCCCTCTTATCTGTCACGCAATCGCGCGTCCAGAGCCGTTTCCCGCTGCTCTGTGTCCAATCGCCGAAATTCTGCGGCTGGCAGGGGCGCGCAAAGAATATGACGAAGGTCAGAAAGGACCATCGAATGGTCAGTCTTGGTGGGCTCGCCCGCAAACTCTTCGGTTCGGCCAATGAGCGCCGCATTCGCTCCTATCAGCCGAAGGTCGCCGCCATCAACGCGCTCGAAGAGAGCATGAAGGCGCTCACCGACGAGGCACTCGCCGGCAAGACGCAAGAGTTTCGCAAGATGCTGGCCGACGGCAAGTCGATCGACGACCTGCTGGTGCCTGCCTTTGCCGTTGCCCGCGAAGCCTCGCTCCGCGCGCTCGGCATGCGTCCGTTCGACGTGCAGCTGGTCGGCGCGATGATCCTCAACGACAACGCCATCGCCGAGATGAAGACGGGTGAAGGCAAGACGCTGGTGGCGACGCTCGCCGTCTACTTGAACGCACTTGCCGGCAAGGGCGTGCATGTCGTGACCGTCAACGACTACCTCGCCAAGCGCGACTCGATGACCATGGGCAGGCTCTACAGCTTCCTCGGCCTCACCACCGGCGTCATCGTCCACGGCATCACCGACGACGAACGTCGCGCGGCCTACGCCTGCGACATCACCTACGCCACCAACAACGAACTCGGCTTCGACTATCTGCGCGACAACATGAAGTACGAGCGCGGCCAGATGGTCCAGCGCGGCCACAATTACGCGATCGTCGACGAAGTGGACTCGATCCTGGTCGACGAAGCCCGCACGCCGCTGATCATTTCCGGCCCGCTCGACGACCGCTCCGATCTCTACACCACGATCGACGCCTTCATCCCGCTTCTGTCGGAAGAGGACTACGAAATCGACGAGAAGCAGCGCTCGGCCAACTTCTCGGAAGTCGGCACCGAGAAGCTCGAGAACCTGCTGCGCGAAGCCAACCTGTTGAAGGGCGCGTCGCTCTACGATGTCGAGAACGTCGCGATCGTTCACCACATCAACAATGCGCTCAAGGCCCACAAGCTGTTTTCGCGTGACAAGGACTACATCGTCCGCAACGATGAAATCGTCATCATCGACGAATTTACCGGCCGCATGATGCCCGGGCGCCGCTATTCCGAAGGCCAGCACCAGGCGCTCGAAGCCAAGGAAAAGGTACAGATCCAGCCGGAAAACCAGACGCTGGCCTCGATCACCTTCCAGAACTATTTCCGCATGTACGGCAAGCTCGCCGGCATGACCGGCACGGCCTCGACCGAGGCGGAGGAATTCCAGAACATCTACGGGCTGGAAGTGTTCGAAGTGCCGACCAACCTGCCGATCCAGCGTATCGACGAGGATGACGAGGTCTACCGGACCTTCGACGAGAAGTTCAAGGCGATCATCGACGAGATCAAGGCCGCCAGCGAGCGCAACCAGCCGGTTCTGGTCGGCACCACCTCGATCGAGAAGTCCGAGCTTCTGGCCACCATGCTGAGCGCCAGCGGCTTCAAGGATTTCAAGGTCCTGAACGCCCGCTATCACGAGCAGGAAGCCTATATCGTCAGCCAGGCCGGCGTTCCCGGCGCCGTCACCATCGCCACCAACATGGCCGGCCGCGGCACCGACATCCAGCTCGGCGGCAATATCGACATGCGTCTCGAGCATGAGCTCGAAGGCATGGAGCCGGGCGCCGAACGCGACGCCAAGGCCGCCGCGATCAAGGCCGAGGTGGCCGAACTGAAGGCCAAGGCGCTCGCCGCCGGCGGCCTTTACGTGATCGCCACCGAGCGCCACGAGAGCCGACGCATCGACAACCAGCTGCGCGGCCGCTCCGGCCGTCAGGGCGACCCGGGCCGCTCCAAGTTCTACCTGTCGCTGCAGGACGACCTGATGCGCATCTTCGGTTCCGACCGCATGGATTCGATGCTGCAGAAGCTCGGCCTCAAGGAAGGCGAGGCGATCGTCCATCCGTGGATCAACAAGGCGCTGGAACGCGCCCAGAAGAAGGTCGAGGCGCGCAACTTCGACACCCGCAAGAACCTGCTGAAATACGACGACGTGCTGAACGACCAGCGCAAGGTGATCTTCGAGCAGCGCATCGAGCTGATGGACGCGACCGACGTGTCCGGCACGATCGAGGACATGCGCCACGAAGTCATCGAGAGCATGGTGCGCACGCACATCCCCGAGCGCGCCTATGTCGAGCAGTGGGACGTGCCCGGCCTCAAGCAGCAGGTTGCCGTCACCCTCAATCTCGATCTGCCGATCGAGGCCTGGGCGGCCGAGGAGGGCATTGCCGAGGACGACATGGTGGCCCGCATCACCGAAGCCGCCGACAAGGCGATGGCCGACAAGGCCGAGCGGTTCGGCGCGGAGATCATGGGCTATGTCGAGCGCTCGGTCGTCCTCCAGACGATCGACAACCTGTGGCGCGAGCACATCGTCAACCTCGACCACCTGCGCTCGGTCGTCGGCTTCCGCGGCTATGCCCAGCGCGACCCGCTGCAGGAATACAAGGCCGAAGCCTTCGAGCTGTTCCAGGCGCTGCTCGCCAACCTGCGCGACGCCGTCACCACCCAGATGATGCGTGTCGAACTGGTTCGGGAAGCCCCGCCGGCGCCGACCGTGCCGCAAATGGAAGGCCATCACGTCGATGCCACCACTGGCGAGGACGATTTTGGCGAAGGCTCGGTTACCGCCGCCCTTCCCTTCGTCGAACCGGAAAATCGCGACCCGAACGATCCCTCGTCCTGGGGTCGGGTCGGGCGTAACGATGCCTGCCCCTGCGGTTCGGGCAAGAAATACAAGCACTGCCACGGCGCCTACGAGAACGCCTGACCGGCGGTCACGATAGGGTGATGGATTGCCAGAAGGCGGCCGAAAGGTCGCCTTTTCGCTATCTTCGCGGGCGAAGAGCGAACCGTTTCTTAACCGTGATCTGACAAGATCGGCGCTGTTATTGCGTCACCAGCGGACCTTGTTGTCGATCATGGCGGTCATCCACACTGCGGAGAAATTGCTGCCATCCGGCCTCCATCCGGCATTGCACAAGCTCGTCTCGGCGCTGTCGCGCCAGGACGAGACGGCGCGTGCCCAGCGCATGGCGCTGATCGCCTTTGCCATCCGCGTCGTCTCCGCCGCCATCGCCTTCGGCTCGCAGATCATCCAGGCGCGCCTGATGGGCGAGTTCGAATACGGCATATTCGTCTTCGTCTGGGTTCTGGTCGTGCTTTTCGGCAACCTCTCCTGCCTCGGCTTCCACACCGCCGTCATCCGCTTCCTGCCGCAGTATGACGCCCGCGACGCCCGCGACGAGATCCGCGGGCTGACGATGACCGCCAGGGTCTTCTCGATCGGCTCGGCCAGCGCGCTCGCCCTCATCGGCTTTGCCGTGCTGCACTTCTTTGGCGAGGCGATCGAGGCCTACTACATGATCCCGCTGTTCCTCGGCCTCCTGGCGCTGCCGATGATCGCGCTCGGCGACGTGCTGGACGGCACGGCGCGGGCCAATAGCTGGCCGGTGGCGGCCCTTTCCCCGACCTATATCGTCCGCCCGCTGTTGATCCTCGGCTTCATGCTGGCGGCGGTCGCCCTCGGCGCGCCGCATACCGCGACGACGGCGATGCAGGCGGCGCTCGCCGCGACCTATGTGACGAGCCTCGGCCAGTTCCTCACCATCGACCGCAGGCTCCAGCAGCGCTACATCGCCGGACCGCGCAAGATCGACTTCCTCGCCTGGTTCAAGGTGGCGCTGCCGATCTTCCTGATCGACGGATTCGGCTTCCTGCTGACCAATTCCGACGTCGTCGTGGTCGGACTCTATCTCGAGCCGGACCAGGTGGCGATCTACTTCGCCGCCGCCAAGACCATGGCGCTGGTGCAGTTCGTCTTCTTCGCGGTCAAGGCCGCCGCCGCCCCGCGCTTCGCGGCGATGATGGCCGACGACGATCTGCGCCCGCTCGCCGTCTTTGCCGGCACCACCGTACGCTGGAGCTTCTGGCCCTCTCTGGTCGTCGGCCTGACCGTACTTGCCGCCGGCAATCTGCTGCTGTCGCTGTTCGGCAATGCGTTTACCGCCGGCTACTGGCTGATGGCGATCCTGTTTGCCGGCAGCCTGTCGAAGGCGATCGTCGGCCCCGGCGAGGTGCTGCTGACCATGGCCGGCAAGCAGCGGCTGTGCGTGCTGGTCTATGTCGCCGCACTTGCCGCCAATATCGGCCTCAACGTGACGATGATCCCACTCTATGGCCTGACCGGCGCGGCCGCCGCGACCGCCGCGGCGATGATGGTCGAGGCGGTTCTGCTGCATCTGGCCGTGCGCTCCTCGCTCGGCATCGTACTCTTCGCCTTTGCCGACCCGCTGGCGATCCTGAACAAGACGAGGACGTCCTGATCATGGTGGAACCACCGATCTACAGCGAGAGCATGAACAGCAATGCCAACCGGCTGGTCGGCACGCTGGCGGGCGAGACCGACGGTCGTCCCGCCGCCGACCTGCGCCTCGACGTCGGCCGACCCGGCCGGCAGCTCAGCCTTTATCCCGGTCGCGTCGGCTACGACCTACAGGAGGAACTCGACTTCCTCACCTATCGCGTGATGGAGGCCAATGTCTTCTTCGCCCCGCGTTTCCTCGCGCCTGCCATGCCGCGGCTCGAGGAAAGGCAGATCCGGCTTGCCGTCCTGCGTGACGAGGATGCGCGCCGCAGCCGCGTGCGCCTGATGATGCCGTTCTCCGTCGAAAAGCCCGGCTTTTCCGTCGGCCCGTCGATCCTGCGGATCTGGTCCAATCCGTTCGGCCCGCTCGGCACGCCGCTGGTCGATGCCGAGGGCGCGGCCGAGACGATCGACAACATGCTGGAGGCCCTCGCCCGGCCGGAAGCCCGCTTGCCGGGTGTGCTGGTGCTGCCGGATTTGCGCCTCAACGGCCGGTTTGCCCAATTGCTGAAAGCGGTGGCGATCGGCCGCGACCTGCCGCTGACGGTTACCAACACCTTCGAGCGACCCATGCTGCAAAGCGAGGAGGACGGCGACGCCTATCTCAAGACGACGATCGCCAAGAACCACCTGCGCGACATGCGCCGGCAGTTCCGCCTGCTGGGAGAACAGGGACGCGTGAGCTACAACGTCGCCCGCCAGCCCGACGATATCCGCCTGCGCATGGAGGAGTTCCTGGCGCTCGAGGCCAGCGGCTGGAAGGGGCGCAAGCGCTCCGCCATGGTCATGGACCGCTTCCGCGCCGCCTTTGCCCGCGAGGCGATCACCAACCTGGCCGAAGTCGACGCCGTGCGCATTCACACGCTCGACCTCGACGGCCGGGCGATCGCCTCGATGGTGGTGTTCATCATGGCCGGCGAGGCCTATACGTGGAAGACCGCCTATGACGAGCGCTATGCCCGTTTCTCGCCGGGCAAGCTGCTGCTCGCCGACCTGACCGACTGGCATCTCGACGACGCCAATATCGAGCGCACCGACAGTTGCGCCGTGCCGGATCATCCGATCATGAGCCGGTTCTGGAAGGAGCGCGAGGAGATGGGAACGCTGCTGATCGGCCTGAAGCCCAATACCGACCGCGACATGCGCCAGGCAGCGACCCAGTTGCACCTCTACCGCAACACCCGCAACCTCGCCCGCATCCTGCGCGACAAGATCCTGTCGCGCCGCTTCAACGACTGAGCGCCCCCCACAGAGCCTATTCGGCGGCGAGCGCCGGTTCGCGGTCGCGCAAGAACCGGCGGATGACCTTGCCGCTGGTGGTCAGCGGCATTTCGTCGATGAACTCCACCTCGCGCGGATATTCGTGCATCGAAAGCCGCTGCTTGACCCAGTCGCCGATCTCGGCGGCAAGCTGCGGGCTGGGCTGATAGCCCTGCGAAAGCACGACGAAGGCCTTGACGATCTCGGTGCGCAGCGGATCGGGCTTGCCGATGGCGGCCGCCAGCCGGACCGCCGGATGGCCGATGAGACAGTCCTCGATTTCGGCGGGGCCGATGCGATAGCCGGAAGAGGTGATGACATCGTCGTCGCGACCAAAGAACTCGACATAGCCGTCCGCATCCATCCGGCCGAGATCGCCGGTCTTCATCCAGTCGCCGACGAATTTTCGCGCCGTCGCCGCCTCGTCGTTCCAGTAGCCGAGGAACATCACCGGATCGGGCCTTTTGATCGCCACCTGGCCGGTGACGCCCGCGGGCACTTCACGGCCCGCCTCGTCGATGATCGCCACCCGATGGCCAGGCACGGCACGGCCGATGGCGCCGGCCCTGGTCACGCCGAGATTTGCCGCCGACCCGAGGACGAAATTGCACTCGGTCTGGCCGTAGAATTCGTTGGGCACGATGCCGAGCGTCGCCTTCACCCATTCATAGGTTTCACGGCCGAGCGATTCGCCGGCCGAGCCGATGCTGCGCAGCACGAGATCGTATTTCTCCAGCGGCTTTTCGACGGACTTCAGCAGGCGCAGGGCGGTTGGCGGAATGAAGGCGTTTCGCACCTTCATCTCGGCCATGATGCGAAAGGCCGTGTCGGGATCGAACTTCTGCGCCGGTGACGAAACGACCGGCACGCCGAGCATCAACGCCGGAAGCAGCGCATTGAGCAGGCCGCCGGCCCAGGCCCAGTCGGACGGTGTCCAGATCTTGTCGCCCGGTTGGGGGAGGAAATCATGCACCATCTGAAAGCCGGGAATGTGGCCCGGCAAAACCCGGTGGCCATGCAGCGCCCCCTTCGGCGGACCGGTCGTGCCCGAGGTGAAGATCATCAGGGCCGGCGTATCCGGTCCAGTATCGGCGACCTCAAAAACAGGCGGATGGGCGGCGACGAGGTCGGCAAAGCAGTGAGCATCATCGCAGGGCGCACCAGTCGTGATCACATGCTCGAGGACCGGCAGGTCCGGCCGGATCTCGGCCAGACGCGCAAGTCCGAAATCATTGGTGACGATCGCCTTCGCGCCGGCGGCCGCCAACCGGTATTGCAGCGCCTCGACCCCGAACAGCAGCGCCAGAGGCAGGGCGATGGCACCCATCTTGTAGATGGCCACATGGGCGATCACCGTCTCGAACGATTGCGGCAAAAGCAGCGCGATGCGGTCGCCGCGGGCGATGCCGAGCGCGGCCAGCGCATGGGCGAAGGCCGAGGATTGCGCCGAAAGCTCGCCATAGGTCATCGACGGGTGGCGGCCGTCCGGTGAGAAATGTTCGAGGCAGACGCGGTCGGGATGATGCCGCGCCCAGTCGTCGCTGACCGCGCGGCCGATATTGAAATTGCCGGGGATCTGCCACGCGAAGTCGCGACACAGACGCTCATAGGAGCTGCTTTCGGGCAGAAACATGCGGGGTTTTCCGAATTGACCTGCCATTTTGCTAGCATTCCTTTCGCAACTGCACAATGGAAGGGCGAAATGCCGGTCCGCAGCCGCCCGGGCGGGCTTGCGTTTCTGGACAGCCTCGGAAACGACGTGCTAACTAGACAAGCCGGATTCTCACCCGCCAGGGGCATGAGCCGGCGGGGCCAGGCTATGGCAGGGCGCCCAAATTCCTTTCCGATCGCAGAGACCCATTCGATGAAAACATCCGGCAAGAACCCGCGCCCAGCCCAGCCCGTTCGACAGGTCACCGTCGATGCCGGGCTACTGCCGAAGACGGCGAATGCGAAGCGTGGCCCGGACGCGGCCGATCGCCCGGCGACGGCGACGGTCAACATCGTCGCCCCCGTCCCCCCGGCCGTCTCCGCCGCGCGCCTGGAGATGAAGCAGCAGGCGATGAAATCGGCGCTGATGAAGGTCGGCGCCGCCATAGACGGCGGCGAGATCCCGGCGGCTGAAGCCAAGCGGTTCGTGCTGGGGCGGGTCGTCAGGGGCCTCGGATCGGTCGAGGCCGCGGAAAAATGGTATCGCAGCCACCACTTCGCCGAACTGGGCGGCCGGACCCCGGCTCAACTGGTACGCGCCGGCGAATTGAAGGCGCTGCTTGCACAGTTGGACGCGGCGAAGGCGGAACCAAAGGCCTGAGGCAGATGAAACGTCGGTGGCAGACGGTTTGGCGCGACCACGATTGGAGAGTTTTCGCCCACAAGCTGCCGACGATTTATGCCGGGTTTGCAACAGCTGACGTCCACGCCACAGACGAAGTGTGGCAGCGACAATGCAGCGATTGGTGCCCCATGCCGGAATCGAACCAGCACTCCTTTCGGAACTCGATTTTGAGTCGAGCGCGTCTACCAGTTCCGCCAATGGGGCACAGAAGCGTCGTGTGTCGGTAGGACAGCGCCGGACTATACGAAGCGCGCCGAGGCGGTCAACCGCCTTTTTCGCCGAAGCACGTTCACAGGATTGTTTTCGATCGGGATGGTGCGACGCAGCGCCGGGCATTTACAGTGGCCTGTCGCTTAACTAAAACCGCTCGGCCCGAGGAACAGGAAAACAACCATGCTGCGCCGCCTCTACGACTGGACCATGTCACTGGCGGCAACCCGCCATGCCGAAAAAGGCCTGTTCGGTGTGTCCTTCATCGAAAGCTCGTTCTTTCCCATTCCGCCGGACGTGCTGCTGATCCCGATGGTGATCGCCAAGCCGGCGAACTGGATGAGGCTGGCGCTGATCTGCACTGTCGCATCCGTGCTCGGTGCCTTTCTCGGCTACGCGATCGGCATGTTCCTCTACGACCTGATCGGTCGCCCGATCCTTGCCTTCTACGGCAAGGAGAACGCCTTCGAGCAGGTCGCCGAGTGGTACAATATTTGGGGCGGCTGGGGAGTGCTGTTTGCCGCCATCACCCCCTTTCCCTACAAGGTGCTGACCATCTTTTCCGGCGCGACGGGGCTCAACTTCTTCATCTTCACCATGGTCAGCATCATCGGCCGGGCCGCGCGCTTCTTTCTCGTCGCCTGGCTGCTCGGCCGCTATGGCGAGCCGATCCGCATCTTCATCGAGAAATATCTCAGCCTTCTTTTCACCCTGTTCATGGTGCTGCTGATCGGCGGCTTCTATCTGGTGAAATTCGCCTTCTGACGGGATCGAACAATGAGCCTCTCCACCTCCCTAGCAAAGTCCGATACCGCAATCGCCGCCGTTCTGACGCTCGGCATGGCGGTCGTCGTCGGCTCGGCGCTCGGCTTCGAGCACATCGGCGGCTACATTCCCTGCGCGCTCTGCCTTTTGCAGCGCAATCCCTATTACATCGGCGTGGGCATCGGCGCGCTGGCACTGCTGTCGTCGGTGTTCAAGCTGCCGCCGATCGTCACGCGCGGCCTTTTCGCCGTCATCGCCGTGCTGATGATCGTCAGCATCGGGCTTGGCGCCTATCATGCCGGCGTCGAGTGGAAGTTCTGGGAAGGCCCGGCCAGTTGCACCATCGGCGCGACCGGCGGCGAAGCCCCGGTCAACGTGCTCGAAGCGCTGAACTCGACCAAGGCGCCGTCCTGCACGGAAGCGACGCTGCGCGTGCTCGGCCTGTCCTTTGCCGGCTGGAATGTGCTGACCAGCGCAGCGCTCGCAGCAATCGCGCTGTGGGCGACGTTGCGCAAGCGCGGCTGAGCCGCTTACGGCTGCAGTTCGGAATCCCAGTAGAGATAGTCGACCCAGCTCTCATGCAGATGGTTGGGCGGGAACGACCGGCCATTGTTGTGCAGGTCCTGCACGGTCGGGCGGTAGGGCTTCTGGTGCGGGAACATCTGCGCCTGGCGCGGCAGCTTGCTGCCCTTGCGCAGGTTGCACGGCGAGCAGGCGGCCACCACGTTTTCCCAGGTGGTCTCACCACCGTGGGCGCGCGGGACGACATGGTCGAAGGTCAGGTCCTCGTCGGAGCCGCAATACTGGCATTCGAACTTGTCGCGCAGGAAGACGTTGAAGCGGGTAAACGCCGGATTGCGCGTCGGCTGGACATAGGTCTTCAGGCTGACGACGCTCGGCAGCCGCATGGAAAAGCTCGGCGAGCAGACGGAATGGTCGTATTCGGCGATGATGTTCACACGGTCAAGAAAGACCGCCTTGATCGCGTCCTGCCAGGACCACAGCGACAAGGGATAGTAACTCAGCGGCCTGTAGTCGGCATTCAGCACGAGTGCCGGCAAGGACTGGGGTGAGACTGCAATCGTCAAGGCATTCTCCTGATCGATTCGGCACCTGTGTTTTTATATTAGGTCCGTTGTGACAGCCTTGTGAAGCCCCCTTTCCGCGGGGCGCCCTTCCGTCGCGCTATTCGACCGCGGGAAGGGCCTCCCGGCCCCTTCCCGCGGCATAATGCGCCCAGAACAGCCGGGCGGCGATCGACCGCCAGGGCCGCCATGCCTCGGCGATTTCGACCACCTGCCGGATGTCGGGCCGCGCATCATGGCCGAAGGCATCGCCGACGGCGGCGCGCAGCGCTACGTCGCCTGCCGGAAAAATGTCGGCATGGCCGCCGCAGAACATCAGGTAGACCTCTGCGGTCCACAAGCCGATGCCCTTGAGCGCCGTCAGTTTTTCGATCGCCTCGGTCGCGTCGAGGCGGGAGAGCGTCGACAGGTCGAGGGTTCCCGACGCGACGGCGCGGGCGGCAAACTCGAGGGTGGATGCCTTGGCGCGCGACAGGCCGAGGCCGGCGACCACATCGGCATCGAGCCCGAGATAGGCTTCGGCCGTGGGTGGCCCGCCGCTTGCCGCCGTGATGCGGGTCCAGATCGCCTCGGCGCTGGCCCGCGACACCATCTGCGAGACGACGATATGGGCGAGACCGGAAAAGCCGGGTTCGGCAAGGCGCAGCGGCAGCGGAGCATGGCGGCGGGCGAGCGGTGCGAGGCGCGGATCGATGGCGATGAGTTCGCAGAGACCGAACGCCACGTCTGCCGGGCTGGTGATGATCATTTCGGTTTCGTCCCGCTCTTTTCCCCGCGCCCGATTTCGTGCGAGAGGGAAGCATGATCGCCTCCATTCGTCAAAGACCGGTTCTGCGCTTTGCCCCCAGCCCCAACGGCCTGCTGCACCTCGGCCATGCGCTCTCGGCGCTTCTCAATGCCGACAGGGCGGAAAAGCTCGGCGGCCGCCTGCTGCTGCGCATGGAAGACATAGACGTCAACCGCTGCGCACCCGAATTCGAACAGGCGATCCTCGAGGATCTGGCCTGGCTCGGGCTCGACTGGGAGCAGCCGGTACGCCGCCAGTCGGAACATTTCGACGATTATCGCGCGGCACTCGACAAGCTGATTGCCCGCGGCCTCGTCTATCCGACCTTCATGACCCGCGGCGCGGTGAAGGCCCGCGTCGCAGGCGCCGAGGCGGAGGGCCGGGCATGGCCGCGCGATCCCGACGGCGCACCGCTCTATCCGCCGGACGAGCGAGACCTTTCCGATGGCGAGCGAGAGGCACGTATCGCGGCCGGCGCCCGCCACGCCTTTCGGCTCGACATGGGCCGGGCGATGGCGGAATGCGGCGCGCATCTCGCCTGGACGGAAACGGGCGACGGACAAACCGGCGAGATCGCCGCCGATCCGGCGGCCTGGGGCGATGTCGTGCTGTGGCGCTCGGACGCGCCGTCGAGCTATCACCTGTCGGTGACCGTCGACGATGCGCGCCAGGGCATTACCCATGTCGTGCGCGGTCTCGACCTCTTTCACGCCACCTCGGTGCACCGGCTGTTGCAGAGGCTGCTCGACCTGCCGGCGCCGGTCTATCACCACCACCGGCTGATCCTCGGGGCCGACGGCCGCAAGCTGTCGAAGAGCGAGGGCGACACCGGGCTAAGGGAACTGCGGCGGCAGGGCCTGACCTCAGCCGACATCCGCCGGCTGGTCGGGCTTTGACCTGGGCACGTCGACCGCCCGCACCTTTTGGCCGAACACCTCGAACTTCAGCAGCGCCGCGTTGAACTCGGCGCCGATGATGAAGATCGCGCCGACCATGTAGAGAAAGACCAGCACGACCATGATCGAGGCGAGACCGGCATAGGTCGCGGCATAATTGGCGAAGCTTGCGAGATAATAGGCGAAGATCAGCGCGCCGACGAGCCAGAGGATCAGGGTGAGCAGCACGCCGGGAATGACGTCGCGAATGCGGCGATGACCGGCCGGCAGTCCGAGATGGAAGACCATCAGGCCGAGGACCAGCACCACGAGCGTGCCGTAGATCCGCCAGTTGGCGACCGTCAGGAGGAAGTCCTCGAGCAGCGGAAACCATTTTTCGGCAAAGGCGAGCGCCACCGGGACGGCGACGAGAAGGGCGCTGATGGCGGCGAGCGCGATAACGGCACCGATGACATAACCGAGGCTGACGAGGCGGGTGATGTACCAGGGGCGCGTCTCGGGTACGCGGTAGGCGCGATTGAGCGATGCCCTGAGCGCCTCCACCCCATTGGAGGCGAAATAGGCGGCCGCCAGCACCGAGACCGTCAACAGGCCGCCGCGCGGAATGGTCAGCACCTCGACCACCTGATCCGACAGCGGCTTGGCGATGGCCTCCGGCCAGGTGTCGAAGATCAGATGCACGGCCGTGTCGGCAAAACTGTCGGCGCCGAGCAGACCCGCCAGCGCCGTGCCGAAGATCAGGAAGGGAAAGACGGCCAGCAGCGCCGACAAGGCCACATGGCTCGCCATGGCCCAGCCGTCGTCTTCGCTGAAATGATTGAGGGCGTCGAAGCTGACCTTGTAGAGCATGCGCAGGAACGCCGGCATCAGATCTCCTTGCTTTCGCTGGCCGCTGGCTCGACGGACCGATTGTCACCCGCGAACGAATATGGGAAACCCGCACGGTTTGTACAGGGAACAATCAATGACGGACCGCCCGACCATCATCGTCACCGGCTGCTCGAGCGGAATCGGCGCCCATTGCGCCAGGGCGCTTGCCGCCGACGGGTGGCGCGTTTTCGCCACCGTGCGGAAACCGGAAGACAGGGACGGGCTCGAAGCGGACGGCATCGAGGCCCTGCTGATGGACTATGCCGACGCGGCAAGCATTGCCGCGCTGGTCGACGAGGTGACGAAAAGGGCCGGCGGGCGGATCGACGCGCTGTTCAACAACGGCGCCTACGGCCAACCTGGGGCGATCGAGGATCTGTCGACAGACGTGCTGCGCCGTCAGTTCGAGGCGAATTTCTTCGGCTGGCACGAATTGACGAGACGGGTGATCCCGCTGATGCGGGCCCGCGGCGCCGGCCGGATCGTCCAGTGCTCCTCCATCCTCGGGCTCCTGCCCTATCGCTATCGCGGTGCCTATACCGCCTCGAAATATGCGCTCGAAGGATTGTCCGTAACGCTCAGGATGGAGCTTGAAGGCTCGGGCATCCATGTCAGCCTGATCGAGCCGGGACCGATCGAAAGCCGCTTCACCGCCAATGCGCTGCGGATGATCGAGGAAAACGTCGACCTTCAGAATTCCGCCCATGCCGGGGAATACAAACGCCAGTTGGCACGGCTCGACGGGACAGGGCCGGTCAACCGCTACAAACTCGGCCCGGACGCCGTCTACAAAGTCCTGAAACACGCCTTGACCGCCACCCGGCCCCGCCCACATTATCCCGTTACCGTTCCAGCGCGGCGCGGCATGCTACTGAAACGTCTGCTGCCGGCCGATCTCTTCTACCGGCTGATGCGGATGCTGGACTGACAAACCTTTGAGAAAGCTCGCTTAACAACGATGTCCACCTTCACCACCGTGCTTACCCTGATCGTCATGGGGCTCGTCGTCCTGGTTCTCATCCGGGGTCTTTTCAACATGATGAAGGGCGGCAGCGGCAACACCTCGAATAAGCTGATGCGGATGCGCGTGATCCTGCAGGCCGTGGCGGTCGCGCTGATCATGCTGACGCTTTGGCTGACCGGCGGCGGCCGGTAGGAAAGGGAAGAAACCATGGTCAGGCTCAACAAGATCTATACCCGCACCGGCGACGACGGCACGACCGCGCTGGTCACCGGCCCGCGCCGGCTGAAGCACGACCTGCGGGTCGACGCCTATGGCACGATCGACGAGACCAATTCGACGATCGGCATGGCCCGGCTGCACACCAGCGACATGCCCGAACTCGACGCCATGCTGATGCGCATCCAGAACGACCTGTTCGACCTCGGCGCCGATCTGGCGGCGCCCGAAACCGGGGAGACGCTGTCCTACGAGCCCCTGCGGGTGATCGAGGCGCAGGTGACGCGGATCGAGGGCGAGATCGACCAACTGAACGCCAATCTCGATCCGCTGAGATCCTTCATCCTGCCCGGCGGTTCGCCGGCCGCCGCCCATCTGCATCTGGCCCGCACGGTGGCGCGACGGGCCGAGCGCATCATGGTCGAACTGTCGCGCTTCGAAGGCGAGACGATCGATGAGCCGGCGCTGAAATACATCAACCGCCTGTCCGACTTCCTGTTCGTCGCCGCCCGCTTCGCCAATGACGGCGGCAAGGCGGACATTCTCTGGGTTCCGGGCAAGAACCGATAGGCGGCCGGCAGGCCGAAAGGGGGCGCCAAGTGTTCATTCCGCTGCACGACCGCAACGCCCTCAAGCACATCCGGCGGCAATACGTCACCTTCGGCCTGATCCTCGCCAATGTCCTGACCTTCGCCTTCACCGTCCTCTTGACGCCGGAGGCGGTGGCGGAGGCAAGCGTCTTCGGCTTCGGCTTCATCCCGGCGGTGGTGTTCGACAGCGCCGTGCTCGATCCCTCGCTGGTGATCGTGCCGCCCGACGCAACCTTTCTCACCTATTCCTTCCTGCATGCCGACCTGATGCATCTCGGCTCCAACATGCTGTTCCTCTGGGTGTTCGGCGACAATGTCGAGGACGCGCTGGGGCACTTCCGCTTCCTGATCTTCTACCTCGCCTGTGCTGCAGCCGGCGCCCTGTTCCACGCCCTTGTCGCGCCACTGTCGCAAGCGCCGCTGATCGGCGCCTCGGGCGCCGTCTCCGGCGTGGTCGCGGCCTATCTCATGCTCCATCCGAAGGTGCGGATCTGGGTCCTCGTGCTGTTCCGCTTCCCCCTGCCGCTGCCCGCCTTCGTGCCGCTGGCCTTCTGGATCGGCCAACAGTTCTTCATGCTGCTGGCCGACGGCGAAACCAATGTCTCCTGGGGGGCCCATGTCGGCGGCATCCTGGCAGGCGCAATTCTCGTGCTTTTCATGCGCCGTCGCGGGGTGCCGCTGTTCGACCGCACCATCGTCACGCCGGCTGCCGTCAGGCACCGCCTCGAGCCCGCTCCGCGCGTCGTCCTGCCGGCGCCGGTTGAGGCGAAGCGCCCGGTTCACTGGGGTCGCTGAGTAAAATCGCGACCAGAATGTTGACGCGCACGTAAACGTCAATTATTCCTTTGGCAAAAGCGGAACGCCCTTCGCAGGAGCGTTGTATTTGGACGAAAAATGCGTATCGATGTCGCCATTCGACAATCGGCGGACCGCGTCAGAGCGCATTTTCCGACGGGAGCAGTGAAGGAAGGAACCCATGAAGATACTCGTCACCGTTAAGCGGGTTGTGGATTACAACGTCAAGATTCGCGTCAAGACGGACGGGACCGGCGTGGAGCTGGCCAATGTCAAGATGTCGATGAACCCGTTCGATGAAATCGCCGTCGAAGAGGCCCTTCGCCTGAAGGAAGCCGGCAAGGCCGAGGAAGTGGTCGTCGTTTCGATCGGCCCGGCCAAGGCCGAGGAAACGCTACGCACCGCGCTCGCCATGGGTGCCGACCGCGCCGTTCTGGTCGAGACCGACGATGCCGTCGAGCCGCTGGCCGTCGCCAAGCTTTTGAAGGGCGTCATCGACGCCGAACAGCCGGGCCTCGTCATCACCGGCAAGCAGGCGATCGACGACGACTCGAACCAGACCGGCCAGATGCTCGCAGCCCTGCTCGGCTGGGCCCAGGGCACGTTTGCCTCCAAGGTCGAGATCGGCGACGGCAAGGCATCCATCACCCGTGAAGTCGACGGCGGCCTGCAGACCATCGAGGTCAAGCTTCCCGCCGTCGTTACCACCGACCTGCGCCTCAACGAGCCGCGCTATGCGTCGCTGCCGAACATCATGAAGGCGAAGAAGAAGCCGCTCGACAAGAAGACGCCGGCCGACTTCGGCGTCGACACGACGGCGCGCCTCAAGGTGCTGAAGACCGAGGAGCCCGGTGGCCGCAAGGCGGGCATCAAGGTCAAGTCGGTCGCCGAACTGGTCGACAAGCTGAAGAACGAAGCCGGCGTGCTGTAATCGGACCGGGATAGGAGATCATAGAAATGGCCATTCTTCTTCTGGCAGAACACGACAACGCAACACTCTCGGATCAGACCGCCAAGGCTCTGACGGCAGCCGCCAAGATCGGCGGCGACGTCCATGTGCTGGTCGCCGGCTCGGGCGCCAAGGCTGCCGCCGAGGCAGCCGCCAAGCTCTCGGGCGTTTCCAAAGTGCTGCTCGCCGACGATGCGAGCCTTGCCAACACCCTGGCGGAACCGCTGGCTGCCCTGATCGTCGGACTCGCCGGCGACTATGACACGATCATCGCGCCGGCCACCTCCACGGCCAAGAATGTCATGCCGCGCGTGGCCGCCCTGCTCGACGTGATGCAGGTTTCGGAAATCACCGAGGTCGTCTCGGCCGACACCTTCAAGCGTCCGATCTATGCCGGCAACGCCATCCAGACGGTTCAGTCCACCGACACCCGACGCGTGATCACGGTGCGCACCACGGCTTTTGCCGCGGCGAGCGAAGGCGGCTCAGCCCCTGTCGAAGCCGTCGCTGCTGCGGCCAATCCGGGCGTATCGACCTTCGTCAACGATGCGCTGTCGACCTCGGACCGTCCGGAACTGACCTCGGCCAAGATCATCATCTCGGGCGGTCGCGCACTCGGCTCGTCGGAGAAGTTCAACGCCGTCATCCTGCCGGTGGCCGACAAGCTCGGCGCTGCCGTCGGTGCTTCGCGCGCCGCCGTCGATGCCGGCTATGCCCCGAACGACTGGCAGGTCGGCCAGACCGGCAAGGTCGTTGCGCCGCAACTCTACATCGCGGCCGGCATCTCGGGCGCCATCCAGCATCTCGCCGGCATGAAGGATTCCAAGGTCATCGTCGCCATCAACAAGGACGAGGAGGCGCCGATCTTCCAGGTCGCCGACTACGGCCTGGTCGCCGACCTGTTCGAAGCCCTTCCGGAGCTCGAAAAGGCGCTTTAAGTCGCGCTCCTTTCGCAACTGCGAAAGGGACTGGAAAAACACCCCGCGCGGGTCTATCAATTTGCCGGGCCGGCTTCCGTTGGCCCGGCATTTTTGTAAACTACGCCGGCGGAGTGGCGAGGAGAGCGCAATGGTGACGGTTATCAGCAATGTGGGGATCGTGGGCGCGGGTCAGATGGGCTGCGGCATTGCCCATGTCTCGGCGCTCGCCGGCTACAAGGTGACGATCTACGACCTGTCGAAGGATCGCATCGAGGCGGGTCTCGCCACCATCAACGGCAATCTCGCCCGCCAGGTGACCAATGGCAAACTGTCCGACGAGGATCGCAAGGTCGCGCTTTCGCGCATCAGCGGCACGGCCGACATCAACGACATGGCGCCGATGGACCTGGTGGTCGAAGCGGCGACCGAGGATGAGACCGTCAAGCGCAAGATCTTCGCGCAGCTCTGCCCGGTGCTGAAACCCGAAGCGCTGCTTGCCACCAACACGTCTTCGCTTTCCATCACCCGCCTCGCCTCCGCCACCGATCGGCCGGAACGCTTCATGGGCATTCACTTCATGAACCCGGTACCGGTGATGAAGCTGGTCGAACTGGTGCGCGGCATCGCCACCGAGGAGACGACCTTCGACACGGCCAAGACCTTCGTCCGCTCGCTCGACAAGACGATCACGGTCGCCGAGGATTTTCCCGCCTTCATCGTCAACCGCATCCTGCTGCCGATGATCAACGAGGCGATCTACACGCTCTACGAGGGCGTCGGCTCGGTCGAGGCGATCGACACCGCCATGCGGCTCGGCGCCAATCATCCGATGGGCCCGCTGCAACTCGCCGATTTCATCGGCCTGGATACTTGCTTGTCGATCATGCAGGTCCTGCATGACGGACTGTCCGACAGCAAGTACCGCCCGTGCCCGCTGCTGGTGAAATATGTCGAGGCCGGCTGGCTCGGCCGCAAGGCCGGCCGCGGCTTCTACGACTATCGCGGCGAAGTGCCGGTCCCGACGCGCTGAGGCAGCGCGCGGGACAGCGCAATCCCCATCACCGGAAGATCACCACCGGCACCTTGCAGGAGCGGATCATTTCCGTGGTGGTCGAGCCGATGAACAGGTTCCTCAGCCGCGAGTGGCTGTAGGCGCCCATCACCAGCAGGTCAAAGCCTTCACGCTCCACTGCTTCGGAAATGACCTTGTCCGGCTGGCCGGGAGTCAATGCCGTTTCCGGCGCATAGCCGGCGGCCTTGAGGATGGTCGCCGCGTCGTCAAGCTTCCTCCTCGCCTCCGGGCTATCGGCTCCCGCCATGACGAGCTTGCAGGCAAGGCCGGCGAGAATAGGGCTGCGCGCGACCTGATCGACGGCCTTCAACGCCATCGCGCCACCGTCAAAAGCGATCAGGACCTTGACGATAGGCTTGAAGGCCCTCGAGGTGACGACGATCGGCTTGTGCGTCGAGCGCACGACCCGCTCCAGATTGGAGCCGAGATGTCCCTTGGCCGAATCGGATCCCTCTCCGCGCTTGCCGATGACGATCAGATCGACGTTGGTTTCGAATTCGTGGATCGTATCCACCAGTTCGCCGTTGCGCAGCTTCGTTTCGACCGAGGCTAAACCGGCGGCCTCCAGCCGGGCCTTGGCCTCGTCGAGCAGGAGGCGACCGCGCTTCTGCGCGACCTTGGCATTCTGCGCGTCCAGCTCGGCAAGCTCGGCCAGCAGCGCCGAACGGGCACCGAGCCCGATATTGCCGCTGAGGTCCTGCGCCTGCGCCGCGGGATCCCGCCGCGCGATGACATGCAGAAGTTCCACCGAGGCAGGCGACTTCTGCGCAATCCAGCCGATATGGTCGCAGACGCTCTGCGCATAGATGGAGCCGTCGATCAATCCCATGATGCGTGTCATATTCATCCCTCCGTCAATGGCCCATCAGGCGCTCCATGGCGCCCGGCTTGTCGTGAATGGCGAGTTTGTCGACGATCGTCTCGCTCGCCTGGTTGAGGCCGAGGATCTCGACCTCAGCACCTTCGCGGCGGAACTTCAGAACGATCATGTCGAGCGCCGCGACACTGGAAATGTCCCAGATATGCGCATGGGTGACGTCGATCACGACCTTGTCGAGCGATTCCTTGAAATCGAAGGCGGCGTTGAAATCCTCGACCGAGGCAAAGAAGACCTGGCCTTCGACCGTATAGGTCCGCTGCGTCCCATCCGCCGACAAGGCGGAAGTGATCCGGAAGATCTGGGCGATCTTCCAGGCGAAGAACACGGCCGACAGCAGAACGCCGATCAGGACGCCGATGGCGAGGTTATGTGTGTAGACGACGCCGACGACCGTTGCGATCATCACGATCGAGGAGGAACGCGGATGGTCACGGAGGTTCTTGATCGAAGACCAGGAGAAAGTGCCGATCGACACCATGACCATGATGGCCACGAGCGCCGCCATGGGGATCTGGCTCACCAGATCACCGAGCACCAAGATCATGAACAGCAGGAATACGCCGGCGCAGAAGGTCGATAGCCTGCCCCGGCCGCCGGATTTCACATTGATCATCGACTGACCGATCATCGCGCAACCTGCCATGCCGCCGATGAAGCCCGTGGCCGCATTGGCGATGCCCTGGCCGACGCACTCGCGGTTCTTGTCGCTCGGCGTATCCGTCAGGTCGTCGACGATCTGCGCCGTCATCAACGACTCCAGCAGGCCGACGGCGGCGACCGCGACCGAATAGGGCAGGATGATCAGCAAGGTTTCAAGATTGAGCGGGATGTCGGGAATGAGGAAGACCGGAAGCGTCGACGGAAGCTCGCCCATGTCGCCGACAGTGCGGATATCGAAGCCGAAATAGATCGAAAGCACCGTCAGGACGACAATGCAGACGAGCGGCGACGGCACGGCCTTGGTCACGTAGGGGAAGAGGTAGATGATGGCGAGACCCGCCGCGACCATGATGTAGGTCAGCATGGGCACGTTTATCAGTTCGGGCAGTTGCGCCATGAAGATCAGGATCGCCAGCGCGTTGACGAAGCCGGTCATCACCGACTTGGAGACGAAGCGCATGAGCTGGCCGAGCTTCAGCAGGCCGGCGATGATCTGGATGATCCCGGCGATAACGGTGGCGGCCAGCAGGTATTGCAGGCCATGGTCCCGCACCAGCGTCACCATCAGCACCGCAGTCGCGGCGGTGGCGGCCGAGATCATGCCGGGCCGGCCGCCGACGAAGGCGATCAGCACTGCGATGGAGAAGGAGGCATACAGCCCGATCTTCGGGTCAACGCCGGCGATGATGGAAAAGGCGATGGCTTCGGGAATGAGCGCGAGCGCCACGACAAGGCCGGACAGGAGATCGGCGCGGACATTGCCGAACCATTCCGCCCGGTATCGGGCGAGATCGAAATTGAAAAACATGGAGATTTTCCCGCAAATCTGAAGGGCCGGTGGGAGGCGCCGGCGATAAGGCTTCAAGTCTGATGGGTTGTCCGGCGGATCGGCGGCCGGAAGAGCCACCCGGATTTGCACCGGGTCCGAGTGATTGCGCCCTTCATAGCCGGGCATTTGCGCTATGGCAAGTTGTCGCAGCCGACGAAAAACCATCGCGGAAGGCGCGTCACCCTCGAAGGATCAGCTTCCGACAGCCGCCTTGATCAGCGCCTTGGCATCCGGGCTGTCCCAGGCGGCGGGGCCGTTCATCGCGCCGAGCAGGCAGCCCTTGCCGTCGATCAGAAGCGTGGCCGGCAGCCCGAAGGCGAGCCCCTCCTTCTTCAGCGTATTGAACACGCCCATGCTGGCATCGCGGTAAAGCCCGAGCGCGTCGACCCCGGTCTCCTCGAGGAAGGCCCTGGGCTTTTCGATCGGGCCGGTGTCGATATTGATCGCCAGGACCTGGAAGGCGTCGCTGCCCTCGGCCTGTTGCAGCGCGTTGAGCGCCGGCATTTCCTCGCGGCAGGGCACGCACCAGGTGGCCCAGAGATTGAGAAGCACCGTCTTGCCGGCAAAGTCGGCGAGCGTCAGGTCCTTGTCCGCCTGGTCCTTGAAGGTGAGCCCGTCGATCACCCGCGGCTCCGCCGCTGCCACCATGGCGGCGACCTCGCCGGTGGTGAATGGCTTCAAGGAGGCCGCTTTTTCGACGGAAGCCGTACACTGTCCGGCATCGGCGACCTCGGTCCCATTGCCAGAGGCGGTCTGCTTCACGTATACCGCGACCGCGCCGGCAAGGATCCCGGCAACCGCCGCAATCGCAACAAGCTTGGCGGAAGGAAGTCCGAGCGGTCTTTTTTCTGTCATTGCAGTCTCCAGGATGGGCAAGGCATGGCCGAGGACACCAAGAACACGAAATCCTCCAACCAGATGTGGGGCGGTCGCTTCGCTTCCGGGCCAGCGGCCATCATGGAGGAGATAAATGCCTCCATCGGTTTCGACAAGAAGCTTTACGCCCAGGACATCCGCGGCTCAATCGCGCATGCGACCATGCTGGCGCATCAAGGCATTATCTCGGCCGAGGACAAAGACAAGATCGTTCACGGCCTGAACACGATCCTGTCAGAGATCGAAAGCGGACAGTTCGTGTTTTCGCGCAAGCTCGAGGACATCCACATGAATGTCGAGGCGCGGCTGGCCGAACTGATCGGCCCGGCCGCCGGACGGCTGCACACCGCCCGCTCGCGCAATGACCAGGTGGCGCTCGACTTCCGCCTCTGGGTCAAGGAAGAATTGCAGAAGGTCGAAGCCTCGCTCACCGCCCTGATCGCCGCCTTCCTCGACCGTGCCGAGGAACACGCGGACACCGTCATGCCCGGCTTCACCCATCTGCAAACCGCCCAGCCGGTGACCTTCGGCCACCACTGCATGGCCTATGTCGAGATGTTCGGCCGTGACCGGCAGCGCGTGCGCCATGCGATCGAGCACATGGACGAAAGCCCGATAGGGGCAGCGGCCCTTGCCGGCACCGGCTTTGCTATCGACCGTCACATGACCGCTCAGGCGCTCGGCTTCCGCGAACCGACCCGCAATTCGATCGACACCGTCTCGGATCGAGATTTCGCGCTGGAGTTCCTGTCGATCGCCTCGATCTGCGCCACCCATCTGTCGCGTCTGGCCGAGGAAATCGTCATCTGGTCGACGCCGCAGTTCGGCTTCATCCGCCTGTCGGATGCGTTTTCGACCGGCTCGTCAATCATGCCGCAGAAGAAGAACCCGGATGCCGCCGAACTGGTGCGCGCCAAGACCGGCCGCATCAACGGTTCGCTGGTGGCGCTGCTGACCGTGATGAAGGGCCTTCCGCTCGCCTATTCCAAGGACATGCAGGAAGACAAGGAACAGGTCTTCGATTCGGCCGAGAGCCTGGAACTGGCGATCGCCGCGATGACCGGCATGGTGCGCGACATGACCGTGCGCGCCGACAGGATGAAGGCGGCGGCCGGTTCCGGCTATTCGACCGCGACCGACCTTGCCGACTGGCTGGTCAGGGAAGCCGGCCTTCCCTTCCGCGACGCCCACCATGCAACCGGCAAGGCCGTCGCCATGGCGGAGGCCAAGGCTTGCGACCTGGCGGAGCTTTCGCTGGAAGACCTGCAGTCAATCAATCCGGCCATTACCGCCGGCATCTTCGACGTGCTGACGGTCGAGGCCTCGGTCGCCAGCCGCAGGAGCTTTGGCGGCACCGCGCCGTCCGAAGTCAGGAAGCAGATCGCCTGGTGGCGGGCGCGCAACTGATCACGACCGTTTGCGGGACCATCACGAGAATGAGGGTGCACAAGCGCCCCGATTTTCGCTAGAGGCTTAAGGAACGAGATTTTCGGTGGATAGGGTGATGGTGAAGACGCTTTCCCGTTGGACGATGGCAGCCGGCCTGCTGGCGACGGCCCTTGTGCTTTCCGGCTGTGGCCGCAAGGCCGACCTTGATCCGCCCAGCATGCCGGCGGAACAGCAGAACAAGCTGGCGACACCGGGCGAGAAGCCGGAAAAGCCGAGCGTTCCCGACAAGCCCTTCATTCTCGACCCTCTTCTCTGACAGGTCAAAGCCCGTGAACCACTTCGACTATCGCGACGGCGTGCTCTATGCCGAGGACGTCTCCGTACCCGAAATCGCCAGGGCCGTCGGCACGCCCTTCTACTGCTATTCGACGGCGACGCTGGAACGGCACTACCGGGTCTTCTCCGAGGCCTTCGCCAGCGTCGACTCGATGGTCTGCTATGCGATGAAGGCCAATTCCAACCAGGCGGTGCTGAAGACGCTCGGCCGGCTCGGTGCCGGCGTCGACGTGGTGTCGGAGGGTGAACTGCGCAGGGCGCTGGCCGCCGGCATTCCGGCCAGCCGCATCCTGTTTTCCGGCGTCGGCAAGACCATTCATGAGATGGATCTGGCGCTCGAGGTCGGCATCTACTGCTTCAATGTGGAGAGCGAACCGGAACTCGACGTGCTGGCAAGCCGGGCGCAGAAGGCGGGCAAGACCGCGCATGTGTCGTTCCGCGTCAACCCGGACGTCGACGCCAAGACCCATGCCAAGATCTCGACCGGCAAGAAGGAAAACAAGTTCGGCATTTCGTTTGACCGCGCCCGTGCCGTCTATGCCCGTGCCGCCACCCTGCCCGGCATCAAGGTGTCCGGCATCGACATGCATATCGGCAGCCAGATCACCGAAATGCAGCCCTTCGAGGACGCCTTCCGGCTGTTGCGCGAGCTGGTCGACACGCTGCGCTCCGATGGCCACGCGATCGACCATGTCGACATCGGCGGCGGGCTTGGCATTCCCTACAAGGACGACAACAATCCCCCGCCGGAACCGGAAGCCTATGCCCGCATCGTGCTGGAGCAGCTCGCCGGCCTCAATTGCCGGATCGTCGCCGAACCGGGCCGCCTGATCGTCGGCAATGCCGGCATCCTGGTGACCGAGGTGATCTATGTGAAGGATGGCGGCGACAAGACCTTCGTCATCGTCGACGCCGCGATGAACGACCTGATCCGCCCGACGCTCTATGACGCGCATCACGAAATCCGCCCTGTGGTGATCTCGGCCGCCAGCGCGCCGCGCATCCGCGCCGACATCGTCGGCCCGGTCTGCGAAACCGGCGACTATCTGGCGCTCGACCGCGAAATGGCCATGCCGAAGCCCGGCGACCTGGTGGCCGTCGGCTCGGCCGGCGCCTATGGCGCGGTGCAGGCGAGCACCTACAATACCCGGCGCCTCGTTCCCGAAGTGCTGGTCAAGGGCGGCGAATTCCACGTCATCCGCCCGCGCCCCAGCTATGAGGACATGATCGCGCTCGATTCGGTCCCGGCCTGGCTCGCCTGATCGCCGCTCCGGCCGCCGTTCACTTTTCGGCGACCGGGCCAAAAAAGCGCCTTCGATTCCCCCGCCGCCCTCGTCTTCGCCACAAACAGTGCTATCCTTCACCTTTATGAAGGACAGGACCCCGCGTCGGATAGGCTCTTGAGGCCTCCCCCCGGGCAGAACGGAGACCCGACGGATGACCCCTCAGCCGGGTGGCACGAGAACGGGTGCGTTTCGCACCGACCCGGCGCTGGCGCGACGGGTGGCGGTCAAGCGCTTCCTGGCGCGGTTCGTGCTGTTCGCCGAGCATCTCCTGCCGCTGTTCCTGCCGCTTGCCGGCATTGCCGCGATCTTCGTCTCGCTGGCCTGGCTCGGCGTCTACCGGCAATTGCCGGATTTCCTGCGTCTCGGCCTGGTCTTCGTCCTCACCTTCGCCTTCATCGCGAGCCTGTTGCCCTTTGCCCGCCTGCGCTGGCCGGCCGGCGAGGAGGCCGACCGGCTGCTCGAGGAGCGCAATCACCTCGCCCACCAGCCCGTCGCCGTACAGGACGACGAGCCGGCCTTCGAGACGCCCTTTGCGCGCGCGCTCTGGGTCGAGCACCAGCGCCGCATGGCCGAGACGATCGCGGCGCTCGATGCCGGCCTGCCGCGCCCGGATATATCCCGTTTCGATCGCTATGCGCTGCGCGCCGTGCCCGCGCTCCTGTTCGTCACCGCGCTTGCCTATTCCGGCTCGAACGGCGCCGGCGTAATCGCCGACGCCTTCAGACGTCAGGCCTTGGCCACCGACACGCCCGGCCTGAGGATAGACGCCTGGATTACCCCGCCCGCCTATACCGGCCAGCCCCCGGTCTTCCTGTCCGGCCGCGACGGCCAGGGGGATGGTCAGGGGAGCGGCCAGTTGGACGGCAAGGCGCGAGTACCGCAAAATGCCCAGGCCACGGTTCGCATCAGCGGCGGCAGCGCCGACGAGAAGGTCCTGTTCCGCCGGGCCGAGGATGGCACCGTGACCGAGATCGCCATGGGCGCCACTGCTGATGCGGACGACGAGCCGGCCGACGAACCCGCGGTCAAGCCCGCTCCCACCGCCCCGAATGCTGCCCGTGTGCATGAATGGAAGCTCGATTCGAGCGGCGAGCTTCTGGTCGGCGGGCGGCAATGGGCGATCGAGGTCATTCCCGACAAGGCGCCGGAAATCGCCTTTGACGGCCTGCCGCGCCGCAGCGCCAACGGCGCGCTGGAAATCGGCTTTACCGCCAAGGACGACTACGGTCTTGCCAAGGCCCATGCCGAGATCGAGCCGCTGGAGGAAAAGGCGGATGCCATTCCGCTCTATGCCCTGCCGGAATACAAGCTCGACCTGCCGCGCCACAATGCCCGCGACGCCAAGGGGCTGTCGAGCCGCAACATCAACGAGCATCCGCTGTCGGGCCGCAAGGTCCGCCTCACGCTGGTGGCAACCGATGGCGCCGGCCAAACCGGCCGCAGCCCGCCGCATGAAATGACGCTTCCGGCGCGCGCCTTCGTCGAGCCGCTGGCGGCGGCTGTCGCCGAGGAACGCCAGGTCTTCGCACTGGACATCCGCGACCTGCGTCAGGCGATCGCGCTGAACGAGGCGTTGCAGATCCGCCCCGAGGAAACGATCCCCAACACGACGCACTACCTGCTGCTCCAGTCGGCGCAGGCGCGCATGAAGCTGGCACGCTCCACGGAGGAACTGGAGAACACCGCCGATTACCTCTGGGAGATCGCCCTCGGCATTGACGGCGGCGAGCTGTCACTGGCCGAACGCAAGCTGCGCGACGCGCAACAGGCGCTGGCCGATGCGCTGGAACGCAATGCGCCGGACGAAGAGATCAAGAAGCTGATGGACGAGCTGCGCGCCGCCATGCAGGAATTCATGACCGCGATGGCGCAGCGCCAGCCGAATGCCGAGGGCCAGCAGCAGCAACAGTCGGCGCAGAACGTGCTGCGCCAGCGCGATCTGGAAAACATGATGAACCAGATCGAGAACCTCGCCCGCTCCGGCAATCGCGACGCGGCGCGGCAGATGCTCTCGGAGCTGCAGCGGATGATGAACAACCTGCAGGCAGGCCGCCCGCAGCGCGGCGGCCAGCAGCAGGAAAACAGCCAGGCCCGCCAGCAGATCGACAAGCTCGGCGAGATCATGCAGGAGCAGCAGAGGCTGATGGACGAGACCTTCCGTCTCGACCAGGCCTTGAGGGACCGCATGCAGAGGGGTGATCCCGAAGGCGGCGAAGACGGCGAGTTTCTCGAACAGATGCCGCAGGACGGCGAAGAAGGTGGGCAGCCGCAGCAAGGTCAGCAGGGTGAGGACGGACAGGACGGTCAGCAGGGCTCGCCGACCGACCGGATGACGGCCGAGCAATTGCGCGAGGCGTTGAAGAACCTGCGCGCCCAGCAGGATGCGCTGGGCAAGAAGCTCGGCGAACTGCAGAAGGGGCTGGGCGAACTCGGCGTCAAGCCGGGAGAAGGCTTCGGCCAGGCCGAGCGCGAGATGCGCGGCGCAGGCGAAGCGCTGGGCAAGAGCCAGGGCGAGCAGGCGGTGGAGGGCCAGGGCAAGGCGCTCGAGGCATTGCGCCAGGGCGCGCGCGACATGATGAACCAGATGATGCAGGCGATGCGCGGCCAGCAGGGACAGGGCGAGCAGCAGGGCAACAATCAGGGCGACCAGAACGGTCGCGACCCGCTCGGCCGCCCGCGCGCCACCACCGGCCCCGATTTCGGCGAACGCGTCAACGTTCCCGACGAGATCGACGTGCAGCGGGCGCGTGAGATCCTCGAGGCCATCCGCAAGAAACTCGGCGACAATGCCGGCCCGGAATTCGAACGCCGCTACCTCGAACGGCTCCTGGACATTCAATAGGGCGACCACTCGTCCAACCGGCTTCGCCTGTCAGTCGTGTTCGGATCTCAGCGCTTCCGATCTACCAGGGAGTGGTGCCACCGGGCTCCACGAAGCGACCGGACCCGACCTCTTCGAGCGCAAATCGCACGGGAAGTCGCGCCCCTTCTTGCGGGGTCATCGTGCCGTAGCCCGTGAGATCGGTCTTGACGAATCCCGGGCTCACCGAATTCACCGCAATGCCCGATCCGCGCAGTTCTTCGTGGAGTTGGACCGTCAGCATATTCAGTGCTGCCTTTGACGCATTGTAGCCGATGAATTGCGCCGAATAGTAGGGCGATTGCGGATCGCCGTTCAACGTCAGCGAGCCAAGCGAGCTGGCGAGGTTGACGATCCGGGCGGTGCCGGCCGAACGCAACAGCGGCAGCATGGACTGGGTGACCGCAAGCGTGCCGAGAAAATTCGTCTCCATGACCCGACGCACCGCGTCGAGCGACGCCTTGCCCGGCGGACCGTCGGCAGGATCGAAAATGCCGGCATTGTTGACGAGGATGTCGAGCTTGCCGTGCGTCTCGCCGATCTGCCTGGCGGCCGCGACGATCGATGCGGGGTCCAGCAGGTCGAGCGCAAGGACCTCAGCCGACAGCCCCTCGCCGGTGAGATCTGCTGCCGCCGCGCGGCCCCGCTCTGCGTCGCGCGCGCCGATGATGACGTGCGCACCCGCCTCGGCGAGCTGCCGGGCGATTTCGAGGCCGATCCCCTTGTTGGCTCCGGTGACGAGTGCAATCCGTGTGTCGGCCATCCGAACTCCCTTTCCTTTTGCTGCGATGCCGACAAATATATGAAGGATCGTTCAGCTTGAGGATTCGCGTTTGGCCCCAGCAACGCCCCGAGCCCTGACGCCCCGGAAAAGGCCGCGTCAGGCACGCTCCACCGCCACGGTGGATGCGATATTCGAAGCGACCATTCAGGTTTTGCTGAGCGCGGGACCGCATCGGTTGACAACCACGCGGGTGGCCGAGCGGGCCGGGGTCTCGGTCGGGACGATGTACCAGTATTTTCCACACAAGCAGGCGCTGATCTATGCGTTGAACGAACGCTACCTGGATGTCCTGGCGGGAAAGATCGAGGCGACATGCCGAGCGTCTCACGGCGCACCCGTCGGGCGGATGGCCGAAGCGCTCATAGACACCTACTGGCGGGCGAAGACGGAACGGGCCGATGTGACGCGGGCGCTATACCGGTCGGTGATCGAACTGGACAACGAAGCGCTGATCGAGACCTTCGCCCGACGGGTCGATGCGGCGGCCGTCGCCATGCTGCGCACGGCCCCGGATGCACGTTTCGAGAATGTCGAACCCGTCAATCTGACACTCGTCACGGTCATATTCGGAACGGTGCGCAACGCCTTCGAGCGGCGACTCTCGGAAAATGACGCCGCTGTATTGCAAGATCAGCTGACCTCGATGTGTCAGGCCTATCTGAAAGCCCAGATGAGCAGAGAAGCCTGACGGTCCGTCGCGATCAAGAGCCGCGATGGGCTCCGTTCATTGGGCGAGCGCCATGGCGACGGCCTTGCGGATATCCGGAAGGGCGAAGGGTTTCGACACGACGTCGATGATCTTGGCCGACAGATCGTCGGCCCGCTCGCGCTGCTCGGCATAGCCGGTCATCAGCAGGATCTTCAGCCCCGGAAAATCGGAATGGGCGCGATGGGCGAGTTCGATGCCGTCCATGACCGGCATGCGGATATCGGACAGCAGCAGGTCGAAGCTCTCTTCGGCCAGACGCTCCAGCCCCTCGGCGCCGTCGGCCGCCTCGAAGGTCTCATGGCCGTCGAGGCGCAAGGCCCGCGCCACGAAGGAGCGCAGCGAGTCTTCGTCCTCGGTGATGAGAATTCGCGCCATGATCGATCTGCTCCCGGTCCATTCATTGTCCGAGAGAGAAATCACCAGAGTTTCGTTTGCGATCGGTAAACGCCAAGGGGGCTGACCGCGCCCATGGTTAACGAGTGATCTTCGTCCAGGGGCGATAGTTTGCCCCGGAAAGATATCTCAGGCCTCGGCCGCATCGCCGGTGACGACGCCGACATAGGGCAGTTCGCGGAAGGCATAGGCGACGTCCATGCCATAGCCGACGACGAAATAGTCGGGGCATTCGAAGCCGACATAATCGGCCTCGAGCTGTTCCTGCCGCTTCACCTTCTTGTCGAGCAGCACGGCGAGAGAGACATTGGAGGCGCCGCGCTCATAGAGCAGCTCCTTGGCGAACTTGAGCGTGCGACCGGATTCGAGGATGTCGTCGATCAGGAGGACGTCGCGGCCATGCACGTCGCTGTCGATGTCCTTGACGATCCTGACGCCTTGCGAAACCGTGCCGGTGCCGTAGCTGGACAGGGTGATGAACTCGACCTCGGGCGCAAGCCCGACATCGTGCAGGGCGCGGATCAGGTCGGCGGCGAAGATGAAGGAACCCTTGAGCACCGCGATCACCAGAAGATCGTTGGCCGGCCCCTTGGCGATCTCGGCGGCTAGCTGGTGGTTACGCTCATTGATCTGCCGGGCGGTGTAGAGCGGCTCGATGTTCTTTCCGCGGACGACGGGCATGGCTTACTCCTTTGAGCGCTGCGGCTTGGCCGAACGTCTCGGCCGTTCATGGAAAGTGTTGGCCGATAGCACAGTCAGGCGCGTCAGGCACCCGATTCCTCGAATGACAGCTTGAGTTCCGGCGTTTTTCCACCGGGATGCAGCAATCGCGCCGTGATGCCGCGGCTGTGGCCGGCGTCGATCTCGTCGACGGGTGTGGCGATATAGGTGCTGGCGACGATCTGGCCGCCGGCGATCAGGTCGGCCCGGAGCTTCGGCACCGGACTTTTCGCCGCGCTGCGGTTTTCGATGATGGCGTTGACCTGGAGGATGCGCATGCCGTCGTCGTCGCGCGGGGTGAGGCTGACATGGGTGATATCGAGCGGCCGGGCACTGGCTTGCTCGGCGGGACGGCCGACAAGCAGCCCGGCCATGGCGAAGGTGGCGGCAAAGACCAGCGCGACGAAGACCGCGAATGCCCCGTTCGACAAGGACTGAAGAACCCTCTCCGTCTGCCGCAACGAGCCCGCGGCAAGGGTTGTCCAGCGGTTGGCGGCGGCAGTGCGCTGCCTTGACGCGGAAAAGTGGCGATTGTCATTCAACCCGCGCGCGGCCCCTGCCCGGCGCGGCGCCTCGCGCCCGGGGACAGGTATGGAGACGGGTACGAAATGCGCGTCGACCACATCCGCCCGTGCGCCAAGGGCGGGGCGCAGCGGACGGCGCGGTCGCTCGGGCGGCAGGAGGTCGATCTCCGGCGGGGCCGGGGGGCGTCTGGAACGGAATGCGTTCATTTTTCCGGTGCCTTTCGCGTAAGCCCGCCGACCGGCCAAATCTGGGCATTGAAACGAATCCCCTCCAGACGTAAATTCAAATGGTTAATGCTTCGAAAAGATGCGCCGCAACGCGCCATCTTTCGGGCGGAATTTACCGGCTGTTAACCCTCCTGGTTAACATGGTGCAGACCCACGCGATCTGTCAGACTGGCTGAGCCCTTGATCCACTTCGAAAATGTCGGTTTGCGTTATGGAATGGGACCGGAGATCCTCCGTGACCTGACCTTCGATATTCCGAAGCGTTCCTTCCAGTTCCTGACCGGCCCGTCAGGCGCGGGCAAGACCACGCTGCTGCGCCTGCTGTTCATGTCGCTGCAGCCGACGCGCGGACTGATCCGCAGTTTCGGCCGCGACATCACCAAGATCCCGCGCGCCGAACTGCCCATGCTGCGCCGGCGGGTCGGCATCGTCTTCCAGGATTTCCAGCTGCTCGATCACCTGACCACCTACGAGAACGTCGCGCTGCCGCTGCGCGTGCGCGGCAAGGACGAGTCGAGCTACCGCAACGACGTGCTGGAACTGCTGAAGTGGGTGGGGCTGGGCGAGCGCATCAATGTTCTTCCGCCGGTGCTTTCGGGTGGCGAAAAACAGCGCGTGGCGATCGCCCGTGCCCTGATCGACCGGCCGGAAATCCTGCTGGCCGACGAACCGACGGGCAATGTCGACCCGCCGATGGCGCGCCGACTGCTCAGCCTGTTCCTCGAGTTGAACCGCCTCGGCACGGCCGTCGTCATCGCCACCCACGACCTGGCGCTGATGGACCAGATCGACGCGCGACGCATGATCCTCACAGACGGGCGGCTCGACATCTATGACTGAGCTCGACCAGAACGACCGCCGCGCGCCGCGCACGACCGGCAAGCCCCAGGCTCCGCGCCGCACCGCGATGACGGTGAGGCCGACCGGCCCGATCCTGCCGCCCTCCAACATCCAGGGCAATGCGCTGATGGTGGTGATCGCCATCATGGCTTTCCTCGCCTGCCTGACGCTCGGCGCCGTCTCGATGGTGCGGGCCACGGCGGCCGGCTGGCAGAGCCAGATCGCCCGCGAGATCACCATCCAGATCAAGCCGGAAGACGGCCTCGACATGGACCAGGCACTCGTCAAGGCCCGCGACCTCGCCCTGACCTTCGTCGGCACGAAGGAAGGCCAGATCATGGACGAGGACGCGACGGCCAGGCTGCTGGAGCCCTGGCTCGGCACGGGGCTCGACCTTGACGAACTGCCGGTTCCACGCCTGGTCATCGTCACCATCGACGAGGCCAGTCCGCCCGACTTCGCCGCGATGCGCGAATTGTTGAAGACCGAGGTGCCGCAGGCCTTCCTCGACGATCACCGGACCTGGGTGGACCGGCTCGTTCAGATGGCCCGAACCACCGTGCTGATCGGCTCGGGCGTGCTCGTCCTGGTCTTCACCGCCATGGTGATGACCGTGGTTTTCGCCACGCGCGGCGCGCTGTCGGGCAACCGCCATATCATCGAGGTGCTGCATTTCGTCGGCGCCGAAGGCTCGTTCGTCGCGCAGGAATTCCAGAAGCACTTTTTGAAGATCAGCCTGAAGGGTGCGGCTGCCGGCGGCCTGCTCGCCGCGGCCCTGTTCCTGGTCGCCGGTTTCTGGCAGAGCCGCTCTCTGGCGACGCCGGAAAGCGATCAGGCGGCGGCCCTGTTCGGCACGTTCTCGATCGGGCCCCTCGGCTATCTCGGCATTTTCGCCACGATGATCGTCATCGCGCTGTTGACCACCCTGACCGCACGGTTGACCGTGATCCGCACCATCTATGAAATCGACCTCATTCGCTCCGACCCGGCACGCACCGATGGATTGCCGGGTGACTGATGCGGCGAATGCCTGTTGAATGCCACAAAGCCGCCTGTTCCATATGCCAGAAGCGCGCTATGCACGGACCATGACGATGGGTCAGATGAGTCGCGACAGAGCTTTCCGCGAGCAACAGCCGCAGCACAATGCCGGCGGCCTTTTCGCCCGCAGAGGGCGCTTGCGCCGCATCTTGCGCTATGGCGGGCTTGTCGCGATCGTACTTGTCGCCGTCTTCCTCGCCGGCTTCCTGTGGTTCACCGATTCGGTGACGACGCTTGCGCCGCCGAGCCAAGCGAGGGCGGACGCCATCGTCGTTCTGACCGGCGGTTATCAGCGCATCGACCAGGCCGTCGAACTCCTGCGGCGCGGCTCCGGACGCCGGCTGTTGATTTCCGGCGCGCACCCGACGACGTCGCCCAGTCAGATTCGCAAGATGACACAAAGCTCGCCCGACCTCTTCGAGTGCTGCGTCGATGTCGGCTACGAGGCGCTCGACACCATCGGCAACGCCAACGAGATCTCGCGCTGGATCAGGGACCACGGCTATTCTTCGGTTCTGGTCGTCACCAACAACTACCATATGCCGCGCAGCCTGATGGAACTGCGCCGCAGGGACCGTGCGACGCGATACATCCCCTATCCGGTCGTCAATTCCGACCTGAAGCACACCGACTGGTATGCCGAACCGAACGTGCTGCGCACTCTACTGTCGGAATACGGCAAGACGCTGGTCGCCTATGCGCGAGGCATCATCGGCTGGGGCAGCGACGGCCTGCGATCCACGGCGAAGATGGCCGAAACCTCCGACTGACACGCCTCGGATTTCGCGCGACAACGCTTTTTATCCCTGCGGATTTGCGATAGGGACGTCTGCACGCCCGCCCGAGGAAAAGCGCCTAATGATCATCCTGCGTTCCATCCTGTTCAACACGCTGTTCTACGCCAATCTGGTCCTGCAGATGGTGCTGCTTTCGCCATACTATTTCCTGGCATCGCGCAAGAAGGCCTTCGCGATCCCGAAGAACTGGGCGCGATCCAACCACTGGCTGATGGAGAAGATCGTCGGCACGACCTTCACGGTCGAGGGCCTGGAGAACATCCCGGAGGGCGGCTACATCCTGGCACCCAAGCACCAGTCGCTGTGGGACACCTATGCGCTGCTTCCCTGGCTCGACGATCCGGTCTACATCCTCAAGCGCGAACTGATGTGGATCCCGATCTTTGGCTGGTATGTGGCGCGGCAGAAGATGATCCCGGTCGACCGCGGGGCGCGCGGCAAGGTGATGGTTAAGGTCATGGAACGGGCCAAGCAGGAAATGGCCGCCGGCCGCCAGCTGATCATCTATCCGGAAGGCACGCGCCGTCCGGCGGGCGCCGAGCCCGCCTACAAATACGGCATCGCCCGCATCTACCGCGATCTCGACGTGCCGGTCGTGCCTGTCGCCATGCATCCAGGCCTGTTCTGGCCGCGCCGCAAGTTCCTGCGCTTCCCCGGCCATTTCAAGGTGAAGATCCTGCCGCCGATCGAAGCCGGCCTCGATCCAGACCTGTTCTACGAGACGCTGATCGAAAGGCTGGAGAAGGTAAGCGACGAGCTGCTGGTCGAGACCGTGCGCGATAACCCGCAGGTGCCCCTGCCGCCAACCGCCGTGAAGCGGCTGAAGGAGTTGCAGGCGCAAAAGACGGCCTGAAAACTAGACCTCGACGCCCTCCAGGCGCGCGATCTCCGCGGCCACCTGCTCCAGCCAATGGTCGCGGATGCCCATTTCCCGCAAGTGCGCCACGGTGTTGGCCACATAAACCGGATTGGGGCCGGACACGCCGACCGCCTGGTTGACGATGCGTGCCGCCTCCGTCACCGACACCGCCCCGCCATACTGGTGATGGGCGCGGTCGACCACATAGGCCAGCGCCTGCACCTTGCGGCCGTCATCGAGCCGGACCGGCAGGACGCGCTCGCGGTAGACGAAGGTCACCAATTCGCGCTGGCGCAGGTATTCGATCGTCTCCTCCCGATCGCGCAAGGCCACGCGGAAGGCCACGCCACGGCAGGAACCGCCACGGTCGAGCCCGAGCACCAGACCCGGCGTCTCCTTCGTGCCGCGATGGTGCCAGGATCGCACGCAGAGCGACCGACGATAGCCGATCATCCGCCCCTGTATCCGCTCCTCGAAGGAAAAGCCCGGATTCCACATCAGCGATCCGTAGCCAAACACCCAAAATTCGTCCATATCGCGGGTCATTCCACAAGACCGGCCGGTTTGCCGGTTCACCATTTTACGTTTGGAGCGCCTGATGGCAACGTCGCGCAAGGAAAACCGCAGCACCGCCAGCCGCAAGATCTCGCTCTTCGCGCTGGCGATCATCGTCGGCATTCTCGTCTATAGCGGCTTGTGGTGGAGCGCGGCAGGGGCTCTGGAAAAGAAACTCGCCCAGATCCTCGGCGGCGACAACCCGGCGGCAATCCAGGCGGAATGTGCCGACATGGCGGTCGGCGGTTTCCCCTTCCGGCTTGGCGTGACCTGTACGAAACTTGCCGTCGACGACCATTTCCACGGCCTGTCGGCCACCTTTGGCGCCTTCCGTTCGGCTGCCCAGGTCTATGCGCCGGGCCGGGTGCTGTGGGAACTGGAAGGGCCGGGACAGGTGCGGTCCAGTCTCGGATTTTCGCTGACGCTGCAATGGGCGCAGATGCGCTCAAGCCTGAGCGCCGGGCTCTCGGGACTCAACCGCAGTTCGATCGAGGCGAAGGATCTGCGGGGCTTGCTGACCGCCAAGCTGGACGGCCAGACGGTCGAGGCCAAGGCGCCGGATGCGGAGGCGCATGTGCGCCGCTCCGGCGAGGACCTGGATCTCGCCGTCCTTGTCAAGGAGGCCGTTCTGTCGCTGCGCGACCAGCCGCCGGTTTTGCCGCCCCTCTCGGCCAGTATCGACATGACCCTGGTCGGCAAGGCGAAGTATCTCGATCTCGAGGGTGACCGGGGCGAAGGGCTTTACGGCAGCGAGGGCGAGATCCGCCACTTCGTCGCCGACATGGGCGAGGGCCGGGTGCTGACACTTTCGGGCCCCGTGTCGGTCGGCACGGACGGCATGTTTTCGGGCAAGCTCCACGTCGAAGTCGAAGGCATCAGGGCCTGGCAGGAGACCCTCGGACAGGCGTTTCCCGACGAGCGCGAAACGATCGACAATGCGGGGAACGTGCTCGCCGCGCTGTTTTCCGGCAAGGACAAGGGCAGCGCCGACCTGACGGTCACGAATGGCGTAGTTTCCCTCGGCATATTCCCGATCGCCGTCCTGCCGCCGCTGTAAAGCCCGCGGTCAGGCCTTCTTGTCGAGCGAGTGGCGGCCGAAGTCCGGCACGTCGACGTCCTGGCCGGCCTCGATGATCGAGCGGCGGACGGCACGCGTTCGGGTGAACAGTTCGAACAGCTTGTCGCCCTCGCCCCAGCGGATCGCCCGCTGCAGATAGGCGAGATCCTCGGAAAAGCGCGCCAGCATTTCGAGGATCGCATCCTTGTTGTGCAGGCACACGTCGCGCCACATGGTCGGATCGGAGGCGGCAAGACGGGTGAAATCGCGGAAACCCGAGGCCGAATACTTGATCACTTCCGACTGCGTCACCGCCTCCAGGTCGTCGGCCGTGCCGACGATATTGTAGGCGATGATGTGCGGAAGGTGCGAGACGATGGCCAGCACCTTGTCATGGTGCTCTGGATCCATCTCGTCGATCTTCGAGCCGAGCGCTTCCCAGAAGGCCTTGAGCCGGGCAAGGGCTGCCGCATCCGTCCCCGGCAGCGGCGTGAAGATGCACCAGCGGCCTTGGAACAGGCCGGTGAAGCCCGCATCCGGGCCGGACTTTTCCGTGCCCGCCAGCGGGTGGCCGGGAATGAAATGCACGGTCTTCGGCATGTGCGGCGCCATCTGGGCGATGACGGAAGCCTTGGTCGAGCCGACATCGGTGACGATGGCGCCGGGCTTCAGATGCGGAGCGATCTGCCGCGCGACCGCTTCGGAGGCGCCGACCGGAACGGAGACGATGACCAGATCGGCACCTTCGACGGCATCAGCCGCCGACAGCGCGTAGGATGTTCCCAGTTCAAGCTCCTCGGCCCGCTTCAGCGTCTCGGGGCTGCGGGTCGAGACCACGACCTCGCGCGCAAGACCGAGCGCCTTGACGTCGCGGGCGATCGAGGAGCCGATCAGGCCGATGCCGATCAGCGCGATGCGGTCGAACAGCGGTTCAGCCATATCAGCGACGCCCCATGAACTCGGTGAGCGTGTCGATGACGCCGCGATTGGCTTCCTCGCTGCCGATCGTCATGCGCAGCGAATTGGCAAAGCCATAGCCACGCACGGCGCGCAGGATGAAGCCGCGGCTGGTGAGGAAGTCGTCGGCTTCCGCCGCACGCTTGCCGTCGACCTCAGGGAAATGGATCAGCACGAAATTGGCGACCGAAGGCGTCACCTTGAGGCCGAGCGCGGAGAGCGCCGTGGTGACCTTCTCGACCCAGGCAAGGTTGTGCTCGACGGCCATCGCGACGAAATCCTGGTCGCGCACCGCAGCCGCACCGGCAGCAAGCGCCGGCGCGTTCATGTTGAACGGGCCGCGCACGCGGTTCAGCGCGTCGATGATCTCCAGCGGAGCATAGGCCCAGCCGACGCGCAGCGCCGCAAGACCGTAAACCTTGGAGAAGGTGCGGGTCATGACGACGTTGCGGGCGCCGGAGACGAGCTCGATGCCGGCCTGGTAATCGTTGCTGCGGACATATTCTGCATAGGCCGCATCAAGTACGAGGATGACATTGCCCGGCAGGCCGGCATGGAGGCGGCGGATTTCGCTGGCCGGCACATAGGTCCCGGTCGGATTGCCGGGATTGGCGAGGAAGACGATCTTCGTCTTTTCCGTCACGGCGGCCAGGATCGCATCGACATCGACCGTGCAGTCCTTCTCCTTGACCACGACGGGGGTGGCGCCGGCACCCATGATCTGGATCTCGTAGACGAGGAAACCGTGCTCGGTGATGATGCCCTCGTCGCCCGCGCCGAGATAGACATGGCACAGCAGGCCGAGCAGTTCGTCGGAACCGTTGCCGCACAGGATATTGGCCTTGTTCAGCCCATGCACCTCGGCAATCGCCTCGCGCAGCGCCGTCGCCTGGCCGTCGGGATAGATTTCCAGATGCCCGGCGCTCTGCTTGAAAGCGTCGATCGCCTTCGGGCTCGGTCCCATCGGCGTTTCGTTGGACGACAGCTTGAAGACCCGCGCGACACCAGGGGCATGCTCCTTGCCGGGCACATAGGCGGCAATGTCGAGGATACCCGGGCGCGGAGTGGGCTTCATGGTTTCGCTGCTCATCGAACTGGCTTTCTGTCGTTGAAAACACGGGCGGGCGCCCGGCGATAGGGGATGAGAGCCCTTAGAACGGAAAGGCGGTTTTGTCGAGGGTCGAGGCGGTCGCAGCCGCCGGCTAGGTCAGGCCTTGCCGTCCGATCTGATCCGTGTGGTGGGCACGCCGCGCGGCGCCAGAACCGGCGCGAAGACGCGGCGCGAGGCGCGGGCCGCGACCGGCAGGCCCTGGTACAGCCGCTTCTGCGCCTCGACGACGATCACCCCGGAAAAGGCCGGCCAGAGCATGCGGCCCATCCGTTCGAAACTGCGGCGCAGCTTCAAGACGAAACGGATCTTCGACGGCGGAAAGAACAGCGCCTCGGCGCTGGCGCCGGGGGTGAAATTGGTCTCGCGCAGCAGCGCCGTCAACTGGCCGCGCGAATAGGGCCGGCCCGAGCCGAAGGGCGTATGTTCCATCCGCGCCCAGACCCCGCGCCGGTTGGGCACGACGATGACCAGCCGGCCACCGGGCGCCAGCACCCGCCAGACCTCCTTCAGGGTCTCGCGCGGATTTTCGGCGAACTCCAGCGAATGAACCATCAACACCCGGTCGATCGAAGCGTCGGGCAAGGGCAGTTCCTCGTCGAAGACCAGCGCCGTGGCCGACGGCTCCCCCACCGGCCAGTTCACCGCCCCCTGCCCGGCCGGCATGAAGGCGAAGGTCCGCTCGGTGTCGGCGCGGAAGCGCTCGAGAAAGGGAACGGCATAGCCGAGACCGACAAGCCGCTCCTGCGGCAGGCGCGCCCACAGCGCCGACAGCGCCATGGCGATCGACTGCTCCGCCATGCGGCCGAGCATGGAATGATAGAACTGGCGGAGATCGACGATATCGACATGCATGGCGCCATTGTTAGCAGGCGGCGGATGGACTTCAAGGCTGAAGGCGCTACATTTCGGCGAACCAAGCAGAAGGGACAAAGGCCTGATGAAACCCCTCGATCTCGACGTCTTTGCCTGCCGAAGCGACAATTTCGGCGTTCTCGTCCACTGTCCGGAAAGCGGCGTGACCGCCTCGATCGATGCGCCGGAGTTCGACGCTATCGTCGCGGCCGCCGACCGGCGCGGCTGGACGATCACCCATGTCTTCACCACCCATCACCATGGCGACCATGTCGAGGCGAACCTGGCGCTCAAGGAGAAATACGGCTGCGAGATCATCGGCCCGCGCGAGGAGGCCGTAGCGATCCCCGGCCTCGACCAGGCGGTCGGCGATGGCGATGTGTTCGAGTTCGGCGGGCACACCGTGCGGGTGATCGAAACACCCGGTCATACCGCCGGCCATGTCTGTTACCACCTGCCGGACGACAAGCTGCTGTTTGCTGCCGATACCCTGTTTGCGCTCGGCTGCGGCCGGCTGTTCGAGCGACCGGCAACCGACATGTGGCACTCGCTGCAGAAGCTTGCGGCGCTTCCGGACGAGACGGCCGTCTATTTCGGCCATGAATATACGCTGTCGAACGCCCGTTTCGCGCTGACGATCGATCCGGAAAACGAGCGGCTGAAGGCCCGCGCCGCCGAGATCGAGGCCAAGCGGCAGCGCGGCGAGTTCACCATTCCGACGACGATCGGACTGGAAAAGGAAACGAACCCCTTCCTGCGCGCCGCCGATCCATCGATCCGCCGCAACCTTGTGATGGAAGGATCGACCGACGAGGAAGTGTTCGCCGAAATCCGCAAGCGCAAGGATCATTTCTGATGCGGGCAGAGGACGTCATCGACGCGCTCGGCATGCAGCCGCATCCCGAGGGCGGGTGGTTCGTCGAGACGTTTCGCGACGCAGCCGGCGGGCCGCGTGGCCATTCGACGGCAATCTACTATCTTCTGAAGGCGGGCGAGCGGTCCCACTGGCACCGGGTGCGTGACGCGGTCGAGGTCTGGCACTGGCATGCCGGCGCGCCGCTGGCGCTCTATAGCGCACCGGATGGAACGGCGGTCGAGACCTTCGTGCTCGGCGGCGATATCTTGCGCGGCGCGCGGCCGCAGGCGATCATTCCGGCCAATGGCTGGCAGGCGGCCGAAAGCCTCGGCGAATACACGCTGGTCGGCTGTACCGTCTCGCCAGGCTTCGACTATGCGAGTTTCGAGATGGCGCCGCCCGGCTGGGCGCCCGGAACATAGCCCAGAGCCTGGATCAGGACGCGATCGCCACCAGCGCGAGGGTCAAGACGACCTGCGCGGCGAAATAGCTGGCCCAGACATAAAGTGCGGCAAGCCGGCGCCAGGGATGGGCCTTGTCCATCTTGAAGGTCTCGATCGCCAGCACGGCATCAGACGACAGGAACAGTGCCGCGCCGACGAAGACCGCGACCGGCGGCACGCCGAGCGACAGCACCGCCATGGCGGCGATCGCCGTGGCGTAGGCGAGCACCGCCGGCGCGAGGCGCGCTGCAGGACGCCAGAGATAGACGACGAGTGCTGCGGCAAGGACCACCGAGATGACGGCCGCCACCAGTCGCCAGATTTCGCTCGCGACAAAACCGGGGTCACCGATCGCGAAGAACAAGGCGCCATACGCGACATGGGCGAGCAGGAAGGACGAGAGCCCGCCGATGAAATTCTTCTCGCCCTCATAGGCGAGGAAGGCATCGCCGAGCGCGCTCGAGACCAGTGCCAGGACGAGCAGATCCGGCGCCCCCATGAGGAAGGCGTAGAAGGCGAGCAGGGCGACCGGCAGGGTTTTCCACACGGCACGGAGATGGCTCGCGGGCTTCGGCAGAATGGCGAAATAGGAAAGGCCGGCGGCAAGCGCGAGACCCAGGACGATCGTTGCAGGCATTTCCATCGCTCGCCCCCTTCGGCCGTCAGACTTCGGCCTTCTTCGTCCGGCGGATCATGTCCTGCGCGGCCAGCATGGCGCCGCCGGTGATCAGCACGCAGGCAATGCCGATCCTGAGGCTCGGCTCGGCGAAACCGAACAGGGTGAGGATCAGCGTCGACAGAAGGGGCGCTGCATAGCTTGATGCTCCGAGGATCTGGATGTCGCCGTTCTTCACCCCATGGTCCCAGGCGTAGAAGGCAAGTCCCACGGGCAAGAGGCCGAGGCCGACGACGGCTGACCATTGCAACAGGTTTTCCGGCCAGACCGTGGTTTCCAGTCCCAGATGGCAGAGCGCCGACAGGATGGAGGTGGCAAGGCAGAAGCCGGTGACCACATCGGTCGATACCGCCTCGAAGCGCCGGGTGATCAGCGAATAGCCGGCCCAGGTGAAGGCGCAGAGGAAGGCGGCGAGATAACCGAAGCCATAGGCGGGATCGAAGGCGATGCCGTTCTTGGCGACGATCAGTACGGTGCCGCCAAGCCCGGCGAGTGCGCCGACCACATGGTACCAGCGCAGCTTTTCGCCCGGCAGCAGGGCCGAGCCGACGACGATTAACAGCGGCCAGAGATAGGCGATCAGGCCGGCTTCGACCGCGGGCGCGTTGCGCAGCGCCGTGAAGTAGAGGAAATGATAGCCGAACAGGCCGATCACGCCGGTGAGCCAGACCTTGGCCGGCTGACGAAGCTGGCGGATGCGTTCCGGCCGGAACATGAAGGTGATGATGCCTGGCAGGCTGCCGATGGCGAAGGTGACGGCGGAAAGCTGGAAGGGGGGCATCTTGCCGGAGGCGGCCGTCATGAGTGCGAGAAAGGACCACATCAGAATGGCCGTGAACCCGATAAGCGTCGCCCTTGTCTTCACGTCCGCCCCCTTTGCGGGGCCTGATCCTGCAGCCCCTTAGCCGTCGACTTCGACGGCGGATACATAGATCGTCCCCATCTGCGTCGGAACGCGCGCATGGACTGGAGCATATAGCTTCAGGGCACCGGTCTTGGCAAACCAGATTTCCATGCCTCTGGCCTTGCGCAAATATTCTATATCCTTGCGTCCCTTGCGGAAACCGGACTTGGGCACATAGCGGATGGAGCAGATGAAGGCCTCGACCTCACCTCCTCCGGTCTTGAACGTCTCTCGACCCTTCGGCGTCAGCACCAGATCCATCCGGCTCTCGCCGTCATAGACGGGAAGGGTTCGCGGACAGGCCGCCTCGCCGTCCGGAATGACCAGGCTGCTGATCGGATCGAGCACCGCCTTCAGATCCTCCGGCCCGACCGCGATCCAGTTCCTCGGCCGCCGCCGGGGCTCGGGGTCGATGGTCGTCTCGGTGACGTTTCCGTTGCGGTAGCGGACGTCGTAGGTGTGCTTCTTCTTGCCGCTCTGGTAGACCAGCGTATAGCGGTCGGCCCGCATGCCGACGCCACTCAGCGTGCCGGATACCTTTGTCTCGGCGCTGATCTTGGTGATGATGTCGACGATCGCCGAGGAATTGAAGCGCCCGCTGATGGTGTAGTTCTTCTGGTTAACCTCGGTGACGAAGGAGGCGCGCGCGATCGGAAGCGCCCCGAGCGTCACCTTGTAATCGGTGCGATGGCGCACCGTCTCCGCCGACACGGGCAATGCCGCAAGTGCCAGCAAACATAGAGCGATGCTCGACAGACGCAAAATACAATCCCCCTGATCCGGTTCTTTCCGCCCGCGCGGTAAGTGACGACACCTGCCATCCTCGGACGCGACTATGGCAATAAAATAGCGGGTTTCTCCGGCGCTTGCGGGAAAATCCAAGGTTTGGCTTGACGCGCCCGGCCAGTCTGACTATAGAACCGCAACTTTCCAATCAAACGCCGTTGGATCGCCTTGCCGGTATTTGCCCGGAAGCGATGCGACGGCCAAGAAAAAAATAGGTGTATCATGTCCCGCAGTTGCGAATTGACCGGCAAGGGCGTCCAGTCGGGCAACAATGTGAGCCACGCGAACAACAAGACCAAGCGCAAGTTCCTTCCGAACCTGTGCGACGTCACGCTGATCTCGGACGCTCTTGGCCAGCGTTACCGTCTGCGCGTTTCCGCAGCGGCCCTGCGCACGGTCGAGCATCGTGGCGGCCTCGACGCCTTTCTTCTGAAGGCCAGCGAAACCGACCTGTCGATGCGCGCCCGCCTGCTGCGTCGCCAGATCGTCAAGAAGACCGCAGAAGCCGCGTAAGCGACCTCTCCTTCTTCGACAAGGTATCAAGGCTTGAACGGGCGCGCCCCGGACAGGCCTTTTCCTTTTCGCAAAATCATTACTCCAACTGGTGGCATCACCCAGGATAAAAAAATGCTGAAAACGCGCTATATCCTTGTCTACTCCCTGCTGATGACGGCTATCGTGGTCGCATCGAACATTCTCGTTCAGTATCCGCTCTCTGGACAACTGGCCGGAATCGCGCTTGGCGACCTCCTGACCTACGGTGCCTTCACCTATCCGGTCGCCTTCCTCGTCACGGACCTCACCAACCGCCAGTTCGGCCCGCAGACCGCCCGCAAGGTCGTCTTCATCGGCTTCGTCGTGGGTGTGGCGCTTTCCTTCGTGACGTCTTCGCCGCGCATCGCCATTGCCTCCGGCACGGCCTATCTGGCCGGCCAATTGCTCGACATCACGGTGTTCAACCGGTTGCGCCGCCTTGCCTGGTGGAAAGCGCCGCTGCTCGGCTCGGTCTTCGGCTCGGTGGTCGATACGGCGATCTTCTTTTCGTTGGCCTTCGCGCCGATCTTCGTCCTGATCGGCCCCAATGACGACTTCGCCATCGAATGGGCGCCGATCCTCGGCATTCTCGCCACCGATGCGCCGCGCTGGATCTCCTGGGCGCTCGGCGACCTCAGCGTCAAGATGCTGGTGGGTGTGGTGATGCTCTTGCCCTATGGCGCGCTGATGAGCGTCGTCAGGCCCATGCCGGCGACCACGCCGGTTCGCTCGGCCAGCTAGGGACAGGCCCTAGGCTCGTCGTCATCTCAGTCGACGAGCCTGAATTCCAGCATCAGGTTGCGTTGCAGGATCGAGTGGTTGTCATCCGACACGAGGATGATCCGGGTCGATCCGTCTTCGCCGGCGACCACGTCCAGCCCCTCCATATTGTCGATCTCCTCGCCCATCCCCGCCTCGAGAATGATCTTGCCGTCGACCACGGCACCCGGTCTGAGGCTCGCCCCGTCGATGCGGCGGATGCGCAAGCCGACCCCGGTGGCCAGCGTGAACCGTCGCTCGAGCAGAAGCAGGTCGCCATCGGGGAGGAAATCGCCGTCGGTCACGTCGAAGCCGTCATGCGCCACCACGCGGAAGGCGCCGGCGAGCGGCCCGTCGAGGATGCCGGCGAACAGGTCACCATTGCCATCGACGCTCTTTTCCGCAACCGTGACCAACCCGCCCTGCAGCGGGCTTTCCGCAGCCGAGAGCGCAAGGGTTTCGAGCCCGCCATTGTTGCGCAGTTCGCCGACGGGAAACGGCAGCGGAAAGGCCATGCGGAACGGCCGGGCGGTTTCGATCGGCGAAAGCGGTCTATAGCCGGAAACCCGATGCCGCTGTTCGTAGCCGACGAGCACCTCTTCGCCCCGGATCGCCAGGCTTTCGGCATCGACATTGTATTTTCGCTGGTCCCCGCGCCCGTCGGCATCCAGCATGGCGGAGATCGTCACGTCCGAAAGGCCTGAAAGGCTTCCCTTCTCGTCGCGACGTATGTCGCCCGTGATCCAATGGCCGGTGTCGAGAACGCCGAGGAATCGCCTGCCGTCCGGCAGGAAACGGATCGCCGACCAGGCGCCGAACAGCGGCTCGGCGGAGGCAAGTTCCAGTCCGCCGACGAATTCGAGCGCGCCGAACCTTGTCTCGGAGGACCCTGGGCGAAAGGCCGTGATCACGGTCGCCTCGACCGGCGCCGTCTGTGCGTGAGCGATTTCAGCCGAGGCAGCCCCAGCTGTCAGGACGAATAGGAAGACGAGAGAGAGGCAGGATCGCAATATCTTGACCTTGAACTATCCAGGAAAACGGCTGGCCACTTATGCCACGATCAAACCGCGGGTCAAACTGCATCGCCGGCACTCGTCGGATGTCGTAAGGACCGGCCCCAGTCAGGCACAAGTTCGGCGTGCAAGGTTTCCACCATTGCCTTCAAAGAACGTATTGAGGAGCCGCGCATGATCGCCATTTCCAACGACACGCGATATTTTGCACCGTCGATGCGCACCGGCCGGACGGCCGACGCGGGCGGCGACGATTTTTCTCAGGCGCTACTGTCCTATGACGGCGGCTCGACCTTTTCACTCGAAGACGAGAACAGCGTGTCCTACGACACGACGCTCGACGAGGAGAAGCGCACGGAGGCCAAGGACCTGCTGGCGGAATTCTCCAAGTGGGCGCACATGGATGCCGCCGAGATGATCCGCGCCAAATATCTCGAGGACAAGGGGCTGACCGAGGAGTCGCTGGCGGCGATGGATCCCGAAGCCCGCAAGGCCATCGAGGAAGAGATCGCCGAACTCATCAAGAACCAGTTGGGTGTCGACAAGGGCGCAACCTCTGATGTCGCGGAGCTCGACCAGACCGACGCCGAAGTCTGACGGCGTCGAGCCTCGCTCGTCAGCGCCGGCGCCCCCGACCGCGCGCGCCGCTGGTCTGCTGGTCTTCGAACAGGGCCGCGAGTTGCTCGGTCATTGCGCCCGCCAGTTCGTCGGCATCGATGATCGTCACGGCGCGGCGATAATAGCGCGTCACGTCGTGGCCGATGCCGATCGCCAGGAGTTCGACCGGGGAGCGCGTCTCGATCTGCTCGATCACGGCGCGCAGGTGCCGTTCGAGGTAATTGCCCGGATTGACCGAAAGCGTCGAATCATCGACCGGCGCGCCGTCGGAAATCATCATCATGATCTTGCGCTGCTCGGGACGCGCCATCAGGCGGCCATGCGCCCACATCAGCGCCTCGCCGTCGATGTTCTCCTTGAGCAAGCCTTCGCGCATCATCAGGCCGAGATTGCGGCGCGAGCGGCGCCAAGGCGCATCGGCCGACTTGTAGATGATGTGACGCAGGTCGTTGAGACGGCCGGGCGTCGGCGGCTTGCCGTTCGTCAGCCATTTTTCTCTGGACTGGCCGCCCTTCCAAGCCTTCGTGGTGAAGCCGAGGATTTCGACCTTGACGCCGCAACGCTCCAGCGTGCGGGCCAGGATGTCTGCGCAGGTGGCGGCGACCGTGATCGGCCTGCCGCGCATGGAGCCGGAATTGTCGATGACCAGCGTCACAACCGTATCACGGAACTTGGTGTCCTTCTCCTTCTTGAAGGAGAGCGGCTGCATCGGATCGATCACCAGGCGCGTCAAGCGCGCCGGGTCGAGATAGCCTTCTTCCAGGTCGAATTCCCAGGAGCGGTTCTGCTGCGCCATCAGGCGGCGCTGCATGCGATTGGCGAGTCGCCCGACGGCGCCCTGGAGATGGGCAAGCTGCTTGTCGAGAAAGGCGCGCAGGCGCTCCAGCTCGGCCTCGTCGCAGAGTTCTTCCGCAGTGACGATCTCGTCGAATTCCTGGGTGAAGATCTTGTAGTCGACCTTCTCGTTGAAATCGTCGAAGGGACTTGCCGGACGGCGCATCTCGCCGGGCGTCTCGCTGTCGTCCTCGCCCTCTTCCGTCATGTCGTCGTCGGAGATCTCGGCGCCGTCCATCTCGCCGTCGTCCATCAGCTCCTGCGAGGCCTCGCTCTCCTCGGCGGGGGCCTGTTCGGAACCGGCTTCTTCCTCGGCGCTTTCCTGGTCTTCCTCGTTGGAGCGCGGCTGATCCTCGTCGGTCGAGCTCTCCTCTTCGCTCTCCTCGGTGTCGTCGCCGACATCCTCGGCCATTTCCATGGCGGACAGCATGTGGCGGATCACGCGGGCGAAGGCCTGCTGGTCGTTGATTGCCGACGGCAGGTTGTCGAGATCGGCACCCGCCTTCTGCTCGATGAAGGGACGCCACAGGTCGAGCACCTTGCCGGCCGATTCGGGCGGCTTCTCGCCGGTCAGCTTCTCGCGCACCAGCATGGCGACGGCTTCCTGGATCGGCGCGTCCTCCTGGCGGTTGATGCCGGAAAAATTGGCCTTGGCGTATTTCTCCGCATTCATCGCGCTGATGTTGTCGCCCATGCCGCTCATCCTGAGCGCGCCGATCGATTCGACGCGGGCCTGCTCGACGGCATCGAACACCAGACGCGCATCGGTCCCTTGCGGCGCCATGGTGGAGTGGATCCTCTGGTCGTGGCAGGCCAGGCGCAGCGCCATGGAATCGCCGAGCCCCCGCGTCACCGCAAGCTCATGCGCGGACGGCTTCTTCGACAGTTCCGGCAGGCGCACGCGCTCGCCGGCAAGGCCCGGCCGCTCATTGGCGAACACCACCTCGACGTCGGCACTTCCCGCAACGGAACGCACGCAACCTGTTATCGCCCGCCGAAGCGGTTCGACATCAGGCCCGATACCGGGCTTTGCTCTCGTATTGTCGCCGCGACCTGCCATCGTGATCGCCCCCTCAGGCGCCGAGCACGATATTGGCGGCACTTTCCTTCAGCTCGACGCCGAAGGCCCGCTGATACTGCTCAGCCACCAGCGTGCGCTCGAGTTCGTCGCACTTGTTGAGGAAGGTAACACGGAAGGCGAAGGCGACGTCGCCGAAGATCTCGGCGTTCTCCGCCCAGGTGATGACGGTACGCGGGCTCATCACGGTCGACAGGTCGCCGTTGACGAAGGCCGAGCGCGTCAGGTCGGCAAGGCGAACCATGCGCGAAACAGTGTCGCGGCCCTCGGCGGTGGCGCCGAAGCTCTTCACCTTGGCGGAAACGATGTCGACTTCCTTGTCATGCGGCAGGTAGTTGAGCGTGGTGACGATCGACCAGCGGTCCATCTGCGCCTGGTTGATCTGCTGCGTGCCGTGATAGAGGCCGGTCGTGTCGCCGAGCCCGACCGTATTGGCCGTGGCGAACAGGCGGAAGGCCGGGTGAGGACGGATAACGCGGCTCTGGTCGAGCAGCGTCAGGCGGCCGGAACTCTCCAGCACGCGCTGGATGACGAACATGACGTCCGGGCGGCCGGCATCGTATTCGTCGAAGACCAGCGCGACATTGTGCTGATAGGCCCAGGGCAGGATGCCATCCTTGAATTCGGTGATCTGCTTGCCGTCCTTAAGGACGATCGCGTCCTTGCCGACGAGATCGATACGGCTGACATGGCTGTCGAGGTTGACGCGCACGCACGGCCAGTTGAGGCGCGCCGCGACCTGCTCGATATGGGTCGACTTGCCGGTGCCGTGGAAACCGGAGACCATGACGCGGCGGTTGTGGGCAAAGCCGGCGAGGATGGCGAGCGTCGTGTCCCGGTCGAAAAGATAGTCCGGATCGAGATCGGGTACGTAGGCGTCACCCTTGCTGTAAGCCGGGACGCGCAGATCGCTGTCGATGCCGAAAACCTCGCGCACGGACACGGTGGTGTCGGGGAGATTGGAAATATCCAGTTCAATTTTGCTCATCGTCTCTCCATGCCGGGCGACACCGACCGGCCTTCCAAATATAGCGCGCTGCAGGCACCAGCGATTAACAGAAACCTGCCTGCTTTAACAATTGATACGCCTGAATGACAGCGCGAAAACGCTCTTCCGAGCCCCTGTCTCCGCCATTTGCATCCGGATGGTGTTTTTTTACAAGCTCCTTGTAGCGGCTCTTGATTTCCGGGGCACTACAATTCGCCGCAAGCCCGAGCGTATCGAGCGCCTTGGCCTCCAGGCTCTTCAGTTTGCGGGCCTGCGGCTGGGCACGCGTGCCGCCGCCCTGCTTGACGAAGCCGAACGGGTCCTTGATGCGGGCCTGGGATGCCGCCGACCCCGACCGCGCCGTCGAATGCAGCGGGCTCGATTTCGCCGCCTTGTTGACGCCGACCGTCCAGGTCGGGCGATGGCCGGTGACGGCCTCCTTCTGGTAGCGGGCGATCTCCGTGTCCGACAGGCCAGAAAAATAGTTATAGCCCTTGTTGTATTCCTTCACATGCTCGAAGCAGAACAGGAAAAACTGCCCCTCGGCATTGCGGCCGACGGGAGCACGATGGACGCCAGGCTTCTCGCAGCCGTCCCATTGACAGGTCGGCGCGGCTTTCTCCGGCTCCGGCTCGCGCTTGCGGCGCGTGCGGATCCGGTCGAAGTATTTTGAGTCGAGTTTCATCTTGTAATTATGGTGCCTCCGGCATCCGACAACAAGAATTGACAAACGGGATTGTTCTGGGCTTTGTGAGGCTTTGCCCGGGGCGGCGCAGCACTAAGGAATTCCATGTCTCTCAGCACCAGAATTGAGGCGAAACTGCGCGAGGCCTTTTCGCCCGAACGCCTTTCCGTCATCGATGAAAGCGCCCAGCATGCAGGGCATCAACCCGGTTTCGCCGGCGTCGAGGGCACCCATATGCGGGTGCGGATCGTCGCCCAGGCCTTCTCCGGCATGACCCGTCTGGCGCGGCACCGGGCGATTACCGAGCTTTTGCAGCCCGAACTCGACGAGGGCCTGCATGCGCTGGCGATCGAGCCCGCGGCACCAGGCGAGGAAACGCGCTGGTAGCCTTGCCGCATGGCGAAAGGCCGGGGCGGTAGCGCGCGGCCATAGCCCCACGTCGAGACAACTTCCCTAGCCCTTGTCCGCCTCTTCCGCCGGCCGAATGCGCAGCTTGGTGATGCGGTTCTTTTCCCGCTTCATGACGATGAAGCGCTTGCCGTAGAAGGTGAAGGCCTGGCGCTCTTCGGGGATGGATTTCGACTCGTGGATGACGAGACCGGCGATCGTCGTCGCCTCCTCGTCGGGCAGGTTCCAGTCGAGCGCGCGATTGAGGTCGCGGATCGGCACAGTGCCATCCACCACGATCGAACCATCGGCCTCCTGCCGCACGCCCTGAATCTCGAGGTCGTGCTCGTCGGAAATGTCGCCGACGATCTCCTCGATGATGTCTTCGAGCGTCACGATCCCCTGCACCTCGCCATACTCGTCCACCACGACGGCGAAATGCACCTTGCGGCGCAGGAAGGCGGCGAGCTGGTCCTTGAGATTGGTCGTGTCCGGCACGAACCACGGTTTCTGCGCGATCTTGACGATGTCGAGATTGTTCGGCTCGACATTGGGTTCGGCAAGTGCCCGCAGAAGATCCTTGGCGTGGACCACGCCGATGATGTTGTCGGTCGAACCACGCCAGAGCGGCATGCGGGTATAGGGACTCTCCAGCACGGTACGCACCGCCACTTCCGGCGGATCGTCGGCATTGACGCCCCGCATCGACGTGCGGTGGATCATGATGTCGGAGACTTCGAGCTCGCCGAGATCGAGAACGCCGCCGAGACGGTCGCGATCCGCCTTGACCACGGCCCCCTCGCGATGGAGCAGATCGACGGCGCCGCGCAATTCCTCGTGCGCCGACAGCATCGGCGCCTCCTTCGACAGTGACAGGCCGAAGATGGCAAGCATGCTGCGGACAATGAAATTGATCAGGCTCGACAGCGGACCGACGACAAGGACGAAGATTCGGACGAAGGGCGCCACGGTCAGGGCGAAGCGGTCGGGTGAGGAAATGGCCCAGCTCTTCGGTAGAACTTCGGAAAAAATGACGAGAACGACGGTCATCACCAGGGTGGCGATCGCCACGCCGGAATCGCCGAAAAGACCGAGGAACAAACTGGTGGTCAACGACGAGGCGAGGATGTTGACGAGGTTGTTGCCGATCAGCAGCGCGCCGATCAGCCGGTCACGCCGCTCGATCAGCAGGCTGACCACGCCGGCACGTGTGTCGCCCTGATTGGACAGGCTGTGCATTCGCGCTCGCGAAGCCGCCGTCAGGGCTGTCTCGGAGCCGGAAAAAAAGGCCGACGCGGCGATCAGTGCGAAGATCACCAGGATCAGGGGCCAGTATTCACCGAGCGCTGAAAACAGTGTGTCCATGGTCATGCTCCACGCATTTCCTCCAGGAAGGCGAAGACCTCCGAGGCAGGCACGTCGTCGGCGACGAAGGATTGGCCGATGCCGCGCGTGAGGATGAAGGTGAGCTTGCCGCCCTTGACCTTCTTGTCCTGGCCGATCGCCTCCATCAGGAACTCGGTCGACGGCAGTTCTCCAGGGATCTCTCCCATCAAGATGGGCAGCCCGACTGCCTTCAAGTGCGCTTCGACGCGGGCGACATCCTCGACGCCGAGCAGGTTGAGGCGGTTGGAGAAGCGATGGGCCAGCACCATGCCGATCGAAACGCCCTCGCCGTGCACCAGGCGGCGGCTATCATACTCGGTCGCCGCCTCCAGCGCATGGCCGAAGGTGTGGCCGAGATTGAGCAGCGCGCGGCGTCCGTTCTCGCGCTCGTCGGCCACCACCACGTCGGCCTTGGCCTGACAACTGGTGGCGATCGCCTCGATGCGGGCGGCGCCGCCGGCAAAGACGTCGCGCCAGTTACGCTCTAGCCAGGCAAAGAAATCCGGTTTGTCGATCAGGCCATATTTGGCGACCTCGGCATAGCCGGCGCGGAATTCGCGCTCGCTCAGCGTGTTGAGGACATCCGTGTCGGCCAGCACCAGGTCGGGCTGGTTAAAGACGCCGACCAGGTTCTTGCCGTGACGGGTGTTGATGCCGGTCTTGCCGCCGACAGAACTATCGACCTGGGAGAGGAGCGAGGTCGGGATCTGGACGAAGCGCACGCCGCGCCGCACGATGCCGGCGGCAAAGCCGGTCAGGTCGCCGATGACCCCGCCGCCGAGCGCGATCACCGCGTCATTGCGCTCGATGCGCGCTTCGAGCAGGACGTCGCAGACCTTGGTCAGATAGTCGAAGCTCTTGGTCTTCTCGCCCGGCGGCAGCGACAGCGACACCGCTTCGATGCCATCGGTCTGCAGGCTGTCCATCAACTGGTCGAGGTAGATCGCGCCGACATTCTCGTCGGTGATGATCGCCGCCTTGCGACCCTTGATGCGCGTCGAGATCTCGCCGCCGGCGCGGCCGATCAGGCCCGGGCCGATCAGGATGTCGTAGGCGCGCTCGCCGAGCGGCACATGGACCAGCCGTTCTTCGCTTTCAGTCTTGCTCATGTCTACTGCCTTTACCGGTAAAGTCGAGAATGGCGTCCAGCACTTCCCTGACGATCGTCTCCTTGCGCTCGTCGCGCGACTGGATCGTCATGTCGGCAAGCGCATAGATCGGATAGCGCTGATTCATCAGGTTTTCGAGCGTCTGCTTGGGGTTCTCGGTCTTCAGAAGCGGCCGGTGGTCGCGCTTGTTGACACGCTCCCACAGCACGTCGAGATCGGCCTTCAGCCAGAGCGACACCCCGCCGCGCTCGATCTGCTTGCGGGTCTTCTCGTTTATGAAGGCGCCGCCGCCCGTGGAGATCACCCGGGGGCCCGTCCGCAGCAGCCGCTTGATGACCCTGGTCTCAAGCGCCCGGAACTCCTCCTCGCCGTAAGCCGAGAAGAGTTCACTGATCGTCATGCGCGAGACCCGCTCGATCTCGTTATCGGTGTCGATGAAGGGCAAGCCGAGCTGGGTGGCGGTCATGCGGCCGATCGCCGACTTGCCGGCGCCCATCAAGCCGACGAAAACCAGATTGCGCCGCCCCAGCGCGGCCCGCGCGCGTTCGCCCAATGTCGGGGCAACGGGATATGTGGTTTCGTTCATTGACCTGTTCGCATCCGTTTCCCAACGGTATTGACAAATGAGCGGCGAGCGTCAAGCCATACGCTGGAATGAATGCGATGGCACACCGCCTTGCAAAGCCTCCGGCGCGCGCCCAGATAAGGCGCCGTTCGCAGCCCTCGGGACCAAACGATGCCGACGCTTTTTCGCTTTCTCTTCTTCTGCGCCACGATCGCCGGGATGATCTACCTGGCGATGTGGTCGCTTGTCGTCTTCGTCGAACCGCGCGAGCGCGACGTCACGGTGCGCATTCCCTCCGAGCGTCTCAATCCGCCCGAACAGGCCGCCGACCAAGAAACCGGGAGATAGCCTTGGCCGACCTCAGCCAGGCCCGCGTCGAGGCCTTCCTGGAAATGATGAGCGCGGAACGGGGTGCCGCCGCCAACACGCTTCTATCCTATGAGCGCGACCTCGATGATCTTTTCTCCTTCCTGAACGGACGCAAGGTGAGCCTCGGCTCCGCCGAGAGCAAAGACCTGTCCGCCTATCTCGGCGACCTCGCCAGGCGCGGGTTCCAGCCGACCTCGCAGGCGCGGCGGCTGTCCACCATGCGGCAGTTCTACAAGTTCCTCTATGCCGAGGGGCTGCGCGGCGACGACCCGACCGCGATCCTCGACTCGCCGAAAAAGGCGCGCCCCCTGCCGAAATTCCTGAGCATCGACGAAGTCGGCAAGCTGTTGTCGCTCGCCGAGGAGGAGGCAGGCCTGCCGGGACCCGGCCAGTTTGCCCGCCTGCGCCTGCTTGCGCTGATCGAGCTGCTTTATGCCACCGGCATGCGGGTGAGCGAACTGGTCGCCCTACCGGCCAAGGTGCTGACCCAGGAAGGGCGGTTCCTCGTTGTGCGCGGCAAGGGCAACAAGGAACGGCTGGTGCCGTTGTCCAAGGCCGCGATCGCGGCCCTTGCCCGCTATGGCGCCATGATGGCGGCCGAGCGCGGCGAGCGCGAGGAAAGCCCCTTCCTGTTTCCCGCCGCCAGCAAGGATGGCCACCTGCCGCGCCAGGTCTTCGCCCGTGATCTCAAGGATCTGGCGATCCGGGCAGGCCTGCCGGCGGCCAGCGTCTCGCCGCACGTGCTGCGGCATGCCTTCGCCAGCCATCTTCTGGCCAACGGCGCCGACCTGCGCGTGGTGCAGGAACTGCTTGGCCACAGCGACATTTCAACGACACAAATCTATACGCATGTGCTGGACGAACGCCTGCGGGAGCTGGTGCAGACGCATCACCCTCTTGCAAAAAAGGCCAAAAACCTTGATTAGAGCCGTCAACACCGGTGCCAAGCGCCCGAACGGCATAGGGCAAAACGATCGGAACCCGATTTCATGCATAATTATCTCGACTTCGAAAAGCCAATCTCGGACCTGGAAGCCAAGATCCACGAGCTGAAGAAGCTCGCGGAAGAGGATGAGAGCATCGACACGTCCGAGGAGATCGGCCGGCTGGAATCTCGCGCTCGCGAGGCCATGGAAGAGATCTACGGCAAGCTCAATGCCTGGCAGAAGACGCAGGTTGCGCGCCATCCGCAGCGCCCGCATTTCGTCGACTATGCCGCCGAGCTGTTCACCGAATTCACGCCCCTTGCCGGCGACCGCAAGTTTGCCGAGGATGCGGCGATCCAGGCCGGCCTCGCCCGTTTCCGCGGCCAGCCGGTCGCGGTGATCGGCCAGGAAAAGGGCAATGACACCAAGTCGCGCCTGAAGCACAATTTCGGCAGCCCGCGCCCGGAAGGCTATCGCAAGGCGATCCGCGTCATGGAAATGGCCGACCGCTTCGGCCTGCCGGTCATCACCCTGATCGACACCGCCGGCGCCTATCCGGGCATCGGCGCGGAAGAACGCGGCCAGGCCGAGGCCATCGCCCGCTCGACCGAAATGTGCCTTGGCCTCAAGGTTCCCATGGTGTCCGTAGTGATCGGCGAAGGCGGCTCCGGCGGCGCGATCGCGATCGCCACCGGCAACCGCGTCTACATGCTGGAACATGCCATCTACTCCGTCATCTCGCCGGAAGGCGCAGCCTCCATCCTGTGGCGCGATTCGACCCGCGCCAAGGAAGCGGCGACCAACATGAAGATCACGGCCGAGGACCTGAAGGGCCTCGGCGTCATCGACGGCATCATCCCCGAACCGGTCGGCGGCGCGCATCGCGACCCGCAAATGGTGATCAGTGCGGCCGGCGATGTCATCTCCGCCGCGCTGGCCGAACTGACCCCGAAGCCGGGCGACCTGCTTCGCTCCGAACGGCGTCAGAAGTTCCTCGCCATTGGCCGCAATCTTTGAACGGTGCGGTCGGCACGTCACAATGCTGCTGTTTTCGCAAGGTATGGCGCGGTTGAGTTCGGTTTGAAACGCGCCGCCCTTGGTTTATGATTTGTGAAGATTGTGATCATAAACTGACAAGGCCCGCTTTCTGACGAAAGCCTTTCTGTCCTGTTCGAGATGAGCCTTTCGCATGCGCTGGAAATCGACCGCTCTTGCCCTGACCTTTGTCGCCGCCCTTGCCGGCTGCAATGACACGCTGGACAGCTTCGACCCGGCATCGGTGTCGAACAAGGTCGAGCATCCGCTGCCCTCCAAGATCCTGGCCGAAATGAAGGCCAAGGGCATGGACCGCAATTCGCCGATCGCCATCCGCATCCTCAAGGAAGAGGGCGTGCTGGAGATCTGGAAGGCAAAGACCAACGGTCGCTTCGACAAGATCAAGGAATACGAGATCTGCGCCTGGTCCGGGCGCCTCGGCCCGAAGATCAAGGAAGGCGACCGGCAGGCGCCGGAAGGTTTCTATCCGCTTTCGCCTCACCACCTGAACCCGAATTCCAAATATTACCTGGCGATCAACACCGGCTTTCCCAACCGCTACGACCAGTCCAACGGTCGCAACGGCACGAACCTGATGATCCACGGCGCCTGCTCGTCGTCCGGCTGCTATTCGATGACGGATGCGCAGATCCTCGAGATCTATGCCTTCGCCCGCGACGCCTTCAAGGGTGGCCAGCAGACCATCCAGTTGCAGGCCTTCCCCTTCCGCATGACCGCGGAGAACATGGCGCGTCATCGCCATAGCCAGCATTACCCCTTCTGGGAAATGCTGAAGGTCGGCTACGACAATTTCGAGGTGACGAAGCGTCCGCCGGAAGTCGCCATCTGCGACAAGAAGTATGTCTTCAATCAGCAGGTTGCCGACGGCAAGAGCATCAGCGCGTCCGCCGCCTGCCCGCCGATGTCGACCCCTCCGGCCCTTCAGGCGGCGCTTGCATCTTACAATTCCGCTTATTCCAAGGATTACGCCAAGGCGCTGAAGAAGTTCGACGGCAAGATCTGGTATGATCCGACCGAGGCCGAGCGCAAGGCGCTGGTGGCCAACCAGCGCAAGGGCCACGACCTCGCCTATGCCCCGACCGGCTCGGCGCTGAAGGCAGGCAAGCTTCTGAAGATCGAGGACGCGGCAAACCAGTCCAGGCCGGTGGCGAGCGCGACGGCGGCGATTGAGCGGCTGGCGGTGCAGCAAACGAGCACCCCGCAGGCCCCGGCAAGCGCCGTAGCACCGGCCCCGACGCCGGCCGCCCAGGCGACAGCGCCCCAGCCGTCAGTTGCAGCCGCACCGGCGACCGCCGCATCCTCTCCCGCCGGCCGGACCGCGGCGGTGCCCGTTCCGCAGCCGAACCCGCTCGCCGCGCCGGCACCGGTGCAGGCCGCGGAGACCAAGAAGAAACCCTTCTGGAAGATCTGGCAGTCGCAATGAGCGGCGCTACACTCTACGATCTCAAGGGCCTGAAATGCCCCTTGCCGGTTCTGAAAACCCGTCGCCGGCTGGCGGACATGCAGCACGGCGACGAACTTTGCATCGAGACGACCGACCCGCTTGCGGTGATCGACGTTCCGCATTTCTGCGCGCAGGACGGCCACGCGCTGGTCGAGACCGTGAAGCTGGAAAACGGTCACCGCTTCCGCATTCGCAAGGGCTGAAGAGCCCATTCTTCCGCTCAGATCTTCATACCCGGAATGGCCAGTGGATTGTCCTCGAGCGCCGCACGGTCGGGGCGGTCGACCTGCGGCCGTCCGGTAAAGGCATCGAAAAGCTCGCGAACATAGCTTTCCTCGAGATCGCGGGTGATCAGCACCAGACGAGTACGCCGATCCTCAGGGTTCGGCCAGGCGGAGAGCCGCACCGGCGGATGGAAAATCGACTGCACCCCATGCAGAACCAGCGGACGCTCCGGATGATCGGTCAGCGCGACGATCGCCTTCATCCGCAGCAGTTTCTCGCCCTGGTTGGAGCGCAGGATGTCGATGAACATCTCCAGCGCCATGGGGTCGATCGGCTGGTCGTGGACAATGGAATAGGAACGGATCCGCTCGTCATGCCGGTTCACATCGTGATGATGGTGGTCGGCATGGTGATGGTCGTGACCATGCCCCTCGTGACCGCAGATCGTACAAGGCTCGCCATCAGCGTGGTCGTGGGCGTGGTGGCCGTGTCGATGCGCGGCATGGTCATGGTCGTGATCGGCACGCGCCTCATCCTTCAACCAACGATCGACATCGGGGATCTTGCTCGCCGGATCATAGAGACCATTGGCAAGCACCGCGGCACTGCCCGCCTCCGGCCGGTCTCCGTCGGTGACAATGGCGCGCGGATTGAGCGCGTAAAGCCGGGCAAGCAACGCGGCCGCCGCTGCGGGATCGGCAAGCTTGGCCTTGCTGAGGATAAGCCGGTCGGCGACCGCCACCTGGCGCACGGCCTCCGGATAGGTGTCGAGCGTCGAGAGGCCGTGCACCATGTCGACGACGGTGATGACGCCATCGAGATCGAAAGACTGTGCGAGGGCCGGATGGCCGATGACCGACTGCATGACCGGTGCCGGATCGGCAAGGCCGGTGGTCTCGATCACGACACGCGACAAGGGCTTGAGCTTGCCGGTCTGCATGCCGTCCAACAGCTCGGCCAGGGTGTCGACCAGTTCGCCGCGCACCGTGCAGCACAGGCAACCATCGGCCAGTTCGACGATCGAATCATTGGACGCCTCGACCAACATGTGGTCGATGCCCACCTCGCCGAACTCATTGATGATCACCGCCGCATCCTTCATCACCTTGTCCTTGAGGATGCGGTTGAGCAACGTCGACTTCCCCGCCCCAAGAAAGCCGGTGATGATCGACACGGGGATCCGGCCGTTGTTATCGGACATGACTTGCTCCGCGATCAGAACGTCGGACGAGGCTTCGGGATCGGCACATTGGCGATCACGCCGGCCGCGCCGTTCTGCTTTTTCGGCTGCGGCTCGCTTCCCGGGATCAGGCCGGCGAACACGGTACGGGGCGGCCGGCCCATTTCGTGGATATAGGGGGACAGCAGTTTCATCCGGCCCGCCTCGTCGCGACCCTCACTGCGCACCTTGCGGGCCTGCGGATTGCAGATCTCGGCGCTGATGTCGGTCACCGTATCGCGCCCTGGCCCATAGGGCGCAAGGCTGCCGAGATGCTGGCCGGCGCCCCGAGGCGAGGTAAGAGCCTTCTGCAAAAGATCGGCCGACATGTCGGCCCTGGCGCCGAGACTGTCGGCACCGAGCACGACCGACACCACGGTTCGGCCGTTGCGGGTGGCGGATGAAACCTGATTGAAGCCGGAAGCGCAGATATAGCCGGTCTTCATGCCGTCGGCGCCGTCGAAGCGACCGATCAACAGATTGTAGTTCGGATATTCCTTCTTACCGGTGTTCACCCCTTCGAGGGCGAAATAGCCGGCATATTCAGGAAATTCGCGCCGCAGGGTGACGGACAGGACGGCAAGATCGCGCGCCGTCGTATACTGTCCCTTGCCGGGCAGGCCGTTCGGATTGACGAAGCGCGACGAGGTCATACCGAGCGCCTGGGCGTCGGCGTTCATCCTCGCGATGAAATTGTCGAGCGAGCCGCCGACACGCTCGGCGATGGCCACGGCGACATCATTGGCGGACTTGACGATCAACAGCTTCAGCGCACTGTCGAGCGTCATCTGTGCGCCCGGTGCGTAGTACATCTTGCTCGCCGGCTGGGCGGCCGCCTTTTCGCTCATCACCACGACGCTCGACAGCGACAATTCACCGGCGCGGATCGCCTTGAAGGTGGTGTAGGCGGTCATCAGCTTGGTCAGCGAAGCGGGATACCATTTGCGGAAGGCGTCCTCGTGGGCGACGACCTGGCCGCTCTGGACGTCGACCACGATCTGCGGATTGGCGAGCGCCAGGCTCGGCAGGCAGACGGCGAAGGCCAGCACCGCAAGACGGCGGGTTCGGCGTACCTTGGGCAGCATGCTGGAAGTGTTCGACGGCACGATGAAACCTCTTCGACGCGGATCTGTCTCGCAAAGGCCAGATAATTGACCTATGACGGAAAGCAATGGCAAGAGCCATTGATTACGTCAATCTCAAGGCGCACATTCAGCGCCGGCCTCAGGCGATAGCAGAAGTAGACGAGCAGGACAGCAACATGCCGATATTAAACCGCGCCGCCGAACTCCAGGCGGAGGTTAGCGAATGGCGCCGCCATCTCCATGCAAATCCCGAACTGCTCTACGATGTCGAGAATACGGCTGCCTTCGTCGCCGCCAAGCTCGCTGAGTTCGGTGTTGACGAAATCGTGACCGGAATTGGCCGCACCGGCGTCGTCGGCGTGATCAAGGGGCGCGGCACGAGCACGCGCACCATCGGTCTGCGCGCCGACATGGACGCACTGCCGCTCGACGAGATCAGCGGCCAGCCGTGGTCGTCGCGGGTGCCCGGCCTGATGCATGCCTGCGGCCATGACGGACACACCGCCATGTTGCTCGGCGCAGCCCGGCACCTCGCCGAGACGCGCAATTTCAACGGCCGTGTCGTGGTGATCTTCCAGCCGGCGGAAGAGGGCGGCGCCGGCGCGCTGGCCATGGTCCAGGACGGGTTGATGGAGCGTTTCGCCATCGAGGAGGTCTACGGCATGCACAACATGCCGGGCCAGCCGGTCGGCACGTTCTCGATCCGCAAGGGCGGCATCATGGCCGCGCCCGACAAGTTCTTCATCACCGTGAAGGGTCGCGGCGGCCACGCCGCCGAACCGCACAAGGCGATCGACCCGATCGCCATCGGCGCACAGATCGTCACGAACCTGCAACTGATCGCCTCGCGCAACGCCAATCCGCTGCGCTCCGTGGTCGTCTCCGTCACCCGCTTCAACGCCGGTACGACCCACAACATCATCCCCGAGGAGGCTTCTCTTGCCGGCACCGTGCGCTCGCTCGACGAGGCCGTGCGCGATCTGGCGGAGGCGCGTATCCGCGACATCGCCCGCGGCATTGCGAGCGCCAATGGCGCCGAAGCCGACGTGGTGTATGAGCGGGCCTGTCCGGTGACGGTGAACCATGCGGCCGAAACCGAACACGCGGCGCGCGCCGCCATGGACGTCGTAGGCAAGGACCTGGTCGACACGGAAGTCGATCCCTCCATGGCCGGCGAGGACTTCGCCTTCATGCTCAAGGCCCGCCCCGGCGCCTATATCATGGTCGGCCATGGCGATACGCCGGGGCTGCACAATCCCGCCTATGATTTCAACGATGAGATCCTGCCCTACGGCATCTCCTACTGGGTCCGCCTGGCCGAGCAACGCCTGACGGACTGAGGAAACGGTTTTCCGGCGACTTTTCATCAACCGGGGGGGCTGGTGACCAGGCGCCGGCGGACCGGTGGCGCATTCGCCCCACCCAGCAAAAACGCTTGGCTTCACGGCGCGGCTTTTGTATGGAGTTCGGTGAGTGGTCCCGTAGCTCAGCAGGATAGAGCACCAGATTCCTAATCTGGGGGTCGCGCGTTCGAATCGCGCCGGGATCACCATAAAATCAACTACATGCAAAAACCGACGTTCCTCGCGTTCTGACAGGCGTTCCTACGGTCACGTTTCCGATGCGTTCTTTGCCGACCGGTGCGCAATGCGGAACTGCGCCACGGTGCGGGTTTTCTCCAGCGTTTTGCGATTGTAGCGCTGCGTCGTGGCCGAATTCTGGTGGTTCGCGTGGTGGCGCAGGTGCTCAAGGTCGGCGCCTGCATCCGAGCCCTCGGTGATCCCGCCTGCCCGGCTGTCGCGGTTCCATACCGTCTTCGGCACGCCGGCCTCGTCCGCGCATTTCCGCCATGTGTCGGCGAAATACCGATCACGATACGGCAGGCCGGTGACCTCCGACTTGATCATGGGGCCGAAGCGCTTTTCCATCGGCACCATGTCGATGATCTTGCGCAAGAACGGGTACTGGTTGGTGTCGTGCTCGGCCGTAACACCATCGACCTTGCTCGTCGGCTTGGTCAAGATGCCGTTGGCGTCGATATGCGACCACAGCAGGCCGTCACGCCACCGCTGGCCGCGATCGACGATACCGCCGGCCTTCATATCCTCGGATCGCTCCCAGCGCCCTATGACGTCGATCTGGCGCAGTGTCAGCTCGAACTGCAGCGCCTGGGCGAGAGCGATTGAATGCAGACCATTGCCGATCGCCACGGTGCAAATCGCATGCGCTTGCTCGTAGGTCACCTGTTCGGTGCGACCGCGCGGAACGTGGAACGACATGGATTCCAGAACGGTCTTGAGCCGGAAGCATTCCGTCACGTTGGCGACGACACCGAACCCCACGACGATGCGCAGGATCTGCATGCACTGGTAGGCGCGGCGGATGCGCTCGGGCTTTCCTTCGGCGGCCGGCTCCTTGAAGTGGTCGTACCAGTCGCGAATGTCGAGCCCGGTCAGCTTGTCGAGCCGACGCATGCCGCAGTCCTGCTCCAGCAGTTTCAAGGCATAGTCGTACATCTCGCGGGTGTTGCTCTTCACCGTGAAATAGCTCGAGCCTTTTGTGGTCTGGTACATGCGGATCAACGAACGAAGGGTGCCGTCGAAATGCTGCTGCGCGCCGATCCCCTTCTGGGCCAACCACTGTTTCAGCTCTGATGTGAGGACGCGGCAGCGCGCCGTGATCTCGTCCATCGTTCCATGCACGCGCACGGTCTTGAGAGGGTAGTCTCCGGCGTTCCTCGAAACCGAGGATGCCACCCAGTAATAGGCGGTTGTGCCGTCTGTCCTCGGCCGCTTTTTCAGGCCGATCTTGTCCGTTTCCATGGTTCTTCCTCATCCAGCGCCGGGATGGCGCTCGGCGATGATGACGTGAGTCCGTATCGGCGATCAAGGAACGCCTGGCAGGCGGGCCAATATCTTCGGCCGGCGAAAAGCGGATCCGGCTGGGGGAATCCGGTTTTGGTGAGCGCCGGCAACGCAATCTTGAACGCATCCACCTCGATGCCTATGCGTGCAGCGATCTGCGCCTCTGTCAGGAAAAGCGCGCCGGGCTTGGTCATTCCTTCTCCATGGCTGCGCGTATAGCGGCGATAGATTGCTCGTGAACTTCCCGGCGGAGTGAGCAATATTCGTTAGCCATAGACACAGCCGTATTACCTACTCGGATGCGGTACGCGTTATTTTCGGCAATCTGCTCGTCAAGACGCTCGATCTCCTTAGCGTTCCACGAAATCATGCTCTCCATCCCCTCTCGCCTTCCGGTGGCGCGGGCTTCGGAAAGGGCCACGTCGATCTGCGCCGCTAGCGTCCTTGTGTCGGAGGCCAGCGTCCACGACCATTGAGATGCGATATTCCATGCTGTGTCGCTGTGGATCTTCAACTCACCGTCCGTCATCACTTCCCCTCCATATAAGCGCGGGCGGCGCGGAACGCCTCGCCGAACGTCTTGCCAAATCCCAAAACGTCTTCTGTCTCGTGCTTAACCCTCGGAAAGCCATTCCCGTAGGGCTTTAGGTCGATGCGACCAGAAGGCCCAACCAATCGAACAAGCCAAGGGCTTGGGCAGTTCGGGTTGTGTTGGGCGGCAAACGTCAATTTGCTTGCCGCTTCCATGCCTTCGCTAAGCCTCTCAGCATCAGCCAGGCGCTTCTCAAGCTCGGCGATGCGGGCTTCGGCGGCTTCGGCGCGGTGTGCGTTCTCGGCGTTGCGAATGTTATTCGAGGCGAAGTCTTTCTGTTGCGCTGCGATCACGGCGTCAGCGCTCGCCAGTTCCTCCTCCAGCCCCTCTACATACTTCCGCACGTCATCCCATGCGGTGGGGTATGGGGAGGCGGAGAGGGCCGCGCGATAGCTCAGAACTGCAGCATCATTCTTGCTCCCGAAGAATGTTTCGTCGCGCCACCTTCCGAGCGGGACGGCTGCTGCTGTCCACATAGTTGCGTCCGCCTCTCTCGGCACGACGACTAGGTCCATATCCAGTACAGTGGGGCGGGTCATGGTGTCGGCTCCTTGGTGATGGCGGTGGGATCAAAGCCCGGAAGAGGTCCACGGCCATGACGCGTTGCCCGCTTGGCACGGATGCGGGCAATCGTCTCGGGACGCTGAAGCTTTTCAAGATCCGCCTCGGCTGCGGCCATCACATCAATTCCGGCAACCACGCCGAGAGAGAAGGCGGTCAGGATCTTCGCTCCGATCTCCTTTGCAGGATCACCGACAGGGCGGCTGAATGTGTAGTCAACGAGCGCGATAGCTTCATCCCGCGTCATGCCAAAAGCTTGGGCCGTTTCTGTCGCTTCCTCAAAGGCGCGGGCATTGCGCTCTGGAATATCTGTCGGATCGTCGTGGAACAGCGCATAGTGGGCATCTGCCACGCGGTTCTGATAGGGCACCTTTGCCGTCTCCACCCCCACGCCATCCGTTTTGCTCCTCCCCAGCCCCTCAATCCTCCCGCGCTCCTCTGCTGCGGCGAGGGCGGCGACAACGAACTGAACATCAGACGTTGGTTCGCCATACCTTGTTTCGGGAAAACCTCCGAGATGCACAACGATCTTCCGCGCTTCCTCGATGTGGGTCATGTGTGCTCCAGTGCTGCTCGGGCTTTGGCCTCTGCTATCTCAAGAGCCGGCCATGGATACGCTGTGCCGCTGTCTGCACGTACCGCACTAGCGAACCCTGTTTCCCCGCACACAGCAAGGACAAGACTATTAAGCGCCGCCCTCAGCCTCTCGTTCTCGGAGGCTAGGTCTGGGGCGGGCGTGAGGGCGGAGAGGATGCGCGCCTCGTAGTCGGCTTGCGCTGCGGCCTTGGCGGCTTCGAGTTCGTCTTGTGGAGCGTCCGAATGCCGGTCGAGATTGTACTTTCCGATGAAATCGACGGAGACGTGCAGGCCAAGCGGGTTCTTGCCGCGCCAAGACGGCAGGTCATCGTTAGATCCTCCCCAATGCTCCACCCACTCCAGCGGCTTCACCTTCACCGACGGCACAGGCATGGCCGCAAAGGCGGCGGTGATGCCAGCCTCGATTGACGCGAGGAAATCAGGCCATCCATGCGGCGGGTACATGTAATACTCGCTGCCGCTCATGCTGGCACTGCTTCCGCTATCGTGTGCGGCCTTGTGGATACGCTGCACGTTGTCTTCGCACGCTGCTCTTGCTGCGGCCTCGATTGCTTCCTTCGTGATCATGGGATGATCCATCCTGTGTTTCCGTTCTCGTCCACGATGCATTTCTGCTCGTTCGCGAAGGCCTCGCGGATCGTGGAGCAGGTGGTCGCCGCGTCGGTCCCGGCCTTGAAGCCGGCAGTGAAAGCGCATTCAAGGTCCATGTCGTCGAACCGGCCGGCGGTCTGCAGCCAAGTCACATAGGCTCTCAGGACGGGGGTCTTCTCAACCATCGATCAGTCCCTCCACATAGGTTGTCGTTGCGTCGGCGTCGGCGAGGTCGTTGATGCGGTCGCCGTGCGCTTTGAGGATCTTACCGGCCACCGCGATCGTCGGCTGGTCGGTGCCGAACTTCGGCTTGAACGTCTGATGCGCGCCGACGAGTCCGTCCTTGTCGATCTCGGTCGACAGTGCGGCGTGGTACTCGCGCAGCAGCTCGCGGTTATGGTCGGGGGCCGGTGCTTGGGAGGAGGAGGAGCTACCGGCCCCCTGCTCGTCGTGCCCGGGAGGAGGAGCGGCAGGACGAGATTTCGTGGTTGTGGTTTCGCCGCTGGCCCATGCGCGGAGCCGGGCGCCGGTCTGCATCGATACCTGCTTACCGGGCTGGAAGAACTGCGCATAGGGCGCATTGAGCTTGCCGTAGAACTCGCCGTTCTGCATCAGCGGAACGCCCTTGGCATCCGGCGTGACCATGAACGAGATCGTCATGTCGTAGAGCATGTTCTGCTCGCAGATCGGCTGCCATCCGATGTTCTGGACGGTCATCTTCTTGCGCCCGTTCTGATCCTCGAACTCGACCGGCTTCGTCACCTCGCGGGCACGGAAGCAGAAGATGACGTGAGCGCGGACCTGGCGCAGGTTCTTCATCAGGTGCGTCTTGTGCTCCGACTTCGGAACAGCCCATGCCGGGAAGTTGAATTTGTGCATTTCCCAGTCGGCAAAGGACTCGTATGGCTTCTTCGCCAGTCGGACCATCTCGGCCGTGTGCATGTCGTGAAGACCGCCGACGCCTTCCCATTCATCGGACGCGGAGTCGATGACGACGACGCGGGCGCCGACCTTGTCGATGGCCTCGTTGATCGCCCCCCAGATTGCCTTCGGGGTGAACGGCGGGCGCATGTCGAGATACTTCACCCGGAACAGGAACTCTTTCAAAAGCTCGGACTGCGGGCGGGTATCGTCGGGCGTGGGAAAGTAGTGCCGAGCCCGACCGCCCTCGGTGTCGATAAAGGCGATCGGCTCATCGCCGGCCAAACCAAGCGCCAGCAGAAGGGCGCTCACGGTCTTGCCAGATCCGGATGGGCCGGCGATGCCGATGATCAAGGACGTGTCGTCGCGCACGCCGTCTGTGAAGTTGCTGGTCACGTTATTCTCCAATCTTGGCGGCGAGTCTTGCCAGCCCGCGCAACTGCTCGATGATCTGCGGCATGGATGTGCGGGCGGATATGGGTTCAGGCGGCGCCACAGGACGCGACAGACGCGCGTCGTCGGTGTTTGCTGGCTGGATGCCCCACTTGCGGCAGAAGCGCTCCTTGCGGGCCTCCATGACCGGCTTGAACGGGTCTTCCTTGCCGCGAGTGTGAGCCTTGATGTTGGTGATGGTCATTGCATGACCCCGTCGTGGTCCGAGAGGCTTTCCACAATGGCGCGGGCCTGGTCGGTATAGGCCTTGATGAAGGCGGTCATGTCGTCCCTGCCTGCCGGGTCAATGCACGCGAAGGCGACAGAGAAAAGGCCGGCCATGCACCCGGTGACGATTGCCTCCACCTGCTGCTCTGGCTGGAGCTTGCGGTACGTCTGGCTTTCGATGACTGACAAGGCGGAAACGCATATTGCGACACGAAGCTGTTCAGCGGTCACGTCAAGCATATCGGTTGCGTTGAATGTGCGGTTGCTCATGCCGCACCGCCGATCTGGCCTATGTTGCCGCGATGAACTTCGAAAGAATATGCCGCCACCCACGGGTTCGCCTCCCAGGCGCCGGGGCCGTTGATCGCTTCCCAGAGATCCGCATACCAGTCGCGGGCGTTGGCCCACTCGTCGCCGCCGAGATGCATCACGGCCTCATTGGCGAAAACCCGGCCAGACGCCTTTCCC
>JAIBEK010000031.1 GCA_019459145.1 Arenimonas sp.
TTTTTGCCGCGCTCCTCGGCCGCACCGGCAGCACCAACCACCGCCGCCAACTAACCGCACCCGCCGCCGCGGCTCCTGGCTCCGGATGACCTTGACCGGCAGCAGGCGGCGGACCTCGCCGGCAAAGGCCGGGGCATTCTCGCGCGCCTTGTAGAGATTGCTGATCCTTGACCCATCCATGCCGTAGAGCGTGCCGCCACAGTCGAAGATCTCGCGAAAAGCGGTTCGCTCGACGATCGGTGTATCCACGACATTGACGCCACGAGCGGAGAGAAGACCCTTGATGGTCAGAAGGGCGCGCGTCGTTACCATCGAGGCAACCCGTGTGAGCACCACCGAATGGGCGATCTTCATCCTGCCGGTCTCTTCCATCAGCTTGATGAGGTCGAGGATCTGTGCGGCGCCCTTGGCGTCCATCGCGCAGCCCTGGACAGGGATCATAACATGATCGGAAAGGCCGATGGCCGTCGTGACGATGGCATCTCTGGCCCCGGCCAGATCGATGATCGTGTAGTCGGCGGTGCGCGACGATTCGCGCAGGTGGCCCTGGATCGACGCGACGGAGACTTGCGAAATTACCTCGATATTGTGCTGCGGTCCGGAGAGGTCGTGCCACTGGGTGATCCAGCGCTGCGGATCGGCATCGAGGATGGCGACGCGATAGCCTTGGTGGGCGAGTTCGGTCGCAAGCAAAAGAGCCGCGGTGGTCTTGCCGGCACCACCCTTGGCATTGGCGAATGAGATGACTGGCATGCTTTTTCCTCGAAAGGCTATGGGCCGAGCGTCTGATCGCTCTCGCAGGCACCCCGTGGCTCATGGTGCCGGTAAATTCATTGTTGCTAATTATGGTTAACAAAACGAAAAGAGCGGCAGGCGCCCGCCTCCCCAGAAATGATAGTCTCGGCCACCATCCTCCTGATCCACAAAAGAAAAAAGCCCACGACACAGAGGGCGCCGTGGGCTTGATGATTGTCAAATCTCAATCGTTCAGAAGCAGTCGAGGAACAACGCCCTGGTGTTCTCCAGCGTCATCTTCACCGGATTGCCGCCGCAGCTCGGGTCCTCGATCGCCATGGCGGTCAGTTCATCGATACGGTCCGACTTGATTCCCATGGCGGTGAGGTTCTCCGGCACGCCGAGCTCGGCGCGCAGCGACAGGACATAGTCGTAGAACCCGTCGAAACCGCCCGGAATACCCAGATAGGCCGCCGCGCGGGCGATCTTCTCTTCGATGGCCGAGCGGTTGAAACGCAGCACCGGCGGCATGACGACGGCATTGGTCATGCCGTGATGGGTATTGTAGACCGCGCCGATCGGATGCGACAGCGAATGGATCGCGCCGAGCCCCTTCTGGAAGGCCACGGCACCCATGGCAGCCGCCGACATCATATTGGTGCGCGCCTCGATATCGGTTCCGTCATGATAGGCGCGCGGCAGGAATTCCTTGACCAGCCGCATGCCTTCCAGCGCAATGCCCTGGGACATCGGATGATAGAAGGGCGAGGAATAGGCCTCGAGGCAATGGGCAAACGCGTCCATGCCGGTGCCGGCGGTGATCATCTTCGGCATGCCGACGGTCAGTTCCGGATCGGCGATGACGACGCCGGGCAGGAACTTCGGATGGAAGATGATCTTCTTCACATGCGTCACGGAATTGGTGATGACCGAGGCACGGCCGACTTCCGAGCCGGTGCCGGCCGTGGTCGGCACGGCCACGATCGGCGCGATGGCGTCGGAATTGGCCCGCGTCCACCAGTCACCGACATCCTCGAAGTCCCAGACTGGCCGCGTCTGCCCGGCCATGAAGGCGACGCACTTGCCGAGATCGAGGCCCGAGCCGCCGCCGAAGGCGACGACACCGTCATGGCCGCCGTCCTTGTAAGCCTTGATGCCGGCTTCGAGGTTGATCTCGTTCGGGTTGGGATCGACGTCCGCGAAGAGGGCCCGGCCAAGGCCGGCTTCCTCCAGCACGTCGAGCGCCGCCTGGGTGATCTGCATCGGCGCGAGCCCCCGGTCGGTGACCAGAAGCGGCCTTTTCATGCCGAGCGATTTGCAGGCGTCCGCCAGTTCCTTGATGCGGCCACGTCCCATCTTGATGGCGGTGGGATAGCTCCAGTTTGCGACGATGTTCATTTCGTGACCTTCTTGAGGTGATAGGATTTCGGACGGGTGAGGTTCTGGAAGCCGAGGACGGAGAGCGAGCCGCCCTTGCCGGTGTCCTTGCAGCCGGTCCAGCACAGCGCCGGGTCGAGATAGTCGGCGCGGTTCATGAACACGGTGCCGGTTTCGATTTCGCGACCGATGCGGGCGGCGCGAGCCGGATCCTGCGTCCACAGCGAAGCCGTCAACCCGTAGGGGCTGTCGTTCATCAGGGCGAGCGCTTCCTCGTCATTCTTCACCTTCATGATGCCGACGGCCGGGCCGAAGGTCTCGTCCTTCATGAAGGACATGGAATGATCGACGTTCACCAGGATCTGCGGCATCAGATAGGCATGGCCATCATCCTGCGGGAAGAGCTTGGGATCGATCAGCGTCTTGGCGCCCTTGGCAACCGCGTCGTTGATCTGCGCGCGCACATGGGCGGCGAAGCGGCGATGCGCCATCGGACCGAGCGTGGTCTCCGGGTCGAGCGGATTGCCGAGCTTGTAGTTCGATACCCAGGCGACCGACTTCTCGACGAAGGCGTCGTACAGGCTTTCATGCACATAGACGCGCTCGATGCCGCAGCAGCACTGGCCGGAATTGTAGGTGGCACCGTCCATCAGCGTGTCGACGGCGGCGTCGAGATCGGCGTCCTCCATCACATAGCCCGGATCCTTGCCGCCGAGTTCGAGGCCCAGACCGGCAAACGTGCCGGCGGCGGCCCGTTCGATCGAGCGCCCACCCTCGACCGAACCGGTGAAGTTGATGAAGTTGAAATTGCCCGTGGCGATTAGCGCCGAGGTGGTGGCATGGTCGAGGAACAGGTTGACGAAGACGTCGTCCGGCACACCGGCCTCGACGAAGGCGCGCACCATGCGCTCGCCCACCAGCAGGGTCTGCGTCGCATGCTTGATGACCACCGTGTTGCCGGCCATCAGCGCCGGCGCGATCGTGTTGATCGCCGTCATGTAGGGATAGTTCCACGGCGCGATGACGAAGACGACGCCCTGCGGCTCGCGCTCGATGCGGCGCTCGAAGCTTGCGCTCTCCTCGATCACCAGCGGCTTCAGGGCATCGGCGGCGATCGTGGCGACATAGTTGGAGCGCTCGTTGAACCCCTTGTATTCGCCGCCGTAGCGCACCGGACGACCCATCATGTGGGCGAGTTCCGGCACGACTTCGTCGGACATCTCGTTGAGCCGGGCAACGCCCTTCAGCACGAGCTGGACGCGCTCTTCCAGCGGCCGGCGCGCCCAGGCCTTCTGAGCTTTGCGCGCACGTCCGACCGCCTCGCTGGCGGCGTCGAGCGACATGGCCGGACGTTCGGCGTAAACCGATCCGTCGATCGGCGAAATGCATTGGATCATGGTCATTTTCAGTTGCTCCTTGAAAGCCTTGCTTGCCAGTAGCGTGAAGCGGGCCGCCACGCCATCTGGCAAGATGGCGCAACCGTCCCGGCCCCAGCCAACCGCGCCGTGGCGCGGCAAGCCCCTGCTGGCGCGAACGCCCTCCCCGGTCGCGCCGCGGAGGGCCTTGAATGTCTCTTACCGCCAATCGCGTGACAGGAACATCACCCGAAAGGGATAGGCGGCCGGCGGGTTCGGGATGGCCGACGGCCGGAAAATGTCTCAGGCGCGCTCGAAACCGCGGGCCACCTCCCAATCCGTGATCCTGCGATCATATTCCTCCTGCTCCCACTCGGCCGCGCGCACATAATGCTCGACGACATCGTCACCGAAGGCATGACGCAGCATTTCCGAGCCGTTGAGCGCGACGGCCGCCGAGCGCAGCGTGCGCGGAATCTCGCGGACCTCGCGGGCGCCGTAAGCGTCACCGACGAAGGCGGGCTCCAGCGTCAGCTTGCGCTCGATGCCGTCAATGCCCGCGGCCAGCAGCGCCGCCATGGCGAGATAGGGGTTGAGGTCGGAGCCGCCGACGCGACATTCCACCCGGATGCCCTTGCTGTTTTCGCCGCACAGCCGGTAGCCGGCGGTACGGTTATCCTTGGACCAGATCGCCTTGGTCGGCGCAAACGTGCCGGCCATGAAACGCTTGTAGGAATTGATGTAGGGCGCCAGGAAATAGGTGATCTCGCTCGCGTGCGACAGCAGGCCCGCCATGTAGTGCCTCATCAGCTCGGACATGCCGTGCTCGCCGTTCTCGTCGAAGAACAGCGGCGTCTTGCCGTCTGCGCTCCATAGCGACTGGTGGACATGCGACGACGAGCCGGCGGCGTTATAGTGCCACTTGGCCAGGAAGGTGATTGCCTTGCCGCGCTGCCAGGCGATTTCCTTGCAGGCATTCTTGATGATGACGTGCCGGTCGGCCATGGTCAGCGCGTCGGCATAGCGGACATTGACCTCGCCCTGCCCGGCCGACGCCTCGCCCTTGGTATTCTCGACCGGAATGCCGGCGCCCTGGAGCCCGTTGCGGATCGCCCGCATCACGTCCTCTTCCTTGGTGGTCTGGAAGATGTGGTAGTCCTCGTTGTAGCCGGAGGCGAGTTCGAGGTCGCGATAGCCGGAGGCGCGCGCATCGTCATAGGTCTGGTCGAACAGGAAGAATTCGAGTTCGGTGGCCATGAAGGCCTTCAGCCCCATCGCCTCCAGCCGCTTGACCTGCTTCTTCAGGATGGCGCGCGGCGAATGCGGAATGTCCTCGTGGGTATGGTGATCGAGCACGTCGCAGAGCACGAGTGCGGTGCCTTCCAGCCAGGGCACGCGGCGCAGGGTGCCGAGATCCGGCTTCAACGCATAGTCGCCGTAGCCCTTCTCCCAGCTCGTCGCCTTGTAGCCCGGCACGGTTTCCATCTCCATGTCGGTCGCCAGCAGGTAGTTGCAGCTGTGGGTTTCCTTCCAGCCGCTGTCGACGAAGAATTGCGCATGGAACCGCTTGCCCATCAGGCGGCCCTGCATGTCGACCATGCAGGCAAGAACGGTGTCGATGCGGCCCTCGGCGACATCCTTCTTCAGCTCATCGAACGTGTATTGCGCGGTCATCTGTCTATCCTGGCGGGCGGTGTTTGCGCCCGATGCGGGCGGGGTTGCCAATTGGGGGGTCCGGGGCAGCGACTGCCCCGGGCCGTGTGCGATGGGCGTCTATCAGCCGTAGCGGTAAGGCTTGCCGGCCTTTTCCATATCGGCATTGTACTTCTTGAGGATCTCGACAACCTTGCCGGTCCGCGGCGTCTGCTTGGCGACCTCTTCCCAGAAGACGTGTGCGGCGTCCTCGACCGTCTTCCACTCGGCATCCGGGATGCTGGTGAGCTCGAGACGCCCACCCTCGGCACGAAGCTTCGCCTCGCCGCCCCAGTACCAGTGCAGGCGGTGATAGTGCGAGCTGTCCATGCACAGGTTGAAGAGCGTCTTCAGGTGCTCCGGCACTTCGTTCCAGCGATCGGCATTGGCGAAGAACGAGCCGGCCCAGCCGCCAGAGACGTTGTTGGTCAGGAAGTACTTGGTGACATCCACCCAGCCGGAGGTGAATACTTCCGTGATGCCCGACCAGGCGATCGCGTCGATTTCGCCGGTCTGCATGGCAACCGGCACGTCCTCGAACGGAATGGTGACCGGCACGATGCCGAATTGCGACAGGAACTGGCCAGCGGTCGGGAAGGTGAAGACGCGCAGGCCCTTGAGGTCGGCGAGCGCCTTGATCGGCTTGTTGGTGGCGAAGTTGCACGGGTCCCAGGCGCCGGCGGAGAGCCACTTCACGCCCACTTCCGTATAGGCTTCATCCCAGATCTCGGCGAGACCATATTCATAGAACAGGGTCGGCACGTCGAGGCTGTAGCGCGAGGCAAACGGGAAATAGCCCCCGAACACCTTGATGTCGACAGGCGAATTCATCGAATCGTCGTCCGACTGCACGGCGTCGATCGTACCGGCCTGCATGGCGCGGAACAGTTCGCCCGTGGGCACCAGCTGGTCGGCGGTGTAGAGCTGGATTTCCATCTCGCCATTGGCCGCCTTGTTGAAGGCGTCGACGGCCGGACGGATCACGAATTCGGCCAGCGCCGCACCCGCATAGGTCTGCAGACGCCAGGTGATCTTCTTGTCCTGCGCCTTGACGTAAGGAGCGGCGAGCGCGACCGGCGAGGCGGCTGCGACCAGACCGGCCTTCTTGAGAAAATGTCTTCTGCTGTTCATGTCTGTTTCCCTCTTCTTGTTTCTGTGAACCTGGACCCGCCGGTCATCGGCGGATCATGCACTTAAACGGGACCGTTCAATCGGACCTCTTTGCATTGTTGCTTTCCACTCACCCCCGCACATAGACATGTTGCGGCAACCACAGCGCAATCTGCGGAAAAGCCATGATGATGATCATGCCGAGGATCATGATGAGCACGAACGGCACGATCGAACGGTAGATGTCGACCAGCGAAATCTCTGCCGGCGCCATGGCCCGCATGAGGAAGAGATTATAGCCGAACGGCGGGGTCATGTAGGCGATCTGGCAGGTGATCGTGTAGAGCACGCCGTACCAGACCAGGTCGAAGCCGAGCTTGCCGACCAGCGGGATGTAGAGCGGCGCGACGATGACCAGCATGGCGGTGTCGTCGAGGAAGGCGCCCATGATCAGGAAGGAAACCTGCATCAGGATCAGGATCTGCCACGGACCGAGGCCCAGTTCGCCGACCAGCAGGCCCTCGATCGCCTTCACCGCGCCGAGCCCGTCGAAGACGGCGCCGAAGCACAGGGCCGCCATGATGATCCACATGAACATGCAGGTGATGCCGAGCGTCTGCTCGAGGACGCGGTTCCACATGACCCAGGTCAGTCGACCTTTTACCCAGGCGGCAAACATCGCACCGAGCGCTCCAACTGCGGAACTCTCCACCAAGCTGGTGATCCCCATCAGGAACAGGCCCATCATCAGGAAGAAGATGAGGAACGGCAGGACACCGGCCCGAGCAAGCTTCAGCTTGTCGATGAGCGGCATGTCCCGTTCTTCCTTCGGCAGCGCCGGCCCGAGCGCCGGATTGAGCCGGCAGCGAATGACGACATAAACCGAGAACAGAAAGGCGAGCAGCAGGCCGGGGAACACGCCGGCGAGCCAAAGCTGGCCGACCGGCTGGCGGGCGATCATGCCGTAGAGCACCATGACGACGCTCGGCGGCACGAGAATGCCGAGCGAACTGCCCGCCTGGATTACGCCGGACACCATGATCTTGTCATAGCCACGGCGCAGCAGTTCCGGCAGCGCGATGGTGGCACCGATCGCCATGCCGGCGACAGAAAGGCCGTTCATCGCCGAAATCACGACCATGAGGCCGATCGTGCCGAGCGCCAGTCCGCCGCGCAAGCCGCCGAACCAGACGTGGAAGGCCTTGTACAGGTCTTCGGCAATTCCGGATTCCGACAGCATGTAACCCATGAAGATGAACATCGGCAGCGTCAGCAGCGCATACCATTTCATCAACTTCATATTGGCGGAAAAGCCGAGCTCGAAGCCGCCATTGCCCCACAGCAGCGCGGCGGCGACGACGCCGACGAAGCCGATGGCGGCGAACACGCGCTGGCCGGTCAGCATCGACATCATCATCGACGAGAACATCAGAAGCGCGATCATTTCATAGCTCATGCGATGGGCCTCCCGATCGCCACGGCCACGTCCTTGATCAGGATCGATGTCGCCTGGAGGAATGTCAGAAAGATGCCGATCACCATGATGATCTTGATCGGCGCCATGTAGGGCGACCAAGCCGAATAGCTGGTTTCGCCGAATTTCAGCGCATAGGCCGTGCTGGACACGCCGCCATAGAGCATGAAAAAGAGATAGACGAACAACATCATTATGGTCACGACATCGACCATCGCCTTGGTCTTGGGCGACCACTTGCCGTAGAGCAGGTCCATGCGGACATGGCTGTCGAGTTGAAGCGAATAGGCGCCACCGAGGAGAAAATAGGCCGCCATGACGAATTGCGCCATTTCCAGCGTCCAATTCGCCGGCAGGAACGCCAACTTTGAGATCGACGAGTAGAGCAGGATCCCCATCAGTAGGAAAATGCCGTACATGACGATCCGCCCGACGCGGCGGTTGAAGCCATCGACGATACGCACATAGGTCTTGAGGGCGTCAGGCATCCCGGCCACCCCCATCGATCGCGCGGCTCATCGCCAAGCGAAGCAGCTTAGTCTTCCTCTCGCGTTCTATCGGCATCCGTTCCCCACTTTATTATTCAAACCGTGCCAGATTTCGTCTCAGTTACCTTCGGATGAACGAGCCTCCAGGCCACTCAGCAGCAGCTCCGCAAGATAGCCGGCAACGACCCGCTGACCGTCCTCGTCGCCAATCAGATCGTTTCTGACCTCGATCATCACATTCAGATGTCCGTAGGGCAATGCGTGCAGCCGCAGGCTATGTGTCACGCCATCTGCCGGTCCATAGGGCTCGTTGCGCGCAACCCGATAAGGTCCGCCGGCAGCGAGCGCTATCATGTGATCGGCCAGCCGACTGTCGGCATCGTGCAATATGCCGATCTCGACATCGCGCCGCTGGCCCATGTAGATCGGCGTGAAGCTGTGCACCGTAACGACCACGGTCTCTCGGCCTTGCGCCCGCCGCTCGGCGAGAATGGCCGATATCCTGTCGTGGAACGGGATGTACAGAGCCGCGGTGCGGGCATAGCGCTCGGCGGGCGAAAGGTCGCGATTGCCGGGAATGTCGTAGATTTCGCTCTTTTCCGGCATGGCACCCGAGGATTCCGGCGGCCGGTTGCAGTCATAGACCAGCCGGGAAAAGCACTGATGCACAAGCGTCCCGTCAAGCAGGGCCGAAAGCCGGCGCGCCACCGCCAGAGCGCCCGGATCCCAGGCGATGTGGCTGGAAAGCGCCTGCGCATCCAGACCGAGATCGCCCACCCTCTCCGGCATGCGGCGGGACGCGTGTTCGCAGACGAACAGGCAGGCGCCCGCCGCTTCGGCATTGTCGACGGCCACGGCTTCGCCGTCCGCCTCAGTCAGTATGTCCGACCTCATCAGCATGCGGAATTCCCCCGGCGCCTTTACGGCAGCTTTTATCGTTGCGAAGAGAATTCTTCACGATTAACGCCCTGTCAACGGGGTCTTGAAAATTTCTCTTCAAAATGCGCATTGACAGAATTGTGACAGAGACGTTTAACTTGTCCCCAGACCGGCGAAAGATCGGTCCGAGGGGAAAAGTCGAGCTTGAACAAGACGCCGAAGACAGTGTCGGACGTGATCCGTGCCCATTTCGATGGGTTGACGCGCGCTGAGCGTCAGCTCGCAGAGAGCCTGCTCGACAATTATCCGGTCTCCGGTCTCGGCTCCATCACCACCGTCGCCGACAATGCCGGCGTCTCGACGCCGACCGTGGCGCGCATGGTGCAGAAGCTCGGCTACAAGGGCTATGCGGAATTCCAGGCCCATCTTCACCATGAACTTGAAGCCACCCTTTCCAATCCGATCGCCAAGCACGATCGCTGGGCGTCGAACGCACCGGGCACCCATATTCTCAACCGTTTCGCCGATGCGGTGATGAACAATATGCGCCAGACCTTGAGCGCACTCGACACGCGGTCGTTCGATGGCGCGGCGCGACTGCTCTCGGATCGCAAGCGCAACGTCTATTTCGTCGGCGGGCGGATCACCGCGGCGCTGGCCGAGTATTTCTTCACCCACATGCAGGTCATCCGGCCGAAAACGGCGCTGATGTCGTCGAATACCAGCGCCTGGCCGCAGAACGTGCTGAACATGAGCGCCGGCGATGTGCTGGTGATCTTCGACATCCGCCGCTACGAGGCCGACATGGAGACGCTTGCCGAAGTCGCCAAGGCCAGCGGGGTCGAGATCATCCTCTTCACCGACCCTTGGAGCTCGCCGGTGGCCAAGCACGCCAGCCACTGCTTCAGGATCGACATCGAGGCGCCCTCGGCATGGGACAGCTCGGTCGTCACATTGTTCGTGGTAGAAGCGCTGATCGAGGCAGTGCAAAGCTCGGCCTGGGACGAAACCCGCGAACGCATGAACACGCTGGAGGGGCTTTTCGAGCAGGCGCGGCTGTTTCGCAAGCCGCACTGACAAAGAGCAAGGGGAGTGGAGAACAGACGAGGACGAGCCCGGAGCTTCCAGACGCGACGATCTTCATCGCGAAAGATCCCCTGCCGGAACCGTCACATAACTATCATGCAAGCTGAATAACAGTCCGCAACGGTGCATTAGAACCAACAAGGAGAAATCCAGTGAACACTTATCTTCGTCGCATGCTCTCGCTGTCGACCGCAATGGTCGTCGCCTCCACCTCGCTCGCCTTCGCCGAGCCGAGCGCCGAACTGATCGAAGCTGCCAAGAAGGAAGGCATGCTGACCACGATCGCCCTGCCCCACAGCTGGTGCGGCTATGGCGACGTCATCGCCGGCTTCAAGGCGAAGTACCCGGAAATCAAGGTCAACGAACTGAACCCGGATGCCGGCTCGGCCGACGAAGTCGAAGCCATCAAGGCCAACAAGGACAACAAGGGCCCGCAGGCTCCGGACGTCGTCGACGTCGGTCTGGCCTTCGGCCCGCAGATGAAGGCCGACGGCCTGCTGCAGCCCTACAAGGTCTCCACCTGGGACGAAATTCCGGACACCATCAAGGACGCCGAAGGCTACTGGTACGGCGACTATTACGGCGTTCTCTCGTTCATCGTGAACAAGGACCTGGTCAAGAACACCCCGGCCGACTGGGCCGACCTGCTGAAGCCGGAATATGCCGGTCAGGTCGCGCTCGCCGGCGACCCGCGCGCCTCGAACCAGGCCATCCTCGGCGTTCTCGCCGCCGGCCTGCACAAGGGTGCCAAGGCTGGTGAGGAATCCGGCAAGGCTGGCCTGGAATACTTCGCCGAGCTGAACAAGGCCGGCAACTTCGTTCCGGTCATCGCCAAGGCCGGCACGATCGCCCAGGGCGCAACCCCGATCGCCATCGCCTGGGACTACAACGTGCTGGCATGGCGCGATGAGCTTGCCGACAACCCGCCGGTCGAAGTCGTCGTTCCGAAGACCGGCGTTCTCGCCGGCGTCTACGTCCAGGGCATTTCCGCCTTCGCCCCCCATCCGAACGCCGCCAAGCTGTGGATGGAATACCTCTACTCCGACGAAGGCCAGAACCTGTGGCTGAAGGGCTACTGCCACCCGGCCCGCTTCAACGCCATGGTCAAGGACGGCAAGGTCCAGAAGGAACTCCTGGACGCCCTGCCGCCGGCTGAAAGCTATGAAGCCGCCATCTTCCCGACCGTTGAAGAGCAGAACGCCAACAAGACCGTCGTGACCGGCGGCTGGGACAGCGTCGTCGGCGCCAACGTCCAGTAATCCCTGAAAAGAACCAGGCCCCGGTCCGACTTGTTCGGGCCGGGGCTTGCCAATTGAGAAGCGTCGGCCATACTTTGGCGCCCTGCATCAACGCCGTTCAGCGAAGACCCGCCATCATGACCCAGGAACCTTCCGCGCCCAGACTGCGCCTGCCGCTGACATGGGTGGGGCTGCTGCCCTTCGTGATCTTCGTGGTGATGTTCCTGGTGCTGCCCACCATGCACATCGTCATCGGCGCCTTCCAGACCCGGGACGGCGCATTCACGCTGCAGAACATCCTCGACCTGAACTCCGGCACGATCCCGTCGAGCTACTGGATTTCGGTAAAGATCTCCGTCGCCTCGGCAGCACTCGGCTGCCTGATCGGTTTCGGCATGGCCGCGGCCGTCGTCTTCGGCGCCGTGCCGCGCTGGTTCAAGGCGCCCTTGCTGACCTTCTCCGGCGTCGCCTCGAACTTTGCCGGCGTGCCGCTTGCCTTCGCCTTCCTCGCGACCTTCGGTCCGGTCGGCCTCGTCACCGTGCTGCTGCGCAACAATTTCGGCATCGTCCTGCAGCGCGATCTCGGCTTCAGCATTCTGAGCTTCTGGGGCCTGACGATCACCTATCTGTTCTTCCAGATCCCGCTGATGATCCTGATCATCACACCTGCGCTCGAGGGCCTTAAGCGCGAATGGCGCGAGGCGGCCGAGGTTCTGGGGGCGACCGGCCTGCAATACTGGCGCATGGTCGCCCTGCCGATTCTCTTTCCGTCGATCCTCGGCACCTTCGCCCTGCTGTTCGCCAATGCCTTCGGCGCGGTTGCGACCGCCATCGCGCTGACCGGATCGAGCCTCAACATCGTGCCGATCCAGCTTTATGCCCAGATCCGCGGCGACGTGCTCGGCAATCCGCATCTCGGCTATGCCATGGCCTTCGGCATGATCGTCGTCACCGCCATCGCCAACATCGCCTATATCCTGCTGCGGGTGCGCGCCGAAAGGTGGCTGAAATGAGCTTGTGGACACGCATTACCGGCTGGACCGCCCTGATCCTCGGGCTGCTCTATTTCTTCGTGCCGCTCGGCGGCCTGTTCGAGTTCTCGCTGAAGGCGCGGCGCGGCGTCTATTCGTTAGACGCCTATGCCAAGGTTCTGGCCGATCCGCAGTTCCAGCAGACATTTACCTATTCCGTCGTGATGGCCCTGGTCACCATCGCCATCGGCGTGGTTCTGGTGGTGCCGACCGCCTTCTGGGTCAGGCTGAAAATGCCCTGGGCCCGGCCCTATGTCGAATTCCTGACATTGATGCCACTTGTCATCCCCGCCATCGTCATCGTCTTCGGCTATATCCGCCTCTACAACACCTCGAGCTTCCTGCCGCTGACCGGCTCGGTGCTCGGCACCAACCTGCTGCTCGCCTTCGGCTATACCATCCTTGCCCTGCCCTACATGTACCGCGCAGTCGACACCGGACTGAGAACCATCGACGTCGCCACGCTGACCGAGGCGGCCCAGAGCCTCGGTGCCGGATGGGTGACCATTCTCGGGCGGGTCATTCTGCCCAACGTCATCCCCGCCGTCCTGTCCGGCGCCTTCCTGACCTTCGCCATCGTCATCGGCGAATTCACCCTCGCCGCCCTGCTCGACCGGCCGGCCTTCGGTCCCTACCTGCAACGGATCGGTGCCAACAAGGCCTACGAACCCTTCGCACTGTCGGTGATCGCCTTCGGCATCACCTGGGGCTGCCTCGTGCTGATCCAGCTCGTCTCGCGCCTGCAGAAGACCACCCAACGCCCCGCCTGAGGATAGATTTATGGCATTCCTGACCCTGACGAATATCGAGAAGTCCTTCGGCTCGGTCAAAGTCGTCCACGATTTCGACATGTCGATCGACAAAGGCGAGTTCGTCTCCTTCCTCGGCCCCTCCGGCTGCGGCAAGACGACGATCCTGCGCATGGTCGCCGGCTTCGAGATCCCGTCGGGCGGTACGATCACGATCGACGGCAAGGACCAGTCGCGTCTGAAGCCGAACCAGCGCAATATCGGCATGGTGTTCCAGGCCTATGCGCTGTTTCCCAACATGAACGTGTTCGACAACGTCGCCTTCGGCCTGAAGGTGGCGGGCAAGCCCAAGGACGAAATCCAGGCGCGCGTCACGGAAATGCTGAAGCTCATCCATCTGGAGCATCTCGCCGACCGCTACCCCTACCAGATGTCGGGCGGCCAGCAGCAGCGCGTGGCGCTCGCCCGCGCGCTGGCACCTAAACCGCAGGTGCTGCTGCTCGACGAACCGCTCTCGGCGCTCGATGCGAAGATCCGCGTGTCGCTGCGCGAGGAAATCCGCCACATCCAGCGCCAGCTCGGGATCACCACGATCTTCGTCACCCACGACCAGGAAGAGGCGCTGTCGATCTCCGACCGCGTGGTCGTGATGAATGCCGGCCGTGCGGACCAGATCGGCACGCCTTTCGAGATCTACAATCGGCCGGCCACCCGCTTCGTCGCCTCCTTCGTCGGCACACTCAACCTGATCGAGGCGAAGGTCGTCGATCCGCAAAAAAGCATCGTCGCGATCGGCGATCAGACGATCGTGCTGGGGGAAAAGTTCGACATGGCAGCCGGCAGCGCGGTGCAACTGGCCATGCGCCCGGAAGCCGGCTCCATCCTGCCCGGAGCGACCGGCAATACGACGCTGACCGGCCAGGTCGTGTCGAGCCACTTCCTCGGCTCGGTCATCCGCACCCGGATGAATGTCGCCGGCAACACCGTGTCCTTCGACATGTTCAACGATCCCAACATGGCACCGCCGGCGATCGGCGATACCGTGTCGCTGAAACTCGATTCCGCCGATCTCATCATCCTCCAGGCCTGAGGCGATCCATCGCCCGGCCATGGGCATCGCGGTCCGGGGGCGCTCATCCGATCCGCGTGAGATATGCGCACGAACGATCCACTTTGTTTACAAAATCATGGAAACATGAGGGTCGGCTCGACGGGATGTGTGAGGATCAACGCATGGGGAAGGACGACGGTCAGGATCTGCCGGTTTCCGCCTCGCAATTCATGGCCCAGTTCATGCGGCTGAAGCGCGGCTCGATCAGCCGGCGCCACTTCCTCGGCGTCACCGGCCTCGGCCTTGCGACCGCAGTTCTTGGCAGCACCGGCGGCCGGCCCTTCGCCGGCCCGGCCGCGGCACAGGGCGGAGAGCAGCATGTCCATCTCAATTCATGGCCAAACTACCATGACCCGGCGACCTTCGAAGCGTTCGCCGCCGCAACCGGCATTGCCGTGCAACTGAGCGTCACCAGTTCGAACGAGACAATGCTCAGGGAATTGACCACGGGCACCGCCAGTTGGGACCTCTTCGTCCCGACCAATCACACGATCTCCACCTATGTGGAACGTGACCTGATCGAAGAACTCGACCTCGCCCGCCTCCAGCATTACAGCGCCGCCAGCCAGAACCTGCTGTTCACCTGGGCCGGCCAGGTGTCCGGCCGGACCTATGCCGTGCCGAAGAACTGGGGAACGACCGGCATCGCCGTCAACACGGGCGAGCTTAGAACGGGTATCTCGAGCTGGAAGGACTTTTTCGCGACCGCAATGAACGAGGGCAGCGGGCGCACCATCGTCCACGACTATCAGATGACGACCATCGGCAGCGCGCTCGTCTCCCTCGGCCATTCATTCAACTCCGTCGACCCGGGAGAACTGGCAGAGGCGGAAAAGCTGCTGCTCGCGGTCAAACCGCACTTGTTGGCGATCGACAGCGACTATCAGGCCGCCATGCGTGCCGGTGACGCATGGCTGACCATGTGTTGGACCAATGACGGCCTGCAATTGAACCGCGACATGCCGGAGATCGAGTTCACGCTCGGAATTGATGGCGGAGAAATCTGGACGGACTACTTCGCCATACCGAAATCCGCGCCGAACAAGGCGGCGGCCTATGCCCTGCTCGACTTCCTGCTGGACCCGGCCGTGGCGGCACGCGAGCACATGACCAACGGCGCGCCGACCACCGACCGCCGGGTCATGGAGCTTTTGCCGAAGGAGATCAGATCCAACAGGATCATCTATCCGGACGAAGCCGCCCTCACCCCACTGGAATTCGGCGCGGCGGTGACGCTGACCGATCCCGGCCGCGCCGACCTGATGGCGCGCTTCAAGGCGGCCTGACGGCTCGGCTCGACTTCGCAGAAAGAAGGCGCAGACCGATGTCGGCACCGGCGGCCTGCAGATCAGCGCATGACCGGCTTTTTCGATTCCGCCTCAATGCCTTGCGGGCGCCACCTGAATCGATGCGGGAGGCACTTGATTCATCCTCTCAAGGCGTTGAATCTGCTTCTGAGCGCGCAGAGAGGCTCCACCGCATCGATTGGACTCGATGGCCGGGGCCGGCGAACAGGACGGCGATCACGCCGCCTGTTCGCCTGCGCTGGCTGTCGGCACGTAGTTCAAGACCGGCCCGAGCCAGCGCTCGACCTCGCGAACTGCCATCGCCTTGCGCCCCGCATAGTCCTCAACCTGGTCGCGTTCGACCTTGGCGACGCCGAAATAATAGCTGTCCGGATGGCCGATATAGAGGCCGGACACGGACGAGCCGGGCCACATGGCCATGCCCTCGGTGAGCTTGACGCCCGCCTTCGCCTCGGCGTCGAGAAGGCGGAACAGCGTGACCTTCTCGGTATGATCGGGTTGGGCGGGATAGCCGGGCGCCGGGCGGATGCCGGCATAGGCCTCGGCCGCCAGATCGTCCGGCGTGAAGCTCTCGTCCGGCGCATAGCCCCAGAATTCACGCCGCACCCGCTCGTGCATGCGCTCGGCAAAGGCTTCGGCGAAACGGTCGGCCAGCGCCTTGACCAGGATCGACGAATAATCGTCATTGGCCCGCTCGAAGCGTTCGGCAATGGCGATCTCCTCAAAGCCGGCCGTGACGACGAAACCGCCGACGTAATCCTGAACGCCGCTATCGGCCGGCGCGACGAAATCGGACAGGGCGACGTTCGGGCGCCCGTCGCGCTTCGACAATTGCTGGCGCAGGGTGAAGAAGGTCGCCACCTCCTCGCTTCGGCTCTCGTCGGCGAACAGGCGAATGTCGTCACCCACCGCATTGGCCGGCCAGAAGCCGATGACGGCGCGCGGCCGGAACCATTTTTCGTCGATGATCTTGGCAAGCATGGCCTGCGCGTCGGCAAAGAGCTGGCGCGCCGCCTCGCCCTGTTTCTCGTCTTCAAGTATCGCCGGATAGCGGCCCTTCAACTCCCAGGTCTGGAAGAACGGCGTCCAGTCGATGTAGCGGGCGAGTTCCGCGAGATCGTAGTCGTCGAACACTTTCGTCCCGGAGAAGCCGGGCTTCACCGGGCGATAGGTCGACCAGTCGAGCTTCGCAGCGTTTTCGCGGGCGCGGGCAAGAGGCAGGCGCTGCTTTTCGGCTTCCGCCCGCGCATGCGCCTCGGCCACCTTGGCATAGTCGCTGCGCACCCCATCCGCATAGGCCTGCCTGCCCTCGGGCGACAGAAGCGAGGACACCACGCCGACGGCGCGGCTGGCATCGGTCACATAGACCGCCTGCCCCGCCTTGTACTGTGGCGCCACCTTGACGGCGGTGTGCACCCGGCTGGTCGTTGCGCCGCCGATCAGCAACGGCACGGAAAAGCCCTGCCGCTCCATTTCGGCGGCGACATGCACCATTTCGTCGAGCGACGGCGTGATGAGGCCCGAAAGCCCGATGATGTCGACCTTCTGCTCGCGCGCCACCTCGAGGATCTTGGTCGCCGGCACCATGACGCCGAGATCGATGATCTCGTAATTGTTGCAGGCGAGCACGACGCCGACGATATTCTTGCCGATGTCGTGGACGTCGCCCTTCACCGTCGCCATCAGCACCTTGCCGGCGGCCTCGCGTGCGCCGGTCCCGCCATTGGCACGCTTTTCCTCTTCCATGTAAGGCAAGAGCACGGCAACCGCCTGTTTCATCACGCGCGCCGACTTGACCACCTGCGGCAGAAACATCTTGCCGGCGCCAAAGAGGTCGCCGACCACGTTCATGCCGGCCATCAGCGGACCTTCGATCACATGAAGCGGACGATCCGCCTTGAGCCGCGCCTCTTCCGTGTCGGCTTCGATGAATTCGGTAATGCCGTTGACCAGCGCATGCTCCAGCCGCTTCTCGACCGGCAATTCGCGCCAGCTCATGTCCTGGGTGCGGGCCTGCTTCTCGCCGGTGCCGCGATAACGCTCGGCAATCTCCAGCAGGCGCTCGGTCGAGTCCGCGCGGCGGTTCAGGACGACGTCCTCGCAGGCCTCACGCAGTTCGGCGTCGATGCTCTCATAGACCGCCAGCTGGCCGGCATTGACGATGCCCATGTCCATGCCCGCCTGGATGGCGTGGTAGAGAAAGACGGCATGCATCGCCTCGCGCACCGGCTCATTGCCGCGGAAGGAGAAGGACAGGTTGGAGACGCCGCCGGAAATATGCACCAGCGGCATCTTCTGCCGGATCGTGCGGGCCGCCTCGATGAAGTCGACGCCGTAATTGTTGTGCTCCTCGATCCCGGTCGCAACGGCGAAGACGTTCGGGTCGAAGATGATGTCTTCGGGGGCAAACCGGGCCTGTTCCGTCAGGAGCTTGTAGGCCCGCTCACAGATCTCGACCTTGCGCTCATAGGTGTCGGCCTGGCCCTTTTCGTCGAAGGCCATGACGACGACGGCCGCGCCGTAATTGCGGACCAGCTTTGCCTGGGCGACGAAGGCGTCCTCGCCCTCCTTCATCGAGATCGAGTTGACGATCGCCTTGCCCTGCACGCATTTGAGCCCCGCCTCGATGATCGGGAACTTGGATGAATCGATCATCACCGGCACGCGAGCGATGTCCGGCTCGGCGGCGATCAGGTTGAGGAACTCGACCATCGCCTTTTCCGAGTCGATCAGGCCTTCGTCCATGTTGATGTCGATGATCTGCGCGCCGTTCTCCACCTGGTCGCGGGCGACCACGAGGGCTGCCGAATAGTCGCCCGCGGTGATGAGCTTACGGAACTTGGCCGAGCCGGTGACATTCGTGCGCTCGCCGACATTGACGAAGGGAATGTCCTTGGTCAGCACGAAGGGCTCGAGGCCCGACAGCGCCATGAACGGCCGATGCTCGGCCGAACGACGCGGTGCCTTGCCGGCCACGGCCTCGGCGATCGCCCGGATATGCTCCGGCGTCGAGCCGCAGCAGCCGCCCACCACATTGACCAGTCCCTCCTCGGCAAAGCCTGCAATCTGTCGGGCCATATCCTCCGGGCTTTCGTCATACTGGCCGAACTCGTTCGGCAGGCCGGCATTGGGATAGGCGCAGAGGAAGGTGTCGGCAACGCCCGACAGTTCCTGCAGATGCGGACGCATGGCGTCGGCGCCGAGCGCGCAGTTGAGCCCGATGGTGAAGGGATTGGCGTGACGCACCGAATACCAGAAGGCCGACGGCGTCTGGCCGGACAGGGTACGGCCGGAGAGGTCGGTGATCGTGCCGGAGATCATCACCGGCAGGCGGATGCCCTTGGCCAGGAAGCGTTCCTCGCAGGCGAAGATCGCCGCCTTGGCATTCAGCGTGTCGAAGATCGTCTCGATCAGGATCAAGTCGGCGCCGCCGTCGATCAGCCCGTCGATCTGCTCGCCATAGGCAAGGCGCAGGTCGTCGAAGGAGACGGCGCGGTAACCGGGATTGTTGACGTCCGGCGAAATCGACGCCGTGCGGTTGGTCGGCCCGATGGCGCCCGCGACGAAACGGCGTCGGCCGTCCTCGCGCTCGGCCCGGACCGCGGCGCGGCGGGCGACCAGCGCGCCGTCGCGGTTGAGGTCGTAGACCGCGTCTTCCATCTTATAATCGGCCTGGGCGATGCGGGTGGACGAGAAGGTGTTGGTCTCGATGATGTCGGCACCGGCCATCGCATAACGGAAATGGATTTCCTCGATCGCGTCCGGCTGGCTGAGGATCAGGAGGTCGTTATTGCCCTGCTGGTGACAGGCACAGCCGATGAAGCGCTGTCCGCGAAAGGCCTCCTCGTTGAGGCCAAGCCCCTGGATCTGCGTGCCCATGGCGCCGTCGAGGATCAGGATGCGTTCGCTGGCCGCTTGTCTCAGCGCCCGCATGATCTCGGCCCCATCCCGCTTCGTGACTTGCGAACCGAACAGCGTGTCGAGCATGGCCTACCCCTTCCTTACAAAAGACAATACAGCGAAATCACATAAAGATATGTTTATGTCAACATACGAATGACATTCTCACCCCATTTACCCTGCGCACCACCACCGGCGTACGAAACCTTCAGCCTCGGTGACAAGCGAGGCGTTTGCCGCTATTGCATTCAAACGATTAGATGCACGACGGGAGGAACGTCATGTCCGTGGTCACCCCAGCTTCGGCCCTGGCAGAGAACTGGACCGGCCGGCCCTATCACCGCAAATGGTTGCTGGACCAGGCAAACGGCCTGTTCGATTTCTTCCAGTATGGCAGTATCAACCCGAAGGGCGGTTTCTTCGATCTGACGCGTGACGGCAAGCCGATCTCCACCGACAATCCGGTGCGCGGCATCCATGCCAGCGCCCGCATGGTCCACTGCTTCGCGATCGGCGATCTTCTCGGCCGCCCGGGGGCTGCCGACATCGTCGATCACGGCATGCAGTTCCTGTGGAACCGCCATCGCGACGAGACCCATGGCGGTTACTTCTGGCAAGTGGACGACAATGGCGCAGCCGACGCCTCGAAGCAGGGCTACGGCCACGCCTTCGTTCTGCTGGCGGCGTCATCCGCCAAGACGGTCGGGCATCCGCTGGCCGACCGGATGCTCGCAGATATTACCGAGATACTGGAAACCCGGTTCTGGGACGACAAGCACGGCGCAATCGCCGAGGAATTCTCCGCCGACTGGCAACCGGTGCCCGGCTATCGCGGCCAGAACTCCAACATGCATCTCACTGAAGCACTGATGGCCGCCTTCGAGGCGACCGGCGAGCGTCATTATCTCGACAAGGCGGAAAGCATCGCCGATCTCCTGATCCGCCGCCGCGCCGCCGAACAGGGCTATCGCGTGCCCGAGCATTTCGACGAGAGTTGGACGCTCGACCGCATCTATTATCACCCTAACGAGATGTTCCGCCCGGCCGGCACCACGCCCGGCCACTGGCTGGAATGGGCCCGCCTGGTGCTGCAATTGTGGGCGCTCGGCGACAAGAAGCACAACTGGATGCCGGAGGCGGCGCGTGGCCTGTTCTTCCAGTCCATGTCGCTCGGCTGGGACAAGGACCAGGCCGGCTTCTTCTATACGCTCGACTGGGAGAACGTACCCGACAAGCGGATGAAGCTCTGGTGGCCGCTGTGCGAAGGTGCCGCCGCCGCGCACTTTCTCAACCAGCATCTGCCGAGCGACTTCCATGAAGAGAGTTACCGCAAGATCTGGAGCTTCATCGCCAATCACAGCCTCGACCACGCTTTCGGCGGCTGGCACGAGGAACTGACCCAAGACTTGAAACCTTCGAGCACATTGTTTCCCGGCAAGGGGGACATCTACCACGCGCTGCAGGCATGCCTCATCCCGCTCTTCCCGGCGACGGGAAGCCTGACCCGCGTGATCGGGGAAACCGGCGGGGCCGTCTGAACCCGCCTTACTCGCGGCTGAACTGATGCCGGCCGGACTTCAAGGAGGCAGCGACCGCGAACCTATTCCTTGCGTTCCTCGACCAGCGTGCGCGCGCTGATCATATCGCTCGGATGCAGGATGACCCGCTCGCCTTCGGCAAGCCCGCCCAGCAGTTCGGCCGTCTCGTCGTTCATCTGCCCGATCTCGACCGCGACCTGCTGCGCCCGGCCGTCGCGGACCACGAAGGCGCTCCACTGCCGGCCATCGCGGAACAGCGCGCTGATCGGCAGTTGCAGCGTCTGGTCGCTCTGCCACAAGGTCAGCCGCGCATAGACGCGGAACCCATGACCGAGGCGCGGATCGCTGTCCTCCAGATCGAGAACGAGATTGACCCTCTGCTCCTCGATGCCGAGCGCCGAGACCTTGGTGAAACCCGCCGGATCGATGCGCCTGACCTTGGCCGCCAAGGCCTTGTCACCGCCCCAGTCGAAGATCTCCGCCGTCGAACCGGGCGCGATGCGCACGGCATCCGACGACAGGAGGTCGACGGTCACCTCCAGATCACCAGGATCGCCGATCTCGGCGATCCTGGTGCCGACCGCCACCGGCTGCTCGCTCTTGGCGAAAACCGACAGGATGACGCCGTCGACCGGCGCGGTCAGGTAGACACAGCAACTGGCGTCAGGCTGCCGGTTGGGGTCACTGGGAGGAATGAGCCGCGCCTCGGCGCTCGCCAGTTCGGCCTTGCGCAACTCGATCGCGGCCTGCGCCGAACCGATTTGCGCTTCGAGCACCTCGACATCCGTACCGGCCTTCTGCAGCGCGCTCTGGGCAAGAAATTTCGTCTTGGCCAGCGCCTCCGCCCGCTGCAGGTTGTCGCGCGCGAACTGCAAGTCGGATTGCAGGCGCTTCAGGTCGATCTCGGCCATCGACACCGCAGCCCGCGCCGCATCGCGCGCGGCGACAAGTTCGGCCTGGCTGCGGCTGTCGATCAGCGGCGGATCGAGCGGATGGATCGCCGCCACCACGGTCACGCCCGCCCTGACCGTGTCGCCCTCGTCAAGTACCGTGCGGGCGAGATGGCCGGCAATCGGTGACGACACCGCATAGACCTCGCGAACCCGCGTCACGCCCTCCTGCGACACCGTCACCCGCATCGGTCCGCGCGTCACTGCGCCCACGTCCACCATTTGCGGCTTTTCCCGAAGCGCATAGGCGAAGCCGGCAATGATCGCACCGACAGCAACGGCACTGAAAACCCGTTTGATCCATTTTCCCTGCATTGGGCTACTCCCTGGATTTCAGAACCGCGATGAGATCGAGCTCATCGATCCTGCGGCGCACGATCAGCGCGGAGGCAAGCGATGCCCCGAGAACGACGAGGCTCGCCACGGCAAATGTCGATGCGTTGATGAAGAAGGGTATGCGGAAAAGGTCGCTCTCGATCCCTTCCACCACCAGCCTGGCGAGGGAATAACCGAGCAGCCAGCCGAGCGGCTGGGCGGCGAGGATGACCACCGCAAGTTCGGTCATCAACACGCTGGAGACCTCCGCGGGCGTGAATCCGAGTACCCGCAGGCTTGCCAGTTCGCGCGCCCGCTCCGAAAGCTGGATGCGCGCCGAATTGTAGATCAGGCCGAAGGCGACGATAACGGCCAGTGTGGTATAGACGATCTGCATCATCAGGATATTCTCTTCGATGGTCGCCCGGAAGCGCTCACGCGACAGCCCGATCAGCATGACGAAAGCGAGAGCCGGCGTGTTCTTGACCTCGGCGAACAGCGCATCCTTCTCCAGCGCATCGAGCGAAACGCGCGCACCGGAAATCCGCCGGCCGTCGCCGACCAGCCGATGCAGTGCCTCGATATGCATGTAGGCGTCGATGCCGACCAGGCTCTGGCTGATGCCGCTCACCGGAACCATCACCTTGCGGTGGTCGCGCTCGACCAGTTCCACCTCCACCATGTCGCCGACCCTCAACTCCAGTGCCTCGGCAACGCGCCCGATCAACAGCATTCCGCTCGGCGGCGGCGGGATGGGTCGCATGTCGGCATCCATGATGCGGCCAAGATCCGTCTTTGACTCGACGCCGAAGACCATCAGATCCTTCTCATGATGGCGATTGCGGAGCGTCACCGAGATGACGCGAAACGGCTCGGCGCGCAGGACACCCGGCAGTTGCCGCACGGAATCGAGGGCCGCCATCGGTCGGTCCTGGTCAAAATGCAGGCTCGCATCCTGCCGCTCCATGCGGAAGAAGATTTCATCGACCATATAGCCGACGGCATCGGACGAAAACATCGACACGACCAGCAGCGCGACCGAAAAGGACACCCCGAGCGAGGTCAGGAAGGAACGGACCGGCGCCCTGATGATCTGCCTGAAGGCCATGATGGTCAGTTGCGACAGGAATTTCGGCCCATGCCCGTGCCCCTTGAACAAGGCGCGGAAGCGCAACGGCGCCGGCGGCAACATGGCAACGGCCGCAGGCAGCGCGACGACAGCCCAGATCGCCCGCACCGCCCCGGCAAACGCGGCCGCGACGCAGATCCCCGCCGAGAGCGCATAGAGATCGAAACTCTCGCGGAAGATCAGGAAGGGGAAGGAGAAGAAGCGCGCATAGAGCTTGGTCATCTCGCGCCCGGTCCAGTTTCCCGCCAGAAACCCGATCGCCACGCCGATCAGCGCGATGACGATCGTTAGTTTGAGATAGTGCCAGGCGACCTCCGTCTCGCGGTAGCCGAGCGCCTTCAACAGACCGATCTGCTCGCGCTCCAGCGTGATCAGGCGGGTCAGGATCATGTTGACCAGGAAGGCGGCGACGAACAGGAAAATGGGTGGAATGATCGCCGCCATCGCTCGCAGTTGTTCGAGTTCGTCGGCGAGGAAGGTGTCGGAGATCTGGTCCTCGCGCTCATAGGCGCCGCGTCCGCCATATTGCTCGAGCAAATCGTCCAGCGCCGCCGTCGTCACGTCCAGGTTTGTGCCGCGCAATGTCGACAACACGACATTGTTGAAGGCGTCGCCCATGTCGAAAATGCCTTCAAGCGCCTTGCGCGACATGTAGAAGACGCCGAAGCGCCGTGGATCCGGGACCATGTCGCCGGGGCCGATCGTGTAGATATACTCCGGCGACAGCACGATGCCGGTCACGGTCAGGATCTGCTTGCGGCCGTTCATCACAGCGGCAAACCGGCTTCCTTCCTTCAGGCGATGCGCCTTGGCGAAGCTGTCGAGCACGGCCGCCTCATTGGCCCGCCCCGGTTCCGGCAGCCGGCCGCTGCGGATATAGAGCCGGTTGACGCCCGGCTGGCCGCTGTCGGGCAAGGAGACGGCCACACCGGTCGCGGGCTCGACCATCCCCTCGATGTCGAGCAGCACATATTTGACGATGCGAAGCTCCAACCCGCCGATCCCCTCGATCGCCGCGATCCGGTCGCGCAGATGCAGCGGCGCCCGATTGGCCTCGGCGAAGAGATTGGCAAAGCGATAGCGCTCGTAGAAGACGTCACGCGTCTCCTCGAGCGAGCGGTAGGAGCCGATGGCGATGATGATCGTCGCAACGCCGCAGGCCATGACCAGCGCCACGGCAAGCACCTGGGCCCAGAGCCGTATCAGGTCGCGGTAGAGCTTGCGGTCGAGCATCGACATGGCGCTACCAGCTCACGGCGGAAGGCGGCAGCCTGACTGCATTGGTCGAGGATTCCTCGATCCGGCCATCGCGGAAGGAGAAGACGCGATGGGCGATCTGGCGGATGGCGGCATTGTGGGTGATGATCCCCATGGTCGTGTTGAACTCGGCATTGACCCGGCACAGGACGTCCAGCACCAACACGCCGGTCTTCGAATCGAGCGCCCCGGTCGGCTCGTCGCACAACAGCACGTCCGGGCGCTTGACGATGGCCCGCGCGATCGCCACGCGTTGCTGCTCGCCGCCGGACAACTGCGCGGGGAAATGGTCCATGCGGTCCTTGAGGCCGACCATCTCCAGCGCCTCGCCCGGGTCCATCGGGTTGGCCGAGATTTCGGTCACCAGTGCGACATTCTCATAGGCCGTCAGGCTCGGAATGAGATTGTAGAACTGGAAGACAAAGCCGATGTGGTCGCGGCGAAATTGCGTCAACTGCCGCTCGGAAAACCTGGTCAGTTCATGGTCGGCGCAGCGCACCGTTCCCGACGTTGCGCGATCGAGCCCGCCCATGATGTTGAGCAGCGTCGACTTGCCGCTGCCCGACGGGCCGAGCAATACCGCCATTTCCCCCCGCTCGAGCGTCAGGTCGACGCCGCGCAGGGCCCAGACCTCGACATCGCCGGTGCGATATGTCTTGGTGACATTATCAACCTGAAAGAGTGCCTCTGCCATTTCGCACCACCGTGAACTTACCGCGACGATAGGGCAAGTACATCCCTGTCGCGTTGACATCTGTCAACAAAATCGCCGGCCGGCTGCCCCTGGTGAGGATCCCAGGGCCCGCACCGCGCGACGCGCGTCGCAGAACCTTCGCCAATAGGTCGCCGATCTCTTTGAAGGCCGGCCGCGAAATCAGCAATCCCCACGATTTCCCACCGGGACAGCCGCCTGTTTTACCGCTAGTATGGTTTGGCTCGGGAACAAAATCCCGTGTCGAAGCCTTTGGAGCATCTAATCATTTTGCCCTCGGAGGGGTCATGAAGCCCATTTTGTTCGCCGCCGGCCTGCTCGCCGCACCGACCCTCGCCTTCGCCCAGGCTCCCGGCCTGGAAGAAACCTGCTCGCTCGTCGCGCGCAACTTCGAAATGGCCAGCGCGGTGAAGGTTGGCGTTGTCCAGTCCTTTCCGGAACTGACGCCACCGGGCGTCCGGCTGACCTATTCGACCAAGCTCGATGCCGAACCCGCAAGCATCACCGACACGATCGAGTGCCAGTTCGAAAAGGCGAGCGCGCCCTTCAAGCTCGTCAAGTTCTGCCTCAACGGCACCTGCTATGCGGCAGACGAGAAGAATCCGGAACGCCGCCGCCGCTTCGAGGAAGCCCAGTCGCTGCTCTCCCGGTCGAACTGACCTTTGCAATGAAATCGGTGTTCGGCCCTCATTCCAGGGGGCCGGACATTGCCTTGCCGCGAACCTGCTTCGGGCACACACACCCTACCCGCGCCAGGCATCCATTTCGGCGGATGAAAACGCCTTCTTTCGCCCGCGATGCCAGGTCACGCCCCGTCTGACGATTTTCGCTGGAACGCCGGCAATCACGACGCCCTCCTCGTCGAAGGCACTGTTGACGAAGGCCATGGCGCCGACAACGCTGTCCGCAGCAATGCGCGAGCCCTTGTTGATGATCGCGCCGACTCCCACCCAGACGTGGTCGCCGATACTGATCGAAGCCGGCATGTTGAGCCGCTTTCCGGTCTGGCGATCGATGAGCGAATGCGCATCGGTGGTGCGGATCTCGATGTCGCGCGACAGCATGCACCATCGCCCGATCCGCACGCTGCAACCCTCCTGGCAGAGAATATAGACGCTCTTGCAGGTGGAGTGATCGCCGAACGTCACGGTCTGGCCGTGATCCTTGACGACGATGTCACCCTTGAAATGACAATTATCGCCGATCACCACGGTGTTCTTGGTGCCGAGGATCTCGATCGATCCATCGAAACGGGTGCCGCTGCCGATGGTGATCGTATTGCCGGTACCCCGCTTGACGATCACCCGCCCCTTCAGCCCGGCCGCCCCTTTGTTCTCGAAGCTGTTTCCCTCCGGCAGTTCCAGCAGGAAGAACCAACGCGCCTTGGCGGCACGAATGAGCCCGGACAGGAACGACAGCTTCATCTCATCTCCTCCGGACATCCGTTGACCGCAGCGTCATTCCTCGCGCATGGCGCGGGCGGCATGGTCGGTGATGGGCTTCATCAGCCAGGACAGGACATTGCGGTCGCCGGTCAGCACATAGGCTTCCGCCGGCATGCCGGGAACCAGTTCCAGGCCGGCATGCTCCCCAACATCCGCCTTGTCGACGCCGATATCGGCCCGGTAGAAGGCAAGGCCGGTGCGCTCGTCGACCTCGAGGTCGGCGGAAACGCGCACAAGCCTGCCATCGAACTCGGGCGTGGTGTTGCGATTGAAGGCGGTGAACCGCACCCTGGCGGGCTGGCCGACGGCCAGTTGGTCGACGTCGTCGGGCCGCACCTGGGCCCGCACCACCAGCTCGGCCTCGCGCGGCACGATCTCCATCAGAGCTTCCGCCGGTGAAACCACGCCGCCGGCGGTATGAACCGCGAGCTTGTGCACGATGCCGGCCACCGGCGCGCGTATGTCGACCCGCTGCAGGTCCTCGATCAGGGCGATCTCGTCGCTGCGCAATTCGCCCTCGCGCGTTTCGAGGTCGCGCAATTCCGTCGACACCTCGGCGCGCATGGCCTGGTCGATCTGGATCTTCTGCAGGCCGATCTCCTCGATACGGGCCTTGGTCGCGGCGATCTGCGCCCGCAACTGGCCGAACTCGCCGTTCAGCCGTACGGCCTCGCGCTTCAGCGCCAGCACCTGGCTGAGCGAGGTCAGGTTCTTCGCATAGAGCGTATCCTGGGCCTCCGCCTCCCGACCGATCAGCGCGATCTCGTCCTGCTTCGCCGTCATCTGCACCGACAGGCCCGACACCTGTTCCTCGAGCTGAACCGCCTGGCCGTCCAGCCGCTCCTTCTGGCCCTCGCGCTCGGCGCGACGATCGGCAAACAGTCGCCGCTCGGCCTGCATGATCGCGTCGCGGTCGGCCGGCGGCAGGCGGTCGACGAGCGGCGCCGGCACCTCGACCGAAGCCGCGTCGCTCAGTTCGGCAAGCAGGCGGGCCTTGCGGGCATAGAGCTGGTCGAGCGTCGCCTTGGTCGCATCGAGCTTGGCGCGGATCACCGTGTCGTCGAGCTTGATCAGAATCTCGCCCGCATCCACCGCCCGCCCCTCGCCGACCAGCAATTCGCCGACGACACCGCCCTTGGGATGCTGGACCTTCTTGACATTGCCCTCGACCACCAGGAAGCCGGTGGCGATGACCGCACCGGAAAGGCTGGTGGTCATGGCCCAGGCACCGATCGCCGTGAGAAAAAGGATGGCCGAGAGCAGCCCGGCGATCAGATGCCGGTCGAGCGAGCGGCCAAGGCCCTTGTTGCGCCGGACGGGCATCATGACTGCCCCTCCTTGTCGACCACTGTGAGCGCCGGCGCAGAGGGCGGGCGTTGCGCCGGCTGGCGCGGCTGGGTGAGCAGGTTGATGATCTCGTCGCGCGGGCCAAACGCCTTGACCGCTCCCTGATCCATGATCAGCAGCCGGTCGAGCACGGCCAGCACGCTGTCGCGATGGGCAACGACGATGGCGATGCCGCCGCGGGCCTTGATGCCGCGCAATGCTGCGGCGAGCGCCAGTTCGCCCTCGGCGTCGAGATTGGAATTGGGCTCGTCCAGTACCACCAGGAACGGATCGCCATAGAGCGCCCGGGCGAGCGCGACCCGCTGGCGCTGACCGGCGGACAGGGCCTCGCCGCCGGCGCCGAGCCGCGTCTCGTAGCCGTCCGCCAGGGCAACGATCATGTCATGGGCGCCCGCCGCCTTCGCCGCAGCGACGATTGCCGCAGGGTCCGCGTTGCGTTCCAGCCGCGCGATGTTCTCGGCGATCGTTCTGGCGAAGAAATCCGACAGCTGCGGCATGTAACCGACATGACGGCTGCGTGCTTCGGCCGACCATTGGTCGAGGCTCGCCCCGTCGAGGCAGACCTTGCCGCGCATGGCCGGCCAGGCGCCGGTGATCGCGCGCACCAGCGAGGACTTGCCGGAGGCGCTCGGTCCGATGATCCCCAGCACCGTGCCCGCCTCCAGTCGGAACGAGACATTCTGCACGGTGAGCCGCTGTCCGCCCGCCGGTGGACCGACATAGAGCCCCTCAATGCTCAGGCTGCGGCTCGGTGGCGGCAGGGCCGTGCGTTCCTCCTGCTGCGGAAATGCCGCAAAGGCCCGCTGCAGCCGCTTCCACGACTGTTGCGCCGACAACAGCCCGCGCCAATTGGCCACCAGCTGCTCGACCGGCGCCAGCGCGCGGGCGACGATGATCGATCCGGCGATGATCGCGCCGCCGCTCAGGCTTCCCTCCACCACCAGATAGGCGCCGACCCCGAGCGAGGCCGACTGCACCACCTGGCGGATCGTCTTCGAGAGCCCGGAATAGAAGCCGGCAATGTCGCCCGTGCGCCGCTGCGCCTCGGCGGCGGCGTCGGCCGCTTCGTTCCAGCGGCCGGCAGCCCTTGCATGCATGCCGAGCGCCACGAGGATTTCCGCATTGCGACTGGCGTCCTCACCGATCGCGTTGCGGGCGGAGAGCTCGGCGGCCTGATCGGCGGTCGGCTTGCGCGTCTGGAAACTGGCGGCGAAATTGAGCGCCAGCAGCAGAACGAGCGTGCCCGTCGCCAGCCAGCCGATCGCCGGATGGAGGAAGAAGCAGGCCGCCAGATAGACCGGCAGCCAGGGCAGATCGAAGAAGGTGACAGGCCCCGGCCCGGCGAGGAACAGCCGGATCTGGTCGAGATCCTGCGCCGGCCTGAGGATGTCGCCACCGAGCTTGAGTTTCAGCGGCGCGCCGGCGATGACACCGAACACGCGCTCGGTGAGCGAGGCATCGACGATGCCGGCAAACCGCGCGAGAATCCGCACCCGCAGCACGTCGAGCAGGCCGGAAAAGGCAAACAGCAGCAGCGCGAAGACCGAAAGGGCGACCAGCGTCGGCACGCTTTGCGACGGGATGACGCGATCATAGACCTGCAGCATGTAGAACGGCCCGGTCAAACCGAGAAGGTTGAGCACCAGACTGATGATGGCCGTCCCGATAAGCGCCCGGCGCATGAGGTCTCCGTGTCTTGATTGGTCCTGCCACATCCGACGAACTACTGATACTAGTCAATCCCATGTTCGACCGACGGGCGACAATTTGCAACGGGGCGTGATCTTTGGGAACTGCAGCACGGTATCCAGGAAACCGGCAGGGAGGCCATCTCGGCTCTTTTCAGGTCAGCCGGGTCCTGCCGAAGAGACTTAAATGCATATCGTCACAATCGCGCTTTTGGCACAAACCCAACCCCGAATCCGAACAGGCGGCCCATCCTTTCCAACGTTTCAAGCGTGGGGTTCGCCGTCCCGGCTTCGATTTCGGCAACTTGCCGCCTCGTGAGCGACAGCGTCTTGGCAAACTCCTCCTGTGTCATGCCGAACCCTTTTCGGATATCTGCAACGGCTCCGGGCAGTAATAAGCCACCGGTTCGAGCACGCTCCGCCAGTGTTCGCCGGTTTTCGAGAATCTCTTCTTTCGTGGGTTTCTTCCAGCGAGCCATTTAACTGTCCTCCGGCATCATCGGCATGCCGCCAAAACGCCATCTGCGATCTCGATACAGCGTCCCATCGCACGGTCCAGAATGTCCGGAAACGCTCCCAGGTCTTTCGCCATAGTCGGAGCCTGGCGCAGGTGTCCGGCAAACTCCGAAAGGGCAGCCGCGAGCGCATTCTGCTCCGCAGGATCGTGCATCAGTTCAGCGCATATGCGCTTCCAATCGGGAAGATGATCGCGACCACCGTCACGCATCACGGCCCAGCGGGTGGAACGAACGATCCCCTCCTTGGCGAGCCGCATCGGGGCGAAATCAAAGAGCGGAGACAGCCGGATCGTGCCGTCCTGATGCTTGCTGAGTGCAGAATTCCGGCCGTGATTGTCGGGATTGCCAAGCGCGAGGTTGGCGATGTCGCGCTTCAAATATTCCACGACGTCCGCGAAGGGATCGGCCGAATATTGGCGCAGAACGTCGATATAAGCCTCATGCGTGCCGACATGGCCGAAATCGGCAACGCCGATCGCTGACACCAGGCTTTCTTGGCCCTGCCGCACGGTTCCGCCGCCTTCTTTCTTCTTCCGGTCGAAACGGGGTATGATCAAAACGCCTTCGGCATAGGTCGATGGTTCGCTGACATTCAGACCAATCCCTTGAGCGATCCGCGAATAGAGGGCTTCGCCTTCGAGGATCAGGCGGTCCACAGGCTCGTTGCTGCGGACAAGCTTGACGATGACGTGTCGCACGGCCTCATCATCGGTCACGAAGCCGTCAGGATGATAGAGCCCGTCATTCGCCTGGGTCATGGAGACCTTCGGCCATTCCCCTTGCAGACCGCTGGAACCGGAGGCCAGCATACCAAAACGGTCAGCGACTTCCATGAAGCGATCCGACCGCTCAAGGATTTCTACCTCTGTCACGCCTTGGCGCTCGACACCGCGCAGCCGGCTCATTTCGGCCTCGGCCGCTTCCTTGATTCGGATATTGCCTATTCCGCCCGTTGCCGATCGCAGAAGCAGCGGGAGATCAGAAGCGCGCGCGCCTTCGGCAAGGCTGAGATGCTCGGCAAGCTTTCGCCTTGCATGGCCCTGCGGCATAAGATCCAAGAGGAACGGCGGCCAGTTGAGGCTATATCGATTTTCGAGGTCAACGGGATAACGGACTGACAAGGCGCGATGGTCGCGGACCGTTTTTCCGGCGGCGAATTCCGCCGACGCCACGGTGACGAAATAGTCGAGATCGTAATCGACGATCGACGCGCCCTGGAAGCCGGTCGCGTCCTCCTTGAGTTCCAGCGTCGCGGCGTGATGCCACTCACCATTGAAATGGGTTTGGAGCGTTAGGCGCATTAATTGACCCTTTCAATGGTTTAAATAATGCATTTATTTGAATTATTCAACCCATCAAAGTGGGTTGATAACTGCCATTAGAACTGCCAGCTAGCGAGACGGTCATGGAAGCCTCTGATCCGGCTGACCATCTTCCGGCCGCACTACCGCAAGCAAACAGCATGAGGGACAGGTTCAGCAGCGGGCGCAGTACGCGAACGGGGATCTCTCGCTGGCCCCGCTCATAGTTATTGTAGCCGCCTTGGCGATCAGCCGACCTTGCTTGTCACCGAATACGACAAGGCATTCAGCGGGAATGGCTCGGCAACAAGATGCGCCAGAGGTGCAATGATGCCGATTTGCCGGAATGCTCGGCGCACGGCCTTAAAAAGCGTCCGCGACCATCCTGGCCGAGGCAGGCGCTACCAACTCGCCAGTTGATGGGAACCCTCGGCCACGACGACATCTCCCATGCCTAACTCTACAGCTGCGAGGCCGAACAGGAACGACTCGCGCGCGACGCCGTGACCCGCCTTACTCGCAGCATGTAGCCCCAAAAACCGCGCGGCTAACCGTCTGGCTAACCACTTCGGCGAACCGTTTTGCAATGCATTGAAATAAAAAAATTTTGGTGGGCCCGGAGGGCCTGCCGAATTCCAAGAAAATCAGCAGCTTAACCCCATATGGGACGAAGACCCCATTTTATAAAAATCAATGGCTTAGTAAAGCCGCCGTCCCACTTTTTCCGGCCGTTTCCGGCCCTTCTTTCCCGGTCGTATTGCGACCAGGGAGGGGCGCATGAGCGGGGCGCGGCCATTTCGGGACGTGAAGCTGCAATGGCTTCAGCAATTGAGCTGCGACAAGGATTTGAGCGACAGCGCGCGATCCGTGGCGCTCTACATCATCACCACGCATTTGAACGGCCACACCGAGAAGGCGTGGCCGTCCTATCAAACGATTGCCGACGCAACCGGCAAGAGCGTCAAGACCATTCAGCGCGCCGTCCGTGAACTTGAGGTCAAAGGATGGTTCGAGGTCCAGCGCGGAAATGGCATCGGGCACAACACAGAATATCGTCCCTCAGCGGCGTCGATTTTACGCGCATCGGACGCCCGCGAAAAGACGGACAAAGTTGTCACCCTTTACCCTGACAAAGGCGGTCAAAATCGTCCGGAAAGGCGGTCAGATGTGTCCAGCGAAGGGGGACAAATATGTCCACCAAACTTAGAGAAAGAAAAAATATATAAACCTAACCCGCGCGAGGACGCCCCGCCGCGCGTCGAGACGCGGCGAGCCATCCCGCTCGTTTTCGTGGCCGAAACCAAAACGGATCAGGTCGAGCAATGGCGCACCTGGTTGCGACGTCACGGCTTTCCTTCGATCGACGTCTTGGGCCTTCGAACGGCGAAAACCGGGAAGCCGGGTTATACCTTGCCGGGCTATTGGCCACCGGACGAGACAAGCCCGAATGCGCTGGATTGGATCGCTTTCTTCAGCCGCCGCCGTGACCACATTGCCGCTGAAACCGCCCGACAAACCGATCTTCGGAGAGCGTCATGACGGCTGGCGATTTGAAGGGAGCAAGGCGACCCCTGTCATACGGCGAGCCTTCTGACGGGGAGCCTTGTGAGGGGAGGCAAGCCTCCCCTTCAAACCCCACCAAGAGCACGCGGCGATCGCCCAAAGGCGACCTGAATGCCGTCGTGGTTTTCCGCTGCACGGCATCGGAAAAGCAGGCGCTGACCGCCCGCGCAGCGAGGGCCGGTCTGCCCTTCGCCACGCTGATGCGGGAAGCGCTTGGCCTCACCGAGGCGCGCCGCCGCCGCCCGGTTCCCAAGGTGGACCCGGAGCTGGTGCGCGCCGTCGCCCGGATTGGCGGCAACCTCAACCAGATCGCCCGATGGCTGAACACGGCCCAGGCTCAGGGCCAGTTGTCCGCCATAGACGCAATCACGGTCGCCGCGCGCCTGGTCGCCATCGAGAGGGCGCTATCGGAAACCCTTGAGCAGTTCACGGCCAAGGATGGCGCGCCGTGCTGATCAAGTTTTTCCGCAACGGCCAGGGCGGCGGATCGGAACCGGTTGACTACCTGGTCGAGCGCGACGTCGTCGCTTACGACCAGAACCGCAACGCGACCCGCGACGAGCGCGGCGAGATCATGCTGTTTGCCCGCGAGCCTCTGCCAGAGGTGCTGCGCGGCGATGAAGACCGCATGCGCGCGCTGATCGACGCCTGCCCGCACCAGTGGACCTATCGCGCCGGCGTCATCGCCTTCACGGCGGAAGACGCGCCGAACCCTGCCCAGCAACGGCAGGTGATGGACGCCTTCGAGAACCTTGCCTTTGCCGGTCTCGAAGCCGACCAGCGCGATATGCTGTGGGTCCGCCATACCCATGAGGGCCGCGTCGAGCTGCATTTCGTGACGCCGCGCATGGAGCTTGCGAGCGGGCGCAGCCTCAACATCGCGCCGCCTGGCTACCAGAAGCACTACGACGCCCTGCGCGATGTTCTGAACAAGGAACACGGCTGGAACGATCCGATGGCGCCGGAGCGCGCCCGCGAGACCGTCAGCCTCATCGAGAGCGTGCGGCGCGGCGATGCCCGCGAGCTGATCCATGACTGGATCGTCCAGCGCATCGAGACCGGCCAAATCCATGACCGCCCGAGCATGACCGAGGCTTTGACGGCGGCAGGTTTAGACCTGCCGCGCGCCGGCAAAAACTACATCACCGTGCGCGACCCCGAGACGGACGAGCGCTGGCGCCTGAAAGGAGACCTGTTCCGTGAAGACTGGACCCGAGAGAATACCCTTGAGCGAGCGCTTGAAAGATCGGCTGGCGAGCCCAGCCGTTCCGGAAGCCGGCTCGACGCCATCGCTCCCGACGAGCTTCGGGACCGACTGGAGCGAAGCCTTGAAGCGCGCGCAAGCTACAATCGAGACCGATATCCGCAGCTTCACGGACGCGAACCGCCGGCACTTGGGCGAGGCACTGGCGATGACCGAGGCGGAGGTGAACCGGCTCCGGTCGATGGTACAGCCATTCTTTCTGACCATGGGCGCGGTGGCGTTGCTGATCGTCCTGTTGAGCTTCACCGCGAGCTGGTTTTGGGCGGGACTGATGATCGACCGCGCCCAGAGCGCCAGCCTCTGGCAGATGGGCTTGCAGATCAACCAGACCAGCAACGGCAAGGTGCTCACCTGGGACGTCAACCGCCTTCGGCTGATCACCTGTCAGGCCGGGAGCGACAAAGCGCCATGCCTGAAAATCGTCCAGGGAGATTGACCGATGACCACACCCACCAGACCACCGATGCCCGAGAGCCTGTCGCCGCTGGAGCGCGAATTGCTGGGTTACGTCGAGACGTTGATGAACGCATTGAGCAGCGGGACCGCGCAATTCGAGGCGCTGGAGAAACGCTCGACAGACATGATCGAAAATCGGCAAACGGCTTTGGAAGGATCGCTGAAATCGCTCATCGCGTCACAGGCTACCTTCATGAGCGCATGGCTCGCCTCCGGCAATCCTTCCAGCGACACGGCCTCGACCGAGCTGGCGGAAGCGTTCGCCCTGCTGGAGCAAGCCGAAGCGATGCTGGAGGCGGTCGCGCCGCCGACGTAGCAGCCCGATCGCCCGCGCCCGGTCGAGGACGCGTCTGATTATCATTTCCGCCTGGAGTTTCGAGCCATGAATTTCATCATTCAGCCCTATCGCTATGCCCTTTCCATCGCCGTCGTGGCCGCCGGTTTCCTGCTGATGGAAACCGCGCCGTTGTTCTGGCCACCCATCTACCAAAACGCGCGCGCCGCGATCCTGGTCATGTTCTGCGGGTTTGCGCTGCTGACCTTGGCGGGAGACACTCAGGGCCGCATCCGCAGCGCGTCGGGCTTAGCTGTGGGGGCTGCCCTCCTTGCCGCGTCTGCTCTCGCCCTTACCGACCCGACCATTGCGGCAGGCTTCCTGCTCGACAGCTTCAAGGCTTGGCGCAACGCCGGCTATTCCGGAATCGAGAGCATACGAGGCATGGTATCGACCTGGGATCGTTTCACAGAGGCGCAGAAGCTTGGCCTGCAAACCAGCCTCGCCATCGGCCTGCCTGTGCCGCTGTTCCTCATTCTGCGGGCAATTTCGATTGCCGCCCCGGCATCTTCGAGCCGCATTTCCAAACAAGGCCCATGGCGCGCCCGATGGATGAACCGCCAGGAGTTGCGCCAACTCCGGCACAACGACACCGGCTTGCCGCTCGGTCTCTCCGGCGGCGCAATGCTGCGCTACCGCCCCAACCCGAAGACCGGATGGCGCGCCGGCCACCATGTCGCCATCGCCGGCACACGCGCCGGAAAAGGCGTGTCCGTCGTCATTCCCGCCATCATTGACCATGATGGGCCGGTCGCGGTCCTCGACATCAAGGGCGAAAACTTCGCCGTGACCCGCCGCTATCGCCGATCGCTCGGCCGCCAAGTTGTGGTTCTCAATCCCTTCGGCGTCATCGAACCGTCGAAGGATCGTTTCAATCCGCTCGACTATATCCGGCAAGCGCACCTAGTCCGCGACATCGAGGTCATTGCCGAAGGGCTTGTTCGACCGGAAGGCGGAAACGGCGCGCACTTCGCCGAAATGGCGAAATCCATGATTGCCGTCGTGATCGAGGTCGTCATGAGCAGGCGCGAGGAAGCCGATCGTAACCTGATCACGGTCATGGACCTGCTGTTTTCCGCCGGCTTTGAAGAGACACTGACGGAATGGGCCGGAGCGCCGGAGACCTTCGGTACCCGCCCGGCCGCCGCCGCAGCCACCTTCCTTGCAGCGGGCGAGAACGAGCGCGGCGCGATTAAAACCACGATCAAGAAGGCCTTCGATTGGGCGCGTTCCGACGAGCTGCGCAGTTTCCTCAGCGCATCCACATGCTCGCTCGAAAACCTTTTCGAGGGCCGCGCCGATCTCTTCATGGTGGTCCCGCTCGACCAGGTGGACGCCCAGGCCGTCTTTCTCCGGCTGCTGACAAACATCATTCTCGGCATGGCCGTGCGCCTTGAAGGCGTAAAGAAGCCGAAACGGAACGTGCTGCTCGTCCTGGACGAGTTTGTTCGCCTCGGTCGCATGGAAAAGCTGATCAACATCGCAAACGTCGCCGCCGGCTGCGGCATCGAGGCGTTATTCATCACCCAGGACAAGGGCCAAATCGAAAGCGTCTATGGCAAGGGCGACACCGCCAGTATTCTCGGCTCATGCGTCACCACCCGCATTTTCGGTCTCGGCCGCGCCGAGTTCGAAACCGCCAATTGGGCCGCGAACGCCCTTGGCGATCAGACGGTGCTCACCCGCACGAAGCAATCGTCCGCGAAGTTCGGCGAGAGCCGCAAGACCTCGACCGCCGAACAGCGCCAGAAGCTCATGACCGCCGATCAGATCCTGGAAATGAAGACCGGCAAGATGCTGCTGCTGATGGGGTCGAAACCTCCCGCGCTGGTTGACGCGATCGTGTCGCATCGGCATCCGGCATATAGGGGGAAGCTGGACCGGAATCCGATGGTGTGATCGTTTAGCGAAGGTCGTTTTACTTCCATAAAATTGTGACCCTTCCAATCAGCGGAGCCATCACTTCCAATCTGCCGACGTCTACGCCAATATTGGTATCCTGATCATGGTAGCTCACAAGGAGCAAAACCTGCGGCAGGAGAACTACTAGCACCTTCGCGCGCGTGAAGCCCCTTCCGCCCGCAAACGGTTCCTCGCGAGAGAGCTTGACGCTTACCACCCGCTGTTCGCCTCGAGGTATAAGTGATGGGGCACTCCGCTTGCTATCTTTTGCGAAGAATCCGGTGAGTAAGCCAAGCCGTCCATTCCACCACAACTCAGAATCGCCCAGCATCCCCGAATTGCAATCCGATTCGGGGCGACGATGGCTACCAAGGAATTCATTTTACAAGGTTTTACGGCGCGCACGCATAAGGACGCTATACGCGAGCTGTTTGAGGTGGACGACATCAAGAGCGTGCTGGTCAGCGTGGCCTATATGAGTGAGAGCGGCATCGAGCCACTTGAAGACCTTTTCACGAAGCACGCGCCACTGCTGACAGTGTTTGCAGGCATCCGAAATGACGTGACCTCCTATCAGGGGCTGATGAAGATACACGGGATTGCCGGAAGCACCCTTTATGCCGTCGATACAGGCTCCAGAACGGTCGTCTTCCATCCCAAGCTCTACTTAGTGCGGGGCGCGAAGGAAGTGCGGCTTGTTATGGGTAGCGCCAACCTCACCCTTGGCGGCCTGAACAACAACATCGAAGCTGGCATGCTGTTCAAGTTCGACCTGGGCGAGGCCGAAGACTTGAAGGTGGTGGCAGAAATCGAGTCACAGCTGCTCGCGCTGCCCAACGATTACGTCGAGCATATCCTGCTCATGGACGATCCGGCCAAGATCGAAGACCTTAAAATCAACGGGCGCGTTACGGATGAGCTTTCCGTGCCTCCTCCCCGTCCATCTACGTCATCGGGCGGGAAGAGCGGCAGTGACCCGGTTCCTCGCATCAAGCTCAAAACCACGCCGATGCACCGCAGGCTTCGCGCAGCACGACCGGCGAAAGCGCCTGTTGCTGCCGTTGCGGCACCAGCTGCGAGTGCAGCTCCGGTGGTTGTCCCACCAGCAGCAGCGCCAGCGACGGGCGTTGTCCTCGACCTGATGTGGGAATCCAAGCCACTTACCGAGCGCGACCTCAATATCCCTACTGGCACGAACACGAACAAGACCGGCTCGATCAATCTGGACAAAGGCCTGCTACCCGAAGCGGAAGACCACCGGCCGTATTTCCGTGCCAAGGTATTCGATGCCTTAAACTGGACGTATCGCTCACCGACGGTGGATGAAGCATGGGGCCAGTTTCAGCTCGTTCTAAAAGGTGTAAGTCATGGGGTGTTCGATTTGGTCGTGCGCCATACCAACAGCACCACCTCAAAATCATACCTGCAAAACAACGCGATGACACGCGTTAGCTGGGGTCCGATGCGCGATTATGTGGCAGACCCGAGCCTTATCGGCCGCACGCTGGCACTGTATCGGGACAAGGCTGACCCGACACAGTTTGTCATCGAGATCGACTAAGCCTCTTCGGCCAGAGGCTCGCTTGAAGTGCGGTGGCGGCGGTCACGAAGGCTCCGCCACCCTTCCAATACACGGTGCTGGTCGTCACGGGACAGACCGAGGGCGCCGAGGATGATACGGCCCTGCCGCTCAAGCACACGATGGGTTGGCAATGACCGGATGGCCTTATCCAAATCCACCAAATCAATTTCAGCCCGTTCCGACAGCGGAATAAGCAGCTTCTCAATCTCAGACGGAACCAGCTCCAGTACGCCGCCGCCATAGTGGCGACCTTCCAGCTCCGCGCTCAGCGCCGTCAATGGATTGATGAAGGAGCCCACGAGCTTTTCAGCGACAACCTTGCTCGTGCGGATGCGGTAGGCTGTATCGGTGGTGTAGGCGCCGATGGTGTTGAGGATGAGCCGTGGTGTGTCATGCGAGCGTTTGAGCATGCCGATCTCAGTGGAGTAGACCGAGGGCACCGTATACCAAGGTTTTCTAATGCGGCATTTATAGCGGGTGTGAAGGTTTTCCGCCTCACCCATCGCAATGTAGCTCCTTGCGGTGGAATGAAGGACTTCCTGCTTGTCGTTGAACCAAAGGAAATTCGTCGGATTTCCTTTGGCCGAATTCGCCTTGTGCTGTCGTTCGTCATAAATGACACCGGGGCAGTGTTCGCTACGGCCGAACATGGGATGCGCCCATTTGCCGAGCTTGTAATCCTTAACCGTCTCATCCGGCACGAGGAAAAACTTGTTCGCACCGGTGACAATGCCGACATCGACCTTCGCGATATCCTTGAAGCGGTGGACCTCATCGAGATCGCCCAACTGGTCGAACAGCGAGCGGGTGTCCACGCCGAGGAGGGCGCGCGTCCACTTACCCTGCACCGTTTTGCCGTTGATAGCCTTGGGAGCTTCGAACACGTCGGTCGGGTTGATGTCGATGAATTCACGGCCCTTAACCGTGTACATGCCTAAACCTTCAGCCTTCTCCGCCTCGTCTGCGCGCTTCTCCGCCATCAGGATGACAGCACCCTGCAACGTGTCAGCAAACCAAAGCTCTTCGGGGTCGATGATGACAAGGCGGCGGCATTCACGGCCGAGGTACGACCGGAGCGACTGCGCATGGGTGACGTGAATAATTTCAGCCGGCACGACCATGGCCAAACGGCCACCGGGGCGAAGCATCGACATGGACGCAAGGATAAACGGTACCCACGCGTTCGTGTGCTTCGTGAACGGAAGTTCCAGCTCACGGAAAATCTGCTCGGAACGCTGCTGGAAGATTTCCGGAAGATATTGGTAGCGGACGAACGGAGGATTTCCCACGACTGCATCGAACTTGTCGCGGGCATTTTTCCTGTGGTCGATAGCCCAACCAAGGAAATCTTCAGCGTGAATCTCCGCCTGGATTCCTACGTCGGATGCACGCGCCTTAGCCTTCTTCGCCTCGACCTGATCCAACTCGAATCCTGTAACCTTGGCCTTTTCGAATCCTTCCACGGCCGCAAGTGCGCCAAGGAAAACGCCGTCGCCGCAGCTTGGCTCAAGGACTCGTTTCGGGGAGATTTCCTTGACCCATCGAGCAATAAACGCAGCCAAGTCCGAAGGGGTGTAATAACCGCCTCGGAGTTTCTGGGCGCTCTCATTTTCCATAAAATTCATTTTATCACTCGACTCGCCGTGGGAACTTCATCGCTAGAAATAGCGGCAGTTCCTTGTCCGAAACGTACAACTACGCGGCTACACGGGAGGCTGCGGAGCAACCCGTGGAGAGGACGTTTATAGGATTCACGAGAGTCCGGGGTCAACCCGATACAAGGTTTCGATAGGAAAATAATTCTGCATGCCCCCCCTGTGTGTGATTAGTCGCATCACGCTCACCCCATAAGATCACCCCATAAGGCATGAGTCCTTTGCAGCATCTTGCCAGCGCAGATCTAGGTCCGCAAAGGAAATGTACGCTCAAAGGACTCGCGGTCACGGAAAAAGAGGCGACATCCATGCTCGCCTACCTTCCTCTTGCAGGTGAGCGGCTTCATCCCGCTCGCTTGGCTCTAAGCGACGTCATCGATATCGATCAAAAAGCCACCCTCTTCGTCACCTTCGTAAAGCGACAAGGTTGCGCCCTCGATGTTTAAGTCTTGAATCAAGGGGGTGAGCTGGCGCCCCCATCGTAGAATGGTGGTGTAATTGTCTTGGCCTGCCTCCCCTGAGGGCTTGTGTCCTATCTCGAAGTTATGCACGCCATAGTCCCGACCACGAATGGTTAGCCGCATGGGGACGAACGTATGTTCTTGATCAGACGCCCTCTTTCGCCCCGTTTCCTGCTCCCACTCGTAGTCAGAAAATAGCTGTCGAAAATATTGGGTTTGGTCAATGAGGCCCCCGTGCGGGCTTTCGAATTTGGCCTGCGTCAGACGGACCCCTCCAACATGCTTGCTCCCTGGATTCACCTGTAGCGCATCTGTGGCAGGCAACACCTTTCGCCAAACCAGAGCGCCGGTCACGCCTGCCACTACCGGCGTCGGCGCCGTAGTCAGGGGCTCAGGAGGCGCCTTGATGCCCGGCGCGTCGTGATCTCTGAGGTGTTTAGGAAGAAGTGGCGGCGAAGGCGGCGCCTGTGCTGTAAAGGGGTTTGGCGGTAGCGGTCCTTCACTTTTGGATGTTCGGCGTGCGTCCCGCTTTCGACGCCGCACCTCTACTTCGGTTGGCAGATCACCGCGCTGACTCAGAACATTTATCAACGCCTTCGTAAGTTTTTTTACTAAATCTCCTTCTTTTGGTTCCATTAAATCTGCCACGGGGGAAACAAATTTTTTCAGGACACTTAATTCTGCTGGGAGCTTAAATCTGTACTTTGATGCCACTTCGTAGTTTGTGTAGAATCCGCCGTCAGTCAAATTATTTGAGCCGACGAAAAGTGTTGCGTCTTTCTTCTTCTCAATGAGGTATATTTTTGGATGAAATGTTGATCGTGGATTTGGATTATGGAAAACGTAGCTGTCGCAGCTCCATAACATTATTTCCTCAAGTGTTTCCTTACTGGTTCCGCCCAAATCTATCCCAACGATAATTTTGACAGACGCCCCTTCTTCTTTATGAAATAGCACAATGTCGCGTAGTCTTAAAACGGATCTAAGCGCAACAAAAGCCGATACAAAAACTATTTTTCGAACGTCTTCGTTTTCATCCAGCAATTCGTGAAGTTGGCTGCCAAGTTGCTTTACTGGCTGGTATACAAGTACGCTTTTCATCCAAATATCCGTATCTATGTTCAAGTCCCGCCCTCTTGGATAGATTGAGTCTATAGTCGCGGTGAAGCGGTTCATTTCGCAACCATTACAATTAACTTTGAAAGTTCAATTCTTTCATGAATCGCCGGAGTACGGCGCGTTTGGAACCAAGCCAACTTTGAATCCGAAGAGCCGGCCGATCTTTGTCAATGTCCCAAGCGTAGGATTCGCTGAGCCAGCCTCAATCTCGGCGATCTGCCTGCGCGTAAGGCCGAGGATTTTTGCGAATTCTTCCTGCGACATCCCTATACCTTTACGGAGTTCTGCGACGGCTTCAGGCAAGTGTAGATCGCCGCGGCGCGCGCGCTCCGCAAGCGTTCGCCTGTTCTCAAGGATTTCATCTTTCGTGGGCTTCTTCCAGCGAGCCATACGTCAGCAATGCTGGGGCATAGCGAACATGCCATCAACCATGAAGCTATCGAGATCGCAATCGACGATCGACGCGCCCTGAAAGCCGACCGCGTCGTCCTTGAGTTCTAGCGTCGCGGCGTGATGCCACTCGCCATTAAAATGGGTTTGGAGCGTTAGGCGCATTAATTGACCCTTTAAACGGTTCAAATAATTCATTTTTCAAGTCATTCAACCCATCAAAATGGGTTGAATGACTGCCGTTAGAACTGCCAGCTACCGAAGCGGTCATTGAAGCTTCTGATCCGGCTGACCATCTTCCGACCACGCAACGCATTGCCGCAAGCGAACAGCATGAGGGAGAGGCTCAGCACAGGTGTCAACCAAGCATCGGAGTCGCTTTTCCCATCAAACACAATGAGCAGAACAGCCCCCATCGCCGCGAAGAAGATCATTCCGAAGTCGTATTGCTTTGAAAGGCTCGCGAGCCGGGCCGAATGTTGGGCATAGCGCAATTGCCTTGCCAACTTTCGCTTTTCGGATGCCAATTGATCGCGCTGGCGCCCGATCGCGTAAAAACCCTGCTCGATTTTCTGTTCAAAGCTCGACTTACTCATATTGCTGACCTCAGATATTTCTCTGCAATTTCCTCTGTGAATTCGCCGTGTTGCTCGGCGTAGTCGATCAGGAACCGGATGAGCTTCAAGCGCTTGTCCGGTTCCACCTGACAGTTTTCCCGCACGATAAAGGCATCAACTTGGTTCGTGACCTCGTGATACAGATCGACCGTGTCTCGATTGTAGGGGCTGCCTTCCCCGGTCATCATCCAGACTGGATTGACGTGGAACTTCGTGTAGAGCGCGCGCAGCACGCGAACGGGTATCTCTCGCTGGCCGCGCTCATAGGTATTGTAGCCGCCTTGGGAGACCTCAAGCGCTTCCGCAAACGGGATCTGTTTCAATCCCGAGTTTTCCCGGATCATCGCCAAACGTTTGCCCATCTGAATGAGAAGCGTGTCTTGCGCTGAGTTATTATTTTTCTGATAATCGCGTTGCATCTTTGAGCTTGATGTGATTCTTTCGTGTTCGTATCACTCTATCATCAGTTGGAGGTGAATTTCCAATGCAGGCGCAACTCTTGTCACCCAAACAGCTCGCAGACCGTTCTGGATGGCCGGTCGCACGCATCCGCAATCTGATCGCAAAGCAGGAAATCCGTCATGTCCGGATTGGCGGAAGCCTGTTCCTGCCGGAAAACGCAGTGGATGAGTATCTTGCGGCGAATATGGTCGAGCCCAAGCAGAAGGCTTTGACGCTTGTTGATAGCGCCTCCAGAGCGTGAGGAGCGGCACATGAAGCAGCAAGCAGAAGCGCCGGTCCCACGCCCAATTTACAAGGTCGCGGTCAGCCGCGTCCGTGCGGCGGAACTTCTCGACGTCTCGACGGGCACCTTTGACGACTGGGTTCGCCGTGGCCTTATGCCGAAAGGCGTAAAGATCGGCGCGTTGCGCCGTTGGGATGCCGAGGAAATCCGGGCGTCCTGGTACGACATCAAAGAACAAGGGTTGAGTGGAGACGAAGACGATGGCGAAAACCCGTTTGATCACGCGGTTGGGTAGCCAGCGCGTCCCCTTTAAATTCTGCTCACGGGATGTCGATCGGCATGGCAATGAGCGGTTCTATCTCCGCCTGCCAGGCATGCCGAAGTACCGGATGACGTCCGCGTATCTGGACGAGGCCGGCAGCGTCACCCAGGCGTTTACCGAGGAATATCAACGCGTGCTGGCTGGTGATCGTGGTGAAAAGACCATACCGATTTCACGACTGGAGCCCGGCTCGGTTAGCTGGCTGGTCGAGACCTATTATCGCTCCAAGGCGTTTCAAAGCCAGTCTCCGGCCACGCAGAAAGACAAGAAGAGCGTTCTCAATCGCTACTGCAGCAATGTGGGCGAGTTGCCCTTCAAGAAGATCCGCAAATCAGACATTGATGCCAGCCAGATGAAGCGTAGCGGCACGCCCGGCGCGGCTGACAAGTTGGTGAAGTATCTGAAGGCGCTGTTCAATTGGGCTATCAGCGCCGAGCTGGCGACGTTCAACCCCGCGAATGGCGTGACCAAAATCCACAAGTCGCCAGGTTTCCACACCTGGAGCGAAGCGGAGCTGGCGCGCTATCGCGCAGCCTATCCGCTCGGCTCGATGGCCCGGCTTGCAATGGAGCTAATGCTGAATTTGGGCGTCAGACGCTCCGATCTCGTCAAGCTCGGTTGGCGCAACCTGGTAGGAGACCGTATCGAATTCATGCCGGAGAAGGGCTCCGGCAAATATGCACAGTCGCTCAGCCTGCCCGTTACAGACGAGCTCCGCGAGGCACTGGACGCGATTACACATGATCAGCCGACCTTCCTTATTACCGAATACGGCAAGGCGTTCAGCGGGAACGGCTTCGGCAACAAGATGCGCCAGTGGTGCAACGATGCCGATTTGCCGGAATGTTCGTCGCACGGCCTGAGAAAGGCGTCCGCGACCATCCTCGCCGAGGCAGGTGCTACCGAACATCAGTTGATGGCGATCTTCGGCTGGTCTGATTCCAAGATGGCCCAGCACTACACGAAAGCCGCCCAGTCCAAGCGGATTATCGATGCCGGTTTCGAGCGTCGGAAAACCTACGTGGCCCGTAAAAATGTCCCACTTTCATCGAGCCGGAATTCCGGTGAGACAAATCGAGGAAAAAATGATGGAAAAACAACGTCCGAAGACAGAAATGGTGGGCCCGGAGGGACTCGAACCCCCAACCAAGCGGTTATGAGCCGCCGGCTCTAACCATTGAGCTACAGGCCCAGCCCGGCGAAGATGCCGCAGGCGGCGGGCAATGGCACCCGCGCCTTGAAGCGACCGCTCTAGCCCAATTCGCCGAAGGCGACAAGTCTTCGCCGCAATGGCTTCACAATCACCCGTCATCAAGGCAAGGGTAAGGGACGCCAATCCGAGGAACCACGATGAAACAACTGAAGACCCAAAGGCTCGCGCTTGCCGCCACGCTTTCCTGCGCTCTGTTTCTGCCGCTTTCCGCGCTCGCCGCGGAGCCGGAGATGCGCGAGGCGACCATCATCGTCTCGGGCGAGGGCGAGGCGGCGATCGCCCCCGACATGGCCGTGCTCACCTTGAGCGTGGTGCGCGAGGCCGAGACCGCGGCAGACGCGCTGAAGGCCAACAGCCAGGCCATGGCCGAAGTGATCGCCGACCTCAAGGCGAAAACCATCGCCGAGCGCGACATCCAGACCTCGAACTTCTCCGTCGACCCGCTCTATCGCCAGGACAAGGCGGATGATGACAGTTACGAGGCGCCGGTGATCGTCGGCTACCGGGTCACCAACGGCCTGACGCTGCGCGTCCGTGACCTGACACAACTCGGCGCGCTGATCGATGCCGCGGTCAAGCTCGGTGTCAACCAGGGTGGCGGTATCAGCTTCACCAATGACAATCCGCAGGCCGCCATCGCCGAGGCCCGCAAGAAGGCGGTGGCCGAAGCCATCGAGAAGGCCCAGGTTCTGACCGAGGCTGCCGGCGTGAAACTCGGCCGTGTGATCGAGATCAGCGAGAATTTCGCCCGTCCGATGCCGCAGCCGATGTATCGTGCCGCCATGGCAAAGGAAATGGCGGATGCAGCCCCAATCGCCGCCGGCGAGAACGCCTATACGGTGACCGTCAACATCACCTATGCCATCGCCCAATAAGGGCGGATCGACCCGTCGGATCCCTCGGATGGGTCGGGGTCGCCGGGAGGCTCAATCGAAGAGGCCCGCCTTGCGGCGGGCCTCTGTCCGTTCGACGCTTGCCGTCCTCTAGAAGGTGATCACCGGGCAGCCGCGCACATTGGCGAAAACCATGCGGTCGAACCTGCCATGGCGGACGCCGGAAACCACGACGCGGCGCGGCGTGACATTGTCGACCCGAGCGCGGCGCAGGCCGCTCCAGCGCGCCTCTTCCACGGCGCGCCGCGGCGAGCAGCCCTGGGGCCGATGGCGGCGAGGCTCATGGCCCCATCCGTGGCGGCGATCGCGGTAGTCCCGGTCATAGCCGGGGCCGCCACCGACATAGACGCCCCAACCGAAATCCGAGCCGGCGGCGGCGGTCGACACGGTGCCGACGGTGGTGGCGAAGGTGACGAGGGCGGCAAAGCCCAGTCTTGCAAGCAATCCGGTCATGGTTCTCTCCTCTGGCTGCCCGGCCTTGGCCGGTTCAAGAATCCCGCTCTCATCAGCGATTGGGAGGAGAATGCCAGCGGACGCCTGAATGCGATCCGAACTGCTTATTCAGCCATCGTTCATGGACAGCGTCGCCTTCCGGTTCCTCGCCCTTCGCCTCAGCCGGCCATGTGCAGAACGATTTCGCGCCGGTGGGCAGCGTCGCGGTGCTCGAAGAGATAGAGGCCCTGCCAAGTGCCGAGCAGCAGCCGACCGCCGGAAAAGGGAATGCCGATCGACACTTGCGTCAGCGCCGACTTGATATGGGCCGGCATGTCGTCCGGCCCTTCCTGGCGGTGCTCGACCCAGTCCATGGCGGGTTCGCTGGACGGCGGCACGAGCCTGGCGAAAAAGGCCTTCAGGTCCCGCTGGACCGACGGGTCGGCATTTTCCTGGATCAGCAGGGAGCAGGACGTGTGGCGGACGAAGACCGTGAGCAGGCCCTCCCCGCCATCGCCACCCGCGACAAAGGCTTCAGCCTCGCGGGTAAACTCGTAAAGCCCCTGGCCGTCGGTTCTGATCTGTAGCCGCCGCAAGGCCATCGCCACTTCCTTCATCCTGTGTCGCTACCGCGAGGCCGACTATCGCCGGTGTCCGGCGAAGGTCAAGTCGGGCGAGCCGCCGGGCCGCATCGCACCATCGCTTGGCGGGCCGGCGCGAAACATCGGCATGGTCTTTCCGCACCGAGCACCAGACGCTAGTCTCACTTGACGACTCATGGATGAGGACAAAAAGAATGCCGCACGATCGAAGCCTGCTCGAAACCCTCACGGGCCAGGAGGAAGCCCTTGTATTCAAGGCCTTCGACGAAAACACCGCGATCGAGATCGGCGAGCAGCTGATGCGCGCGGCGCGCGCCGGCGACCTGCCGGTGGTGATCAACATCCGCACCGCGGACCGTGTGCTGTTCCATGCCGCCCTGCCCGGCTCGTCGCCGGACAATGACGAATGGGCGCGCCGCAAGAGCAATGTGGCGCTGCGCTTCCACAAGTCATCCATGCGGGTGGGCGAAAACTATCGGCTGAAGGGCCGCGAAATCTGCGCCGAACTAGGCCTCGATCCGATCGACTATGCCAGCCACGGCGGCAGCTTTCCGGTGCGCGTCGCCGGCACCGGCGTGGTTGCCGCCATCACCGTCTCGGGCCTCGCGTCCGAGGATGACCACGGACTGATCGTCAGGGTGCTCGAGGATTACCTGGTGGTGGAACAATAGCCTGAGGTCAGTTGCCGGGTCTTCAGAGCGCGGTCGACAGGTAGAGGCTGAGCCGGGTCAGGTGATCGTCCTCGCTTTCGAAGACCAGCACGCAAGGCAGCGAGAACCGCGCGCCCTTGCCCGACCCAGCAGCACCCTTGCGGTCGCTGCCGTCAATCGTGCCGTCATAGGCGCCGCGCAGGCCGGCCTCGTCGGCCATGGCGACGCCATTGGCAAAAAGCGCGTCGTGACGCAGCAGGTAGGCCGACAGCGTGTCGCGGATCGAGGCGACGCCGATCACCCGCTGGCCATCCGGCATGTCGAGCACCGCCTCAGCATCGAACAGGGCTTCAAGCGCGGCAAAGTCACGCTGGTTGAGCGCCTCGATCGCCAGTGACATCTGTTGTCGGATCGGCATGGAAATATCCCTTGGTGAATTTCTCCTGACGCATCTAGGGCACGACGCACGGATCGGCAATGGCGGTGAAAGGCTCGTCACCCTCAAAGGCCGTACGGCCGCAACGCCGTTCGCGCCGTCTCGGCGACCGCACGGTTGAGCGGGCTCAAGGCCGACGCGACCGACCGGCTGAAGTGCCAGAAGAGCGGCACATCATAGGCTTTGTCCGCGAGAAGGGGCACAAGCCGCCCCGCAGCGATGGCGTCCACCACCAGCACCTCCGGATTGAGCCCCCAGCCAAGACCGGCCTGCGTCGCATCGACGAAGGCCTGCGACGACGGCAGCCAGTGGGTCGGCGGCACGATCCCCTCGCCGACATGCGTCTCGATCCAGCGAGCCTGCAGCATGTCCTTGGCATTGAAGGTCAGCGCCGGCGCCCGCGCCAGGGTCTTCACTGTGACCCCCTCGGCAAACCAGCGCGCCATGAAGCCGGGGCTGGCCGTCGCGACATAGCGCAGCGCCCCGAGCGGCCGGCAGTCGCAGCCGCGCACCGGCGCGTCGGAGCCGCTGACCGCCGCGCGCACCTCGCCGCGCCGCAGCCACTCGGCACTGTGTTCCTGGTCGTCGAGTACCAGATCGAACAGACAATCCGGCACCATCGCCATCGCCGTGACGAACCAGGTCGCAAGGCTGTCCGCATTCACGGCAATGCGGATTGTCGGCATCCGCCCATCGATCGCCTCGCGGCCCATATCCTCAGCCAGCGTCCGTTCCAAAAGCGCGACCTCTTCGGCATGGCGCGCCAGCCGCAACCCGGCTTCCGTGCCCGAACACGGTTGGCCACGGATGACCAGAACCGAGCCGATGCGCTCCTCGAGCAGCTTGATGCGCTGCGAGATCGCCGAAGGCGTCACGCCGATCTGCCGGGCGGCCCGCTCGAAACTGCCGGTCCGCACCACAGACACCAGTGCGTCCAGAAGCGCATAATCGAGCATCGATTAGAACTCCTAATCCATATGAAGATTTATTAGTTTTTCTAAGTATCGGCCGCCAGCTAGTCAAGGCGACATCCTTGCCGGAGCCTTGCCATGCTGATTGCCGCCACCGCCGGTTTCTTCCTCGGCCTTAGCCTGATCGTCGCGATCGGGGCGCAGAACGCTTTCGTGCTGCGCCAGGGATTGCGGCGCAGCCACGTCTTCGCCATCTGCCTCGCTTGCGCGGCATCGGACGCGGCGCTGATCGCGGCCGGCATCAGTGGGCTTGGCAAGGCCATCGCCGCCCTGCCCTGGCTCACGCCGCTGATGCGTTATGGCGGAGCCGCCTTCCTCTTTTTCTACAGCCTTCGGAGCCTGCGCGCCGCGTGGACCGGCAATGCGGCGCTGAAGCCGGAAGGAGAGGCGCAGGAGAGCCTTGCCGCGGCGTTGTTGACCTGTCTCGCGCTGACCTGGCTCAACCCGCATGTTTATCTCGACACCGTGGTTCTGCTCGGCTCGATCTCCACCCAATATCCCGGCCAGGGTCTGGCCTTCGGCCTTGGGGCGACGACCGCGTCTTTCCTGTTCTTTTTTTCGCTGGGATATGGCGCGCGCTATCTGCGACCGCTCTTCGCCCGTCCCGCCGCCTGGCGGGTGCTCGACGGACTGATCGCGCTGGTGATGGCGGCGATCGCCGTCAATCTGCTGTGGACCAGTTGAACCGTGGGTGATCGAAAATCGGTGAGCCTGCACTCAGAACTCGGGAAACCCGTAGCGTTTCCAGTCGCTCTTCGGGATCGCCGCGCCGACCTCAAAGGCGAAGGACAGGACGCGGGTGGCATCGGGGTCGATCTCGCAGCGGAAGCGCAGATTGAACCATTGCCCATTCGCCCGAAAGGCCGCCTTGTTGACCGTCAACACATCGCCGTCCTTGAGCTGGAAGGACGGCAGGAGCTCGGGCCGGTAGGTAGGCGTGCCGTGCCGTAACTGCTCGCGCAATTCGGTGACGCACAACTGATCGGCCCGGTCAGGGCGTGGAATATCGCCCATCGCCGTCATCGCCGCGGGGTCTCCGGTCAGGCTGGTCGAATAGAGCGTCGTCACCTCGTCCAACGCGGCCGTGGGCTGCACCGCTTCGTCCACCGGCGCGGCCGGATCTTCGGACCTGGCGACCGGCTGATCGGTTTTGTCCGCGGGTCTATCCTGGGTCAGGGTGACGGTCGTCTCGGCGGTCTGCTGCACCGGTATCGGCCCGTCGCCGGCGTCCCCGGTCGCCACGGCATCGATTTCAGGAATGGTGATATCGTCGGGCAGCGGCGCACCGGCCGGCGCGTCCGCCTCGGCGGTGTTCTCTTCCTCGGTCGGCGCAGATTCGGGCTTGTCGGTCGGCGGCTCGCTCTCCTCGGGGGGCACCTCGGCCGGTTTGGCAGCCTCCTCGACTGCGTTGCCACTCGTATCCTGGCGCGGCCCGGCATCCTTTTCGCCAAACTGGATCACGGGACGCAGCACCGGCATGGTCGGCGCCGGCGCCCCGGCGGCATCTTCCGGCGTTTGCTCTTCCGGTGCCGGCTCCCCGGCCGCCTCTTCCGGCGGCTGCTCGGCTGGCGGCTGCTCGACCGGCCGCTCCGGCGGCGTCGGCACGCTCTGCGGCGGCGGTGGCGCCTCAGCCTGCTCGTCGGCTGGTGGCTCGGGCGCCGGCTGCGCCTCTTCAGCCTTGGCCGGTTCCGGCTGCGGCTCCTCCGGCGGCGGCACGATCTCGACCGTCACGCTCTCTTCCGGAGCCGGCTGCGATATCGGCTCCGGCATATTGATCAACAGCATCGCCAGAAGAACGAAATGCAGCAGGACCGAGACGACAACGCCCCCACCCAACTTTCTCCAACGTCCTGCCGATGACTTTTCCATGCCGATCGAAGCTTCCCTAGCAAATCCGGGCTGATGTGGCCCCCAAAAGCGGCACCATCAAGGGACGGGCGCGAGATCGTCCCAAGATGCCGGTTAAAGCCAAAAGAAAACCCGACTGGATTTCTCCGGCCGGGTTGTCGCTTTCAACGCCCTTGGCAGTCTATCAACGGAATCCGAACTCGTTCTTAAGTATATGAACCAAATTTTCGGCTCCCTCGCGATCCAGCTGGATAGTCTGACTCTTCTTTCCCGGGATTTCCCTATCAAGAGAACCGTAAGTATCGATCTGCACAATCCGCTTATCGTCCACACCGAATACGGAGTATGTGGCAGCTATCTCCTTGTGCAGAGAATTGCGCTCCATGCTCTTGTGTTCGAATCGTCGCACCAGAGCCATATCAGCTGTCCAGGAAGCTTCTGAGCTTGCGCGAGCGGCTCGGATGCTTGAGCTTGCGCAGGGCCTTGGCCTCGATCTGACGGATACGCTCGCGGGTGACCGAGAACTGCTGGCCGACTTCTTCGAGCGTGTGGTCGGTGTTCATGCCGATGCCGAAGCGCATGCGCAGCACGCGTTCCTCGCGCGGGGTGAGCGAGGCGAGAACACGGGTCGTCGTTTCGCGCAGGTTCGCCTGGATGGCGGCGTCGATCGGCAGAAGCGCGTTCTTGTCCTCGATGAAATCGCCGAGGTGGCTGTCTTCCTCGTCGCCCACGGGGGTTTCAAGCGAGATCGGCTCCTTAGCGATCTTGAGGACCTTGCGGACCTTTTCGAGCGGCATGGCGAGCTTTTCGGCCAGCTCTTCCGGCGTCGGCTCGCGGCCGATCTCGTGCAGCATCTGGCGCGAGGTGCGCACGATCTTGTTGATCGTCTCGATCATGTGCACCGGAATACGGATCGTGCGGGCCTGGTCGGCGATCGAGCGGGTGATCGCCTGACGGATCCACCAGGTCGCATAGGTCGAGAACTTGTAGCCTCGGCGGTACTCGAACTTGTCGACCGCCTTCATCAGGCCAATATTGCCTTCCTGGATCAGGTCGAGGAACTGCAGGCCGCGGTTCGTGTACTTCTTGGCGATGGAGATGACGAGGCGCAGGTTGGCCTCGACCATTTCCTTCTTGGCGATGCGCGCTTCGCGTTCGCCCTTCTGCACCATATGCACGATCCGGCGGAACTCGGTCACCGAAATGCCGGTCTCGGTCGCCAGATTCTGGATCTCGCCACGAATGTCGCGGATCGTCTGGTTTTCCTCGCGGGCAAAATCCTTCCAGCCACGGGCCGACAGGTTGCCGATCGACTTCATCCAGTTCGGATCGAGTTCTGCGCCCTGATACTGCTCGAGGAAACTATCACGCTTGACGCCGTAGGATTCGGCGAGACGCAGCAGGCGGCCCTCGTTCTGCACGAGGCGCTTGTTGATGTCGTAGAGCTGCTCGACAAGGCTGTCGATGCGGTTCTGGTTGAGCGACAGCGACTTCACCGCGGTGATCAGCTGATCCTTGAGCTCCTTGTAGCGGCGCTCCTGGCCGGACGACAGCGTGCCGGCGCAGGCAAGGCGTGCCTCGACCTGCTGGTCCTGCAGCTTGCGCAGCTTCTTGTAGGTGTCGGCAATCGTGTCGAGGGTTTCCATGACCTGCGGACGCAGTTCCGCTTCCATGGCGGCGAGCGACAGGTTCGATTCGTCCTCGTCCTCTTCCTCCTCTTCCGGCGGAGCGCCGTCGCCGCCGACATCGGTGATGTCGTCGTCGCCGCTCGGGGAGCGGGCGCGGCGGGTCTTTTCCTTCTCCTCGGCCGCCTTGCGGTCGGCCTCGATCTTCTCCGGGCTCTGGAACTGCGGCGCAGCCTTGGCCTCTGGGCCGGAATAGGTGGTTTCGAGATCGATGATCTCGCGCAGCAGCGTCGTGCCTTCGTTCAGTTCGTCGCGCCAGATGATCAGCGCCTGGAAGGTCAGCGGGCTTTCGCACAGGCCGGAGATCATCGTCTCGCGGCCGGCCTCGATGCGCTTGGCGATGGCGATTTCGCCTTCGCGGGACAAAAGCTCGACCGAACCCATTTCGCGCAGATACATGCGCACCGGGTCGTCCGTGCGGTCGGTCGGCTCTTTCTTCTTGGCGGTCGCCAGTTGCGTGCCCTGCGACGGGGCAAGCTCGCCGCCCTCGCTCTCACCATCGCTGTCGTCGTCGCTGTCCTCGGCCGGAGCCGCCTCTTCGGCGTCCTCGTCCTCGATCACATTGATTCCCATGTCGGAGAGCATGGCCATGGTGTCCTCGATCTGCTCGGAGGTGACTTCCTCCGACGGCAGAACCGAGTTCAGTTCGTCCATGGTGACATAGCCGCGCTTCTTGGCGGCCTTGATCATCTTTTTGACCGCGTCATCCGAAAGGTCGAGAAGCGGACCGTCGGTAGCGCCGTCGCGTTCGGTGTCTGCTTCTTCGTTTTCTTTGACTTTGGATGCCATCTAATTCGTCGCTTTCCTGACGTCTGATCTTGTCCGCACGATGCAAAGCGGAGAGTGGCCCCAAGGCCCCTGCCCGCTACGATTTCTGTCAATGACCTAACGGAATGGTGCTTAATTCCCGATTAACTAAGGACCGCATAGCCGCCGCGCAAAGTCCTCGTTCTTCCGAATGACCGGTCATGGTACTAGAGATTCGCTGGACCCACTTCACCCTTGTGTGCCTGTATTGGTGATTCCCACAATTTTCCCTGCCGTCAAGCTTTTCCGGTACGATTGCCCGGGAAAACGGGAAAATTCTTAACGCTTAAGCCTGTGCAAACCGCTGTGGGCGAATGTAGGTGTGAAAGCGCCGGAAACAAGGGGCAGCGCCGGCATGGCCGCGACACGCGCCTCACCGCGATGCGCGAACCGACCTTAGCAAGGCCGGCTTTACGACTTGAGACCCGTGAGAAACCAGACCCGCATGGGACCCTTGCCCTTGACGTCGATCTCGCCTCGGAGCTCGAAATCGAAGCGGTCTTCGAGCATGGTCTTCACGCGGTCCCCGACCTGGATCCGGCCGGCGACCCCATGGGACTCCATCCGCGCCGCCGTGTTCACCGCATCGCCCCACACATCGTAGAGCAGCTTGTTCGAACCGATGACGCCGGCAACCACCGGACCGCTGTCGAGGCCGATTCGCACTTCGACCGCTTCGCCGCCATCCGCCGAGATCTGTCGGCAACATTCCAGGATGTCGAGCGCCATCAATGCCACGCTTTCGGCATGGTCGGCGCGCGGTTCTGGCAGACCGCCGGCGACCATATAGGCATCGCCGATCGTCTTGATCTTCTCCAGCCCGTGGACTGCCGCGAGCGCGTCGAAACTGCGGAACACCTGGCTGAGAAAGGTCACCACGTCGCGCGACGGCCACTTGGCCACACGCGGGGTGAAATTGACGATGTCGGCAAAGAGAATGGTCGCTGAACCGATCTGATCGGCGACCATGGCGGTTTCGCTGTGCTTGAGCCGCAAGGCAACTGTGCGGGGCAGCATGTTTTCCAGCAGGCGCTCCGAGAAGCGGTGCTCCTTCAAAAGCGCCAGCTCCGCCCGACTGGCCTCCTGGAAGGCGAAGAGCACGGTCATGAAGATCAGCAGGAACACGAGAGGGACGGTCATGAAGAACAGGATGTCGAGAACGGCCGGATCGACCTTCAGGAATCCCGCCGGCCCGGCAAAGAATATCTCCGTCGCCAGGAATGCGGCCAGCGCCAGGACCATTACGACGGCCGACCGTGCCAGGCTCTCGGCCCCGAAGACCAGCATTGTCGCTGCGCCCCCCGGCAAGAAGAACAGATGCAGGCCGGATTCGCGGCCGAAGAGGAAGCAATAGCCGACGCCGTAGGCGAGCCACATGGCCGACAAGTATACGGCCGCTACGGCCGAACCGAAGCGATGAAAATACGGCGTCGCCGCATAGACTATGATCTGCGGGGACAGCAGCGCCACCGCCGGCCAGAGCGCCTCAAGATCGTAAAAGGAGTAGAAAAGGATGTAGGGCACGGTCATCAGGCTGGCGAGCAGCGAACCGAGATTGATGACCGCCATACGACGACGGACATGCGGCGAATACCCCCGCGTGCCGCTTGCGGCCACCAGCCGCAGCAAGGCCATCGGCTGCCATGATGCCCCCGCCCGGCAGCCGCGCGGGGCTGAGATGTGAAGTTCCTGCGTCGACACGACCTGTCCCGCTTTGCGGTTGTGACTGCTGAATGGTACATCCGCCGGACAAGGGCAACCGTTAAATCGCCGCACGCGTCACGCGCTGTGACCTGTGGCCGCTCCCTTGACGCGCCCGGACATGACCCCGAAGCCGTCGATGATCGCCTCCTGGTTTTCCATCCGGGTGATCTCGAGCTGAACTTCGTGCAAGGCACCGATCAGCTGGCCGATCCGCTCGGCATCCTCGGCCTCGGTGGCCTCGGCCACTTCGCGTTCGAGTTCGATGCGCTGCCGCCTCAGCGCCTTGGTGCGCTTGTGCAGGGAGAGCGCCTGGCGATAGCCCTCGCCCGCATCCTCGGCAGCCGCGATTTCGGTCGCTGTCCACAGCCGCGCATTGCGGATCTGCTGGTCTAGGCCCTTGATAAGGGCGCCATGGCCCTGCTCTTCCAGGCGGGCAAGCAAGACCTCCCGGGTAAGCTGGGCGCCGGTGCCGGCAGCGATCGTCAAAAGCGAGGACCATAGCTTCTGCAGCGCGCGGTTCTCGTAGTCGATCGAGGCGATTTCGTCGTAATCGTCCTGGAGCAATTGCGGATGGTTGACGATCGTCAGCGCCAGAACGCTCTCGCGCAACGCCGGCTGATCCTGGTGCCCCTTGACCAGGCCGGATCGCGCCAGACGGTCGGAGACAGCACCGCCGCCTCCGGCTGACGGCCCCGGCGCGCGGCCCGCGAACCGCCCCTGGCCCGACGCTCCGCCACGGCCGCCACCTGCACCGCGATTGCCCGGCTCGAAGCCGCCGCGGCGCTCGTTGCGCGCCGCCTGGCTCGGCTGGAAGAAGTTATTCAGCCGGTCCCGGACATCCTGTTGATAGTGACGGCGGACATTCTCGTCGGCGATCACGGCAACCACCTGCTTCATCCGCGCTTCAAGCTCGGCACGTTTTTCCGGCGTGTCGAACTGCCCGCCGCCCGCCTCGCGTATCCAAAGCATCTCCGCGAGCGGCCGCGCCTCCGACAGCACCTTGTCGAACGGGGCGCGACCGTCCTGCTTGACCAGATCATCCGGATCCTTGCCGTCCGGCAGCATGGCGAAGCGGACCGATCGGCCGGGCTTGAGATGCGGCAGGGCCAAGTCGACGGCGCGGAACGCCGCCCGTTGTCCGGCCCCGTCACCGTCGAAGCAGAGCACCGGCACTGGCGTCATCTTCCACATCAGGTCGAGCTGGTTCTCCGTCAAAGCCGTGCCGAGCGGCGCGACCGCGTTCTCGATGCCGGCCTGGTGGAGGGCGATCACGTCCATATAGCCTTCGACGGCGATGATCGTCTCGGAACCGGAAGGCCCCTGCAGCGCACGCCGGGCGCGGGAAAAATTGAACAGGACATTGCCCTTGTGGAAGAGCTCGGTCTCCGGCGAGTTCATGTATTTCGCCATGGCATCCGGCGCCATGGCGCGCCCACCAAACGCGATCACCTTGTCGCGCGACGACAGGATCGGGAACATGATGCGGTCGCGGAAATAGTCGTAGGACACGGGAATGTCGGGCCCGTGCCGCACCAGGCCGCAGGCCTCGATCTGCTCCTTGGGCACGCCCTTGGCGGCCAGATGTTCCTTTAACGCATTGCGGCTCTCCGGCGCATAGCCGAGCCGGAAGGTCTCGATCGTCCGCCCCGAAAGTCCGCGTTCGCGCAGATAGGCACGGGCCCTCGCGCCGCTCGCTGTCTGCAACTGGTCCTGGAAGAATTGGGTCGCCATTTCCATGACGTCCTGCAGCGTGGTGCGTTCCTTCTCGCGCCGCTCAGCTTGCGGATCGGCCTTGGGCATGGCGATCCCCGCCATGTCGGCGATCTGCTGCACGGCCTCGGGAAAGCTCAACCCCTCGAGATCGGTGAGAAAGCGGAAATGGTCGCCGGAAACACCGCAGCCGAAGCAGTGGTAACGGCCCTTGCGGTCCTCGCAGTGAAAGCTCGGGCTCTTCTCGCCGTGGAACGGGCAGCAGGCCCAGTAGTCCCCGCGCGACACATTGGTCTTTCGGCGATCCCACGACACACGTCGGCCGACCACGGCCGAAATCGGCACGCGGTCGCGTATCTCGTCGAGAAAGTCGTTGGAAAAGCGCATGTCCGTCCCTTGGTGGTTACCCTCATATAGGCGGGTGCCCCGGCAAGCGCCAAGGGTTTTGCGGCTTGCACCCGCTATTCACAGCCTTGACTTAAATGACAGCCGTATATACATTCGAATTTAAGCTGCGCCACGGTCAGGAGACGGATGGCTTTGCGATGCCGAACGACCAGTTGCCTGACCTCGTCGCGTTCGAATGGGACGAGAGCAAGCGAGAAAGGAACCTCGCGAAGCACGGCATCGATTTCGAGGATGCTGTCCTTGCGCTCTCGACCGAACGGGTCGAATTCCCCTCACCGAAAGGGGATGAAGACAGGACCATCGCGATCTGCCGGGATTCAGAAAGGCTTATAGCCGTCATTTACACGATGAGAGGAAGCGTTTGCCGGATTATTTCGGTTCGCGTCGCAAGAGACAATGAACGAAGAGAATATCACGCGCGTTACCCTGGATGAAATCCTTGCAAAGCGGGCGCGCGGCGAAAAGAGCAAAACCGACTGGACCCGCGTCGACGCCATGACCGACGAGGACATCGAGCGCGCCATGCGCGACGATCCCGACTGGAAGGACCTGATGGACATTGACTGGTCCAAGGCCGAGATCGTCATTCCGCAACAGAAGAAGGCGATCTCGATCCGTCTGGACGAGGATATCGTCGATTTCTTCAAGGCGTCCGGCAAGGGATACCAGACCCGCATCAATGCGGTGCTTCGCCATTTCATCACCGAGCAGAAGCGCTCGAAAGGCTAAAACGCAAAACTCCGCCCGAAGGCGGAGTTTAAACGGTCAGTTGCCAGAGGCGTGGTTACTTCAGCAGGTCCTTCACCACGCCGGAGGCCTTGGCGAAATCGATCTGGCCGGGATAGCGCTCCTTCAGCGTGTTCATGCACCTGCCCATGTCCCGCAGCCCTTGTGCCCCGGTTTCGGTGATCACCGAGGCGCAAAGCTCGCGCACCTTCTCCTCCGGCAACTGCTCCGGCATGAAGCTCTTGATGATGCAGATTTCCTGCCGCTCCTGCTCGGCGAGCTCGGGCCTGCCGTTATCGGCATAGATTTGCGCCGATTCGTCCCGCTGCTTGATCATCTTCATCAGGATCTGCATTATCTCGTCGTCGGTGACGGGATCCTTGCCGACCCCGCGATTGGCGATGTCGCGATCCTTGATCGCGGTTTGGATCAGCCGCACGGTCGAGGTGCGTCGTATGTCCTTCGCTTTCAGCGATTCCTTCATAACGTCGGTAAGCCTGTCGCGCATCATCTCTTCAAATCTCCATGGAACAGCCGGCCTGCGGGCTTCGCCAATTGTGGCTTTTCCTTGTCATTTCGGCCGAACTCATACCCAGCCCTGCCGCACTGCGCAAATCAATTAGACAACCCATTGAAATACATGGGGCTAAATTCCACGCTTTCCACAGCAACGAATTGACCTCGCGGATCGATCCGTCTATTTTCCGGCACCTGCACGAAATTGTCATCAGGGGAAAAGCGCGCGCTTTGCTGCGCGACCTTGATCTGCGATCATAAATGGCGCGTGACCTCCGGTTCTTCAAGGGATCTGCGGTCTCGGCCGGACAAGGAACGAACATGACCTCGACAGCCCCCTGGACCACCCGCAAGCCGACAGCCCTTCTCGTTCTCGCCGACGGCACCGTCATCGAAGGCCACGGGATCGGCGCCACCGGCAAGGTCCAGGCCGAAGTCTGCTTCAACACGGCGCTGACGGGCTATGAGGAAATCCTCACCGACCCATCCTATCTCGGCCAGATCGTCACCTTCACCTTCCCGCATATCGGCAATGTCGGCACCAATGAGGAAGACGTCGAGGACCTGACGCCGGCGGCCCGCCACGGCGCGGTCGGCGTGATCTTCAAGGCCGACATCACCGACCCGTCGAACTACCGCGCCGTCAAGCATCTCGACGCCTGGCTGAAGGCCCGCGGCATCATCGGCCTGTGCGGCGTCGACACCCGCGCGCTCACCGCCTGGATCCGCGAGCACGGCGCACCGAACGCCGTCATCGCCCACGATCCGAATGGCGTCTTCGACGTCGAGGCGCTGAAGGCGGATGCCAAGGCCTGGAGCGGCCTCGTCGGCCTCGACCTCGCCAAGGTAGCGACCTCCGGCCAGTCCTCCGTCTGGGACGAGAAGCCGTGGGTGTGGAACGAAGGCTATTCGACGCTCGGCGCGGCGGATGCCAAATATCATGTCGTCTGCGTCGACTTCGGCGTGAAGCGCAATATCCTGCGCCTGTTTGCCGGCCTCGACTGCAAGGTGACCGTCGTTCCGGCGTCGACCAGCGCCGAAGACATCCTGGCCCTCAACCCCGATGGCGTCTTCCTGTCGAACGGCCCGGGCGATCCGGCCGCCACCGGCGAATATGCCGTTCCGGTCATCCAGAACCTCATCAAGGCCGACAAGCCGCTGTTCGGCATCTGCCTCGGCCATCAGATGCTCGGCCTGGCTTTGGGCGGCAAGACCGAGAAGATGCACCAGGGCCACCACGGCGCCAACCATCCGGTCAAGGACTTCACCACCGGCAAGGTCGAGATCGTCTCGATGAACCACGGCTTCGCGGTGGATTCGAAGTCACTGCCGGAAGGCGTTGAGGAGACTCACGTTTCCCTGTTCGACGGCTCCAATTGCGGCCTGCGGCTCGCCGGCAAGCCGGTCTTTTCGGTGCAGCACCACCCGGAGGCCTCGCCCGGCCCGCAGGACAGCCACTACCTCTTCCGCCGCTTCATCAACATGGTGCGCGAGACCAAGGGTGAGCCGGCGCTGGCAGAGCGCTGATCCGACTCGCAGATTAGAACTTGAAGATACGGCCCGGTCAGACCCGGGCCGTTTTCATTTCGAAGCGCACCTTCTGGAAGAAGCGCAGGCACAAAAGCAGCGCCGCACTCATCAGCCCGATCAGGAAGCCGAGCCAGATGCCGATGCCGCCGAGACCCAGCGGAAAGGCCATGACCCAGGCGAGGAAGAAGCCGATCGGCCAATAGGAAACCAGCGCCATCACCATCGGGATGCGGGCATCCTTCAACCCGCGCAAAAGGCCGCTGGCGATCGCCTGCAATCCGTCCACCAGCTGGAAAATGCCGGCGATCACCACGAGCGGCACGGCGAAGTCTAGCACGGCCGCGGCCTCCTGCGTATTCGCGTCGATGAAGGCGCTGCTGAGCGTGCGCGGCATCAGGTAGAACAACAGCCCGCCGGCAATCGCGATCACGCTGGCGATCGCCAGCACGGCATAGGCCGCCCGCATCAGGTCGGCATAATCGCCCCGTCCGTGCGCCACGCCGATCCTGACGGTCGCCGCCTGCGACAGACCGAGCGGGATCATGAAGGCGATCGAGGCAAGCTGAAGCGCGATCCCGTGGGCTGCGAGTTCGATCGTACCGATCTTTCCCATCATCAGCGAGGCGGCGGTGAACAGGCTGACCTCCGCCAGAACCGTGACGCTGATCGGCAGGCCGAGATGCACCACTTCCCACAAGGCATGCCAGTCCGGACGCCAGAAGCGGACGAACAGCTCGTAGCGGCGCGTCTGCTCGCGCGTCTCGATATAGGCGACCATGAACAGGAAACTCGCCCACTGGACGATCACCGCGACGATCGCCGCACCGATCATGCCCATACGCGGCAGGCCGAAATGGCCGAGCACCAGCGCATAGGCCAGCACCGCATTCATCAGGAGGACGGCAAGCGTGACGTAGAGGATGATCCCTGCCCGGCCGATCGCGCTGACCAGCGCGCGCAGCACGGCGAAGAGCAGCGCCGGCAAAAGGCCGAACTGCACGATCATCACATAGTCGGCGGCAAGCGCTGCGACCTCGGGCTTTTGACCGAGCGCCAAGAGGATCGCCTCGGCATTGAAGAACAGCGGCGCGGTCAAAAGCGTGTAGCCGATCGACACCCACATGCCCATGCGGATCGCCCGGCGAACGGAGACCACGTCGCCCCGGCCAAAGGCCTGCGCCACCATCGGCACGACGGCGATGGAGAAACCCGACCCGAAGATGAAGATCGTGAAGAAGAACTGACCCGACAGGACCATGGCCGCCAGCGACTGCGCACCGAGCTGCCCGACGATCACCACATCGGTGGTGTGGATGCCGAGCTGTGCCAACTGGGCACCGATCAGCGGGATGCCGAGCGCCAGCGTGGCGCGTATGTGCGAGGCCCAGCTATTGGCCTCCTTGCCTGTTCCAGCGATCGTAAAATGGCGAGACATTATAATATCCAAGACGAAAAAAGCCGCTTCCAGACGATACTGGCGAGCGGCGCGTGCCCCCTGGATAAAAGAAAGCCGCCGCGGGAGCAAGCCGCGACGGCTTAGTGCAGAAAATATCGTCGATCGATCACAAAGCCTTATGGAAGCGGAAAAAACGCCTCAGATCGATCCGGAAAACGTGTCGCAGGACGAGACTTCGCCACTTTCAAAGCCGCGCTTGAACCATTTCGCCCGCTGCGCCGAGGTGCCGTGGTTGAAGCTGTCGGGCACGACATAGCCCTGACTGCGCTTCTGCAGCGTGTCATCGCCGATCTGATGGGCGGCATTGAGCGCCTCTTCGAGGTCGCCGGCCTCCAGCAGGCCCTTCTGCTCCGTATAGCTCGCCCAGATCCCGGCATAGCAGTCGGCCTGCAATTCGACCCGCACCGACATCTGGTTGGCCTCGACTTCGCTCATCTGCTGGCGCAGCTGGTTGAATTTCGGCAGCACGCCGGTCAGGTTCTGCACATGGTGGCCGATCTCGTGGGCAATCACATAGGCTTCGGCGAAATCGCCGGACGCGCCGAACTGCTGCTGCAACTGCGTGAAGAATTCGGTGTCCAGGTATACCTTCTTGTCGCCCGGGCAATAGAACGGCCCGGTTGCCGAGGATGCAAAACCGCAAGCGGAACTCACCTGGCCGGAAAAGAGTACAAGCGTCGGTTCGGCATAGTTTTGGCCTTCCGACTGGAAGATGCCGTTCCAGGTGTCTTCGGTCTCGGCAAGAACGGTGCGGACGAAAGCCGTCATTTCATCGGCGGCGGGTGTGCTCGGGCGCTCACCCGTCGATTGCTCGTAACCCGATTGCGGCGCCGTGCCCTCGCCCAGCATCTGAAGCATGTCGATGCCCATCATCTTCAGCACGAAGTAGATGACGACGAGAAAGACGATGGTGCCGATGCTCAAGCCGCCGCCTCTCCGCCCGCTGCCCATCGGGATCTGGATGCCGGAACGGCCGAACGGATTGCGCCCTATCCCGCCCCGACCGACGGACGTGCCGCGCCGATCCTCGACATTGTTCGACTGACGCCGACCCTTCCATTCCATGATGCGCTTCCTCCGTCACATACGCCTGCGGCTTGAAACACTTCATAAAGCAAAGCGTTCCGACCGGCCATGGAAATTAGACGCAGGCCGACCGAACCGACCCGCTGAAAGCTCAGGTCGTGGCGTAGGCATAGGCCCCGCCGCGCTCCAGGGCGCGCTGGTAGGCCGGCCGGGCGCGGATCGCTGCCAGATAAAGACGGATCGCCGGCGAAGCCTGCTCTTTCGCCTGAACGATCCGCGACATGGCGGCCTCGATCGGAAAGCTCATGGCGATGTCGGCCGCCGAAAGGGCAGCTCCGGCGAAGAAGCCGTCCCGGCCAAGCTCGCTCTCCCAGAATTCGACGTGATCCCTGAGCTGCGGATCGAGGAACTTGGCGCCCGCGCCCTTGGCGATCAGGGAAGCGATCGGCCGCAACAACAACGGCACCTGGCCCGGCAGCTTCGAGAATATCAACTTCATCACCAGCAGCGGCATGGCCGAGCCCTCGGCATAATGCAGGAAATAGTTGTAGCGAAGCCGCTCGTCCGTTCCCGCTGGCGGGCGTAGCGCCTCCCCGCCATAGCTATCGATCAGATATTCGATGATCGCGCCGCTTTCCGCGATCACCTTGCCGTCATCCTCGATCACCGGCGACTTGCCGAGCGGATGGACAGCCTTGAGGCTCTCCGGCGCCCGCATGTCGGAACCGCGGCGATAGACATTGATGTCGTAGGGAACGCCGAGTTCCTCGAGCAGCCAGAGAATGCGATGGGCGCGGGAATCTTCGAGATAGTGAACAATGATCATCGGCGGCTCCATGGAAAAGCCCGGCAATCACGCCGGGCGTCATCCAGGCAATACGCTTTCGCAGCCCCGGCGGTTTCATCGCCCCGGCGCTTTCCACGAAACCACCGGCCTCACACCGGCGGACGCCTGTCCTTCCAGGGCCGCGCCCGCTCCAGTTCGCCGGCGAGGCTGAACAGGGTCTCCTCGTCGGCGAAGCGCCCGACGAAATGCATGCCGATCGGCAGCCCCTCCGGCGACCAGTTCAGCGGCACCGACATGGCCGGCTGGCCGGTGACGTTGAACACCGGCGTCCAGGGGATGAACTCGAAGGTCTGGGCGGCCAATTGGTCGGCGATGCCGAGCTTCTTCAGCAGCGCCCCGCCGTGGATATGCCCCATCAAGCGGATCAGTTTCTTCTCGATCGGCTTCGGCTGGAGCGCGCCGATCTTCACCGGCAGGCTGGAAAGAACCGGCGTCATCAGCACGTCGTGGGTCTCGAAAAAGCCGAACACCGACCGCGCCGAAAGCTTCAGGTAGCGCAGCGCCGCTGCCAGTTCGGCGGCGGAAAACGCCTGGCCGAGCAGGCCAAGGCCGAAGGAGGACGCATCGAAATCCTCAGGCCGCACCCGCACACCGCTCAATTCGGCAATGAACTCGATATCGGCGCGCAGCTCGGCGGCCAGAACCGTGAGGAATGCCAGGGAAAAACGCTCGCGCTCGACTGGCGGCGCGGCCTCCACCACCTCGTGGCCGAGGTCCTCCAGCAGGCGGACCGTCTCGGCAAAGGCCGCACGGACTTGCGGCGCGACCGCCTTGCCGAGCATGGGTTCGGCGGAGACCGCGATCCGCAGGCGTTTCGGCGCGCGCCCCACCGCCTCGAGCCACGATCCGCGAAACTCCGGCAGCGGATGCGGGTTGCCGATGTCGGGGCCATGGGTCGCATCCAGCATGGCGGCGGAATCGCGCACCGACCGGGTTAGCACATGCTCGCCGGCAAAGCCCGACCAAGCCTCGCCGATGAACGGGCCGACAGGCGTTCTGCCGCGCGTCGGCTTCATGCCGAACAGGCCGCAGGCCGAGGCCGGGATACGGATCGAGCCGCCGCCGTCGCCGCCGGAGGCCAGCGGCACCATGCCCGAGGCGACCGCCGCCGCCGAACCGCCGGACGAACCGCCGGGCGTGCGCGTCAGGTCCCAAGGATTTCGTGTCGGACCAAAAGTCTCCGGCTCGGTATAGGGCGTGAGACCGAATTCGGGCGTATTGGTCTTGCCGAGGATGATCAATCCTGCCCGCTTCCAGCGCTTGACGAGCTTGTTGTCGCCGGTGGCCGGGATCTTCGCCCACAGCCGGTTGCCCTGCGAGGTCGGGATGCCGGCGACCTGCGACAGCAGGTCCTTCAGCAGAAAAGGTACGCCGGCAAACGGTCCGTCGCCCATTGGCCCCGTAGCAGCCCGCCGCGCCTCGTCGAACATCGGCCGGATCACCGCATTGAGCGGCGGATTGAGCCGCTCGATCGCGGCGATCGCGGTCTCGACCAATTCAAGCGCGCTGACCTCGCCGCGCCGAACAAGTTCCGCGAGTCCCAAACCATCATGCTCAAAATAGGAAGAATACATCCCATACCCCCGCTTCCAGCCCAGACTAGCAGGTCAAAACCCGTCGACAACGCGATAAATCAAGTAAAGAGCCGAAACAGCACGTCGAGCCGGCCCATCTAAACATCTGCTTAACCACGAAAAGCCTAATCTTTACCGGCTGCGCAGGCAAACCGCGCGGCGACCTGCCGGATCGCCAAGCGGACCGAGAGGTCAGAAACTTGCTCAAAGAGGGGGCAGCCCATGCTTTTCAAGTCGGCCACAAGCCGCAACATATTCTCGGCGGTCGCACTCGGCGTCGTCACGACCATCGGCGTGGCTGGCACGCTCGTGACCATCTCCTACGACAATATCCGCACCGCCAGCCTCAACGAAATGCGCGCTGCCGCACAGCAGGCCGCGGCGGAGATCGACGCTGGTCTGCGCGACGGGTACCGAATGGTCGCCGGAATGGAAGCGGCTATCGCATCGCTGCGGGAAAGCGGTTCGGCAACCCGTGAGAATACCGTCGCGCTGATGCAGAAGACCCTCGAGGGCTATCCGGGCGCGATCGGGCTCTCGACCGGCTGGGAGCCGAACGCCTTCGACGGCAAGGATGCGGACTATGTCGGCAAGCCCGCCCATGATGCGAGCGGCCGGTTCGTGCCTTACGTGTTCCGCGCCGGCAACGACATCAAGGTCGAAGTTCTGGTCGATTACGACAAGCCGGGCGCCGGCGACTACTACCAGTTGCCGGTCAAGACCGGCAAACCGGTTCTCATGGAGCCTTACGTCTATCCGGTGAACGGCAAGGACGTTCTGATGACGACGCTGTCGCTGCCGGCCCGCGCCAACGGTGCGGTCGTCGGTTATGTCGGCGCCGACATCGACCTCGACAAGACCGCTGCCGACCTTGCCGCCAAACGTCCGCTGGGCGACGGCTATATCGCACTTCTCTCTTCCGCCAACGCCTTCGTCAGCCACCCGGACAAGGCTGTGATGGGCAAGGCGCTCAAGGAAAGCGGCGTCGAAGCCGCAGCCTGGGAACGCGCCCTTGCGAAACCGGGCGAGGCCCAGACCATCGTCAGGCCGGATGGCACCGAAGATCTTGCCATCGCGGTGCCGATCGTGCCGTTCGAGGGCGCAGTCTGGAATGTCGTCGTCTCCGTCCCCAGCGCAACGGTTTATGCGAGCCTTACCAGTATCGTCTGGAATTCCGCGGCAATCATCGGCCTGGCCGCCTTCCTCCTGGTTATCGTCGGCTGGTTGCTGGCCCGTGGTTTCATCGCCCGCATCAACCGGGTGATCCACCAGACCACGCAGATCGCCGAGGGCCGTCTTGACGTCGAGTTGACCGATCGCGAGAAGTCCGACGAACTGGGCGACCTCTCCCGATCGCTGCAGATCCTGCTGGAAAACAATCTACGCAAGGTGCAGCTCGAACAGGAAGCCGAGACGCACCGTATCCAGGAGGAAACTGAGCGCGTCGAGCGGTCGAAGAGCCATATGGCACGCGAGGAAGAGGTTCGCTTTGTCGTGACTGAGCTCGGCAACGGCCTTGCTCGCCTCTCCGACGGGGACATGACGGTTCGGCTCGAAAAGCCGTTCAACGGTACGCTCGACTCGATCCGCGGCAACTTCAACGAATCGGTCGAGAAACTCCAGGGCGCCATGCTCTCGTTCCGGGAAAACGCTTCGACCATTCAGAACGGCTCGAACGAGATCCGCTCCGCCGCCGATGACCTCGCCCGCCGCACCGAGCAGCAGGCGGCATCGGTCGAGCAGACGGCCGCCGCGCTGGCCGAGATCACCCGCTCAGTCCATGAATCGACCCAACGCGCCGAGGATGCCGGTCTGCAGGTCAGCCGTACCAAGGAAGGCGCGGAACGCTCGGGCGAAGTGGTGCGCTCCGCCGTCGACGCCATGAGCGCGATCGAACAGTCCTCGCAGTCGATCTCCAACATCATCGGCGTGATCGACGAGATCGCCTTCCAGACCAATCTCCTGGCCCTCAATGCGGGCGTAGAAGCGGCGCGGGCGGGTGAAGCCGGCAAGGGCTTTGCCGTCGTTGCCCAGGAAGTTCGCGAACTGGCACAGCGCTCCGCCAATGCCGCCAAAGAGATCAAGGCGCTGATCACCGCGTCGGGCGAACAGGTCAAGCACGGCGTTTCGCTGGTCGGCCAGACCGGGGATGCCTTGCAGGCGATCGTTTCCGAGGTCCAGCAGATCAACACCAATGTCCAGGCGATCGTGCTCGCCGCCCGCGATCAGTCGACGGGGCTGAGCGAAATCAACTCGGCCGTCAACATCATGGACCAGGGCACGCAGAAAAACGCCGCCATGGTCGAGGAGACCAATGCGGCTTCGCATACGCTGGTGTCGGAGGTCTCGTCCCTGTCCGCCCGTCTTGCCCAGTTCAACCTCGGCAATGGCGAGATCGTGCCTGCCCGTTCCGCGCCCGCTCCCAGCCCGCGCCCTGCGGTCGCCACAGCGACCAGCCGTGCCACACCCGTCGCCTCGCCGGCTCGAGCGCTGGGCAATCGCCTTGCAGCGGCTGTCGGCGCCAAGAGCGGCGCGGCCTCTGCGGACTGGGAAGAGTTCTGAATCGGAACGACCGTATTGACCCACGATGGCGGGCTCGGCCCGCCATTTTTTCTTGTGCAGAGATGACTTGGCAAAGCGATCGCAGCGGTCGCATGCGTGACAGAAGCGAACGCCCAGCCGCCGTGGAGGGCGCGCCTGGATGCCCTCCCCAACTTTCCTGCCCAGCGCGCATTTATGGGGTTGGTTTGCGGCAAAGATTTCCCTATAAGCCGCTTCTAGCCTTCAAAGACCCTGTTTGCGCCCGGCCGGTGAAATCATCACACTGGTCGGCTTTTCGCGCAGCCTGAAAAGCGGAATGTGACCATGCCCAAGCGCCAAGATATCAAGTCCATCCTCATCATCGGCGCGGGGCCGATCGTCATCGGCCAGGCTTGCGAATTCGACTATTCGGGCACCCAGGCCGTCAAGGCGCTGAAGGAGGAAGGCTACCGGGTCATCCTGGTCAACTCCAACCCGGCCACCATCATGACCGACCCCGGCCTGGCCGACGCCACTTACGTCGAGCCGATCACGCCGGAAGTCGTCGCCAAGATCATCGCCAAGGAACGCCCGGACGCGCTGCTGCCGACCATGGGCGGCCAGACGGCGCTCAACACCGCGCTGTCCCTGAAGCGCATGGGCGTGCTCGACCGCTACAATGTCGAGATGATCGGCGCCAAGCCGGCGGCCATCGACAAGGCCGAGGACCGCGCGCTGTTCCGCGAAGCCATGGCCAAGATCGGCCTCGAAACGCCGAAGTCGATGCTGGCCAATGCCACCGACATCAAGGACGCCGACCGCAAGACCCATGAGGCGGCCCGCAACGACCTCAAGGCCCGCCTGTCCGGCGCGGACCTCGACAAGGCGCTCGACGCGCTGGAAAATCAGTGGAACCTCGGCGAGAGCGACCGCAAGCAGCGCTATATGAGCCATGCCATGGCGATTGCCGCCCAGGCGCTCGACGTCGTCGGCCTGCCGGCGATCATCCGCCCTTCGTTTACCATGGGCGGCACCGGCGGCGGCATCGCCTATAACCGCTCGGAATTCTTCGAGATCATCGGCTCCGGCCTCGACGCCTCCCCGACCACCGAAGTGCTGATCGAAGAATCGGTCCTCGGCTGGAAGGAATATGAGATGGAGGTCGTCCGCGACAAGGCGGACAACTGCATCATCATCTGCTCGATCGAGAACATCGATCCGATGGGCGTGCACACCGGCGACTCGATCACGGTCGCTCCGGCTCTGACCTTGACCGACAAGGAATACCAGATGATGCGCAACGCCTCGATCGCGGTGCTGCGCGAGATCGGCGTGGAGACCGGCGGCTCCAACGTGCAGTTCGCGGTCAATCCCAAGGACGGCCGTCTCGTCGTCATCGAGATGAACCCGCGCGTGTCGCGCTCCTCGGCTCTGGCCTCCAAGGCGACCGGCTTCCCGATCGCCAGGGTCGCCGCCAAGCTCGCCGTCGGCTACACGCTCGACGAGTTGGAAAACGACATCACCGGCGGCGCGACCCCGGCCTCGTTCGAACCGTCCATCGATTACGTGGTGACCAAGATCCCGCGTTTCGCCTTCGAAAAATTCCCCGGCGCCGAGCCGACACTCACCACCGCGATGAAGTCGGTCGGCGAGGTCATGGCCATCGGCCGCACCTTCGCCGAGAGCCTGCAGAAAGCGCTGCGCGGTCTCGAAACGGGCCTGACCGGCCTCGACGAGATCGAGATCCCCGGCCTCGGCCAGAGCGACGACAAGAACGCCATCCGCGCCGCGATCGGCACGCCGACGCCCGACCGCCTGCGCATGGTCGCCCAGGCGCTGCGTCTCGGGATGTCGCCGGAAGAGGTGCACGAGGGCTGCAAGATCGATCCGTGGTTCATCGCCCAGTTGAAGGCGATCACCGATATGGAGGCCCGCATTCGCGAGCATGGCCTGCCGGGCGACGCCGAGAACCTGCGCATGCTGAAGGCCATGGGCTTCTCCGACGCGCGCCTTGCCAGCCTCACCGGCAAGCGCCCTAAGGAAGTGGCCGAGATCCGCAACGCGCTGAATGTGCGTCCGGTCTTCAAGCGCATCGATACCTGCGCTGCCGAATTCGCCTCGCCGACCGCCTATATGTATTCGACTTATGAAACGCCCTTCGTCGGCGAACTTCGTTCGGAGGCCCAGGTCTCCGACCGCAAGAAGGTCGTCATCCTCGGCGGCGGTCCGAACCGGATCGGCCAGGGCATCGAGTTCGACTATTGCTGCTGCCATGCCGCCTTCGCGCTGAAGGATGCCGGCTTCGAGGCGATCATGGTCAACTGCAACCCGGAAACCGTCTCGACCGACTACGACACCTCGGACCGGCTCTATTTCGAGCCGCTGACGGCCGAAGACGTGATCGAGATCCTGCGCGCCGAGCAGGAAAAGGGCGAACTGGTCGGCGTCATCGTCCAGTTCGGCGGCCAGACGCCGCTGAAGCTCGCCGAAGCCCTGGAGAAGAACGGAATCCCGATCCTCGGCACGGCGCCGGACATGATCGATCTGGCCGAGGACCGCGACCGCTTCCAGAAGCTTCTGATGAAGCTCGACCTCAACCAGCCGAACAACGGTATCGCCTATTCGGTCGAGCAGGCCCGCCTCGTCGCCTCAGAGATCGGCTTCCCGCTGGTCGTTCGCCCGTCCTACGTGCTCGGCGGCCGCGCCATGCAGATCATCCACGATGAAAGCATGTTGCAGAGCTACCTGCTCGACACCGTTCCCGGCCTTGTTCCGGAAGACATCAAGCAGCGCTACCCGAACGACAAGACCGGCCAGATCAACACCCTGCTCGGCAAGAACCCGCTTTTGTTCGACAGCTACCTGACCAATGCCATCGAGGTCGACGTCGATGCGCTGTGCGACGGCACCGACGTCTTCGTCTCCGGCATCATGGAACACATCGAGGAAGCCGGCATCCACTCGGGCGACTCAGCCTGCTCGCTGCCGTCGCGCTCGCTCAGCAACGAAACCCTCGACGAGCTGGAACGCCAGACCAAGGCCATGGCCAAGGCGCTGAACGTCGGTGGTCTGATGAACGTGCAATACGCCATCAAGGACGGCGTCATCTACGTTCTGGAAGTCAATCCGCGCGCCTCGCGCACCGTGCCCTTCGTCGCCAAGACCATCGGCGCACCGATTGCCAAGATCGCCGCGCGCATCATGGCCGGTGAAAAGCTGGATGCGGCGATCGCCGCCTATGGCGCCAAGCCCGATCCGAGGAACCTGAAGCACATTGCCGTCAAGGAAGCCGTCTTCCCGTTCGCCCGCTTCCCCGGCGTCGACACGCTGCTTGGGCCTGAAATGCGCTCGACCGGCGAAGTCATCGGCCTCGACACGGATTTCGCGCTCGCCTTCGCCAAGAGCCAGCTCGGCGCCGGCGTCGAACTGCCGCGTGACGGCACGGTCTTCGTCTCGGTGCGCGACGAGGACAAGGTCCGCGTCCTGCCCGCCATCAAGCTGCTGACCGAGATCGGTTTCAAGGTCATGGCAACCGGCGGCACGCAGCGCTTCCTCGCCGAACAGGGCATCGAGGCGATCAAGATTAACAAGGTGCTCGAAGGCCGTCCGCATATCGAGGACGCCATCCGCAACCGGCAGGTCCAGCTGGTCATCAACACCACCGACTCAAACAAGGCGATCTCGGACTCCAAATCGCTGCGCCGCGCCGCCCTGATGCAGAAGGTGCCCTATTACACGACCATGGCCGGCGCGCTCGCCGCCGCGGAAGCCATCCAGGCCCTGAAGAAGGGCCAGCTCGAAGTTCGTCCGCTGCAGAGCTATTTCTGAGCCAATCGGCAGGCTCGAGATTGGGGAGGCAGGCGTCACGCCTGCCTTTTCTGTTTTGCCAGGAGAGCAAAGCCGATCCCGCCGAGGACACAAGTCCCCGCCACGACGAAATGCAGCGTCAGTCTTTCGCTGAGGAAGAGGATCGCCCCTGCGGCCGCGATGACCGGTACGGAGAGCTGGATCAGTGCTGCCCGGAAGGTCGTGAGGCCTCGCAAGGCACGGTACCAGATCGAATAGCCAAGGCCGGACGCCACGATCCCCGAGGCGAGCGCCAACACGATCCCGGACAGACTGGCATTCTCATAGAGCAGCGCAAAGCCGACCAGGGGGACGCAGAACACCGAGGCGCGCACGAAGTTGCCGGCAGTCTCCGCCAACGGATCGCGTGATCCGCGCCCGCGCAGCGTATAGACCGCCCAGGCGACGCCGGAGACGATCATCAGCAGGCTGCCCACAGGGTCCGGGCGCCCCGCGCCGGGCAGGACCAGATAGAGGAAAGCCGAGAAGGCGACGGCAAAGCCGATCACCTCCCGCAGGCTCGGCCGGTCGCCCCTGGCCAGCCCATAGGCCAGCATGCTGGATTGGACGGAGGAAAAAAGGATCAGGGCGCCGGTGGCTGCCCCGAGCGAGAGATAGGCCGCCGAAAAGGCGATCGCATAGACGAACAGCGCCGCCGCGGCCAACCAGTCGCCCGACAGCCCGTCCCCACGCCGCGCACTGGAAGGACCTGCCCACCGCGTCAGCGCGTAGAGAACCACCCCACCGGAGACGAGCCGGATCGCGGTGTAGCCTGCCGCCTCGATCGACAGCGTTCCGAGCGCCTCACGCGCTAGCAGCGAATTGGCGGCAAAGGCCAGCATGGCCACCGCCGTCAGCACCAACGTGGACTGCAAATTCTCCTCCCCTGTCCCGGTTGGCCTTGAGGCTCTTCTGTCGGGATCAGCCTCGTGTTAAACGCCAACTCCACGACATTGGCAAGAAACCCTTGTGGAAAGTCACCATGGACAAACTGCACATTGTCAGCGAGCGCCTGTTCAATGCATCGGCCAAAACGCTTTTTTCGGCATTCGCCGAGCCGCAGAGACTGGCCGCCTGGTGGGGACCGCACGACTTCACCAACCGCATCACCGAATTCGACTTCGCGCCCGGAGGAACCTGGGCGATCACCATGACCTCTTCGGACGGCACCGAATTCGACAATCGCTGGACCTTTCAGGAAATCGAGCCCGCCCGCCGCATTCTCGCCCTGCATCACGAGCCGATGCATGTCTTCACCCTGGAAATCACTTTCGAGGAACAGCCCGACGGCACGCGCCTCGTCTGGCACATGCAGTTCGACGATACGCCCGAGAACCGCGAGATCGAGCGCTTCATCGCCGCCGCCAACCAGCAGAACTTCGATCGGCTGGAAGAACTGCTGAGCTGATGACACCTGTCTGAACAGCCACGGACGACGAGCTGGTCAACTGCGAGGCTTCCGTCATCTCGCTTGAGGTCTCGGCAGAATTCCACCTGGAATTGCACCATCCACCGGCATGTGTTAGCCTTTTCCCGTCGCGGCAAGGTGGGGGCAGACCATGGCCAGGAACATCGTTCTTCTGTTCGACGGGACATCGAACGAGATCGCCGCCGACCGCACCAATATCCTGCGCCTGTTCGGCACGCTGCGGCGTACCGACGAGCAGATCGTCTATTACGATCCCGGCGTCGGCACCTTCGGCGCCGACAATGCCTGGTCGCGCGGCTGGCGCAAGACGGTCGAGATCTGGGGCCTCGCCACCGGCTGGGGCATCGACGCCAATGTCAAGCAGGCCTACCGCTTCCTCGTCGAGAACTATCGCGCCGCGCCGCGCGACAAGAAAGGCAAGAAGATCGGCGAGGACGACCGGATCTATCTCTTCGGCTTCAGCCGGGGCGCCTATACGGCGCGCGTCCTCGCCGGCTTCATCCACAGCCTCGGCCTGATCCGTCCGGAACAGTTGAACCTCGTCGACTATGCCTACAGAACCTACAAGGGCATATCCGAGTACAAGGCGCCGCCCGTCAGTTCCGACAGCGGCGAGGACGACGGACGATCCGCCTTTGCCGACATGCGGATCTACGAGCGCACGTTGAAAGGCCATCGCCCGACGATCGAACTGCTCGGCCTGTTCGACACCGTCGCCTCGGTCATCGAATCCGGCAAGATCGGCCTGAAGCTGAAGACCCATCCCTTCACCCACCGCAATCCGAGTGTGCGCGCCGTCCGCCATGCCCTGGCGATCGACGAGCGGCGCACCATGTTCCGGCCGGAGCCCTGGACACCGGACCAGCCGTTCTGGGGCAGCCCGTTCCCGCCGAAGGACCGACCGTTGGTGCCGCAGGATACAAAGGAAGTCTGGTTCACCGGTGTGCATGGTGACGTCGGTGGCGGATCGCCGGAGCGGGAAAGCGCCCTGATCAAGGTGCCGCTCGCCTGGATAATCGAGGAAACCAGGCCCATGGGCCTCGACTATTCGACCCGCACCGTCAACGACATCGTCCTCGGCAAGAATGAGAAGAAGGCCTATGTCAAACCGGATGCGATGGCGCGGCCGCAGGATTCGATGAACCTCGCCTGGCGCGCAGTCGAGATGCTGCCGCGCCGTGCTCCCTCCTCCTCGTGGCGCCGCGGCGGCAAGGGCGGCGGGATCTATCTGCCGTTCTCCGATCCGCGCTTCATCCCGCCGGATGCCCTCATCCACCAGTCGGTCATCGACCGGTTGAACGGCGCACCGGCGGGTGGCCCCTATCGCCCCGTCAACCTCCCCAGCCAGTACAGGGTCGAACCCTGGCGATCCATTTTCAACGCACCGCCGGAACCCTCGACCGAGGCGGAGAATTAAATCTCTGGAAATTGCGACAACCAATCTGCTATAGTTTGCAGATCGTTGATTTGAACTGGTTCCGGGGCTTCGCTTCGGGACCTGTTTTCTTTTATGTCCAGCGCCATGCGGGCATGAAATGCGAAGGAAGAAGACATGGTTGAAAAGGTACCGATGACTCAGAACGGCTTCGTCAAGCTGAACGAGGAACTGCGTTGGCGCCAGCAGGAAGAACGGCCCCGCATCATCGAGGCGATCGCCGAAGCGCGCGCCCATGGCGACCTTTCCGAAAACGCCGAATATCACGCCGCCAAGGAAGCCCAGAGCCACAATGAAGGCCGGGTCGGCGAATTGGAGGATCTGATTGCCCGCGCCGAAGTCATCGACCTGTCGAAGATGTCCGGCTCCACGATCAAGTTCGGCGCGACCGTCAAGCTGGTCGACGAGGACACCGATGAGGAAAAGACCTATCAGATCGTCGGCGACCAGGAAGCCGACGTCAAGCAGGGCCGCATTTCCATCTCCTCGCCTATTGCCCGCGCCCTGATCGGCAAGGAAGTCGGCGACAATATCGAGGTCGTCGCCCCCGGCGGCTCCAAGGCCTACGAGATCCTCGCGGTCAACTGGGGCTGATCTGGCCCGGAAGGCTCCACCCTTGCCTCCCCTTGACGACATCACGGTGATCGCGCCGCATTTCAAGCGGCGCCTTTCCGGCGTGACCTCGACCGTCGTTCAGCTCATTCCCGAGCAACGACGGCTCGGGCGCGGCATCGTCACGCTCGGCCCCGGCCTTCCGGACGATCTGCCGAAAATGGCCCGGACGCAATTGCCGGCGCTGTGGCGGCGTCCGAGATCGGCGAAATGCCGCGTCTGGCACGCCCGCCGCAACAACGAGATGCTGTTCGGCCTGTTGCTGCGCGACGTGTTGCGCATGCCGCTCAAATTGCTGTTCACCTCGGCCGCCCAGCGCCATCACACCGGTTATACCCGCTGGCTGATTTCGAGGATGGACGCCGTGGTCGCCACCAGCGCGCGCTCCGGCTCCTTCCTCAAGGTGGCGCATACCGTGATCCACCACGGCATCGACATCGACCGTTTTCGTCCCGGTGAGAGCGCTGACGACACCATCGCCGCGACCGATCTGCCGGGCAGGTATCTGGTCGGCTGTTTCGGCCGGATCCGCCACCAGAAGGGCACCGACCTTTTCGTCCGCGCCATGATCGAGCTGCTGCCGCGCTTTCCCGATTGGACGGCGGTGATCAGCGGACGCGTCACGCCGGACAACAAGGCTTTCGCCGAACAGCTCAAGGCCGACATTGCCGCAGCCGGTCTGTCGGCGCGTATCGTCTTTCTCGGCGAGGTGGACGACATCAGGCCCTGGTATCGCCGGCTGACCCTCTACGTCGCGCCGTCGCGCAATGAAGGCTTCGGCCTCACCCCGCTGGAAGCCATGGCGTCTGCCACGGCTTCCGTCGCCAGCGATGCCGGCGCCTATGCGGAGTTGATCGTCGAGGATATCACCGGCAAGGTCGTACCGGCCGGCGTCTACGCGCCCCTGCGCGATGCAATCGCCGGCTATCTTGCGGATCCGGCCGAGGCAATCGAAGCCGGAAGGCGCGGGCGCGCCCATGTGGTGGAGAATTTTGCCCTGGTGCGGGAGGCGTCGGCTCTCGAGACGGTCTATAACGGGCTTCTCGACTACAAATGACGGACAGGGCCATGGGCGACAGGGATTTCATCGTTTGCCGCACCAGCCACATGCGCGGCTTCGTGTCGAGCTTTCAAGGCCGCGTCGCCGCCCTGCCGTCCGACTTGACGAGCGCGGCGAAGGCGGTCCTGCGGCGGCATGGCGTTGTGGGTCTCCTGCGGACCATGTCCGGCGACGGCGACGCGGTGATCGCCGACCTAGCCGAGCGCAACCTGAAAAGGCGGCAGATCCGCTTTCGCGCCGTGTTTTCCAACCCGCTGGTCGCCTTTGTCTACCGCCGGGCGACCCGCATCCAGTGCCGACTGATCGCCGCAGCCTTCGCAGGCTGGCTCGACGAGAACCCGAAGGCGAGCGTCGTTGTGTTCAACGGCTATCTGATGCCGGACTCGATCCTTTCCGCCGTGGCAAGAGGGCGGAAACGCCAGATGGTTTTCCTTGAGAAGGGCTTCTTCCCCGGCACGCTGCAATGCGACCCGAACGGCATCAACCATCAGAGCACGCTGCCGCGCGACCCCGATTTTTACCGTCACTTCGACCCCGCCGATCTGGGCGAGAAACCGACCGCGCTGGTCAAGCGCCAATCCAAGCTCAAGGACGACGGCCCGGCGAGCCTTCCCGGCCGCTATGTCTTCGTCCCCTTCCAGGTGCCGAGCGATATGCAGATCCTGGCGCTGTCGCCATGGATCCGCGACATGCGCCACCTCCATGACGAAATCTATCGGCTCGCTGAAGCCGAAGGCCAAAGCCATTTCGTCATCAAGGAACATCCAAGCTTCCCGCTGTCGATCCGGCCCGAAGTGAAACCGCATCCGCGCATCCATTTCGCCAACCACCACGACACCCAGGCGCTGATCGAAGGCGCCGATGCAGTGATCACGGTCAATTCCACGGTCGGTCTCGAATCGGTGCTGCTGGAGAAGAAGGTCATCACCCTTGGGCTTGCCCCCTATGACATCGAGGGATTGGTGCTAAAGGCCGGCAATGCCGCTGAACTCTTGGCAGCGTTTCACGCGCTCGACACCTGGTCGCCGGACGCGGAACTGCGCGAACGGGTCATCCGCTACATCCACAACGTCTTCCTGCTGAAGGGGGAACTGAAAAATCCCGATCCCTGCCTGCCGGACATGATCGCCGCCCGCCTTGGCGGCGCCGATCGGCACGGTCAGGCTGTCGCGGCCTTCGCGGCTGCAAAGCGCGGATCATAAGGAAAACCCGCGCCGATCAGCGCGGAGACCGGCGAGAAATTCAGAATCTCGATATTGTCCGCGGCGCAGACCCGGCGTGCCAGCGCGAAATGGGCGACGATGCGCCCCGCCGCCCCGGCGATCCCCGACCCTGCCGTATCACCAGCCTTTTCGTAGAAGCGCGGCTCGCCGGCATTGGTGATATCGATGCCGAACAGGCCAATGGTCCTTGGCCGGCAATAGGCGGCAAACTGTAGGGCCGACACCGCGACCGAGCCTCCTTGGAACACGCCGCGCGCGGGATCACGCGAAAACCCGGCGCCCAGACCATCGACCACGGCAAAGTCCAGTGCCGCGAGTTCCTCTTCCGAGCGCCGCCGCAGCCGGTAAGGCTTGCGCAGATCGTCGATCAGCACCACGCGCTTGTCGGCGAGCCAGGTCCGGTCGTTCTCGCAAATCGCCCGGATCACGCCGACCGAGAAAAGGCATAGGGTCCCTGCACCGATCCTGTCCCGCATCAGGGGAAAATGGCGCCAGACGAAGCGCTCGTCCTCGACGGCGATCGCCAGCGGCGCGGCGATCCGCTCCCCGATCAGGCTGATCGCGCCGTTGAGCAGGATCGCCTCACCCGGCGCGACCCTTGAGAAGTCGACAGCGGCAATTGAGGGGCCCGAGCCGACGATGTGGACGACCTCACGGGCGGCCGGACGCAGCACGTCGGCGTGAGAGAGCTCGCCGACCGGCTGCCCCTTGTAGAGAATGCGTCCCACGTCCTGCGGGCTTCGCGGCTGCTGCAAGACGAGCCCCGGAAGCCAGTTCTGCGCATGTGCATAAGCCTTGCCGAGAAAGATCGTTGCCGCGAGCTTGACCATGGATCGCCTGAGCGGACGCTCCGATTTCAGTTTCAAGTTCATTCTCCCGCATCCCGCCCGACCGGCATGCCCCAGGGCGCCGCGCCCCCATGGCGCTTGATTGTCCCGTAGCTCTCGGCCTAAATGCTCGGCAATTCAAGCATGGCCCAGCAGAACCGGCCATTTCGGCATACGCGAAAGATCGATCCCTTGCCACTCAAAGCCGTCCTATTGAACGACACCCGCGGCGACAATCATTTCGGCTGCATGCGCGTCATGCGCGTCATCGAAGACGGCCTGAGGTCACGGGGAATAGCTGTTACCGCCACCAGCCTGGTGCGCAACGACTGGACGCGGGACGCCGACTTTCTTGCGGCGATGAGGCAGGCCGATCTCATCGTCATCAACGGCGAAGGCACGCTTCACCACGGCAGCAGGCAGGGATCGAAACTGCTCGACGTGGTCGACCATCCGGCGCGCGGCAAGACACCGGTGGCGCTGATCAATGCCGTCTACCAGGACAATCCGCCCGCATGGAACGCGCGCCTGGCCTCGATCGACTTGATCTCGACCCGCGATTCGTGGAGTGCCGCCGAAGTGGAGAAGGCGATCGGCCGCAAGGTCGGCTTCGTGCCGGACCTGTCGCTGGCCGAAGGAGCGGTAACGACGACCGCCATCCGCCCGCGCGACCGGCTGCTGATCGGCGATTCGGTCAATCGCGAGATCGGCCGGCAATTGCTGGCCCTGGCCGATCAGCGCAGCGACGCGCGCTATCTGCCGATCCTGACCTCCATCAAGCCCCCCAAGCCGCACTATCCGGCGCCTTTGCGCGCGCTACGTCAGGCCTATATCGACCTCCATGCCCGGGCCTTCGGTCTTCGGCATCGCCATACCGAGTTCAACCGCTCGGAAGAGGGTTTCCTGGCAAGCCTCGAGACCGGCTACCTGCACCTGACCGGGCGGTTCCACGCCGTATGTCTTTGCCTGGCAACCGGAACGCCGTTTCTGGCGCTCGAATCGAACTCGTGGAAGATCGCCGCCCTGCTCAACGATTTCGGTCTTGGCAGCGAGCGTATCGTCACGCTCGACGAGGCGAAACGGCGCATCGCGGCGCAGCAGGGTTTCGACTTCACGACGCGGGAGCGCGAGCTCATCGCGGCTGGCCTCATCGCCGCCCGAGAGGGCGCCCATGACCTCTTCGACCGTCTGCTGGCACTGGCACGGTCGCACCAGGCCGGAGCCGCAACGCCATGAACCATGCCTATGCCCGGATCGTCGACATCCTTGCGCGCGCGCTCGGCGCGTCGAGCCTGTCGCTTCACGGCGAGGGCATCGCCGCCCGGCAGATCGCAGGCCTGCCGATCGCCTCTGCCGCGTCTCAGCCTGCAATGGCGCAGGCCCCGCTCCTCATTTCCGTCAACGAACTGGAGAAGACGGACCCGGCCGTTCTCGATGGCCTGATCGAGCGCCGTAAGGCCAGCGCAACGCATCACGTCTTCGTCGTCTCGACCTTATTCTCGTTGTCGCTCGATGACGCGGGCGTCAACGTCAATCGAACAATTGAACGCCCGGAATGGTGGCGCAATCAGTTGGCCCGGCATTTCCCCGCGGTCACGCAACTGCCGGAAGTCGAGCCGCATGAGGTGATCTTCCTGAGCTGGAAACCCGAACCGGCTGTCACCCGGCGGCTGGACAAGGCGCTGAAGCGGATGAAGCTTGCAAGCCGGATCCGCGCCCTGCCCGGCCGGCTGCTGCAGCCATTGCGGGTCAAGCGTGCCCGATTCATGTCCGAGCGCCTGCTGTCGCATCTGCTCGACGGCAAGTCGGTCGCGCTGGTCGGAAACGCCGTCAGCCTGCGCGACAAGGATTATGGTGCCTCGATCGACGCCAGTGACATCGTCATCCGCTGCAATCGCGCACCGATCATCACCACCCGCTCGCATGGAACGCGCACCGACTGGATCGCCACTAGCATCGACATTCCGCAAGAGGTCGCCCTTGTCCGCGGTGCCTCGGTCATCCTGTGGATGTCGCCGAGACTGAAGCGTCTTCCATCCTGGCTGTTTCGCTGGCCGCAGGTCTTCCTCAATCCGAAGGAGGCCAACCAGCAACTGGCCGGCCGGCTCGGCAGCCGTCCCTCGACCGGCGCCATGGTGATCGATCTTCTGGCGCGGTCCAACTGCCGCAGCGTCGAACTCTACGGCTTCGACTTCTTCACCGGACTGTCGCTTTCGGGCGTGCATACCCGCGAGACGACACCGCACGATTTCGGCTCGGAGGAAGTCTGGGTCCGGCAACTGCTCGAAATGGACGGCCGCTTCTCGTTGCGACATTGAATAGGACGCAAAAGCGTCCGGGCGCTCAGATTTCCACCAGCCCGGCCTTCTTCACCTGGCGGATGGTCAGCATGGTGCGCACGGTATGCACATGTTCGTTGGCCGTCAGCACCTCGATGACGAAATCCTGGAACTTGGTCAGGTTCTCCGCCACGCAATGCAGCAGGAAATCGCTGTCGCCCGAGACCATCCAGGCCTGGCGTACCATCGGCCAACTGTCGGTGGCGGCGGCGAATGCCTTCAGATTGCTCTCCGACTGGTGCTTGAGGCCGATCATGCAGAAGGCAACCAGATCATATCCGAGCTTCGGAGCGTTCAGCATGGCATGGTAGCCCTCGATGATACCCGCCTCTTCGAGCTTGCGCACCCTTCTCAGGCACGGCGGCGCGGAAATGCCGACGCGCTCGGACAGCTCGACATTGGTCATGCGACCGTCGCGCTGCAATTCGCGCAGGATTTTCAGATCAATAGCGTCCAGCTCGGCTCTCAACACGGATCGACCTTTCGTGGAATCGAGACCGATATCTAGCTGAATCGCGCAAATAGGCAAGAATCTGTCCCGGTGGGGTACAAAAATTGCCGCAGCTGCCAATGCCTTGTTGGTATTGCAAAGCAGACCTTGAATAAATGCATGGGCCGTTCATAAATGAGCCTTCAAGCAAGCGGCGCGTGCGCCTATATCGCCATTCCCCCTCGCCGCTTTGAAAGGACTTGCCATGACTGCCCGCCACACCAAGGTGCTGATCATCGGTTCCGGCCCGGCCGGATATACCGCCGCGATCTATGCCGCTCGCGCCATGCTGAAACCCGTTCTGATCGCCGGGATGGAACAGGGTGGCCAGTTGATGATCACCACCGATGTCGAGAATTATCCGGGCTTCGCCGACCCGATCCAGGGTCCCTGGCTGATGGAACAGATGCTCAACCAGGCAACCCATGTCGGCGCCGAGATCGTCAACGACCTGGTGACCGAGGTCGATGTTTCCCATCGTCCCTTCACCGCCAAGACAGATTCCGGTCAGGTCTGGACCGCCGACACGCTGATCATCGCCACCGGCGCCAAGGCCAAGTGGCTCGGCATCGAGAGCGAACAGCACTTCCAGGGCTTCGGCGTCTCGGCCTGCGCCACCTGCGACGGCTTCTTCTATCGCAACAAGGACGTGATCGTCGTCGGCGGTGGCAATTCGGCGGTGGAGGAAGCCCTTTACCTCTCGCATATCTGCAAGTCGGTTACGGTCGTGCATCGCCGCGACTCGTTCCGTTCGGAGAAGATCCTGCAGGAGCGCCTGTTCGCCAAGGACAATATCCGCGTGATGTGGAACACCGAGGTCGCCGAGATCACTGGCACCCCGGCCAAGCCGCCCATGCCCCCGTCTGTCTCGGGCGTCAGGCTGCGCGACACGCTGAACGGCGCGATCACCGACATGCCGATCGACGGGGTCTTCGTCGCCATCGGCCATGCGCCGGCGGTCGAACTGTTCAAGGACAAGCTCAAGCTTAAGGCCAATGGCTATCTGTGGACCGCGGCCGATTCGACCGCGACCGACGTCGAAGGCGTCTTTGCCGCCGGCGATGTGACCGACGATATCTATCGCCAGGCGATCACCGCCGCCGGCATGGGCTGCATGGCGGCCCTCGAGGCCGAACGCTTCCTGTCTGCCGCACCGGTCCGCGCCGAAGCAGCGGAATAAGCATCATGAGAGGGGGCGGCATGCCGTTGGATTGGGACAAGCTGCGTATTTTCCACGCAGCGGCGGAAGCGGGGTCGTTCACCCACGCTGCCGACAAACTGCATTTGTCCCAGTCGGCGATCAGCCGCCAGGTCAGCGCGCTCGAGCAGGACATCGGCGTCAAGCTGTTTCACCGGCATGCGCGCGGCCTGATCCTCACCGAACAGGGGGAACTGCTCTATCGCACCGCCCATGACGTGCTGCTGAAGCTGGAAACGGTCAAGATGCAATTGACCGAGACGACGGAAAAGCCGAGCGGCAAGCTGCGCGTAACGACGACCGTCGGCCTCGGCCAGGGATGGCTCACCGACAAGATCCAGGAATTCCTCCAGCTCTATCCCGAAATGTCGATCCAGTTGATCCTCGACAACGAGGAACTGGACGTCAACATGCGCCATGCCGACTGCGCCATCCGCCTTCGCCAGCCGCAGCAGTCCGACCTGATCCAGCGCAAGCTGTTCACCGTGCACATGCACGTCTACGCGGCCCCCTCCTATATCAACCGCTATGGCGAGCCGCATTCGATCGAGGATCTCGACAACCACCGCATCATCACCTTCGGTGAGCCGGCGCCAGGCTACCTGCTCGACGTCAACTGGCTGGAAGTGGCCGGCCGCACCTCGGACAATCCCCGCCAGCCGCATCTGCAGATCAACAGCCTGACCTCGATCAAGCGCGCAGCACTGCTCGGGATCGGCATCGCCATGCTGCCCGACTACATCGTCGGCCGCGACCCCGGCCTGCTGCAGCTGGTCACCAGTGCGGATGTGCCCTCGTTCGACACCTATTTCTGCTATCCCGACGAGATGAAGAACGCGGCCAAGCTCAAGGCTTTCCGCGATTTCATCGTTGCCAAGGCCCGCAACTGGAACTTCTGAACGCGTTCGGCAGAGCAAAAGGTTAAGGCCTGCGGCAAACGCATGCCTGACATGCATAAAAAAGCATTGTTCACTGCACAAAAAACCACCATATCGCACTCAGCTGATGCACATGGTGGCTTTTTCCTCCCAGTTCCACCGCAGCAGCTGTTCCCCTCTGGAGGTTTTTGACCTTCACACTTCAAAGGGCCCTGGAGCAATCCGGTGGCCCTCTTTTTTTGTCATGAAACGGAGTGCGTACCACCGCTTCCGTGGCCGGGCGAAATTTCACGGACGAACGTGTACCAATATTGGACACTTTTTCATGATCTTTCGCCCACGCGTCCGTTGACGCATCGATTTCCTACCATATGTGCAATGGCATACGCGGATACGGATCACTGCTGATGAACCTGGACGAAACACTCAAAGCGCTTGCACACCCGGCAAGAATAGAAATGTTGAAGTGGCTGAAGGAGCCGGAGCTCCATTTTGCCGCCCAGCCCCAGCCTCTGGCGCTCGGTGTCAGCGCCGGCCAGTTCGAGCGCTGCGGCTTGTCGCAATCGACCGTCTCGGCGCATCTCGCCACGCTGCAGCGGGCCGGCCTGATCTCGTCGACCCGCGTCGGCCAATGGGTTCTTTACCGCCGCAACGAAGATGTCATCGGCGCGTTCTTCAACGCCTTGAATGAGGCCTTGTGAGGCACCAGATGCGGAGGGCCGGCGCGCTCCTCCCAATCCGCCGGCCAATCTGGAGATATTGATGACCAGTCTTTTTGATCCGATCCAAATCGGACCCCTCACCCTTGCCAACCGCATGGCCATGGCGCCGCTGACGCGCAACCGCTCCCCGGGCGCGATCCCCAACGATCTCAACGTCACCTATTACGAACAGCGCGCCTCGGCCGGCCTGCTGATCTCCGAGGGCACGCCGATCAGCCATCAGGGCCAGGGCTATGCCCAGGTGCCCGGCCTCTATCTTGCGGAATCCCTCGAAGGCTGGAAGCGCGTCACCTCCGCGGTTCACGCCGCCGGCGGCCATATCGCGGCACAGCTCTGGCATGTCGGCCGGGTGTCGCACACCTCCTTGCAGCCCAAGGGTGGCCAGCCCGTCGCCCCGTCGGCCATCCGCGCCAAATCCAAGACCTTTATCATCAACGAGGACGGCACCGGCGGCTTCACCGACACCTCCGAGCCCCGCGCACTCGGCCTCGACGAGATCCCCGGCATCCTCGAGGATTATCGCCGCGCCGCCCGTGCCGCGATCGATGCCGGCTTCGACGCCGTCGAGATCCACGCCGCCAACGGCTATCTGATCGACCAGTTCCTGCGCTCGAGTTCCAACGCTCGCACCGATTCCTATGGCGGATCGATCGAGAACCGCGCCCGCTTCGCGATCGAGGTGGTCGAGACCATCGCCAACGAAATCGGCGCCGAGCGCACCGGTATCCGTATCTCCCCGGTCACGCCGGCCAACGACGTGTCCGATCCAGATCCTCAGCCCCTTTTCAATCATCTCGTCGAAAAGCTGGCCGCTTACGATCTCGCCTTCATCCACGTGATCGAGGGCGCGACGGGCGGCCCGCGCGACAACCTGCCCTTCGACTGGGCGGGCCTGAAGGCGGCCTATCATGCCAAGGGCGGCAAGGCGGCGTGGATGGTCAACAACAGCTACACGCGCGACATGGCGATCGAGGCCGTGGCATCCGGCCGCGCCGACATGGTGTCGTTCGGCCGCCCCTTCATCGCCAATCCCGACCTGGTGGAGCGCTTCCGGCAGAACGCACCGCTGAACGAACCCGATCGCGCCACCTTCTACGGCGGCGGCGCCGAGGGCTATACGAACTATCCGAAGCTCGCCTGACGCGTCGTCCGAACCTGCACGACCTGTCGAAACCCCGCTGGCACCCCAGCGGGGTTTTGCGCATTGCAGACGGGGTATAAAGCTCTTTCCTCGACACCGATGCCGAGCCGTTCGGTCGCGGCATCAATTTCCAGATCGCCACGGATGAACTGGAATCAATAGTTGAAGCCCTTCACAACCTGGATTGGCCGCTCTTTGAAGAACCAAGCGAAAGCTGGTATCGTATTGGCGAGACTGAGGAAACCGGTTCGCGGGAATTCCTCGTGCAGGACCCGGACGGCTATCTGATCCACTTCGCCCAGTCGATCGGCACCCGAAGCGTCCGCTAGGCCGGCCGATCGCCGGACTGGTAGCGGTCAACGATCTCGATCTCAGGCCGATCGCCGCCGTCGCTATACTCGTAGTGCCACTTGCCCTTCTCGTCCTGATAGCTGATCTTGACGGGCTCGTCGCCGATCTGCTGTTCCTGCATGACGATACGCGCTGCCTCCAGGGCCTCGTCATGGCTGGCAAAGCTTTCGGAGAAAACATCGCCGAGCTTGTAGGCCCATCCCCCGTCATGGGGAACGATCTCGTAGGCAACCTTGGTCATTATGTCCTCCTTTCTTGTTCTTTAAAACAGTATCGCATCAAGCGCACCAATCCGCAAACCCGAAGCGGACGGAACAGTTCCAAGCACTCGCACGTTCCGGGCTTTCTTTCGGGCGAAAATCATCAGGGGGCTCCGGGCGGACCATGCTCAAACAGGAAAAAATCCTTCTCTTTCCAATCCTTATGGCCGTTATCGGATTCAGTTTGGAGCACGAGATCCTTGCCATGGGCACGGCCGTCTCACTCGCCGCCGCCGCTGTCCTGATTGCCGCCATCGTCGCGGCATCGCTGCGCGTCGCCCATCATGCGGAGGTGCTCGCGGTCAAGGTGGGCGATCCTTACGGCACCATGATCCTGACGCTGTCGGCGGTGGCGGTCGAGGTGCTGATCCTCGCCATCATGATGAACAACGAGGGTTCGCCGACGTTGGTGCGCGATACGATCTATTCGGCCGTGATGCTCGACATCAACGGCATCCTCGGCCTGGCCGCCCTGATCGGCGGCTTGAAGCACGGCGAGCAGCCCTACAACGACGACAGCGGCAAGACCTATGGCGTGATGATCCTGACCGCCATGGGCATCTCGATGATCGTCCCGGAATTCGTGCCGCGCGACAAATGGCAGTTCTATTCGTTCTTCACCATATTCGCCATGGTGGCGCTCTACGGCCTGTTCCTGCGCATGCAGGTCGGCACGCACAGCTATTTCTTCAGCTACAGCTATCCGCGCGGCAAGGCCCGCGACGCCGAGGAGCATGATCCGGCCGATGCCGGCGAACCGGCTGGCCGCTCGATCGCCGTCATCCTGTTCGGCGTCGTCCTGATCGGCGTGCTCGCCGAACTGATGTCGGCCTTCATGAATACCGGCCTTAAGGAAATCGGCGCGCCGATCGCGCTGACCGCCATCCTCGTCGCCGGCATTTCCGCCGGACCGGAAATCCTGACGGCCCTCAGGGCAGCGCTCGCCGACCGCATGCAGGCAACCGTCAACATCGCCATGGGCGCCTCGCTGTCGACCGTCATTCTGACCGTGCCGGTGATGGAGGCGATGGCGCTTTATACCGGCCAGCCGTTCATCATGGCGATGACGCCGGTCCAAACGGTGATGGTTGCCATCACGCTGATCGCCGCGGCGATCAACCTCAACGACGGCGAGACCAACGCGATCGAGGGCATGACCCATTTCATCCTGTTCGCCACCTTCATCATGCTGTCCTTCCTCGGTCTCTGACGATTTCGCCTGTCTCGGAAGGGCGGAACTTTTTGAGCCCTTGCCGCTTTTCCCGAACATGGTCCCCGGCATGATGAAGGGCTCGCCCCATTGTCACCAAGATGGCGGACCAGAAACTTCCCGCGGGTCGCGGGGGGCAAACTCGGGAGCCGAACCTTGAAGAGACTCGACGTTATCGACGGCATGCGCGGCTATTTCCTGGTCTTCATGCTGATCAACCACCTGGTCTTCACCGGCGGCCTCTGGCTCGTCCAGATCAACCACCGCAACCTTGCCTTCGTCGAGGATGCCCAGGGCTTCGTCTTCCTGTCCGGCCTGCTCACCGGCATGGTCTATGCCCGCAAGATGATGAAGGACGGCTATGGCGCCGCCCGTGACCGGATCTGGTCGCGCGTCTTCGAGCTCTATCGTTATGCCATGGGCATCGTGCTGGTGATTCTCGCCCTGCAGTTCCTCCTGCCACAGGCCTCGGACATCTGGACCAACTGGCTTGGCGGAACACGGATCGATGATCCTCTGCGGCTGGCCGCCGTTGCGACATTCCTGTTCCAGCCAACCTTCATGGACATCCTGCCGCAATACATCATCTACATGTTCTTCGCGCCCGCCATCATCTGGCTCTGCCTGAAGGGCCGGTGGAAGACGGTGGCGATCATATCCATTCTCGCCTGGATGGCCGCCCAGCTTGGCCTGCAGCGCGCCCTGACCTATCCGCTCAGCGACTGGCTGGCCGGCGGTGTGGAGTCGGAAAAGGAAGGCATCCGCGCTTCGTTCAACCTGCTCGGCTGGCAGATCGTCTTCTTTGCCGGCCTGCTCGCGGGAACGCTGACCTCGATGAAGAAGGTCGAGTGGACCCGCATCTTCGACCCGCGCAAGGATTTCATCGCCAAGGCCGCACTCGCCGTCTGCGTCTTCTTCCTGCCACTGCGGATTCTGACCGCGCACGGCATGATGCCGGGCATCGTGCTGGAAAAATTCGGTCTCATGGAAGTGCGCGCCGACTTCGGCCCCGTCTACCTTCTCAACTTCGCCGCGGTCGCCTACGGCCTCGCCTGGCTGCTGATCGCCGGCCCACGTCATGAGAACGCGGCCATCCGCAAGATCGCCTCGGCGCTCACCGGTCTTTTCTCGCTCAGCTACCTGCAACTGCTGGGCCGGCATTCGCTGCAGATCTATGTCTGGCATGTGCTGATCGTCTACGGCGTCTTCTATCTGGACGGTCGCTTCGGCGCCTTCTCCGATGCGACGAAAACCGTCATCACCTTCGGCTCGCTGGCACTGCTCAGCCTGCCCGCCCTGTGGCGCGAGCGCAATCGCACGAGCGCCGCGCCGGCACAGGCGCCGCGCAAGCTACCGGCGACCATGGAGGCCGCTACCTAACTAACGGCACGAAACTTCCAGACAACCGAAAGGGCGGGACCGCGAGGCCCCGCCCTTTCTCATTCAACTCATGTGTAGGCTTACTTGCAGGCGGCGCAGAAGCGCTGGATGCGCTTGCAGGCCTCTTCCAGCTGCTCTTCCGAGGTCGCATAGGAAATGCGGAAGTTCGGACCGAGGCCGAAGGCCGAACCGTGCACCACGGCCACGCCCTCAGTCTCCAGGAGTTCGCTGACGAAATCCTCGTCCGTTTCCATGACCTTGCCCGAAGGAGCCGTCTTGCCCATCAGGCCTGCGCAGGACGGATAGACGTAGAAGGCGCCTTCCGGCGACGGGCATACGATACCCTTGGCCTGGTTCAGCATCGAGACGACGAGATCGCGGCGGCCTTCGAAGATCTTCTTGTTGGCCGGGATGAAGTCCTGCGGACCGTTGAGCGCCTCGACGGCGGCCCACTGCGCGATCGAGCAGGCGCCCGAGGTTTGCTGGCCCTGGATCATGTCCATCGCCTTGATCAGCTCGATCGGCCCGGCCGCATAGCCGATGCGCCAGCCGGTCATGGCATAGGCCTTGGACACGCCGTTCATCGTCAGCGTGCGGTCATAAAGCTTCGGCTCGACCTCGACCGGTGTGACAAACTTGAAGTCGCCATAGGTCAGGTGCTCGTACATGTCGTCGGTCAGGATCCAGACATGCGGATGCTTGAGCAGAACGTCGGTGAGTGCCTTCAGCTCGTCATGGCTATAGGCGGCACCCGACGGGTTGGACGGCGAGTTGAAGATGAACCACTTGGTCTTCGGCGTGATCACGCTTTCGAGTTCGGCTGCCGTCAGCTTGAAGTTGTTTTCCTGCTTAGTCGAGACGAAGACGGGCGTGCCGCCGCACAGCGCCACCATTTCCGGGTAGGAGACCCAGTAGGGCGCCGGAACGATGACTTCATCACCCGGATTGAGCGTCGCCATGAAGGCGTTGAAAAGAATCTGCTTTCCGCCGGTGCCGACAATGGTCTGCTCCGGCTTGTAGTCAAGACCGTTCTCGCGCTTGAACTTTTCGGCGATCGCCTTGCGCAGTTCCGGAATGCCCGAAACCGGCGTGTACTTCGTCTCGCCGCGGTTGATCGCGTCGATCGCCGCCTTCTTGATATTGTCGGGCGTATCGAAGTCCGGCTCGCCGGCGCCGAGGCCGATCACGTCGCGGCCCTTGGCCTTCAGCTCGCGGGCTTTCTGCGAAACTGCGATGGTTGCGGAGGGCTTTACACGGGAAAGGGCGTCGGCGATGAATGCCATGGTGTTTGTCCTGAAGCTGTTGATCGGGGAACCTCGATCGGCCAAGGCTCCAGGTTCAAGTTCTATGGCGAAATCGCCGCGGCGTTTCAAGCGGAAAGCGTTTTTCCGCGGGCTGTCGACAAAGTTTTCATTTTTTAAGCCTTTCTTAATCCGCAGGTAAGTCTTCGCGGCTAGACTTGCGTGCAGGATCAATGAGAAACAATCACGACGCGAAGCCGATGACCTCGAACAGCATCTATGCCCAGCTCGTCAAGACCGGAGACGCATGGTCGACGGCCTATGGTCCCTTCGTGCTGCGCTCCGCCCTCCAGCCGATCTTCAAGAGGGTGGCAGACGGCCTGTTCGACATTCATTCGTTCCAGGGCCTGGTGCGAGCCGAGCGCAACGGCGAGGCCTATCCGCCCTCGCAGTTCTTTCCACTGGTGGAGCCTCAGGACCTCCCCGCCGTCGACAGCCTGTTGCGCAGCATCCATATTCTCAATGCCGGGCTCTTGCGGCGCGAGCGCTCGAGCGTCCTGGTGAGCTTCCAGCCGCTGCTTTTCACCGGGTCGGTCGAACTGCGCCACGAACTCGACCGCATGCGCCTGATCGCCCACGAGGCCGCGCTGACCCCGGACCGCATCGTCTGCGACATCTCCGCCGGCGCCGGCAATGGCAAGGTCATCGCCCGCGCCGTCGATCAGATCCGTCAGGCGGGGCTGCGCGTCTCCATGTCGAATTACGAGGCCAGCGAGCACGACATCCAGGACGTCCTGGCGCTTCGTCCCGACTTCGTCCGGTTCGACGGCGACTGGGTGCGTGACTATCTGCACAACTCGGCAGGCTTTGCCCTGCTGCGGGTGATCGTCCGGCAATTGCAGGAGGAAGGCATAGAGCCGATCTTCGAGCGGCTCGAGGAGAGCTGGCAGGTGGATCTCTGCCTCGACCTCGGCGTGACCCTGTTGCAGGGCTACGCCTTCGCCCGGCCGCAAATCGCGCCCACGGCCTTCAACGCGGAATTCCCCGAAATGCTGTTGCCGCCGGCCATGCCGGCCTCTGTCGCGCCGGCACCGGTGAATGATCGGGAGCGCGCCGGCTTGACCGCGACGCTGCCGCGCAGTGAAGGTCTTCACCGTCCTGCCGCTGTGTTCGGCAAGCGGCGCTAGTTAGCGCCTATCGAGACGGCATATGCCCAAGGCAGGGGCAAGCTCGACGCCCGCCTTGATATTGCCACAATAAATGCCGGGTGAAGCCGCAATTCGGTCCCCGTGAAGCCCATAAACAGGTCTTTTCTCCTCGGACTGACGATTGATTGCGAGGGAAGACCCATGTTTCTGGACGACGATATTGCCAAAGCGCGTCCCTGGTTCGATCGGATCATCCAAGGTGGACGTCTCGCGCTTTTCGCCATGCTGGCGGCCGCAGTCCTGCTGATCGGTGTCGCTGCCGATGCGCAGGCGGGAACCACCGCCGCTGCACCCGCGACGCAAACCCTCGCAACCGTCGACCCGATGACGACCGCCTCTACCCCCATCGTCGCGCCCCTGTTGACCACCAGTCCCCTCCGGCTTCCCGTGCTGCAGACCGAGACGCTCGCCGACCGGTATATCCTGCTCGGCCTGATGATGCTGTGCTTCGCCGCCATGGCCGCCGGCAGCCTGGCGCTGTGGCGTAGCAGTTGGAAGGAATTGCTGAAAAGCCAGGCGAAGCGCCGTGACGCCTGAGCGCCCCTCGCTCTGGCGCCGTCTCGGCCCGGCCGAGCGGGCATTCGCCCTTCTGATCGTGGCCGTGGCGATCGGCGGCGTCCTTCTGATCGCCGATGGCCTCTACCTGAAAGCCAAAGCCGAGCAGTCCCCTGCCCTTCACTCGCTTCACGCGCCGGTCGCGAAAAGTGACGAGAACGGATCGATCGAAACGGCTTAGTCCCGCTTTCACGTTCTTGTCAGCAGCACTTGCCAAAGCGACCTCGCTCCCCAGATAGGTCGAAGACCACGGGAGATATCTACATGCCGAAACGCGAAGCAGCAGCAAACCCAGCATGCTCGATTTCATCGACCGCCGTCTTCGGCCTGGCCTTGGCGCTGACGGCGGTTCCGGCCCTTGCAGCCGAGCGCATTGCCACCCAGAAGGTCGAGATCGAGGTCACCGAGATTGTCGACGGTCTCGAGCACCCTTGGTCGGTGGAGGTCTTGCCCGACGGCGCCTATCTCGTCACCGAGCGGCCGGGTCGTCTGCGCGTGGTGCGCGACGGCACAGCATCGGCCCCGGTCGACGGATTGCCTGAGCTGTTCGTCGGCGGCCAGGGCGGCTTGCTCGACATTGCCCTGTCGACCGATTTCGCCGTGAGCCGTAAACTCTATTTCACCGCATCCGTGCCGGGAGAAGGTGGACAGGGCACAGCCCTATTCGCCGCCAGACTGTCAGACGACGAGACGAAACTGGAAGCCGTCGAACGGTTGTTCGCCATGAACCGTTTCACCGGCACCGGCCAGCACTTCGGCTCACGCATCGCGATCGGCGCGGATGGCACCTTGTTCTTCGGCATCGGCGACCGGGGCGAGATGGACCGGGCCCAGGACCCGCAGGACCATGCCGGGTCCATCCTCCACGTCAATCCCGACGGCACGCCGGCGAGCGGCAATCCCTTCGCCGGCGGCGGCAAGGGTCAGCCGGAAATCTTCTCGACCGGGCACCGCAACCCCCAGGGCATCGTCATCGATCCCGCCGACGGCAGCCTTTTCACCGTCGAGCACGGCGCCCGCGGCGGCGACGAGATCAACACGCCCAAGGCGGCGAGCAATTACGGCTGGCCGATGATCTCCTACGGCAAGCATTATTCCGGCGCAGAAATCGGCATCGGCAGTTCCGCCGAGGGTTATGAACAGCCCGTCCATTATTGGGACCCGTCGATCGCGCCCGGCGCCATCGACATCTATCGCGGCGCCATGTTCCCGGAATGGGATGGCGACTTCCTCGTCGCTGCCCTCAAGTATGAACTGCTGGCGCGCATCGAGCGTGACGAGAGCGGCGCGATTACCGGAGAGGAGCGCCTGCTGGAGGGCGCTTACGGCCGGCTTCGCGACGTGAAGGTTGCGCCGGACGGCGCAATCCTGCTGGTGACCGACGAGGTGGACGGCCAGTTGCTGCGCATCAGCCGCGCCGCGGCGCCGTGAGTTTCGAGCAATAGCCCGGCGCAGGGCTGAACACCACTCGAGGCCCCCAAAAGGTCCGGCGCCGGGACGAACACCTGGTGCCACGATCGACCTTGTCGAGACCGGACGCGCCTGATACCCGTCTTCGTCCCTCCCCTCGTTCCGTTCCGCTGCAAGCCGGTATCCCATGTCTCGCATTCAGGCCAATCTTCTCCTGCTGCTCGCCGCAGGCATCTGGGGCGGCGGCTTCGTCGCCCAGTCGGAAGCGATGGAATGGCTCGGGCCGAACTGGTTCAATGCGCTGCGTTTTGCCCTGGCCACATTGGCCGTTCTGCCTTTTGCCCTGACCGAGAGCAAGCGTGCCGCCCGCCCACTGAGCCGCCGGGAATTGGGTTGGTTCCTGCTGGTCGGCCTCTCCCTGCTCGCCGCGCAGACCCTCCAGCAGATCGGCATCCAGTCGACCAGCGTGACCAATGCCAGCTTCCTGACAGGGCTCTACGTCGTCCTCGTTCCGGTGATCGCGGTCGCCTTTCTTCGTCGCCGCCCGCACTGGATCATCTGGCCGGCGGCTTTGCTGACGGTCGTCGGCATCCTCCTGCTGAACGGCGGGTCGCTGTCTTCCCTTGGTGACGGCGATGTTCTCGTCATTCTCTGCGCGGCGTTCCTGGCGATACAGATCACGCTGACGCCGATCGCGGTCGGCATCAGCGAAAGGCCGCTGGCACTTGCCACCGTGCAGTTCGCCGTCTGCGCCGCAGGCGCCGGCCTTGCCGCCGCGGCCCTCGAACCAATCAGCTTGAGCGCCGTCGTCTCGGCCCTGCCGGAGATCCTCTATGGCGGCCTGCTCTCCTCCGGCGTCGCCTTCGTCCTGCAGATCATCGGCCAGCGCTACACGACCGCGTCGCAAGCCGCGATCTTCCTGTCCTCCGAGGCCCTGTTCGGCGCCTTGTTCGGTGCGGTCCTTCTGGCCGAAACCCTGCCCGCGATCGGCTATCTCGGCTGCGGCCTGATCTTCTCGGCCATGCTGCTCGTCGAACTGGTGCCAGAATTGACGCGGCGGCGCGCGTCGGCCGCACCCTGGCGCTTATTTCACCGATAGCGAAAATGCGCCAAACTTTTCCATTTCTGGGAAGGTTTCGACGCAAAAATTGCATTCACAGCGATGCCGGATATACTTGTTGGGGGAAACATTCCCCGTGCGGCCCGAATGGCCGCCTGCCCTCAATGGCGGTGGTCACCAGTGGCAAGGCGCCGTAAAACTTTCGCTTGCCAATCTTTGATAAACCAAGCAATCTTCGCGCGTTCGGGCAATTTTGCGAGCACGGGAAGACCTAATAATACATGCGCGCCGGATACGCGAATAGTTCCGGGCAGGTTGACATCTATAATTGCGAGTATACTCGCTTTTACGGTGATAATCTGCGGTAACAGGGGCCCCTTTCCTCAACCATCGAGAAATGCCTGTCGAACACCCGGTTTAAGGGTAACATTGCAATGCTGCCCCGCCGACACTGGGCAGAGAGAAAAGGACCTGACGCATGGCCGAGACTGGCATCGTAAAATTCTTCAATACCGACAAGGGCTTTGGCTTCATCAAGCCTGACAATGGCGGCGCAGACATCTTCGTGCATATTTCCGCCGTCCAGGCCTCCGGCCTGCAGGGGCTTTCTGAGAACCAGAAGGTCAGCTACGACACCGAACCGGATCGTCGCGGCAAGGGCCCTAAGGCCGTCAACCTGCAGATCGACGGCTGATCTTCCGTTCGCTTCTTCATACGCATTGCTGCCCGGCAGGTTTGCCGGGTTTTTTCGTTCAGGCTGCGTTCAGCCTGTGGCCCCTACCCTGCCGTCATTGATCGTTAAACAACGACCGACCCCATTGCAGGCCACAGGAAGGCAGAGCCATGAAGAAGATCGCAAAATTTTCCCTGCTGGCGGCGGTGATCGCCGTCGCACCGCTCGCAGCATCGTCGCAGGCCATGGCAGGCGACTATTATCGCCGCCACCACGACCGGGACATGCTGGCCGCCGGTGCGATCGGCCTGGCCGCTGGCCTGGTCACCGGCTCGGTCATCGCCAGCCAGCCGCGCACCGTCTATGTCGAACCCGAGCCGATGTATATGGAGCCCGCCCCGCGTCGCATCTATGTCGAGCCGGAACCCGTTTATGTCGACGAATACCCGCCGGCACCGCAGCCGGTCTACCGCGCAGCCGTGGAGCCGTGGTCGCCGGAATGGTACGACTATTGCTCGACCCGCTACCGCAGCTTCAATGCCCGCTCCGGCACCTATGTCGGCTATGACGGCCGCTCACACTTCTGCACCGCCGGCTGATCCGGCCCGCTTGCCGAACGGATAAAAAATGCGCCGCATCGCCGGCGCATTTTTCGTTTCGGCTTCAAGCCCTCGGTTCAGATTCCGCGCAGGAAGGGATTGGTCCGGCGCTCCTCGCCTATCCGGCCGCCCGGCCCGTGGCCGCAGATGAAGCCGACATCGTCGCCGAGCGGTAGAACCTTGTCGCGGATCGAGTCGAGCAGTGTCTGGTGATCGCCTCCCGGAAGATCCGTCCGGCCGATCGAGCCGGAAAACAAGACGTCGCCGAGATGAGCGAAGTTCTGCGCCCGATTGTAGAAGATCACATGTCCCGGCGCGTGTCCCGGGCAGTGGAACACCTCGAACTCATGCTCGCCGAACGAAACCCTGTCGCCCTCCTCCAGCCAGCGATCCGGCATCGCATTGCGCACCTTCATCGGCACGTTGAACATGACCGCCTGCTGCTCGAGTTTCTGCAGCAAGGGCAGATCATCCTTGTGCGGCCCGACGATCGGGATACCGAGCGCTTCCTTCAGTTCCTCGGCCCCACCGGCATGATCGATATGGCCATGGGTCAGCCAGATCTCCTTCAGCGTAATGCCGTTTTCCTTCAACGTCTGCAGGATCACGTCGACGTCGCCGCCCGGATCGACGATCACGCCCTCATGCGTATCGCTGTCGAACAGGATCGTGCAGTTCTGCTGGAAAGGGGTGACCGGAATGATCCCGGCCTGCATCTGTCCCATGGGTCGGTTCCTCGTTTTCGCGCCGGTTGCGCATAACATGTCCCCGACGAAACGCAAATGCGAACCGCCAGGTCGAGAAGCTGTGCGATCCCGGTAATTTCGTTGGAGTTTTTCCGCGTCTACGCTTAGTTTTGCGGCAAAACGCGCGCTGGCTGACGGCCATGGCGCACGCATCGAAAATGACCGTCCCCCTGGTCGCGAAAGCTTCATGCCGCAGCGACAGGGAAGACCGCCAGCACAAGGGAATGCAACGTGGCTCGACAGTCTGCGGGCAAGTCTGCCAGGAAGGAACTGCCGGGAATGCCGGTGGTCGACGACAAGACCATCGATTTCGAAACGATCGAGCTTTTGTTCTTCGCCTATCGAGACTTCGTTTCCGATCCCGACGCGATCCTCGCCAAGATCGGCTATGGCCGCGCCCACCACCGCGTCGTCTACTTCGTCAGCCGCCGGCCGGGCATGACGGTCGCCGATCTTCTCGCCATCCTGCAGATCACCAAACAGAGCCTCGCCCGCGTGCTGAAGGAACTGATCGATTCCGGCTATATCCGCCAGATGGCCGGCCCCGCCGATCGTCGTCAGCGCCGACTCTATCCGACGCTCGCCGGCCGTGAACTGGCGCTCGCCCTGTCCGAACCGCAATCGCGGCGCATCGCCGGGGCGATGGAAGGCTTCACGTCCGAAATGCGCGACGGCGTGCGCACCTTCCTCGAAAGAATGAGCCGGTCGGACGGCACGGGGCCAACGGACACGGCCGGAGCGGACTGACATGGCGCGCAAGATCCTCATTGCCGATGATGCCCCCCATCTCCTCGTCGTCGACGACGACACCCGCATCCGTGACCTTCTGCAACGCTATCTCACCGAGCAGGGCTTTCGCGTCACCGTCGCCGCCGATGCAAGCGAAGCCCGCCGCAAGCTGGAGGGGCTGCATTTCGACCTGCTCGTGCTCGACGTGATGATGCCGGGCGAATCCGGCCTGTCGCTGACCCGCAGCCTTGCCGCCGACAAGAAGATCCCGGTCATCCTGCTGACCGCCCGTTCGGAGGCGGAATCGCGCATTGCCGGCCTTGAAGCCGGCGCCGACGACTATCTCGCCAAGCCGTTCGATCCGCGCGAACTGGTGTTGCGTATCAACAACATCCTCAAGCGCAGCCCCAATGCCGACCAGCCGAAGATCGAGCAGGTCATGTTCGGGCCATACAGTTTCTCGATCCTGCGCAAGGAACTGAAGCGCGGCGCGGAAGTGATCCGGCTCACCGATCGCGAGCAGGACATCATGCTTCTGTTCGCCACCCGCGCCGGCGACACCATTCCCCGCCAGGAACTGATCGGCAATGACACCGAGGTGGGCGAGCGGACGATCGACGTGCAGATCAACCGGCTGCGCCGCAAGATCGAGGATGATCCGGCCAATCCCGTCTGGTTGCAGACCGTACGCGGCATCGGCTACCGGCTGAGCATGGACTAGCGCCCGAGGCGCACCAAGGGAAAAGAAGGCGAAATGACGCTGTTCGACAGCATCCGCAGGGACAATGATCGCAACCCCGGCGGGCTCAAGGGCCTGTCGCGCTGGCTGCGGCACCAGTTGCCGACCGGTCTTTTCGCCCGTTCGCTGCTGATCATCATCCTGCCCATGCTGATCCTCCAGACGGTTCTGGCCGCCGTCTTCATGGAGCGCCACTGGCAGATGGTCACGGAGCGCATGTCCAGCGCCGTCACACGCGACATCGCCGCCATCATCGCCCTGATCGAGGCCTATCCGGCGGAGGCGGATTTCAAGAATGTAGTGCGCATCGCCCGCGACAAGCTGAACATGACCGTATCGATGGAGGCGGGCGGCCAACTGCCGGCGACGCGGCCAAAGCCGTTCTTCTCGATCCTCGACCAGATCCTCTCCGACCAAATCGAGAACCAGATCGCCCGCCCCTTCTGGATCGACACCGTCGGCGATTCCCGCCTGGTCGAAATCCGCATCGCGCTCGACCAGGGCATTCTTCGCATCTTCGCCCGCCGCAACTCGGCCTATGCGTCCAACACCCACATCTTCCTCCTGTGGATGGTCGGCACCTCGCTGGTGCTGATCGTCATCTCCACGCTCTTCCTGCGCGGCCAGATCCGCCCGATCCTGTCGCTCGCCAAGGCGGCGGAGAGCTTCGGCAAGGGCCAGAGGCCACCGGAGAATTTCAGTCCCCGAGGCGCTGACGAGGTGCGGCGTGCCGGCCTGGCCTTCATCCTGATGCGTGAGCGCATCGAGCGGCAGATGGAACAGCGCACCGCCATGCTGACCGGCGTCAGCCACGACCTGCGCACCATCCTCACCCGCTTCAAGCTGCAACTGGCACTTGCCGGCGACAATCCCGACCTCCAGGGCCTCAACCAGGACGTCGACGACATGCAGACCATGCTCGAGGGCTACATGGCCTTTGCCCGCGGCGAAGCGGAAGAGGATGTCGGCAAACTCAGGCTGGGAGAGATGTTCGACAAGCTCAAGGCGGACTTCGAACTGCATGGCAAGGTGCTGTCGTATCGCATCGAAGGGGACGAGGAGGTCGCGGTACGGCCCACCGCCTTCACGCGGCTGGTCACCAACCTCGCCTCCAACAGCCGCCGCTACGCCAACCGCGTCGAGATCGAGGCGAAGCACAGCGCGAAATGGCTGACGATCGTGATCGATGACGACGGTCCCGGCATCCCGGCCGATTATCGCGACGAGGTGTTCAAGCCGTTTTTCCGACTGGACGAGGCGCGCAATCTGGACGCCTCCGGCACCGGGCTCGGCCTTGCGATCGCCCGCGACATCGCCCGCAGCCATGGCGGCAACGTGACGCTGAGCGACAGCCCGCTCGGCGGCCTGCGCGCGACGATCCGCGTCCCGGCCTGAGCGATTAAAGCTTTATATTGAAAACACCCTGCAACGCGACGCCGCGCTCATCGAGGACGCGGTCGGCGATCACATCATCTTCATGCCGTTCGGCACTGGCCGCTCGACCGCAGCCAGCACGATCGCGCCATTCTCGTCGGCAAAGCCGAGGGTCAGGACTTCGGAGCGGAACGGGCCGATCTGGCGCGGCGGGAAATTGACCACGCCGAGCACCTGCCGGCCGACCAGGCTCTCCGGCGTATAGTGCACGGTAATCTGTGCCGACGACTTCATGATGCCGATCTCGGGCCCGAAGTCGATCCTGATCTTGAATGCCGGTTTGCGCGCTTCCGGGAAGGGCTCGGCCTCGATGATGGTGCCGACGCGAATATCCACCTTGTCGAAATCGGCATAGCTGATCTCGGGCTGAACCGTAGGCGCCTCGCTCATCCTGCCAGTTCCCCGGCCCGCTTGCGCGCCGCCTCGATCGCCTTGTCGAACAGGGGCTGCATTCCGTCCTCGGCCATCAGCAGGGCAAGGGCCGCCGCCGTCGTGCCGCCCGGAGAGGTCACGTTCTGCCGCAATTTCGCGGCGGCGTCGGGGGACTGGTGAAGCAGTTCACCAGCCCCCGCGACCGTTTCCCGTGCAAGCCGCATGGCCAGGTCCGCCTGCAGGCCGGCCTTGCGGCCCGCCTCGGCCATGCACTCGACGAGATAAAACACATAGGCCGGGCCGCTGCCCGACACGGCCGTCACCGCATCGATCTGCTCTTCGCTGTCGAGCCATTCGACCGGACCCGACACCTTGAGCAGGCGGTGAACCATGTCGCGCTGCTCGGCGCTGACGGCATTGTTGGCGAAAGCACCGGTCACGCCGCGACCGATCATCGCCGGCGTGTTCGGCATGGCGCGCACCATGGCAGCGGCGCCGAGAAGATCTTCCATGAAGGCAAGCGTCTTGCCGGCGGCGACCGAGACCACGACGGTCTGCTCACCGACGAGCGACTTGAGGCCGGGAAGCACCGCTTCCATCACCTGCGGCTTGAGCGCGAGGAAAAGGATATCGGCCGAAAGCCCGGCCGGCGCCTGACTGGTATAGCGCGCGCCGGCATCGGCGATCTGCTTCAGCATGACGTCCGACGGACCGGGATCGATCACCGTGACGGACGAACCCGGCACGCCGCTCTTCAGCCAGCCGGACAGCATGGCGCCGCCCATGTTGCCGGCGCCCACCAGCACCACCTGCCCCATCGTCGAATAGCTCATGCTCAGGCTTCCCCGGCCGTTTCGAAAAGAACCGCATCCATGGCGCTCTTGGCGTCCATGCCCGACCAGACCACGAACTGGAAGGCCTGGAAATAGGCTTCGCAGGCATCGACCGCGCTCGACAAGAGGACTTCCACCTGACGATTGGTCGGCTCGGCACCGCCGGCGAGCAGCAGCGACTGGCGGAAGATCACCACATCCTCGTGCCGCCACAGGTCGAAGTGCCCCATCAGGACCTGGCCGTTGACATGCGAGAGCAGCCTGATCACCTCGTTGACGCGGGCATCCGGGATCTTCAGGTCGAAGGCGACCGCCAGATGCAGCGCCTCGAACTCCTCCATCCAGGAGAACGACACCTGATAGTCGGCCCACCGGCCCGCGACGGTCATGGCAAGCTCGTCCTCGCCCGAGCGCTCGAACGACCAATCATTGTTGGAGGCGACGAACTCGATCATGTCGACCGGGTTGGACTGTCGTTCGAAATCAAATTCCATGAGGCTCATGCGGCACCTTCTTGACCGGAGTGAATGCGATATTCGAGTGAAAACACCGAAGGACACAAACGACTGAACCGGAAACAACACTTAAAACGATTCCGACTGAACCACAGGATAAAACGCCCACCCTGTCCGAAACTTGCGAAGGTCCGTCTCGAATCATCATTTAAAATCAGTGTATAATGGCCAAGACCAAGTACCAGCCCCCGGTCGGCCTTTTGCCCGACGGGTCTGTGGACAGCACTTGCGGCACAACCTGTGCAGTCCCCGATAAACGACTCTGCCCATTGGCTTTTTTCGTGCCGCGAGCATGTGGATAAATAACCTGTATGAACCGCCATTCGGGCCGGTTGGCGAGGTTGGGCGTCAAATTACAAAGGCCCGCCGCGGAAATACCGGGGCGGGCCTTGAAATTCCGGCAGTTTTCGTGCCGCGAACAAATCACTGGGGCGATTTGGCCCGCTTTTCCGAGACTTACTTGCCGTCTGCGGCCAGCTTGGCCTCGAGCGCCTCGATGCGCTTCAACAAGACGTCGTTTTCGTCGCGTGCCTTGATCGCCATTTCGCGGACGACCTCGAACTCCTCGCGCTTGACGACATCCATGCCGTTCAGCCAGCGCTCGGCCTGCGCATGAAAGGCGGTTTCCATTTCCTTGCGCACGCCCTGGGCGGCGCCTGCGGCATCGGTCATAAGCTTGGCGAAATCGTCCATAATACGGTTCGGGCCCGTCGACATGGCAGTGGCTCCTCTTGCGTTCGATCCCCGGACGGTGTCCTCGGTAACGACAGTTGAGGTAGGCATTCATCCGGGCCGTTGCAAGCAAATTTCGTGCTCGCTTCCGCGTGAGAAGGCCGCATGCGCGATTCCATCTTGACCGTGTCAGATGGGAACGCCATTTTCCGGCAACATTGGAGAAAGAGCACCCTTGTCCTCAGCCGCCGCATTTCTGTCCATCCTCACCTTTCCGGCAATCGATCCGGTAGCCTTCTCCCTCGGGCCCCTGGCGATCCACTGGTACGGTCTCGCCTATGTCGCCGGCATCATGCTGGGATGGCTGGTGGCGCGCGGCATGCTGCGCAATCCGAAGCTCTGGCCGAACGACACCCCGCCCTGCACGGCCTCCCATCTCGACGACTTCCTCGTCTGGGTGGCGCTTGGCATCGTGCTCGGCGGACGCATCGGCTACATCCTGTTCTACGACTTCGCCGCCATCCTCGCCGACCCGATCCGGGCGATCCAGATCTGGAATGGCGGCATGTCCTTCCACGGCGGCTTCCTCGGCGCAACGCTGGCCATGGTCTTCTTCGCCCGGCGCCATGCCATCCCGCTGTGGAGCCTGTTCGACATCGTCGCCAGCGTCGCCCCGCTCGGCCTTCTGTTCGGCCGCATCGCCAACTTCATCAACGGCGAACTCTGGGGACGGCCCTCGGACGTGCCCTGGGCCATGGCCTTCCCGACCGGCGGCCCCTTTCCGCGTCATCCCAGCCAGCTCTACGAAGCCCTGCTCGAGGGACTGCTGATCTTCGTCGTGCTCCAGGTCGTCGGGCGCCTGCTGCGCGGCTTCCGTTCGCCCGGCCTGATCACCGGCCTTTTCGTCATTCTCTATGCCTTGTCGCGCATCACCGTCGAGTTCTTCCGCGAGCCCGATCCGCAACTCGGCTATCTTTTTGGTGGCTGGCTGACCATGGGCATGCTCTTGTCGCTGCCCATGCTTGCGGTCGGCATGTGGGCGCTGCTGAGGGCGCGCCGCAGTGCCGGTCCGCGGCCATGATGCGAAAGTGAGGCGCCCCGCATGACCACTGCCCTCGCCGAGAAAATCAAGTCGCTGATCCTGGCCGGTGGCCCGATGAGCGTCACCGACTATTTCGCGCTCTGCCTGGCCGACCCCGAGCATGGCTATTACAAGACCCGCAATCCCTTCGGCCGGGCCGGCGACTTCGTCACCGCGCCCGAAATCAGCCAGTTGTTCGGCGAAATGGTCGGCATTTTCCTCGTCGTCGCCTGGCAGCGCCATGGCGAACCGCTCGATGCGCGGATCGTCGAGATCGGTCCCGGACGCGGCACGATGATGGCCGACATGCTGCGGGTGATCGCACGGCTTTCGCCGCGCCTCTATGAGACGGCCAGCATCCACCTCGTCGAGACGAGCCCTGCCCTGCAGGACGTGCAGCGTCAGACGCTGTCCGCGCATCAAGACCGCATCGCCTGGCACAACAGTTTCGACGAAGTGCCGGACGGCTTCACCCTGATCGCCGCCAACGAATTGTTCGACGCCATTCCGATCCGCCAGTTCGTCAAGACGCCGACGGGCTTTCGCGAGCGCATGGTCGGGCTGGATGCAGACGGCGAGCTCTGCTTTGCCGCGGGCGTCGCCACGCTCGACCCCGCCCTTCTGCCGCCGCGCCAGATCGCACCGCCCGACGGCGAGATCCTCGAGATCGCCCCCGCCCGCCAGGCAGTCATGACGACGCTCTGCGATCGCCTGCTGAAATGCCACGGCACGGCGCTGGTGATCGACTACGGACACATGGTCAGCGCCTTCGGCGACACGCTCCAGGCGGTCCTCGCCCACCAGTATGACCCACCGCTCGCCCACCCCGGCATGGCGGACCTGACCAGCCACGTCGACTTCGAAAATCTCGCCCGCACCGCACTTGCCGCAGGCGTTCACGTCAACGGCTGCATGTATCAGGGCGACTTCCTGATCGGCCTCGGTATCCAGGACCGCGCGGCCTCGCTCGGGCGCGGCAAGGACGAAAAGACCCAGGGCGAAATCGTCAAGGCGGTCGAGCGTCTGGCCGGTGCCGGCGAGGGTCGCATGGGCGAGCTTTTCAAGGTCTTGGCGATCTCCAGCCCGGCCGTGGCGCTGCCGCCGTTCAAGGGAGCCAATTGACAGCGGCGGGAGCGATAAGCCAACATCGCGCCGACTGAAACTGCGGCAAGATCCTTGTTTCCCTAATGTTTTCAGGGGCGACGCGGTCGAATCGATCGCCCCGCCCGTCGCTACGGAGGCTGCCCATGCAGGACCACCCTCTACCCGAACCGCTCACCAGTCCGCTTCTCGCCGATGCCGAGGACAAAGGCATCCGCCATGGATTCTTCAGCCGCAGGGGCGGCGTTTCTGAAGGCATCTATCGGGGCCTGAATGTCGGCATCGGCTCGAAAGACGAACGGGAAAAGGTCCATGAGAACCGCCGCCGCGTCAGCGGCTGGTTCGGCCTTTCGCCGGAACGGCTGGCGACCGTGCACCAGGTCCACTCGCCCGACGTCGTCGTGGTCGATCGCACCCATGACGGCAACCGGCCGACGGCCGACGCCCTCGTCACGGCGTCGCCCGGCGTCATCCTCGGCGTGCTCTCCGCCGATTGCGGCCCCGTGCTGTTTGCCGACGCCGACGCCGGCATCATCGGTGCCGCCCATGCCGGCTGGAAGGGCGCGCTCGGCGGCGTGCTGGAAAACACCATCCTCGCCATGCAGTCGCTCGGCGCGCGCCGCGAGGCGATCACCGCCTGCCTCGGCCCGTCGATCAGCGGCGCCAATTACGAGGTCGGACCGGAATTCGTCGACCGCTTCATCGCCGTGAACCCGGACTTCGACCGCTTTTTCAGCCCTTCGGAGAAGCCCGGCCATGCCATGTTCGACCTGCAGGGCCTTACGGTAAAGCGGCTGACCGACGCGGGGGTTCGGGCCGAGAGCCTTGGCATCTGCACCTATGCCGACCCCGACGCCTTCTTTTCCTATCGCCGCACCACCCATGCCGGCGAGCCGGACTACGGACGACAGATTTCCGCGATCGCCATAAGGGAGGACTGACATGGCCCTGCATTTCGACGCGAACGAATACGCCGCAAGGCTGGAGCGGCTGACCGCGCGCATGGCCGAGCAGAAGCTCGACGCCATCCTGCTCTTCGCCCAGGAAAGCATGTACTGGCTGACCGGCTACGATACGTTTGGCTATTGCTTCTTCCAGACGCTGATCGTCAAGGCGGACGGCACGATGACGCTGTTGACCCGCTCGGCCGACCTGCGCCAGGCCAAGCTGACCTCCAATATCGAAAACATCGTCATCTGGGTCGACCGGGTGAATGCCGATCCGACCATGGACCTGCGCAACCTCTTGAGCGAGATGGACCTGCTCGGCGCGCGGATCGGCATCGAATACGACACTCATGGCATGACCGGCCGCGTCGCCCGCCTTCTCGACAACCAGTTGACCAATTTTTGCGAGATCGTCGAGGCAAGCTATCTCGTCAGCGAACTGCGGCTGATCAAGAGCCCGGCGGAAATCGCCCATGTCGAGCGGGCGGCCGCCCTTGCCGACGACGCCCTCGATGCCGCCTTGCCCCTCGTCAGGGCCGGCGGCGACGAGGCCGCCATCCTCGCCGCCATGCAGGGTGCGATCCTGGCCGGCGGCGGCGACTACCCGGCCAACGAATTCATCATCGGCTCGGGCTCGGATGCGCTTCTGTGCCGCTACAAGTCCGGTCGCCGCCCCCTGTCGGACAAGGACCAACTGACGCTGGAATGGGCCGGCGTCAGCGCGCACTACCATGCCGCCATGATGCGCACCATCGTCATCGGCGAGCCGAACGCACGCCAGCGCGAACTCTATGCGGCCTGCCACGAGACGATCAAGGCGATTGAGGCGGTCCTTCGACCCGGCTTCACCTTTGGCGACGTGTTCGAGACCCATGCCCGCATCATGGACGAGCGTGGGCTCGCCCGCCATCGGCTGAATGCCTGCGGCTACTCGCTCGGCGCCCGCTTCTCGCCGTCCTGGATGGAGCATCAGATGTTCCACACCGGCAACAGCCAGCCGATCCTGCCCGACATGTCGCTGTTCGTGCACATGATCATCATGGACAGCGAGCGCGAAACCGCGATGACGCTTGGCCACACCTATCTGACCACGGCGGAAGCGCCGCGAGCGCTCTCGCGCCATCCTCTCGACCTGCTCATGCGGTAGCCGACGGCAACCCTGGGGCGATAATCCGTCCCTTTCGTGTGCGCTCTAAGGAATTGATAGGATTTTAAGGTTATCCTCATCAAATCCGACGGAGGTGCACGAGGACCGAAGCGACGATGAAACTCTCCAGAACGGCCACGGCCGGCCTGATCGCGGCAGTCGCGCTCACCGCCTGCAATACGCCCGATGCCCTGGTGCCGCCGATGGAAATCGGCGACGGCGGCCAGCCGGTCAGCGAGAGCGACATGGCGCTGGCTCAAGGTCAGCAGAATGCCTACGCCCAGCCGTCCTATGGACAGAGCGCCGAACAGGGCTACGCAACCCAACCGCAGAATTCGCTCGAGGCCCAGGCCGCGGCGCTCGCCGCCGGCCAGGGCAATCCATCCGCCTCCCCGCCGCTTTATGGTGGCCAGCAGAGCCTCGGCGACTATCCGGCGGCACCGCCACCCGGCGGACAGACGCTCGGCGCCCCCCCGTCCCAACTGCAGGCGCCGGTGCAGAGCGCGCAACCCGTCCAACAGCAGCAACCCGTCCAACAATCGCAGCCGGTCCAGCCGTCTCGGCCGGAGGCTCCCGCCCAGCCGCAGGTCGCGGCGCTTAGCCCGGCAGGCGCTGCCGGCACCATTCGCTTCCTGCCGATCATCGGCGCACCCGTTCAGTCCGTCACGCCCCTGTCGCGCCAGCTCGGCGCCGAGGCGCGAGGCAACGGCCTGACCATCAAGAGCGCCGGCGACCCGGCAAGCGAGCATATCCTGAAGGGCTATTTCTCCGCCTTCGGCGACGGCGGCACCGTGACCGTCGTCTATGTCTGGGACGTGCTGGACAGCGGCGGCAACCGCCTCCACCGCATCCAGGGCGAGGAAAAGGTGCCCTCCGCCGCAACCGATCCATGGGCCGGCGTACCGGCCTCGCTGATGCAGCAGATCGGCACGAAAACCATCGCGCAGTACAGTGCCTGGCGACAGGCGCGCGGCGGCTGATCAGCCACGGTTACAAAGTTTTCACGAAAAAGGTCTGCATTTCCGCCAAACCACTTGCATTCGAGGGGAAGGGCGCTAAAAAGCGGCCAACTCAGCATGACAACAGGCGGACCAACATGAAGGTTTTCGCAGGTAATTCGAACCGGCAGCTCGCCGAGGCAATCTGCAATTATCTCAACGTACCACTCGGAAAAGCCAGTGTCAGGCGGTTCGCAGACCAGGAAATTTTCGTAGAAATTCAGGAAAACGTGCGCGGCGAGGACGTATTCGTCGTCCAGTCCACCTCGTTTCCCACCAATGACCACCTGATGGAACTGCTCATCATGATCGATGCCTTCCGCCGCTCGTCGGCCAAGCGCATCACGGCGGTCCTTCCCTATTTCGGCTATGCCCGCCAGGATCGCAAACCCGGCCCGCGCACCCCGATCTCGGCCAAGCTCGTCGCCAACCTGATCACCGAAGCTGGCGCCGACCGCGTGCTCACCCTCGACCTGCATGCCGGCCAGATCCAGGGCTTCTTCGACATCCCGACCGACAACCTCTATGCCGTGCCGCTTCTCGCCCGCGACGTGAAGGACCGCTACGACACCAAGAACGTCACGGTCGTTTCGCCCGACGTCGGCGGCGTGGTCCGCGCCCGTTCGCTCGCCAAGCGCCTCGACTGTCTGCTGGCCATCGTCGACAAGCGTCGCGACCGTCCGGGCGAATCCGAGGTGATGAACGTCATCGGCGACGTGGCCGGCAAGGATTGTATCCTGATCGACGACATCGTCGACAGTGGCGGCACGCTCTGCAATGCCGCCGAGGCCCTGCTGAAAAACGGCGCGACCAGCGTCACCGCCTACATCACCCACGGCGTTCTGTCGGGCGGCGCGGTCAGCCGCGTCACCTCCTCGCGGCTGCGTGAACTGGTCATCACCGATTCCATCCAGCCGACCACGGCGGTGCAGTCAGCGCACAATATCCGCGTGCTGACCACGGCGAACCTGCTGGGCGAGGCCATCAACCGCACCAGTGCGGAAGAATCGGTATCCAGCCTGTTCGACTAACGCACTCCCAATGGACCGCTGGAACTGTCTTGCGTCCGCCAGTGGCCAGGAACAGAGATATGAAGCGTTGCCGCCAGCCCGTCCGAAGCGGCAACGCCCCAGGCGGCGGCGACGCGTTTGACGCGCCCACCCTAAGATCAGCTACCGCCGGTTTAACCTGAACGTAATCAATTGTCGTGAAACTTTCCGCGGGCTGTTTGCCCCTGGGAGGTTATTTATGTCACCAAGCAATTTGGGCGTCGCCAAGCCGGGCGCCCTGTCATCCGTTAAAGCAAAGTTTGCCGGGCTCGTCGTCGGCGCCACGCTGGTATCCTGCCTCGCCGTCGGTATTTTGAGCTACCAGGTCGGCAAGAGCGGCCTGATCGAGGCCAGCAAGCTCAGGCTCGAATCCGTCGCCAAGACCCAGTCGAAGGACCTCAACGCCTATATCAGGCGCGTCGAGCAATCGCTCTTTGACCTCGCCCAGAACACCGCGATCGGCGAAGCAACCGACATGATGGTCAACATCATTCCGCTTGAAGCCAAGGACATCAAGCTGGTCTTCCAGCCGAGCGGTTCGTCGATCGACGAACGCGCCGCCATAGACGGCACGAAGCTCAAGCTGCTCTACGGCGTGCGTCACGCGGGCTTCCACGGGACCGTTGCCAGCGCCTGGAAGAACACCAATGCCAGCGACGTGATCATCGTCGACAATGCCGGAACGCTTGTCTACACCGTCACGAAGGGCAAGGAATTCCTCACCAACGTCACCGATCCGGAAAACGCGGCCATCAAGGAAATCTTCGACCGCGCCAATGCCGGAAAGCTGGATGAGACCCACTTCTCCGGCTTTGCCGATTATCCCCAGGGCGACGACGGCGCTTCGGCCTTGATTGCCAGGCCGCTCGCCATCTCCGTATGGGGCGAGACGGTGAAGAAGGGCGTGGTGATCATCCGCGTTTCCGCAGCCAAGCTTTCCGCCATGGTCACGCCCGACGGGCTCGGCACCACTATCGATGACGCCTTCGTCCTCAATGCCGACGGGACTGTGCGCGGCGGCACCGTCAGCGGTGGCCAGACTGCCGTGATCGCCCCAGAACTTGCCAAGGCCGCGGCAAGCGGCGAGACGGGTTCGACCTTCGCCGTTTCGGGTGACCATCCCGCCTTCTATTCCTATCTGCCGGTCGCGCTGTTCGGCCAGAACCACCTTCTCGTCGTCGGCCAGGACGAAGCCAAGGTGCTCGCCTCCGCCAACGAGCTTGCCTGGTGGGCGCTGCTGACCACCGTTGCGGTTCTCGTCTGCATGGGCGGCGTCGGCCTCCTCGTCTCGTCGAGCCTTACCCGCCCACTCACCGATCTGGCCAACCTGATGAACCGGTTGAACCAGGGCGACAAGGCGATCGACATCACGGCCACCGGCCGCGCCGACGAGATCGGCGTGATGGCGCGGGCGCTGGAATCCTTCCGCCAGAACGCGCTCGAAAAGGAGCGCATGGAAGCCGAAACGGTCGAGCGTAGCGCGCAGATCGATGACGAGCGCCGCCAGCGCGAAACGGAAAAAGCCCGCAACGCCCAGGAACTGGAGGATGCCGTATCGGCCCTTGCCACCGGTCTGCAGAACCTGTCGAGCGGTCGCCTCAATCTGCGCATCGAACGGCCGTTCGTATCGTCCCTCGATCATCTGCGCATCGACTTCAACAACTCGGTCGAGCGCCTGGAAGACACGATCCGCACCATCACCGAGAGCGCCGACACCATCCGGGCCGGTTCCTCCGACCTCAAGGGCGCCTCGGAAAACCTCGCTCACCGCACCGAGCGCCAGGCCGCTTCGCTGGAAGAGGCAGCCGCTGCGCTGGGCGAAATGACCGGTTCGGTCAATGACGCACTGCGCCGTTGCGAGACTGCGGTCAAGGTCACGGCCGACACGCTGTCGGACGCCAAGACCTCCTCGACCGTGGTCAACGAAGCGATCGTCGCCATGGAGCGGATCGAAAGCTCGTCCGCCAAGATCCGCCAGATCATCGACGTGATCGACCAGATCGCCTTCCAGACGAACCTTTTGGCGCTCAATGCCGGGGTAGAAGCGGCGCGCGCCGGTGAGGCCGGCAAGGGCTTTGCGGTCGTCGCCCAGGAAGTGCGCGAGCTTGCGCAGAAGTCTTCCGGTGCGGCCCGCGACATCAGCCAGTTGATCAACACCTCGACCGCCGACGTCGCAGGCGGCGTGGCGCTGGTGCTGAAGACCGGCGAGAGCCTGCACAAGATCGAGGGCAATATCGAGACGATCAACACCCATATCGGCTCGATCGCCAGTGCGTCGCGCGAACAGTCGCAGCGGCTGGGCGAGATCAACGCCTCGGTCAACGACCTCGACCAGGTGACGCAGCAGAACGCAGCCATGGTCGAGGAAACCACGGCCGCCGCCTTTGCCCTCGCAAGCGAGGCGGACGGCCTGACCGACCAGGTCAGCAGCTTCTCCATCGGCAACCGGCCCGCCGTTGCGGCACGCCGCGCCGCCTGACCCTATACGGTCGCACAATCAAGATCCCGCGGAGCTTGCGCTTCGCGGGATTTTTCGTTTCAGGCTACTCGGCCGGTCGCGCCGCCTGGATCGGCAAGGCACAGGCCTCGCCGCCGGCAAACAGTCGCGAACGCGTGAGAAAGCGCCGCTCGCGCCCGTTGTCGAGTGAGAACATGCCCCCTCGCCCCGGCACCACGTCGATGATCAGTTGGGTATGCTTCCACACATCGTACTGGCTGCCGCTGATATAGAACGGCACGCCGCCGATCTCGCCGAGCTTCACATCCGTCTCGCCGACGCGATAATCGCTGGCCGGATAGCACATCGGCGACGACCCGTCGCAGCAGCCGCCCGATTGGTGGAACAGAATGTCGGGGTGATCCTTGCGGATTTCGCCGAGGAAGGCGAGCGCGGCCTCCGTGGCGATGACGCGAGGCTCGACGGTATTGGTGGTGATGGTCATGGGTGGCTCCGTCACGGTCCCCTCTCCCCGCTTGCGGGGAGAGGGTTAGGGTGAGGGGCAAATCAGACGAGCGGCCCCTCATCCGCCCTTCGGGCACCTTCTCCCCGCAGGCGGGGAGAAGGAAGATCGCTCAGAAGAACCCGAGCGCCTTCGGGCTGTAGCTCACCAGCATGTTCTTGGTCTGCTGGTAGTGGTCGAGCATCATCTTGTGGGTCTCGCGGCCGATGCCGGACTGCTTGTAGCCGCCGAACGCCGCATGCGCCGGATAGGCATGGTAGCAATTGGTCCAGACGCGTCCGGCCTGGATGTCCCGGCCGAAGTTGTAGCAGCGATTGGCATCGCGGCTCCACACGCCCGAGCCAAGACCGTAGAGCGTGTCATTGGCGATCTCGAGCGCTTCGGCATCGTCCTTGAAGGTCGTGACCGACACCACCGGTCCAAAGATCTCCTCCTGGAACACCCGCATCTTGTTGTGGCCCTTGAACACCGTCGGCTTGACGTAATAGCCACCGGCGAGATCGCCGGAGAGGTTGTTACGCTCGCCGCCGATCAGCACTTCGGCGCCTTCCTGGCGTCCGATATCCATGTAGGACAGGATCTTTTCCAGCTGCTCGCTGGAGGCCTGGGCGCCGATCATCGTCGACATGTCGAGCGGGTCGCCTTGGCGGATTGCGGCCACGCGCTTCAGTGCCTTCTCCATGAAGCGGTCGTAGATCTTCTCGTGCACCAGCGCACGGCTCGGGCATGTGCAGACCTCGCCCTGGTTGAGCGCGAACATCGCAAACCCTTCGAGCGCCTTGTCGAGATAGTCGTCGTCCTCTCGCATCACGTCTTCGAAGAAGATGTTGGGCGACTTGCCGCCGAGTTCGAGCGTCACCGGGATGAGGTTCTGGCTGGCATATTGCATGATCAGCCGGCCGGTCGAGGTCTCGCCGGTAAAGGCGATCTTGGCGATGCGCGGGCTGGTGGCGAGCGGCTTGCCGGCCTCGAGGCCGAAACCGTTGACGACATTCAGCACGCCCGGCGGCAAGAGGTCGCCGATCAGATCCATCAGCACCAGCATCGAGGCGGGCGTCTGCTCGGCCGGCTTCAGCACGACGCAATTGCCGGCGGCAAGCGCCGGTGCGACCTTCCAGGCGGCCATCAGGATGGGGAAATTCCACGGAATGATCTGGCCGACGACGCCGAGCGGCTCATGGAAGTGATAGGCGATGGTGTCGTGGTCGACCTCGCCGATCGTGCCTTCCTGGGCGCGGATGCAGGCGGCGAAATAGCGGAAATGGTCGATCGCCAGCGGAATGTCGGCCGCCATGGTTTCGCGCAGCGGCTTGCCATTGTCCCAGGTTTCGGCGCGGGCGAGCAGTTCGAGATTGTCCTCCATCCGCTGCGCCACCTTCATCAGGATGTTGGAGCGTTCGGTGGTCGAGGTGCGGCCCCATTTGTCCTTGGCGGCATGCGCAGCATCGAGCGCCAGGTTGATGTCCTGCTCGTCGGAGCGCGCGACATCGCACAGCTTAGCCCCGGTCACCGGCGTGGTGTTTTCAAAGTAGCGGCCATTGACCGGGTCGCGCCATTCGCCACCGATGAAATTGCCATACTTGAGCTTGAAAGGCGTTCCGGCCACGGCCTGGACTTGAATGTTCATGCTGTCATCCTCCCTGATAAGGTCCCTCCAACGGACCGATGAGAGGATGATTGCGGCGTTTGCCGAGAAACGATAGGGACCCGAATTCATACCGCAGCGCACAGTGTTTCAGTAATGCGACATATGCGGATCCGGTCCTACTGCAGCGAATAACGCTTCATCTTGCGATGCAGTGTGGCGCGGCTGATGCCGAGGAACTGCGCGGCCTGCGAGACATTGCCGTTGGTGCGCGAGAGGGCTCGGCGCAAGGCGGCGCGCTCCGCCTCCTCGAGATCCGATCCCGGCTCTCCCCGTCCCTCACGCAGCGCATCAGCGGCCGGAAGACCCTGGGCGATGCGCTGGTCGTCGAGCTTCAGCGCCGCCCGCGCCGCCTTGGTGGCACCCAGGATGAGATCGTCGTAATCGACCGCGATCAGCGCCGCGGTCGCGGCATTGGCGGTCGGCACCATGATGATCCGCGCACCCGGAAAAGCGTTGCGGAACAATGTCGCCTCGACCCGCGCGGCAACGTCCCGCACCGCTTGCGACAGGATCGACAGCGTCATGTCGGTCACATCCGTGCGGCAGGTCGAGATGTCGAGCGCCGCTGCGACCCGCCCCATATGGTCGCGGATCGGCGCCGTGGCACAGGAGAGGCCGATATTTGAGCTGAGAAAATGCTGATCGCGATGGATGATGACCGCGCGCTCGTCGGCCAGCGCCGTGCCGATGCCATTGGTGCCGACGCTCGCCTCGGTCCACACATTCTGTTGCCACAGGCCGAGTTCGCGGAAATCCGCGTCGTCGCCGGCCGCCCCCCGCCGGTCGAGCACGATGCCGTCGCGATCGGACAGAACGATGCAGCAACCGGAGCGACCGACGGTCTGGTAGAGGCGGTCCACCTCCTCGGCGCAAGCCGTGACCAGATGGTCCATGCGTTCACGGGCGTAGCGAAAGACGGCCTCGTCGGCGAGGACGGGCCTGCGCCCCTCTTCCGGTGCGAGCTGGTGCAGGTTCAGGCAGCGTCGCCATGAGGCGGCGATCGGCGAACTCGCGGCCGCCGAATTCTGCTGCGCAGTCGCATAGACCAAGTCCGAATGGCTGGATGGCTGGCGCATCGGCTCCTCCCAAAGCGATAATGCCCATGTCGTGTGACTCTTTCAATGACGATCGGCTTAAACAAGAAGCGCCGCATCTTCATTGGCCAAACTGTCGCAGATGTGCGACAGGTGGGCCGACAAGCTGCCGCCTGTGCCAGACGGCGCCCGGCAGAACGGCCGAAATGCCGTTCACCCGTGCCATTGCGGCAAAAGCTCCGGCAAAGCTTGCCTTTTCCACGCTTCTGTTCTATAGCGCGCCCGTCCGTGTAGACACCCTTGGAGGCAACGCGGATGAGGTTCTTTCGGGAACCCCGGTTTCGGACCGGCGCCATTGACGAGCGCTTTCGAGACTCTCCAGACAACTTGAAAGGAACTGCCATGAGCCACTCTTCTTACGAGCTCAAGGCCGAGGCGCGCGAACGGGTAGGTAAGGGGTCCTCCCGCGAACTTCGCCGCAACGGTTTGATTCCCGCTGTCATCTATGGTGACAAGCAGGCCCCCATTGCCATCTCGCTCAATACCAACGAAGTGACGAAGCGTATCCACGCCGGCGGGTTCATGACCACCATCGCCACGATCGAAGTCAACGGCGAGAAGATCAACGTCCTGCCGAAGGACTACCAGCTCGATCCGGTGCGTGACTTCACCATGCACATCGACTTCCTGCGCATCTCCGCCGACAGCAAGGTCACCGTCGAAGTTCCGGTTCACTTCGTCAACGAAGACAAGTCGGCCATCAAGATCGGCGGCGTGCTCAACATCGTGCGTCACGCGGTCGAGCTGCACTGCCCGGCCAACGACATTCCGGAATTCATCACCGTCGACCTCGCCGGCCACAAGATCGGCGACAGCCTGCACATCTCGCATGTCAAGCTGCCGGCTGGCGTTACTCCGGTGATCACCGACCGCGACTTCACGATCGCCACGATCGTTGCTCCGGCTGGCGGCGTTTCGGAAGCCGAGACCGAAGAAGCCTGATAAGATACGGCAACACCGTTGCCGCATGACGATCCCGCCTCCCCCCGGAGGCGGGATTTTTCGTGTTTGGCATATCGTGACAATTGCAGCTTGCACGCTTGATTTCGCACCACCCCTTTAGCGAGATTTAATAAATATATGAAAACCTGCATCCTGGATTGGTGGGGCATCGGGGAGCTTATCGTCTTGGCTTTGATCAAGAACCGTCATCTATTTGATGGGACAGCCGCGGCATGACCCGGTCGATCGAAAGCCGATTCCTGGCGATCGTCGCCTTCACCGTCTTCATCCTCGTGGTGCCGCTGTTCGCCCTGTTTCTGGCTCTCTCGTCGGATCGGGCCGCCAGGGAACTGCACGACCATGTGGAAATCCTGCTGGCCACCAATTCCCAGGCGCTGGCCAAGCCGATGTGGGACTTCGACCGCGAGAGCGTCGAGCAGATCGCCGCGACCATCGTCTCCGCCAATGCCGTGAGCAAGGTCCAGGTCAGGGACCTGTCCGGCGGCATCAATGTTTCCATGCCACCCCTGCCGAGCTGGCCGAAATCCGGCGTGGAATCGGAGACGCGCGAAATCTTCTATCAGGGCGTCGACGGCCGCAAGCAGGTGGGAACGATCACCATCTACTACGGCCGCTTCGATGCACTGTCCTCGCTGCGCGATGCCGAGGCCATCCTGATCGGCATTTTCATCGTCGCCGTCCTCGGCGTCGTCCTCGCCGCGATCTTCGGCAACCGCATCATGATCATCCAGCCGCTGATGAAGCTTGCCGGGGCGATCGAGGCAACGCGTCAGCTTGGTTCGCGACATCATGTCGACTGGCAGTCGAACGACGAGATCGGAAAGCTGGCGAAGAGCTTCAACGCCATGCAGACCCAGCTCGAGCAGGAGGAACGAGAGCTCAAGATCGCCCATCGGCGCGCCACCGACATCTACAATCTGACCCCCGCCATGCTGTTCTCGCTCGATGAGCAGGACCGCATTACCGGCGTCAGCGACTATTGGCTGCTGGCCACCGGCTACGAGCGTCCGCAGGTTCTCGGCCGGCGCTTCGAGGATCTCGTCCACGCCGATGCGCGCGAGGCCTATCTGGAGCGCAAGCGGCAGAAAAGCCGCAGCGACGCGGTCGTCGAGAGCACGACCAAATTCGTCTGCGCCGACGGAAGTCTCATGGACGTGCTGATCGTCGAGGCGAGCAAGGAAGGCACATCCGGGGAAACGGGCCTTTCCCTCAGCGTCATGACCGATGTCACGGCCCTCAAGCAATCCGAGGCCCGCAATCACCGCCAGGCGATCACCGACCACCTGACCGGCCTGATGAACCGCCAGGGCTTCGAGAGCGCGCTCGACGTCGAGATCCGCGCGACCGACGAAATGGGCGGCGAGCTCGCCTGCATCTTCGTCGACCTCGACCGTTTCAAGTGGATCAACGACAATCTCGGCCACCAGGCCGGCGACACGGTGCTGCGCATGCTGGTCGACCTGATGGGTCCGCTTCTGCCACCCGGCGCGGTCGCCGCGCGCCTCGGCGGCGACGAATTCGCCGTCCTCTTGCGATCGGCAAAGGTCGAGCATGCCGCGCTGGAGCTCAGCCATCGCCTCTGCGCCATTTTCGAGCAACCGCTTCTGGTGCAAGGAGTCACCGTCCGCCTCAGCGCCAGCGTCGGTGTCGCCATCTACCCCCGCCATGCGGGCAATGCCGCCGAACTGCTGCAGAAATCCGACATGGCGATGTACAGCAAGAAGCGCGACGGCAAGAACGGCGCGCTGCTCTACGATCCGCTGATCCAGGATACGACGCGCCAGCGCGCCGCCATCGAGCGCGACATCGAGACCGCACTCGACGAAGACTGGTTCGAGGCCTATTTCCAGCCGATCGTCGATCTCGGCGACGGGCATGTCGTCGGCTACGAGGCACTGCTCAGGCTGGAACACCCGATCAAGGGCACCCTCCCCCCCGGCGAGATCATCAAGATCGCCGAAGAGACCGGCGCCATCACCCGCATCGGCAACCGCATCCTTGAAAAGTCGCTCGCCAATCTCGTGCAGCTTTCCGAGGCGACGGGAAACTTCGACGCCTATATCGCCATCAATTTCTCGCCGCTGCAGTTCGAACAGACCATGCCGATCCGGCTCGCGGCGCTCGCCTCCCACCATGGTATCGCCCCGCACCGGATCGTCATCGAGATCACGGAAGCGACCCTGCTGCACGACAATCCGCAGATCCGCACCATTCTCGATGAGTTCAACCGCTTCGGCTGCCGCATCGCACTCGACGATTTCGGCACGGGCTATTCGTCGCTCAGCTACCTCAACCGCTTCCCCGTCGACATCGTCAAGATCGACCAGTCCTTCATCCGCTCGCTGTCGGCCGACGAGCCGGAGTTGCAGCACAAGAGCCGCATGCTGGTCGAAGGCATCACCGCGATTTCCCACAAGATGGAATGCACGGTGGTCGCCGAGGGCATCGAGACCGAGCAGCAGCACGAGATCCTGCGCCAGTTCGGCGTCGATCTCGGCCAGGGCTATCTGTTTGCCCGACCGCAGCCGGTCCGTCAGTTGATCAAAAGCCTGGTAAATTCACCAAGACGCGGAGCCTCGGTCGCCTGAGCACCCGCTGATCGCGAAGGAAAGTGCCTATGAGATACGTCGCATTTCTCCTGTCGATGACATTGGCCGGCGCCGCCGGTGCCGAGACCATCCATTTCACAACCGAGGACTACCCACCCTACAATTACCGCGAGGCCGGCGAATACAAGGGCGTCGGCTACGAGCAGACGGTCGCCCTGATGAAAGACGTCAAGGCCGAGCATACGATCGAGATGATGCCCTGGGCCCGCGCCCTGCAACTCGCCGAGAGCGAGAAGACACACTGCGTCTTCACCACCGCCCATATCGCCGAGCGCGACAAGCGGTTCAAATGGGTCGAGCCGCTTGCCATCGACCGCAACGTGATGATCGCCAACAGGGCGTCGGGCATCAAGCCACGCTCGATCGAGGAAGCCCGTCAATATACGGTCGGCACCCAGCGCAACGACTATACCCAGGATCTTCTGGAGCGGAACGGTTTCCCCAAGATCGACCTCGCCACCGACCTGAAGCTCACCTTCAAGAAGCTGATGAGCGGGCGCATCGACCTGATGCCGATCTCGGAGAAATACTACGAGGACCTCAAGGCCGAGGGTAATGCCATCGAGGCGCTGTTCATCCTCTCCGAACAGAAATTCGCCATTGCCTGCAACATCGACTTTCCCGATGCGCTGATCGCCGAAATGCAGGCCGGGCTAGACAGACTGATCGCCGACGGGACGCAGAAGGCGATCTTCCAGAAGTACAAGATGCCGACCGGCGACTGACCGACGCGCCGCTCGCCCACCGCAAACCGGGTTGACAACGCCGCCGTTTCGCGGTGCTGAGAGATGACCTTTCACCACCGACGGACATGGCTCATGATCATCATAGCGGGGCTCGGCAATCCCGGCGCGCAATACCGGGACAACCGCCACAATATCGGCTTCATGGCGGTGGACGCCATCCACAGGCGCCATTCCTTCTCGCCCTGGGCGAAGAAGTTCAAGGCCGAAATCGCCGATGGCGAGATCGCCGGCGAAAAGGTGCTGCTGATGAAGCCGCAGACCTTCATGAACCTGTCGGGCGAATCGGTCGGCGAAGCCATGCGCTTCTACAAGCTTGGCCCCGGTGACATCATCGCCGTGCATGACGAGCTCGATCTCTTGCCCGGCAAGGTGCGCATCAAGGTCGGCGGCGGTCACGGCGGCCATAACGGATTGAAATCCTTAGACGCCCATTGCGGCAAGGACTACCGCCGGCTGCGCCTCGGCATCGGCCATCCGGGCGACAAGGACCGCGTGCACGGCCACGTGCTCGGCGACTTCGCCAAGATCGATCGCATCTGGCTGGAACCGCTGCTCGACGCCATCGCCGACAATGCCGACCTGCTGGTCAAGGGCGACGACGGCAAGCTGATGAACAAGCTGGCGCTCGCCACCGGGGCTAAGGAGGAGCCCCCCGCCCCGGCCAAGGCGGAGAAGACGGCCAAGCCGGCCGGCCAGTCGCATATCCGCCAGGCGCGCAACACGGCCCAGCCGAAGAAGCTGCCGGAGACCGGGCCGATGGCGGAAATGCTGAAGCGCATGTTTGGCAAGAAGGATGATTGATCCGATGTCGAAGCCTGTCGAAGTCCGCGCCCTCAACCGAAGCGACCTGCCCGGCCTGCTCGCGCTCTACGACCAACTGATCGAGAACGACCTGCCGCTCTCTCCCGAATTGGCGCAGACCCGTTTCGACGAGATGCTGAAACGCCAAGGACTAACTGTGTTCGGCGGTTTCGCCGATGGCGTTCTCGCCAGCACCTGCGTCCTGATCGTCGTGCCCAATCTGACCCGGGGCGGCATGTCCTACGCCTTCATCGAAAACGTCGTGACCGATGCCGGCCATCGCCGCAACGGCCTTGGGCGCCTGACCGTCCAGACGGCGATCGACGCCGCCTTCGACGCCGGCTGCTACACGGTTCGGCTGCAGACGGGCAGCAAGCGTCCCGGCACGCTCGACTTCTACAAGAGCTGCGGCTTTGATTTGACGAAACACGGGCTGGAGGTACGCCGGATCCCACCCCGCCAGGCTTCGCCGACCTGAGCGGCGGAACAAGGACGGCCGCTGCGGCATTGACCAGCCCTGGAGGCCCCCTCATGCAAATCGCTCTATCTCCGCTGCCCCTGCCCGGCCCCTTGAGCCGCAGACTTGATCTCTTCGCTCAGAAGCTGTCCCAGCCCAAGGGCATGGCCTTCGACTTCTCCACGCCGCCCGGAGAACCGGCGCTGGTGCCGGCAGATTCGGTTTCCTGGCAGTTGTTCAAGAACCCGGTCACTGTCTTCATTGGCGGCATCGCCGCCGTCGTTCTCGAACTGGCGGAACCCCATGTGCGCGACGGGGTGTGGCAGCACAGCAGCTTCACGACCGACGCCCTTGCGCGGATGCAGCGCACCGGGCTTGCCGCCATGATCACCGTCTACGGCGCACGCAGCAAGACAGAGGCGATGATCAAGGGCGTCAACCGCCGTCACGGCTCGGTGACCGGCCTGACCACCGAAGGCAAGCCCTACCGCGCCGACGATCCGATCCTGCTGGACTGGGTTCAGGCGACCGCCGCCTTCGGCTTCATGGAGGCCTATCATCGCTACGCCCGTCCGTTGTCCGACGAGGAGCGCAATCGATTCCTCGCCGAGGGAAAGCCAGCGGCCGACCTCTACGGCGCGACGAGTGCGCCCGTCTCGGTCTCCGAGATGAACATGCTGTTCGAGGTGATGCGGCCGCGGCTGGTAAAATCGGAGGTGGTCTTTGCGTTCCTCGATATCGTCCGCAAGGTTCCGGCCCTGCCACCGGCTTTGCGGCACTTCCAGGAACTGCTCATCACCGCCGCAATCGAGCTCTTGCCCGCCTGGGTGCGCGACAGGCTTGGGCTTCGGCAGTCAGGGTCGCTCACCCCCAAGCAGCGGGCATTGGTGAAGGCCGCGGCCTTTGGCGCCGAGAACATCATGCTCCCGTCTTCCGCACCGGTTCAGGCGTGCCGCCGCCTCGGTCTTGCCGACGACTACCTCTACCGCCGACGCCCCTCGGACCAGCCGATCACTCCTCCGGCTCGGTCGTAAACACCAGCGGAAAGCCCGCCTCCTTGGCGAGATCGGTCGCCTCCTTGGCCTTCGTTTCAGCAATGTCGCGCGTGCACACGACGACCACGGCGGAGCCGAACTTGTGGGCCGTCATCATCACCCGGTAGCCGGTCTCCTCGCTCATCCGGAACACCGCCTTCAGCACCAGGGTGACGAACTCGCGCGGTGTGTAATCGTCATTGAGCAACAGGACCTTGTAGAGCCTCGGCCGCTCCGGCTTGGGCTTGGTCACGGTCTTCGGCTTGAGGGCGACATCATCTCCCGTCATCGTAACCTCTCCAGCGATGACATCCGGTCCTGACCCTTTGGCGACCGGCCCGGAGGGTGCATTCTAGCGCATCTCACCGCGACCGTCGACGGTGGCGCAGAAGAGCCGCACCGCTCCAGAGACTTGACCGCACCCTTCCTTTATCCCATAGGCGTGGGCAAAGATCATTCCAAGCTAAGCAGGTACTCTGGCCATGGGCTTCAAATGCGGTATCGTCGGCTTGCCCAATGTCGGCAAGTCCACCCTCTTCAACGCGCTGACCAAGACGGCGGCGGCGCAGGCCGCCAACTACCCGTTCTGCACGATCGAGCCGAACACCGGCGAAGTCGCCGTTCCCGACCCGCGCATGCAGAAGCTCGCGGCCGTCGCCGGCTCCAAGGAAATCATCCCGACCCGCATCTCGTTCGTGGACATTGCCGGCCTGGTCCGCGGTGCGTCGAAGGGTGAAGGGCTGGGCAACAAGTTCCTCGCCAATATCCGCGAAGTCGATGCTGTGGTGCACGTGCTGCGCTGCTTCGAGGACGACGACATTACCCATGTCGAAGGCCGCATCAACCCGGTCGGCGATGCCGAGACGATCGAGACCGAGCTGATGCTCGCCGATCTCGAAAGCCTGGAGCGCCGCGTCGACCAGACCCGCAAGCGCGCCGCCTCGAAGGACAAGGATTCGCTCGCCCAGTTGCCGGTCATGGAAGCCGTGATCAAGCTCCTGAACGAGGGCAAACCGGCCCGCCTGCTGCTGAAGACCTTGGCCGCCGACGAGATCGAAGTGCTGAAGGGCCTGAACCTCCTGACCTCCCACCCGGTGCTCTACGTCTGCAACGTCGCGGAAGCCGACGCTGCGACCGGCAACGAGCATACGCAAGCCGTAGCCAAGATGGCCGCCGAACAGGGTGCCGAATGCGTGATCATCTCGGCTGCGATCGAAGCGGAAGTCGCCCAGCTGCCGGAAGAGGAATCCAAGGAATTTCTCGCGGCACTCGGCCTGGAGGAAGCCGGCCTCGACCGCCTGATCCGTGCCGGCTATCACCTGCTGGATCTCATCACTTATTTCACCGTCGGCCCCAAGGAAACCCGCGCCTGGACCATTGTCCGCGGCACCAAGGCACCGGCCGCTGCAGGCGTCATCCACACCGACTTCGAACGCGGCTTCATCCGCGCCTTCACCATTGCCTATGACGACTACATCAATTTCAAGGGTGAAGTCGGCGCAAAGGAAGCCGGTAAGGGCCGCGACGAAGGCAAGGAATATGTCGTCCAGGACGGCGACGTGATCCACTTCCGTTTCAACACCTGAGCCGGACGAACCAAGCTTCAGGTACGCGTTTTAACTGCCGCCCTTTCACGGAAAGGGGCGGCAGTTTTGCTTTGCGCGGTCGGGTCGGCGTCAAGACGACCGACCCAAGATCCGAAGATCCTGCGACATCGGCCCTTCGGTCTTCAGACCTTCTTCATCGGGCAGGTCGACATGCCGAAGAGCGAATAGAGCGGGCAAGTCGAGAGGAGGCCCGTGAGCAGCGGGACGACGCCGATCAGCGTCCAGTAGCGCCACGAGGCGTCCGGATAGATGAAGAACAGCGACAGTACGACGAGGCCGACGACGATGCGCAGGATACGGTCGAGAGATCCGATATTCTTGGCGAACATGGCAATTCCTTTCGATGCTGGGCAGGTTGCACAGTAGAACAATCATAGCCGCAGCCAAAGACATGTCAGTGACTAAGTCACGCTTTCGGCGAAGTGGCCATGCGCCCCAGTTCAGCCGCGTCGAGCACGCGGATCAGTCCGCGCTCGTTGGCGACGATCCCCTTCGAGGCCAAAGCCTCCAGCCGTCTCGACACCACCTCGCGCGCCGTCCCGATCACCGCCGCCAGTTCCTGATGCGTCACCTCGATCACCTCGCCGCCGGCGGCCCGCTCGATCAGCGCAAGGGCCAGCCGCTTCTCCACCTTGACGAAGGCGACCTGTTCGAGGACGAACATCAAATCGCTGAGACGCGCCGCAAAGGCGCGGAACACGAAGCTGCGAAATCCGGCCGAGATCGCCATCAGGGTCTCAAAGACGGGTCCGGGCACCATCACGGCGACCAGATCGCTTTCGGCCACCGCCTCGCCGGTATAGGCCGCGCCGCCCAGCACGCCGAGCGTCGTCTGCACGCAGGTCTCTCCGGGCGTCACGGCATAGAGCAGGAGCTCGCGACCGCCGCGTCCGGTGAGATAGACGCCGATCCGGCCGGACAGGAGGATGACGAAGGCCTCGGCCTGGTCGCCGGGACGAAACAGCGTCGTCCGGTCCGCAACGTGCTGCGGCCGCAAACCCTCGAGATGACGCCGGGCGTCACGATCGAGTTGTGAAAGAAACGGCGCCTGTTCGATCCATCCCGCCATCGCCACTCCTTGTCATTGCCGGTTTCGGCGGTCATTCTGCACGGAAACGCCCACAAGGAAATCTCGCATGCCATCCCCGAAACTCTATTTCGAAGACTTCCACGTCGGAAGGATATTCGCGCTGGGGCCAAAGGCCGTCAACGCCGATGAAATCGTTGAATTCGCCAAGGAATTCGATCCGCAGCCGATGCACCTGTCGGAAGCTGCCGGCAAGGCCAGCATCCTCGGCGGGCTGAGCGCATCCGGCTGGCACACCAGCAGCATGTTCATGCGGATGATGATCGATTCGTATCTGCTCGCCTCCGTCTCCGAGGGCGCGCCGGGTATCGACGCGATGGAATGGCGAAAGCCGGTGCTGGCCGGCGACACGTTGAACGGCCGCTCGACCGTCGAGGCGGCGCGGCCGATGCGCTCGCGCCCGCATATCGGCATCGTCACCTTGAGCCACGAACTGGAGAACCAGCGCGGCGAGATTGTCATGCGCTCGCGCAATTCCATCATGTTCCGCCGACGCGATGCGGAGGACGCCGCATGAGGATGACCGAACTCTATCCCACCGGCCACAAGGTCGAGACCGGTTCGCGCCTGTTCACCGCCGAGGACATCATCCGTTTCGCCGAAAAGTTCGATCCGCAACCGTTCCACACCGATGCCGAGGCGGCGAAATCCTACGTCTTCGGCGCGCTCTGCGCTTCAGGCTGGCATACCTGTGCCGGATGGATGCGCTGCTTCATCGATTTCTGGGGCGCGGAGGTCGCAAGGCTGAGGGCGGAGGGACTTGTTCCTCCAAACCTCGGCCTCTCTCCCGGCTTCGAGGAACTGCAATGGCCGAAACCGGTCTTTGCCGACGACACCATCACCTATAGCCTGACCAGCCTGGAGAGCCGGCCCCTCGCATCGCGTCCGGGCCTGATCCTCAACGTCGGTCTGGGCGAAGGCGTGAACCAGAAGGGCGAGCCCGTGCTGCGCTTCAAGACCAAGATCCTCGAATTCGTGACGGAGGAAACCCCGTGAACCTTCATGATTTTCATGCGGTCGATATCGACGGCAAGGACCGCGACCTGTCCGAATTTGCTGGAAAGCTGGTTCTCATCGTCAATACCGCCAGCGCCTGCGGCTACACGCCCCAGTATGAGGGCCTACAGAGGCTGCAGGAGAGCTTTGCCGACGACCTCGTCGTCCTCGGCTTCCCCTGCAACCAGTTCGGCGGCCAGGAGCCCGGTGGCGAGGACGAGATCAAGGCCTTCTGCGCGCTGAACTACAAGATCGGCTTTCCGATGTTCGCCAAGGTCGAGGTCAACGGGCCGAACGCCCATCCGCTGTTCAAGTTCCTGACCCACGAGGTCCCCGGCCTTCTCGGCACCGAGGCCATCAAGTGGAACTTCACCAAGTTCCTCGTCGGCCGCGACGGCGAGCCGATCGCCCGCTATGCCCCGGGAACCAAGCCGGAAGCTTTTGAGGACGACATCCGCAAGGCGATCCGGGCTTAAGCCGACACCGACGGGGAGAATGAGGCCGTCCTAAATCATGCGCCGGATAGCAAGCTGCGACATGAGCCATCTCTCTGGTTTTGTCTCAGGACGGAACTCCCTACCCCCGTGTTCGTTCTATCACTGTCTCAAGAACAGGAGCACACCATGCAAAAGGACAAGCGACAGCAAGAGGCTGAAGACAAGGGTGATCTCGATCACCGCATCATCGTCGCCGGACCCGAGACCCGCGCCCGCGAGAATGATGGAAAGGATCCTCAGCCGGGAAAGACGGTCGTCAAGAACGGTGACAACTGACATTCCCGAACAGAAAAACGCCCGAAACGCAGATGCGCCTCGGGCGTTTTCGCAACCAAGAACAGCAAGCAGCGTTCAGTGGCCGGAAAACTCGACCAGGGTGCGAACCTCGACCCCCAGCGCCTCGAGTTTCTGTCGACCGCCCAGATCCGGCAGGTCGATGACGAAACAGGCCGAGACGACATCGGCGCCGAGCTTGCGCAACAGCTGAACCGCACCGACGGCCGTGCCCCCGGTGGCGATCAGGTCGTCGCACAGGATAACCTTCTCGCCCGGCTCCACCGCATCGACATGCATTTCCATTTCGTCGACACCGTATTCCAGGCTGTAGGCGATGCTCACCGTCTCGTGCGGCAGTTTGCCCTTCTTGCGGATCGGCACGAAGCCAGCCGAGAGCTGGTGTGCGAGTGCTCCGCCGAGGATGAAGCCACGGGCCTCCATGCCGGCGACCTTTCCGACTTTCAGCCCGGCATAGGGCTGAACCAGTTCGTCGACCGCGCGGCGGAAGGCCCGCGGATTGCCGAGCAGGGTGGTAATGTCGCGGAAGATAATGCCCGGCTTGGGATAGTCGGGAATGGAGCGGATCGAGGAAGCGAGCTCCAGCGCGAAATTGGTCATGTTGCGTCCGTGATGGATTCTTGAGGGAGGATTGCAGGCGACATTATCAAGTCCCGCGCAGGCAGACCAACGAAAAAGGCGACCCGAAGGCCGCCTTTCCGATCAGGTTCCGAACCGTTAGGCTCAGTGTCCCTTGCTGGCGTAGACCGACTTCTTGGTCAGATAGACCAGCGCGGTGAAGATCGCCAGGAACACCATGACCATGAAGCCGGTGCGCTTGCGGTCTTCGAGATGCGGCTCTGCGGCCCACATCAAGAAGGCGGAAACGTCCTTGGAATACTGGTCCAGCGTCTGCGGCGTGCCGTCGTCGTAGGTCACCTGGTCGTCGCTGATGGGCGGAGCCATGGCGAGCGAGGCGGAACCGACGAAATAGGGGTTGAAGTAGGTCCCCTCCGGCACTTCGACGCCTTCCGGCGGCTCCTGGTAGCCGGTCAGCAGCGAGTAGATATAATCCGGGCCGCCTTCCTGGTACTGGGTGAAGATGTCGAAGACGAAGGTCGGGAACCCACGCTCGACGCCGCGCGCCTTGGCGATCAGCGAGAAGTCCGGCGGAGCGGCACCGCCGTTGGCCGCAGCAGCCGCTTCCTTGTTCGGGAAGGGCGACGGGAAGTAGTCCGACGGAACGGCCTTACGGGTAAACATCTCGCCGTCGGCATTCGGGCCGTCTTCGACCTCGTATTCCGCGGCGAAGGCCTTCACCTGATCCTCGGAATATCCAAGATCAGTCAGCGTGCGGTAGGGGACCAGCTCCATCGAGTGGCAAGCCGAACAGACTTCCTTGTAGACCTTCAGGCCGCGCTGCAGCTGGGCCTTGTCATACTTGCCGAACGGGCCGGCAAAGCTCCAGTCGAGGTTATGCGGCTTGAGGATCGGATAGTGGCTGGTCGCTGCGGCGTGCTCCACCGCGGCGGCAAGATCGTGTCCATCCTCGGCCGCCGACGCGGCGGAAGTGAATCCGGCCAGGGTAGCGACCAGAGCGATGCTTGTAACAAGCTTTTTCATCTTATTTCCCTCTCTCGCAGCGCTTAGACGGTTGCGTCGGCGGACTTGCCGCTCTTTTCGAGAACCGCCTCGGTGATCGAGTTCGGAATGCGGCGAGGCTTCTCGAACAGGCCGAGCAACGGCATCAGGATGAGGAAGAAGCCGAAGTAGTAGGCCGTGCCGATCTGCGACAGGATGACATACAGGCCTTCCGCCGGACGCGAGCCGAGCCAGCCGAGCATGATCGAGTTGGCAACGAATATCCAGAAGAACAGCTTGTACCAGGGACGGTAGACGGCCGAGCGGACCTTCGACGTGTCGAGCCAGGGCAGGAAGAACAGGATGATGATCGAGCCGAACATCACCAGGACGCCGCCGAGCTTGGAGTCGATCGGGCCGACGTTGAAGGTGATGGCGCGCAGCATCGCGTAGAACGGCAGGTAGTACCATTCCGGAACGATGTGGGCCGGGGTCTTCAGCGGATCAGCCATCGTGTAGTTGTCGGGATGGCCGAGATAGTTCGGCATGTAGAAGATGAACCAGGCGAACACGATCAGGAAGACCGACAAGCCGAAGGCATCCTTCAGGGTCGCGTAGGGCGTGAACGGAACGGTGTCCGTCTTCGACTTCACCTCGACGCCGGTCGGGTTGGTCTGGCCGGTGACGTGCAGCGCCCAGACGTGCAGGATGACGACGCCAGCGATCATGAAGGGCAGCAGGTAGTGCAGTGCGAAGAAGCGGTTCAGCGTCGGCTGATCGACGGCGAAGCCGCCGAGCAGGAACTGCTGGATCCACTCGCCGACCAGCGGGAAGGCGGTGAAGAAGCCGGTGATGACGGTGGCACCCCAGAAGGACATCTGTCCCCAGGGCAGAACATAGCCCATGAAGCCGGTCGCCATCATCAACAGGTAGATGACCACGCCGAGAATCCAGAGGATTTCGCGCGGCGCCTTGTACGAGCCGTAATAGAGGCCGCGGGCGATATGCAGATAGACGGCGATGAAGAAGAATGACGCCCCGTTGGCGTGCATGTAGCGCAGCAGCCAGCCATGGTTGACGTCGCGCATGATCTTCTCGACAGAGAAGAAGGCGATGCTGGTGTCGGCCGCATAGTGCATGGCCAGAACGACGCCCGACAGGATCTGCACGATCAGCATGACCGACAGCATGGCGCCGAAGGTGTAGGCGTAGTTCAGGTTGCGGGGAACCGGATAGGCGACGAAGCTGTCGTAGATCATGCGCGGCAGCGGCAACCGCGAATCGATCCACTTCTCGAGGCCGCTCGACGGCTGGTAACTGGAATGATCACTCATATTTCTGAATCCCCTCAGCCGATCTTGATCACAGTATCGGAAACGAATGCAAATGTCGGAATGTGCAGGTTTTCCGGCGCCGGACCTTTGCGAATACGGCCCGCGGTATCGTAGTGCGAGCCGTGGCAGGGACAGAACCAGCCACCGAAATCGCCGGCCTGACCGAGCGGCACGCAACCCAGATGGGTGCAGACGCCGAGCATGACCAGCCAGTTTTCCTTGCCTTCGCCGGCGGAGCGGGCGATGTCGGTCGCTTCGGCGGCAGCATCACCATTGGCGTTGCGGGCGACCGGATCCTTGAGATCGGCGAGCGCGACGGCCTTGCCCTCTTCCACTTCCTTGTCGGTGCGATTGCGGATGAACACCGGCTTGCCGCGCCACTTGACGATCAGCGACATGCCCGGCTCCAGCGCCGAGACGTCGACTTCGATCGAGCCCAGCGCCAGCGTCGACGCATCCGGACGCATCTGGTCGATGAAGGGCCAGACGAAGGAGGCGGCGCCGACGGCACCGGCCACACCCGTGGTCAAGTAAAGGAAGTCGCGGCGAGAAGGCTCGCCCAAGGTTTCGCTATTCATCTCGTGCTCGCTCACGGTCAAACCATCCTCTTCGCAAAATCCATGCGACACACCGCATTGCTAAGGCGACGACGAATCCGGCGCAATCACGATTGCGCCACAGATTCCCCGCCAATTTGGCGCCTTCTAAGCTTGATATCGGATTATGTCCAGTCTTCACAGGGGGATGGGGGCACAATGTCGCGGTTTTATTCGCGCCTGTTTGGCGGATGTTTGGCACCCTGCCGGCCGTGTTGCAATGCAACTTGAATTGCGGCATGGTCGCCGCTTTCGCACAGGGTTTCCGCCCACGGACCAGCAGCTTTGATGAGAGATCGAATTTCCTCCGCTCTGGACGTGCTGGTGTCCTTCGGCCTGCTGGTCGTCGCCCTCCGCTACGTGACCGACTTCTGGCTCCTGTCGTTTTTCTTCAGCCTGCAACCGCAGCTCGGCGTCGTCGCGGCCTTCGGCGCGCTTGTCAGTCTGGTGCTGAGGCGCGGCGCGTTCGCCTATGTCCTGCTCGCCGCATCCCTGCTGCTGTGCGGCCACGCACTGTGGATGCAGCGCGAGTTGCTGCCGCCCGCCACGAGCGATGTCGCGCCGGGCGCGACCCGATTTCGCGTCCTTTCCTTCAACGTGCTGGGCAACAATCACTCCAATGTCGGACGCATCATCGACATGGTCAACGCATCGGGCGCCGACGTCGCCTATGTGATGGAATCCGCCCCCCTGCTCCATCATCTCGACGCCCTGTCGACCGCCTATCCCCACCGCATCGGCTGCGGCGTCGTGATCGAGGCCTGCGACCTGATGATCCTGTCGAAACATCCGATCGACAATCCCGCGTTTCTCAGCCTGTCCGACCTGCGCAGCAACCGCTTCGCCATGGCGACTGTCCACATCGCCGGGCAGGCCGTGCAACTGGCCGCGATCCACCTGACCAAGCCCTATTTCGATACCTACCACACCACCGAACTGCGGCGCGCCGGCGCGGCATTGCGCAAACGCGGCGGACCGATCGTCATCGGCGGCGACTTCAATTCCGACACCATTGCCCCCGACATGCAGGCTTTCCTTCGGCGCCACGCCTTGCAGGCCACCGGCCCCGAGCCTGCCACATGGCCGGTCGCGGCCGGCGTGTTCGGCGTTCCGATCGATCACATCTACGTCTCGAAGGACATTGTGCCGCTGTCGCTGGCGCGCATGGCCGACAATTACGGCTCCAACCATTACGGCCTGATCGCCGATCTGGCGCTTTCCCCGGCGCGGTAAGGGAAGGCCCCCGGCGGCGCTTCAGACGGCGGCGTTTCGCCCGTCGTCGCCCTCATCGGCCTCACCGTCATGCGCGTGCAGGAAGCCTCCGGACTGGCGGGCCCAGAGCTCGGCATAAAGCCCGCCGCTGGCGACGAGTTCGGCATGGGTCCCCTGCTCGATGATCCGCCCCTTGTCCATGATCACCAGCCGGTCAAGGGCGGCGATGGTCGACAGCCGGTGGGCGATCGCCAGTACCGTCTTGCCCTGCATCAGCCTGTCGAGATTGGACTGGATCGCGGCCTCCACCTCGGAATCGAGCGCCGAGGTCGCCTCGTCGAGCACCAGGATCGGCGCGTCCTTCAGCATGACGCGGGCGATGGCGATACGCTGCCTTTGGCCGCCCGAGAGCTTGACGCCGCGCTCGCCGACATGGGCGTCGAAGCCCGTGCGGCCGCGCTGGTCTTCAAGCCGCTCGATGAAATCGAGCGCCTCGGCCCGTTCCGCCGCCTTGCGCAGCATGTCCTCGCCCGCATCCTCGCGACCGAAGACGATATTGTCGCGGATCGAGCGATGCAGCAGCGCGGTGTCCTGCGTCACCATGCCGATCTGCGAGCGTAGGCTCTCCTGGGTCACCGTCGAAATGTCCTGGCCATCGATCAGAATGCGCCCGCCCTCGACGTCGTAGAAGCGCAGGAGGAGGTTGACCAGCGTCGACTTGCCCGCCCCCGAACGCCCGACGATGCCGACCTTCTCGCCGGGGCGGATGGTGAGCGTCAGGTGGTCGATCGCCCCCTTCTTGCGCCCGTAGTGGAAGGAAACATCCTCGAAGCGGATCTCGGGGCTCTCGACCTTGAGTTCACGCGCATCCGGCTTGTCGGTCAGTTCGATCGGCCGGGAGATCAGTTCCGCCGAGTTCTGGATCGTGCCGATATTGCGCATGATGCCGTTGAGCTGCGTCATCATCCGGCCGAGCAGCATGTTGAGCCGCAGCACGAGGCCAAGCGTGAAGGCGACGCCACCGGCCGTGATCGCGCCGGAGAACCAGAGATCGACGGAGAGCATGGCGATCATCAGGATCATCGCGCCCGACAGCATGGCAAGCGACGAACGCACCCCCGTCAGAAGCCGGGCAAACGGCGTGAGCGTCGCCTGGAACCGCTCGAAGCCGGCGCGGATATAGTGGTCGTTCTGGCGCTCGCGCCCGAACAGTTTCAGCGTCTGGATGTTGGAATAGGAATCGACCATCCGGCCGTTCAGCATCGAGGCGGCTTCCGCCGTTTCCTTGGCATGACGACGAATGCGCGGCACGAAGATGCGGGCGAGCACCAGGAATATGGCAATCCAGGTGGCGATGATCGCCGCCAGCCGCCAGTCGAGCTGCGCGACCAGCGCCATGGTCGACGCCGTATAGATCACCATGAACCACACGACCTGTAAGAGCGAGGTCAAAAGGTCACCGGTCGATTGTCCGGCCGACCAGACCTTGGTGACGATCCGGCCGGAAAAATCGTTCTGGAAGAAGGAAAGCGACTGGCGCGCCACATGGGCATAGGCCTGCCAGCGCACCAGGTTGAAGAAGTTGAGGACGATCACCTGCTCCTCGACCAGCGCGCCGACCGTCACCACGACGAAACGTCCGGCGAGCACGATCAGCGCCATGGCGAGCAGTTCATAGCCGTGGGCGGCGATCAGCCCGTCCCATCCGGCCTCCTTCGGCACGGTATCGAGCAGGTCGACGAGCCGCCCGACGAACCAGAACAGCGCCGCCTCCAGCATGGCGACCGCGCCGCCGAACACCGCCATCATGACGAAGGGCAGCTTCGCCTGGCGGACATAGAACCAGACGAAGGCCCAGGTTCCCGACGGCGGCCTGAGGTCGTCGGCGCGGGCGAAGGGAGAAATCCAGTTTTCGAACAGGCGGGCGACGGAGCGGAAGATCATGCCAAGCGATATAGGCGGATTCCGTGCCGGGGCAAAGAAAATGCGGATGAAAGCGGATGGCTATCGCGTCACATGCCGAGGCGGGTCCGATGGAAGCCTCGATCCCCTCACTTCGAAAAGCGCGTGAGATAGATGCCGAACAGGATCAGCGCGACGCCGGCCGGCTGCCCGATGGAGAACTGTGCCGTGCCGCGCAGGTAGTCGATCGCCAGCCCGGCAATCATCTGCCCGCCGATGATCAACAGCGCCGAGCGGGCGGCCCCGATGCGTGGGAAGACATAGGACGAGATCGCCACGAACACGGCACCGATCACGCCGCCGGTAAAGGCCCAGGCCGGCACCTCGCCGAGCAGCGCCAGCCCTTGCCGCTCGAAGAAGACGACGAACACGCTGAGCAGGGCAAAGCCGATGAAATGGTTCCAGAACGAGGCGCGAAACGCCCCGCGGTCCATGGTGAGCCGCCCGTTGATCGACCGGCTCATGCCGACGGCGGCACCGCCGGCCAGTGCGATGAGGATCGAGGTCAGCATCACGCGCCTCCCGAATAGATGATGAGCGCGCTGCCGGCGATTACGCAGACGGCCGCCAGAAGGTCGAACCGGTTGAGCAGCCGTTTCGGCGTACCGAACAGGCCCCAGAGGTCGGAGATCAGGCCGAACAGGATCTGGCCGACCAGCAGCAGCGAAAGGCCGCCGGCCAGTGCCAGCTCAGAATTGACAGCGATCGAGGAGAGCGCCACGGCAAAGGCGCCCGGCGCGCCGCCGAGATAGGACCACAGCGGCGGGCTGGACATCCCCTGCCCGGCCACGCCCGCCCGTTTAGACATGAGGAGCAGGTTGACGCGCAAGAGGAAGAAGGCCGCAACCGCCCCCACGCCATGCACCACCCAGGAAGCGACGAAGGGCGTGGAATGGGCGGCCAGCCCGCTATTGATGGTGATCATCACCGCCAGCAAGCCGCCGGCCAGTCCGGCCCATATCCAATCGAGATAGTGTCGCATCCCGCCCCGCTCAGTCGCTCTATCGGTTCGCCGGAATGGGCGAAGGGCTTGCATAACCGCCGGTCCATGCTGCGGCAATCGAATTGTCCGCGACCCATGTTGAGAAAATCTTCAGGCGCAGGCCATGCTCGGCGGCCCGCGCGAAGTCTCGCCGCCGCTTGAAACGGAAAATGGGGCATCGCTGCCCCATCTCCCAAGCACATCACTGGATCGCGACGTTCAGAATTCGGTCCAGTTCTCCTGGGCAACCGCCGCATTGCCGCGGAACGCACCGGCGAGTTTCTGACCGAGCGCGCGGGCCGGCGACGCGGCCGGCCGCGAGGCGGGGCTCGCCGCCTTGACCGGCTGGACAGATTGCGAAGCCTCACCGCCACCGACCTTGAACTGCGCCATCAACGAAGTCAGCGAGGCTGCCTGCTGGGCAAGGCTGTGGCTCGCCGCCGTCTGCTCTTCGACCATGGCGGCATTCTGCTGGGTGCCCTGGTCCATCGTGTTGACGGCGGTATTGATCTCGTGAAGGCCGGTCGACTGTTCGCGCGCCGAGGTGACGATCGCCCCGACATTGCGGTTGATCTCCTGCACTTCGGCGACGATCTTCTCCAGCGCCTGGCCGGTCTCGCCGACCAGTTCCACGCCGTTGCGGACCTGATCGCCCGAGGTGGTGATCAATGCCTTGATCTCCTTGGCCGCATTGGCCGAACGCTGGGCCAGTTCGCGCACCTCCTGGGCGACGACGGCAAAGCCCTTGCCCGCCTCACCGGCACGCGCCGCCTCGACGCCGGCGTTCAGCGCCAGGAGGTTGGTCTGGAAGGCGATGTCATCGATCACGCCGATGATGTTGCCGATCTCGCCGGACGATTTCTCGATTGCGTGCATTGCGGCGACCGCGCGGCGGACGACCTCGCCGGAGCGTTCCGCCCCTTCGCGGGTCCGGGAGACCAGCGCGCCCGCCTCTTCGGCACGCACCGAAGAATCCTTGACCGCGGTGGTCACCTGTTCCAGCGCCGCTGCGGTTTCCTCCACGGACGCGGCCTGCTGCTCGGTGCGCTTGGAAAGATCGTCTGCAGCGGACAGGATTTCCTTGGCGCCGGCATCGATCGCCCGGGCGTTTTCGCCAACGGCCCGCATCGCATCCTGAAGCTTGGAGACCGAATGGTTGAAGTTGACACGCAGGGCATCGAGCTGGCCGGCAAAGGACGCGCCGATCTGCACGGCGAGATCGCCGTCGGAAAGGCGCTTCAGCCCCTCGGCGAGCTGGTCGACGGCAAACTGCACCTCCGCGGCCTCGCGTGCCTTCTGCTCTTCGCGGGCGATCCGCTCCTCTTCGCTGAGATTGCGGTTCTCCTCCGCCCGACGTTCCAGATTGGCGCGCTCGATCGCATTGGTACGGAACACCGCAACCGCAGATGCCATCTCACCGATCTCGTCCTTGCGGCCACCGAACGGCACTTCGCTCGCCGTATCGCCGGCGGCAAGACCATTCATCGCCCGGGTAATCTGGCCGATCGGCCTGACGACGCGCGCAATGCTGATGGCGATGGCGCCGGCCGCGATCGCACAGGCGACCAGAAGAAAGCCCAGCGTGGCATAGAGGGCAAAGGCCGCAACGCTATCGGCCTCCGCAATGGCTTTGTTGCTCGTCTCGTTGTTGGCTGCCGTCATTTCCGACATCCGCGCCGAGGCATCCCTTGCAACGGCGGTCATGTCTCCGACAAAGACAGCGCGCGCGGCTTCGGAATCATAAGCCGCCTTCAGTTCCATCAGCTTGGCGCCGAGCGCATCATACTTGCTGATTTCCGCGCTAAGCGCGCCGAACTGGGCACGCGTCACGTCGTTCGCAATACCGCTTTCGAAGGCGCGGAAAGCCGCGTCACGATCCGCAACCGACTGCTTCAGGATGTCGCCGACCCGGGCGACTTCCTTGGCCCCGACCGAGCTCAGCATGACGGCATAGTTGCGCCGCACTTCGGCGAAGCGCGCGTCCATTTCAGCAATGGCCAGCGTGCGCGGCAGGCGTTCGCGGCCGATGATATCGACCTGCGTCTTGATGTCGGTGATGAACTTGACGGCCATGACGCCCTGGCCGAAGCCGAGGAGCACCACCACGGCGAAAAGCAGCGGCAGCATGATCTTGATTTTGATGTTTGACATGAACTTCGATCCGGAAGGTGCGCGGGACATCCCAACGACGGGGGCAAGACTGCCCAAGGAAGATCATTTCCCATCGAGAAACGTCGGGTACTTCTCAATAGTGCGCGTCACATGAACGGAAGCTTGCGAAAGGCCTCGCTAAATCTCGCACGCCATTTCTGGGGAGTCGCCGACCGCTCAACCCCCGCCCTGAACCGGAGGGTAAGCGGGCGGCGCAGGCCGCGGCTATTCCGCCGCAGCCTCGGCCTCATGCTGGTCGGCAAGGAAGCCACCCGACTGGCGGTTCCACAGGTCGGCATAAATGCCCCCCTTGGAAACCAGATCGCCATGCGTCCCCGTCTCGATGATCCGACCCTTGTCGAGAACGACCAGCCGGTCCATCTGGGTGAGCGTCGACAGCCGGTGGGCAATGGCAATCACGGTCTTGCCCTCCATCAGCGAGAACAGGCTCTCCTGGATTGCCGCTTCCACTTCGGAATCGAGCGCCGAAGTCGCCTCGTCGAGAACCAGGATCGGCGCATTCTTGAGGAACACCCGAGCAATCGCGATACGCTGGCGCTGGCCGCCGGACAGCTTCACGCCGCGCTCGCCGACCTGCGCGTCGAGCCCCTTGCGGCCCTGCATGTCGACCAGCCCCTCGATGAACTCCAGCGCATTGGCGCGCCTGGCGGCCTCCAGCACCTCGGCATCGCTCGCCTCCGGCCGGCCATAGGCGATGTTGTCGCGGATCGAACGATGCAGCAGAGAGGTATCCTGCGTGACGACGCCGACCAGCGCCCGCAGGCTGTCCTGCGAGACTTTTGAAATATCCTGGCCGTCGACCAGGATCTGTCCCTTCTCCAGATCGTAGAAGCGCAGCAGAAGGTTCATCAGCGTCGTCTTGCCGGCCCCGGAACGTCCGACCAGACCGACCTTCTCGCCAGCCTTGATGGTGAGCGAAAAATCCTCGATCACGCCCTTGTCCTTGCCATAGTGGAAACGGACATGATCGTAGACGATCTCGCCTTTCGGCGCTTGCAGAGCCTTGGCGCTAGGCGCATCGACAATGTCGTGCGCCTTGGTCATCATGCCCATGCCGTCATAGACCGTGCCGATGTTTTCGAAGAGAGCCGAGACCTCCCACATGATCCATTGCGACATGCCGTTGATGCGCATGGCCAGGCCGATGGCGACCGCGATCGCGCCGACCGACACCGTGCCGCCCAGCCAGAACCAGATGCTGAGGCCGGAGACGGCGAACAGCACGATGGCATTGTTGATGTCGACGCACACGTTGAGCAGGGTGATCTGCCGCATCTGCCGATGGACGGTGCCAAGGAAGGCGTCCATGCCGTCCTTGGCATAGGCTTCCTCGCGGCCGGCATGGGAGAACAGCTTCACTGTGGCGATATTGGTATAGCTGTCGACGATCCGCCCCGTCATCATCGAGCGCGCATCGGCCTGCTCGCTGGAGAGCCGGCGCAGGCGCGGCACGAAGAAGGTCAGGATCAGCGTGTAGAGGACGATCCAGATGATCAGCGGCGCCACCAGCCGCCAGTCAGCGGCAAAGACCAGTGCCAGCATCGAGACGAAGAAGCTGATCGCATAGACGAACACGTCGATGATCTTCATCACCGATTCCCGAACGGCAAGCGAAGTCTGCATCACCTTGGTGGACACCCGGCCGGCGAATTCATTGGCGAAGAAGGTCATCGAATGACGCAGCAGGAACCGGTGCATCTGCCAGCGGGCGATCATCGGAAAATTCCCGGCCAGCACCTGGTGCATGGTCAACGTATGGACGAAACCGACCACCGGCAGGCCGATGAGAAGCAGCGCCGCCATCCACATCAGCCGGCCCTTCTCCATCTCCAGGAAGGTGGCGCGATCGGCAACCGACAGCCAGTCGACGATATTGCCGAGGAACTGGTAGAGCAGGACCTCACCGACGGCGATCAGCATGGAGCACAGCCCGAGCAGCAGCAGCCACGGGCCCGCCGGCCTGGTATAGTGCCAGCAGAATGCCACGAGCCCCTTCGGCGGCAGCACCGGATCCTCCGGCGGATAGGGATTGAGGCGGTTCTCGAACCACGAAAACATGGAAATTCTCCAGAAATCGGCGGCCCATGAAAAACCGGAGCCCGCAATGCGGCGCCGGAAGGGCCAAAGATCAGACAATGAGGCCGCACCCGGCCGCAAGGCTATTCAAATATACAGGTCTTGGAAGAAGGGCGACCAGGTCGCCGTCACGCAGCCTGCAGGTAATGCGGCACCGGAAGGCGCGCCATGCGAATAGATGTCATCGAGGCCTCCCTGTTGCGTGTTGAAGAGGAGAGCTTTCTACCTTTCCTTTGCCATATTGAAAAGCGTCAATACTCCGGCAGATCCGCGAACACAGGTAGCTGTTGCCGGATGACAACAGGCAATTGCACCTCGCCGCCCCTTGAGCGAAAAGGTCGCCGCGCGCTAGGAAGGGCCATGACCGCATTTCGCATCGCCCTCTACCAACCCGACATACCCGGCAATACCGGCACCATCCTCAGACTTGCAGCCTGCCTGGGCCTCGGCGTCGACATCATCGAACCCGCCGGCTTCGACATTTCCGACCGCAACCTGAAGCGCGCTGGCATGGACTATCTGACTAGCGTCTCACTGGTTCGCCATGTCAATTTCGAGCGCTTCGAGGAATGGCGGCGGGAAAGCGGCCGGCGCCTCGTGCTCGCCTCGACAAGGGGCGCCGAGCGCTATACCGATTTCGCCTACCGCACCGACGACATCCTGCTGTTCGGCCGCGAGAGCGCCGGCGTGCCCGACCACGTCCATGACGCAGCCGAGGCCCGCGTCATCATTCCCATGGTTGACGGGCAGCGCTCGATCAATGTGGCAATGTCGGCGGCGATGATCGCCGGCGAAGCGCTGCGCCAGACCCGCTGATCGTCTGCTTCCCGGCCGGGCCGCTCGCGCGTTCCCGCCCCGCCCATCAACGAACCGTCGTGAAACCGCGCTAGACTGGCCACGCCCGCCGATATCCGGCCCGCATCGGCTACATTAGCACCTGCGGCATGTTGGCCATGGCCCGCGCAGCGTTTGCTAATTCTACCGATGGATGATATATTGCAGCGCAGCATAACCGGGAGACGATCGATGTTCGAGACCGCATTCGCCCTGAGTTTGACCCAGTTCGCAAGAAGCCTGAGCTTTCCGGAGCGGCTTCAGCACCGGCCCGCCCGCAATGCCGCGCTCGAACCATGGCGATTGCGCAATACCGGCCTCGACGCGATGTTCTACGACGTGAAGTCGCTGACCGCCGAGGAAACCTTCTACATCAGCGATTCCCTTGCCTCCGAAGGCCTGATCATGATCGTGCCGCCAAGCGGCGGCCCCATGCTGACCCTCTGCGACAGCGTCGCGGAATACAAGCTGCGCGGCGGACGCGACGTGCATGCGCTCGCCGTCGCCGGCATCGGTGGCTCGGCGATCGGCGCCGCGGCCTTCGCCAGAAACGTCGCGGATGCGATCGGCGAACCGGTCGCCGCGGTCGTTTCGGGTTACGGCTTGGGCGACATCATCAACGAGACGATCGGCGGATCGTTCTTCTTCGGCTGGCTCGGCCACATGCGCAACGACCTCGAAGTGATCGACGACGTCGTCGGTCGCCCGCATCTCGGCGCCTATGAGGACCGCCACAAGCTGGCGCTGAAGGCGCATCCGAGCGCCCTCGACACCGATACGGTCGAAACCCTGCTGGCTGATCCCACTCTCTCCTTCCACATGCTCGCCGGCCATTCGCGCGGCAACCGCGTGCTGTCCGAAGCGCTCTACGCGATCCGCGAAGAGGAGCCCACCCGGCTGCGCGCCATGGCGAACGGCCTGCGCATCGTTACCTTCGGCGGTCGCATCACCATGCCGCCGGACTGCCGCGACGTCATCGACGTGATTGGCGAACTCGACTGGTTCGGCGAGATCAACTCCCGTCCGCAGATCGACAGCGACATTCGCGTGCCGCTCGCCGGCCATTCGACCAATACCGATTTTGCCGGCGCCCTGCAGGTGACCAAGATCCTCAAGGACATCATCGCCCGCAGCCTGCCGGCGGTAGCGCAACAGGCGGAGGCGGCCATGCCTGCGCCGGTCATCACCGATGCCCCCGCGATTGCGGAACGCACGTCACCGCCAGCCGAAGCCGCCGTCGAGGCGGAAAGCCCCAAACCCGAAGGGTTTGTGGAACCGGAAGCGGTCGCAGAAGCTGAAATGGAACCGCGCGAGGCGGAAGTGCCGATGGCACAGCAGCCGGCCCCGATCGCGGCAAAGCCGGATGAGGCCGATGAAGTGATCGCGGCGGAAGCCCCTTCGTCCGTCGCCGCCGCCGGCGACGGTGAGCAGATTTCCGCCGCTCCGCGCAAGGCGGTTGCCGAGCAGCAGACTGCCGCCGAAGTCGAAGCACCGGCGATCGAACCGGCTGCCGCCCCGGTCACGGCCGCCGCTCCGCAACGCCACCCGGCTCGCAAGACGAACGGCGCATCGCACAAGGCGCCGAAACCGAAGGGGCCGACCCGTCGCTGACGGTCGGCACAGCGGCCGGGCATTCGAACGCAACGAGGCCGGAACATCATGGCGATGTTCCGGCCTCGCATTCTATTGGGCAGGAAAGGCGCTCGCCGGCCCTGATGGTTGGCAATCTGACGCTCAGACGAACAGCCGGAGCGTGGCGCCCATCGAATTGTTGGCCATGTTGAGACCAATGGTCTGCAACTGCTGCTGCACCTTCTGCGCCGAAAGCCTGGCCGATTCCTCTTCCATGTCGGCATCCACCAGACGGCCGATGCCGATCTCGGTGATGTCCTGCAGGTCCTGCACGAATTCGGTGCTGGAGGCGATCCGGCTGCGGGTCGCGCCGAGATTGGCGCTGGCGTCGATCATGTTGGTCATCATCGTGTTCATCGCCGAGATCATACCGTCGAACTCGTCTCTGGTGGTCGTGTCGGACACCGAGATTTCCTTCGAGGTAGCGGCGACCGGAACGGCGGAATTGGCGTCGAGCAGATGATAGTCATAGGCCACGCCGCTCTTGGTCGTGCCCGAATAGGATTGGGTGAGCAATCCGTCCTGCGCCTCCTCGCCGCTGATCAGCGTCGACTTTGCCGTATCGAAATCGATCACGTTCACCGACACGTCGCCGTCGCCATTGCTGCTGACCGAGGCGACCATGGACTGGACCTTGGGCTGCTGGCCGGCCTCGAGGTTCAACCAGTTCTGGCCGTTGAACGAACTGGATTGGGCGATCGTGCCGAGCTGCGCCTTGAGCTGGGTGATCTCGGCATTGACCGCCGAGCGGTTGGTGCCGACCGATTGGGCGAGGATCAGCTTGGACTGGATCTCGGCGACGATCGAGGTCGCCGCCTCCATCCCGAGCGCTGCCGTATCGGTGATCGCGGCGGAAAGCCCGGTCGCATCCTCGGCGCTGGACAGCGACATGGAGTCGGCGCTCATCGTCGTGGCGATCGACCAGTAGGCGGTATTGTCCGATGCCTCGTCGACCCGCTTGCCCGACGCGACGCGCGTTTGCGTCGCCTCGAGCGCTCGGCTCGATCCGGTCAGCAACGACAATGCCGAAGCGGCCGTCGAATTGAAGGAAACACTTGTCATCAGTCGTCCTTGCTGTGAACCACGAAAAATGCCGGGCGGTGGCCATGGCTTTGACGGTGGGCTTCATGCCGGGTCGGCGCGCCCAGGCGCAGACCGTCAACTGAGGCAAGACTAGCGGAGCGGATTTGATATCCGCTTTAAGAATCCATTAGAAATTTAGCGAATGCTGCCGAAACCCTGAAAATCTGGGGTAGGCGCGGCGCAGCCCTGGCATGTCAGTCGGCGGACGGCAGGCGACGCATGGTAAACTCGATCCGGTCGCCCTCGAGCTGGCGCCAGCTCTCGACCTCCGTCCAGTAGGCCGCCTTGGGAAAACTGTCGAACCATTCGCGCGCCTTGGCCCGCGCCTCGTCCCGCGTCAGGCAGTAACTCTCGCGCACGAAATGACCGCCATTCGTCGCGGCTCTGGCCTGCCTCTGGCTGGCGATGCGCTTTTTCAGGCCGTCGAACGACGGCGGACCGGGCATTTTCGTCATGAAAAACCTCGCAGACCGATAAATTAATCGCAGCCGGCCCGTTTTGCGAGTCGATTCTCGACGAATGCGTGACCGCGGACTGGCCGAGGACCGGACGTCCTGTTAATTCCGGGAACCGGATCGGCGCCGAGTCGCCATGCAGGGGCGGAGATGCCCGGGGGAAGCCATGCAAAGACCTGATCTGCCGAAAGGCCTGCCAGACGATATCGAGGACAAGAAGCTGGCGGCCCGCGCCTGGTTCGAAACCCTGCGCGATACCATTTGCGCCTCCTTCGAAACGCTGGAGGACGAACTTTCAGGCCCGCTTTCAGACCAGGCGCCCGGCCGCTTCACGGCCAAGGACTGGCAACGCGACGGCGGCGAAGGCGGCGGCGGTCGCATGTCGATGATGGAAGGCCGCGTCTTTGAGAAGGTCGGCGTGCACACCTCCACGGTGCATGGCGAATTCTCCCCCGAATTCCGCAAGACCATGCCGGGTGCCGAGGAGGACCCGCGCTTCTGGGCCTCCGGCATCTCGCTGATCGCCCATCCCGTCAATCCGAACGTGCCCGCCGTGCACATGAACACCCGCATGGTGGTCACCACCAGCCAATGGTTCGGCGGCGGCGCCGATCTGACCCCGGTGCTCGACCGGCGCCGCACCCAGGAAGACCAGGACAGCCGGGTTTTCCACCGCGCCATGGAAATCGCCTGCGACCGCCATGCCGAGGTCGCGGACTATCCGAAATACAAGGCCTGGTGCGACGAATACTTCTTCCTGCCCCACCGTAACGAAGCGCGCGGCATTGGCGGCATCTTCTTCGACTGGCTGCATTCCACCGAAGAGGCCGGCGGCTGGGCGGCCGACTTCGCCTTCGTCCAGGACGTCGGACGGGCCTTCAACCTGGTCTATCCGAAGATCGTCCGGGGAAATTTCAACCAGCCCTGGAGCGAGCAGGATCGCGACGAACAACTGGTGCGCCGCGGCCGCTATGTCGAGTTCAACCTGCTCTACGATCGCGGCACGATCTTCGGCCTGAAGACCGGCGGCAATGTCGAGTCCATCCTGTCGTCGATGCCGCCTGTGGTCCGCTGGCCCTGATCGGGTCACCTGGTCCGCCCCGTCCGGCCGGCCGCAACCAGACGAGGCGCAGCGCTTGCGCGCATGCGACATAAAATTGCATTTGGATCGGCCTGCCCTCGTGCTATTCTTCCGGTGATTTCATGGAGGAGAAGTGCGATGGCATATCAGAGCAGCATTCCACCCCAGCAATCCACCACCAGCCGTCTGGCGTTCGACAAGCCTGAACTCATCGACCGTCTCGCCGAAAAGCTGCGGGCGACGAGCGACGTCGACCTTCCGCACGCCTATTTCGTCGAGCAGGTCCGCCTTGGGCTGGCCGGCCGCGATCTGGCCGATCTCGCCGCCGCCAATCACGTCGAGGGCGCCTCGCGCCGAGCCCCGCCGCAAGCCAGCGGCTCGGTATTCCGCGCCTGGGCCATGCCGGAATAGGCAGCCTCAGGACCGGCCGTGTCAGCGTGATAAAACCCGGCGGCAAGCGTCGCCGCTGCACGCTTGGCGTGTTCAGTTTGGCCCAACTGGCGTTTCATGATATGTTTCCATCCGTTGAACCCAGTCGAAGAGGAGACGCGACATGAAGCAGTTTGAATGCGGTTCACTGGTTCCGGGCTGCCCTTGGCATACCCGCGCCGAGGAGGAGGCCGAAGTCGTTCGCCGCGCCGTCGAGCACATGCGCACCGCGCATGGCGAGACGGTCATCCGCGAAACCATGGTCGACAATATCAAGACGCGGATCACCGACCAGGCACAGGCCGCCTGAGAATTCGCGGCATCCGGCGCGTGCCGGACGGTCGACCCAGATTTGGATCAATCGGCAAATACGCCTTCGATTCAATGGCATAGACGCAGAAAGAGACTCTCTTTCGCAACGACTTGAATCAGTTCCTGATGAGATCATCGAGCCGGGCGAGCAGTTTCGCCCGGTCGAAGGAGAAGTTGGACGAGACCCACGTCTCCTCCAGCTGCTTCAAGGTTTCTCCGACCTTGGGTCCCGGCGCCAGCCCCACCGCCAGAACATCCGCACCGCTCAAGGGAAAGACCGGCCGCTCGAATTTTTCCGCCCTTGCCAGAAGCGCCGACAGCCGCCCGGCCTTCGTCATCGCCTTGGGGTCGCCCCCGGCTTGGGCGCGGGCCTGAGCGAAATCGATCTTCAGTGACGCGATCACGCCGTCCTGGCCGAGGCGATAGAGTTCGCGGTGGAAGGCCGCATCGGTCACCTCGCCGTTCGGCTTCGGCGCCCGGGCAAACCTGTCGAGGAAGGCGGCCTCGGCATTCGACAGGCGCAGGCGCTGTGCAAGGGCCGCCAGTCGCTCGGCATCCTTCGGCACGATCGCGGCGAGCCGCAGCATCGGCTCCGGTTCCCAGCCGAGCGCCTGTTCGGCAGCCACCAGCGCCGGGATCGCATCGATCCCCCATTTCTCGGTTTCGGGCAGGATCGCGCCCAGCACGCCGGATTGGCGCATCCACAACAGCGCACGACCGGGATCACGAGCGGCAAGCAACTTCTTCGTCTCCGCCCAGACGCGCTCGGCCGAAAGGCTCGCCAGCTTGTCCTTGGCCCGCGAACAGGCCTTCAGGCCCGCCGGATCCGGCCGCCCGCCGCCGTAATGGGCAAAGAAGCGGAAGAAGCGCAGGATGCGCAGATGATCCTCGGCGATCCGCGTGTCGGCGTCACCGATGAAGCGCACCGTCTTCGTCTCGATATCCGGCAATCCGCCGATAAGATCGATCACCTCGCCATCGGCTCCGACATAGAGCGCGTTGATCGTCAGGTCGCGCCGCTCGGCGTCCTCCTGCCAGTCCTCGCCGAAAGCGACCTTGGCGCGCCTGCCGTCGGTCTCCACGTCGCGGCGCAGCGTGGTCACCTCGAAACCCTTGCCGTCGAGCACCAGCGTCACCGTGCCGTGGTCGATCCCGGTCGGCACCGCCTTGATACCGGCGGCCTTGGCGCGCTCCATGACCGTCTCGGGAGGAAGCGTGGTCGCAAGGTCGATGTCGGCGACCGGAAGCCCCATCAGGCTGTTGCGCACCGCCCCGCCCGCCACCCGTGCCTCGCCGCCGTCGGCATTCAGCAGTGCGAACAGCCGCTGCAATGCCGGATCGGTGAACCAGCTCTCGTTCGACAGGTTGGTCATGCGTAGAGCCTTTCATAAACCGTGCGGATGATGCCCGCGGTAATGCCCCAGATATGGCGTTCGCCATAGGGCATGACGTAGAAATGCCGGACGATCCCCTGCCACATGCGGCTGTCACGCTGGTGGTTGTCCGGGTCCATCAGGAAGGACAGCGGTACCTCGAACACCGCATCGACCTCGTCCGGATTGGGCGTAATGACGAAGCCGCGCTTGACCACCGACAGCACCGGAATGATGCGGAAGCCCGTGGCGGACAGATATTGCGGCAAACGCCCGACCGTCTCGACGAAGGCCGGATCGAGCCCGATCTCTTCCCTTGCCTCGCGCAGCGCCGCAACCTCCGGCGACAGGTCGCCCTCGTCGATGCCGCCGCCGGGAAAGGCGATCTGGCCGGAATGTTTTCGCAGTGTCGCGGTCCGCTGGGTCAGGATCACCTTCGCCCCGTCCGGATCGTCGACCACCGGCACCAGCACGGCGGCGTCCTTGAGCTTCAGCCCCTCGATCTCGAGCAAGGTTTCCGGATTGAGCGCATGGTCGCCATGCTCGCGCCACGCATGTTCGTGGGGGGCGCCGATCTGGTTCAGCGCGCGATGGCGAAAGTCCGCAGCGGAATAGACGTTGAGGCTCATTGGGCCAGCCGCTCGAGCTCTGCCGCCGGCATCACCGGAAAGATCGCTCCGCCCGAGCGGAGCGAAAACATTTCGACCCCGTCGATCTCCACCGTCTCGCCCTGCTCCACCAGGTCATACATCACGGCGCGCGACACCAGCGCCTCCAGCCGCCCGCGCACATGCAGGTAAGGCTTCAGCTCGCGGTTCTCGCCATGCACGACGAAGCGCAGCGCATGGTCCGGGCCGGCCTCGACCAAGTCGCCGACATTGGTGCGGAAGGTCATGACCTTTTCACCGTCGCGCGCGGTCACGCTCATCTCCACGGCGAGAAACGGCGCATCCTCGACCCGGATGCCGACTTTCTCCACAGGCGTGACAAGATAGGTCTTGCCGTCCTCGTCCTTGCGCAGCACGGTCGAGAACAGACGCACCAGCGGCGCGCGGCCGATCGGCGTACCCATGTAGAACCAGGTCCCGTCGGCGCGGATCTCCATGTCGATATCGCCGCAGAAGGGCGGTTCCCAGTGCTCCACGGGCGGCAGGCTCGGCTTGCCGCCGGCCGTCTGCGCGGCGGCGCGCGAAATCATCGCCGCCAGTCCCGCCGCATCCGTCGTCGCCTTCAGCGTATCCCCTGCCATCTTTGCGTCCCGGTTGGTGCCTAATCAGTGCTATGTCACGAGATAGTCATTCGAAACGCGCTTGTCAGCCGCCCTTTGGGGAATAAGTTAGTTGCATGTGCCGTCATCGGGAAGACCAGTTCCGATTCGCCGGCGCGGGCGAAACCAGATGGAGAAGACCATGGGCCTGATGCCAACCCCGGATGCCGCCCTCGACGAAAAGGCCATCATAGACGCCGCCGAGAAGGCGCTGGCCGACATCGCCTCGGTGCGCCAGGCGGTTTCCAGGGTCATCTTCGGCCAGGAGAAAGTGGTCGAAAACACCCTGCTCGCCATCCTGTCCGGCGGCCATGCGCTGCTCGTCGGCGTGCCCGGCCTTGCCAAGACCAAGCTGGTCAACACGCTCGGCACCGTGCTCGGCCTCGACGCCAGCCGCATCCAGTTCACGCCCGACCTGATGCCCTCCGACATTCTCGGCACCGAGGTGATGGACCAGGACGAAAACGGCCGGCGCTCCTTCCGCTTCGTCAAGGGGCCGGTCTTCGCCCAGTTGCTGATGGCCGACGAGATCAACCGCGCCAGCCCGCGCACCCAGTCGGCGCTGCTCCAGTCGATGCAGGAATACCAGGTGACGATCGCCGGGCGGCCCTATGACCTGCCCGCCCCCTTCCACGTGCTCGCCACCCAGAACCCGCTGGAGCAGGAAGGCACCTATCCCCTGCCCGAGGCCCAGCTCGACCGCTTCCTGCTGCAGGTCGATGTGGGTTATCCGGAACTGGCCGCCGAACGGCAGATCCTTTTGGAAACCACCGGCGTCAGCGACCAGAAGGCCATGAGTGTGCTTTCCGCCGCCCGCCTGATCGAGATCCAGAAGCTGATCCGCCAGATGCCGGTTTCCGACGGCGTCGTCGACGGCATCCTCTCGCTGGTCCGCTCCGCCCGCCCCGGCCATGGCAATGCCGAGACCGACAAGGCGGTCGCCTGGGGCCCCGGCCCGCGCGCCGGCCAGGCGCTGATGCTCTGCGCCCGTGCCCGCGCGCTCTATGAAGGCCGCCTGGCGCCGTCGCTGGACGACGTCCATGCGCTCGCCGAACCCGTTCTCGAACACCGCATGGCGCTCACTTTCGGTGCCCGCGCCGAGGGCATGTCTGTGCGCGACGTCATCGCCGGCTTGGTGAAACAGGCGCGAGGCTAGAACCGGGAAAGGATCGCGGACCCGTGGCAGCCATCGGCCAGATCGTCGAGCAGACCCCCGCCAACGAGGCGCTGACCCGCGCCCGCCAGCGCGCCACCCTGGTGCCCGATTGCATGGTCGAGGCCCACCGCATCGCCAACACGGTCATTGCCGGCTGGCATGGACGGCGCAAGCGCGGCATCGGCGAGAATTTCTGGCAGTTCCGCCCCTATTCCGAAGGCGAGAGCTTCGCCCGCATCGACTGGCGCCGCTCCGCCCGCGACGACCATACCTATATCCGCGACCGCGAATGGGAAGCGGCCCATACCGTCTGGCTGTGGGCCGACCTGTCGCCGTCGATGATGTATAAGTCGACGCTTAGCCCCGTCTCGAAGGAGAGCCGCGCGCTGGTGCTGATGCTGGCGCTCGCCGAAATCCTTGCCCGCTCGGGCGAGCGCATCGGCTGCCCCGGCATCATGGAGCCGGTGTCCGCCCGCAATGCCGCCGAACGCCTGGCCACCGCCATCCTGCACACCCCGCTGGCCAACGGCCTGCCGGACACCACCATGATCCGTGGTTCGAGCGACATCGTGCTGATCGGCGACTTCCTCGACGATGCCGACGCCATCATGGAAAAGATCGCGCCGCTCGCCCGTCGCGGTCTGCGCGGCCATGTGGTCGAGATCGCCGATCCGGCGGAGGAGAGCTTCCCCTATGCCGGCCGCACCGAGTTCACCGATCCGGAAACCGGAGAGAAACTCGTCTCCGGCCGCGCCGAGGGCCTGCGCGACGACTATCGCCGCGCCTACCTCGCCCGCCGCGAAAACCTCGGCGAGCAGCTTCGGCGCCTCGGCTGGAGTTTTGTCCACCATTCGACCGACCGCCTCGCCTCCGAGGCGCTGGTCGCCGTCCACATGTATCTCTCCGGCACGCCGCCGCTCGTCAGCCGGAGCACCGCGCCATGAACGCCCTGCCGCTCGCCTTCGCCGCCCCCGCCGTGCTGATCGCGCTTGCCGCCCTGCCGCTGATCTGGTGGCTGCTGAAGCTCACCCCGCCGCGCCCGAAGACCGAAGTCTTCCCGCCGCTGCGCATCCTCGCCGGCGTCTTGAAACGCGACGAGACACCATCGAAGAGCCCGTGGTGGCTGACGCTGCTGCGCATGCTGCTGGCCGCCCTAGTGATCTTCGCGCTGGCCGATCCGGTGCTCAATCCGCGTAACGCCTCGCTCTCGACCGATGGCCCGCTGGTGCTGGTCGTCGACAATGGCTGGGCGACCGTCACCGACTGGGACCGCCGCGTCGCCACCGCCGAGGCGCTGATCGGCGATGCGGGCGACCGCGACCTGCCAGTGTCGATGGCGTTTACCGCCGACGCCAGCCATGACGCGGTCCCGACCAGTGCCGCGGCCGCGCTGGAAAAGCTGCGTGCCGCCGGTCCAAGACCCCTTCGCCCCGATCGCCCGCGCGCCATCGACGCCGTGAAGGCCGCCCTCGCCGGGTCGCGCCCCGGAACGGTGGCGGTCCTTGCCGATGGTATCGCCGCCGATGACGAGGAACGCCTGATGACGGCGCTTTCCGCGCTCCAGCCGGCGCAATTGCGCCTGATCGAAGGCGACAACGCCGCCGCCACCGCCATCACCGGCGCATCCAACGGCGCCGACGCGCTCACCGTCAGCCTGTCGCGACTTGACGGCAACGCCGCACGAAGCCTGATCGTCGACGCGCAGGACCGCCAGGGCCGCGTCATCGCCTCCGGCACCGTCGATTTTGCCGTCGGCGAAACCGTGGCGAGCGGCGAGATCGCCGCGCCGTTCGAACTGCGCAACGACTTTGCCCGGCTGTCGATCGCCGGCCTTGCCACGGCGGGCGCCACGCACCTGCTCGACGACGGTTTCCGCCGCCGCCGTGTGGCCCTCATTTCCGGCGATACCGGCGACGACTTCCAGCCGCTCTTGTCGCCGCTCTACTATATCGAACGGGCGATCGCTCCCTATGCAGACCTGATCAAGCCGGGCGTCGCCGACCTCGCCGTCTCCGTGCCCGAAATCCTGGCGCAAAAGCCCTCGGCCATCGTGCTTGCCGACATCGGCCGCCTGCCGGAGGCGGTCTACGAACCGTTGCAGGCCTGGATCGCGGCAGGCGGCACCCTCATTCGCTTTGCCGGACCCCGCCTTGCCGCAGCCCCGGTCGGCGATCCGCTGGTACCGGTCATCCTGCGGCAGGGCGAACGCGAACTCGGCGGCGCGCTGTCCTGGGCCGAGCCGCAGCCGCTCGCCGACTTCCCGAAGTTCGGCCCCTTCGCCGGCATGGCGCGGCCAGACGGCGTGCTGATCAAGCGCCAGGTACTGGCCGAACCGACGCCCGATCTTGCCGAGCGCACCTGGGCGAGCCTGGCCGACGGCACGCCGCTGGTCACCGTCCGGCAAACCGGCACCGGCCGCACCGTTCTCTTCCATGTCAGCGCCGAAGCGACCTGGTCGGACCTGCCGATCTCAGGTGAATTCGTCGAAATGCTGCGCCGGGTCGTGCAATTGGCCCGCGCCGGCGGCGTGGAAAGCGCAACCGGTTCTGCGTCGGCGGCGACGCTCGCCCCCTTCCGCCTCCTCACCGAGCGCGGCGCGCTGACCGCCGAGCCCGGCAATGCCCGCCCGCTTGATCTAGGCGAGGCGCGCCCGGCAGCCGCGACCTTCGACAACCCGCCAGGCCTCTACGGCACCGAGGACGGCTTCGCCGCGTTGAACCTCCTGCCCGCCGGCGCCGAACTGAAACCACTCGACACCACCGCCTCGCTGCCGATCGCCCGCGAGCCGCTGGCCGGCACGGCGGCGACGCCCTTGAAGCCGGTGCTTTTGTCGATCGCGTTTGCGCTTCTGGTGATCGACAGCCTGATCGTCCTGTCCATGGGCGGTGCCTTTTCCCGCCTGCCGCGCCGCGCCGCCAGCGCTTCCGTTCTGGCCTTTGCCGCTGTCCTGCTTCTGGCCCCTGGCGAGCGCGCCTTGGCCGACGACGCAAAACCGGGTGACGACGTCATCCTCGAGCGGCTCGACAATACTCACCTCGCCTATGTCGTCACCGGAGAGGCGGAGGTCGACCGCCTGTCGGAACGGGGCCTGGCCGGCCTCACCGATTTCCTCACCTACCGCACGACGCTGGAGCCGGCGCTGCCGGTCGGCCTCGACATCAGCAAGGACGAACTGTCCTTTTACCCGATCATCTTCTGGCCGATCTCGGCGACCGCCCCCATGCCGTCTTCCGCCGCCATCAGCCGCATCGACGCCTATATGCGCGCCGGCGGCACCGTTTTGTTCGACACACGCGACCAGTTTTCCGCGCTTGGCGGCGATAGCGGCCCAAGCGCCAATGGCGAGCGGCTTCAGGCGATCCTTGCCAATATCGACATACCGCCGCTGGAACCGGTGCCGTCCGATCATGTGCTGACGCGCGCCTTCTATCTGCTGACAAATTTTCCCGGCCGCTACACCGGCAGCCCGCTGTGGGTCGAGGCGCGCCAGGAGGCCAGGACCTCCAACAGCGGCGTCGCCTCCACCGGCGACGGTGTTTCGCCGATCCTGATCACCGGCAACGACATTCTCGGCGCCTGGGCGATCGATGACAACGGCGCCTCCATGCTGCCGACCGTGCCGCCGGACGAAATGCAGCGCGAAATGTCCTTTCGCTCCGGCGTCAACATCATGATGTACATGCTGACCGGCAACTACAAGGCCGACCAGGTGCATGTTCCCGCCCTCCTCGAACGGCTGGGGCAGTGACATGACACTCCACTTCGCCCCCTTCGTTCCGTGGTTCGTTTTGCTGGCCCTTGCCGTGCTGGCGCTGATCCTCGCCACCGCCGGCTTTGCCAGCGGCGTGCGCGGCACCGGGGTTCGCCTTCTCGCCTCGGCGGCCGTGCTCGCAGCGCTTGCCAATCCGCTTTTGATGCAGGAGGACCGCGAGGCGCTGTCAACCGTCGTGCCGGTCATCGTCGACCGCAGCCAGAGCCAGGAAACGCCCGAGCGCGTCGCCCAGACCGATGCGGCGCTCGAAGGCCTGAAGGACCGGCTGTCGCGCTTTACCCGCATCGAGCCGCGCATCGTCGAGGTGCGCGACCCCGCCACCTCCGACGCGCCCTCGACCCGGCTGTTCGAGGCGCTCGCCTCGGCCATCTCCGACGTGCCCCCGGCCCGCATCGGCGCCGCCATCTTCATCACCGACGGTCAGGTACACGACGTGCCCGCCGCCGGCCAGGCACTCGGCTTCGACGCCCCCGTCCACGGCCTCGTCACCGGCAAGGCCGACGAGTTCGACCGCCGCATCGAAGTGCTGCGCGCGCCGCGCTTCGGCATCGTCGACGAGGGCCAGGAACTGACACTCCGCGTCTTCGACGACGGCCGCCGCACCGATACGCCCGCCACCGTCACCGTGCGCATGAACGGCGAGGAGATCGCCACGCTCAACGCCACGCCCGGCGTCGAGACGCCCTTCGGCTTCAAGGTGCCGCGCGGCGGCAACAATGTGCTCGAATTCACCGTCGCCGCCACGCCCGGCGAGGTCACCGAGGTCAACAACAAGGCGATCCACCTCATCGAGGGCATCCGCGAGAACCTGCGCGTGCTGCTCGTCTCCGGCGAACCCCATGCCGGCGAGCGCGCCTGGCGCAACCTGTTGAAATCCGACGCGGCGGTCGATCTGGTGCATTTCACCATTCTGCGCCCGCCGGAAAAGCAGGACGGCACGCCGATCAACGAATTGTCGCTGATCGCCTTCCCGACGCGCGAACTCTTCGTCGAGAAGATCAACGATTTCGACCTGATCATCTTCGACCGCTACCAGCACCGCGGCGTGCTGCCGATCCTCTATTACGACTACATCGCCGAATACGTGAAGAAGGGCGGCGCCCTGCTGATCGCCGCGGGGCCGGAACACGCCAGCGAGGATTCGATCGCGGTCACGCCGCTCGCCTCCGTTCTGCCGGCCGCCCCGACCGGAAATGTCCACGAGGCGGCCTTTTATCCGCGCCTCTCCGAACAGGGCCAGCGCCACCCCGTCACCCGCGGTCTCGACGGCGCATCCGCCGAACCGCCGCAATGGGGCCGCTGGTTCCGCAGCATCGACGTCGACCCGCCGCGCGGCGAAAGCGTGATGACCGCCGCCGACGGGCGCCCGCTGCTGGTGCTCGACCGCGCCGAGGAAGGCCGTGTCGCCATGCTGCTCTCCGACCAGGGCTGGCTCTGGGCCCGCGGTTTCGAGGGCGGCGGCCCGCATGTCTCGCTCTATCGCCGCATCGCCCACTGGCTGATGAAGGAACCGGAACTCGAGGAAGAGGCGCTGAAGGCCCGCGCGCTCGGCCGCACGCTGGAAGTGACACGCCAGACGATCGTCGGCGACCCCGGCTCGGCCACCATCCGCACGCCGTCGGGCAAGACCGAAACGCTGGCGCTGACCGAAACCGCGCCCGGCCTTTATCGCGGCGAAAAGCGCATGGACGAGACCGGCCTCTTCACCATCGCCAACGGCGAATTCTCCACCCTCGTCCATGTCGGCGCGGTCGATGCCCCCGAATTCAAGGCCATGGTCTCGACGCTCGACACGCTGAAATCGATCGCCACCGAAACCCGCGGCAGGATCGCCCGCCTCGACGACGGCAAGGGCGGCCTGCGCCTCCCCGACATCCTCCCCGTCCGCGGCGACGTCCGCATCGCCGACAACCGCCGCCTTCTGGTGCGCCTCACCGACGAAACGGTGCTGAAGGGCGTGAACACGCTGCCGCTGTTTGCCGGCTTCGCGGGGCTGGCGGTGCTGCTCTTGGCAATGTCGGCGACGTGGTGGCGCGAGGGGCGGTAGAGCGGGCGCTTGCGACCGACTTGCCGGATCAACATGGATCAGACTTGAGGCTCGGCAGACCAGCGCCAGAAGCTGGGCTCAGGCCCCAAGGAGGGGGCATTCGGATATTGCTTGCGTTGAATTCGTTTTTAAACGAAGATAAATTATATGCTGACCATACGCCACTACCTGACGCGCGATGGCGAGGACCTGATTGTCGAATGGCTGCGGACACTCCGTGATCTGCAGGGCAAGGCAGCGATTGTCCGGCGACTGAACCGGCTGGAGTTGGGCAACTTCGGTGATTTCAAACCGATACGCGAGGGCGTATTTGAACTGCGCATAGATGTGGGCCCGGGCTACAGGGTCTATTGCGCGAGGTCAGGCAAGACTGTGATTCTGCTCTTATGCGGGGGAAGCAAGCGAACGCAGGACGCCGATATCGACCGAGCCTGCACCTACTGGCGCGACTGGAACAGCCGCACCGACTGAAGGA
>JAIBEK010000036.1 GCA_019459145.1 Arenimonas sp.
CACGGCGCGATTGACGGCATCGCCGCTGGTTTCGGCATCCTTGGCCGACTGACGGGCGATCTTTTCCGTCTGGGCGGCATTGTCGGCGTTCTGCTTGATGTTGGCGGCCATCTGCTCCATCGAGGCGGAGGCCTCTTCGGCGGAAGCTGCCTGTTCGGTCGCGCCCTGGCTCAACTGTTCCGAGCTTGCCGACAGTTCCTGGCTGCCCGACGACACGTTGTCGGAGGCCGACAGTGCATCGGCAACAACGCCGCGCAGGCGCTCCACCATGCTGGCAAGCGAATGTCCGAGTATGTCCTTGTCGGATTGCGGCTTCGGCGTCACGGTCAGGTCGCCTTCGGCGATCCTCTCGGCGATGAGGGCCATATCCTTGAGATTGGCGGTCATGCGGTTGATCGTGTCGACGAGGTCCTTGATCTCGTCATTCGTCTTCATCTCGACGTTCTGGTCGAGGTCGCCGATTGCGACGGCCTCGGCGACGGCCATGATCTTGCGCAGGCCGGCGCTGATGCCGAACGCGATCCAGACGGCCGTGACCACGGCGACCAGGGTCGCGACGACGGAAGCGATGATCAGTTCCAGGCGCGCGAGTTCATATTCCCCGTCCGATGCCAGCTTCGCTTCCTGCATGCGGTCGCGGTTGATCCGGACACCCTCGTCGAGCTTTGCCGTCAGGGCGACGGCGTCCTCGTGGCTCTTGCCGGCCGAAAGGGCCATTGCGGCGTCCTTGTTGCCGGAGCGGACGAGGTCCTGGACGCGGTCATCACTCTCGATGAAATGGTCGAGCACGACCTTCAGCTCGTCCCAATAGGCTTTCGTCGCCGCGCTCGCGGTCGAGGCGAGCTGGGTGAAATGCTGCTGGAGTTCCGCGTGGCCCTCGTTGCTCGCCTTGATGAAGCTTTGCGTCTCCTGCGGCGTGGCGGCCAGGATCATGCTTTTCTGCGCAGTCACGACATCCCTGGTGAGCGCGTTGAGTTCGTGGATCTGGTCCAGACGGGCGGCGGAGACGTCCACCACCTCGTCCATGCCGTCCTTCATCAGGGCGAGGTTGAAAATACCGAAGCCTGCGGAGCCCGCCAGCATGAAAATCAAGAAACTAAAGGCTAATGCCAATTTGAGTTTGATGGAAAAACGCATTCTAGTCCCCATTCTGCCCAATATCCGCGGAGGCCTCGGCATCCGACGGACTGCGTGTGTTCAGGAGCAGGGGGGCGATCCATTCACGCCTGCCTATTGTGGTCCTTCGACGAGGATGGTCCGGGCTCATGCTCCGGGCCATCCTCCTGGCAAATTGCCGTGGACGAGAGGTCTGACGACCGGAAGGGTCAGGCACTCTCCTTGAATTCGTTGTCCGCGGCGTCCGGTCCGCCCATGCTGAGGTCGAGGGCAAAGCCCTTGACCCGTGCCTGCTGGGCGGCAACCGTGGACGTTGCCTGGCGCGGTGCCGGACGGGCCGGGACCTTTGCTGCGGACGATGCACGGCTGACGGCAGCAACCGGCTTCGGCTGAATGCCCCTGGCGGCGGTGTCAACCTTGAAGAAGGCGATCGAGCTTTGCAGCTCCTCGGCCTGGGCGGCCAGTTCTTCCGAGGTCGCCGACATTTCTTCAGACGCGCCGGCATTCTGCTGGGTCACCTTGTCGAGCTGCTGGATCGCCTCGTTGATCTGGGCGGCACCAATGTCTTGCTCGCGGCAGGCGGCCGAGATTTCCGCCACCAGTTCGGCGGTCTTGCGGATGTCGGGCACCAGCCGGTTCAGCATCTCGCCGGCGTTCTGGGCGGACTGGACGGTCTCGCCCGACATGGCGCTGATCTCGGCTGCGGCCGATTGCGAGCGCTCGGCCAGCTTGCGCACTTCGGACGCGACGACGGCAAAACCCTTGCCGTGTTCGCCGGCGCGGGCGGCCTCGACCGCTGCGTTGAGCGCAAGCAGGTCGGTCTGGCGGGCGATTTCCTGGACGATCGAGATCTTCTCGGCGATCGTGCGCATGGCGGCCACGGCGCGATTGACGGCATCGCCGCTGGTTTCGGCATCCTTGGCCGACTGACGGGCGATCTTTTCCGTCTGGGCGGCATTGTCGGCGTTCTGCTTGATGTTGGCGGCCATCTGCTCCATCGAGGCGGAGGCCTCTTCGGC
>JAIBEK010000025.1 GCA_019459145.1 Arenimonas sp.
TGGTGAGTCGGCCGCGGGAACTGCCCCCGCAGCCGCTCGCAGAACCGTACGTGACACTCTCGCGTCATACGGCTCCCGTTATCCAACCTTGCTGCCCGGTCACTCGCCAGTGATGAAACAGCCGGGGTACCACAGTCCGCATCTTGTCCAGCCATTGGCTAATGCGCCGCTTGCGCCTATGAAGGGCCTTGTATTTTCGTCGGGCCCAGCGTTCAAGCGCGCGGTCAATGTGCTGGAAGATGCCAAGCATGGCTGTCCGATAGAACGAGCCATAGTATTGCCACCACCCCTGTATCACTGGATTGTAGAGCCGAGCCACGTCGACCAGCGTCACGTGGGTTTGGCGATTGAGTCGCCACCTGCGTACCGCTTGCCGCATCCGCTTTAAGGCATCCGCACTCGCTCCCGGAAGGAAGCTCGTGAAGAGCTGGTCTTGTTTGCTGAGCGCCTTCCTCGGCCTAAAGGTGAAGCCGAGGAAGGTAAAGCTCACATGCGGATAACCTGCGCGACGGTTGCTGTCCTTGCAGTACACGACCTTCGATTTCTCCGGGTGCATCGTCAAGCCACAGGCAGCCAGCCGTGAAGCAATGGAGCGCATCACGTACTCCGCTTGCTTTCGACTGCGGCAGTGCACCACCGCATCATCGGCGTAGCGGGCAAACGGGCAGTTGGGGCTGGTACGTTGCATCCAGGTGTCGAAGGCATAGTGCATGAACAGATTCATCAGGAGGGGACTGATCACTCCACCTTGCGGGGTGCCGCGTTCGCGTGGGACGCGCATGCCGTCATCCGTTTCGAACGGCGCAACCAGCCACCGCTCGATGTACAGAAGTATCCAGTCCTCCTTGATGTGCAGGCGCACCGCCTTCATCAGCAATCCATGATTGATCTGATCGAAGGCTGCCTTGATATCAAACTCCACCACCCAGTCGTATCGCCAGCAGCGCTCACGCGTGATCGCCACCGCCTGCTTCGCTGATCGTCCCGGCCGGTACCCATAGGAGTCCGAGTGGAAGATCGAGTCCAGCTCCGGCTCGATGAGAAGCTTGACCACGGTTTGCGCGACACGATCACCAACAGTGGGCACTCCCAGCTTGCGCGTGCCTCCCGATGCCTTGGGAATTTCTACTTGCTTGACCGGAGGCGGGAAGTACGACCCCGACGACATCCGATTCCACAGCTTGTAGAGATTCTTAGACAGATCCCGCTCGAAATCGGCGATGGTTTCATCGTCGATGCCGGCAGCACCGCGGTTGGCCCTGACCCGCTGGTAGGCGTCCCATACCGTGCGTTTCGCTATGTCATAAGGTTTCGCCGAGCTCACGCCACTCATCCCCGGAGGTTGGCAACGCTCGTCGGCCGGATAACGCCGCCCCTTCGCTCCACCTCCATTACAGAGGCTTCATCGCTACTACGGGAGGCTCCGCCCCTCGTTCCAGCATCGGTATTCTTCCTCATGGTGTTGGCCATTTGTCATTTTCCTTCGCATCTGGAACAAGGTTCTCACGTTCCGTACCAAAGCCTGTATGAAGATCATGCCGCCTATACACCGGCTGCCATCGGGTCCGTAAGCAGGTAACGCCCCGACTTGTCCTGAAGCCAGTACTCCACCTCAGTTTCGGCAGCACCTTGGGCATAACGATGCGTCATCGGACGGTTTGCTTTCGCTCATCTTCTCCATACTCACCTGCCATCCTCAGGGATGACTTTTCCTCGGTCGCTCACCACCACACTTTTTGGATGCAGCAGCACCGGGTGGTTTGAAGTCCGCTCCTGCAAGCCGACTTCGGAAGGCCTACTTCCATCTTCGGCACAGCAGCACAGGTCATCTGACCTGTGTTCGTGACACACAATACTGGTTTCCCTTCTTGGTCTGGTGCATTTCCGGGTCGCGCTTGCCGTCCTTGTTCTTGGTCGAACTGGGCGCATTGATCAGCGTTGCATCGACGATGGTGCCCTGGCGCAGCGACAGGCCGCGGTCGCCCAGATAGCCATTGATGACAGCGAGGATGCCGGCCGCCAGCTCGTGTTTCTCCAGCAAGCGGCGGAAGTTGAGAATGGTGGTTTCGTCGGGGATGCGCTCCAGGTTCAGCCCGGCAAACTGGCGCAGGATCGTGGTTTCGTACAGCGCTTCCTCCATCGCTGGATCGCTGTAGCCGAACCAGTTCTGCAGCAGATGCACACGCAGCATCGCCATCAACGGGTAGGCCGGACGGCCACCTTCACCCTTCGGATAATGTGGCTCGATCAAAGCAATCAAGCCCTTCCACGGCACCACCCGATCCATCTCGATCAGGAACAACTCCTTGCGGGTTTGCTTGCGCTTGCCAG
>JAIBEK010000003.1 GCA_019459145.1 Arenimonas sp.
ACATGCGCCTGACCGGCAAGCACGAGACCGCTCCGTGGGACAAGTTCTCCTATGGCGTTGCCGATCGTGGCGCCTCGATCCGCGTCCCGCATTCCTTCGTCAACAACGGCTACAAGGGCTATCTTGAAGACCGTCGTCCGATCTCGCAGGGCTGCCCCTACCAGTTCGCTGCGCATGTGTTCTAGAGGTTGTGGTAAGTGGCTACCGCCGACTACGGCCGCAGCGGCGCCTGATGGGTTCCAATTTCCAAAGACGATGACGCGACGCCGGCGAAAGCGGGCGTCGTTTGCGTTTGAGAGCTGGGCGCTTGCGCCGCGTGGCGCTTCCCTCGGTCGGGCCGGTCGCCTATAGTGGCCGTACAGGAGTTGACCGATGAAGCCGTCCGAAGTTCTGGAGCAGAACCGTCAGGCAATCCGCGAGGCGACGAGGCGCTTCAACGCGACGAACCCGCGCGTCTTCGGTTCGGTGGCGCGTGGCGAGGACCGGGTCGACAGCGATCTCGACATCCTGGTCGATCCCTTGCCGGGAATGACATTGCTTGACTTGGGCGGCCTGCAATCCGAGATGGAGCGGTTGTTGCCATGCAAGGTGGATGTGGTGACCTCGGGGGGGCTTAAGCCCCGGATGCGTGAGCGGATCCTGGCTGAGGCGGCGACCATATGACCCCGGAGCAGCGGCTTCTCGACAATCTCCTTGATATGCGGGAGGCCGCTTCCGAGGCGATCGGCTTCATCAGCGGATCGACACTGGAGACATTCGAGAGGGATATCCTGACCCAGCGCGCCGTCGCGATGACGTTCGTGCTGATCGCAGCCGCTGCATCGAGGATCCTCGACCGTTCTCCGGACGTGGCGTCCGAACAGCCGGGCATCGCCTGGTCGAAGATCAAGGGGTTGCGGAACGTGGTCGTCCATAAATACGAAACGCTCGATTGGCGGCTGGTCTGGGATACCGTTCAGAACGACCTGCCGGTCCTGATCGCCCAGATCGATCAGTTGCGCCATCCGAATGCCCAGGGAGAATGACACCGCTTGACCCATCTGCTTTCCATTCAGCCTCTCACGGCCGAGGCTTTTGCGCCCTTCGGCGAGGTGATTGAGGCCGATCCTTCCACCATGCGGCTGATCAACGGCGGCACCACCGAGCGCTTCCATGCGCTGTTCTCGCCGGAAGCGGCGGGCGAGGGGGCCCGGGTGATTGTCAACATCTTTCGCGGCCAGCCGCGCAGCTTCCCTTACGAGATCGGCATGATGGAGCGCCATCCGCTCGGCAGTCAGAGCTTCTCGCCCCTGTCGCAGCGTCCTTTCCTGGTGGCCGTGTCGCCGGATGAGGGCGGCACACCCGGCCGTCCTGAGGTCTTTCTCGCCCGTCCCGACCAGGGCGTGAACTACCACCGCAATGTCTGGCACCATCCGCTGATGACAATCGGTGCGGTATCGGATTTTCTGGTTGTCGATCGCGACGGTCCGGGCAACAATCTCGAAGAGCATGTCTTCTCAACGCCATACCGCATCCTGGAGCCCCATCTATGACCGGCCTTACCACCCACGTCCTCGACACCGCGCTTGGCAGGCCCGCTGAGGGGCTGAAGATCCAGCTGATGCGGATGAACGGCGAGGAGGCCGAGCTGATCACCACGGTCTTCACAAATGCCGATGGCCGGATCGACGGCGGGCCGCTGCTCAAGGACACCGATTTCCAGGCCGGCCATTACGAGCTGCTGTTCCATGCCGGCGATTATCTGAAGGCGAGCGGGATTTCCCTGACCGATCCGCCCTTTCTCGACGTCATCCCGATCCGCTTCGGCATTTCCGATACGTCCGCGCACTACCACGTGCCGCTGCTGCTGTCGCCTTACGGCTATTCGACCTATCGGGGCAGTTGAGCGATGAAGTTCGCCGCCATCGCCGACGTGCACGGTAACCACTTGGCGCTCGAAGCCGTGCTCGAGGATATCCGCCGGCAGGGGATTACCGAGATCGTCAATCTCGGCGACTGCTTTTCCGGACCACTCGAAGCGGGCCTGACCGCAGACCTGCTGATGCCGCTCGATGCGGTGACGGTGCGCGGCAATCACGACCGGGCACTGATCGACCGGCCGTTCGAAGAGATGGGCGACTGGGAGCGGCCGTCCTATCCGCAGCTGTCGGAAGCACAGCTCGACTGGATACGCACTCTGCCGTTCAGTGCCGTCTATCGCGACGAGGTCTATCTCTGCCACGCGACGCCGAAGGACGACAACACCTACTGGATGGAGACGCTGCACGAGGCGGGCATCTTCCACCTGAGGCCGATCGACGAGATCGAGGCGCTGGCTAAGGGCATCGAGCAGCCGCTGATCCTGTGCGGCCACAGCCATATCGCCCGCTCCGCGCAGCTTTCCGACGGCCAGCTGATCGTCAATCCCGGCAGCGTCGGCTGCCCCGGTTTCGACTATGACAAGCCGTTCTATCACAAGGCCCAGGCCGGCGCGCCCTTTGCCGCCTATGCGGTTCTGGAGAAGACCGAGCGCGGCTGGCAGCCGACCTTCCGCCAGGTGCGCTATGACAATGCGGCCGCCGCCGAACTGGCCAAGGCGCATGGCATGGCCGACTGGGTGAGCGCGCTTTCCAGCGGCTGGGTGGCCTGAGGCCGGCGGACGCCCCTCTTCTCCCCAGCGGGGAGAAGTGCCGAGCGGATGCGAGGCGATGAGGGGGACAAGTGCGCCGCCATCTCGTGGCTTAGCCCCCCCCCAACCCCCCGAACCCCCCCCCAAAAACCCCCCCGGGAGAAAAAGGTCCCAAAAACCACAGCCGCCACAAAAAAGAAAAACAACACCAACGCACCGAGACACCCCGAATAACACCCCCAAACACCAAAC
>JAIBEK010000027.1 GCA_019459145.1 Arenimonas sp.
TCACCGCAACCGATGTAGCCAGTCCCATCACCCTTACCGGCCTGACCAACGGCACGGCCTATACCTTCACGGTCACGGCCACAAACATCGCCGGTACCGGCTCGTCGTCCGCAGCCTCAAACAGCGTGACGCCGGCGGCGAGCCAGACTATCACCTTCGCCAACCCGGGCAGCCAGAACTTCGGCACGACACCGACCCTGACGGCGCCCGCCAGTTCCGGCCTGACGCCGCCCTTCACCTCGAGCACGCCAACCGTCTGCACCATCACTCCCGGCGGCCTCCTGGCTCTCGTGTCGACCGGTTCCTGCACCATCAATGCCGACCAGGCCGGCAATGCCAGCTATCTGCCCGCCACCCAGGTGTCACACACCTTCGCCGTCAATCCCGAAGCGCCAATCGCAAACCCGGTCTCCTCGACTGTCGCTGCAGGATCTTCGGACAATTCGATCCCACTGAACGTGACCGGAGGCGCACCGGACAGCGTTGCCGTCGCATCGGCTCCGTCCCATGGGACTGCAGTCGCTTCAGGAAACTCGATCACCTACACGCCTGCTGCAGACTATTCAGGACCTGACAGTTTCACTTATACGGCCACCAACATTACCGGGACTTCCGCACCCGCCACGATCAGCATCACCGTCAATCCGGCTGCACCGATCGCAAATCCGGTGACGGCCTCGGTTCCCTACAATTCCTCGGGCACCCCTATCGTTCTCATGCTCTCCGGTGGCGCAGCGACAAGCGTTGCGATCGCCTCTGCCCCCACGCATGGCACAGCGGTGGCCTCCGGCACATCGATCACCTACACGCCGGCTTCGGGTTACTCAGGCTCCGACAGCTTCACCTACACCGCGACCAATGTCACCGGCACCTCGGCAGCAGCGGTCGTCAGCGTGACCGTTACCGCCCCTGTGCTCGACTTGACGCCCGCCTCCGGCCCCCTTGTCGCGGGCCGAGTTGGCAATGCCTACAATCTGACCATTGGGGCGACCTCCGGCACCGGTCCCTATTCCTATGGCGTGACAAGCGGCAGGCTGCCGGCCGGCCTTGGCCTTGACAGCGCGACCGGTGTCCTCTCGGGAACTCCGGGTTCAAGCGGCAGCTTCACCTTCACCATTGCAGCCACGGACATTTATGGCGCCACCGGATCGGCAAGCTATGCCCTGACGATCGCACCGGCCCCGGCCTTGCTTACATTCGCCCCGCCCTCCGGGTCATCATTGCCGGAAGCAATGGCCGGTGAAGCCTACAGCGCCTCGATTGTTGCCTCCGGGGGCACTGGCGGGATTGTCTACAGCCTCAAGAGCGGCACACTTCCAGACGGGATGATCCTCAACGTCTCCACCGGCGCTCTCAGTGGACCGCTTGCGGCCAGTGCAGAAGCCAAGCGCTACAGTTTCACCATCGCCGCGCGAGACAGTGTCGGGCAGACCGGAGAGGCGAACTATGATTTGAACGTCACTGCACGTGACGTGACGGCTGGCGACCAGACCGTCATCGTTCCGCCGGGAAGCGCGCCGCCGCTCGTCTACCTCAATCGCGGCGCGACCGGCGGCCCCTTCACCGGCGCCTCGGTCCTCAGCGTTTCGCCACAAAATGCCGGCAAGGCCGAGATCATCCAGGGCGAGGTCGCGGCCCTTGGCAGCGTGACACCCATTGGCTACTATCTCAAGTTCACTCCGGCCACCGGCTTCTCCGGTTCGGTTGCCATTGGCTATGTGCTCAAAAGCGGCCTCGGAACGTCAAACGTCGCCACGGTGACCTTCGGTCTCAGCCATGACGAAGAGGCCGTGCGAAGCGAGATAGACGGGCTGGTCCGCGATTTCGTCGGCACGCGCCAGAGCCTGCTCTCCTCCTCCATCAAGATACCGGGCTTGTCGGAGCGCCGCGCAATGTCGACGGCCCAGGAGCCGGTCACGACCCGGATCTCTCCTTCAAACGAAGCCATGACCTATGGCTTTTCGACCAGCCTTGTCCAGATCGATGCAGCGAGACAGGCGGCAGAGGGTCACGGCGGGGCAGTCGTTCCGCTGCCTTTCAACTTCTGGATCGACGGTTCGCTGATGATGCACCGAAGCGAGGAGGACGGCGATCAGTGGGGCACCTTCGCGATGCTCTCGGCAGGCGCCGACTACATGATCGGCGAGCGGGCGCTGATCGGCTTCTCGATGCACTTCGATCGCATGACCGACCCGACGGACGGCGACGCGAAGCTTGTCGGCAACGGCTGGCTGGCTGGCCCCTATGCTTCGATCGCGCTCGGCGACAACCTGTTCCTCGACACGAGCCTGCTCTACGGCGGTTCGTGGAACGATATCGACACGACCTTCTTCGACGGCAGCTTCGACACCCGGCGGCTCCTTTTCAACACGGAGCTGAAAGGACAATGGCAGCTGGACGAAAACACACTCCTGGTCCCCAGCCTGCGGGTCGTCTACTTGTCCGAAACGGTTGATGATTACAGCGTGACCAACGGCACCGGCTCCACAATCGACATGGATGGTTTCACGGAAGAGCAGATGCGCATGAGCGTAGGCGCGACAGTTTCAAGACGCTATCTTCTCGACGACGGGGTCACGATCACGCCGAAGCTGGCGATGACCGGCGGCTTCGCCGGAATGGACGGCGAGGGCCTGTTTGGCACCGCGACCGCCGGAATCGAGATCGGTACCGAGACGAACTGGGATCTCGACCTGACCCTGCTCTATGGCATGGAAGGTAACGGTGACCAATCTGGCGGGGCCAAGGCGGCCGTGCGGGTACGCTTCTAGCGTGAGCGGGTCGTCAGATCCGCTCAGCTCGATCAGGTTCCTTCCGGTGAATTGTCGCCAGCCGCCGGCGTATGGGTCGGCGAGCCCTCTTATCGTCTTCGTTGAGCTTGCGCTTACGCGCGCCAGGTAAAGTGGCGGCATCCCTTCACCGTGGGGCGGAGGGGCCATGCAGTCGTCTGACCATGACCGATAACGGGCACACGCAATGCACGACATCGTGCGTACGGCGACATGCCGGCCCCGCGGGCGCGAACCGCTGTGCAAGCCGCCTGGAGACCGACTGGCGGGACGGTTCCACCCGTCATTCCAGGATCTCAGCGGAAATCGATGGCCCTGAACCGAATACCAGGGAGCCAGGTTGCCTCCGCTCGCCTTTTCACTACATTTCTCTTCCGGCCTTGCGGCTTTCGAGCGCGGAGACGACGCGGAAGCCGATGGATCGGAAGGGTTCGGGAGCGATCCAGCTTGCCGTGCCCATGCTGGTGGCCATCTGCGTGTGATCGCCGATGTCGAGCATCAGTTCAGCGAGATGCCGACCCAGCATCGTTCCCTTGGTGATGCCGCTGCCGTTGCAGCCGCCCGAGGCGTAGAGGTCCTTGTCGAGCTTGCCCCACCACGGAGCACCGTTCATCGTAAAGGCGGTCGTACCCGCCCAGAGATATTCGAACTGAACATCCTTCAGACCCGCCCAGCGCCGCTCGAAGCGATCGCGAAGATTGCCTATGGCATCGCGCTCGTCCAGTTCGGCTTCGTGCGCATAGAGGCTGCGGACCATCAACCGGTTTCGCCCGATCCGGCGAAGCGTCGTGCCGAGGCGGTGCGAGGGCAAGAGTCCCCAGGTGGCGGATTCGCCGAGTTCGTGGATTCGGCTTTCGGCAATCTCCTCGGTTACGGCCGCATAGGTGTAGATGGTGGCCATGCGCGACTTGAGATAGCCGAACTTGCGAATGAATCCATTGGTCGCAAGCGCAACCTTCTTGGCTTTGACGATGCCTCCGGGTGTTTCCAGTATCCAGCCATCGCCTTTGCGCATCCTCGACACGTGCGTATTCTCGAACACCTCGATCGGGGCGGGCAATGCATCCAGAAGGCCGCGGATCAGCGCCGCCGGCTGAAGCAGCCAGGTATCCTGCATATGGATCCCGAACCGATAATAGGACGAGCCGATGCGCCGATGAATATCTTCACGGGACAGCGTCGTGTGCGCGATGCCGTTAACACGCGCGACTTCCAGCACGTTGCGCAGCGAAGCCTCGCCGAGTTCCGTCGCGGCTCCACGGATGGAGCCAACCTGCTGGAGATCGCACTCGATCCCGTTTTCACGCACGATCTGCATCAGCCAATCGAACGCTTCCTTGAAGAAAGCGGACTGGACCCTTGCCTTCTCCGCCATTTCGATCGACGCGTTGCGCGGCAAGACATCGGCACCGGTAAAACCGGAATTTCGGGCGGAGGAACCTTCGCCCACCGTGGTCGCCTCGATCACCGCGACCCGTGCATCCGGATCGAGCTCGGAAAAGCGGCGTGCGATTGCGAGCCCCGTGAAGCCGGCGCCGACGACCGCGAGATCGACGGTCGTGTCCTCCTGCAATGCAGGTCTCGGGCTGCGGCTCGGCAAAAGAGCATTCCAACCGCACAGGTTGGAGTAATCCGGATAGGTCAGCTTTGTCATCTTGGGCGTCCAGAGGAGTTCCGGGACCGGCGGAACTGCCGGTCCCGGGCCATTCGGATTATTCCGTGAAATGGCTTTGTTCGGTCAGAAGCGGGCCGAGGGACATCGAGCCCTTCAGTTCGAAGCCCCAGTCCAGAGTGTCCTTGCGAATCCAGACCTGGCCGGTTTCGGTGACCGGAACGCCGCAAACATCGGCGACGATAAGCTTCTGCGCTTCTTGCCACAGTTCGATCTGCTTCTTCGGATCGGCTTCGGTGCGGGCGGCCTCGATCTGCGCGTCCGCGACAGCGCAATGGCTGAAGTTGGTCACCTGACCCGGCTCACCGATGCCGCTCTTGGAGTGGTAGAATTGCGTGAGATAGGTATCCGCCACCGGGAAACGTGCCGCCCCATAGTCGACCAGCGGGCTTAGATCCTTGCGGATCATCTGGTGCCAGGTGGCATGCTCGACGGGTTCCAGCTTGAGCGTGATGCCGGCCTTTGCCAGTTGCGCCTGCAGAAGCTGATCGGTCGTGGCATAGCTTGGCATCTGGCTCGAAATCATCTTGACGGTCAGACCATCAGGATAGCCAGCCTCGGCCAGCAGAGCCTTGGCCTTTTCAAGGTCGTGCGGCAGCAGGCCCACCTCTGCGTTCAGGCCGAGGTTGTTCGAAGGGATCACCGACTTTGCGACACGGGTGAAATCGGCCCCGCGGAACTGCGCGATTTCACCCGGGTTGATCGCATGGGCAATGGCCTGGCGAACACGGATGTCATCGAACGGCTTCTGGTTCCGGTTGAGGTGAACGACGGTAAGCTCGGCGGGATCGAAGATATCGATCTTGGCGCCCGGCATCTCCTTCATTCGCTGCAGCCAGCGCTGATCGGTCGTGCCGGCGGCAACGTCGATTTCCCCTGCCGTGAAGGCGAGGTCTCGCCCTGCCGCGGCATTGAGGAAGCGGTAGGTCACCTTCTCGATCTTCGGCGCGCCGCGATAGTAAGCCTTGTGAGACACCAGGTTCACGGCCACGCCCGGGTCCACGGACTCAAACTGGAAGGGCCCAAAACCCACGGGATTGCGGGTGAAGTTCTCACCGCGTTCCTCATAGGCCTTCTTGCTGATGATGAACCCACCCGAATAGTTGGTCAGCAGGCCAAGCAGACTCGGCACCGCATTGGCAAGCGTGATGCGGACCGTATGCGTATCGACTGCTTCGACACTCTTGATGGCCTTGTAGTCCGTCGCAAAAGCGGAGCGCTTCGGATCGGCAGACTTCTGAAGGCTGAAGACGACGTCGTCAGCCGTCACCTCCCCATAGCCGTGCTGCCACTGAACACCGGGGTTAAGCTTGAAGGTCCAGACCAGATTGTCGCCGCTGGCTTCCCAGCTTTCTGCGAGATCCCCTTCGATGGTCGCGGGATCGGTCGAACCGGGAGCAAAGCGAACCAGTCCGCCATAGATCCAGGCGACGAGTGTTCGGTCAGAGGTGCTGGACGCGAAATGCGGGTCCAGATTGCCGATATCGGCCGAAGCAGCGCCAACCCGCAGCTCCGTCTGGGCCGCGATCGCCGCGGCGGGAAAAAGGGCGGCGGACGCAAGGAGCGCAGCCAGTAGTCGCAAGCTCAGACCTGTTTGATACTTCATCGCAATTTCCTCCTCATTGCTGGTTAAAAGGCTCGGATACTGAAAGGGCATTGAGCAGGGGAGCAAAGCCAGCGGTCCCAAGCCCGCTGATCGCCGAGATGATGTGCTCCTGCCGCTGCCGGCTCAGGCTATTTCTTCCAATGTTCTTGAACTTGTTTGCGACCTGGTCCCAGCTCATCGGATTGGCGACATCGCCAAGCGGATAGTCGATGACCAGTTCCTCCAGCCCCTCTCCCTGGTCAATCAGGACACGGGCTGGGGTGCGCACCGGAAAGGCCGTGGCAAAATCGCTCGACACGTCGAGCTCAATCAGGCTCGCAAGCTGCAAAACCTCCGCATCCCTGAGGGCATTCGGATCGACAGGCTGCAGGGCCTCTCGTCCGCGCAACGCTGCGAGCGCGCAACTGAAGTAGAAACTATATTGCCCTCCCTCGAGCGAGCGCGGCGCACGTTCGTTTGCAAGACGCAGTGCCTGCGGAAAGGTCTCGATCCGAAGCCTGCGGATCTTCCGCCCGCTCTGACGCAGCTTGAGGATGCCATCGATGGCGGCGTGCATGTACCGGCAGCAGGCATAGGGCTTGAGATAGCACTTCTGCAGTTCCCAGCTTTCGCCCAGCCCGCCCACAAGCAGGTTCGGCTCATAGCGCGACGGATTGTCAAGCAGGTCGAGCGGCCCGGTCGCGCCGGCTCGAGCACGATAGGCACCGGTCAATCCCGCGACCACCGCGGGCGGAATGCCTTCCTTGACAGTGCTGCCCTGGAATTTCGAGGAGCCGGTCGGGAAGACGATCGGGCCTTCGGCGCCGGCGATCGCCAGGGCGTGGGCTTGCTGATTGGGATCGAGCCGGAGAAGGCGACCAGCTGCCGCCGCAGCGCCGTAGCTCACCCACCTGCCGCTTGCATAGGTTTCGATCGTGCTCGTCGGGCGGGACGCGGCGACGCGAAGAGCCACGTCATAACCAAGGGCAATCGCATCGAGGATTTCCTCGTCGGACGCACCAATCGACTGCCCCACCGCCAACACGCTCGGAATCACGCCCGCACCGGCATGACCGGCCGCGCCGCGGTGGCCGTCGTCGATATCGAGCGCGCTGGCCGCGGCGCTGTTGGCCATCGCCGCGCCTGCGACGCTCAGGCGTGTTTCAGTCAGCCAGACCTGCGCATTGCCGGCCCCATAAATATCTGCAGCGGCCTTGCGGGCTGATGCCGCCAGGGGTCCATGGAGCCCTGCCGCCGTGGCTGCCATCAGGTCGAGCAGCAGAAGTGAAATAGTCTCACGGGTTTGCTGGGGCAGCCTGCCTTGCGGGTGGCCGCTGACAAATTCCGCAAGTCCGGATATTACATGCATTCAACCCTCCAAGGCGCTCAGCTTGCCTGACGAATAAAGTGACCTTCCGCCGCCATACTCCAGCGAGCGGCGGGCGCGGCGTAGCCCAGTGGCTTCAGCGGACTTTGCGGCGGCGCGACATCGGCAGAACGGCGCACACGCGTTTCCCGCTGACCGGGATGGGTGATGGGGATGGCCGACAGTAGCCGCTGCGTGTAGCTGTGTCCCGGACGTCCGATGATTTCGTCCCGCGGACCGATCTCGACGATCTCACCGAAATACATGACAGCCACGCGGTTGCAGATCCGCTCGACCGCGGCCATGTCGTGGCTGATGAAGAGATAGGAGACGTCAAATTCCTTCTGCAGGTCGATCATCAATTCGATGATCTGTCCCTTGATCGCAACATCGAGTGCCGAGACCGCCTCGTCGGCAATGATGACCTTGGGTGACATCGCCAGCGCCCTGGCGATGCAGATGCGCTGACGCTGCCCTCCCGAGAACTCATGGGGCAGGCTGTTGGCGCGCCTGGGTTCCAAGCCGACACGCTCCATCAGCCATTCCATCTTTTGAACGGCCGCGCGACCCGTCTCCAACCCATGAACCTTCATCGGCTCCATGATGGCCGAACCGATCGTCTGACGCGCATCGAGCGAGCCGAACGGATCCTGGAAGATCATCTGCACCTGGCGTCTCATCTGGGCGAGGCTGGCAGCACTGTGATAGTCGACCTGCTGGCCGCTAACGGCGACGGAACCGCCGTGAACCGGCGCCAGGTTGACGATGGCCTTGCCGATTGTGGATTTTCCGGAACCGGATTCGCCCACCAGTCCGAGTGTCTCGCCCTTGCCGATGGAGAAGGAAACACCGTCGACGGCATGGATGGCGCCCTTGACCCGCCCGAGCAGTCCTGAACGATGGGGGAAGCGAACCGAGAGGTCGCGCACGTCGAGTACGGCGACACCCGCGGCAGCTTCCGGCAGACGGTCGATCGGTTGCGCCGGAACGACATGAGCCTTCAACTTGCCGACAAGGCTCGGTACGGCCGCGATGAGACTGCGCGTATAATCTTCCTTCGGATTGCCGAACACCTCGTGAACCGAACCCTGCTCGAGCACGCGGCCGTGCCGCATGACGAGAACATCGTCGGCGACTTCCGCAACCACGCCCATGTCATGGGTGATGAACAGGACCGCCGTACCGGTCTCGCGCTGCAACTCTTTCAGCAGTTCGAGCGTCTGCGCCTGGACGGTCACGTCCAAAGCGGTGGTCGGCTCATCGGCGATGATCAGCGCCGGATTGCAGGCCAGGGCCATCGCGATCATCACCCTCTGGCGCATGCCGCCGGAGAACGTATGGGGATATTGGCCGATGCGCTGTTCGGGGTCGGGGATCCGGACCTTTCGCAATAGATCCAGCACCTCCTCGCGCAAGGCTGCGCCCTTGAGGTTGCGATGGATCCGGAGCACCTCACCCAACTGGGCTCCGACCGTCTGGACCGGGTTGAGTGATGTCATCGGCTCCTGAAAGATCATGCTGATCTGGCCGCCGCGAACCTGGCGCATCTCGGCTTCCGGCAACGTCAGCAGTTCGCGCCCGCCGAGACGCACGGAACCCTCAGCCTTGGCGACATGCGAAGGAAGCAGCCGCATGATGGCCAAGGATGTGATGCTCTTGCCCGATCCCGATTCGCCGACCAGTGCCATGGTCTTGCCTGGGCGGATCTCGAAGCTGATCCCATGGACGACAGGCATGCGCGAGAAGGAGATCTTGAGATCGGTGACTGTGAGTGCGGGATGGTCCGTCATCTAGCTGGCATCCTTCAGGCGCGGATCGATCACGTCACGCAGGCCGTCGCCGATCAGGTTGAGGGCAAGAACGAGCACCAGGATCGCCAGACTCGGATAAAGGGCCAGGTGAAATGAGCTCAGGATATTGTCGAAACCTTCACGTACCATGCCGCCCCAGGTCGGGGTCGGCGGAGCAAGGCCGAGGCCGATAAAGGCAAGTGACGCTTCCGTCCGAACCGCAGTCGCCATCCAGAGAGATGTCATGACCATGATCTCCGGCAAGATCGCCGGAAGAATGTGACCGAAGAGAATACGCGTATTGGAGAAACCCATTGCATGGCAGGCCTGCACATATTCACGATCACGCTGCGTCAGGACACCGGCACGCGCGATGCGCGCAAAGGCCGGTATCGCCGTGAACGCAATCGCAATCACGATGTTGGTGAGCGTGGCCCCCATCAGGGCGACGAGTGCAAGTCCCAGTATGAGTGACGGAAATGCCAGGACAACATCCATGATCTGCATCAGGATGATGTCGGTCCTGCCGCCGACATAGCCGGCGATCATTCCGATAAACGATCCGATGATCAGCGCCGCCGCGATCGCGAGGAAGCCGATGGTCAGCGAATAGCGCGCGCCGTAAAGCAGGCGGGACAGCACATCGCGACCGAACTGGTCGGTGCCGAGCAGATTTTCACCGCTCGGCGGCATCAGGTAGACGATGATGTTCTGTGCATTGGGATCGTAGGGCGCGATCAGCGGCGCAAAGATCGCGCAAAGGACGAGCGCCACCACAATCACAACCCCGAGCCAGGTCGAAAAATTCAACCGCCTGAGGATAGCCCATGCGGCTTGCATCCTCGGCGAGGCAGCGCCTGAAATCGGAATGGTCATTTGTACTGAACTCGCGGATCGAGGAAGCCATAGGTGAGATCGGTCAACAGGTTCACCGCCACGACCATGAGCGTGTAGATCACGATCATCCCCTGAAGCAGCGTGTAGTCGCGCTGGGTGAGAGCATTGAGGATGAGTTTGCCGAGACCCGGTCGCGAGAAGACGATTTCGGTCAGCACCGAATTGCCGATCAGGATGCCCAGATAGAGGCCGACGACGGTGGTGATGGGAATCATGCAATTGCCGAGCGCATGGCGCCAGACCACCGCATGGGGAGAAGCGCCCTTGGCGCGGGCCGTGCGCACAAAGTCCTGATTGAGGACTTCGAGCATCGCCGAGCGCGTAACGCGGGTGATGTAGGCCATCATGATGAGAGCGAGCGAGAGCGTAGGTAACGCCATCTGCCGCAGACGATCCAGCAGACCATCTCCTCCCCCGGCACTGATGACCGGAAACCATCGCAGATCGATGGCGAAGACCATCAACAAGATGATTGCCGCCACGAAAGCCGGCAGCGACAGGCCGATCAGCGATACCAGCCTCAGAACGAAGTCTGCAGAGCGGTTGCGCCGGACCGCCGCCCATACCCCTGCCGGCACGCCAAGCATCAGGCCCAGCAGAAGCGAGGCAATGGTGAGTTCCATTGTATAGGGAAGAACATTCATGATCTCGGCGGCGATCGACCGGCCGGTGATCATCGAGGTGCCGAGATCGCCCTGCACAACACCGGCCATGAACTGCAAATACTGAACGATGACCGGGCGATCCAGCCCCAGTCGATGATGAAGCGCTGCGATGCTCTCGACGCTGGCCTGGTCACCAAGAATAACCAGAGCGGGGTCACCCGGCAGAACCCGCACGATCAAGAAGACAAGCGTCAGGACGCTGAACAGCGTGAAAAGCGCAAATCCCAATCGTTTTACCAGGAATGAAACCATTCGCCTCTCCTCACCAAGAGCGGATTCCAGGAGGAGCACGAGAACAAGCGTTCGGAATGCAGCCGCAAACGACGCATCCGCTCCTTGAGCACTCCTCCCTCTGCTCAAGTTCTCTTGACCTGACGAATGACAACAAAAAACAACCGAGGAGTCAAACGATTCCTTTTATTGAAATGTTTTTCGGTTTATGTTCTTATTATTAGAACACTGGAGAACAGCGTTGACACCCAATGCCTCGACCAACGCGGTTCGCGCGCTCGACATCCTCATTCTCCTGGGTGAAGGCGGTGCGGATGGCCTCGCGCTCGCGGACCTTGCCGAACAGATTGGCGAAGCCAAGCCCGCTGTCCATCGCAGCCTGGTATCGCTCCTACAAAAGGGCTTCGCCGAACCCGCCGGCCGACACGGGTTTTACAGGCTGGGGCCAACCATACCCATGCTGGCCCGACGGCAGACCCGCATTGAGCCGTTGATACTCAAGTACAGGCCCGGCATGGCGGAATTCTCGCGCAAGACCGGCCATGCGGTCTACATGATGGTGCAGGCCGGCGTGGATGCCGTCTGCGCAGAGATGGTCACCCGCTCCCCCAGCCGACAATTCTCCATGGGCGTGGGTGGCCGGGTACCGATGGGCATTGCGGCAGGTAGTGTTGCCTTGATGTCGATGATGTCCGAGGCCGAATATCTCCAACTTCTCGAAACCAACGCACCCCGCTACCTCAATCATCCATCGGTTCAATATGTAGACAAGGCGGTTGTGCTGGGCCAGATCCTCGACGCCCGGCGCCGCGGCTTTGCGGTCAACATGGGATACTACCTTCCGGGAGAGGGCGGCCTCGGCCTTCCTGTCCGGCGATCCGGCAATTACGAGGTCGATGTCGCGATCTCCTTCACCGCCCCGCTCGAAATGATGACCGAGGACTGGTTGCCGAAGGTCATGGACGAGTTGCGCGACTGCCTCGGCGACGCGATCCACTAGACGGCCCGGACAGGGGTCCAGCAACAATAACCAAGGAGAAGTATGGAATGGATATCGAGCGTCAGGATGTGAACCATCGCCGCAGCCGCACGGTGAAGTACAACGGCATGTGCTTTTTGTCAGGTCAGTTTTCCGATTCCGATGGCGATATTACCCAACAAACCCGGGAAACACTCGCCAAGATTGATGACCTGCTCCAACGGGCCGGTACGAGCAAGTCGCGGCTGCTCACGGCGCAGATCTGGCTCCGCGACATGGCCGACTTCGCGGATATGAACAAGGTTTGGGATGCCTGGATCGATCCTGAAAACCCTCCAACGCGCTGCTGTGGTCAGGTGCTGATGGCCGACCCCGACATGCGCATCGAAGTCGTTGTATCGGCGGCTCTTTGAAATGCTCTTCCATGCCTTGTTGGATGACGGAGGCTGCAAGTGAGCGGTTCGAGGTGAACTTGCGCATATTTGGACGAATAGCAGAACTCTGGACAAAGGCGACGTCGCGCCAAGGGGCGCGATCCGACTAAGCCGGGTCCACGCCTTGATCCTGCCCATACCCTTCCCGCCCAGAATTAAGTGCGCATGGCGCGCGAGGATTCACATCCATCACGGAAGAAAATGGGTGCATGACCAATTATCATATGACCAATGCGTCGAGATTGATTGACAGCGCGCCGTTGTTATCGTCAATTACTGTTGTCAGACATCTTACATATATGGGGATCACTGTCTGTCCGCTTAACAGGAGGAATGTCATGAAAAAGTTCATCACCGGTCTGGCCGTCGGCGCTGCCGCCCTCGCCATGACGACCGTCGCGCATGCGGGCGCAACTCTCGATCGCGTCATGGAAAAGAAGGCGATGGTCGTGGCCACCAATAGCGGCTGGCCGCCGCAGAGCTATCTCGACGACAATAACGAGATGGTCGGCTTCGACATCGACGTGTCGAAGGAGATTGCCAGGCGCCTCGGTGTCGAGGTCAGCTTCGAAACGCCGGACTGGGCGACGCTGACCGGCGGCCGCTGGCAGGGGCGCTACGACCTCGGCGTTGGTTCGGTGACCCCGACCAAGGCGCGCGCACAGGTGATCGACTTCGTCGGCATCTATTACTTCAGCCCTTATGTCTACGTCCTGCACAAGGACAGCACCGCCAAGTCAGTTGAGGACCTCAAGGGCAAGGTCATCGGCGTCGAGACCGCCACCACCTCCGAAGACTTCATCAACCGCAAGCTCGAGATTGACGCGCCGGGCCTGCCGCCGGTCGAATACAAGCTGGAGCAGGGTGAGGTGCGCACGTTTGCCGATTCCATGCTGCCCTTCGACGACCTGCGTCTTGGCGACGGCGTTCGTCTTGATGCGGTGATCGCGCCCGAGCAGACGGGGCTCAACGCCATCAAGAACGGCTATCCGCTGCGCATCCTCGAGGGTGAATATGCATTCCGCGAACCGCTCGTCGTGATCGCCGAGAAGGTCGATCCGGAATGGACCGCCAAGGTTGGAGGCGTGATCGAAGAGATGAAGAAGGACGGCACTTTGGCCACCCTCACCACCAAGTGGTACGGCAAGGACTACAGTGCCAACTGATCCCACGGACGCGGGGAAGAACCCCGCGTCCCAACCTGCCCCGGTGCCCCCAATGAATTATCCAGACACCTACTATTCCCGTACGCTCGCGGACAGGCTCGAGCGTCCCGCGCTTTCGGGCCAGATCGATTGCGGCACCGTCGTTATCGGCGGCGGTCTCGCGGGCCTGACCACGGCCCTACAGCTCGCCCGCGGCGGGCAAAGGGTCGTGGTGCTTGAGGCAAAGTCCGTCGGCTTCGGTGCGTCCGGCCGCAATGGCGGATTCGTCAGCGCCGGCTATTCCACTGGCGAGGACCAGATCGCACGCATCAGCGGAACGAAGACAGCGCACCAGCTTCACCTGATGTCGATCGAAGGCGTCGATTTCGTGCGCGACACCATCGCCCGTCTCGGCATCGCGGGCGTCGATCCGGTGGACGGTATCACCAGCGTCATGCGCTATGACGATGGAGACGGCATGCGAGCCTATGCCGAAGAGGCTCGCAGCAAATACGGTCAGGAACTCGATTATCTCGATACGGCGAAGGTCCGGCAGAACCTGAAGTCAAAGCGCTATTTCCACGGCCTTCGAGACCGGAAGGCGTTTCACATCCATCCGCTCAACTACCTGCGCGGCATCGCCGCCGAGATCGAAAGGCTGGGCGGAGCGATCTACGAGAACTCACCTGCCCTATCCACCGATCTTTCCTCCGGCAACAAGCAGGTGTGGACCAGCGCGGGGACGGTGACAGCGCGAACGGTGGTCCTCTCCACCGGCGGATATACCGACGGCCTGAACCCGAGGCTGAAGCGCGCATTCCTCCCGATCGCCACCTATGTGATGGTAAGCGAAATGGCTCCGGATCTACTTGCCTCGGCGATCAACACCCGCGACGGCATCGGCGACAATCGCCGCGCCGGCGATTATTACCGCCTCGTCGAGGGGGGCAAGCGCCTGCTCTGGGGCGGTCGAATCACCACCCGCGCCGCCTCGACGGCCGGCATGGTGGAAGAACTGCGCCGGGAAATGACCAATACCTATCCGCAACTGCGAGAGCTGAAGACCGAGCTCGCCTGGTCCGGCCTGATGGCCTATGCCCGTCATCTGATGCCCCAGATCGGCGAGATGCAGCCTGGCGTCTGGCACTGCACGGCCTTTGGCGGCCACGGCCTCAACACCACGGCCATCGGCGGCAAGGTCGTTGCCGAGGCGATTTTGGGGGAAAGCGACCGCTACCGGCTGTTTGCACCCTTTGGCCTGGCCTGGGCGGGCGGTGCAGCAGGGCTCGCCGTTGCACAACTCACGTATTGGAAGCTCCAGGCGCAGGACTGGTGGCGCGAACGAGCGGCCTGAAAGGACATGCCAGAATGATCGGTCGTCTGATCCTTACCTACCCCGAAGCGTCCCGCCGGATCGGCGGCATCCTGATCCTGGCCCTGGTGGCGCTCGCGCTCTACAGCCTGGGCGTCAGCTCAGCCTGGATGGCCAGACTCGTCCCCGGCATGGCCGATTTTCTCGCCGAAAATCCGGCCGCCGGCCGGGCGCTGTCCGCCGTGCTGATCGCCATCGTCATCGCAATCAACTGGAAGCTCCTGCACCTTCTGAAGAAAACCTACCAGATCATCGCCGTCTGGCTGGAACTCTTTGCGCTGCTGATGGCGTTCTTCTACTCGTTCGATCTGTCTTTTGCCTTCATCGCCAAGAAGATCGGCTTTCTGATCAGCCAGGGCGTGACGACGACGCTCTTCATCTCGGCAATCGCGATCGTCATCGCAACAGCCATCGCGCTCGCCGGCGCCATCGCCAAACTCTCCAGGAACGGCGTAATCTATGGCCTTGCGACCTTCTACACTTCGCTCTTCCGCGGCCTTCCGCTGCTCATGCAGATCTACATCATCTATCTCGGCCTGCCCCAGGTCGGCTATGTGATCAGCGCTATCCCCGCTGGCATCCTTGCCCTGTCCTTGTGCTACGGCGCCTACATGACGGAGATTTTCCGCGCCGGGATCCAGAGCATTCACCGCGGCCAGACAGAAGGCGCAACGGCGCTCGGCCTCACCCCGAGCCAGACCATGGGGCTCGTGATCCTGCCGCAGGCCATGCGCGTCATCATCCCGCCAACGGGCAACCAGTTCATCGCCATGCTGAAGGATTCCTCGCTTGTCTCGGTGGTCGGCGTCTGGGAGATCATGTATCTCGCCCGCACCCAGGGGCAGACGGAGTTTCGCCATATCGAGATGCTGATCACCGCCTCGATGATCTACTGGATCCTGTCGATCGGTCTCGAATTCCTGCAGGCGAGGATCGAGGAACGCTTCGGACGTTTCAATGTCCGCTGAGGCATCTTCGGGCAGGGACACCGTCACTCTCTTGAGCAACCGGCGCGGCGTCCTGCTCATCCTGGCGGCCTTCGCGGTGTTCTCGGGCACGGATGCCCTCGTCAAGCTGAGCGCAGAACGCATGCCCGCGTCGCAGGTCACCCTTTTCGTGACCATCGCCGCCTTTGTCCTGCTATGCGGCTACGCCCTTGTCACAGGCAGCATTCGTCGGCTTTTCCCCCGCCAGCCGGGTCTTGCCTTCCTGCGTGCGCTGCTGCTTGCCGGCGACACGCTGCTGATCCACTACGCCTTCGCGCTCCTGCCGCTGTCGGAAGCCTATCTGCTCGCCTTCCTGACACCGATCCTGGTGGCCGTAATGGCACTGTTCCTGCTTGGCGAACGGCTGTCGCTGGCTGGCTGGGCGGGCGTCGTCCTCGGGTTTGCCGGCGTGGCGATCGCCCTTCGGCCGGGTGTTGCCCCCCTGAACCTCGGCCACGCGGCTGCCCTCGGTTCGGCGGTTCTGTTTGCGTTGTCGCTCATCCTGCTGCGAAAGACGAGGGTCGAGGAGAGCGACGAGGCGCTCATGGCGTCGCTGTTCGTCGTCCTGATACCGCTCGCGCTGGCAGCCTCATTAATCCATCACGGCCTGTCACCGGTGCGACCGCCAGAAGCCGCCCTGATGGCGGCTGGCGGCATGCTGCTTCTCGGCGGCCACGCTCTGTTGATCCGCGCCTTCCGGATCGCGCAAGCCTCGCTGGTTGCCCCTTTCCAGTACAGCCAGATCATCTGGGGATGCCTCTACGGCGCCCTTCTCTTTGCCGCCCCGATCGAAATCCACACCCTGGCCGGAGCCGCTGTCATCATCGTCTCCGGCTGGCTGGTTCTCAAATGAGCTTGAGGAGATATCCATGACCAAACCGGCGGAAATGCCCTTAGAGATCATGCTTGAAGCCCTGCACAAGTGGTACGGCACCTTTCATGCCTTGAACGACATCAATCTCGCCATCGACCGCGGCGAGCGTGTGGTGATCTGCGGCCCATCCGGTTCGGGCAAGTCGACCTTGATCCGCTGCGTCAATCGGTTGGAAGCCCACCAGGAGGGACGGATCACCGTCGGCGGGGTCGAGCTCGACGGCGACGAGAAGAAGGCCGACCTCGTCCGCCGCGACGTCGGCATGGTTTTCCAGCAGTTCAATCTCTTTCCGCACCTGACGATCCTCGAGAACTGCATTCTGGCGCCGATGTGGGTGAAGAAGATGCCGAAAGCCGAGGCCCGCCGGATCGCCATGCACTTTCTCGAACGCGTGCGGATTCCCGAACAGGCGGACAAGTATCCGGGTCAGTTGTCGGGCGGTCAACAGCAACGCGTTGCGATCGCGCGGGCCCTGTGCATGAACCCCAAGGTCATGCTGTTCGATGAGCCGACATCCGCGCTCGACCCGGAAATGGTCAAGGAAGTGCTCGACACTATGGTATCGCTCGCGACCGAGGGCATGACCATGGTCTGCGTCACGCACGAGATGGGTTTTGCCCGCGAGGTGGCGAACCGGGTGATCTTCATGGATCGTGGGAGCGTTATCGAGGAGGCACCGCCCGCCGAGTTCTTCGCGCGGCCGCGAACCGAGCGCGCCGGCCTCTTCCTCAGCCAGCTGCTGCACTGAAGCGGACGCCAACCGCTACTTGCGCACGAGGCTGAAGGTGAAATGGCTGCCGCGGTGATAGTCGAGCGCGTAGTTCACCGGCTCGCCGGCCGCGTTGAAGCAGGTCTCGGCAATCAGCAGAGCCGGCCCAAAATCGCGAAGGTCGTGTCGGTGGATCGCCTCGTCCGGCAGCATGACGGAGGATACGGTCGCGGCCGACATGCGCGGGCGATTGCGGTACTGCTCGAGAAGGTTCAGAAGCGAACCGCTCCAGTCGATGTCGTAGAGCTTGGTCGGGATGATGGCGCGCGGCACATAGTCGATGCAATAGAGGATCGGCTCGTCTTCGTGCAGCCGCAGCCGCTCGATACGGATCACCCGCGCATCGGCCTCCAGCCGAAGCTTTTCCGCTACCAGCGCGGGCGGATTCTCCTCGCAGATCGACAGAACCTTGTTCACCGGCTTGTAGCCATAGTGCCTGGCCATGTCGGTAACGCTTTCGAAGACGGTGATCGGCCGATCCACCTGGACCGCCGACATAGCCGAAACGAAGCGGCCACGGCCGTGCTCAACATAGATGATGTCGTCCTGCTCGAGCAGTTTCAGCGCTTCCCTGAGAGCCGGGCGCGAAATGTGGAACCGCTGGGTCAGTTGCGCTTCCGTCGGCAGCTTGTCGCCGGGCCGAAGGCCGTCCTGGCGGATGAGCTCAGCAATCCGGTCGCGCAGCTGGATCACCAGGGTTCGGGAATCACGGATCGGTTCGTCCAAGGTAGCCTCGCAATCTGTCTTGAGCTGTTCTTGTCTGACAAAGGACGGGAGGTCAAGCGGCCGGCGATGGCGTTACATAGGCGGCCACACGGCACAGAGGGAGTAGAAAGCCCGAGAAACCTCACTTGACGCAATCCCGCAAAGATGTCAGTTGTCTTACAACATTACTGGCCAACGAGGGACAGCTCTCGCCTTCACGGATTGGAGAACCGACCATGCTTAATTTTGACGAACAACGTTTCCTGAGAATCCAGGCCGGCGCCGTAGCACTGCGCGAACGTCTCGACCGCGTGATCTGCGACTGCCTTTCGGCCGGAGCAGAGAACATCCACTTCCTCGGAACGGGCGGCGCGGCGATCCTGATGCAGCCGGCGGCACAGCTTCTGCAGCGCCAGTCACGCTTCCCCACCTTCATCGACATGCCGGCGGAACTGGTGCTGACCGGCTCGGCCAACCTGACGAAGAAGTCGATCGTGGTCATGCCCTCCCTTTCGGGCACGACGAAGGAAAGCGTGGCACTGCTCGCACGGATGAAGGAGATCGGCGCGAGCGTGATCACGCTGGTCGGCCATGCCGAGACGCCGCTCGGCCAGGGTGGAGACCATACCTTCGTCAACTTTGCCGAAGACGATACCTCCTGCGAATCCTTCTATCTGCAGTCCCTGTTCATCGCGCTTGCCATCCTGCGCCACCGCGGCGAGATCGCCAACTATTCGGAGATCTCCGCCGAGCTGGAGCGCCTTCCGGCGCTGCTCCTCGAGGTCAAGCGAGCCTACGAGCCGAAGGCGGAAGACTTTGCCAGGCGCCTTGCCGCCTCCGATTACCACATCATCACCGGCGCGGGGAACGTCTGGCCGGAAGCCTTCTATTACGGAATGTGCATCCTGGAAGAGATGCAGTGGATTCGCACCCGCCCCGTTCATGCCTCCGACTTCTTCCATGGGACGCTGGAACTGATCGAGAAGGATGTGAGCGTTATCCTGTTCAAGGGCGAGGACGCGCTTCGCCCGCTCGCTGAACGGGTAGAGAATTTCGCACCAGGCTACACCGACAAGATGACGGTGCTGGACACGGCCGGTTTCGATCTCCCGGGCATTTCGGCCGAAGTCCGCGCGCTCATTTCCCCTGTTCTGCTGGCAACCGTGCTTGAGCGGATCAGCGCCCATCTCGAGGTAATGCGCAATCATCCGCTGACAACGCGCCGCTACTACAAGCGCGTCGCCTACTGAGACCTGTGAAGACGCGGGGTCGCACATCATCTCTTGCGCGACCCCGCCACGCGCTGCATGAAGGGGAATGGCCATGCTCAGATTTGCCGCGGTCGGCGACAACTGCATCGATCGCTTCCGCCCTTCCGGCATGTCGCTGGTCGGGGGCAATGCGGTCAACGTCGCCGTCCAGCTCGCGCTTCTGGGCCACGAATCCTACTATTTTGGCGCCGTCGGAAAAGATGCCAACGGCCAACGAACGATCGATGAACTGGCTGCAAACGGTGTACGCATTGCAAACGTCCAGCAGAAACCCGGACATACGGCCTTCACCGACATCGACATTCTGCCGTCTGGCGAACGCATCTTTGCGTTCGAGGATTTCGGCGTCTGCGCCGGCTACTGGCCCACTCCCGAGGAGCTGGCCGTCTTGAAGGGCATGGATCATGTCCATCTCGGCTGGATCGACGATGGCGGGGCATTGCGGAAAGAACTGGCGGCCGCTGGGGTGAGCGTTTCCCAGGACGTCACGGTCAATACCGATCCGGCCAATCTCGGTGTCGCGGGGCTTGTCGTCGCCTTCGGCTCCGCGGGCGAAGATGATGCGAGAGCCGAGACCATGTTGGCCCGCCTGATCTTCGAGGGCGCGCGGCTCGGCGTCGTCACCCGCGGCGCAAGGGGCGCCTCGGCCATGAACGGCAACTCCCGAGTGACGGTAGGGATCGAGCCCATCGAGATCGTGGACACGACCGGTGCCGGCGACAGTTTCATCGCCGGCTTTCTCTCCGCTTATCTCACCGGCCTGGATTTGAGCACTTGCCTGGAAGAGGGACGCAAGATCGCCGCCCGGACCTGCGGCCACTTGGGCGGATTTCCGCAAGGTCTCCAGGCCTGATGTCCAGGAGAGGATGGGACCGTTTTTCTGAACAGCTTGGTGCGTTTGGCTGAGCACATGTTCCGATCGGATGTACAGCCAATTCAACCATCATCAGCGCCGCCCCCGGCGCTGGCGCCTGATCGGCCATAAAAGGTGAGTACCCGTTGCAGTTCCTGATCATAGAAAGCCCGGGCCTGCGGACCGTCAGGATCACCCGAAAAGACGCCCAGCGTCTCAGCCAATGCGAAAAATCCCCTTGCGGGCATATTCGTGTTCGACCTGCTTACGCACAGTGTGGCCAGCAAGGGTCGGGCTGCCGCAACATCCTCCGCCATGAGGGTTTCAAGCGCCTGCGTCACTCGATGGATCGTCTGTGGCGGAACCAGACCGAGACGACTTGCAAGTTCCTTATAGGTTATCGGTCTCCCCGTCCGGGCCTGATCGATCAGGAGTTCGCGTATGCGTTCATTCAGCATGGCACCTCGTCTATCTGGCGACGGCTCGACTCGCTTCGGTTGACAGTCGGGCGGAGCATATACTCAAGCGTCTCCCATGGGGATCACCTGATGCAGGATGCTGGGTGGCCGCTCCAGGTGGAGTGATCGACGGGGGCTATCTGGCGACGACAGCGGGCCCCGGTATCTGGGCGCTCACCGCCAACGGCCGCCCAAGCGCCCAGCCCTGCGGCACAGCCCGTCACTCACCGCCGCCCCGCAACGTTAGTCCGAAGGACAACAGCCTGTCTGCCGGTCGGGAGCCGCAGGGGCAAGTCGATACCGCATGGTCAATTCGGCTTCCGTCAATACCTGGTAGCATCACGCCACGTTTCGGCATAATCCGTCAGACCCGCAAGCTCATCCGAAACCCGACGCAGATGTACCGCCGGCCGGGCTCCGGCCAGGAGGCTCGCGCCCAACGCCGTTCCCGTATCGTCCAGCGAGGCATGGATCGGCCTTTCCGTAAGCATCGACGTTGACGAGTGTGTCGCGCCCCGTGTCTTGGCCCGCAAGCCGAGATATGGCGGCTCATTGAACCTCAAGTAGCCAATCTGCTGCTGGCCCCTTGAGTAGCCGCCGCAATTAGTCTGGAAATCGCGATCGTGTCGCAGGGTAGCGGTAGTCACCAGCCGTATCGCCGTTCGTATCTGCCCAACTCCTTTGCGTCAGACGTGTGGGCCCGTGGCCCTTTCCTCGCTTTAGAAACTCCGAGCCGAGCGGCTTTCAAAGGGCTTGCCGAAAAACCGGGGGCGGCCCGGATTGTTCCATTTGCACATCGGCCCGCGCGGCGACTGAGGACATCATCCGTCCCTTCTCGCAGAGGCAGCTTGAGTATCGCCCCCGATCCGACGTCGTCAGCAATTCCTCGCAATTGGCCACCGGCAAGGAACAACCTGTTGGCCATTCGGTTTATCTAGCAGACAGACCGAGGAGCTAACGTGATGAGAGAAGCACTCAATATCTATCGTTTGATACCCACCGCTCCTCGTGACGATCCGAACTGGCAGAACAGCTTGATGCAGGGCGAGATCGTCGTGAGTGCCGTTTCCCCCGGCGATGCCCGACTTGTGGCAGCCGAAGCGGAAGGGGATTTCCCAGATCTTACGGCGAAGCCAGCCGAGGGGATTTCCACCACTCGAAGCTCCGCCTTCCTGAATGAAAAGCTCTACACCGTCATTCTCGAACGAGACGCTGATCAAACGGGAGCCTGTGATCGGGGGGTGATCGACGGAAAGGTCAACACCTTGGCCGAAGCTCGCAGGGCGAAAGAGAAAAGTTAACATCAAGGAGAAGTAAAATGGCCATCAACGAACCGCGTGACGGCATCCCTGGCACGACCAGCCAGTCCCCGCGTTGGGAAGGTCCCAAGGAGAATAGACCGCGAGGTTATCTCCCGGCAAAGGATGATCCCAATATCGACCGCGATGCAGTGGGCGAGAATTTGCAGGACCCCCGCAAAAAGACCCTGACCGACGCAATCAAGACCGGGGGTCGGCAGGTCACGAGCCAAAGCCGGCCGGTCGAGGCACCGGAGTAAAGCTTCGTCTGCAAGTGCGGACTATCCCGCAGCGCTTTCGTCCCCGCAGCGCTTTCGTCACCGGGGGCGGATCCGGGTCCTGCCAGCATGTCGGCCCCTGAGCCGGCCGGCGGCAAGCCACAGGCGATATTACCAAAGAGGTATTCGAATGAGCGATGCCAAGACGACAAATGATCACCAAAGCAGGCCTGGGCCGAGAAGCGCAAGGGATGGCCTGCCAAGGTAGATGCTGCCGGCGGTGGCATCGAGATTCTCCGCATCGACTTCGGCGAGCCGGAAAAACGCTTGAGCGAGACAGAGTGGGACGAATTCTTCGCGATCTTCGAAAAATCGAAGCTGTCCTTTGTCTACCAGAACGAAACATCCGGCGGAAAGACTAGCCGTCTCAACAAATTCATCTCCAGGCAGGACTAGCGGCTGCCTGCTCGTTAGATCACCACGCCGCCGCCTTAAGCCGGATCGCCTCGCCGCACGGCCGTTTTCTCGATCCATTCACGAGTCCTGCCCTCCGGGCTGGGGTTCAAGGATATGTCCGTGACGACGGCCGCGCTGTCGGCGCCATGTGAGAAAATGCCGTCAAGCCGGTCTACGGTGAGGCCACCGATCGCGACCAATGGCAGCGTGCCGACCCTATGTCGCCAGACGGAAAGCCTGCTCAGGCCTTGGGGCGCCCACTTCATCTGCTTGAGAATAGTCGGGTAGACCGGCCCGAGCGCCACATAGTCTGGCTTTACGGTGAGGGCCGCTTCAAGCTCTGCCTCGTCATGGGTGCTGATCCCGAGCCTCATGCCGGCAGCGCGGATCGCCGCAACGTCGGCGTCGGCGAGGTCTTCCTGTCCGAGATGAACGAAATCGCAGCCCTCGTCGATGGCGATCCGCCAGTAGTCATTGACGATCAGCTGGCAACCCGCTCCCGCACATAGGGCCCGTGCGCGGCGGATCTCTTCGCGAAGGGCTGCCTCCGGCATGTCCTTGATGCGCAGCTGAACAAGCTTCACGCCGAGCGGCACGAGACGCTTGACCCACGCGGCGCTGTCGACAATCAGGTAGAACGGGTCGAGCCTCATGCGAAGGCTCCCTTGCCGATGACGGGCGTCGAGGGAACGGCCATGTCACGTGGCGCCAGAAGCCCGGCGTGGAATCCCTTGCGCCCGGCGGTAATGGCTGCGGCGAAGGCTTCGGCCATCGCCGGGGGATCGCCGGCGCCGGCAATGGCTGTGTTGAGGAGGACGGCGTCGAAACCCAGTTCCATGACTGCGGCGGCATGGGAGGGCCGGCCGATCCCGGCATCGACGATGAGCGGGATATCCGCGAACTCCGCCCGCATCGCACGGAGCCCCGAGATGTTCTGGGGCCCGGCGGCAGTGCCGATCGGTGCGCACCACGGCATCAGGACCTTGCAGCCAGCAGCAAGTAGTCTCTCGCCGGCCACCAGGTCGTCGGTTGTATAGGGGAAGACCTCGAAGCCGTCGGCGGTGAGGATACGGGCCGCCTCGACCAACTGGAACAGGTCCGGCTGCAAAGTGTCGTGGTGGCCGATCAGTTCGAGCTTGATCCAGTTGGTACCGAAGAGATCGCGCGCCATCTTCGCCGTCAGCACGGCTTCGGAAACGCTATGGCAGCCGGCGGTGTTGGGCAGCACCCGGACGCCGAGGCCGCAGACGAGTTCGAAGAAGGCGCCGCCCGTCCTGCCGCCGGCGGTCTCCCGCCTCAGCGAAACCGTGACGATTTCCGTGCCGGAGCGGTGTGCGGCCTCGGCGAGGATCGCGGGTGACGGATACCGCGAGGTCCCGAGGAGGAGGCGGGAGGCGATCTGCGTTCCGTAGAGTTCCAGCATCTCAGCCTCCCTGCATCGGCGAGAGGACCTCGATTCGGTCGCCGTCGGCGAGCCGGCAGGCGGGACGATCCTCGCGGTGGACCAGCTCGCCGTTGACGGCGGTCGCCAGCCATTCGCCCTCGTATTCGAGGGCGGTGAGGAGGTCGCCGAGCGTCGCGGCGGCATTTTCGACTGTTTCGCCGTTCACGATATAGGTCATTGCAAAGCTCCCTGTGTGTAGAGCTGATCATGCTCGCCGGCGCAGATCCTGTCCGCCAGCTGCCGCGCCATAGCGGGGGCGAGCAGGAAGCCGTGGCGATGCATGCCGGCGATCGAGAAGCCGTCCTCATGCTCGAGGACGCGCGGCAGGTTATCGGGAAACGCCGGGCGGACGCCGACGCCCGTCTCAACGAGCCGGGCCTCGCCGAAGGCCGGATGCACCGCATAGGCGGCATTGAGAAACTCCATCGCGGAGCGCGCCGTGATCGGGCCATCGTCGTCCGTCTCGATCATCGTCGCCCCAACCATGAAGCGATGGTCCTCGCGGGGTACGATGTAGAGCGGGTGGCGGGGATGAAGCAGGCGGACGGGCCGCGAAAGGGTGATCTCCGTGGTTTCGAGGAACAGCATTTCGCCGCGCACGCCGCGAAGGCCGGGCGTGGAGCCGATCGCAGCCGCGCCGGTGCATTCGACGACCGCCGAGAAGACCGTGTCTGCTGGCGGTTCGGTTCTGCCGAGGTGGAAACGTACGCCCTTTTCGACGAGTGCCTCATGGAGCCCGGCCATTGCCTTGCGCGGGTCGAGATGGGCTTCTTCGGGGAAGAACAGCGCACGATCGAAGCGGCCGGCGAGATCCGGTTCGAGCTCGCCGATCGTGTTTCCGCCAACCCATTCGTAGCCCCGCGTGCGCGAGGCGAAACGGTCGAGCTCGACGCTGTCACGGCTGGCGGCGATGACCAGCGTGCCCTTGCGGGAGACCTCGCCTGGGACGGCCTCCGTCCACCAGTCGGCGGAGGATAGGCCAAGCGTGAGGATTGCTTCTTCGGCCGCCTCGCGTTCACAGTATGGCGCGAGCATGCCGCCGGCATAGGTAGAGGCCCCCGTACCGACCGTCCCGGCCGCATCCATCACCTCGACGGCGATGCCGCGGCGGGTAAGCTCTAAGGCGGCGGCGAGGCCGGCGACGCCGGCCCCCTTGATCAGAACCGTCATCTCACTCTCCCGGCTGCGCTTCGGCCGCACCCGGGAGCGGCATGTAGAGATCGCCTCCTTGGCGGTATTTCGCCGCCATGGCTTCCAGCCCCTCCTTCTGCGCCTCGGCCCTCAGATCATGGGAGATGCGCATGGAGCAGAACTTCGGACCGCACATCGAACAGAAATGGGCGACCTTGTGCGCCTCCTTCGGCAGGGTCTCGTCGTGGAAGGCGCGGGCGGTGTCCGGATCGAGGGAGAGGTTGAACTGGTCCTCCCAGCGGAACTCGAAGCGTGCGCGCGACAGGGCGTCGTCACGGACCTGGGCGGCAGGGTGACCCTTGGCCAGATCTGCGGCATGGGCGGCAATCTTGTAGGTGATGACGCCGGTCTTCACGTCGTTGCGGTCGGGAAGGCCCAGATGCTCCTTGGGTGTTACGTAGCAGAGCATGGCGGTGCCGAACCAGCCGATCATCGCCGCACCGATGCCGGAGGTGATGTGGTCGTAGCCGGGCGCGATATCGGTAGTGAGTGGCCCGAGCGTATAGAACGGTGCCTCGCCGCAGGTTTTCAGCTGCTTATCCATGTTCGCCTTGATCTTGTGCATGGGAACATGGCCGGGGCCTTCGATCATCACCTGGCAATCCTTCGCCCAGGCGATCTGCGTGAGGTCACCCAGCGTTTCCAGTTCGGCAAACTGGGCGGCGTCGTTTGCGTCGGCGATCGATCCGGGGCGCAGGCCGTCGCCGAGCGAGAAGGAGACGTCATAGGCTCGGGCGATGTCACAGATCTCCTCGAAATGCTCGTAGAGGAAGCTCTCCTTGTGATGGTGCAGGCACCACTTCGCCATGATCGAGCCGCCGCGCGAAACGATGCCTGTCACACGGTTGACAGTGAGCGGGATGTAATGGAGCCGCACACCGGCATGGATGGTAAAGTAATCGACGCCCTGTTCGGCCTGCTCGATCAGCGTGTCACGGTAGAGTTCCCAGGTCAGATCCTCGGCGATGCCGCCGACCTTTTCGAGCGCCTGATAGAGTGGGACGGTGCCGATCGGAACCGGCGAATTGCGCAGGATCCATTCGCGGATATTGTGGATGTTGCGGCCGGTCGAAAGATCCATGACCGTGTCGGCGCCCCAGCGGATCGCCCAGACCATCTTCTCGACCTCTTCCTCCATTGATGAGGTGACGGCCGAATTGCCGATATTGGCGTTGATCTTCACCAGGAAGTTCCGGCCGATGATCATCGGCTCGCTTTCCGGATGGTTGATATTGGCGGGGATGATCGCCCGGCCGGCGACGATTTCCTGACGGACGAATTCCGGCGTCACATGGTCCGGAATATGGGCGCCGAAGCTCTCGCCATCACGGGCGAGCGCTTCCTTCGCCACGTTGCGGCCCAGGTTCTCGCGGATAGCGACGAATTCCATCTCCGGCGTGATAATGCCGGCGCGCGCATAGGCAAGCTGCGTCACCACCTTGCCGTTGTTCGCGCGCCGGGGCGTGTTGCGGACCGGAAATTCCGGCACCAGCCGCTCGCCGGAGACAAAGCCGTTATCTGCTGGCTGTACATACCGGCCCTCATAGACCTCGACATCGCCGCGGGCGGCGATCCAATCGGCGCGCAGACGCGGCAATCCCGCCTCGATGCTGACTATCTGGGTCGGATCGGAATACGGACCCGAAGGGTCGTAGACGATCACCGGCGGTTCGCCCGACGTCGGATGAAGGGTGATTTCGCGCATCGGGACGCGGATATCCGCGTGGATGGCCCCGGGAATGTGGATTTTGCGCGAGGCGGGAAAAGGCCCCGTGGTTACGCTTGGTTTTGCTTTGATGGCGGCGGTGTTCATTGTGAGGCTCCAAATGTGTTGGAGACCCAGTTCCACGCCGGAATGATGAGAAAAACGCCGATGCGACTCCATCGCCGGAATCGCAGTCGTTGCAGCGCTCGCACCGTCCCTACGCCAGTATGAACTGGATCAGGTTCAACGGGTCACTGCGCGCAATAGCAGTATCTCAGCCCCTTGCCGGGACCCCCCTGGTGAATGGAAAAAAGGTTAGAGCAAGCGTTGGCGGACTGTCAAGCTGGGGCGTTCGGGCCAAAAACGCGCCATGTTGTACCTCGCATGCCTTTCGAGCGCAGCGCCAGGAGCTCTGGCCAAGCACATCTGCACCATACCTCATGCTCAGCAGCCGCCCTAGCGCTCCACTGCAGCGGACCAGGAAGCCTCACGCACTGCATGGTCGGTCACAGCTTGATGGAGCCCGGGCATCGGCGACTTCTCGCCCTTCTCGGATTGGGGCCGCTTCTCGATCTTGATTTGCGATTAGGCGAAGGAACCGGCGCAGTCTTGGCCACCGTTTTGGTAAGAGCAGCGCTGAGACGCCACCTTGGCATGGCAACTTTCACCGAAGCCGGCGTGCATAGCATCATCGACGCGTTAACAGTGCCCCGGCGGGACGCGAGAGAAATCGGTTAGCCGTCTCGCGTCCCCGTTTCGGGTCAGCGGTGCCGAGGTTCGAGGCCAGCACTGCCGAGGACCCGACGGGGGATCGCTTTTCTGCTCTCCCGGTCGACATTCAACCACGCCGTCATATCTCCAATCAGACGCAACCGGCGCTCGGCGTCGTGGCTCCCTCCGACGATTCCTGTCTCTCTTCGTCGCATGCCCCTAGAGGGCAATCTGCAGGAACACCGACGCGAAGCCGCTCGCGGGATAGACCGCCCGAAATGGCTCCGTGCCCGTCAGTACCGAGAACGGCCTAATCGCGCTCCGCAGTTCATCGATCATCACCCTCAGCTGCATTCTCGCCAAGGCAGCGCCCGGACAAATATGGATGCCCGCGCCGTAAAGCAGGTTTGGCCCCTGGTCGCGTTCGGGGCAATACCGGTCAGCAGCCTCGAAGGCCCGGGCGTCGCGATTGGCCGAAGTCCAGATAACCGTCATCCGTTCTCCAGCCTCGATCCGACGCCCGCCGATCACCACCGGCCGTACTGCCGTTCGCCGATTCGATATCAGCGGTCCGTGCAGGCGCAGAATTTCCTCTACCGAACAAAAAGGCAGCATATGCCGATTTATTGCGCGACTATGGGCAGGCGAGAAGGAATTATGCAATTTTACCGCCGTTTCGCGCAATTAAGCTTCCAATCTTAATTTCACGAGGCTAGATTGAAACAAACAGTTGGCACCTGAGCCCCGTTTCGATCGCGCCTACCACGCGTATCGGCGGGGCTTTTTGCATTGGAATTTTCGATGAAACGGGTCGTGGATATAGGCGTACTTCTCTCACGCAGCGGCATGTATGCCGCGTTGTCGCGCGCCAGCCGCGACGGCGTGCTTCGTGGTGTGGAGGAGGTAGATTCCGACCACAACATGGACGTTTCCTTCCGCGTCACCGAGCGCGACCCCGAGGGGAGGCTCGACCGTTATGCGCCGCTGTGCCGCGAAATCCTGCGTGGCTCCGGAGCGCGCCATATCTTCGGCTGCATCACATCCGCAAGCCGCAAGGAGGTCATTCCGGAGCTTGAGCGCTTTGACGGGGTTCTATGGTATCCCGTGCCTTATGAGGGCTTCGAGGCGTCCGAGCGGGTCGCCTACATGCACGCATGTCCGAACCAGCATCTGCTGCCGCTTCTGGACTGGGCGCTCCCCAATCTGGGCACACGTGCCTACCTCGTCGGCTCCAACTATATCTGGGGATGGGAGATGGCGCAAATCGCCCGCGAGAAGATCGCAGCGGCAGGCGGACAGGTGCTGGGCGACCGGTACCTTCCGATCGGTGACACGGAACTCGATCACATTATTAGCGACATCCGGACGCTGAAGCCGAGCTTCATCCTGAACTCGCTTGTCGGAGACAGCTCCTATGCGTTTCTGGCGCGGCTGGCCCAGTTGAAGCAGGAGGCCGAATCCGCCGGTGGCGTGACCGTGTTGTCGTGCAACTTCACCGAATGCGAGATCGAGGCGGCCGGCGAGGCGGCCGAAGGGCTGATCTCGGCTGGCCCCTGGTTCGAGCCTGACGGCGGCATCGGCGGATCGTTTCACGAGATGGCGCGCCAGTCCGTGCATGAACTGGCGCTGCTGCTTCACGGCCGCCCAGGGGCAGAGGAGCTCCCTTTGGCGGAGCTGTTGCATACGGCGCTCCGCAGTGGCCGCCCGACGCGGCTCGATCCCGTGCACCTGCACGCGCGCCAGCCCGCCATCATTGCGCGGCTCGAGAACGGGCGGTTCAACGAGATCAAGCGGCTGCCTGCGATGCGCGCCGATCCCTACCTGACGCAACGTTCGCAGCCCGCGCAGACGGGGTCCCGGCTGAAGGTGGTGTCATGACACGCATCAGGACAGAAAATCTTGGCGGAGCATCGGCCTGGATATTGCACCGGCCTCACCCCTCCGTTCACGGTCTTGTCCGCCAGCTCGGTGTGATCGGGCTGGACGTGCGCGAGGCCTGGCCGGAGCTCCCGGCTGAGACGATCGAGGCCGACTTCATCTTCTACGATGCCGACATGGGGCACGACGAGCAGTTCCCCTGGGCGCCCGGTCAATCGCCGATGCCCCTGATCGCGTTGATCGGGTCGGAAGCGCCGGGCCGCTTGAGGTGGGCGATGGAAATGGGCGCACACGCGCAGCTCCTCAAGCCGATGAGCGACAAGGGCGTCTATGCGGCGCTGCTCGTCGCACGCAGCAATTTCGATCGCGCCATTGCATCCGAGGCGTTGATTGCCGACCTGCAAAGCCGGCTTTCGGCGCGCCAGACGATCGTGCGCGCAGTCATGATCTTCGTGATGAGGGGCAAGACCGAGGCCGAGGCCTATGACCTCTTGCGGCAGACCGCGATGGCCTGGCGCGTGACGATCGAAATCGCCGCGGAGCGGCTTGTGGCAAATCATTCGAGTGAAAGGGGCACCGACGATGGCAGACGCATCGATCCCGCCTGAACCCTTGGTCGCGTCGGAGAGTGGGCCGTCCGTGCTGCATCAACTGGCCCGGCGCAAGCTGGCGCTCCTGGGACTGCTGATCATCGTTATCTGCGTCGGCGGCGCGATGCTCGCCAGATGGCTCGCCCCGTTCGATCCCTATGAACAGTTCTTCGACGGCCTCACGATCGAAGGCGCTCCGCTGCCGCCGAATGCAACATTCTGGTTCGGCACCGATCTCCTTGGTCGCGACTTGTTCTCGCGCATCCTTTATGGTGCACAGACCTCGCTGGTGATCGGCCTCGTCGCCAATGGAGCCGCTTTGCTGATCGGCACGCTTGTGGGCGTCACCGCGGGTTATTTCCGTGGGGTGATCGGTGCGGTGCTCATGCGTTTCACCGACCTGATGATGGCGTTTCCGGCGCTTCTGCTGGCGATCTGCCTTGCAGCGATCTTCTCCCCGTCGCTGTGGATCGTCGCGATGGTCATCGCATTCGTAAACTGGGTGCAGACGGCCCGGGTGATCTTCACGCAAACTTCGTCGCTGGCCGAACGTGACTATATCGCTGCGGAAAAGACGCTGGGTGCCGGTCATGGCCGCATCCTCTTCAAGCACATCCTGCCGCATTTGATCCCGACGCTGATCGTCTGGGGCACGCTCGGCATTTCCACGACCGTCCTGCTGGAGGCGACCTTGTCCTTCCTCGGCATCGGCGTTCAGCCGCCGATGCCATCCTGGGGCAACATCATTTTCGAGAACCAGACCTACTTCCAGTCAGCACCATGGCTCGTCTTCATTCCCGGCGCGGCGATCCTGCTGCTTGCACTCGCCTTCAACCTCGTGGGCGACGCGCTGCGCGACATCCTCGATCCGACACAACAGGGGCGTGACTGATGGCTGCCTATATCCTCAGACGCCTCGTTCAGTCCGCGCTTATCCTGCTCGGCGTATCCTTCATCACCTTCGTGCTGCTCTATGTGCTGCCGGCAGACCCGGTCCGTCAGATCGCCGGACGCTCAGCAACGGCCGCGACGGTCGAGAGCATCCGCCAGCAGCTCGGCCTCGACCAGCCGTTCCTCGTCCAATACGGCAACTATCTATGGAACCTCGTCCAGGGTGATTTCGGGCGCTCGTATCTGCAGAAGACGGAAGTCGCCGAACTTCTGTTTTCGCGCCTGCCGGCGACGTTGCTCCTGCTGGTGGCGGCGATTGGCTGCGAGCTTCTGATCGGCCTGCCGCTCGGCATCGTCGCGGCGCTCAACCGTGGCAAGGCGATCGACAACGGACTGATGCTGACGAGTTTCCTCACGGTATCGGCGCCGCAGTTCGTTGTCGCCCTGCTGCTGTTGTTTGTCTTCGCGGTGAAGCTTGGCTGGTTTCCGATTGGCGGCTACGGCACGTTCGCCCACCTTGTGCTGCCTGCCGTGACACTCGGCATTCTCGGCTCGGGCTGGTACTCGCGCATCATGCGATCCTCGATGGTCGATGTGCTGCGTGCCGATTTCATCCGCACCGCGCGCGCCAAGGGCCTCGGCCGCAGCAAGGTCATCCTTGGCCATGCGCTGCCCAACGCGATCCTGCCGATCATCGCCATGATCGGCATCGACATCGGCCTGTTCATGTCCGGCATCGTCGTTGTCGAGAGCGTCTTTGGCTGGCCCGGCATCGGCCAGCTGGCCTGGCAGGCGATCCAACGCGTCGACATCCCGATCATCATGGGCGTCACGCTCGTCTCAGCCTGCGGCATTGTCATCGGCAACCTGATCGCCGACCTGATCTCGCCGCTCATCGATCCGCGCATCAAACTGCGCTGAAACCGTCAACCAACAGGAGTAAGGCCTATGAAGAAGCTTATACTTTCAACTGCGCTTGCAACCCTCATGGCCCTGCCGGCCTTTGCCCCGGCCCAGGCACAGGCACAGGCACAGGCACAGGAGCCGAAGCACGGCGGCAACATGGTCGTCACCTACAAGGACGACGTGGCAACGCTCGATCCGGCGATCGGCTATGACTGGCAGAACTGGTCGATGATCAAGTCGGTCTTTGACGGCCTGATGGACTACGAGCCCGGCACGACGAACCTGCGTCCCGGCCTCGCCGCGAGCCACGAGATTTCCGAGGATGGCCTGACCTACACATTCAAGTTGCGTCCGGGCGTCAAGTTCCACAATGGCCGCGAGCTTGTCGCCGACGACGTCGTCTATTCGATCAACCGCGTCATCAATCCCGCCACCCAGTCGCCGGGCCAGGGCTTCTTCTCCATGATCGACGGTTATGACGCCGTCGCGCAGGGCAAGGCCGAGACCGTTTCCGGCGTTTCTGCGCCCGATGCCGGCACCGTCGTCTTCAAGCTGTCGCGCCCGGACGCAACATTCCTCCATGTCATGGCGCTGAACTTCTCGTCTGTCGTGCCAAAGGAAGCGGTTGAGGAAGCCGGCGCAGACTTCGGCAAGAAGCCGGTCGGGACGGGCGCATTCAAGCTGACCGAGTGGACGCTCGGCCAGCGCCTCGTGTTCGAGAAGAACGCCGACTACTGGATCTCGGGTGTGCCCTATCTCGACAGCTTCACGGTCGAAGTCGGCCAGGAACCGGTCGTCGCCCTGCTGCGGGCCCAGAACGGCGAAGTGGACATTCCGGGCGACGGCATTCCGCCGGCCAAGTTCGTGGAAGTGATGAAGGACGAGGCGCAGAAAAGCCTCGTGGTCGAAGGCGGCCAGTTGCATACCGGCTATATCACCATGAACGTCACAAAGGCACCGTTCGACAAGGTCGAGGTGCGCCGTGCCGTCAACATGGCGATCAACAAGGATCGCATCGTTCAGGTTATCAACGGTCGCGCGGTTCCGGCCACCCAGCCGCTTCCGCCGTCCATGCCGGGCTACACCAAGGGCTATGACGGCTACAAGTTCGACCAGGAAGGCGCAAAGAAGCTCCTGGCCGAGGCTGGCTATGCGGACGGCTTCGACACGGAACTGTTCGTCATGAACACCGACCCGAATCCGCGTATCGCCCAGGCTATCCAGCAGGACCTGAAGGCCATCGGCATCAATGCCTCGATCAAGTCGCTGGCCCAGGCCAACGTGATCGAGGCCGGCGGTGCCGGCAACGCTCCGATGATCTGGTCCGGCGGCATGGCATGGATCGCCGACTTCCCGGATCCGGCAAACTTCTATGGCCCGATCCTGGGTTGCAGCGGTGCAGTCGAAGGCGGCTGGAACTGGTCGAAGTACTGCAACGCGGACCTCGACAAGCTGGCAGCGGAGGCCGATTCCATTGTCGATCCGGCCAAGGTGGACGAGCGTCTGGCCAAGTGGTCCGAGATCTACATGAAGGTGATGGAAGACGCGCCCTGGGCACCGGTGTTCAACGAACAGCGCTACACACTGAAGTCCGCCCGCATGGGCGGTGACGACGCGCTCTTCGTCGATCCGGTTTCGATCCCGGTCAACTACGACTACGTCTTCATCAAGGAGTGATGCAACCATGTGCAAGCACTGCAACCACACGATCCACGCCCATCAGCACCATTTCGGCTGGGACAATTCCTTTGCCCCCGCGTTGACGGCGGCACCGGGCGAAACGATCCTGTTCCAGTGCCTTGACAGTTCTGGGGGCCAACTCGGCCCCCAGTCCACCGTCGAGGATGTGATGGCGCTGGAATTTGCCAAGATCAACCCGGTCTCCGGTCCGATCTACGTTGACGGCGCAAAGCCGGGCGATGTGCTCAAGGTGACGATCGAGAGCTTCACGCCGCAGCTTCGCGACGGCACGGGCTTTGGCTGGACGGCAAACATTCCCGGCTTCGGCCTGCTTGCCGATCAGTTCCCCGAACCGGCGCTCAACGTCTGGAAATTCGACGCGACGAGCATGGAGCCGGCCCTTTTCGGCAAGAACGGCCGCGTGCCGCTGAAGCCCTTTGCCGGCACCATCGGCAATGCGCTGGCGGAAAAGGGTCACCACACGGTTGTCCCGCCGCGACGCGTCGGCGGCAATCTCGACATCCGGGATCTGGCAGCCGGCACGACGCTCTATCTGCCGGTCGAGGTCGACGGCGCGCTGTTCTCGGTTGGCGATACCCATGCCGCACAAGGCGATGGCGAGGTCTGCGGTACCGCGATCGAAAGCCCGTTCGATGTGGTGCTGACGCTCGACCTCATCAAGGACCAGCCGCTGAAGACCCCGCGCTTCACGACGCCTGGTCCGGTCACGCGGCATCTCGACGCCAAGGGCTATGAGGTCACGACAGGCATCGGCCCGGACCTTTGGGCCGCGGCCAGGGACGCCGTTGCCAACATGGTCGATCTTCTCGCAGCGACGCAGAAGATGGATCCGGTCGACGCCTACATGCTCGTTTCGACCTGTGGCGATCTCCGCATTTCCGAGATCGTCGACATGCCGAACGTCGTGGTCAGCTTCTACTTCCCGAGGGCCGTCTTCGAATGACCGCAGCCATGCTTTCTCCCGTGGTCGATGCAGCAGCCGACGTCGTTCTGTCGGTGCGCGACCTGCAAGTCTCCGCCCGCTCGCACCAGGGTCTCATTCCGCTGGTCGATGGGCTCAGCTTCGATCTTCATCGTGGTGAGACGCTTGCCATCGCGGGAGAAAGCGGCTCGGGCAAGTCGATCACGTCGCTGGCCTGCATGGGGCTTTTGCCCGCACCCGCAGTTCGGGTGACGGGCGGCTCCATCCGCTTCGGCGAAACGGAACTGACCACCCTGCCGGGAAAGAAGATGCAGGCGATGCGCGGCGCGCGCATCGCCATGATCTTCCAGGAGCCTATGACCGCGCTCAATCCGGTCATGAGCATCGGCCGCCAGCTGATCGAGGCGATCCGCGCGCACGAGTCATTGTCGGTGTCGCATGCCAGAGCCCGAGCACTCGAAGCGGTCAAGGCAGTGCGCCTCTCCCAGCCCGAAAAGCGGCTCGAACAATATCCGCACGAGCTCTCGGGCGGCATGCGTCAGCGCGTGATGATCGCCATGGCGATTGCGTTACGCCCCGCCGTTCTCATCGCCGACGAACCGACGACGGCGCTCGACGTGACCGTGCAGCGTGAGGTTCTCGATCTTCTGCGGGACCTGCAAAAAGAGCTCGGAACGGCCGTCATCCTGATTACCCATGACATGGGTGTGGTCGCCGAGATGGCCGATCGCGTCATCGTCATGCGCAAGGGCAAGATGGTCGAGGCCGCGAGCACGATCGATCTGTTCGATGCGCCGAAGGACCAATACACACGCGACCTGCTCGCCGCCGTACCGCGCATCGGCGGCGGGGCTCATCGGCCCGCGCCTGAAACGCGCGACGTGTTGGTGCGCTATGATGATGTGTCGGTAAATTTCCCGATCCGGCAGGGTCTTTTTGGCCGCGTTGCTGCGCGTGTCCATGCGGTCGAGCATGTCTCGCTCGAGATCTTCCGCGGAGAGACGCTGTCGCTTGTCGGCGAATCCGGCTGCGGCAAGTCGACCATGGCGAAGGCGCTGGTCGGGCTTGTCCCCCACACCGGCCGGATCGAGATCAACGGCCAGGCCATGCATGATCTCGACGCTGCCGGCCGCAAGGCGATCCGCCGCGATCTCCAGATCGTCTTCCAGGACCCCATGGCAGCGCTCGATGCGCGCATGACCGTCGGCGAGCTGATCCGCGAGCCGCTGGTAATCCACGGGATCGGCACGCCGGCCGAACAGAAGGCCCGCGTGCGCGAACTGCTGGAACGCGTCGAGATGTCGCCGAGCGTCTACAATCGCTATCCGCACCAGTTCTCAGGCGGCCAGCGCCAGCGCATCTGCATTGCCCGCGCACTGGCGCTGAAGCCGAAGCTGATCGTCTGCGACGAAAGCGTTGCGGCGCTGGACGTCTCGATCCAGGCCAAGGTGCTAGACCTGCTCCGCGACCTGCAGAAGGAAAGCGGCGTCACCTACCTCTTCATCAGCCACGACATGGCGGTGGTGGAGAACATTTCCGACCGCGTCGCCGTGATGTATCTCGGCCAGATCGTCGAGATGGGAACGCGCGCGCAGCTCTTCGGCAATCCTCAGCATCCCTATACCAGGCGGCTGTTGGAAGCGGTCCCCGTTCCGGACCCGCGTCGCGAAAGGGTGCCCGGCCTGCGTCTGGCAGGAGAGATCCCGAGCCCGGTGTGGAAGGTCGGCGAAGCCCCGGAACGGGCCGAACTCGTAGACATCGGCAATGGTCACCGCGTTGCGCAGTCAACTCTCCTTGAGACTTAGTTTGGAAAAAGGCGTGTGCGGGGCATGTTCCTTGCGGAGCGCCTTGCACTGAAGCAGTACGGGCCACCGCCCGTCCAGGTTTCCAACTGCGATTTCACCAGGTTGTCGCTGGACACGGCGGTCGAGCCGGAACATGCCTATACTGGCATCCATGTCCCTGATGAACGGCTCTTTCATGTCCGCCAAGAGGCGGTTAGAAAGGGGCGCAAATTTCAGAGAGGGTCATCATGGCTGCCGAGGCGGGCGAGGACGAAAAAGAGCGTGCACCGCGCAGCCAGACATTGGTACGAGGGCTCGAGATCATCGACGCCGTGGCCGATCGCGCGCGCTCCATCGCCGAGATCGCGGCCATGACCGGGCTTACCTATAGCACGGTGCATCGGATCGTGTCGGTACTGCTGGAGCGACGCTATCTCAAGGCCGAGAACCCGCGCGAGTTTTGCTTAGGACCGCGTCTGATCGAGCTCGGCTTTGCCGCCTATTCCCAGACCGATCTGGTGCGCGTCGCACGTCCCTGGCTCGAAAACCTGTCACGCGAGACGCGCGACACGGTGCATCTGGCGCAACTCGACGGCTGGGAGGTCGCCTATCTCGACAAGTTGCGCGGCGCCCGCCCGGTCGAGATCAGTTCGCGGATCGGCGGACGCAAGCCGGTCGTCTCCACCGGCGTGGGCAAGGCGCTGATGCTCGACGAAACAGAGGCGACGTTGTCGCGACTCTATCAGCGCGACCACCACCTGCTGCCCGGCGGCACGACCGAAGCGGACTGGCTGAAGCTGATGGAGGCATACCGCACTGGCGGCTATTCCTACGACCTGGGCGAAGACGAGCCGTCGATTCGCTGCGTCGCAGCCCCGATCCGTGATGCCACGGGGCGGATCATCGCCGCGATCTCGGTCTCCTCGACACTCGAATACATGTCGCCGGACAGAATGCGCGATCTGGTGCCGGAAGTGCAGCGCGTGGCACAGGCGATCTCCACGGATCTCGGCGCGCGGCCGCGCTGAGCCGCGCTTCCTTTTCTCCGGTTCTCGATTGCCGGGGTGCAGTTCACAGAACCTTGCCCGGGTTGAGGATGCCTTTCGGGTCGAGGCTCTTCTTCAAATGGCGCAGCATGGCCAATTCGCTTTCCGAGCGGCTGTAGGCGAGCCAGGGTTTCTTGTGCAATCCGATGCCATGCTCGGCCGAGACGGACCCACCATAGGCCCGGATGATCTCGTAGACCGTCTTCTCGATGCCATGGCCGGTCGGATCGATCTCGGTGATCGGCCCGGCGACGAGATGGATATTGCTGTCGCCGGCATGGCCGAAGAAGATCACTTGCAGCGCCGGAAAGGCCGCTTCCAGGGCGGCGCGGATTTCGTCGACGCAGGCGCCGATGCGGGCAAGCGGAACGGAGACGTCGAAATTGATCGTCGGCGCCCGCCTTGAAAGGATCTCGGCCACCCCGTCGCGCAACGACCAGAATGCCTCGACCTCCCGCTGCGACTGCGCGACCGCCGCATCGACCACCAGGCCCTCCTCGAAGGCCGTTTCCAGCATCGCCTCGAAACCCGGTCGTTCGGCATCGGCATCGGCGCCTTGCATCTCGATCAGCACATAGAGGGCATGATCGGGCGCGACTGGCGCCCGCTGTCCCGTTTCTTCGAGCACGGCGCGATAATAGTCGTTCCACATCAATTCAAAGGCCGTCACCCGGCCGGATAGCGCGCGCTGCGCGTGGCGCAGCAGTCCCGCCGCCGCGTCGAAACCGGAGACCGCGACCAGCGCGGCATTGGCGCCGCCGACGCCCGGATGAAGCTTGAGGACAGCGCGCGTGATCACGCCCAGCGTGCCTTCCGAGCCGATGAACAGATGCTTCAAATCGAGTGCGGCATTGTTCTTGGGCATGCGGTTCATCATCGGCAGGATGGTGCCGTCGGCGAGCACGACCTCCAGCCCCAGCACGAGATCGCGCGTCATGCCATAGCGAATGACCCGGTTGCCGCCGGCATTGGTGGCGATGTTGCCGCCGATCTGGCAGGAGCCGCGTGCCCCGAGATCGAGCGGAAAGGACAAGCCGGCGTCGAGGGCCGCCTCCTGGATGCGCTGCAGGATGCAGCCGGCACCGACGACCATCAAGCCGGATGCGGCGTCGATTTCCTCGATGCGATCCAGACCGGCAAGCGACAACAGCACAGCCCCTTCCGAAGGCACCGCGCCACCTGCCAGGCCGGAGCGCCCGCCCTGCGGGACGACGGGGGTGTCATAGTCGTGGCAGAGCCGCATGACCGCGGCCACGGCATCGGTATCGCGCGGCATCACCAGGGCGAGCGGCGTTCCGCCGCGCTCGTCGCTCCAGTCGCGAAGGGCAATATCCGGGATGTCCTTGCCAAGCTTCAGGTTGTTCGCGCCCACCGCGCGGCCCAGCGCCGTGACGAGGCCTGCCGTCGATTGTTCCAGTGTCATGGGTTCCTCCCAGCCTAACCAATTTCTCGTTCTTGGCTAAAATTTGCACATATTGCAAACTGATTTTACTATTTGACAAAGAATTGCTCCTCTGGTTATTTCAGCCCCGCTGGGGGAGGAGCGGAGGCACCCGCCTTGCGCTCGGGTCCATCACAAAGCCCGGCCAGAGCCAGAGCGGAAAACCGGGAGCGGTTTCCGCATCACAGGGAGGACAGACATGTCGCTTACAAAAGCCGCGCACTCGCTGCGCGCAGGTTTCGTTGCTGCATTCGCATCGGCCGCACTTTTCAGCACGACCGCAGTTGCAGAGCCGGAAATCTCCTTCCGCGCCGCCCATTCCTCGACGCCGTCGTCGACCGGCCACAAGGCCTTCGAATTCCTCGACAAGGAACTGCGCGAGAAGTCCGGCGGCCGCATCGGCCTCGAGATCTTCCCGAACTCGCAGCTTGGCGGCGAGCGCGAGCTGGTCGAGAACATCCAGTTCGGCAATGTCGATCTGACCTTCGTGTCGTCGGCACCGGTCGCATCCTTCGCGCCGCAGTTCTTCGCCTTCGACGTCCCGTTCCTGTTCAAGGATCGTCCGCAGGCCTATGCCGTGCTTGACGGTGACGTCGGCAAGGAAATTCTCGCCTCGCTGAACGACAAGGGCATGGTCGGTCTGGCTTACTGGGAAAACGGCTTCCGCCAGCTGACCAACAACAAGAAGGAAATCCGCTCGCCGGACGACCTCGCCGGCCTGAAGATGCGCACCATGGAAAATGAGGTGCACATCGCGGCCTGGCGCGCCGAAGGCGCCAACCCCGCGCCGCTCGCCTTCAACGAGCTGTTCACCGCACTGCAGCAGGGCACCTTCGATGCGCAGGAAGGCCCGATCAACCTGTTCTACGACATGAAGTTCAACGAGGTGCAGAAGTTCATCTCGAAGACCAACCACATCTACTCGCCTTGGCCGCTGCTTGCCAATCCGGACAAGCTGGCGAGCCTGAGCGCTGAAGACCGTGCGGTCTTCGACGAAGCCGTCAAGGCGGCCACCGACTACCAGCGCGGCTTGGCCAAGGAAGCCGACGACAAGGCCGAAGCGGCCATGACCGACGTGACCTTCACCACGCTCACCCCGGAAGAGCTCAAGGCCTTCTCCGACAAGGTCGTTCCGATTGTCGATCTGGTCAAGCAGAAGGCCGGCACCGAGCTCGTCGACCGCCTGCTGGCAGCCGCCAAGTAAGCATCACGTCCTTAAGGCCCGGCGCAACCGCCGCCGGGCCTTTTGGCGTCTTTCACTGAACTGGCGCGAGCGGGTGCACTCGGATTTGCGCGGGAGGAGTTCATGCTCAAGCTTATCGACGAGCATTTCGAGGAGGCAATTGTCGTGGCCCTGATGGCCATGATGACGGTCCTGATCGGCGTGCAGATCTTCATGCGCTACGTGATGGGGGCATCGCTGTCCTGGTCGGAGGAACTGGCGCGCTACTTCTTCATTTGGGCAACCTATGTCGGCATCGCCTATGCGGTGCGCAAGGACGCGCATATCCGCGTGACCATGGGCACGGACCTCCTGTCGGCAAGGGGCCAGACCTATATCCGCATCCTGACCCATGTCATCTTCGGCGCCTTTGCGGTCTTCGTCATGTACCAGGGCTGGTTCATGGTCGAGAAGACCTTCCGCTTCGGGCAGAAATCCGCCTCGCTCGGCGTGCCGATGGGCATCATCTATCTCGCCCCGTTCACCGGCTTCCTGCTGGTGGTGCTGCGTCTCATCCAGGCCGTTGTGCTTGACCTGCGCGCCGGCAGGCAAGGAGCCGCCCGATGATCTCGCTGATCCTCTTCGGACTTCTCGCCCTCCTGCTTCTGCTCTCCGTCCCGATCGCGATTTCGCTCGGCATCGCCTCGACCGTGGCGCTGATCGTCTCCGGCAAGGTGTCCGGCTCCTACGTACCGCAGGGCCTGGTGACCTCGATCGACAGCTTTCCGCTGATGGCGGTTCCCTTCTTCATCCTCGCCGGCGACCTGATGGGCCAGGGCGGCCTGTCACAGCGTCTGATCAATGTCGGCCGCATGTTCTTCGGTCGCTATACCGGCGGCATGGCGATCATCGCCGTCGTCACCTGCATCTTCTTCGCCGCCATCTCCGGCTCTGGACCGGCGACCGTGGCGGCCGTCGGTGCCATTCTGCTGCCGGCCATGGCCAGAGACGGCTACAGGCCGAGCTTTTCGTCCGGCCTGGTCGCTTGCTCCGGGTCGCTCGGCGTCATCATCCCGCCGTCGATCCCGATGGTCATTTATGCCACCTCCGCAAATGTCTCGGTTTCAAAGATGTTCATGGGCGGCGTTCTACCGGGCCTGCTGATCGGTTTCGCGCTCATCGCCTATGCCTGGCTACAATCCAGGAAGGACGGCCAGAAGCCCGGCGATTATCGCCCGACGGGACGTGAAATGCTGGCCGTTCTCAACGATGCCAAGTGGGCGTTGATGGTCCCCGTCATCATCCTCGGCGGCATTTACGGCGGGGTCTTCACCCCGACCGAGGCCGCCGCCGTGGGCGTGATCTACGGCCTGGTGGTCGGCACCTTCGTCTACCGCGAACTGAAGCTCAAGGATCTCTACAAGATCTTCGCCGGTTCGGCGCTGACCTCCGCGACCATCATGCTGATTGTCGGCACCGCGACCATTTTCGGTCGGGCGCTGGCGATCGAGGGCGTGCCGGTCATGCTCGCCGATTTCATCACCTCGGCCGTCGATCAGGCCTGGTTGCTGCTTCTCGCCATCAACCTGATCCTGCTGATCGTCGGCACCTTCATGGAAACGATCGCGGCGATCATCATCCTGACGCCGATCCTCCTGCCGTTGGTGACCGCGCTCGGCGTCAGCGCCGAGCACTTCGGCATCGTGATGATCGTCAACCTCGCCATCGGCATGATCACCCCGCCCGTCGGCGTCAATCTCTTCGTCGCCTCGCGCGTCTCCGGCCTGTCGCTGGAGACCGTCGTTAAGGGTGCGATCACGCCCATGCTCGTCATGATCGCCGTGCTCATCGTCATCACCTACGTGCCGGCGCTCTCATTGGCGCTGCCCGCCTTCTTCGGAATGTAAGTCAAAGGAATCCAACATGAGCAGCAAACTCAAGGCGGTCATCATCGGCCCCGGCAATATCGGCACCGATCTCCTGATGAAGATGAAGCGTTCCGAATGGGTGGAGCCGGTCTGGATGGTCGGCATCGACCCGAGCTCGGAGGGCCTCAAGCGCGCTGCCGACATGGGCGTCAAGACCTGCGCCACCGGCGTTGACGGTGTACTCGACCAGGTCGTCGCCGATGACATCCGCGTCGCCTTCGATGCCACCTCGGCCTATGCGCATGCGGAAAACTCGCGCAAGCTGAATGAACTCGGCGTGATCATGGTGGACCTGACGCCGGCGGCGATAGGCCCCTTCTGCATTCCGCCGGTCAATCTCGCGGATCACGCGAAGAAGCTCGAGATGAACGTCAACATGGTCACCTGCGGCGGCCAGGCCACCATTCCGATGGTGGCGGCGGTGTCGCGCGTACAGCCGGTCGAATATGGCGAGATCGTCGCGGCGGTATCGTCGCGTTCGGTCGGCCCGGGCACGCGCAAGAACATCGACGAGTTCACCCGCACGACCGCTTCGGCCATCGAGAAGGTCGGCGGTGCAAAACGCGGCAAGGCGATCATCATCGTCAATCCGGCAGAGCCGCCACTTCTCATGCGCGACACCGTGCATGTGCTGACCGAGGGCGAGCCAGACCAGGCGGCGATCACCGAAAGCGTCAGGGCCATGGTGGCCGAGGTGCAGAAATATGTGCCCGGCTACAAGCTGGTCAACGGTCCGGTGTTCGACGGCCGCCGCGTCTCCATTTACCTCGAGGTCGAGGGCCTTGGCGACTTCCTGCCGAAATATGCCGGCAATCTCGACATCATGACGGCGGCCGCGCTTCGCACCGCCGAACTGTTTGCGCAGGAGGCGGCCAATGGCGTCGTCATCCTGCCGGCCCGCGGCTGAGGAGAAAAATCATGACTATTGAAGGTCGCAAGATCACCCTTCACGAAATGAGCCTGCGCGATGGCATGCACGCCAAGCGCCACCAGATCTCGACCGACCAGATGGTCTCGATCGCTTCGGCCGCCGACGAGGCGGGCATGCCGTGGATCGAAGTGACCCATGGCGACGGCCTGGGCGGTGCTTCGCTCAACTACGGCTTCGCCGCCCACACGGATGCGGACTATTTGCGCGCCGTCGTGCCGAACATGAAGCAAGCGAAGGTTTCCGCACTGCTTCTGCCGGGTATCGGCACGGTGGACATGCTCAAGGAAGCCATCGATTGCGGCATCTCCGGTGTCCGCGTTGCAACCCACTGCACCGAGGCCGACTGCGCCGAACAGCACATTACCCATGCCGCAAAGACCGGTCTCGACACCGTCGGCTTCCTGATGATGTCGCATCGCGCCGGTCCGGAAAAGCTGGTCGAACAGGCGCTGCTGATGGAAAGCTATGGCGCCAATTGCGTCTACTGCACCGATTCCGCCGGTCATATGCTGCCGGAAGACGTGACGGCCCGCATTTCCGCGATCCGCAGCGCTCTGAAGCCTGGAACGGAACTCGGCTTCCACGGCCACCACAATCTCGGCATGGGCATCGCCAATTCGGTTGCGGCGGTCGCGGCCGGCGCAAACCGCATTGACGGTGCGATTGCCGGTCTCGGAGCGGGTGCCGGCAATGCCGCGACAGAACTGCTGGTCGCCGTGTTCGAGCGCATGGGCGCCGTGACAGGTGTCGATCTGTTCAAGATCATGGATGTCGCCGAGGACATCGTCGTGCCGATGATGGACCGGCCGATCCGCGTCGATCGCGGTTCGCTGGTGCTGGGTTATGCCGGCGTCTATTCCTCATTCCTGCTGTTTGCCGAGCGCGCCGAGAAGCGCTACGGCGTTCCGGCGCGCGACCTGCTGCTGGAACTCGGCCGCCGCGGCATGGTCGGTGGTCAGGAAGACATGATCGAGGACCTGGCGCTGACGATGTCGCGGCAGAAAACCGTCTGACAGGTTGCCGAGGTAGACACGGAAACCCGATGCCCAATCAGATGCGGAAACCCGGGTGCGAAGCACCGGTTTTTTGTATTGAAGTCGTTGACAAGGGCTATTGGCGGCACGTTCTGCTGATGACTGTTGATTTGGAATTGATATTTCAACGGCCATCGCCTGGATTGCCAGTGCACGGGCTGGCTGGCTGACGGCTGCGGAACAGGGGCGACGCGGCGGCTCGCGCCTCGATGCCCAAGCGAACGTCATTACCGACATGATTGAAGAGGAATAGGACATCACGCTCAACGAGATGATCCTGCGATTGCGCGAGAAGGGGGCGGTATCCGTTCGCCGTAGCGCGCTCGACGTCTGGCTTCGAAAGCGCGGCTGGACATTCAAAACTACCCACATGCACTGGCGCAGGAGCGTACCGACCTCCAAAGCGTCGCCAGGACTGGTTTGACGGCCAGTTGGCCAGGAACGGCATCAGAATGAAGGCGATGCGTTCGGCACGAACCCCCGTCAGCAGCGAGGCGATGAACAATCCGGTGCCGACCGGCGGGGTTACCAGTCCCAGCGTCAGATAGAGGCACAGGACCACGGCGAAGTGGATCGGATCGATGTCATAGACATCGGTGGTGACCCGTCGTGATTGGCGCTGAACACGACACGGCCGGCGCCTGCGTTGCCTCCGGCTACCTCCGTCGAATTGAATCGACTGCGCGCCTGTTCGGCGATCCTTGCTGTTTGCGCAAACGCAAGCAGATAGAGATCTAATTGTTGACGACGTCTTCGTGCGCCTCGGGAGACCGAGTGGACCATTGCTCGACGCAGGGTTCGCCGTTAGCGTCACGAGGCAACAAACGGAACCTGGTGAAATTCCGGGACGGTCCCGCCGCTGTAACCAGATACGTGTGTGAGGAGGCATTGGCCGCCACTGTCCGCTTGCCGGATGGGAAGGTGCCTACACCCGGTCAAGCTGGAAGTCAGAAGACGCGTTGCCACATCCTGAAACCGTCCGATGGCAAAGGGCGGGGCGATTGCTCATGCGAGCTTCGGTGTCACGTGGAGGACCCGTATGTCTGACCTAAACAGCCTTCCGACAAAGCAACAGTCCCTTGCACCCATAAAAGACCTCTCAGCCCTGCGCCGAATGCTGCAGGACCTGCCGCCCGGAAACGAACACGCAGCTGGCGCGGCCGCAGCGCGAGAAGAGAAATTGACCAAGCCGCCGGGAAGTCTCGGCAGGCTCGAAGAGGTCGTAGCGTGGCTAGCCTGCTGGCAAGGACGCTATCCCCCTGTCATGGATGATCCGCAAGTGTGCGTTTTCGCAGGCAATCACGGCGTGGCAGAAACCGGTGTGTCGGCCTATCCTCCGATAGTCACCCAGCAGATGGTGCAGAATTTCGAGCGCGGCGGAGCGGCTATCAATCAGTTGAGTGCCGAGCTGGGCGCCAAGGTGACCGTCGTGCCGCTCGATCTGGCTCGCCCCGTCAACAACTTCCTAGATGCCCCTGCCATGAGCGAGGGCGAGTTCCTCGATGCATTCCAGTCCGGGATGCATGCGGTTCGACCGGGCGCCAGCGTGCTTTGCCCCGGGGAGATGGGCATCGGCAACACGACTGCTGCCTCGGCCATATGCTTCGCCCTTCTGGGCGGCGACCCGGCGAAATGGTGCGGACGAGGATCCGGGATCTCGATCGGAACGGTAGAGCGCAAGGTCGACGTCGTCTCTAAGGCCGTTAGACTGCATGGAAACGCCATAAGCGACGGGCTGGACGCCTTGCGCATCCTGGGTGGACGCGAAATCGCCGCGATGGCCGGATCGATTGTCGCGGCGCGCCTGCTTGCCATACCCGTCATGCTCGATGGTTTCATCTGCTCGGCAGCCGCCCTCGCGCTTCACTGCAGCGGACCAGGAAGCCTGGCGCACTGCATGGTCGGTCACAGCTCGATGGAGCCCGGGCATCGGCGGGTTCTCGCCCATCTCGGATTGCGGCCGCTTCTCGATCTTGATTTGCGATTGGGTGAAGGAACCGGGGCAGTCTTGGCCACCCTCTTGGCAAAAGCAGCGCTGAGATGCCACCTTGGCATGGCAACATTCACCGAAGCCGGCGTGCATAGCGGCATCGAGCGGTAACGGAAACCTTACGGGACGCGAGAGAAAAACGGTTAGCCGTCTCGCGTCGCCGTTTCGGATCAGCGGTGCCGAGGTTCGGGGCCAGCACTACCGAGAACCCGACGGGGGCCGCGTTTCCGCCCTCCCGGTCGACGCCACGCTTCATATCCCCAATCAGATGCGCCCGGTGCTCGGCGTCTTGGCTCCCCCCTCCGACGATTCCTATCTGCTCTTTCCTGAATGCCCTTATCGGTCGATCTGCAGGAAAACCGACGCGTAGCCGCTTGCGGGATAGACCGCCCGCAATGGCTCTGTGCCCGTCAGGAGCGAGAACGGGCCGATCCTGCTCAGCAGTTCATCGATCATCACTCTCAGCTGCATTCTCGCCAGGGCAGCACCCGGACAAAAATGGATGCCCGCGCCGTAAAGCAGGTTTGGTTCCTGGTCGCGTTCGGGGCAATACCGGTCAGCAGCCTCGAAGGCCCGGGCGTCGCGATTGGCCGAAGTCCAGATAACCGTCATCCGTTCTCCAGCCTCGATCCGTCGCCCTCCGATCACCACCGGCCGTAATGCCGTTCGCCGATTCGATATCAGCGGTCCGTGCAGGCGCAGTATTTCCTCGATCGCCGGCGAAAGGTCCGATCGGTCGAGGCGCAGCCGGGTCTGGATCTCGGGGGTTTCGGCAAGAAAATGCACGATGATACCGACGCAGGCCGCGATCGTACCCAGTTCGCCCACAGTCCAGTTGCGCAGGATACTGACGATTTCACCATGCTCCAGCCGCTTGCCGTCTATCGTCTGTCGGACGAGACTGGTGGTGATGTCGTCTGGCGCGGCTCTACCGGCCCCTTCTCGCCGTTCAAGTTGGGAGCGGATATGCCCGTCGAACTCAAGCGCAATAGCTGCCATGGCATCAGTATCGCGGGCAAGCGTCGCTTCGCGATTCTTGCGCACCCATTGAAGCAATGGCTCATGCAGCGACGTGGGCCAGCCGAGAAAACCGCACTGGATTCTGACGGCATACGGCTCGGCGAGACTGGCCATCGCTTCGAAGGAGGGGGCATGCCTAAGCGCCTCGAGAAGATCGCCGGCGATCCATCGACATTCGGGCTCGAAGGCTTCGACCCGTTCCCGGGTGAAATAGGGATCGATCAGATGCCGGTAAACGGTGTGCTGCGGAGGGTCCATGCCGTTGGCACCGACGGGTGCCGGGAAACGACGTTGCTGAATGTTTCGTGATCGTTGAGAACCTGCAGAACATCGGCATGGCGGAAAAGGGACCAACCAAGATAGTCGCTATAGGCAATGGGACAGGTTTCGCGCATGTGATCATAGGCACGGATCTGGTCGATCTGGACCTCGGCACTGCGGGGATCCCAGTCAGGGCAGCGCTCACCCGAAGATGCGTCCACGACGAGATTCTTTCCATTTGCCGATATCATATGCATTGGTTTTCCTTCAACAGATCAGCGGCTACAATGCAGCAGTTGGGAGCAGCGTCTTTGTCTTCAAGCAAAGAACGCAAATGGCGGTTTCTGCAAAACCGACTATGAGTTTACACATGACCGGAGAGACGGAATTGCCTGACCAGATAAGACAGTTTGCGATTGTTGAAGTCAGAATAGGTCGGGCGAAGCCGTTTGGACCGGGAACATCACGGTCGGCGATTGACAAACACTCCGTCGCAACTCCGCTTTTGGCAACTGCACTTGGTCTGGTGGGTGACGAACAGGCGGATCTTCGCCACCACGGTGGTGCGGACAAGGCAATCCATGCCTATAGCGCGGCGCACTATCCCCAATGGGCACAGGACCTTCCGGAAGCAGCGGATCAATTCCGAACCGGCGGCTTCGGAGAAAACCTGGTGGTCGAAGGCGCGACCGAAGCTGACCTTTGTCTGGGAGATCGATGGCGGGTTGGACAAGCACTGCTGGAAGTCTCCCAAGGCAGGCAGCCCTGCTGGAAGCTGAATATCCGCTTTGCGGTGCCGGACATGGCGCGTCGGGTGCAGGCGACTGGGCGCTCCGGTTGGTATTTCCGCGTGACAGAACCGGGCCAGATCAAAGGAGGCGACCATGCTACACTTGAAGAACGTCCCGCACCCGACTGGCCACTGACGCGGGTCACCGATCTATTCTACAAAGACAAGCTCGATCGCCCGGCTCTGGCCGCTTTCGCGGCCCTTTCCGGCCTCCCGGAAAGCTGGCGCAATCTGGCCGAACGCCGTCTGCGAAGCGGAGAGGTGGAAGACTGGGGTTCCCGCCTGAATGCGCCGAAGGAAGCGATCTCCTGAACCCGAAAGACATGTTCTGCCGTATTACCGCGAACAAGATCGCGGGCGTCCTCGATCCTTGCGCCATACGATCGCGTTGTTCATGTCGCAGTCAGATCCTGGCCCCGATACAGGCGCATTCCTGCTAGCGCACCGGGAGCCTGACGGCCGCTTGGACCCCCTTCTCACACCCAGGAATCGGAGAGGTTATCGAGAAGTCACCGCCTGCGCGCTCGGTGATCGCCTTGACGATCGCAAGTCCAAGACCGCTGCCCTCAGTGGTCGTCGTGCCACGTTCGAAGCGCTGGACGAGCTTGCCTATAGTCGCGGGCGAAAGTACTGGCCCCTCGTTGCAGACGCAAAGCGCGCCGGCCGCATCAAGGGACACCGTGATCGGCCGGTCTCCCGGACCATGGCGCAGCGCGTTCTCGATCAGGTTGCGACAGAGAATGCCGAACGCGTCCGGATCCAGGTCAGACAGCAGGGGATCGGAGGGCAACGACAACGTGATCCGGTCGCCGGCGCCGCAGCGGACAAAATCCTCCGCGACCAGTTGCAGGACGGGGCGCAGGTCGGACGGTGCCTCAAGCCTCAGGCGGCCGCCCTCGGCCCTTGCCAGTTGCATCAGTTTTTCCGACATGCGCATCAGGCGCTTGAGGGTCGCCTCGATCTCGATCGCTCGCTGCGCGGCATTGGCGTCCTTCGTTTCCGCCTGGATGCGTTGCGCCTGGGCGATGGCGCCGGCAACCGGGGTGCGCAGTTCGTGGGCGGCATTGGCGGCGAAATTGCGCTCCGCCTCGAAGGCTCCCCTCAGCCGCGCCAGCAACTGGTTGACGGCGCCGGTGATCGGCTCGAGTTCGCTCGGAAGCCCGGTATCGGGAAGCGGCGACAGATCCTGCACGCCGCGCGTTTCGAGAGCGCCCTTGAGCTTGCGCACCGGACGCAGGCCGCCGCGCGTCGCAAAGGCGATGGCGCCGAGGCTGAACGGGATCACCACGAGCAGCGGCAGCGCAAGACCGAGCAGCATGCTGCGCCACACCTCCGCCCGGTGATCGAGCGGCTCGGCGACCGCAATCGTGATGCGCCCGTCGCGCGCCTGGTCGGAATAGATGCGATGGGTCTTCGTCTCGCTGAACCCGACGCTCTCGAAGGGTGGGAACTGGAAGCCGTCCGATCCGCGGGATTGCAATAGAACCCTCCCATTGCGGTCCCGAACGACGTAGGCCACCGGCTCCTCACGCTCGTCCAGCCGCTCGATATGTCGAGCGTCCTCGTCCTCCTCGTCGTCGTCGCCAGGATCATCGTCATTGCGCTTTCGAAGGTCGTGCAAAGCAAGCGGCAGGATTCGTTGCGCCGTCGCTTCGAGGTCCTTGTCGAAGACCTCCTCCATTTCGTGGCCGAGTCGGTTGGCAGTGACGGAAGCGGCGGCAAGCCACAGGACCGTGACCGACAAGCCGACCGCCAGCGCCAGCCGTGCCTGAAGCGAACGCGGCGCTCTCATGGACGCCCCAGACGATAACCGAGACCGCGTTCGGTTTCGATCACATGCGCGCCGAGTTTCTTGCGCAGGCGGCTGACATGCACTTCGATGGCATTGCTGTCGATCTCGGTGTCGAAGGAATAAAGTCTCTCCTCGAGCTGGTTCTTGGACAGCAATTGGCCCGGACGCTGCAGGAAAGCTTCGAACAACACCCATTCGCGTGCGGTCAGCACGACCGGCCGCCCATCCTTGAGGATGCTTCGCGCCGCGACATCGATCTCCAGCGGGCCGAGCGTGATCAACGGATTGGGGTTGCCGACATAGCGCCGGGCCACAGAGCCGATGCGCGCCGAGAGTTCGGCAAGGTCGAAAGGTTTGACCATATAGTCGTCAGCCCCGGCATTCAGGCCCTCGATCCGGTCGGACACCTGGTCGAGCGCAGTGAGGATGATGACGGGGGTGACATCCCCTCGCCCACGCAGGACCTTGAGAAAGAGAATGCCGCGCCCGTCGGGCAGCATCAGATCAAGGAGAACGAGGTCGTAGACGGCGCTTGCCAGCGCGTCGCCCGCCCGGTCGAGCCGCATTACCCAATCGACCGAATGGCCGTCGGCGGCGATCTGGTCGCGAACGGCAGCGCCCAGCACGGTATCGTCTTCGACCAGCAGCACCCTCATCGCTTTCCCTCGTCATTCCGTCACCAGCTTTAGTCCATCGCCCAGCTTACCGGAAGCTGAAGCCGGGTCGTACCCTCTGTCAGCGACCTGTCAGGTTCAAGTCGCCAATCTCCTCCCGTCCGAAGCGGAGACATGACCATGACATCTCGAACCGTCCTGACAGCGGCACTCATCGCATTTGCAGCCGGCCCGGCGCTCGCCGAGGACGACTGCACCATTCCGATGGCGAACTGGCAGCCGCGTGAAGCCGTCCGCGCCATGGCCGAGGAGCGCGGCTGGCAGGTCAGGCGCATCAAGATAGATGACGGCTGCTACGAGATCCATGCGGTTGATGCCGAGGGCCGGGCGTTCGAGGCGAAGATCGATCCACAGACGCTCACAGTCATCGAGTTCGAGAACGAGGACCGCCACCACCATCGCTAGCCGAGCCTGCCCTTAGTCCCTGACGGCAAGCTGAAGCAGATCGCGGCGGGCCGTCATGAAGCGATCAGGCGGAACTGACATTCCAGCATCATCACACCAAAGGAGCAGACCCATGAACAAGAACCGCAGATTCATCCTCGCTACCCTCCTCTCCGGGACCGTGTTTGCGGCCGCCGGTGCCGTTGCAGGTCCCTTCGCCGTCTTCGACGCGACCGTCTCGGGCGACGCCGCATCCGGCATACTGACCCATCTCGTCGATTGGGACGAGGAAGATGACGACGGCTCGAGGAAGGACAAGCGGGGCGATGACGACGATCACGAGGATGATGATGACGACGATGACGATGACGATGACGGCCGGAGCGGTCGCTCGCAGCCCTCGCCGGCTCCCGTCGGTACAGTCGCACCGCCGAGCAACGGGCTGATCCTCGAGGGCTCGACCCCGAAGGTCCAAGTCAACTGATCTCCTCCCCTTGATCAAAGGAAACAAACGATGAAATCCATTCTTGCAGCCCTTGCAGTTACCACCGCGCTTGTCCTTCCCGGCATGGCTGTCGCCCGCGAGGTCACGCTTACCACCAACCTGAAGAACTACGGCGGCGACGGCGCCTATCTCGCCTACTACGTCACCGCCGCAGACGGAACCTATGTCGGCAGCCTGTGGATGGCGGGCGGGAAGGCCAAATACTACGAACACCTGAGCGGGTGGTACCGGGCCTCCGGCGGCAATAACGCCGAGATCAGCGGTATCACCGGTGCGAGCGTCGGCGCCGGCCGCTCACTCGCCATCACGCTCGACCTCGCCGACACGCTGTTCGACGCCGGCTACGAATTGCACATAGACGCTGCCGTCGAGGACATGCGCGACAGCCCGTCGGAGGTCGTCGTTCCGCTGACCACGGAAGGCGCCGGCAAGCCCGTCTCCGGCAGCCGCTACATCGCCGACTTCACCTACGGACTTTAAGCAGAAAGGGTGCCCACCATGATCCGGACGCTTCACCGTTGGCCAGGCCTCGTCGCCGCCATTCTCCTCGGCATCATTGCGTTGAGCGGCGCGGCCCTCTCGGTCTATCCTGCCATGGAGGCCATGAAAGCACCGGGCGCTTCCGGCATGAGCGTGGCCGAGTTGGTCAGCCGTGTTCAGGTCGCGGAGCCGACGGTGGAGCAGATCCGGCGGGCACCCTCCGGCAAGATTACCGCCTATTTCTATAAGGGCGACCAGCCCGCCGCCGCAATCATCGATCCCCAAACCGGCGCCAGCCTCGGAGCCGCCGATGTCCCGGCCCTGCAGCGCTGGCTGACAAACCTCCACCGTTCGCTGTTCCTCGGCGACTTCGGGCGCATTGTCGTCGCCGTGGGTGCCGCCGCCATGCTCACACTCAGCCTCTCCGGGCTCCTTCTCCTCGCCCGGCGCGCAGGCGGCTGGCGGCATCTGTTTTCGCTCCTGCGCGGCGACGGTCAGGGACGCCGTCATGCCGCGATCGCCCGGCTGTCGGTATGGGGCCTGATGCTTTCCTCGACAACGGCGCTCTGGATGTCGGCGGCAACCTTCGGCTTCGTGCCGGAAGGCGCCGGCGCTCCCGCCTTTCCGGCCGTGGTGAGCGGCGAAGTAGGGTTTGGACCGGCGGACATGGCGGCCCTTCAGCAAGTCTCCGTTGATGATCTCCGCTCGCTCACCTTCCCCGTCGCCGGCGACAAGACCGACGTCTTCACGCTCAATACCGCGTCCGGCGAAGGCTACATCGACCAGGGAAGCGGGGCGCTTCTGGCCTGGAACGACGCGGATGTCTGGCAGCGCACCAGCGACCTGATCATGCTGCTGCATACCGGCCATGGGGCGGCGATGCTCGGGCTCGTCCTCGGGTTCTCGGCTTTTTGCGTGCCACTGATGGGCTGGTCCGGCGTCAGGCTCTGGCTTGCGGGCCGCACCGGCCGCAAGCGGGCCGGCACCCCAGCCGGCGAAGCCGACACCATCATTCTTGTCGGCAGCGAAGGCGGCAGTACCTGGGGTTTCGCCAACACGCTCGAAACCGCGCTGACCGCGACCGGCGCGCGGGTCCATACCGCGGCCATGTCGGCCTTTGCCCCGGATGAGTGGAAAAAGGCCCGCCGCATCATCCTCCTCGCCGCCACCTACGGTGAGGGGGAAGCGCCGGCGTCGGCCAGCGACTTTCTCGAACGTCTCGCCGCACTGCCCCAGCCGCCGGCAGCGCCCGTCGCGATCCTCGGCTTCGGCGACCGCAGCTTCCCCGCCTTCTGCGGCTTCGCGGAAAATATCGCGCGTGCGGCCGAGGCGAAGGGCTGGAAGCTCTTGCTGCCCATGGACACCATAGATCGCCAGTCACCACAGGATTTTGCCCGCTGGGGCCGCGCCCTTTCGGCTGCAATCGGGACCGTGTTCGATCTCAACCACCAGCCAACCAAGCCCAAGACCCGTGACCTGGTTCTGGTCTCGCGGCGCGATTACGGCGCAGAGGTCCAGGCCCCGACGTCGATCCTGCGCTTTGTCTTGCCGAAGGTGCCGTTCTGGCAGCGGCTGACGGGCCGGGCCTTTCCGGCCTTCGAGGCGGGAGACCTGATCGGCATCGTCCCCGAAGGTTCGGTCGTGCCCCGCTTCTACTCGCTCGCCTCGGGAAGCCGCGACGGTTTCGTCGAGATCTGCGTGCGCAAGCAGCCGGGCGGGCTATGCTCGACCCAACTGACGCTGATGGAGCCCGGCGACCGCGTGCAGGTCTTCCTGCGCCACAATCCTGCGTTCCGGCCGCAGCGTGGCAGGACGCCGGTCCTGTTGATCGGCGCCGGCACCGGCATCGGACCGCTCGCCGGCTTTGCCCGCAACAACGCGAAAGCCAGGCCGATGCATCTGTTCTTCGGAGCCCGGCACCCGTTGAGCGATGCGCTCTATGCCGAAGAGCTCGCGGCATGGCAGGAGGACGGCAGGCTTTTATCTGTTACCACCGCCTATTCCCGCGGATCCGCACCGATCTACGTTCAGGACGCCCTGCGCCGCGATGGCGAACGCGTGGCGCGACTGCTGCGGGAGGGGGCACAGGTCATGGTCTGCGGCGGGCGTGACATGGCAGCCGGTGTCGCCCAGGCCATTGGCGAGATCCTGACGGGCAAGGGCATGAGCCTTGCGACGCTGAAAGCGGAGGGACGCTATGCGGAAGACGTTTACTGATCTCGTTCGCCATTCCCTGAACGGGCCGACGATGGGAACCCGCTGGTCCGCGCTCTTCCATGCGCCGGCCGGATTCGACCCCGAACCGGTTCGGGTCGCCATGACCGATGACGTGGCAGAAGTGGATGCGCAGATGTCGACCTGGAAGCCGGACAGCGACCTCAATCGCCTGAGCGCCGCGGGACCGGGCGAATGGGTATCGCTACCGCCGGCGCTGATGGACGTCCTTGCCGCCGGCCTCGAGGTCGGTCGCGTCTCGGGCGGCGCCTTCGACATCGGCCTGGCCGATGCGGTCGGCGCCTGGGGGTTTGGCGCCAGCCCGGCTGACGAAGCGGGCATCCGTGCCGCCCGCACGAAGCCACGCTGCCCGGCCCATGACGTTCTCGAGCTCGACCGGGAGAACGCGCGTGCCCGCAAGTCGCAAGTCATGGCTTTCGATCTGAACGGTATCGCCAAGGGCTATGGCGTCGACCGGCTCGCCGAGACGGCACGGGCTTTCGGCATCGCCGACGCGCTGCTCGCGATCGACGGGGAATTGCGCGCCATCGGCACCCAGCCGGACGGCTCTGCCTGGACGGTCGCCGTCGAGGCACCGGACACCAATCGACGCGCCGCGCATTCGATCCTCGAGCTCACCGACATTGCCGTGGCCACCTCCGGCGATTACCGCCATTGGGTTGAGGTCGGGGGACGTCGTCTCAGCCACACCATGGATCCCGGACGCGGCATGCCGCTTCTTAACGCCCCCGCATCCGTCACCGTTCTTGCCGAGACCTGCATGATGGCGGACGCGTGGGCAACAGCGATGATGGTGCTCGGCCGCGAACGAGGGCTGCCGCTCGCCCGCCATTTCGGTCTATCGGTTCTGTTCATCGATCGCGACTATGGCGACTCGTCAAACGTGTTGACCAAAACAGGAATGTCCCGCCGAGAGGCGCATCGGTCTAGCGGTCACGGGTGAAGGAAGCTTACAGCGCAGGTGGCGCGAGTACAGTCGATCAAGCGGGTGACGTGCGGGACCACCGTTTGCGCGGAACTGGCCTTATTGGTAACCAACACCCATCACGTAGTCCTGAAGCAATTTTTCCTCATGTTCAACGTCCTCAAGGAGAGACTGAAGCACGTCTCGCGCATTGGCCACGCCTATCGGCGCCGAGCGGTCATCCACGATCGGGACGTTCTTCAGACCACGCTTCCTGATCGCGGACCACACATCACTCAACACGTCGTCCGGTCGGCAAGACATGATCTGTGTCGACATCACCCTTGAGGCCGGCATCGAGCAACTGCATCCCGTGCAATGGCTGATGCGGCTGACAATGTCCGTCTTTGTAATGACGCCGACCGCCTTTCCGCCGTCATTGCAGACGACAACGAGATTGAAAACGGGATTGCTCAGCAATTTTGCCGCGTCGATCAGCAATGCGTCTTCGGCCACGGTGGCGAGCCGTTCCCGTGCCACTCCAAGTATGTTTTCTACTCTCAAGACACCCTCCTTTGCGAGAGCTTCCGCTTCTCTCTCAGGAAGCTCACGATATGGCAGGTTTGTCCATCCCTATCCCCGTGCGAAGCGCATCAGCAGATCGATCTGGAGGAAAAGAAGGATGAATGCGGTGTTCAGGCTCCAGGCGACAGTAAGCCACCTGACCATGGTCGCCCAGAAGGGGGACGCGTTGTCCGCGCAGCGCCAGATGGCGACGAGAATCCCGGGCGTATAGAGCGCAAAGGCAAGGATAACGGCTTGCTGAACCCAGATCTGGTCCAGGTACAGCGCAATCACGTGCAGCATCGCGAGCTCGGCGCTGACGAAAACACCATAGATCCAGAAGACCGCGGCCAGGGACATCTCTCCCCGCCAAGCTTTCACCTCGGGAACGAGATGGCGTTCAATGAAGTGTTCGCTGGCGGGTCCCAATCTCGGCATCTCTCTTGCTCAAAACGCATCTCGCCCGGACCAATGGTTCGGATGTTGTTGTCTGGCCCGGCCGACATGATGACCATAGACCGCACTGGCGATCCGCCCCATCAGGCGTCTTTCTCGTCACGCGCCCGGCTGGCAGGGCCCGGCCAGTAACGACCGCTAGCGGCGCGCTGTTCCGGCCTCCGTCACGACCAGATCCATCGGGATGTCATGCTTTTGCGGGTGGATTGTCGAAAGCTTCGCCGCACTATAGCCGACACCGACGACCTTGGGCCTGGCCTGCATCGCAGCAAGCGTCCTGTCGAAGAAACCGCCCCCATAACCGAGCCGGTAGCACGCATCATCATAGCCGACGACGGGCGCGATCACCACGTCTGGAATGCAGGGCCGCTTTTCGGCCGGAACCGCAATCCCCCAGACCCCTCGCGTCAGTGGCTGCCCGGCCTGCCAGGAATGGAACTCCAGAGGCAGTCCTTTTTCCACCACGACGGGTAAAGCGGTACGGCCGCCCAGCCGAACTATCTCCCGCATCAGCGGACGAAGGTCCGGCTCTCCTCGAAACGGCCAATAAGCGCTGACGACACGACCGTCGACATCTCCGATCTCGGCGAGGACACGGGCTGCGATCGCTTCTCCGGCCGCGGTGCGAACCTCGACGGGAACGGCAAGTCGCTCCGCAATCAATCGCTGGCGCTCGCTCGTGCGCCAGCGATTGATATCCGCCCAGGCCGCCATGTCCGGTGGATCGGCCAAGCCTGCGTAAACGGGGTCGATCTCGTGCAGAAAGCAGGCAGGTGAAGCAAACGAGCGTGGATCATCGTCGTCAACCATTATGCGTCCTCCGATGGGCCCTCTGCCGCCTGCAGGCCGGCCTCGAGGCCCGCCAGCAGGTCATCGATGTGTTCCAGGCCGACCGAGAGCCGCACAAGCCCGTCGCGAATGCCGGCGTTTGCCCGCGCCTCCGGCCCCATGTCGGCATGGGTCATGGTCGTCGGATGGGCAACCAGACTCTCGACGCCTCCAAGGGATTCGGCCAGCGTAAAACCACGCACCGCGCCCACGAAGCGTCGCACGGCGGGGACGTCGCCGACGAGCTCGAAGCTCATCATCGCGCCGAAGCCGCGCTGCTGTCGGCGGGCGAGCCCATGATCGGGGTGATCGGCGAGGCCCGGATAATGCACGCGGGAGACCGCGGGATGGTCTCGCAGCCGTTGTGCGACCGTCATGGCATTGCGTTCCTGCCCCGCCATGCGCGCAAAAAGGGTTCGAAGGCCCCGCAGCGTCAACCAGGAATCAAATGGCGACGCGATCGCACCGGTCACATTGGCCCAATGCTTCAGCGCTTTGGCCTCCTGCGCGTCGGCGGCAATGACGGCACCTGCAATGACGTCAGAATGGCCATTGAGGAATTTTGTCGTCGAATGCAGCACATAGTCGGCGCCGAGCGACAGCGGTTGCTGCAAGGCGGGAGACAGGAAGGTATTGTCGACCACCACCTGCGCACCGGCATTCTTCGCGAGCGTCGACAGCGCCGCGATATCGACGACCCGCAAAAGGGGGTTGCTGGGTGTTTCGATCAGCACCAGTGCTGGGTGGTCCCGGAGTTGGCCCGCGAAGACCTCCATATCAGACTGGTTGACCAGCGAGAGCCGGATTTGGCTGCGTTCAGCGCGAGCCTTGAGGAGTCGCATGGTTCCGCCATAGCAATCATGCGGCGCGAGGACCAGGCTGCCGGCCGCGAGGCGTCCAATGAGAAGATCGAGCGCTGCCATGCCGCTCGGCGTCATCACCGCACCAGCGCCACCTTCCAGCTTGGCGATCGCCTCGGCCGTGAGATCCCGGGTGGGATTGCCGACCCGACCATAGTCGTAAGCGCGGGGCGCATCGAAACCGGCAAATTCGTAGGTGCTGGAAAGGTAGAGCGGGGGCGCGACCGCGCCGAAAGCGATATCGCTGGCAACGCCATATGCCGCAGCGATGGTTTCCGGATGGAACTCAGCCGGCGTTCGCTTGGACATTCTTGGCTCTCCTCATGTTGTAGTCGCAAAAATGGCCGGATTGATTACAGGTGACAAATGAAATCTATTGCTGTTTATCCGCAATTTTCTTGCTGTCATTTCTGTCGGACGGGAGCTTATGGATCACGCGATCGCTCGGACATTCCTGGAAGTGGTGAAAGCCGGCAGCTTCGTCGGCGCCGCGGAGGCACTCAATATTTCCCAGACAGCAGTGAGTGCCCGCATTCGCGTCCTGGAGGAACAACTGGAGCGTCCTGTCTTCGTGCGCAACAAGGCAGGTGCCAGGCTCACGCCAGCCGGGGAGAAATTCCTCCCCTTCGCCTCGAGCCTGGTTCGGGTCTGGGAAACGGCTCGCAATGTCGTGGCGCTTCCGCCCGGCCGCTCCGTGCTGGTGAGCCTAGGCGCGGAACTCAGCCTGTGGAGCCCCCTGCTCTCAAGGTGGCTGCTGTGGATGCACCGCGAATGCCCGGAGATTGCGGTACGCGCCACGATCGACACGGGCGAGCACTTGTTGGCGCTGATGCAGGAAGGCGGTCTCGATGCCGCAGTCATCTACGGCGCTCAGCGACGGCCCGGATTGGTCGCCGAACTGCTTTTCGAAGAGCGCCTGGTGTTCGCCCGAACGCCGGCGCAAACGGGTGCAAATGAAATAATCGGAATAGACTGGGGCGCCGATTTCGCCGCGAGCCTTCGACTGCCTTTCCTGAAAGCGCAAGTCCGGCGGTCTCGATCGGTTATGGCCCCCTCGCCCTGGACTACGTCCTTGCAGTCGGCGGCGCCGGATACTTTCGGGAGGGCTTCATCCGGCCTTACCTGGAGGATGGCCGGTTGCAGATCGTGCCCAACAGTCCTGCTTTCGCCTATCCAGCCTATCTTGTGTCGTCCGAGAAAGCAGATCCGTCCCTTCTGCGGCGACTGCGTGAGGGCTTGCGCTCTGCTTCGTCAGGAACGCAACCCTAGCCGTTCTCATCAGTAGAGATGGCCGGACCGCGGGCCAAAGGAGTGTCGCTTTCCAACTCGTATTGGCCGGCGTTAAAGGCGCGACCGCCGACGGAGCTTTAGCGAAGCTTTATTTCGGTATTGACGGACCACACCGGGTCATTCCGGGCGCTAGGCAGAGTCAGTGTAGCAACGGGCCCCGTCCGGTCGCACTCACTGTGTGGAACGGAAACTACCGAAAAGCGCATCCTCCCACGTTTCAAACAGCAGAGGTCACGTAGCATTAAGGATTGCCCATTAAATTAGAGCTCCCTTGAGTAAACCCTCCCGGAGTTTCATATGTTTGCGAACCTGCGCATATCGCGCAAGCTTCTGATCGCTTTTTCCGCCATCACGTCGGTGGTGCTACTGTTCTCAGCCGTCGTCTTTATCTCGTTGACCAATATTCGAGAAGCAACGACCGAAAACGAAAAGACCCAGAGGACGATAGGGATCGCGAACACCATCCTGTCGACCCTCGTGGAAACGCAGAACGCCATGCGGGGTTACGTGGCAAGCGTGGACCAGGACTTTGTCGGGCGCATTGAAAAGTACCAGAGCGCTATTCCGCCCATGCTGGCGGAACTCGAAAGTGCTCTTCCTCCTGTTGTCGCCAACAACGTCCTCCCGCCTCTGCGAAGCGCCATCGATGACTTCAACAGAGAGCTCTCCGGTACGATCTCGACCGCGGCTGATCCCGCTCAACGCGATGCCGCAAGAGCAAATGTGGCAAAGGCAGCGCGTTTGACACAGATCCGGAATGAGCTCACCAAGTTCATTGAAGACGGGAATAAAATTGCCGCTGAACGGGCCGCGCATGCTGAGGCCGCTTTCAATACCGGGGTGACAACGCTGCTGGCAGGCGGCGCGATGACCGCCATCATCGCTATTGCCCTGGGCATTGCCTTAGCGAGGTCCGTTGCCAACCCGGTGATCGCCATGACATCTGTGATGACCAAGCTGGCCGCCGGGGACACGGATGTCGGGGTACCCGCCACCGGTCGGACCGACGAGATTGGCAAAATGGCTGATGCCGTTGAAGTCTTTCGTCAGAACGCCGTCGAGAACCGCCGCCTCGAGCAGGAAACCAACGCTCACCGGCTACAGTCCGAGGAACAACGCCGCCGCACGGACGAACAGGAGCGCATCCGTGCCGAGGCCATGGCTCAGGCGACCAGTGGCCTTGCCGATGGCCTGAAGCAGCTTGCCGCCGGCAATCTCGCTGTCCAGCTCACGCAGACGTTCGCCGCCGAGTTCGAGAGCCTGCGCGCCGATTTCAACAAGGCCGTGGCCCAACTCAAGGATACGATGGCGTCCGTTTCGGACGCCACCGGCTCGATCGACTCGGGTTCGCGCGAAATTAGCCAGAGCGCCGAGGATCTGTCCAAGCGCACAGAGCAGCAGGCTGCTTCACTGGAGGAAACGGCCGCAGCGCTCGACGAGATCACCACCAATGTCGCGAATTCTTCCAAGCGTGCGGAAGAGGCTCGAACCGTCGCGATCCAGGCGAACGACAGCGCCAGCCAGTCCGGGGCGGTCGTTGCCAATGCTGTCAATGCAATGGGCAAGATCGAGCAGTCATCGAACCAGATCTCAAGCATCATCGGCGTTATTGACGACATCGCCTTCCAGACGAATCTCCTGGCCCTCAATGCGGGGGTAGAAGCGGCGCGGGCGGGTGAAGCCGGCAAGGGCTTTGCCGTCGTTGCCCAGGAAGTCCGCGAGCTGGCGCAGCGGTCCGCCACTGCTGCCAAGGAGATCAAGGAACTGATCCGCAACTCTTCGGTGGAAGTCGGCAACGGCGTCAAACTCGTCAGCGATACCGGCGAGGCGCTGAAGACCATTGAGTCCTTCATCATTACGATCAACCAGCACATGGACGCCATCGCCACTTCGGCTCGTGAACAGTCCGTCGGACTCTCGGAAGTCAATAGGGCCGTCAACCAGATGGATCAGGTGACTCAGCAGAACGCTGCAATGGTGGAAGAAGCCAGCGCCGCTGGTGCCACCCTGGCTAACGAGGCAAGCCGCCTGCGCGGCTTGATCGGCCAGTTCGAGCTGGGCGGCCCGGCGGCCTATCAGCCGGCAATGCAGCGGCGCCCCGCCGGAGTCGTCTCGAAGGCGGGTTCGCAGTCGGTTCCCGTTGCTTCGCCCCCGCGCAACATGCTCGGCAAGATTGCCAGCGCGTTCTCAAGCAAGGGCGCAGCGGCCGCTGCTGTCAGTGACGAAAGCTGGGAAGAGTTCTAAACCTATGATTGAGGAAGGAACCCATCGGGTTCCCGCCGACGTCAAAATGTCGGTTCCCCCGTGGAGCGCATCGTGCTGCCTTTGCTGTTTCGCGCAGATACGCATTTGGAAAGATATTCATCTCCATCGTCGAGCTGGCATCAGGGACCCAAATGCCCGGGTCCGAACGAGCCTCAGAAGAGGGTCGCCGATCGACACTGGACCGTGAAATGCTACAGGATCGTTATCCGCCTAAAATCTGCTCTGTCATGGCTAGATTTCAGGCTCTAACAAATGCAATTTGCGTAGATGTATCCGGCTTCTCGTCAGCGCGCGACACCTGTCCTTGAGTTGCTGGACACCAATGGAGATCAGCAGGCGTGCAATAAAGTCGTCCGTCTGTCCTGCGTGCGACAACACTTGTCGAGCCGTAAGATCAGGATACGCTCTGGCGTCCACGGCTCACGGTGCAACTGAGATTGGATAGCAGCCCGTCCTGCAGGCCGTAAGTCCAACCGTGAAGAGACACCTCCTTGTCCGAGCCGCAGGCCGCCTGCAGGGTGAGAATACGGGCGAGGCGCTCGACCTGGGCCGCAACCGAAGCCTCGCAAAGACAATCGGGTTCAGGTTCGCTCCAGCATTCGCGGCAGTCAAACTGACTGCGCGCCAAAACGCGGATCGGTTGCAGCCAGTGTTCTATCAACCCAAGGGACCGGCCGCCGACCACCGCCCGAATGCCGCCGCAACCGTAGTGGCCACACACGATGATGTGCTTCACGCCCACCGGTGCACCGCATATTCGACTACCGGGAGCATGTTGAGGTCGGTCGGGTGAATGAGATTGGCGACGTTCGACGCACGAACACTTCACTCGGCTCCAGTCCCGCGATCATATTGGCCGGCACTCGGCTGTCGGAACAGCCTATCCAAAGATATTCCGGCTCTGCAAGGTTGTCAGGCACTCGAAATAGTCCGCTTTCTCTACCTTACGCTCACTGGACCAGGCCTTGTTCCGGGTGACGAGCTCTTCGATCTTGACTATCTCCGCTTCCTGGGTCTGCAGGCCCCTCGGTCAATAGTTGACTTTTGTCAACTCGACTGTCTGTCACAGCACCGGCAATGAGCTCTCGCCGGACGCCTCCTCCCTGCAATTTGCCCTCGGTGAGGGTCTGCGACATTTTTGCATCTTCACGCACTGCAATCATCGGCGCAAAGTGGTATTTGAAATACCTCTTTGATAGGAGTCACTCCCATTTGCAGGGATTCCACATGCGAATGACGCTTCACACCGACTATGCGTTGCGAATGCTGATCTATCTGGCAACGCGACCGGACGGGGTTTGCACGGTCAACGACGTCGCTCAGGCTTATCAGCTGCCCCGCAACCACCTTCTAAAGGTGGCCCAGACCTTGCGCGGCCTCGGTTTTGTCGAAACAACCCGCGGCCGGGCGGGCGGTATCCGATTGGCGAAGCCACCAGCGGCGATTGGCCTCGGCACACTGGTCCGCGCGACCGAGGAGGAGTTCTCACTCGCCGAATGCATGCAGGCACAGGGCCGGCCCTGCGCGATTTCACCGGCCTGCAATCTCAAGGGCCTACTGCACGAGGCGCTCGCAGCGTTCCTGGCAGTCCTCGACAAATACACGCTTGCCGACCTCGTGAAAAACCGCGTCACCCTTGGCGCGTTCCTCGGGATTAGCACCACCGTGAAGCTGGAGGAAGGGACACAACCATGGTGACAGGATTGACGGTGGCCGAGCGTCAGCTTGCGCTTGTCGTACTGGGCATGCTGGCGTTGGCCGGGCTGGCAATGGCGGTTGCCGGCCGGGGCGATCCACTGGCCGTCCACGGCTATATCGTGCTTTTCTTCAGCCTGGGGCTCGGCTTCTTCGTACTATCGGCCATCTTCGCGCCCGAGCCCCCGGAAAGTCGCCATTCCGAATATTATGACGATCCGACGCGGGTCGGCATTATCCTGGCACTCGCATGGGCCGTTGTCGGCATGTTTATCGGGGTCTGGGTCGCATCGCTGCTGGCCTGGCCGGAACTGACCTTCGTCGACTCGGCCTGGGCAAGTTTCGGGCGGCTGCGTCCGATCCATACCAGTGGTGTGATCTTCGGCTTCGGCGGCAATGCGCTGATCGCCACGTCGTTCCATGTCCTTCAGCGCACCTGTCGCGCGCGGCTTCCGGATCAGTTCAGTCCGTGGTTCGTGTTGATCGGCTACAATCTCTTCTGTCTCGTCGCTGCCACCGGCTATCTGATGGGGATGACGCAGTCCAAGGAATATGCCGAGCCGGAATGGTATGCCGACATCTGGCTGGTGATCGTGTGGGTGGTCTATTTCGTGACTTACATCCGCACGCTCCAGCGCCGCAAGGAGCCGCATATCTATGTGGCCAACTGGTACTACCTGGCGTTCATTCTCGTCGTTGCCGTGCTGCACATCGTCAACAACCTTGCCATTCCCGTAACCCTCGGTCACGCCAAGAGCTACTCGCTGTTTGCCGGCGTGCAGGACGCAATGACGCAATGGTGGTACGGTCACAATGCCGTCGCCTTCTTCCTGACCGCGGGCTTCCTCGGCATGATGTATTACTACCTGCCGAAGCGCGCCGAGAGGCCGATCTTTTCCTATCGGCTCTCCATCATCAGCTTCTGGGGCATCACCTTCACGTACATGTGGGCCGGTGCGCACCACCTGCACTACACTGCCCTTCCACAATGGGTGCAGACGCTCGGCATGACCTTCTCCATCGTGCTGCTGGTTCCTTCCTGGGCATCGGCGGGCAATGCGCTCGCCACCCTCAACGGCGCCTGGCACCGGGTGCGCGACGACGCCACTCTGCGCTTCATGATGGTTGCCGCCGTGTTCTACGGCCTTTCCACCTTCGAGGGCTCGTTCATGGCGATCCGTGCCGTGAACTCCCTCTCGCACTACACCGACTGGACCGTCGGCCACGTGCATGCCGGAGCCCTCGGCTGGGTCGCCATGATCACGTTCGGCTCTTTCTACGCCCTGGTGCCGTGGATGTGGAAACAGGAGCGCATGTATTCGCCCAAACTCGTCGAGGTCCACTTCTGGCTCGCCCTGGCCGGCACCGTCGTCTACGTCTTCGCCATGTGGAATTCCGGCGTCATCCAGGGTCTCATGTGGCGCACCTACAACGACAGCGGAACACTCGCCTATTCGTTCATCGACAGCCTGATCGCCATGCACCCCTACTACATCGCCCGCGCCTTCGGGGGCCTGCTTTTCTTGAGCGGCGCGGTCGTCTGCTCCTTCAACGTGGCGATGACGATCCGCATGGCACGCAAGGCGCGCAAGGCGCAAATCGGTGACGATGTGCCTCTCGGTGGCCGGGCCGGCGCGGTTGAGGCAGGAGAGTGACCATGAAGGAGTTCTTTCATCGCAAGATCGAACGCAGTGCCATCGGCTTCGTGCTGGCGATCATTGGCGTGGCTTCCATCGGCGGCCTCGTCGAAATCGCGCCGTTGTTCACCATTCACGAGACGGTCGAGGACGCACCCGACATGCGCCTCTATACCCCGCTGGAGCTGGCCGGTCGGAATCTCTACATCCGCGAGGGTTGCTACGCCTGCCATTCGCAGATGATCCGCACGCTCCGCGACGAGGTGGAGCGCTACGGCCCCTTCTCGCTGGCGGTGGAATCGAAATACGACCACCCGATGCTGTGGGGCTCCAAGCGCACTGGACCGGACCTCGCTCGCCTCGGCGGCAAGTATTCCGACGCCTGGCATGTCGCCCATCTCGTCAATCCCCGTGACGTCGTGCCGGAATCGGTCATGCCGCGCTATGGATGGCTGAACAGGAATGCGCTCCGGATCGACGATCTCGGCGAGCACCTGACCGCCCAGCGCGCGGTCGGCGTTCCCTATACCGACGCGATGATCGAAAACGCGACCGCCGACGCCCGGGGCCAGGCGGCGCCGGACAGCCCCGAATCGTCCGGCGTCACGGAGCGCTATGGCGAGGCAACCAATGTGCGCCCCTTCGACGGCAATCAGGGTGTGCTGACCGAGATGGACGCGCTGGTCGCCTATTTGCAGATCGTCGGTCAGCTGACGCAGGCCGCTCGACAGGAAACCGCAGCGAAGGAGGACTGACGTGGATTTCGATCACAACAGTGTCGTCGCCTTCGCCAAGAGCTGGGGGCTGCTCTACATCGTCGCAATGGCCCTCGCCATCTTGGTCTACGCGCTCTGGCCCGGCAACCGGAAGCGCTTCGAACGCGCAAAGACAAGCATTCTCGACAAAGACGACCGGCCGGGAGATTGAGCATGGCCCAGGAAAGACACGATCCCGCGACCGGACGCAGCACCACGGGACACGAGTGGAACGGCATCGAGGAACTCGAAACGCCGATCCCGCGGGTCGTGCTGTTCTTCCTTGCCGCCACAACGCTAATTGCGATCGGCTACTGGATCCTCATGCCGGCCTGGCCCATTGGCGTGACCTATACCAAGGGCCTGCTCGGCATCGACCAGCGCGCCATCGTGACGAAACAGGTCGAGGACGCAGCGGCCGCCCGGGCTTCATGGACCGACCGCATCGCCGAGGCGAGCCTCGATGAAATCGCTGGCGATCCGGATCTGATGCAGCATGTCCGCGAGGCGGGCCGCACGCTCTTCATCGACAATTGCGCAGCCTGTCACGGCACGCAAGCCACGGGCGGACCCGGTTTCCCCAACCTTGCTGCCAAGGCCTGGCTTTGGGGCGGCGAGCCCGAAACGATCCACGAGACGATCCGCGTCGGCATCAACGCTTCCCATGCCGAGACGCGGGTCTCGCAGATGATGGCTTTTGGCCGAGATGGAACGCTCGAGCGCGAGCAGGTCCGCGCCGTCGCGGCATATGTCCGCTCTCTGTCCGACCTGCCGATGAGCACCGGCCACCAGGCCCTGATCGAAATCGGCAAGGAGGTTTTTTCGGCCAATTGCACCGCTTGCCACGGCGAGGACGCAACCGGCAGCACGGATATGGGCGCCCCGAACCTCACCGACGTAACCTGGATCTATGGCAGCGACCCACAAACCGTCTTCGCCACCATCTATTCCGGGCGCCAAGGCCTGATGCCGAACTGGGAAGGACGACTTTCACCGGTCGATATGAAACTGCTGGCCCTTTATGTCGGCACGCTCGAAGAGGAAGCCAAGTGAGTACGACGATGGAAAACACTGGCTGGCAGAAGCGCCTCAACTGGCGGGTCGTGTCCTGGCTGCTTGCCGGCGTGGCTACGCTCACCGTCATCGGGGCGAATGTCCATCTCGTCCGCGTCGCAACGGGCAGCCAGCCCGAATGCGTCGATCACCTGAAGGCGGAAGGCCGCGACGGCACCTATCGTGCCGCGGCACCGTCCTGCTGAGAGGAGCAACGTCACAATGAGCACGACCGAGAAATCCGGCGCCCCAAGCATGTCTCTTGCCGAACAGCGTCGACGTCACCTGCCCGCCAGCACAGCCTTCGGCTGGCTCTTAGCCGGTTGGCGCGATCTCTGGCAGAATCCTCTGCCGAGCCTGCTCTACGGGCTTGCCGTCTTCCTGCTCTCGCTCGCCATCATCTGGGGCCTCTTTCGCCTTCAGCTCGACTACATCCTGTTCCCGGCCCTCGCCGGCTTCATGGTGGTAGGGCCGCTGGTCGCCATCGGCCTCTATCGCAAGAGCCGGGACATTGAAGAGGGGGTCCGGCCGAGTCTCTCGCGCATGATCCTGGTGAAGGCTGCATCCGGTCCACAGGTCTGGTACACCGGTGCGATCCTCTGCCTGCTGATGCTGGTCTGGATGCGTGCAGCAGTGATCATCTATGCACTTTTCATGGGTTTGAGACCATTTCCAGGGCTCGACCGCATCGTGGCAATCCTCTTCACCACGACCGAGGGCTGGGGCATGATCATCGTCGGCACGGCGGTCGGCGGGCTCTTCGCCGCCTTCTCCTTCGCCGTCAGCACATTCGCCATCCCGATGCTCCTTGCGGAAAGAACGGACGCCTTCACAGCCATGGGCACCAGTATCTCGCTCGTCTTCCGCAACCTGCCAGTCATGCTGGCCTGGGGCGCGATCGTGCTTGCGCTGACCGTCATCGGCATCGCGACGGGGTTCCTCGGCCTCATCGTCATCTTCCCGCTGCTCGGCCACGGCACCTGGCACAGCTACAGGGCGATCCGATGACCGGCCGGTGACGGATCACCCCGGGGTAACGCTCGGATCAGGGATGTAGGTCAGGACTATTCTGACCGCTTACACTGTGCGCCTTCCACGATGGCAGAGAAACGTCGGCGATCAATCCTGACCCATCGGCTCGCCCTGCGAGCGAGCCCTGCTCCGACGTTATACTGTTTTTCAAAAACAGTATAACAATCGATGGGATGGGTCGCGAGATGCAAAGGCGGCGAACGATCGAATGGTTGAGTTCTCCTCTCCTCAGCAACCAGAGCCGAGAGCGCCGCCGGTGCGGAGCATCCCCGGCATCGAACGTCCGTGACAAGATCATGAACGGAAGTCAGGCCGCCGACGGTCCCGGATCATCGAAACCGCCAGGGACTACGGAAATCGGTCCCTGCCGCCGATCCAATCCGCCCGATACTAGACGCAGTACTGGCTGAGGCTTGAGCCTGACAACATCCTGGCCAAGGGCCTGGCTTTCGCGACGCGATGCCTCCGGCTGGTATTCCACCTTTTCCATAAGCAATGTCTCTTCATCACCATTTGTGTTCACGTAAGAGATTTCCTGCCCTTCTCGCAGACCGAGAAGCGCGAGGCCGCGTGGGGTCGTGATGGGTAGAAACATGCCCACGGGCCAGGAGGCTGGGCCGGGTGAGAGAGAGCGCGCATCGCTTTCGCCGCCGTTGACGCGGAAGCGCACCCGGCTGTCGATGCTGGCGATCTCATTCGGCAGATCTTCACGGAACACCACAGTCGCCTTTTCAATCTTGTGCCGGATCAGGGGCAAGAGGAGGTCGTGGTGGCCGGGCGGGTTGTCGCGCAGGGCCTCCAGCATGGCAAAGTCTTTGGTGGTCAGAATGAAATTGTCGTTCGGCATTTCGCAGTTCTCCATCGCTCCTCAATGAGCGCGTACACGGACATGGACAGGAGATCCCCTGCGCGCGTACCGCGCAGGGGTTGTTATTCTGCGATAAGGCCTCCATGGATCTCAAGGCGAGAGAAAACGCGGATCATCATCCCACCTTGATGATTTCGCAGGGACCGACCCGTTCCACGTGGAGGCGGCGCCCACGCCCGTCCCGTGCGACCCAGTCGATGGACTGCCCGGCAGAGAGACCGATCAGAGCCGCACCAATCGGTGTGAGGATGGAAATCCTGTTCGCGGCGATGTCAGCCTCTCCCGGAAACACCAGCGTAACAGTCCGTTCTTCAATACGATCGCTCGTGAAGCGGATCGTTGACCCCATCCGCACTACCTCGGCGCCAATCTTGTTGTCCTGGACGATGCGGGCACGGTCGAGTTCAGACAGGAGTTCTTCGCAAACCTCCGGATTTCGTGAAACATGCGCCTCCGCAAGCCGCGAAAGCCTTTCATAGTCGGTTCTCGTGAGGATAATAGCAGGCTTGTGATGCCGCTTCTTTTCGGGAGACATTGTCGTGTACCTGCACAGATGCGCAGCCGCACCTTGGGCGCGTCGCTGTCGTTCTAAAAAAATAAGGATGAATTGTCGCTTCGTAGCCCGTTATTCCCGACATGGGGGACGCTACACTTGCCCCACGACCGAGTCGCGACGCGACGGGGTCGGGGGTTATCTGCCTGCGATAAGGCACATCCGTTTGCGGATGATATGGAAGCGCTCGCTCAACATAGCCTGAGGATGGGCAGGATCTGTTGAAAAGTCAAGTAAGGTCAACCCGCGCGTCATCCGCCGAATAGGTTACCGATCCGGGCGGGCCGGCTTCTGCGCGCTTCATGGACTGGACCAGTGCCGACAGGTCAAAAGGCAATGGCAGATGCCGTCCCAGCGCGTAGTATCGCAGGGTGGCGGTGGTCACCGGTGTTTTCCCGGCGAGCAAAAGCGCTCCAGCATATTGGCAACGGCAACAGCGTGTATCTGCTGCAATCGTCGGCGTTTTGGATCCGCTTACCGGATCTGCTCCTGATGAGTTGAGCCTTTGGGCCGTCGGCCTGATTACACCCGTTCCGGGCAGTCTGCAGGCTAATCGGCGGCGGCGGTGGGATCCGTCGCTGAGATGGATTGGCGCCTGCAGGCCGCGGCACTTTCTCGTCATGGGTGGAGATGAGAAATGTCGTCCGCTCCTCCTCGTTTATCTCCCTGATCAGGGACATGACTCGGCCGGCCGTTTCACGATCGAGGTTTCCGGTCGGCTCGTCCGCGAGAACGCATTCAGGACTGTTCATCAGAGCCCGCGCGATCGCGACGCGTTGTTTACCCACCGGAGAGCTGTGTCGCGCGAAAGTTCATTCGATCCGCCAGTCCGACCCGGCGAACGCCGTCTACATGCCGCATTCGCTTGCCGGATTCTCGATCGAAATGAAGCCGGGTTCCCTCGAGAGGTACCGTTTCCAGGACCCTGTCGGGTAAACAGATAGTCATCTGCCCGACAACCTGTAGCCGGGCACCCCGGGTATCCCTGCGCCGCCTCGGCAAGGGGACCGATCAGGCTTGCTGAGCTCCCGCGCCCCGTTAAAGAACCAGTTCGCGCCGCAAGGTTTCCAGCCGCTCCATCGCCACCACCCCGTCCGCGATGGTCGGGGCCGGCGTCTCCTGGCCGGCCAGCGCCGGGATGGCGTCCTGAAGAAGGGAATAGTAGCCCTTCGGATCCTCGTTGGCGGCGGCGGTAAAGTTCGGCTTCCAGGTGAGGCTATCCGCTCCCTCGATCAGGGTCGCCTGCGGATCGTCGATTTTGAAGGGCGGATTGCGGTTCCACCGAACGTCGATGACATTCTCGACCTCGATGCGCTGGTGGTCGCCCATCAATTCGATGCGCTCCACCGGCGCGCCGCGCGACTGGATCGTGCCCATGGCCACCGTGCCGATGGCGCCGCATTCGAAGTCCAGGCTGATATGGAAGAGAACCTTGCCCGGCTCCCTCTCCACCTTGCGGGCGGTGAGCTTCTTCACCGGAGAGACGAGGAAGGAGACGAGGTCCATGTAGTGCACGCAGTGGTGCAGAAAGAAACCGGTATAGTCGACATTGCCGACGAAATATCCCGGCGCCGTCATGTAATAGCCTGTAAGGCCCAGAACCGGGCCGAAACGGCCGGACTTGACGATATTGGCGGCGATCTTGTTGCCAGCCGAATAGCGCTTCATGAAGCCAACCAGCAGCGGCTTCTTCGCCTTTTCCGAAGCCGCCAGCAATTCCCGGGCGCCGGCGGCACTTCCCGATGGCGGTTTTTCCATGAAGACCGGCAGGCCGCGTTCCAGCGCCGCCTTGCCGAACATCAGGTGCTGGTCGGGACCGACGGCCATGCCAATGGCGTCGAGGCCCGGCGTGGCAATCAGTTCGGCCGCATCGTTCGTCAGTTTCGACACGCCGAACTGCCGACCGGCGGCCGCAAGCCGCGCGCCGTCGATGTCGCAGAGCGCGGCAAGCTGCACGTCATGGCGCACCACCTGGGGGAGAAGCATCTGGGTTGCGTGCACGCCGCAACCGATCCAGCCGATTTTCAATGTCATCTGCGATATTCCGTCAACATGATGTGGGATTTAATGAAGTCGGCGCTGGCGCTAAGCCGTTCGCTTTCGTCCTCATGCGGCGGGCGCCACTGGGCGAAGGGAACGCCGAAGCGATCGTCGTTTCGGCGGAAAGGCTCAAGCGAGACCGGCCCCTTGTAGCCGATCTGATGCAACGCCCGGAACACGGCGACCCAGTCGGTGGCGCCGGTGCCGGGAAAGCCGCGATGGTTCTCGTTGGCCTGGAAATGCACCAGCCGGTCGCCGGCCAATAGGATCGCCTCGGCGAGGTTCGCCTCCTCCATGTGCATGTGGAAGGTGTCGAGCATCATCTTCACGGCCGGGTGGGAGACGGCATCCAGCAGTTCCATCGCCTGCTGCGTAGTGCACAGCACGTCGCTTTCAAAGCGGTTGAGCGGTTCCACGGCGAGCGTTACGCCGATCCTGGCCGCATGGTCGCCCGCTTCGCGCAGCCCCGCCACGCAGCGTGCCTTGCGGGCCTGTCGTTCGACGTCCTCCACCGGCTTGGGCGCGCGGCCGGCAAACACCAGCGGATTACCGGTCAACGGTCCGCCGACGATGGCGGCGCCGAGTGCTGCGGCCGTATCGGCGGCATATTTGAGGTACTCGACCCCGCCGCTATAGGCGGCCTGGTCTTCCGACGACAGATTTCGCTCCAGGTTGACGCGGGCGGCGAGCACAACACCGAGACCGGCATCTTCCAGCGCCTTGCGGGTGTCGGCGAGATCCAGTTCGTCGGGCTCGGGCACCAGCAGTTCGACGAAGTCGTAGCCGAGCTCGCGCATGCGGGAAAAGAGATGGAAATGTTCGGCCGTGAAGGGCCTGGCATACTGCATGGAAATCAACCCGACGGGGTTCATGGTCATTCCTTTACTTCTATAAAACTCAGCCCTTGACGGCCCCTTGGGTAAGACCGCCGATAAGCCGACGCTGGACAATGAGAAACAGCAGGGTGGCGGGCATGGCGCCGACCACGGCGCCGGCCGACAGCAGGCCCCATTCGATCTGGTATTCGCCGATCAGCGTCTGGATCGCGACCGTGACGGGACGGACGTTTCGCCCGCCGAGCGTCAGCGCGTAGAGATATTCGTTCCAGGCGGTGATGAAGATGTAGATGCCGGTGGAGATGATGCCCGGCATGGTGAGCGGCAGCACGACCCGGCGCAGGGCGGTCAACCGCGAGCAGCCATCGATCATCGCCGCTTCGTCGAGGCTTTTCGGGATGGCGGCGATATAGCTGGTCAGCATCCATACCGCGAAGGGAATGGCGACGGTGGCATTGGCGAGGATCAGGCCGAAATGGGTGTCGAGTATGCCGGCTTTGCGCATCAGCATGAACAGCGGCAGGATCAGCAGCACCACCGGGAACATGTTGATCAGCAGGAACTGCAGCATGACCAGCTTGCGACCGGGAAAGCGGAAGCGCGAGAAGGCATAGGCGGCGGTGACCGAGACCGCGAGCCCGATGATCACGGTGCCGCCGGCGATGATCAGGCTGTCCAGCATGTTGCCGAGGAAGCTCGTCTGGCGGAACAGCCTCAGATAGTTGTCGAGGCTCCAGCCGACAGGCGAGATGGAGACGCCGGTAGCGCTGAGGACGTCGGTCGGCGTCAAGGACGTCAGGATGATCCAGGCAAAAGGCGCCATGGCGAACAGCACGATGATGGTGACCGGCAGGTCGGTGATCAGGATGCGCCAGAGCGTGGAGGGCTTGTTCATCGTTCGACCTCCTTCATGGTGCGCATGAGATAGACGGCGACGACGGCGCCGAGCAGCAGGGTAAAGGTTACCGCGATCGCCGTGCCGTAGCCGAAATCGAGATTTTGCCGGGCCCGGACAAAAGCGTAGAGTGGCAAGGTATGGGTGGCGTAACCGGGGCCGCCGCCGGTCATGACGAAGATCACGTCCATGGAATTGGCCACCCAGATGACGCGCAGCAGTCCGGCGGTCGCGAGCACCGGCGCGATGCCCGGCAGCGTGATGTGGCGGAACTGTCGCCAGGCGCTAGCGCCGTCGATCGAGGCCGCCTCGTACTGGCTTTTCGGAATGCCCTGCAGGCCGGCGAGGATCATGACCGCGAAGAACGGAAAGCCCTGCCAGGTGAGCGTGGCGATGATCGCATAGAGCGCCAGATCCGGATCGGCCAGCCACGGCACGGCCGTCTGTATGATAGACAGATGCAGCAGGATGTCGTTGAGCACGCCGGTATTGGGATCGTAGATCCAGCGCCACATCAGCGCGATCACGACGGAAGGCAGCGCCCATGGAATGATGATCAGCGCCCGCGCCAAGCCACGCCAGGGGAATTCCCGGTTCAAGAGCAGGGCCGCGACAAGGCCAAGCCCCATCTGCAAGGGCACGGTGAGGCCGATCCAGATGGCGGTGTGACCAAGCGCGGTCCAGAACACCGGATCATTGAACAGCTTGATGTAATTGCCGAAGCCGACGAATTTCGAGGCGTTCGGCTTCCACAGGATCAGGTCGAAGAAACTGGTATAGACCGCCTGCATCATGGGAAAAAAGACGATGAACATGGTAACCAGGAAGGCCGGCGCGAGCAGCGCATAGGGCATCAGCCGGGTCGACAGCGCGGGCGCGATGACGACCCGGGACGGATGGGGGGACACGACGGTCGACATGATCTTGATCCTCGCCTTTCGGCTGGTGGGACAGGCCGCCCGGTAAAACCGCGCGGGTATGGTATTGAGTGGCGCCATCGGGCCACGCGTTTCGCGTACCGCCGGGCAGGCGGTGGCGCGGATAAAGGGAACGACACTCCGCCAAGTGCCGTCCCCTTCCCCGCCGCGTTCCCTCGTTGGGGGGACTCGCCGACCAGCGAAGGCTGGACGGGGGAGCCGGCGAAGGACTGCGCCGATTGCCTGCCCCCTCCCCGGAATTAGGAGACGGAGAGAGAGCAAGGAGCGCCGCCTGAGCGCGCCGGGAGGTTGGCCTTACTGCGCGAACAGGGCTTCCAGTTGCTCCATCATCTGCTTGGAGGTGATCTGGCCTGTAAGAGCCTGCTGCATGTTGGTCTGCCACGCGGTATTGACGAATTCAGACGTCGCGGTGTTCTGCGGCAGTACATGGGCAAAAGGCAGCGAATTGACCGTCGCATCGACGAAGCGGCGTTCGTGCAGTTTCCAGTCGGCCGCACCGCTCTGGGTCACGGTCATCTGACCGGTCGCCTTGTTGAATTCGACGTTGTTTTGGCCCTCCGCGAGGAAGGAGATCCACTTCCAGGCCGAGTCCTTCGCCTGCGATGACGAGAAGATCGCCAGAGACTCGTCGCCATAGGAAGTCCAGTGGCCACCGCCACATTCGGGCACCGGAACTGCGGAAACCTTGTCGCCGAGGGCTTTCACCATGTCGTTGGACGAGCCGATATGGTGGATCGTCATCGCCGTCTTGCCGCTCTTGAAGGCGCCGGTGATCTCCTGGAAGCCGTCATTCGGAGCCGACGGCGGAATGACCTTGTCCTTCTGGAACAGGTCGATCAGCCACTGGTTGGCGGCGACCGCCTTGTCGCCGGTCAGCCCGCCGGGCTTCAGTTCGGCGCCCTGCGAGAGCACGAAGGCGCCCCACTGGTCCCATCCGCCCTTGCCGCCGCGCAGGCCGAAACCGTAGGTGTCGGGCACCTTGGTCAGCTTGATCGCGGCGTCGCGGAATTCCTCGCAGGTTGTGGGTGCCTTCAGGCCGGCCTGCTCGAACAGGTCGGCGCGATAGTAGAGATAGAGCACCACATACTGGATGGGCAGATAATATTGGTTGCCGTCAGATCCCTTGTTGAGTTCCAGCAGGTTGTCGAGCAGATCGGCCTTGCCCGGCCAAGCGTCGATGCGCTCGCCGATCGGCTCCAGCGCGCCCATTTCGGCAAGGCGCGGCTGGGCGAACAGCTTCACCATGGCCGCATCCGGCGCGTTGCCGCCCACCAGCGATGTATAGAGCTGGTCGTAATAGCTGTTCCACGGAACGTTTTCGGCTTCGATCTTGATGTCCGGATTGGCCGCCTCGAACCTCTTCACCAGGTCCGCCATCGGGTTTTCCGGATTGTCGAAGTGATACCAGAAACGCACGGTATCGGCCTGAGCGGACCCTGCCGCCAGCATTGCGCCAAGGGCGACACCCAAGGTCAGTTTCTTCCAGTAGTTCATACTTTCCTCCTCCTCAAATGATTGGACTACGCTTTTGAAGCCATGCGTCTTGCTTGCCCGCCCGCGAGCCTGAGCGCCTCCCGCGCCGCCTCGAGGTCGATGCTGTGTTGCAGAAATCCATGCACCACGCCCGGGTGGATCGTGGTGGTCTCCGGGCGACCGAGCGCGCCGAGCCGCGCCTCGAGCCTGAGCGTATCGGACAGCAGCGGATCTATGCCCGCCGCCATGAGGTAAAGCGGCGGCAGCCGGGACAGCGCCTCGTCGGATGCCTTGAGCGGCGAGGCCAGAACGTCAGCCGCGAGCCTCTCGACATGTCGGCCACCGGCATAGGCCGACCAGTAGCGTTGCATCTTGGCCCGCGTCAGCCCCGGTCCGTCGGCAAATTCCGCATAGGACGGCGTGGCGAAGTCACAGCCATAGGTGCCGTAGAACAGCAATGCCCCGGCCATGTGCCGCTGGCCGGCGGCCTGTTCGTGCATCAGGGCAGCAAGCGCCAGGTTGGCACCGGCGGAATCGCCCGCGACCAGCAAGGGACCGGTCTCGATCCCCAGATGTCGCGTGGCCTTGAAGGCATTGCGCAAGGCCGCGATCACATCATGCAGACCGGCGGGAAACGGGTCTTCCGGCGCCAGCCGGTAATCGGGCATCAGGACCGGCAGGCCGCTCTCGACGGCCAGCAGCCGGGCGCAGCGTTCATGAGTGGCGGGACTGCAGAAACAGAAGCCACCGCCATGGACGAAGATCAACGCCCCGGGGCGAGCATTTGCCGGCACGATCACCTCGAGCTTCCGGCGGGCGGACCCGAGCACGGGGTCGGCGTCGACGACCACAGTCTCGCGAAGCGCAAGCGGCGGCAGGTCCCTGTTCCACCGGGCATTGGCGCGCTCGACAAGGGCGCGGCCTTCGGCCCACGGCATCAGCGTCGCATCCGGCTGAGCCCCATCCTCCGCCAGAACACGGGCGCAAAGCGCCGCCATTTCGGCCGAAAGCTCACGGGGAAAATCACAAGGTTCCGGCATCATTGCGCCGCATCCGGAAAAACGCTCGGCCCCAGGTCGACGATCGTCGCGATGTGATGGCGCAGCGCATCGCGGGCGGCAGCGACATCGCCTTCGGCGATCGCATCAATGATGGCGCCATGACGACGCGCGGTCGCCACGAGATCGCGCGGCGCCGAGGAGCGCGAAATCTTGAAGCGGTGATTGTGGATCAGGCAACGATGCAGGATCGGATCGAGCGCCGGCAGCTCGGCATCGCGCAGGATCCGGCGGTGAAAATCACGGTCGTGCGAGGCAAGCTCCAATTCATCTCCGGCCTTGGCGGCCTCGACCATTTCGGCGAGGAGCCCGCGCAGATCGGTGACCAGCGACATGCGCCGCGCGCCCATCACACGTGCCACGCCGCTGCATTCGATCTGCTGGCGAACGCGAAACATTTCCACCGCCTCGGCTTCGGTGCACTGCGACACCTGCGTGCCGCGATGACCATTGCGCAGAACCAGCCCCTCCTCCTGCAACTGCAGCAGGGCCTCGCGTACGGTGCCCTGGCTGCAGCCGAAATGCGCGGCAAGTTCCAGCTCGGTGAGCGCCGCTCCCGCCGGGAGCAGGCCAAGCATGATCTCGCGCTTCAGCCCGTTGAAGGCCGCAGCCGATTTAGCCGGCTTTCCCGGGTTCGCCCGTCCATTGCTGCGTTCTGAAAAATACGACATTCGATTTCACTCGAAGGAGTTGCTTGACGTCTCGTTGTCATTATCGATAATGATATCGATAAACGACGTCAAGGCCTGTTTTGGCCATGGGAGGAGACAAGGGTGGGTGCAATTTCGTTGAGGCAGGTCCGCAAGTCCTATGGCGCGCTGCAGGTTATCCACGGTGTCGATATTGAGATCGAAAGCGGCGAGTTCATCGTGTTGGTCGGCCCCTCAGGCTGCGGAAAGTCAACGCTGCTGCGCATGATCGCCGGGCTTGAGGATATCAGCGGCGGCGAGCTTCTGATGGCGGGCAAGGTGGTGAACGCGCTGCCGCCCTCGGAGCGCGACATCGCCATGGTGTTCCAGGACTACGCCCTCTATCCGCACATGAGCGTCCAGGAAAACATGGCATTTGGTCTGAAGATGCGCGGCGCCGACGACGCGACGATCGACGAGAGCGTGGCCCGCGCCGCCGAAATCCTGAAGATCGGCCCGTTCCTCGACCGTCGCCCCGCCCAACTCTCGGGCGGCCAGCGCCAGCGCGTCGCCATGGGCCGCGCCATCGTGCGTGAACCTTCCGCCTTCCTGTTCGACGAGCCACTTTCCAATCTCGATGCCGCCCTTCGCGTCGAAATGCGGCTGGAAATCGCCAAGCTGCACGCGCGGATGAAGGCGACCACCGTCTACGTGACCCATGACCAGGTAGAAGCGATGACGCTGGCGGACCGGATCGTCGTGATGAATGGCGGCGTGGTCGAACAGATCGGCAAACCGCTCGACCTCTATCATCGGCCCGCCAGCCTGTTCGTCGCCCGCTTCATCGGCAGCCCCACCATGAACACGATCGAGGCCAGGCTTGAAAGCGTGGAGGGCGCCACGCGCGTTCATCCGCTCGACGGCCGCATCTTCACCGTACCCGGCCTGTCGGTCGCCGCCGCGGGCCATGGCGGTTCGCAGGCCGTCTTCGGCGTCCGGGCGAGCGATCTGGTGCCGGTCAATGAACCAGACTGGGCCTGGTTCTCGGGCAAGGTCGCGGTGGCCGAACGGCTTGGTAGCCAGACCTTCGGCTATGTCGAGATCGCCGACGGCACGATGATCTCGGTCGAGTTCCCGCGCGACATGGACATCCATGTCGGCCAGTCGGTCCACCTCGCAGGGACCGCGGGCACCGTGCATCTGTTTGACCCTAAGTCCGGCATGCGGATCAATTGATTGAAACGGATGATACAAGCGGACGTTTTCACTGAAGAGCAGATGCACATGAGCGTGGTCGCCGCAGTTTCAACGCGCCTAATTATGGCACACTGGTTTTTCTGTTTTGCCTGAGTGAGGCGTTGCGAAGAGCACGCATAAAGCCACAATGCTGTTCGCTTGATCAATTGGCCAGCGGACAACGCCTGCGCCCGAATTTTATCCCGGGTCTCCGATGGGCGACCCTTTAGCTAGCGCCGTCTTGTCAGCCTATCAATTGGGAGGCAAGAGCGAACAGTGCAGCGCGATCATCACCAGCTGTTCCGTGATCGACACCTTCGCCGAGCGTCATGGTCGTCACCATGTCGAAGATCGGCAGGCCACGTTGCTGGATAAAGCTGGCAAAGGTGCCAGTCTCGAAGTGAGTTTCGACACGCAGGAAACGACCTGCGCGAGCTTCCACATGGGGCCGCGCAACGGCGATCGCTTCTTCAACGGACATTGCAGCAATCGGACCCAGCAGGTGGCCCCGTCCAAAGGCACGGCTCATGGAATATGCCGACAATCCTTCGCCCCGAAACAGGCCATAGCAGAGCGAACTCTCGAACAAGCGGGCGAGATAGACGGGGCGAGAAACCGCAAATCTCGGCGCATCGAGCGCGATCACCGCCTCGAGATCGCTTGGCCGCAACTGCCTGTGCCAACAACCTTGTCGCCAAGTCCCAGGAGGTAGAACACTTCCGCTGAGTTTTGCCCGCCGGCGAAGGCACGCGACGGCGCCTTGTGGAAGGTAAGCTCTCGGCCGCAATTTTTGGTCGTCACCGGGTAATGCGTCTCGTCGGCCAAGCCAGTCGAAGGGATTATCACCGATATGGCCACAGCCAGCGCTACTGTAAAAGATGCTGCAAAACTTGTCTTCATCGTTGGAATCCTTTGGAAAAGGCTGATCGAGCAAGGCCTCATGACGCGTCATCTGCAGGGCGGGACGCCACAAGCACAAATCTTCTGTAGAACAGGGTGCGCAATCTGTTCCTGAGGTCAGCATTCTTGCGCTGAGCCGCGGCGATCGGTCGGTGGGATGGGAAAGCGATTTCAATGAAACCCGCCTCTTGGACCAGTGGTTCGAGGCGCTCAGTCGTCAGTCCGTCGCTGAACGGTAATCGGGTCATGATGCTCGCATGCTTCTCGCTCATGGCGCCGTCATAATAGGTATCGTGTCCGACAAAACGCTCGATCAGCCCAACAGCAAGGACCGCGAGCCGGCCCAGGCGCGTTGGTTTCGTCCAATCGCCATCAAAGACGAGCAGCCTGCCGCCGGGCTTCAGCACCCGGAACCAGTCGGCCAACGCCTGTTCCGGTTCCGTCAGTGTCCAGACCAGATGCCGGCATATCACCGCATCATAGGCTTGGTCGGGCTCCATCGTGCGCTCGGCATCGGCAAGAACGAACCGAACTCTCGCATTGCCGGCATGCTTTGTTCGGGCGACCCCGAGCATGTCTTCGGAGAAATCGAGAGCCGTCACTTCATGGCCGAGCGAGAGCAGGACATTGGTCACCTCCCCCGTGCCGCAGGCAAGCTCCAGCACGCGGCGAGGCTCCGGCCCGATGGCGTTGCGCACGGCTGCCGACCAGGCATCCAGTTCCGGACCTTGTGGGATGCGGTGCCCGAACGCCAGATCGAACGTCGCCGACCGTTTCGACCAGTATTCCCTGATGTCTTCCTTCAGATCGTGGTTGCACATGTCCATCGGTTCAGGCTCCCATGGCGGATAGAGGTGCTGTTGGCGCGCGTTTGGTTCTGCCTTGCGAACGTCGCGTCCGGAACCGGATGTGGCAGATGTTGCCGCTGTCCTGCTCTACATCGACATCGACGCCGAATACGTCTCGTATGCGAGCCTCTGTCAGCACCTCCCACGGCTGGCCAAGGGCAACGAGACGCCCACCTTGCATAACCGCGATCCGGTCGCAGAACATGGCTGCATGATTGAGATCGTGCAGTGCCGCCACCACTGTCAGAGCCTGGCGCTGAACCAGATCGAGAAGACTGATCTGGTGACCGATGTCGAGATGATTGGTCGGCTCATCGAGCAACAGGATCCCCGGCTCCTGGGCAAGCGCCCGGGCAATGTGCAGGCGCTGACGTTCGCCGCCGGACAGCGTGTGCCAGAACCTTTCGGCGAGATGAGCCATATCAACGTTCTCGAGAGCCGAGTCGACGATACCATCATCCTGAGCCGTCCATGGCGACAATGGCCCGAGATAGGGCGTGCGGCCGAGTTCGACCGCTTGCCGCGCCGTGATCCGTTCTCCGGTCTCCGCCTGCTGTTCGACGAAAGCCAGACGTTGCGCGACGGCACGCCGTCCAAGCTCACCGATCGGTGCACCATCCAGGAGGACCGCGCCCGACTTCGGTGTCCGAATGCCGGCAAGCAGCGACATGAGGCTCGTCTTGCCCGATCCGTTCGGACCGATGATGCCAAGGAATTCGCCCGCCTCTACAGCGAGTGACACGTCCATCAGGATATCCGCGCCACCAACGGACCAGGTAACGTGATCGGCTGAAAGCGTCATGCGCGAGCCCTCCTTTGTCCGAGAATGAGTGCGAAGGCAGGCGCACCGACGAGCGCGGTGATCACGCCGATCGGCAGGACCTGGCCAGGGATTAGTGTCCGCGACAGGATGTCGGCGATAATCATGAAGACCGCGCCAATTAACGCGGCCGCGGGAAGCAGCACACCGTGCCGCACGCCAACCAGCATCTTCGCAGCATGAGGAATGACCAACCCGACGAATCCTATTGACCCCACGATCGAGACCATGACTGCGGTCATCATCGCCGACACACCGACAAGCGCCAGATGGGTGCGTCGCACCGAGATGCCGAGCGAGGCGGCCGATTCCGAGCCGAAGGTGAAAGCGTCGAGTGCCCGTGCGTGCCAGAGGCAGACGGCAAAGCCGACGAGCGCCGCCGGCACCGCCATCCAGGCATCCGGCCAGCGCACGCCCGACAGGTTTCCCAGCAGCCAGAACATGATGCCGCGGGCCTGCTCGGCCGTTGCCGCCTTGGTGACGATGAAGGACGTAAGCGCGTTGAAGAGTTGCGAACCTGCGACGCCTGCCAGGATGATCGCCGCGGTGCCGCGCCCCGCCTTCACCGCCAGCACGTTGACCAGCGCAAAGGCGACCAGCGCGCCGAGGAAGGCGCCGAGCGGCATGGTCAACATCCCGGCGCCGAAACCAAGGATGGCGACGCTGACGGCACCCGTCGAAGCGCCAGCAGATATGCCGAGGATATAGGGATCGGCCAATGGGTTGCGCAGCAGCGATTGCAGCACGGCGCCGGAAAGCGCAAGTGCTGCGCCGCAGGATGCAGCGACCACGGCGCGGCTGAGACGATAGCTCCAGATGATGCCTTCATCGATCGGCTCCAGCGGATAGCCCGCGTTCCAGAGCCGGTTTGCCACTGTCTGTGCCACGGTCGAGAACGGGATGGCCGTCTCACCGATCGCGGCTCCGAACCAGAGCGCGATCAGCAGGGTGGCGAGCGCGGCGAATGCCGCACCCGTTCGTCCGATCGATCTCAGTGTCCTGTTCACTTGGCAAGACCAGCTTCGGCGATGGCATCCGCCAGCGCCTCGATGCCCTCGATTGTGCGGATCGTCGGGTTCATGGCCTGCGCGTCCATGTTGAAGACATGATCGTTCTTCACCGCCGGCATGAGGCTGGCGACGGGATCGGTCTTCAGGAAATCGAGCTTGGCCTCTAGGCTGTCCAGCGGATAGCGACGGCGTTCCATGGAGCCCGCAACAATGATCGTCGGGTCGGCCTTGGCAATCGTTTCCCATCCGACCGTCGGCCATTCGTCATCCGTCTTTATGATGTTCTCAATGCCGAGCGCCGACATGATATAGCCCGGTGCACCGTTCTTTCCCGCAACATAGGGATCGGCATCCGCAGCGCTGGAGAACCAGAAGACAGCCGACAGCTTGCCCTCGGCCGACGCCACCTTGTCGCGGGCCGCCTGTTCACGCTTCTTCAGGTCGGCGATGACTTCCTCGCCCTTGTCCTGGACGTTGTAGATCTGGGCCAGCTCACGGATTTCCTGATAGACGAGGTCCATGGTGAAGACCTGGTGGCGCACGCCGTCGCTGGCGGCAGAGTTTTCCTTGCCGGTGCAATCGGACGGAGAGGTATAGACCGGGATACCAAGCTCCTCGAACTGCTCGGGCTTCGCCACCACCCCTTCCGGGCCAACCTGCCACTGGAACTGAACGGTGATGAGGTCCGGTTTCTTGGCCAGCACGCTTTCGAAGCTCGGATCGTTGTCGGCTAGGCGTTCGATCCCGGCATTGACCTCCTCATAGCCCTTTAGAACCGGACCAACCCAGAGCGCAGTGCCCGCGACCTTGTCGGCAAGGCCGAGCAGATAGAGGATTTCGGTGCTGCTTTGGCCGATCGATACGGTCTTTGCCGGCGCCTTCTCGATGGCAATCTGGCGACCGCAGTTTTGCAGGGTCAACGGATAGGTGGTCTCGGCGGCCTGTGCGTAACCGGCAAGGGCGCCGGATGCCAGCGACGCGAACAGGAAGCCTGCGCGAAGCGGCATTTTGATGAGCGATGTCATGATGTGTCCCCGAATTCGGATTGAAAGCCGCGCCAAGGCGGCAGGGCGAAGCGAAGGACGGTCAGGCCGTCCGTACGCTCGAACAATCGACAGGTTTGGGGAAAGGCAGCGTCGGTCGACGCCGCGAGGCGCTGGTGATCTTCATTGCATACTCCTGTTCCGAGCTTCCCCGCCCGTGACGATGGATCGATAGGTGACGGCAGGTCTCCTGGCTCGCGGATATCCGACGTCCATCTGCCTTCCCATGCGGATCGCACAGTGGCATGGCGCTATGCGCCACAAGGATGGACGGCAATCCGCTTACAGTTGCGGGGGCAGCCACGGTTTTGGTCCCATGCGGGTCGTCCGCACCGTGTTCCCTATTATTCCCCTCCACTTCATGGGTAGGGGAACCGTCGCGGCCAGTTAAGGGAGAAGCTGGCAACCGGTCAAGGCCAGAGTTTGAGGCACCAAGGATAACCTTAAGCGGCTTGTCCATGAGCGCCTCCCAGTTCGGTGAGCCGCGTCGAAACCCGTTATGCAAGATCCCGGTCGTGGGACACCAGCAGAACAGCAAGCCGACGATCTGCTGCGACAACGGGACGACGTCCTGCTGGCTTACGGGATCAAGGCCAATCAGCATGGTCGGGTCCAGCGCCAGCCATGGCTCCTGCGGCAGGTTTCGGAATTCCATACAAGTGTTGTTCATCGCGCCCTCGGAATTGACCACGAATGCGTATGTAATGTTATTACGCTCGTCAATCGAAAATGTAATGTAATAACATTTACATCAACCCAGCGAGGCGGGTTACCAAACGCGGATCATTCCAGAGGACCGCCATGCCTCAGCTCGGGCATTGCAGCCACGCCTCGTTGGCATGAACTGCCGCGACAGCAAAAGCAACTGGTTTGCAGATTAGCCAGATTGCGAGGAGTAAGGTCGGCGCGGAACGTTGCCCCCCTTTTGGCGATCAGCCCCGGCTCGCCCGTCACCAACCGGGGATGTGGAGCTTTGCCCTCAGATCTCACCAGAGCGTGTCTCAGTATCGTTCGACCAAAGCCGGCCCCTGCCGGTCTGTGAGAGGGCAGGCAGCTAGTGCGAAAGCAGGACCGGCAGCCGAAGATCGGCGAACACGCCCTTCGTGGCGCCTCCGAGGATGAAGTCGCGAATGCGTGAATGGCCAAAGGCCCCCATGACCAGCATGTCCGCACCGGCTGTGAGTGCCGCTTCCTGGAGGGCCAGGGCAATTGACCGATCCTCCAGTGATATGTTTTGGGCTTCAGCTCGAAGGCCACGCTTCTTCAGCGACAAGACGAGAGCTTGCCCAAGATCCTGGCGGTTGAGCTGCTTCTCCTCCTCAACGGTCAGCACTGTAACATGGGTCTCCTCACCGACGAACATCATGGCGTCGGCAAGCGCGCGAGCCGCCACACGGCTGCCGTCCCACGCGACCGCGAGGTGGTGAACCGGATCACGACCGGCCGAAGAAGGAACGAGGATCGCCGGACGCCCAGATCCAAAGATCACCGCCTGAGCAAACTCCTGAACGGCAAGCATATCTTTGGCCCATGGCAAGAAGGAGACATCGTGATAGCGAGCCTCGTTTGCCGCAGCGTCGCCCGCCACACCTGCCGGAAGGTGCCTGCTTGTGCACTTCGCCTTGATGGCCGGTCCAGCGTGTTGCAGAACAAGGTCCTGCAGTCGACGGCAATGGGCCCGACTGTTCTCTTCGGTGGTCTGGATCAATTCGGCAAGATTGAGGAGCAGGCCGCCCAGCGGAGGCGCCATAGGCGGAATATCCACGGAAAACGTCGCGGCATGAAGCTCACAACCCAGTCCTTCGGCGAGAGAGACAGCCGCTGCGACAGGCTCGTCCGGGACGACGTCCGGATAGGTGACAAGCGGCATGTAGCTGAGGCGAATATGGGGCATGAGAGGCTCTTTGCGTTCAGGTTAACATGGTTGAGTGGGACACCAGAGATCAGGAAGAGCGCTGCGGCGGTACGGCCAGCACGTCGACGTCCGAATCACTCAAGACCTTTTCCGTCACACTGCCCAGCAGCAGTCTTTCAAAGCCGCGCCTGCCGTGGGTGGCAAGGACGACCAAATCGGCGGGGACTTCGGCTGCCGCCGCGAGAATCTCGTGATTTGCCGTCGTCTCCTCATAGCGCAAAAGAGAGTCGATTTGTTCGAGCCGGATCGAGGCGATGAAGGCGGACAAAGCAGTCGACGCTTTCCGCCATTCGTCCTCGATGTAGAGCATCTTCTCACGCCCCGTCATGTCGGACGTCATTGTGAGCCGCAGCATGGGTGCATCGAATACATAAAGCATCGAATGAGGCAGATTGTCGGCTAGATGAAGCTTGACGTAGGATGTCATTGCATCCCGCGACCCATCGCTAAGGTCCGTCGTCAGCAAGACGTGTCGGTATTGCCCTGCCGGTGTCGCATTCACCATCAGAACGGGACAGGGAGCGTTTCGGATCGTCCGCTCCGCGGTCGTGCCGACAAAGATATCGCGAAACAGCTGCCGTCGATGCGGTCCTATGACAAGCAGATCGGGCCTCGACTCGCTTGCGGTTTGGACGATTGCCTGAGAAGGTTCGGCCAGGACGACCCTTGCCTCGCACGGCACACCGTCGACATTACGGACCGTGGCACTCATTTCACGAAGCAGCGCCTCGGCCTCACGCTTCTCCTCATCGACAAGACGGCGTGGCTTGTCTTCATCGACGGCCGTCACGAGCGTAATCGAAGCCCCCGTTTGCCTGGCCAGAAGTGTCGCCCGGCGAAGAGCGCGATCGGAGCGTTCAGAAAAGTCGGTCGCCACCATAATGTGCTTCATAACTCGCTCCTCTCATCCTGCCTAAGATCAAAGCATGAGTATTCGCCATCAGCTTTGACTTCGATCAATGATACCACCTCAGATGCAGCTATCCTTCAACATATGAGAGCAAAGGGTGCCATACGATGCCACACGACCAGTATCAGACCGTTCAGGAGATTGCCGACCGGCTAAAAGTGAGCGAGACGACGGTGCGACACTGGATAAAGGACGGCTCGCTCCGGGCGATCGACATCGGCAAAGGTTGGCGCATCTCTGACGCGGATTTGCAGGACTTTCTTCGCCGCCATGAAACGCGGCCGCGCGAGGCTGGCGGACGACTTGCAGAGGCTTCACCGTCGATAACCTTCCCAAACGGCAACAGCCTTCAGGAGCATTGATGGCTATCCCTTTGCTGACACCGTTTACCGAGATCGCATTGTTGCTGTTCATGGCAGCTCTGATCGGACTTGTCGGCGTGTTGCTTCGCCAACCTCTCATCGTCAGCTTCATTGCAGTCGGATTGATGGCGGGCCCCTCGGCACTGGACGTCGTGCATTCAGATGCCCAAATCGACCTGCTCGCGGAACTCGGGATCGCGGTTCTGCTGTTCCTCGTCGGTATCAAGCTGGACGTCAAACTGATCCGCTCGCTCGGCGCCGTCTCCTTGATGACAGGACTTGGCCAGGTCGCATTCACCTCGATCTTCGGCTACCTGATCGGACTTGCCGTCGGGCTCGACCATCTCACGAGCCTCTATGTCGCCGTGGCTCTCACATTCTCGTCGACCATCATCATCGTCAAACTGCTGTCGGACAAACGCGAGATCGACTCGCTGCATGGCCAGATCGCCCTCGGATTTCTGATCGTCCAGGATCTTGTGGTCGTCATCTCGATGATCGTCCTGTCCGCCATCGGTATTGGCGCAGCCGCCGGCCATGGCAGCCATGGCGAAGGATCCGTATTCACCGTGTTCATTTCGGGGGCGGCGCTGGTGGCGCTGGTCGTCGTCTTCGTCCGCTACCTTGCGACACCGCTCACCGAGCGGCTCGCAAAAGCACCTGAATTGCTGGTCGTCTTCGCCATTGCCCAAGCGGCCGTGTTCGCTGCAATTGGTGAGATTGTCGGACTTGGAAAAGAGGTTGGCGGCCTCCTTGCCGGCGTGTCGCTGGCCTCGACGCCCTATCGCGAAACGATCGCGGCCCGCCTCGCACCCTTGCGGGATTTTCTCCTGCTCTTCTTCTTCATTGCGCTTGGCGCGACACTGGATCTGTCCCTCCTGGGCGCCAACATCTTCGCCGCCGTCGTCTTCTCCCTGTTCGTTCTCATTGGCAACCCACTGATCGTTCTCGCGATCATGGGCGCAATGGGCTACCGCAAGCGGACCGGTTTTCTCGCCGGCCTGACCGTCGCCCAGATCAGCGAGTTCTCCCTGATCTTCGTGGCCATGGGTGTGATGATCGGCCATGTCCAGGAAGACGCGCTCGGTCTCGTCACTATGGTCGGACTGGTGACGATCGCCATCTCCACCTACATGATTACCTATTCCCACCGGCTCTTCGCTTTCTTCGAACCGCTGCTGGACGTGTTCGAACGCCGTGACACCTATCGTGAACCGGCAACTGACAATGATGGCGAGTCGGTTGCGAAAGGCGATATCATCCTCTTCGGGCTCGGGCGTTTCGGCAGCGCGGTCGGACTGCGGCTACAGCGGCGCGGCATCCCGGTGCTGGGGGTGGACTTCAATCCCCAGGCGGTTCGGCGCTGGAGAGACCTCGGCCTTGAGGCCCGCTTCGGCGACGCAACCGATCCGGAATTCCTCGCCGAACTGCCATTGCAGCGCGCCAGATGGGTTGTCTCCACCGTACCGCAGCATGTCACCGGTCTCACCGTTGAAGATACACGCCGGACGCTGATCCAGCTACTCAGGACTACCGGTTTCCAAGGGATGGTCGCGGTCACTTCGCATGGCGCGAAAGAGACGTCCGACCTCAAGCGATCGGGCGCGGACCTCGTGCTCGAGCCTTTCCAGGATGCCGCCGACCGGGCCGTCGAACTAGTATGCGGCGGTGAAACGGAGGATCGCACCGAAATCCCGGATATCGAAACGGAAGGCCGCCAACTCGTCTAACGGCCTGCTCACTCTGATCGACCGAAGGAGGAACTGCAATGAATCGCTTGAAGGGAAAGACTGCCATCGTAACAGGAGGTGCCGTCGGCATCGGTCGGGCCTGCGTGGAGCGTATGGCCGAAGAAGGTGCGAAGGTCGCGATCCTCGATCTGCTCGAACAAGAGGGCGCCGCCCTTGCTGAGGCTCTGACAAAAGAGGGCCACGAGGTGGCGTTTTGGAAAGCCGATGCGGTCGATGAAAAGGCGATGAAGGCTGCTATCGATGCGGCCGCGATACGCTTCGGTGGCCTGAACATCATGGTCAACAACGCGGGCATATCCGGAACACCCAAACCGACCGATCAGGTAACCGAGGAGGAATGGGATCGAGTCCAGGCGGTCAACGTCAAGGGCGTCTTCTTCGGCACCAAACATGCTATTCCGCATTTACGTGTGGCTGGCGGTGGTTGCATCATCAATCTGTCGTCCATCGCGGGCTTGATCGGAGTCGGCGGCATCGCGCCTTATCACGCATCCAAAGGTGCGGTGCGACTGATGAGCAAGAACGACGCCATCACCTATGCCGCGGAGAAGATCCGGGTGAACTCCATCCACCCGGCATACATCTGGACGCCGATGGTGGAAAACCATCTCCGCGCCACATCCGATGATCTGGAGGCCGCCAAGATTGCTGCCGGTTCTGCACACCCTATCGGCCATATGGGAGAACCGGACGATATCGCCTGGGCGGCGGTCTATCTGGCATCGGACGAGGCCAAATTCGTGACAGGAACTGAGCTGGTCGTCGATGGCGGCTATACCGCACGCTGATCCCACAACAAGGAACCCGCCATGCCGATAGAAGCTCCTCACAGCCAATCGCCCGAAACCTGCCTTTCCGCCATGGACGCTTCCCCAAACGGCTTGATCGGATCGGAAGCTTCGCGCCGCCTCGCAGAACATGGGCCAAACCGGTTGCCGGAGGCCGTCGGCCGGGGACCGGTATTGCGGTTTATTGCCCAGTTCAACAACGTGCTCATCTATGTCTTGCTGGCGGCCGCCCTTGTGACGGGCGCCTTGCAGCACTGGGTCGATACTGGTGTCATCCTCGCGGTCGTGCTGGCGAATGCGATGATCGGCTTTATCCAGGAAGGCAAGGCTGAGGCCGCGATGTCGGCCATTAGGAACATGCTGGCGCCCCATGCCGCGGTCCTGAGAGACGGCGAGCGGGTAACCGTCGATGGCGCTGAACTCGTCCCCGGCGACGTCGTTCTATTGGAGGCCGGCGACAAGGTACCGGCAGATCTGAGGCTGCTGGAGGCACGTGGTCTGGCGGCACAGGAGGCCATTCTCACCGGCGAATCCGTGCCGGTGGAAAAGGCGGTGACGGCAGCTGCCGCTGATGCCCCACTCGGTGATCGACGCTCAATGCTCTGGTCTGGGACGCTCGTGACCCAGGGAACGGCTCACGGACTGGTGGTCGCGACCGGCAGCAAAACCGAGATCGGTCGGATCGGAGGCCTTCTCGCAGGGGTCGAGCAGCTGACAACGCCTCTGGTCGAGCAGATGGATCATTTCGCCCGCTGGCTGTCATTCCTTATCCTTCTGATTGCCGCGCTTCTTCTGGCCTATGGTTATTTTGTGGGTCACCATGACTTCTCCCAAATGTTCATGGCGGTCGTCGGCGTGGCGGTTTCCGCGATCCCGGAAGGGCTGCCTGCCGTGATGACCATCACGCTTGCAATCGGCGTGCAGGCCATGGCGCGGCGCAATGCGATTGTGCGACGACTGCCGGCAATTGAGGCCATTGGCTCCGTCTCGGTGATCTGCACCGACAAGACAGGTACGCTGACCCGCAATGAAATGGTCGTGGCAGCCGTCGAGACTCCGGAAAGAGCATTTCAGGTGGCCGGAGACGGGTATGCGCCTGAAGGCGCCATCACGCCCGCGGGTGATCTCACGCGGCTGGCGCATGCAAGTGCCCTTTGCAACGATGCGCATCTTGCCCTGAGGGACGGTCAATGGGCCGTCGAAGGCGACCCGATGGAAGGCGCGCTTTTGGCATTCGCAGGCAAGGTCTGCGGGAACCATAGGCTCGACCATCGGCGGCTCGATGCCATCCCGTTCGATTCCCGACACCGCTTCATGGCGGTGCTGACCGAGACCACTCGCGGTCGAACGGTCTATGTGAAAGGAGCGCCCGAGCGTGTCTTGCGCATGTGTGGCGATATTGATCTGAAGCACTGGCACCAGCGTGCCGAGGCGATGGCGGGTCTTGGTATGCGCATCCTTGCTTTGGCGGAACGGCAGGAACTGGGCGAAACCATCGCTCCCACCAGCCTGGAACAGGGATTGCGCTTCCTCGGCCTGGTCGGCCTGATTGATCCGCCCCGCCCCGAAGCGATTGCCGCGGTCGCCGAATGCCGCGCCGCCGGCATCCGCGTCAAGATGATCACCGGCGACCATGCGGGAACCGCGGCTGCCATTGCGGCCCAGATCGGACTAGAGAACCCAGATCGCGTGCTGACCGGGGTGGACCTGGACAGACTGGACGACGCCCAACTCGCGCTTGAGGTCGTAACCGTTGACGTCTTCGCCCGCACAAGCCCGGAACACAAGCTGCGGCTGGTCACCGCACTTCAGAGCAACGGCCTGTCGGTCGCCATGACCGGCGATGGCGTCAACGATGCCCCGGCGCTCAAGCGCGCCGACGCGGGTATCGCCATGGGCCAGAAAGGATCCGAAGCGGCAAAAGAAGCGGCTGATCTGGTGCTCGCGGACGACAATTTCGCGTCTATTGCGGCTGCGGTTCGTGAGGGACGCACGGTCTACGACAACCTCAAGAAAGTGATCAGTTGGACCCTTCCGACCAATGCCGGCGAGTCCATGACCATCGTCCTGGCTCTCCTGATTGGCTTGGCCCTGCCCGTGACTGCGGTCCAAATCCTATGGATCAACCTGATCACAGGCATCACGCTCGGCATCGCACTTGCCTTTGAGCCAACTGAGGTCGGCACCATGGCCCGTCCCCCTCGACCAAGGAACGCGCCCATTCTTTCGGGTGAGCTAGTCTGGCATGTGATCCTGGTCGCGTTGCTGTTTCTGGCTGCCGTCTTCGGGATCTTTTCCTATGCGATCGACCGCGGCTATCCTTTAGCTTTGGCGCAGACCATGGCGATGAACACCTTGGTTGTCCTGGAGATCTTCCATCTGTTCTTTATCCGGAATATCCACAGCACTTCGCTTACCTGGGCCGCCGCGCGCGGAACGAAGGTGGTCTGGGCAGTGGTGATTGCCATTACGACCGCGCAATTCGCCGTCACCTATCTTCTGCCATTACAGGCGGTTCTCGGCACGATGCCGGTGCCGCTAACAGACGGATTGTTGATCACAGCAGTAGGCGCAATCTTCTTTGCCATCATCGAAATCGAGAAGCAGATCAGGTTGGGCCTCAAGGGTAGATAGTATCGAGGGCGAGGGTCTTGAAAGGAATCGAACCGCGCTTCTGGCTTTAGGGCTGCTAATCGACCGGAGGGTCAAGCGCGGCGCTCTGACAAGAGGTCGGAACTTGGAAGCATGCGCCGGTCTCTGTTTTCGGGAGATGACGGGATTGGCCAAAATCGGACAATCGCCGATCAGGATCCGCCCCTGCCCCTGCCCCACCGGTCCCATCTCACGGCAAGGCGATCCAGCCCAGTGATCGTGCGTTTCAGCACCGTGCCGATAGGCCGGTGTCACCGTTTCACAGCTTGGTCAATCACCGGCTCGGATTGTTGACGCGGGCGCTGGGACTCGCTATCCCGCCTTTCTGGACCGCGAGCCCTTCGATCTGACGATGGCATTCTCGTGAACTCCAAAGAAACGGAGGATGCGCTCAGCCACCACCCGAAACAGGCCGAGTGGTTGATGAGACAAATCAGGCAGACCGGCTATGCGACCCACTCGTCGCTGGTTGAGCCGCGCAATTCCAACACGATCGTTGTTCCGATCATCGGCAAGGGCGGCAGCGCGCTCGCCACGATCGGTCTCACCTATTTCAAGTCGGCGCTTGCCGCGGACCAACAGGCCATCGACCGCTTTGCCCCCGTCCTAAAATCTGCGGCATTCGCAATCGCGGAAGATGTCTAGCGCCTGTAGAGCAAGCTTTCCATCGACAAGAGGGGATACTAGCCCGGGCTGAATGCCAAATTGGCTAAGATCCCGGTTCGTAATATGCATGAGTGGTGTTCGCCAAACCCTGCTCAGAGGACAGGCCATCCGCTACATGAGCTTTCCCGAGTATCCGCCGATCACGGACTTCGCTCTGATGCTGGCCGCTTTGCGATAGGCTCGCGGTGTGAGGCCCGTTTCCATTCGGAAGTAGCGGTTGAAGTTCGAAAGGTTGTTGAAGCCGGCCTCGAAGCAGATATCGGTGATCGAAGTCTCCGTCTCCGCAAGCAGTGTGCGGGCGCGCCAGACGCGGACCGAGCGGCTGTAGTCGGAGAAGTTCATGCCGGTGAGGCGCCGAAAGGCACGGGAGAAGGCAGAAGGCTCGAAACCGACCTGTTCCGCCACTTCATTCATCTGGGCGCCAGGATGCGATTGCAGGATCTGGATCGCCTGGTCGATACGCCGGTGCCTTCGGTCCGACACCTGATTGTAGATCGAGATGAAGTGTTCACTGGCGAGCAGCCGCTTTTCAGGAGCCGCTTCGATTGCCTCTAGGATTTCCAGCAACAGTCCGAGCCCGCTGCGATGTTCCAAACCATGAAGCCTAAGGATCTTCTCTCCGATCGCGAAGGCGTCGGGGCCTAGAACCTCGATTCCGCGCTGTGCGAGCGGCTTCAGCCGGTTCAGCACGTCAAACTCGGGACAGATCGCGCGGACACCGATCAAGGCATCCGCGTCGAATTGCAGGACCATGTCGCGGCCGGGAAGTGGCGGTGCACCCGGTGTGATCCAGTTATGCGGCAGATTGGTGCCCGTCAGCATCAGATGCCCCGGCCGAAAGGGGCCGATATAGTCACCGACATAGGCAAAGCCGCTCGCATCCGGGATGAAGTGGATCTCCCATTCGGGATGGTAGTTCCAGATGCAGATCGGATTGGGGTAGTCGTCGCGGCGGATCAGATAGGAGGCGCCTCCGGGCAGCACGATCTGCTCGCGCGTCGCGGTGAAGGTTTCCGAGATCGACTGCGGAAAATCTGATGCAATAGGCATTCAATACCTCATGTTGTGGCGCACAAATGTCAAAATAATACCAATTCTGCGACGAAGGCAAACTAGTTCGTGGTGAACGCTTGCGCAAAAGTGCTCCCGTCGATGGCGAGGGAGTTGCCATCCGAGGGAGGAAATCATGAAGTTCAATGCTCTCCGCGCCGGTTGCGCGGTAATCGCCCTGCTTGCCGCATCCAACGCCTATGCCGCCGCACAATGCACGGACGATGTCCGTGTCCTGGCGCAACCGCGCGACGGGCTGACACTGCTCGAAGACTATGTCGATGAGTTCGAGGAACTCTCGGGCGCTGGCTTCGAGATCAACTATCTCAACGAAAACGACCGCCGTGCGAAGTCGCAGGCGGACGCCTCGACCGTCGGTAGCTTTGACGTCTACTACGTCGATGAAGCCAATCTGGCCCTCTTTGCCTCTTCGGGCTGGATCGTGCCGCTCGACGGCTTCTATCCGACCGAATACGACTACGACGATTTCGACGCCGGTATGCGGGCTGCGGCCACCTATGACGGCAAGCAGTGGTTTGCCCCCGTCCAGGGAGGCGGCGACCTGATGGTCTACCGCACGGATCTTCTTGAAAAGGCGGGCATTCAGCCGCCGAAGACATGGGATGAATATTTCGCCGCCGTCCAGAAGCTGCATGATCCCGACAACGGCATTTATGGCACGGCTCTGCGCGGCCAGCGCGGCTCGGGTGCCAATGTCTGGCGCTGGATGCCCTTCTTCAAGGCGAATGGCGGCGAGTGGTTCAAGGACGGCCAGCCGGCCTTCAACTCGGAAGCGGCCGTGAAGGCGACCGAGACCTATCTCGAGCTCTTCAAGTATTCGGCGCCTGGCACGCAGACTGGTTCCTGGGATGAATCGACCGGCGCCTTCCGTTCTGGCAAGGTTGCGATCATCATCGAATCCGCACCGCTCGGCGGCATGTCCGTCGACAAGGCGCAGAGCCAGGTCGCCGACAAGGTTGCCTTCTCCGTGCCGCCGTCGCCGCTGCCGGGTGGCGGTTATGCTCACGGCTTTGCAATCGCCTCCAAGGCCAATGCAACGGATGAGGAAAAGGCCTGCGCCGGCCTCTTCGTCGCCTGGGCAACCTCCAAGGAGCAGGAGGCCCGCCGCCTCGCCGCCGGTCAGCCGGGCGAACTGACCCGCACCAGCACCTATCAGAGCCCCGAATACGCCAAGACCTTTGGCCAGAACCTGGCGGATGCCATGGCGGCGACCGGTGAGAAGACCACCGTCACCTTCTGGCAGGATCCGCGCTGGCAGGAACTGGGCAACCAGTGGGGCATCATGCTCGAAGAGTTGATCACCGGCAGCCGCACCGACATCAAGGCGACGCTTGCCGAACTCGAAGCCTTCGCCGCCAAGCTCTAAGTCCTCCCAAGCAGCCACCTTGGGCGCGTCTCGTGGCGCGCCCTTTTTTGCCCATTCGAGGATCTGCCATGCGCCGCGGCCACTCACTGCCTTACGTCTTTCTTGGCCCCACTCTGGGTATCCTGATCATCCTGGCCCTGGTGCCGACCCTCTATGCGATCAACATATCGCTGCAAAACCGCACGCTCTCGGCGCCCGATGCAGACTATGTCTGGTTCGCCAACTATCTCGCGCTATTTTCCGATGCCCGCTTCCTGAATGCGCTCTGGGTGTCGTTCAAATGGGAAATCATCAGCGTCACCGCGACCATGGTGACGGGGTTGGCGCTCGGAATTGCCATGTTCGAGGCGGCGAGCCCACGCATGCGCAATGTGCTTTGCGTGCTCTTCATCATTCCGGTTCTCTTGCCACGTGTCTGCGCTGCCTTCGTCTGGAAGTTCGCCTTCCATCCGCTCTATGGCGCGCTGACCTGGCCGGTTCGTGAACTCACTGGCATCACGCCGGACATTCTCTCCACCCCGGTCGGCGCGCTTCTCGCTGTCGCCTTTGTCGATGTCTGGCAGTGGGGACTGTTCTTTGCCGTGATCGTCCTCAAGCTTCTGGAATCTCTGCCGCCGCAGCCGCTTGAAGCCGCGCGCATCGATCGCGCGACGCGCTTTGAGATTCACCGTTTCGTGACGCTCCCGATGCTCAAAGCGCCGCTGATCAGCCTGCTGCTGGTCAAGGCCATCGAAAGCCTGCGCTCCTTTGACCTCGTCTATGTGATGACCCGCGGCGGTCCCGGCATCTCCACAGAGACGCTCGACATGTATGCCTATTCGCAAGGCTTCATCGAAGCCGGCAAAATCTCTTATGCCTCGTCCATGGCCGTCATCATGATGGTGCTCACCATCGTCACCTTCACCTTTACCTGGAAGAGGCTGAACCGATGAAGCTCTCGACGCTTTTACTCAAGCTTCTCTTAGCTGTCGCAGCCGCCCTCGTCGTGTTGCCGCTGCTGTGGACCTTGCTCAACGCCTTCAAGACAAATGCCGACCTTCTGGTGTCGACGCCGAAGCTCTTCTTCCAGCCGGTCTGGGACAATATGAGCTATGTGCTGAACCGCCGTTCGGTCGCCCGCGCACTCACCAATTCGCTGATCATCTGCTCGAGCGCAGCCGTACTCGGTGCCGTCCTCGGCGTACCCGCGGCCTATGTGATCGCTCGGTTCAAGAACCGGATCACGGCGGAAGCGCAGTTTTTCGTACTGTCGCTGCGCTTCCTGCCACCCGTCGCGATCGCCATCCCCATGCTGGTCATCTGGCTCGGCCTCGATCTCTACGACACCCGTTTGTCGCTGATCGTCACCTATCTGATCGTGACCGCCTCGATCACCATCTGGCTGTCGGTGCCGGCCTTTGAGCGCGTCAGCCTGCATGTCGAGGAAGCCGCTCGCGTCGATGGCCTTGGGCCATACGCAACCTTCTTCCGCATCGCGCTGCCGATTGCCCGGTTCCAGGTGTTTGGCGCCATCGCCTTCTCCTTCGTGCTGGTCTGGAACGAATTTCTACTTGCCATGATGCTCACGACCTCGAAGGCCAAGACGCTGCCCATCATCGCCTCGGAGATGTCGCAGCTCGGCATGAATGTTCCCTGGGGCATCCTGAACGCTGCCGTCGTCCTTCTGTCTTTGCCGCCGCTGATCCTGCTCGGGGTCCTGGCCAGTGGCCTCAACGCCGCATTTTCCAAGAAATCTGATCAAGGTTGATAGATCCATGAAAGCACTTGTCCTCGAACGTGTCGGCGAACTCTCCCTGCGCGACATCGATCTGCCGCAGGAGATTGGCCCGGACGATGTTCGCATCCGCATCCACACCGTCGGTGTCTGCGGCAGCGATGTGCATTATTACACCCATGGCCGCATCGGCGACTTCATCGTCAACGAACCCATGGTTCTCGGTCATGAGGCCGCAGGAATCGTAATCGAGGTGGGTGCGAACGTCACCCATCTGACGCCTGGTGATCGGGTCTGCATGGAGCCCGGTATTCCGGATCTGAAGTCGCGCGCCTCGCGGCTCGGCCTCTACAATGTCGATCCCGCCGTCACCTTCTGGGCCACGCCGCCGGTGCATGGCGTGCTCTGCCCCGAGACCGTACATCCGGCAAGTTTCACCTACAAGCTGCCGGACAATGTCTCCTTTGCCGAAGGTGCGATGGTCGAGCCTTTTGCGGTCGGCATGCAGGCGGCCGCCCGGGCGCGGATCACGCCCGGCGATACGGCGGTGGTCGCCGGCTGCGGCACGATCGGCATCATGGTGGCGCTGGCCGCCCTTGCCGGCGGCTGCTCGCGCGTCCTGATCTCCGACATTTCCGATACGAAGCTAAGGCTTGCCGAAAGCTATGACGGCATCACGGGCGTCAATCTGAAAGAGGTCGATCTCATCGAGACGGTCAACAAGGCGACCGAAGGCTGGGGTGCTGATATCGTCTTTGAATGCTCAGGCGCGCCCGCCGCGATCCGCGATCTCTTCAAGCTTGTGCGTCCGGGTGGGACGGTGGTTCTCGTCGGCCTGCCGCCGGAGCCCGTTGCCGTCGATCTCGCCGCCGCCTGCTTTCGCGAATGCCGCATCGAGACCGTCTTCCGCTACGCCAATGTCTTCGACCGGGCGCTGGCCCTGATCGCCGCCGGCAAGGTCGACCTCAAGCCGCTGGTTTCCGGCACCTACGGTTTTGACCAGTCGATCGCCGCCTTCGAGAGGGCGGCCGAGGGCAGGCCCGAAGATGTCAAGCTGCAGATCATCCTGGACGGGGAGGCGAACTGATGGCCACTGTCGAATGCCGGGGCATCCGGAAACTCTATGGCGCGCTTGAGGTCATGCGGGGCTTCGACCTTAAGATTGATGACCACGAATTCGTCGTCTTTCTTGGGCCGTCGGGCTGCGGAAAATCCACAATGCTGCGGATGATCGCCGGGCTCGAGGAGATCTCGAGCGGGGATCTCTTCATCGGCGGCGAGCGGATGAACGACCGCGATCCCGGTGATCGGGGCATAGCCATGGTCTTCCAGAACTATGCGCTTTACCCGCATATGAGCGTACGTGAGAACATCACCTTTGGGCTTGAGCGGGCCGGCATCGGCAAGGCTGCGATCGATCAGCGACTTGCCCCCGTCGTGGAGGCTCTTGGTCTTGGCGTCTACCTTGCCCGCAAGCCGACGGAACTGTCGGGCGGCCAGCAGCAGCGCGTGGCGATTGCCCGCGCCATGATCAAGACCCCGGAAGTGTTCCTCTTCGACGAGCCGCTCTCCAATCTCGATGCCAAGCTGCGCGGGAACCTCAGGATCGAGATCGCTCGCCTTCATCGCGACCTGAAGACGACAAGCATTTATGTCACCCATGATCAGCTAGAAGCTATGACGCTTGCTGACCGGATCGTGCTGATGAAGGACGGAAAAATCGAGCAGATGGGCACGCCCGAGGAGATCTACCAGAAGCCGGCGACAGTCTTTGCTGCCGGTTTCATCGGCACACCCAACATGAACTTCCTGCAATTGAAGATGGCGCAAGAATGGATTGGCGACAACCTCATCAAATTTGCAGCACCGCCCGGGATTCGCCAGGGAGAAGTGACAGTTGGTATCCGACCCGGATCATTTCGCGTGAGCGAAGACGCCCAGGCCTTTCGAGGCACTGTCGAGCGCAACGAATTCCACGGAGAGACACGCCTCGTCAGTCTGAAAAACGGGCAACATGAGATCAATATCTCCATTCCTGCGGAGGTTAGACCGACGATAGGTGAGGTGCTTGGGGTCGAAGTGGCCTCGTCCGACATTCACGTTTTCGATCCCGCCACGGGCCTGAGATTGAACTAGGATCAATGCTATCGGGGTGGTTGGATCCAACGTCCCGATCGCCCTGCACAATCCCGGTCGTGCAACCAGCCAGCAGAGCACGCCTCAAATTGCGAGAATAGCATCGCCGTCGTTTGCGTCACATCGCGGGCCGTCGTCTTGCAACTCCACTATCTGTCCTTCCGGCGATAAAGCTTGCGGGTCGCGCGGGCCATGATCCGTCGCTCTTCCGCCTTTCCCGCCCCGTAGTACCAGAGAGTGAGCTCGGTTTGGGCGCCGGCAGAACTGGCGAGGAAAGCAAAAGGAACGCCGGCCGCGGCCGCAATGGCAGATCCGCACATCTCTTGGTCCTCCGCGAACCCCCAAACCATCCAAGGAGCCGTTTGTCCAAGCCCAGGCACGATCAGTTCGGCCGCGAAGCCTTCAAGACTTCTACCCGCGACACGTCAGACGCGATACCCTCTGGATTCGTCTCAACTCCTGAAACGACAGTTCAGACCTTGGATTCGCCCTCACGCAGCCGGCTTTCGCGCAGCATTCCGCTGTCGTCGAGAATGGGATGGGCGACGGAGACGAGGTGCGCGTTGATACGCTTTAGATCACGCAGCATGTCGAGATGAAGCGAACTCGTCTGCAGGCTCTCGATGCGACCGTCGCGAAGACGCTCCAGATGCCGCTCAGCGGAAAGCTTTTCCGCCTTTCGCACATCGACCTTTATCTCCATCAGGCGTAGCGCCAGGTTTAGATCGCCGGTGACGACGATGGTCTGCGCCGCGCGCAGGTTTTCGATTGTCAGGTCGAAGAGGTTCTTGAGTTCGTGATAGCCAGCATCAGAGAATTTCAGTTTGCTCGACACCTTCTTACGAACCTGCTCGCTCAGGCCCTTTTCGATGATGTCGCCCACATGTTCCAGATTGATGGCATAGTCAATTATGGCGATCGAACGGCGGCCATTGTCGCCGTCGGCGCGTTCGCGGCCAAGCTTTGACAGGTAGACCTTCACGTCCTGCTGCAACCGGTCAACGCGCTTTTCCAACGCCTCAATCTCAGACAGCGGCGCCAGATCATTGTTCCTGAATGCGCTTTCGACCCTGACCAGCATTCGTTCGACCAGATCGCCAACGCCCAAGACTTCTCGCGTGGCGTTGGCCAGGGCCACCACCGGGGTGGAAAGCGCCTCCGGATCCAGGAACTTTGGACCGGTGTCGGGATCTTCCTCTGCCGGGATCCAGCGCTTCATGGCGTCGGACAGCAGGCCGGAGAAGGGCCAGGCCAAGAGAGCAAGCGCCATGTTGAAGGCGAGATGCACATCGACCGGCAGGACTTCCCGTTCAAACTGCAGCATCTCGAGGCCTTGCGCTGCGTAACTGACAAGCGGCAGGGCGACCAGGCATCCGACGGCGCGAACGACCAGGTTGCCGGTGGTGATCCGCCGCGCCGAAGCTGGGGCAGACAGCGTAGCCAGCACAGGCGGAACGGCGCCGCCGAGATTGGCACCGAGAATCAGCACGATAATGAGCTCGGTCGACAGGATGCCGGTCGAGGCGAGCGAGAGAACCAGCACGACAACTGCAAGGCTCGACGAGGAAATGATGGCGAGACCCGCGGTCAGCGCAAGTGCCACGGGCCAGGCGCCGCCAAGCAGATTGATGAAGGCCGCGAGAGCGGGAGAATCGCGCATGGGCTCGGTGGCAGCCGAGAGCAGGTGGAGCGACAGGAGCATCAGCCCAATGCCGATCAACGCCGCGCCGCCACCCTTGCGCGCAGTTGCGCCGCTCTTCTGGAGCGCGACGCCCCCGAGGATTAACAGCGGCGACAGCCATTCGATGCCGGTTGCGACGATCCAAGCGGTGACGGCCGTGCCGACGTTAGCGCCAAGCAGCACGATCTGCGCCATGCGGGCGCGGATCAGGTCGCGCTCGACGAAGGACGCCACAGTCAAGGCAGTGGCCGTGGAGCTCTGCAGTGCGATCGTGGCAAAGAAGCCGGAAATGAAGGAGCGCAGACCGCTTTGTGTGCCGGAGGCAAGCCCGGTCCGCAGCTTGGTTCCGAAGGCACGGGTAACGCCGTCCTTCACCTGGGCCAGCCCGAAGAGCAACAAGGCTACCGCGCCAAAGAGATTGATGATGACGATCGTCGATTGCATTTCCGATTCCAATCGTCTGGCAGGGTAAAATCATCCGCCGGCAAACTAAATATGTCCTATCCGCCGGGCAATGGAAGGTGCTTTGCGGGAATTCACGCCCGTGCTGCATTCGCATGTCGCGATCGACATCAACGTTGCCCGCAAGCCCGAAGAAGCTGCCCGCCGGGCACAGGTTGATAGCCTAGTTTCAGCTCACGCATCACCGGCATTGATGAAGATGCCTTCGTCGAGAAGGCGTCTGCGATTAGGACGCAGGCCACGATGAAGACGAAGACTTCGTCCGCAACCAGACATGAAAGGCCCACGGATACCCGCCGAGGGTAGTTCGATTCTCGGACCGCCGGAATTGCCAGGGTTAGACCAGACGCTTGCCAGCCGCGTCGAACATATGGATATTGACTTGGGCGGCCGCGATGCGAACGGTCTCGCCGATGCCGATGCGCGAGCGACCGGGGACGCGAAAGACGATCGGGTTACCATCTGCCAGGGAGGCATGGACGTAGCTCTCCGCTCCTACCAGCTCCACCGCATCCACCTGCACCTCCCCCGAGAAGTCCGAGGGGGAGTTCTCATCGGCAATCACGATGTCCTCGGGGCGGATACCGACGGTATCGACACTCGTCGCAACGCCGGAATTCGTAGCGAGCACCCAGCCACTGCCCTCGACCGCCTTGCGCTTCAGGAGGTTCATCGATGGCGAGCCGATGAACGTGGCGACGAAAGTGGAGGCTGGCCGCTCGTAAAGCTCGATCGGTGTTCCGACCTGCTCGATGCACCCGCCATTCAGCACCACCAGCCGGTCAGCCAGCGTCATGGCCTCCATCTGGTCATGGGTGACGTAGACGCTGGTTGTGGCAAGCGACCTCTGCAGTCTGCGGATCTCGACGCGCATCTGCACCCGGAGCTTGGCGTCGAGGTTGGACAGCGGCTCGTCAAAAAGAAAAGCCGCGGGCTTGCGGACAATTGCCCGGCCCATGGCCACGCGCTGACGCTGCCCTCCCGACAACTGGCGCGGCTTCCGCTCGAGGAACTGCTCTATCTCCAAAGCCGTCGCGGCTTCCAAGACGCGCCGGTCGATTTCATCCTTGGGTGTGTTGCGGTTCTTCAGGCCGTAGGAAAGGTTCTGCCGGACGGTCATGTGCGGATAGAGCGCGTAGTTCTGAAAGACCATCGCGATGTCGCGCTCGGCCGGCTCCAGATCGTTGATGACGCGGCCACCGAGCACGATCTCTCCGGAGGAGATCCCCTCGAGGCCGGCGATCATGCGCAACAAGGTAGATTTTCCGCAGCCCGAGGGACCGACGAGCACGATCATCTCGCCGTCGGCGATGTGCAGCGACACGCCCTTGATTGCTTCAATATTGCCGCCATAGACCTTGCGGACATCCTTGAGTTCAATTTCGGCCATTATTTTTCAGTCTCCACAAGACCTTTGACGAACCAGCGCTGCATCAACACGACGACCAGGACGGGCGGGATGATGGCGAGGATCGCGGTAACCATGACGTAGTTCCACGGCGTGGAGGCGTCGGTGAAATCGACCATGCGTCGCAGCCCGATGATGATCGTGTTCATCTCCGCGTCATTGGTGACGAGCAGCGGCCAGAGGTACTGGGTCCAGCCGTAGATGAAGAGGATCACAAAGAGCGCAGCGATATTGGTCTTCGAAAGCGGCAGGAGGATATCCTTCATGAAGCGGAACGGGCCGGCATTGTCGAGACGAGCGGCTTCCACCATTTCTCCCGGGATGGTCAGGAAAAACTGGCGGAAGAGGAAGGTCGCGGTCGCAGAGGCCATGAGCGGTAGAGTCAGGCCGGCATAGCTGTCGAGAAGCCCGAGATCGACGATCACCTTGTAGGTCGGCAGGATGCGGACCTCCACCGGCAGCATCAGGGTGACAAATATCATCCAGAAGAAGCCCATCCGGAACGGGAATCGGAAGAACACGATCGCGAAGGCGGACAGGAAAGAGATGATGATCTTCCCGACCGCGATCGCCATCGCGACCACGAAGGTGTTGAAGAGCAGCCGCTCGAGGCTGACGCCTACGACCTGCTCGACGCCGCCGGAGAGCGCACCGGAATAGTTCTCAATGAAATGGTCTCCCGGAAGAAGCGACATGGGCGGGCGGATTATGTCGATCGACGACATCGTCGAGGCGATGAAGGTGTAGTAGATCGGAAAGGCTACGACGATGATGCCGAGCACCAACAAGAGATGGCCGAGGAGTGTCGCAACGGGGCGATTTTCAATCATGACCGGCCCTCAACCATAATGAACCTTCTTCTCCACGAAGCGGAACTGGAAGGCCGTTAATGCAATGACGATGATCATCAGCACGACCGACTGGGCTGCCGACGAGCCGAGGTTCAGGTTCACGAAGCCGTCATTGTACACCTTGTAGACCAGCGTCTCGGTCGCCTTGGCCGGGCCACCACCTGTGACGGCGTGGATGATGCCGAACGTATCGAAGAAGGCGTAGACCGTGTTGACCACGAGGAGGAAAAATGTGGTCGGCGCCAACAGCGGAAAGACGATTGTCCAGAACCGTCGCACACCCCTGGCTCCGTCGATAGCCGCGGCCTCAAGAAGCGACTTCGGGATAGCCTGCAAGCCGGCGACGAAGAACAGGAAATTGTAGCTAATCTGCTTCCATGCGGCGGCCGCGACGACCAGCGTCATCGCTTGGTTTCCGTCGAGCAGCGGGTCCCACATGATGCCGTTGCGGCGAAGCAGGTAGGCGAAAGTCCCCATGGCGGGGTTGAACATGAAGAGCCACAGCATTCCGGCCACCGCAGGCGCCACGGCATAGGGAATGATCAAGAAGGTGCGATAGAAGCCGCGCCCGCGGACCACGAGATCCGCAGCTGTTGCCAGAAAGAGGGCCGTGCCCATGGCGACGGCTGCCGTCAGGACGCTGAAGACGACCGTCACCTGCAGCGAATGCAGATAGTTCGGGTCTGAGAAGATCGCCTGGAAGTTAGCCAGACCGACGAAGGCGCTGCGCAACCCGAACGGGTCCTCGCGCATGGCAGACTGATATAGAGCCTGACTTGCCGGCCAGAAGAAGAAGATCACCGTCAGGATAATCTGAGGGGCGACCAGGAAATAGGGAAGAATCTTGTTGGGAAAGACGACGTTCTGCACAGCAAATGCCCTCGCCAGATGAAAAGACCGCCCGGACATCGGTCCGGGCGGCGTTGCGAGCGCGTTCTGTTAATTGCCGAGCGCCTGCTGGATGGCGGCGTTGCCACGCTCGACGGCCTTGTCGAGTGCTGCCTTGGCATCCTGTTGGCCTGACAGCATGGACTCGAATTCCTCGTTCATGATGTCACGAACCTGCGGCAGGTTGATGAGACGTACACCTTTTGAGTTCTCGGTGGGTGCCTTGCCCATCATCTGCTGGATTGGCGTCTCACGGCCCGGGTTCTTCTCATAGAAGCCGGAGTCCTTGGTGGCGTTGTAAGCCTCCATGGTGACGGGCAAGTAGCCGGAGACCTGGTGCAGACGGGCCTGGACTTCCGTCTGCGAAAGGAAATTGAAGAACTCGGCGATGCCCTTGTATTCTTCATCGCTCTTGCCGCCAAAGACCCAGAGGCTGGCGCCGCCGGGAATGGTATTTTGTGGACGGCCTTCGCCCTCGTAATATGGCAACTGGCCGATGCCATAGTTCATGCCGCTCTTGACGATATCGCCGAGCCCACCTGAAGACTCAGTCAGGATGGCGCATTCGCCGGAGAGGAAGAGATTCTTGGCTTCAGAGGTCCTGCCGCCGTAACGGAAGACGCCTTCCTTGGCGAGGTCGGCAATCGACTGGAAGTGCTGGACAAATTCAGGCGAGTTGAACTTCAACTCGACATCGGTGTCCGCGAGGCCATTCTCGTTGTTGGCGTAGGACAGGTTGTTCCAGGCGGCAAAATTCTCGGTCTGGATCCAGGTCAGCCAAGTCGACGTGTAGCCACACTCCGCGGCACCACTCGTCTTGATCTTGCGGGCGGCCTCCCAGACTTGCGGCCATGTCTTCGGCGGGTTGTTGACATCCAGTCCCGCCTTCTCGAAGAGGTCCTTGTTGTAAAAGAGTATCGGCGAGGACGAGTTGTACGGGAAGGACAGCATGGTGCCGTCAGGCTTGGAGTAATAGGACACGATGCCGGCCAGGTACTTTGCCTTGTCGAAGGTGTAACCACCCTTCTCGAGCACTTCGGCGACCGGCATGACGGCGCCCTCAGCACCCATCATTACGCCGGTACCGACGTCGAAGACCTGAATGATCGCCGGCGTCTGCTTGGCGCGGAACGCGGCGATGCCGGCATTCAGGGTTTCCGGATAGGTTCCCTTGAAGACGGGCACAATCTTGTAGTCGCTCTGCGTCTCGTTGAATTCTTTCGCCAGCGTGTCGACGACTTCGTTGTTGGCGCCGGTCATGGCGTGCCACCATTGCAGTTCCGTGACGGCAAGCGCGCTCGACCCCCAAAGAAGCGACATGCTGGCCGCGACTGCCAAAACAGCGATAATTTTCGTGGACATGGTTTCCTCCCCTTTGCCATTCAAATTTGGTCTTCGTGGGCCCAATCCAGGCAAGCATCCCGTCAGGGTTGCCGACGATAGTTGAAGCCTCCCATCAGCTAAAACGAATTTAGGAGCAATGACAATGGGATATTTCCGTCCCATATGGACTAAGCTGCCTGTTGCGCTAGCCGCCCGACTAAATCCTGCGCAAAGTGGACAGCGCCATTCGTTCGTGGTCGGCCGGAAAGCCAGCGCCTGATCCCTCAACTGACACGTTGCGACTTCGACCTCGCTGCGGGTCATGATCATTGCCTATGTCGACACCGAGAGCGCCGGGACACCGATCCTCTGCGGCCATGAACTCTTCCTAAAACCCAGGATGCGGACCAGAGCATCCATCCTAAGGCCGCGCAGCCATAGTCTCTTCGTCGATGACGGCGGGTCGAATTGCTTGAGTGTGTTACGGCGTGCCGATTGTCACCTAATCCGCGCAAGTACTGAGGATGGGGGTCATGAGTTGGACATGCGCATCAATTCGCTCAAGAACCTTTTCCGGAACGACTTCGCGCTCGGGCAGCAACCACCAAAGCAGATTGACGCGCTCAACAATATCAGACACCGCCTTGAGAACGGCAGCTTCGGGCAGGCGGGCGCGATTGGCGAAGGCTTTCCAGCGTTGAGCGTCCATCGCCTTGAAGGAACGTTCGCCGGAGAGCGACAGCGCCATGGCATCCGCCGGGATGTAAGGGATCGTCGAGAGCACGTCGTAAACGGGCGCAAATTCCGGCCTGTCCCCTGCCCCGCGATAGATAAGCGACCAGTTCTTCAAGTGCATGTCGCCATTGCCGGTCACGGCAGCCAAGGCCAACCGGCGGACGAATTCGAGCGCGGCGCCCGAGACGGCAACATTCAAGGCCGCGGCAATATCGTGATAGGCGGCTCCTTCATATTTTCTCGAAGGATGGACGCCAAACACCTGCGCGAAATCCTCGATATGGATCCGCTCTCCCCCAGCTCCCCGATCGAAACGTCGGACGAGCAGTACGCTTCCGTCCGATAGCGTCCTGAACTCTTCCGGAATACCCTCGAATTCTGACTGCTCAACAAGCTCGCGTTCGGGGACGTCCATGCCTATCGCTTCAGCAAGAGCGAGATTGGCATATTCGTTTTCCGACACGCCGGGAAACGTTGTCGATGGAAACTTGGCGATGTAGGAGCCCTGCTCATCTCCCAGCGGCAGTGTAAGGCCGCCGCCTTTGCCCGTGTTCTTGAGGACAGAGAGCTTCATCTGAACGCCGGCGAGCGAAAATCGAGCCTTCGGCTTTGAAACAGGCAGGTCGCCGTGGCGAGCAATCGTTCTGTCACTTGGGAACACGCGGACAGCACCCGGAAGATCCGACCCTAGTGCTGCGAGCAGATCGAAATCATTACCCGAGCGAACGCTGCCCTCGTGGTGCTTCTCCATGGCTTCACGCAGTTTGTCTTCAGGAAGGAGATTGGCAAAGAACGCCGGTAGCGCTCGGGCGACAGGCTTGGGGTCCTTGCGAAGCCCTCCGCTCGCCGCCCGGAACGACAGGCTCAGCACGGGGAATCCGCCTGTCGCACGATAGCTGCCCTCGAAGCTGAACGCATTGAAGTCGCCGGGCGTCCTGACGATCGTCCCGACTTTCAGGTCGTTCATCAGCACGTCGAGCGACCAAATGGATCTTGCATCAGAAGATGGCTCAAGCATTAGCATTCCCATCGGGGTGGGAAATGAATGCCGGCAGATCATCGTAGTCATCATGCGGCCGTAGCAGTGCGTCAACTGCCGGGACCATTGCCTGAGGGATCAACATCAACTCAAGCCCAAGCGCCCGTGAAATATTGATCAAGGTGGTCGTCCGGGCAGCACTGCTCCCCGCCTCGATCTCGCGATACCGAGGACGCGACAGTCCCGCCATGTCCGCCACCTGCTCTTGCGTGAGCCCCAGCCCCTTACGGGTCGCCTTCAACAGATCACCGATTTCCAGCAATGCCTCTGATGCCGCCTCCATTGATCTCTATACCTATCATAGTCCGAATAAATGATATGCCTTTGTATCATTGTTACCGGCATTCAGTCAAGCTAATGATATGTTAACGGATCACACAACAAACGTTTGATCTGCTTACGGCTCTTATCCTCAAATGGCCCTTGGGAGTACCTCGGCCAAATTGCCCCTTTTCAGCTCGCCCCTGGCAAACATTTGAGGCCCATCTGGAGCACTGCCTCGAAATGGCGGTCTCCGGAGCCGAAGCACTTCGAGCTCATGATGAGCTTGCGCCGAAATTTGTCGGACATAGGGACTTTTAATCTGTTCGGCACCGAGCATCATAAATGCACGTGTCGAGAATGTGCCGACAACTGCGACCGTGTCAGCGACATGCAGAGCTGCGTCGATGCTTGCCGTTGATGAAGCACCATGGCATCGTGAGGGCTCGATCTCAAGTCGAACTCGTTTACCTCCCCAGTAGAATTTCGGCAAATCCGGCCGGTATTTTTACGGCAATCGCCGCGGGATCGATGAACGCCGGGTCAGACCCGACCGGATCCGCAAATCGGTGGGTGCCGAGACACGTCGAGGATATCGAAGATTTCGATTTGGCCAAAGCCGAGCTAGCGATCCCCTTCGGACCGCACTCACGTCACCGTTCCGGTCAGATGTGCTCAGCTATGAACGGTAGTCATCGTAATCTTATTCAGGAGGAGCGAAAAAAGCCGGCGAGAAGCGCTGTTGCAGGGTTTAAGGAGGCATCAGATCAACTCGCCAGTCTAAGGGGAGAGAAGAGTTCCGGCGTCAGACCGCCACGGACGAGGTGCTCGGGCGGTTCATCAACGAGAAACAGTCCGGCGGCCCATTCAGACAGCGCCGGCGAGGTGAGGATGCCGCTGCCGCCCTGCCCCGCCAGCCAGAAGAAGTCTGGATCGTTGCGGTCGAAGCCGACGACCTGAAGCTTGTCGGCCGTGAAGGAGCGCAGCCCAGCCCATTTGTGCGAGATGGTCTTCACTGGCAGCGTCGTCGACTGCTCGAGGAAGTGCGCCGCGTAAGCCACGTCGATATCCTCCGGCTGGGCGTCGCAAGGGTCGCTTGGTGTCGCGTCGGCAGGAGAAACCATCAGCTTGCCCGCTTCCGGCTTGAAATAGAAATCCTCGCCGACCTCGTTGACGCCCGGCATGGGCGCCAAGTCGTAATCCGCCGGGACATCGACGGTAATTGCTGTCCGCCGATGCGGCACGATGCCAAGCGGCTCCAGCCCGGCGAGCACAGCCAGCCGATCTGCCCAGGCGCCGGCCGCGTTGACGATCCGTCGTGCCAGGACCGGGCCTTGCAGCGTCTCCAGCCGATAGATTCCGCCGTCCCGTTCAATGGCGGAGACGGTTGAGCCGGTTCGGATATCGGCGCCGTTGCGGCGCGCGCCACGGAGATAGCCCTGCAGGATGCTTTCGACCTCCATGTCCCAGCACGCGGGGTCGTAGAAGGCACCCGCCATGTAGTCGGGCCGGAGGAACGGCACCATGGCGATCGCCTCCTCGATGGAGACCGGTCGCGATTCCGACGAAGTGGCGATCACTTCGCGGAATGCGGCATCCAGCTTCGGTAACCGCTCCTCGCTTGCGATCACCAGATTGCCGCGCGGAATCAGCAGCGGCACCTCAGCGAAGCCCTGCGGAGGGTTGGCCAGGAAACCATAGGACGCGTCGGCGAGCAGGCCCGTCGTCTCGTTCTGGAACTGCCGAGAGAACTCCGCGGCCGAGCGGCCGGTCGAATGATAGCCCACCTGCGCTTCCGCCTCGAGCAGCACGAGCGAACGATGCCCGGCTACCCGATAGGCGAAAGATGCACCGGCGATGCCGCCGCCCACGACGGCAACGTCGAAAATCTCCATGTCGTTTCCCTCCGGCGCTGTTGTTCAGCGCGCCACGTCCCTGTCGAGCGGAAAGATCGGCCGCGGGATCTTCTTGTAGGGCAGTCGGGCATAGTCGAGCGTGCACAGCGCACCGCTGTCGCAGACCACGACCTTGCTGGCGATCGGCTCGAAGGCAGCGCGGAAATGCTGCATCGATTTGAGGCCGACCACGCGCTTCTTCGCCGGATCGATGCCAAAGGCGCGGAACTGCTGCAGGTCGAGCATCTGCAACGGAACGCTGGTCACCAGCACCTCGATGCCGTCGACGACCAGCACGGCGCTGGTGCCGAAGCTCTGTTCCAGACCACCGACCATCGGGCCATCCCCGACAAAATGACCGTCGCTGACGAGGCGAATGGTGCCGGTCACCGTCAGCGGCTCGCCGCCGAAGCGCGGGTCGGTCTTGCCGCCGATGGCGATGGTCACGGTCGCGCCCTCGCCCTTGGCGGCGAGTTCCGCTGCCGCCTCAGGATCGACCACGGGGCCGAAGGCTGCGTCATCGACACCGGCTTCGAGCATGGCCTTCAACAGGTTGGTAGAATCGCCGTAGGAGCCGCCGCCTGGGTTATCGGCATAGTCGGCGATGATCAGCGGGCCGTTCGACTTCGGGTAGGTGCGCGCCATCTCGGCAACCGTTTCCACCGGGTGGAAGGTGTTCATCACCTCATTGCGCTTTTCCCAGATGTCGGCGGCCAGCGTTTCGGCAAAGGCCTGGTGGCGTGCCGGATCACCGTCATAGGTGACGAGCACGGTCGGGCCGACCTCCGGAATGTCGGCTTCCGGGAAGGCACCGTTGATGCTGACCGCCAGGGCGCCCGGTTCGGATTTTTCATAGGCACGGGCCTTGGCGATGCGCTCGACCATGGCGCCGACATCGGTGCGGCCGCCGTTTGCTTCTTCCAGCATGGGCAGCTGGATGCGCAGCGTCTTCGGCGCGATCTCGCCCTTCATGGCGCGGTCAAGCAGCGTGCCAGCATGATAGGCCGTCTCGCGCAGGTCGATATGCGGATAGGTCTTGTAGGAAACGAGGATCTGCGCCAGCGCGCACATGCGTTTCGTCACGTTGGCGTGCAGGTCGAGGGTGACCGCGATCGGCAGATCCGGGCCGACGACGGCGCGCAGGCGCTCCAGCAGTTCGCCTTCGCCGTCATCCGTGTGTTCGGCCACCATGGCGCCGTGCAGGCAGAGCAGGATGCCGTCGAATTTCTCCGCCTTGGCAGCCTCGATGATCTTGCTGGTCAGGAATTCATAGGCTTCGACCGTCACCGGGCCGGACGGCTCGGTCCAGGCACTGACCGAATGGCGCATGTCCCAGCCGAATTCCCTCTGGCACACCAGAGCGCCGGCGAGGCCGGTATTCGACTGGCTGCGCTTGGCGATCGCTTCGTCGGCGAACATCAGCGTCTCGCGCTGGAACTCGGGAATGCCGGTCTTGCGAATGCTGAACGTGTTGGATTCGTGCATGAACTCGGCAGTCAAAACTTTAAACGGCATTCTCAGTCTCCAGTATGGTGGGTGCTAGGCCCTTGACGTGGCAGGCCACGGCATGGGTTCCGGACAGGGAATTCAGGTGAGGCAATTGGCTGAGGCAGCGATCCTCCACGAGCGGGCAGCGGCTGGCAAAGGCGCAGCCCCTGGGCTCGTCATAGCCGCTCGGGATCTCGCCACGGATACGAGGAATGTCGCGGCGATTGTGGGGATCGGGCACGAAGGCGCTGTCGAGCAGGGCCACCGTGTAGGGATGGGTCGGCGTTGCGCCCCGCGGCAGCACTTCCACGATGCGACCGAGATACATCACCAGGATGCGGTCGCAGAAATACTGGACCAGCGCCAGATCGTGCGAGATGAACACATAAGTGAGGTCCAGCCGGTCACGCAGATCCTGCAGCAGGTTGATGACCTGCGCCTGGATCGAAACGTCAAGGGAGGCGGTCGGCTCATCGAGCACGACCAGCGACGGATTGAGCGCCAGCGCCCGGGCGATGCCGACGCGCTGCTTCTGCCCGCCGGACAGCTGGTGTTGGTAGCTCTCGGCGAGGTGGCTCGGCAGGGAGACCATAGCGAGGAGTTCTGAGACTTTCGCATCGCGCTCGGCCCGGCTCATGCGGATGCCCTGGACATCGAGGGGCTCGAGCAAGGCATCGCGGATCGACTGGCGCGGATCGATCGAGGAATAGGGATCCTGGAAGACCATCTGGAAGCGGCGGCGCAGGCGGCTGAGCGCACGGCCCCTGAGCGGGCGGATGTTCTGGCCGTCGAACAGGATTTCGCCGGCGCTCGGCTCGATCAGACGGGACACCAGACGGGCCAGCGTGGACTTGCCACAGCCAGACTCGCCGACGACGCCGAGGATCTCGCCACGCTCGAGATCGAAGGACACGTCGGTGACGGCACGGAAGCGGCGTTTCTTGGCAAACAGGCCACCACCACTGGAAAAGACGCGGGAGAGCGATCGTATGGAAAGGAGCGGGGTCATGCGCTCTCTCCCGACGCCAAGAAGCAGGCGACGGAGCGGCCGGCCTCGATCACGCTCGGTGGGCTTGCGCTGCGGCAGACCTCGATCGCCCGCGGGCAGCGCGGATTGAAGCGGCAGCCAGCAGGCATTGCGCTTGCCGGCGGCACCATGCCGGGAATGCCGGCAAGGCTGCGCGGCGCCATGCCGGGCTGCGGGATGCAGCCGATCAGCGCGCGGGTATAGGGATGGCGCGGCGCATCGAAGATGGCGTTGACCTGGCCGTATTCGACCACCTTGCCGCAATACATGACCGCCACCTCGTCGCAGGTCTGGGCGACGACGCCCATGTCGTGGGTGATGAGGATGAGGCCCAGACCCTTTTCCTGAACCAGCTCCGAGAGCAGCGCGATGATCTGCGCCTGGACGGTGACGTCCAGCGCAGTGGTCGGTTCGTCGGCAATCAGCAGATCCGGATCGCCGGCCAGCGCCATGGCGATGACAATGCGTTGGCGAAGCCCGCCCGAAAGCTGGTGCGGGAAAAGGTCATAGGTCATTTCCGGCGAGGGAATGCGCATGCGCGCCATCAGGCCGATGGTCTTTTCCTTGGCCGCCTTGCTGTCGAGCTTCAGGTGCAGTTCGGCTACCTGATCGATCTGGCGACCGACACGCATCACCGGATCGAGCGATGTCATAGGGTTCTGGGTGATGAGGGCGATCCGCCCGCCGCGCAGGTTGCGGTAGTCCCTTTCGCCGATCGTCGTCAGGTCGGTTCCGTCGAAGAGGATGCTGCCGGACTTGATGCGTCCGCCCATTAGCGGCAGGAGCCCCATGACGCTCATGGCGGTCATCGACTTGCCGGAGCCGGATTCGCCGACCAGGCCGAGAATGCGGCCGCGATCGACGGCGATATCGACGCCCGCCAGCGGTTCGAGCGGACCAAAACCGATATGCAGCTGCTCGACTTTGAGAAGGGGCGCCATCAGCTTCTCATCCTAGCCTTGACGTCGAGGGACTTCAGTACGCCCTGACCGAACAGATTGATGAAGATCACCGAAGCGGCAACGAAGATGCCGGGCCAGAGGATGACCCACGGCGCGTTGAAGAGCTGGGCCGAGCCCGTGCTCATCATGCCGCCCCAGCTAGGAACCGGCGGCTGTGCACCCATGCCGAAGAAGCCGAGGGTTGCCTCGAGCAGTATAGCATTGCCGGTCGACAGCATGGCGACGACGACAACGGGGGCGATCGCATTGGGCAGCAGCCGGCGCATCATGATGTGCAGCGGGCCGGCGCCCATGCTGCGGCTCGCCTCGACGAAGGTCTGGCGCTTCAGCGTGATGATCTGGGTGCGCGTCAGCCGGGTGAACTGAGCGAGATAGGCAATCGCGATGGCAAGAACCGTACTGCCAGAACCGGGGCCTAAGATCGCAACGATCAGGAGCGCCAGCAGGATTTCCGGGAAGCACCAGGTGAGGTCGACAGCGGACATCATTAATCGGTCAAAGCGTCCGCCGAGATAGCCGCAGACGGCGCCGATCAGGATGCCGCCGAGTAGCGACAGGGTGATCGACACGACGGCTACACTCAGTGACGTGCGGGCGCCGTAGATCACGCGGGAGAGAATATCGCGACCGAATTCGTCAGTGCCGAACCAGTGCATGACCGAGGGCGCCTGGTTGGCGATCGAGAGATTTTGCGCGTCATAGGCATAGGGCGACAGCCAGGGGGCACCGATCGCGGCGATGGCGAGCCCGACAAGAGCGATGCCAGACAGTGCAGCGCCCGGCGTGGGGGACAGCGCCGCGAGGCGCGACAGAATGGAGGCCGGATGAGTGCGCGAGGTCATGCTGCGGCTTCTTCCCGCTGGCGCGGATCCATGGCAGCCTGCAGAAGATCGCCGATCAGCGTGCCGAGCATGACCGCCACGGCAAGAAACAGTAGACAGCCCTGGATCAGCGGATAGTCCCGTTGGCCGAGTGCGCGGATCAGCAGGGAGCCGAGGCCGGGGCGGGCAAAGACATATTCGACCGTCACCGAGCCGCCGACGATCAGGCCGATGCGAAGGCTCAGAATTGTGACGACGGGGATTAGCGCATGGCGCAGCACATGGGCGATCTGGATGCGAAGGCGCGACAGGCCCTTGGCATGCAGCAGCATGACGAAATCCTCGCGCGCCGTCTCGATCATCGCGACTCGCGTGACCTGCGCAACAAGCGCCATGCCGCCAAGGCCGACGGTCAGGACCGGAAGGATGAGGGAAGTCCAGTGGCGCGCGCCCGAGACCGGAACCCAGCCGAGCTGAACGGCAAAAAGCATGATCATCAGCAGGCCGAGCCAGAAGGTGGGCACGGTGGACCCAAGCAGCGACAGCCCCATCAGAGAATGGTCGACGAAACGGTCACGATAGGTGGCGGCGAGCGCGCCGGCGACGATGCCGAACACGGCGGAGAAGGCGAGCGCCCAGGTTCCGAGCGCCAGACTCGGAGCCAGATTGGCGAGGATGAGGTCGGCCACGGGGCGGCGCATGACGATCGCCGTCCCGAGGTCACCCTGGGCGACATTGCCGAGCCAGGTGAGATATTGCTCGACAATGCTCCGGTCCAACCCGTAGCGGGCGACGATCGCCGCCCGCTGGTCGGGTGAGGAGCCGGTCCTGATCAGATTGTCCACCGGATCACCCGGCACGAGATGGACGATCAGGAAGACCACGCCGGAGACGACGAAGAAGACCGGTATCATCGCAAGGAGGCGTCTGAGCGCATAACCCATCATATCCGTCGTCCCCGAACCATCATTCCTTGACTTCGATGTCGAGGACGGTCTGTGCGGAGAACTGCGGGCCGTCGATTTTCCCCGGGACGATGACGCGATCCTTGTTGAAGGCAAGCGTCTGGACCGGTTCGTAGATCGGCGCGAAGGGATATTGGCTCAGCACATATTCATGATAGGCAACGAAGTTGGCGATGCGCTCTTCCGGGGTCTTTGAACCGGTGAGAGCCTTGACGCGCAGTTCGTCAGCCTTGGGGTCCTTCCACATCGAGACGTTGGGGTATCCCAGACGCTCGCCGGAGAAGAACCAGTCGAGAATATCGGCATTGTTCCAGCCGTAGCTGCGGACTGCGAGTTGCTGGGTGCCCTTCTTGTATTCGGCGCGGATTGAGCTCGTGTCGAAAACTGTAATTTCCGCATTGATGCCGACCGCCTTCAATTGCGCCTGGATGACCTCCGTGAGGCGCTTGAACTCGGTGTCGCTCTGGGTCCAGAGCGTAACATTCAAAGGCTTGCCGTCCTTCGAACGGCTGCCGTCTGTGGCGGCCGTCCATCCAGCCTCTTCAAGCAAAATCTTGGCCTGTTCGGGGTCATAGGAAATGTCGAACTTCGGGTCGACCTTGGATTCCGGTAGCGAGGCGATCAGGAAGTTGTGGGCAGCGAGACCCTGGCCGCCGAACAGCTTGTCGAGGATCTCCTGTTGGTTGACGGCGAGCGCCGTCGCCTTGCGGACCTTAAGGTCGGTGAAGGGCTCGACCGTGGTATTGATCGGCATGTAGAAGATGCCAAAGCCCGACTGGCTCTGCACGGTGGCATTTTCCAGTGTTGCATATTGTGGCAGGATATCGCTCGGGACGTCGATGACGACATCGACGCCACCGGTTTTCAGTTCCAGGAAGCTGGTCGAGGAATCGGCGATTTCGCGTAGCGTCAGGCGATCGATCTTGGCCGGACCCTTGTTTTGCGATGCAGCGCTACCCCAGGTGTAGTCATCATTGCGCACGAGAACGGATTCCACGCCCGTGGTAAAGCTCTCCAGCTTGTAGGGTCCGGTGCCGACAGCGACTGTTACACCATAATTCGTGCCTTCGGCGTCATAGGCCTTCGGGCTTGGAACGCCCATGAAGCCGCTCGACATGTTGTAGAGAAGGTTGGCATCAGGGTGCTTCATCAGGAAGCGCACGGTCAGGTCGTCGACCACTTCCACCTTGTCGATGGCGCCGACCAGGTACTCGTTCTCGGTGCCGGCGAATTTCGGGATCCACCAGGCGATCGTCTCGGCGTTGAATGGCTCGCCGTCATGGAACTTGACGCCCTCCTTGAGGTGGAAGGTCCAGGTCATTCCATCGGGCGACGTTTCCCAGCTGGTCGCCAGATGCGGGTAGAAGCCCTGGTCCGCGCCCTGCACGACCAGCCGGTCATAAACCAGAGCATGGGCCAGAGTCACCAAGGTGCCGCGGATCGGATCGAGGGCCGGAGCGCCAGCTTCAGAAGCCGGCAACACGAAGACGGCTTCCCCTGCCATGAGTGCCGATGCCGGCATCACGCTGCCGCAAGCGAGCGTCAGCGCCACCATAGTGCCTTTGAATTCCCATTTCATTTTTGTCATCGTCTGCGTTCCCCTTTTTTAGCTTTGCATGACGGGTGAAGGTTAGGCTCGGTCAGTCTTCCAGGGCGCCTCCGGCATAGCCCGTGAAGGTCTTGTAGCAACTGAACATCTGGCCGAGCCGGTTCTCAACCTCGGCTCCCAGTTGAGTGAATACGCCGTTGATGGCGAGTTGCACGAGGGAGACAAGCGGGCTTAGAGAATCCCAGAACTGGTTCAGCGCCGTCGGGACAGCGAAGACTTCGCTGGAAACCGACGTCGCCCAATCGCAATAGGTGTCGGTGAGTATGGTAACCGGAATGCCCTTTTCGTGGGCCGCCTCGGCCAACATCTTGCTCTGGCGCGAATAGCGGCGGGTATCGATCACCACCAACATGATTCCGGTCGGATCCGTCAGCAGCACATCGACGAAGTTGCCGGCGGCTACATCGACGATATGAACCTCGTCACGCAGATACTGGAGCTGATGGGCCAGCACGGCGGCGACGCCACGCTCCGTTTGGAAGCCGGCGCAGTAGACCTTGCGAGCCGTGCTGAGACGCGCAATGAAACGGTCGAATTCCGGTGTCTGAGCCAGCTCGTAGACTCGTACGAGCGCGCCGATCTCCATCTCGAGGCCGGCCGCCAACTGGTCGTCATCGGACCGGGCGCGAGTGGCAAAATCCTTCAGCCGGTCGCCGACCAGCCAGGGGCTGTCGCCGAAATCATCCTTCAGGTCGGCCTTGAGTTCCTTGAAGTGATTGTAGCCGATGGAGCGGCAGAAGCGGCCGACCGTCATCTCGCCGACGCCGACCTTGGTCGCAATGCTAGCGGCTGTCTCGAATGGCAGCTCGCTCAAGTTCGACAGCATGTATGTAGCGATCGCTCGCCCCGCGGCCGTCGAATTCTCCAGACTGTTGAGCAAGCGTTCTTTGACCGTCGCCATTTCGTTCTCACATCGAGAATGATAGTTTTATATCTCTGATTAAGAATGGTATAGTTTAATATCACCACGTCAAGGGCGCGCATGAAATCAGCTGATAGAAGCATGGACCGCGAAAACTAATGGTTGCCAGCACCGATCGCCATCGGGAGAGTCTTGAGCGTATCCGGCACGCGCTTGACGGCCTCGGCAGTAGCCGCCGCGTTTTCGGGTCAATCGTTTCGCCGGGATCCTGATAGGGGTGAGGACGGAACGGTGGAGTTAACGAACCGGACCGAGGGTGGCCTGCGGGCGACAGTCACGCTACGAGGCGTGGCTGCTCGGGAAGGATGACGCGGCCCAATTCTGGTCAGGCGATCGAATCTAGCGCGACGCCCACCATGACCAGGCCGGCTGATATCGCCAGCACTTTTGAGACGCGGCCTAGGCAATTTTCTTTCTCATTGAATGCCTTGTCAAAAGCGACCCTGAAGGCGTTGGCGGCTATCGCCACAGCAGACAGTGTTGCGGCAACACCGGCGAGCATCGGCGCGGCAAACACAAGGCCCAGCGCGGGTACGCCGCGAGCAGTCGCATAGGTCATGACGAACAGGGTCAGCGGAAAGGGAATGAGACCCGCTACAAAGCCGAAGCTGGCCCCCTTTCGGCGCCCATGGCCGTGGCGCGCGGCACTTATGCCCCGCCAGATCATCCAGAGGCCGATCAAACCGATGAGGCCACGGCTCAGGTGCTCAAGCAGAGGCGAAGATCCGGGCCCCGAGCCGCCAAACATGTAATCGATGACCGGGAGTGACAGAAGAACGATCAGCACCGAGATGGAAATATGCGTTGCGGCGAGCACGAAGGCGGTCACTAGCGCACTCCGCATGCCACCCGACGAACTTGCGACAAAGGTCACAAGCTGATGCTTGCTGTGGCCCGGCATCAGGGCATGGACAGCACCCAGCACCAGCCCCCGGGGCCAAGGAAGGCAAGCAGTGCAGTAGCCCGCCACCACCCGCCAATGTGCGCACACGCTCCCCGAAGGGGAGATAGGTCTCTTTCTGGAAATCAATGATCCAGCCCGCGCCTTTTCCGACGCCGACCATGATCGACATGGGGGTCGCCAGTCCCAGCGCGCAAGGACATGCGATGATGAGAACCGCAACGGCGGCAACAAGCCCGTGGGCGAACCGCGGCTCCGGACCAAGCCAGACCCAGAGAAACAAGGACGCCAAGGCAATCAGAAGCACGATTGGAACGAACCAGCCGGAAACCTGGTCGTCGAGCTGCTGGATGGGTGCGCGGGACCTTTGCAGCCTCGCCACATTCGCTTGAATAGCCGCACAAGCACAATAGCATCTTCCAGGGCCTATGCTAATGCGCGAACCGGAGGCCGGCGCTGGCATCGCCCAAACCTTCGCCCTGTTCAAGAACCCCGATCAGCCGCGATCTGAAGTCGTCATCCGCGCGGGCAAACCGGGTGCTTCCCGATCGAACTACAGCTATCGCGCAAGGAAACCGCCGTCGATTGGCAGGGTATGCCCGGTGATCATCGCGCTTTGCGCGCCAAGCAGGAAGGCTACGCCATGCGCCACCTCCTCGGGTCTGGCGATCCTTCCAAGCGGCGTGACCTCGGCGATCTTGCGCATCGCGTCGGGGTCGGCCTTCAGCGCCCCGATGAACGGGGTATCGACCCATGTCGGCGCCACGGAATTCACCCGGATGCCATGCGGCGCCCATTCGCAGGCCATCGCCCGCGTCATGTTGACGATCGCGCCCTTGGTCGCGTGATAGGCAAGGTTCGGGTAAAGTCCGCCGCCTGACAGGCCCATGATCGAGCCCAGATGGACGATCCGTCCCTTGACTCCGCGCTCCAGCATTTCCCGCACGATGATGCGCGAGGCGAGGAACACCGAGGTCATGTTGACGTCCAGGCTGCGCTGCCAATTCCCCACCGGTTGGGTGACAGCATCCTCGCGCGGAGAGATACCAGTCGCGGTCACCAGCATATCGACACGCCCGAAGGCCGCAAGCGTCATGGCGTGAGCGGCTTCGACCTCCGTCTCAAGCGTCAAATCACCGGCGTGAACGCAACAGTCTATCCCTTGCGCCGACAGGTCGGCCGCGATCGCGTCAAGCGCGGTGCGGTTCAGGTCCCAAAGCGCGATCCGCGCACCGGATCGGCCCATGAGGAGGCCGATCGCTGCCCCGATCGCGCCGGCGCCACCGGTGATCACGACAACCTGACCCTTGAAAGGACTGTCTTCCATCATGCCTCTCGCCTGTTCAGGTTTGCCAGGAGCCCTCGCGCCGCCTGCATCAACAGTCCGGTGTCGACCGATGCGGCCACGAAATCGTATCCCCAATCGAGATAACGCTGCGCGTCGGCTTGATTGGTCGCCAGTATTCCGGCGGGCTTGCCCGCGGCCTTGAGCCGGGTCAGGGCATCCAGCAGAGCGGCCTGCACATCGGCGTGACCGGGATTGCCGAGGTGCCCCAGCGATGCCGCGAGGTCCGAAGGTCCGATGAAGACGCCATCGACGCCGTCCACCGCGGCGATGTCCTCCAGACGCGCCAATGCCGTCCCGGTTTCGATCTGGACCAGCAGGCAAACTTCCTCATTGGCGCGCCGCAAGTAGTCGCTAGCCAGGCCGAATCGGCTGGCGCGGGTCGAGCCGGCCACGCCCCGGATGCCGGCGGGGGGATAGCGCATGGCGGCCACCGCGGCGACCGCTTCCTCAGCCGTTTCGACGAACGGCACCAGCAAGGTCTGGGCGCCCTGGTCCAGATGTCGCTTGATCAGCACCTTGTCGTTCCATGCCGGGCGAACAACGCTGGCCGACACACCCGTCGCCGCCGCCTGCAACAGCGGCATGACGCCTGCGACGTCGACCGGGGCATGTTCGGTGTCGAACAACATCCAGTCATAGCCGACGAGAGAGATCATCTCGGACAGCAAGGGCGAGACTGACGACATCCAGATGCCGACCAGTTGTTCGCCGGCTAGCAGGCGACGTTTGAAGTTGTTGGGCGGTATCTGCATCACTGCCCCTCACACGAACTGAACAGCGACGGAACCTAGCGGCCCGAAATCGGCGTGCAGCGTGTCGCCCTTCTTCGCCCAGACGGGCCGGGTGAAGCTGCCCGACAACAGCATGTGGCCGGGCTCCAGCGTCACGTCGAAGGGAGCAAGCTTGTTGGCCAGCCATGCGACCGCCATGGCCGGGTGCCCGAGAACACCGGCAGCCAGGCCTGTCTCCTCGATTTCCGAATTGCGGTAGAAGATCGCGCCGACCCAGCGCAGATCCACGTCCGTCGGACGAACCGGTCGCCCGCCGAGAATCAATCCGGCCGCCGCACCATTGTCGGCGACGGTATCGAAGATGCGCCGTGGCTCCTCGACGCGCGCGTCGATGATCTCGATCGAGGGTATCACCCATTCGGTTGCCCGCAGCACATCCACCAGGCCGACGTTCGGGCCCTTGAGCGGCTCCTTCAGGACAAAGGTGAGCTCGGGCTCGACCCGCGGCACGCAGAAATCCTCGAACCGCACCTTGGCGCCATCTTGCAGGACCAGGTCGTCGAACATGTAGCCGTAATCGGGCTCGTCGATCTTCGATGCCGCCTGCATCGCCTTCGACGTCAGGCCGATCTTGTGGCCGATGATCTTGATCCCGGCCTTCTTCTTGGCCTCGGCGACGGCCGAGGAAATCGCATAGCTGTCGGCAATCTCTATGTCCGGAAACATCTCAGAGGGGCGCTTGCCCTGCTTCTTGGTGCGGTGGCTTTCGAGCAGGCTTTCGACGCAGCGCGCGCGTTGTTCTTCGGTTAGCATGGGCCTGTTCCTTCAGAGTTTGATGCAGATGTTGCGAAGTTCGGTGTAGAACTCCATCGAATGGATGCCGCCCTCGCGACCGATGCCGGAGGCCTTCGACCCGCCGAATGGCGTGCGCAGGTCGCGCAGGAACCAGCTGTTGACCCAGGCGATCCCGACATCGATCCGTGCCGCTGTCCGGTGTGCCCGCGACAGGTTCGTGGTCCAGATCGAGGTCGCCAGCCCGTAGGGCGAGGCATTGGCGAGCGCCAGACCTTCCTCCTCGCTGTCGAAAGGCATGATATGGGTGCAGGGGCCGAAGATCTCGTCGGTGACGACGGCGGCATCGGCGCCAAGACCGGTCCAGATCGTTGGCTGGACGAAATAGCCGCCCTCGAAGCCCGCGACTTCCGGCACACCGCCGCCCGCGAGTATCTCCGCACCGGCCGCCTTGGCCTTGGCGTAATAGGACAGCACCTTGTCGCGGTGTTCGGCGCTGATCACCGGCCCCATCGTGGTGGTCTTGGCATAGGGATCACCAAAGGAGAACCGCTTGGCCTTTTCCGCCATGCCGGCACAGAACTGCTCGAAGATGCCGCGCTGGACATAGAGCCGCTCGGTGCCGAGGCAGACCTGTCCCGAATTGGCGAAACAGGCCCGGCCGATGCCTTCGAGCGTGGCATCGAGATCGGCATCGTCGAAGATCAGGCCGGCATTCTTGCCGCCCAGTTCCAGCGAGACCGGCCGCACGCCATTGGCCGCGGCCTTCATGATCGCCTCGCCGGTGCGGGTCTCACCGGTGAAGGTGATGCCGTCGACGCCGGGATTGGAGGTGAGGAACTCGCCGGCAGCACCTGGCCCAAGCCCATGCACGACGTTGTAGACCCCGCGCGGGATGCCGACGGCATTCATCACCTCGCCCAGCAGGGTGGCGGTCGCCGGCGTTTCCTCGGAAGGCTTGACCACGACGGTATTGCCGCAGGCAAGCGCAGGTGCCACTTTCCATGTCATCAGCAGGAGCGGCAGGTTCCACGGGCAGATCACCCCGATGACGCCCCGCGGGCGGCGAATGGAATAGTTCAGCGCGCCCTGTCCGTCGGGCGTGTCCATCTCGAAGCACTCGGTGCCGGCGACCAGGACCTGATCGGCAAAGACGTTGAAATTGGCCGCGCCGCGCGGAATATCGATATGCGAGGCGAGCGACGCCGGCTTGCCGGTATCCTTGATTTCGGCGGCCAGGAATTCATCGAAGCGGGCATTGATGCCCTCGGCGAGCTTGCGCAAGAGCGCCACGCGCTCGGCTACGGGCATTCGGCCCCAAGGTCCCTTGAGAGCAGCGCGCGCGGCACCGACGGCGGCGTCCACCTCGGCCCGGCCGGCGGCGGAAACCTCGCCGATGACCTCGCCGGTGACCGGATAATGATTGGCAAAGCTGGGGCCGGAGCCCTTCACGAATTCGCCGTCGATGAAATTCAGATAGGTTTTCAAGAGCTTGTCCTTCCGCCCATGTTTTGCTGCGGGTTCAGTTCGGGATCGCCTGCGGTGAGGTGATCCCACATGCGTTCGATGATGAGTCCGGCGCGGGTGGCGCGTGCCTCGGCCTCCGCCGCCGGGATGACGGGAGCGCTTTCGCAAAGCCCGGTCTGGAGAGCGATCAGCTCGATGCGGCACATGTCTTCGAGATACCAGGCCAGCACCGTGGCGGCCTCGACGCTCTCGCCCCACACGACCGCCCCGTTACCGCGCATCAGCAAGGCGCGCCCGGGACCCATGGCGGTGATCGCGCCGATGGCCTTGTCGTCATCGCGGATCAATTGGGGATCGTTCCACAGCGCGACACCCGGCTCGAAATAGCAGCCGAATCCATGGCGCGGCCGGGGCACCCGGCCAAGCGCCGCCAATGCCATCATGTTCGGCCCCATGAAGCGCACGACGCCCGATGCCTCGGGCCGGCGGGAATAGATCTGCTGGTGCAGGCGCACCTCGCCGAGCACACCTAAGGGCAAGTCGCCACGCACCGGCACCCGGTTGCACGGCGCGCCGACCTGCGTCAGCGCCATAGGCACCGGTGGGCAGACGAGGAAACTCTCGTCATTTTCTCTGGCCGAGCAATGGCCATAGGCATGTACGAGGCCAGCCCTTCCCAGGGCCCTCGCCGCGATGCGCACGCGGCGGGCCAGATCTTCATCGGTTTGAACCATGGTCTTTAGTCCTTGAATGCCGCGATCTGCGGCGCTGCGCCCCACTGGCAGAAACCCTTGGGCTCGAAATGGAACTGGCGATCCCGCCACAGGGGCTCGTCATGGATTTCACAGACGCCGGTCGAATATTCGAACGTCATCCCTTCCGGCCCGGTGAAGTACAGGAATTGCGCCGAGGACGTCGGATGGCGGCCCGGACCGAAGGTGATCTTGACCTGGTTCTCGCGCACATGATGGAAGCTGCGCTGGATGTCGTCGGCGCTCTCGACCTGGTGGTTGATGTGCTGGATGCCCGCCTTGTGGAAGGGAAACAGCGCGATGGAATGATGAATGGTGCCCAGCCGCATCAGCGGTGCATCGCCGATCCGGTCCGAGACGCGCGCGTTGCAGACCTGTGTCCAGAAGGCTTCGTCGCGCTCCGCATCCGTGGTGCAAAGGCCGACATGGCTGAAGCCGGTAATCCCGGCATCCCGTTCACCGTGGAACCGGACAGCGGAAACGGCGGGCCGGACGACGAATTCGATGCCATTGCCCGTCGGGTCGCTGAAGCGGATGAACTCGCGCACATGGCGGGCCTCGCATTCCCGCGCATCGCCGAAATGCACCGGCGTTCCCATCGCCTCCAGCGTCACCGCGGCACGTTCGAGGTCTTCCGACGAACCGATCTCGAACGCCGTCACCTGGTCGTCGGGGTCACCCTCGAAGTAGCACAGGGTGTGGGCGCGCTCATTCGACTTGAAATAGGTTGCACCCTTGCGCCGCTCCGAAACCTCGAGCCCCAGAATATTGACGGCGAACCACTCGGCGCCAGCCAGGTCGCGGGTGCCCAGCCGGCAATAGACCACGTCTTTCAGCTCAATCATGATTGTCTCCTCCACGAAACTCTGGAGCCCGGGACTCCGATCCCCAGGCACAGTGGCTGCGCCCGACATCCTGAAATTGACGGGGGCCGCCGGCCGGCAGGCCTTGTGCGGTCTCGGCCCGGTATCCGTAGTAGATCCCGTCGGGACCTTCGCCCAAGACGAAGAGCGCGTTCGACGCGGCCTGGCGGCCTGGACCATGAACGACCGGGATCTGGTTCTTCTGGAAGAAATACCAGTTCTGCATGATGTTGTTGATGCCCTCGACCTCCCAGGTCACGGCGAGCACGCCGTCGCGATGCGAGGGATAGAGCGCGATCCGGTGATGCGCCGCATCGATGTTCAGATAGACGGCATCTCCTGCCCAGTCCGCCACCTCGGCGCCCATGCCCCGGGTCCAGAACGATTCGTTCCCGGCGATGTCGGTGCAGGCGAGGCTCACCGCGCCGAGCTCGGTGATACCGGCATCGCGCGTAGCATGGTAACGCCAGCCCGAGGTAAGCGGCCGCCAGACCACTTCGATCGTCACATTATTGGGAGCGACAACCGCGATACCATCCTTGATCTGGCGCTTGCGGCAGGCCTCCGCATCGAGCCGTTGCACCCGACCGAACGGGGCGAGTGCTTCGGCGCGCAGGTCAAGGTCCTCGCGCCGGGCCACAGTCAGCCCGATGGCGGGCCGGGTTTCCTGCTTCCAGAAGGCCAGCGCATAATTGCGCATGTCGGAGCGGAAATGGATCACCTCATCATTGGCGACGTCGCCCAGTTGCAGGCCAAGCTTGTCCAGGGCAAAGGAACGCACGGCGTCGAGGCCCTCGGGGGCAGGCAGGCGCAGGTAGCGCAGGTCACGGTAACACGCGGTCATGTCGGTCACTCCAATTGGGGCCCTGCCGCTCGAACAGCGGCAGGGTAATTTGGATCAGTTCAGCTTTGCGGCTTCCTGCAGCAGGCCCTCGAACAGCGGCGACTTGGTTTTCCACTGTTCGTAATAGGCATCGATCGCCGGACCAAACCAGGCGCGGTCAACCTTCACGACGGGCACATCGGTACCCTTCAGATTGGCGAGAAACTCCTGCTCGAGCTTCGCGTAGGCGGCGATGATATTCTTGCTCTCGGTGGCGAATTCCTCGGCAATGATGGCTTGGTCCTCCGGCGCGATCTGCGCCCATTTGCGTCCAGAAGCCGCGGCAAGCATGGGGAACATGCCGTGATCCGAATTGAGGATCACAGCCGCGTTGGAATAGTATTTCGTATTCCACGTGCCCTCGAGGTCGATCTGCATCCCGTCGACCTGACCATTGGCGAAGGCGTCGAACAGGGCCGGCAGCGGCATGGGCGTCGGGACTGCCTTGAGCCCGGTCCAAAGGTCGAGTTCGGGTGCATAGGGGATGGTCCGGATCTTCTTGCCGGCCAGCTGGTTGACCGTTTCGATCTTGTCGCGCAGGACTACCTGGCGCATGCCCGAAACGCCCCAACCCAGGCCCTTGAGGCCGAAGCTCGGGAGTTTTTCCTCGAGCTTGTCCGCCGTCGCGCCGTCCAGCAACTCGCCGGCCGCGACGATATTCGGCACCAGATACGGAGCGGCAAGAATGCCGAAATCGTCGTCGCGATTGGCCAGTTCGCCCAGGGTCAAGAAGGCAAAGTCCAGAGCTCCGGTCTGCATCTGCTGGACCATCTGGGATTCCGGTCCAAGCTGACCCGACGGGAAGAGCATGATGTTGACACGTCCGTCCGTGCGCTCCTTGATGCGCTCGGCCATGGCGGTCGCGCTCTTGGCCCATTGGTGCGACGGCGGCACGATCATCGAGATACGATAATCCGCCGCCTGTGCGGCTCCGGTGGTCATGAGCGCGAGAACCGCACCCTTGATAGTGGCAGTGAACTTCATTCTTTCCTCCCTTTGAAAAACTCAGATTTCCATCGCCCGGATCCGGGCGATGTCGGCAAGGGCCCGCGGGACCTTGCGATTGCGTTCCGTGGCGATCTCGGCCACCGGCCTTGGGTCGTGCTGCGCCATGCCGCACACCAGGAGATCGGCCGTGGCCTGATCCAGAACCGGTGCACCAAGATCGTCGAAATAGCTTTGGAAGGCCGGCCCAAGGACCTCCAGGAACCGCTCCATGCCCCCCGCGCCACCGGCCAGATGAAAGATCGTCGACGGGCCATAAAGCGCCCATCGCGGGGCCAGCCCCTCGCTGATCGCGCGCTCGGTGTCGGACAGCGACACTACCCCTTCGGCGGCCAGGTGGATCGCCTCGCGCCACAGCGCCGCCTGCAGACGATTGACCACGTGCCCGATCATGGGCTTGCGCATGCGGATCACGCTCTTGCCGAGACCGGTGTAGAATTGCGCCAGTTCGTCCAGCCGCGCCTGCGGCGTGCCGCTGGAGGGGCAGAGTTCCACTGTCGGCATGATCCACGGCGGATTGTTCGGATGGGCGATCACCAACCGGCCAGGATTTTTCAGGCAGGCGCCGATGTCGTCGGGCATCAGTCCCGAACTCGAGGAAGCGATCATCACATCGTCCGGCAGCGAGGCTTCCAGAGAGGCAAGAACCTGATGCTTCAGTTCGAGCCGTTCGGGCAGGCATTCCTGCACCAGATCCGGCACGGGCCCCGCCCCGGATGGCGCCGTGGCGTGCGCCGGCGCAAGGCTGCCTGCATGCAGCAGGCCCATCTCGGCCAGGGTCGGCTGCGCCGCTGCCCAGGCATTGCCGAGGACCGCCGCCGCGTCGTCCGCGGGATCGATCACCACCGCCTCGTGACCCGCCGCACCATAGGCAATGGCCCACCCCGTTCCAATCACACCGCCACCCAGGATCCAGATGCGGGTCATGTCAGAGCCCCCGAACCAGGCCCAGAGCGATCTGGGGCCACAGCACGATCAGGCCGATGACGAGGAAGGCGACGGCCAGGAACGGCATCAGAAGGAAGGCAATGCGTTCGGCCCGAACGCCCGTCAGCAGCGACGCGGTGAACAATCCCGTTCCGACCGGCGGCGTTACCAGTCCGAGCGTCAGATTGAGGCACAGGACCACGCCGAAATGGATCGGATCGATGCCATAGACATCGGTTGCCACCGGAAGAAATACCGGGACGATCAGGATGATTGCCGGGATGGGATCGGTGATCATGCCGAGGCCCAGCAGGAGAAGATTGAGCAGCAGCAGGAAGACGATCGGCGAGTCGGTCAGGCTGCTCATATAGGATGCGACGATCGCGGGGAGGTTCTCGTACGTGATGACCCAGCTGAACACCTGCGCCGCGGCAATCAGGAACAGCACGACCGCAGCCCCGCGCGCTGCATTCGTCAGCGCCGGCCAGATATCGGCAACGGTCATTTCGCGATAGACGAACATACCGATCAGGATCGCCAGAAGGCTGGCGACGGTCGCCGCTTCGGTCGCCGTGGCAAATCCGCCAAGGATGGATATGATGATCGACGCGGGGATCAGCGCGGCGGGCAGAGCATCCACCACGGCCCGGACCCGTTCCCGCATCGACATGCTAGGCGTGCGCGGAAAATCATGGCGGCGGGCCAGCCAACCGATCAACCCGCAGAAGGCTACGAAGATCAGAATGCCCGGAACGATCCCGGCAATGAACATGTCCCCGATCGGAACCTGGGCGATCACCCCAAAGATGATGAACATCATCGACGGCGGAATGATCGGCGCCAGCAGGCCGCCGGCGGCGGTGATCGTGGTCGCGACGTCTCTTGCATAGCCGGCGCGTTCCATCTCCGGCACGGCGAGGCGCGACATGATGGTGATTTGCGCCACCGTCGAGCCCAGGATCGACGCCATCATCATGTTGGCGCCCAGATTGACATAGGCCAGACCACCCCGCATCGGCCCCAGCAGCGCCAGGGCGAAGGCCATCAGCCGCCGACCAATGCCACCGGCATTCATGAATTCACCCAGAAGGATGAAGAGCGGCAATGCCAGCATGCCGTAGCTTTCCAGGCCGCCGAACATCTGCTGCGGATAGGACTGCAGCAGGACCGTGTTGCCAGAGACGACGATGTAGATCAGAGCCAGCACCGCCAGCGTCAGCGAAATGGGTAGTCCGACCAACAACAGACCGATGAATGAAAGCCCAACGGTCATTGTACGCTCCCCTTGAGATGGCTGCGCATGTGATGGACATCGCGCTCGAGCGCCGCGAGCGCATGGATCGTCGACAACACAGCAAACAGCGGAAGCACCAGCCAGAACCAGACCTTGTTGAGACCCAGGGTCAGGGTGCGCTCCTGATAGATGAAGTTGAAGGTCTGCTGGGAATAGGCCTGAAGCGATTCGGCTCCGAAGGCATTGACGGGATCGAACCACCGCCAGCACAGCGCCGAGAGAATGAGAAAGAAACCGATGGTGATGACATCGACGGTAAAGATGACGGGAAAGCGCAGGCGCTGGGGCAGGCTGTCCAGCAGCAGGGTCACGGCCATATGCTGGCCGCGCGCAAGCGCCACCGCCGCACCGAGGAAGGCGGCGCAGGCCATCAGCAGGATCGCGGCCTCATCCGCCCAGATCAGCGGCATGCCCAGCGAGCGCAAGACAACATTGACCGCAAGGATTATGAAAATCGCAGCAATGAGAAGGGCTGTTGACGCCTCCTCGGCATTCAACAGTAGCCGATCCAGCTTGGCCAGCATCGTCCTTGAACGACAATCCTCTCGCGGCGGCGCCATGCCGGCCGAGCAGGCGGTATCCAGTTCAGACATCGAAATTCCTCCACTGACAGCCATAATTTCCTATATTTTAGAAAGGTCAATAGAAAAAATCGATATTTACATCGAGGTGCGATAATGTATTGTTTTCGTTGAGAACGCCCTTGCGGGGCAAGACACGGGGATGTCGGTTGAGCCTAGTTGAAGATTTTTCGGTCCATAATGGCCTTGACGAGCAAGGCAGCACGACGCGATCCCACACGGAACGCGCGGCGCAATTGCTGCGCACCGACATTATCGAGGGCGTGCTCGTACCGGGTTTGAAGTTGAAGCTCGAAATGCTGCGTGAGCGCTACGATATCGGTGCCGCACCATTGCGCGAGGCGCTGTCACGTCTGGCGGGCGAAGGGCTGGTAATCGCCCAGGAGCAACGTGGGTTCGTCGTCTCCGGCATGTCGGTGGAGGAGGCAAACGACATTGGTGAGCTACGCCTGCTACTGGAAATCGAAGCGCTACGCAGCTCGCTGCGGCTGGGTGGCCAGCAATGGCAGACCCGCGTCATTACCACCTATCATTGGCTGGAGCGGGCCGAACGCGCCCAGTTAGGGCCCGATGGCGGGCTGGACGAGCTGGAGCGGCGCAACCATGATTTTCATGAAGCCTTGGTCAGCGCCTGTGACCGTCGCTGGACCCTTCACCTGCGCGGCATCGTCTTTCGGCAGCATGAGCGTTATCGACGCCTGTCGCGCATCCATTCGGCCAAGACCCGGCAAGTGTCGGAGGAACACCGCGCCTTGCTCGACGCCGCTTTGGAACGGGACGAGCATGCGATCGTCGAGGTGATCACGGCGCACATCCGGCGTACCACCAAGGCCGTCAGTGAAGCGCTGCTGAAGATACGGCAGGAGGGGACAACCGATTGACTTTCGGTAGGTCGTGCTCGGAGCGCTGGCCTGCTGCCGGATTCTATGAACAGGCAAGCTATGCAATGCAGGACACCCCAGATGTCGTGCAACAACACTATGGGCGTTTCCTACCGCAGGACAAATCGGCGCTCGCTAACATAATGGACCGATCAGGGTGCAGGAGTATAATATCGACTGAGATTTTGATTGCCGCTGGAAGGGGCCGGCACCATACGTGCCGATCTCTTCAGGATAGGGGAAGGCTCGTACTCCAGCATCTTGCGGGAGAAGGGCTTTGCGGTTAGCTGCGAATGTCGTCGATCTGGGTCGTGACAATCCGTTCTGCCAACATCTGACGATCCACTTCTGTCTCGCCGGGCGCGGGCCGATACCAGACGGAAAGCCAGTTTATGGGGTAATCCCCCCGGCAAATGACGGCTTCAAAAGTAGATTCTCTCGGGCTTTATGATCGCGGAGATTATGATGAAGACGAGCAGATTTACCGAACCACAAATCCTTGCCATCCTGCGTCAGGTAGAAGGCGCCGATCCCGTGCCGAAGTTATGCCGGGAACACGGGATGAGCACTGCTAGCTTTTTACATCTACTGCTAGCTTTCTACATCTATGGACTGTTCCCCCTTTGCAAGCTTGTTGCTGAAGCGGTCTGACACTGGTCGATTGCAAACATCGACCCTCCTACACCACGCCCTGGGACACGATCGGCAAATAGCCCATCGCGCGTCAAGGCCTGACATGTCCATCGGCTACTGGAACACAGCTAAAACCTGACCAGCGCGTTCTGGGCGGGGGACGTATCATCGAGGAGGGCACACCCGAGGAACTTGTTTTAAGTCCAGTTGTTGGCGATCGGCGGCCAGAACATGTAGCCGCAAGAACGGAAATCCGGGTGCGCCCGGTGTGGCCCACCGTCACTCATTCCTTACTAGCAGAACGACGCCGGCCGGGTCCGAAGTCCAGTGACCAGTCACGTCATCCAGTGGCTCCAGTTCGTCCCGACGCGGGCTGCCCAAGCGTTCAAGAGCACGATTCGGGTCACTGGTGAACAGTTCAAGCCACACATCGACCTGGCTTTGTTTTTCGACGCGATCGATCCACAAGGTCATACCGCCGAAGGCGAACCCGGTGCTGTTCGCGAGTTCCTTCACAACCTTCAAACCCACCTTGTCGCGATAAAAGACAATGGTGTCCTCCCATTTGTGGAGAGGCACCTTGATTGCGATGTTCTTTCCCGGGGCGATCTCCATGGCGTCCTCCCTTTTACAGTGCCGTAGGCGTCGTGGGTGTACCCACGCAATGAAAAACACTCCAACTATGGTAGGCGGTCGGAGGCACGTTCGGATCGTGTTGCGTTGCCGTGACGTGCCTGCGGTCTGCGAGAACTGCCGACGTGGTGTTCATCGATAGAACCCTTGCCTCAGGTTTATCCCATGCTCCAGATAGGCCTTCATGGCGCATAGCATGCCGGTCCACCCTTCGCAGTTTCCGTAGGACGCCTTCTGGCCCGCACAATTCTCACGGAACCCGCTCTCGCCGATCGTCACCAATGTGCGCCCGTCCTCCAAGGACTCGAATGCTATAGTGACAGTCGTATCGTACTTGCCCGCAGGATCGTCATCCGGCGCAGCCTCCCAGCGCAATACGATCCGCCTGTCCTTCTCGACATCGATGACGTGCACGGGAAACGCCCCGGGGAAATCGTGGAAATCCCACGTGACGACTGCTCCTGCTTCAAGCCGACCTTTTGCACCGCCAGTTGTGAAATAGGCGCTAAGTTTGTCGGGATTAACTACAGCCTCGAACACTTCACCTACTGGCTTATCGATCCGTCCTGAAACTTGGAACTCATAGGCCATGGATAATTCCCTTAAGAGTTGACGCATCAAACAATATGTTATAAAAGCATAACATGTCAACTGACGACGAAGATGACCTGATATTCCGGGCGCTAGGCAACCGCTCACGCCGCAAAATCCTCGATCTTTTGCGACGCGAGCCGCGCACCACAGGCAAGCTATGCGAACTCCTGCCCGAGCTTGACCGCTGCACAGTCATGCAGCATCTGGGTGTTCTGGAAGAAGCTGGCCTCGTAATTGCTGAGAAGCGAGGAAGAGAGCGATGGAACCATCTCGACGCTCTTCCAATCCACGCTATCCATGAGCGTTGGATCGGACCATATGCGGCATACGCCGCTTTTATGCTTAGCCGTTTGAAACAAAAACTGCAGGAAGAAGATCAGTAACGCCCCTTATCCGTCTGGCGATTCCAATCGGGCAGACACGCTTCGGCTTGCGGTATCATGCCCGCTTCACGCTGCCGGACAGCATAATTCCCTCGTGTCCGCTTCGGACCGACTGCGGATTGGCGGCCTCGTCAATTCCGGAATTAAATCTCCGATCTGGCGTTTCCACAGCCGGGCAAACAGCCTGTCAATCGGCGCGGAATGTTGACCCCTTATCGGGGTCCAATCTTCACCCCCCTGTGGACGATCAGCGCTTGGCCTGCCCGGCGCTGGCCGGGTCTACAGAGGGTAGGCCAAGTGCGGCTTATGGGTATGTTCGGCTTTAGCTTTGAGAGCGTTTTTTGAAACGCCAGGACTCGTTGCCGGTCTCCACGATCTCGCAGTGATGTGTCAGCCGGTCGAGGACCGCCCGCTGTCATCTTCGCATCGCCTAACACCGGCGGCCATTCGCCGAAGGAAAGGTTTGCCAGGCGCAGGGCAAGATCGAAACGATCGGCAGACCTCTCTGCAAGGCGCCGGACTGTAACATTCCTTGCGCCTGAGGGAGGTTGCCGCTAGGGTCATCGAGGTACGACGACATCCGCCATGGACGGTACGAAGGCAGCTTGCTGCGGCCCGGTGCGACAACGTCCGGCGAACATGATGATCACCTCCTGCGCCGGACGCGGGAGAGATAGATGTCGCACGAAATTTTCAAGCTTCCTGCCGGACTACCGACCCCTTCCATGGACGTCGATACGAGCGACGCCGATATCATCCGGCGAGGGCGGGGGCTTTTCGGACCGGAGTTCAGCACTGCCCTCGCACTGTGCGCATTGGACGCCTGGCTGGACGCTAACGACCGGGAATTCAGGCGCTGGAGTGCGCTTTTCAACAAGCTGCGGAACTGAACGACGAGACATTTTAGATGGGGGACCGCAGGACGATCCAATTAGATGGGGGACCGCAGGACGATCCAACAGGGCTCGTCAGGATTGGTCGAGGGCGTGAGGTGCGGGTTGCCCTCTTGGATTGCCACGCCCGGAAGATCTGCCTGGAACAAGAGAGTATAGATACCTCCCCGGTTCCAATAGCGGCGCTATCGCTGCTGAAACTCCCGCCGGTCTCGCTTTTTGGCCGTCGACCTCAGCAAGATCCTTAGCCTGTCGACAATCCCCGACCGGCCTGGCTCCCCCTCGAACCCCTATCACCGGGGAAGTGTTCCCGTCTTTCTCGCAGGACCGGAAAGAAATGCCTTTGAAGGTCCGGTCTGCCGCGTCTTCAGAAGCGCGATCACTCCGCCTTTTTCCTGGAGTTTTGAGCGCCCGAGGTCTCGGGCTCTCCAGAGTCACGCGCGGGGTTACCAAAGAGCCCTTCGCCGACCGGTGAAGGCGATCTTCTGCGAACGAACCTTGTCTTGCCCGCCTTCTTTTGGTTTTCAGCCGACGAATGACCTTTCGTCCCCCTTGCCTGAGCACAATGCGTATCCCGCGCCCCTCACTGTGCGGATGAGATCTGGCCCGCATGCTTCAAGTGCCCGACGGATATGGCCGATATGAATATCGACCGTCCGTGGCTCGACCTCGGCGCCCGGCGGCCAGCACGCGGTGATGAAAGCCTCGCGGTCCCGGACGGCCCCCGGATCCTCGAGCAGAAGGCGGAGGATCCGGTACTGAAGGGCGCTCAGATGAACCTTGCATTCACCGCGCCGGACCACCATCGATGATAGGTCCAGGGTGAGATCGTCGAAACCGAGGAGATCGCTCCTGTTGCGGGGCATCCCGTGCGGACGAAGGCTGCGCAGGAATTCCAGAAGCTTTGCCGGCTCGAAAGGCGGCTCTAGCACGAATTCGGCTTCAAGCTCCGTATGCGCCACTTCGCCCCGCCGGAGTATTATCAGGGCTGCATCGGGGCACGATGAACGCACCACGGCAACAAGGCTCGTCGCGCCATGTCTCTCCGTCGACCCCTCAATCAGGAACGCGACAATGTCGGGAGAGAGTGAGGCTTCGATATCCGCACTGCACTGCGCCAGAACCGTGTCGAAACCTTCCCGGGCAAGAAGATGTCTCAAGAGGAGAAATAGCTGAGCGTCCCTGACGCTGATGACGATTCGATACATCAACAGACCTCCGGGTCACAAGGGCGCATATTCCCCACCATTGACATCGATGACCGCGCCGTTGACGAACCCTGCCTCTCTGGAAACCAGGAAGCCGGCCAGCGCCGCGACATCGTCTACTTCACCCAGGCGACCCGCAGGGATGCGAGACAGGACCGCAAGCAGCCCCTCGCCGGTCACCGGTGCCGTCATCCCGGTCACGATGTGACCCGGCGCTATTACGTTGACAGTCACTCCGCTGCCGGCGCAGTCGGCAATGAGAGATCGGCAGAGGCCTCCAAGCGCGGCCTTGGAAACTGCATAGGAGGTACCGGCCAGTCTGGGCACTGCGCGCCCCGCGATCGACCCCACCAGGATGATGCGCCCGAAGCGCGAGGCGATCATCGGGGCCAGCACCGCCTGGCAGCAGAGCATTGCCCCGGTCAGGTTGATGGCCAGTACCCTGTTCCATTCGTCGAGGTTGAGTTCGCAAAAGGGCGTCGCGTCGCCCGTGGTTCGTTTCGGTGAGATTCCGGCGTTGCATATAAGCGTATCCGCAGGTCGCCACCGTTTCGATACGGCGCGAAAGAAGCCGGAGATCTGATCCGGGCTGGCAAGATCGACACGGGTCGCCATGATTCGTTCCGCATCGTGTCGCCGCGACAAGACATGTCGTGCATGCTCCACGTGTTCCTCGTTGCGGCCGAAGAAGGCCAGATTGAAGCCAGCGTCGAGCAACATCGAGCCGACGGCCAGCCCGATTCCGGAACTGCCGCCCGTCACGACCGCCACCCGACGCTGTGGTCCAGCCATCTTCAGGTTCCCTCGTCCATGGCTGCAAAGAGTGAGAGCGCGGGATGGGCTTCGGGGTCGGTCATGACCTCGATGACAAAGGGGCGATTTGCCCTGAGCGCCGTCGAAATAACCACACCGAGTTCCCCGGGATCCTCGACACGCACACCATCACATCCGCATGCGCGCGCCAGGGCGGCGTGATCGACAGGGGCAAAATGACATGCCGTCGTATAGCGCCCGAACTTCACCGTCTCGGCGTCTCGCTGGAAGCCCAGAATGCCATTGTTCAGCACAATGATGGTGACGGCCACGCCATGACGCGCCAGGGTCTCGAGTTCCGCCCAGCTATGGGCGAAACCCCCATCGCCGACGATGGCAACGACCGGCGTTTCGGACTGGGCAAGCCGGGCGCCGATCGCCAGCGGAACGCCCCATCCAAGTCCGGCCAATCCCCGTGGCGTGATGATCCGGCTCACCGGGCCGGGGGTTTTAAGCTGGCCAACCGTCCACATGGAAGAATAGCTCGCATCCGCCACCACCGTCAGGCCCTTCTCGACAAATGGCTGAAGTTCCCTCATCACGCGCTCCGGACGAATTGGCGTGCCGCCGGACCCGAACAACGATTCCCGGTCCGTCTCGAAGCTGGCCCAGCAGCGCGCGATATCCTTCTCCAGGTGGTCGCGCAGACCGTGCCGGTGGGAAAGATCAAGCGCTTCAAGTGCGTCACACAGGGCATCGAGCGTTTCGCGCGCGTCCCCGACGAGCCTGAGAGCCTCGTAGTTCCGTCCGATCTCCTGGGGGTCCATGTCGATGTGGATGACACGGGCGGAATCAGGGATCTGGCTCCAGTTGTCCGTTCCGTTCTGGTTGGTGCGCGTGCCCACGAGAAGGACAAGGTCTGCAGCCTTGATAAAGCGCCCCGTATGCGAGCCGAGCGAGCGCGGCCCAGTCAGGGACCCAAGCACCCCGAGCGAAAGTGGATGAAACTCGTTGACCGCGCCCTTGCCCATGTTCGTCGTGTAGACGGGCAAAGCAGCCAGGTCCTGAAGACGCGACAGCGCATCGAAAGCCCCTGCGCCGTGCACGCCGCCGCCCGCAAGCACGATCGGCTGCTTCGCCTTGGCGAGGAGATCCGCCGCGAAACGGATCATCTCGTCGTTTGGACGCGAACGATCCAGGGGATAGCGACCGAGGCTGGACTGCCGCGCCGAGGACGGCGCCCTTGTGTGGCCACGCAGAAGATCGGCCGGCAGCAGCAGGGCCGCGGGTCCCGGGCGGCCGGACGCAGCAGCCGTGAAAGCGGCGTCCACATAACGCTCGATCTCATCTTCGACCTGAACGCGGCGGACCCATTTGGTGCAGGACTGGAACAGGGCCAGATGATCAAGCTCCTGAAAAGCGTTCTTGTCCGACTGATGGCGCTCGACCTCCTGGACCAGAGCGACAAGTGGAATGCTGGCCTTGAGCGCCTCGGCAAGCGGGGGCACAAGAAGCGTGGCGGCAGGACCGTTCTGTGCCGCCACCACCCCCACCCTGCCCGACAGTCGGGCGTAACCGTCGGCCATCACCCCACCCATGTTTTCCTGGCGATAGGCGATCTGACGGATTCCCCGTTCCTCGGCAGCAAGCACAACCGCGGAGGGAAGGCTCTGGGCAAAAAGGAACTCGACTTCGTGCCGGATGAGCGAATCTGCGACGCGTTCGGCTACCGTCTGTTCAAGGAAAACTGCATTCATGACCGGCACTCCCCATGGGCTTCGGTGTGATCTTCAAGGAAGCGCTCGAACGTATGGACGATCGCGTCGATATCGCTGTCCTGCATCGGAGTGGACAGGCACGCAGCAGCGCCGAACGGAAGTAGGATCCCGGCTTCAAGGAATGACCGTGCAAGTCGGCGCATCCGGTCCGTTTCTCCGGCCGTCATCAGGGCGTCGGCATAGGTCCGGGGAGGCTTGGCCTTGGGGTGGATGCGAAACAGGGAAGCGGAGCCCGTGATAGAGAACCGGGCTCCATGGGAAAGAGCGGCTTGGCCCAGGCGGCTGCGCAAGTGATCGCCCATAGTCTCGAGCCGTGCAAAGACCTCCGGGGTCATCGCCTGCATGGCTGCCAGACCGGCAATCATCGAAACGGGATTGGCCGCAAAGGTACCGCCCTGGGGCACGCGGGGTGCCTTACCTTGGGAACTGAACACATCCATGACATCTGCCCTGCCGCCGATGGCGCCGATCGGAAAGCCGCCCCCGATGATCTTGCCGGCCGTGACCAGATCGGGCTCGAGCCCGAAACGCGTCGAGGCCCCCTGATAACTCTGTCGCAGGTTCAGGACTTCGTCCGCGATGATCAACGTGCCGTTGGCGCGGGCAAAACGCGTCACGTGTTCCAGGAATTGTGGCAAGGGCGCGAGAAGCCCCGCCCTGCTTGGCATCGGGTCGATCAGAATAGCCGCAAGGCGACCTGCATGGGCAGCGAGTCCCTCATCGAGCCCCTCGATCCGGTTGAATTCGAGCACCACGACATCGTCTGCAACGCTCTCGGGCGCTCCCCGGTAAGTGCCGCCACGGCGAATGGAGCCTTGCGATATTGGCCCGTTCTGTCCGTTTTCCGCCCAGTCATAGGCTCCATGATAGGCGCCGGCAAATCGCACGATCGCGGATCGCCCGGTAAAGGCACGCGCAGCCTTGACGGCGAACATGACGGCTTCCGTACCCGTACTGACGAAGCGTACCTGTTCAATTGCCGGAATGCGGTCAACCAGAAGCTCCGCCAGGGCGATCTCGTGTTCGGTGGGATAGGCAAAGCACGTTCCCTTACGCAGGAACTGCGCCACCGCATCCGCGACCGGTTCATAGGCGTGACCGTGCACCAGGGTGGTGAAATTGTTGTTGAGATCCAGATACCGCCGACCGTCGACATCCGTGACATAAGCGCCCTTTCCACCGGCCATGTAGATGGGGTGGGGATCGAGATCGACGGTGGAACGCGTCAGGCCGCCCGGCAGGACCTGGCGGCCGCGACGATAGAGGTAACTGGACACGGGGGATCCCCCCGCCGGATCGGCTGGTAAATGAGTAGGCATCGAACTGCTTTCTGTTGCGGAAAATCAGGAGCTTCACGGAAGCTTTGTATTTTGTTGCAACAAAAAATGCAGTCGTCAAGTCCATGCAACAAAAGATTCAAAGGCGCGGGGCGCGATCTCTGATTGCCGAACGCAGCTGGCGATAACCCTCGCGGATATCGTTCTCGAAGGCCGCACGCAGCGCACCGCGATCCTTCTCGACCAACGCCTCAATCGCCATCTGGTGGTTGCGAACGCCCTGCCGCTCCTCTGCAAAGCGAGGATAGAGCCCATAGAAGGAAGGGCCGACGCGGAGCCACTGCCCCTCGATCATCGCCACGAGATGAGGCATGCGGCTGAGCCGATAAACAAGGAAATGAAACTCCTTGTTGCAGGACAATGCCTCGGCATAAGCCTTGCGATCGAGCGCCTCACCGATATTGCGCTGAATTTCTTTCAATTCTTCAACAACTTGGTCGGTTGCAGCTTCAGCCGCGAGCTCTGCGGCGAGCCCCTCCAGCGCAAGCCTAATATGGGTAATTTCGCGAAGGTCGGCCTCCGTCAGGACAGGAATGATCACCGTCTTGGGCCCCGCGTAGACGAGCGCATTATCGCCCACCAGGCGGTTGATGGCATCACGCGCCGGCGTCGAGCTGACGCCCAGGGCCTCGGCCACGGACCGGACTGTGAGCTTGTCGCCGGGATGGAACACGCCCCTGCTTAATCGGTCCTTGAGCTCCACATAGGCGGCGTCCCCGAGGCTGGGCGCCTGCATCTGCTTCCCGGATGTCGAGAAATCGGTCGTCATTTTCGCTCCACGCGTGTTGACAGGCTATATTTTTGGTGCAACAAAAATGCAAATGTGAAGCTTTTGCAAAGTTTGGCGCATCAGAAACCCATAACATTTCACTGATCCTGAGTCACGCGCACGCGGACCGGGGATGCCCGGCGCGTCTTCGAAACACTTCGCATTTCCTGAACAGAAAACAGAAGAAGGGGACTGAATTGATAGGACAAAGCCTTTCGCTTCGCGGCATAACCAAGAATTACGAACGCATTTGCGCAGTCCATGGAACCGACCTCGAGATCGGTGCGGGTGAGTTCGTATCGATCGTCGGCCCGTCCGGATCCGGCAAGACGACACTGCTCACAATGATTGCAGGTTTCGAACGCCCGACCACGGGTTCGGTGTTGATCGGCGACGTCGATATCACCGGCCTTGCGCCGAACCGGCGCAATATCGGCATGGTCTTTCAGAAATACGCGCTGTTTCCGCACATGACGGTCCGCAAGAACCTTGAATTCCCGCTCCGCATGCGTTCGAAGGCCGCACGGTCGGACATCGGCGCCCGGGTCGATGCCATGCTTGACATGGTGCAACTGACCAAGTTGGGCCATCGATTGCCTCATCAGCTATCAGGCGGGCAGCAGCAGCGCGTTGCGGTCGGGCGGGCATTGGTCTTCGATCCGCCTATCCTTCTCATGGATGAACCGCTCGGAGCACTCGACAAGAAGCTCCGGGAGGCGATGCAGCTCGAGATCAAGCAGTTGCAGCGGCGCCTCGGCGCTACAATCATCTATGTCACCCACGACCAGGAGGAAGCCCTTACCCTGTCGGATCGCGTCGCGGTGATGCATAACGGGCGTCTCGAACAGATCGGCCAGCCCTTCGAGCTTTACGCAAATCCCAACACCGCCTTCATCGCGGACTTTGTCGGCACCATCAACTTCATCCCCGGCGTGATCGTCGGCGATGAGCGCGACCATTCGCTCGTTCGCCTTGCCAGTGGCGCGGTCGTCAAGGCTGCGAAAAGCGCAAAGGCCCCGGTCGGAAGCGCCGTTTCGGTTGCCGCGAGACCCGAGCATGTGGCGATTTCCGCGTCGCCAGGCACGGAACAGAATTCGCTTTCCGGTACGGTCGAAGCCGTTGTGTTTTCCGGCGCACACCGCGTCGCTCATGTGCGGCTGAAGGCGATGGAGGGCCTGACCGTCCGGGTCACACTTGCCGGCGAAACGAATATTCCCTCGGCGGGCGAGCCCCTAACCCTCTACCTGTCCCCCGACCGGCTCCAGCTGTTTTCCACGCAAACCGGGAGGCGCCTGTGACCCCGGCCCGCCTGTTCCAAGAGACCGCGAGGCGGTTCGTCCATAGCGGTCATGCTGGCCGTCTATCGCCGGCCGCATCCGTCGCGCTCGTGCTGCCGCTACTCGCAATCGTCGGCATCGGTTTCCTTCTCCCTGTCTGGAGGCTGGTGGCACTGAGTTTTGCAGATGGCGCGGCAAACTATCAGAGGCTTCTCGACGACACCCTGTATTTGCAAGTGTTCGCGGCAACGGGCGCGACCGCGGCTTGTGTCACGGCGCTTTGCATCGTGCTCGGCTACCCCGTCGCCTATGCAATGAACCGCCTCAAAGGGAAGGCAGCCGTTCTTGCGGGAGCCTGCGTGTTCATCCCATTGTGGACCTCGGTTCTGATCCGCTCCTATGCCTGGATCATCCTGTTGCAGCGGAACGGCGCATTGAACAGCCTGCTTGGTGCGGCAGGACTTGGCGATCATTCCGTGAAAATACTCTATACCCAGGCTGCGGTCGTTCTCGGCATGACCCACATCCTGTTGCCATTTGCCATCCTTCCGATCTACGCGACACTGAGGTCCCTGCCGCCGGATCTCGTGCGCGCCGCCGCCAATCTCGGCGCCGGACCGGTTCGCGCCTTCCTCCTGATTACACTGCCACTCAGCCTGCCGGGCGTCTTTGCCGGAACTGTGCTCTGCTTCGTGATGGCGCTCGGCTTCTACATCACACCCGCTCTGCTCGGCGGCCCCGGATCCCTGTTGATGGCGACCTTGATCGGGCAACAGACCACGGTGCTGCTCGACTGGCCGTTCGCAGCGGCCCTGTCAACCGTTCTTCTCGGCGCCACGCTTTTCATCGTCATCATCTTTCGCAGGGCAATTTCCACAAGCAAGGGGTTTCAAAGTGTACATTGACCGCACCGTAAACGGACATCGCCAAAAGCTGGCGACCGGCCAGGAGGCCGGCGCACGAGAAGCGGTGGCGAACGGCGGCGTTGAGGGCCTTGCGATGCTCATCCGTATCCTGCGGACGCTGCTTGTCGGCGCGCTTCTCGTCTTTCTGCTGCTGCCAACGCTGATCGTCATACCGATGTCGCTGAGCACCACGGCCCATCTCGCATTCCCGCCTCAAGGTGTATCACTCGGCTGGTACAGAGCATTCTTCGGGGACGCCGAGTGGATGGCCGCAACCTGGTTCAGCCTCAAGATCGCCGTCTCGACCTGCATCACGGCGACAATCGTCGGTACCATGACCGCTCTCGCCCTGGTTCGCGGCGACATGCCGTTCAAGGGCCTTCTTCAGGCGCTCTCGCTGGCACCGATGATCGTGCCTCACATCGTCCTCGGCGTGGCACTCTATCTGGTATTCGCGCCCCTGAAGCTCACTGGCAGCCTGACCGGCTTCCTTATCGGACACACCGTGCTTGCCGTGCCTTTCGTCGTGATCACCGTGACTGCCGCGTTGCAGCGGCTCGATCCGGCGCTCGAACTGGCAAGTCTCAACTGCGGCGCCAGCCGCATCCAGACCTTCTTCCACGTCACGCTCCCAAACATCGTTCCGGGGATCTTCTCTGGCGCCGTGTTCGCCTTCCTGGCCTCATTCGACGAGGCCACTGTCGCCTTCTTCATTTCCGACGTCACCGGAATGACCATCAGCCGGAAGATGTTCGAAGACATCGACTTCAACCTGACCCCCGTCATTGCGGCGGCATCGACGGTCACGGTTCTCGCCTCGCTCGCCCTGATCGGCGTCGCCCAGGTCCTTTCATCCCTGTCCCGAACCACCTCGAACCCCCAGGAGTAGCCGAAATGACGCCAAGACAATCCACCGCCCGTCGCATCTTCTGCCTCACAGCGATGCTGTTTTCGATGGCCACCCACCAGGCGCGGTCGCAAGAACAGGTCGTCATCGCATCGACGGGCGGGGTCTACGACGATGCCCTCAGGGAAGCATGGTTCGACCCTTTCACCGCCGAAACCGGCATAGTTGTAACCGTCGTGTCGGCAACCAATGCACAAATGCGCGCCAAGGCGGCGGCGATGGTCAAGGCAGGCAATGTGGCATGGGATCTCTATCTCGACGGTGAGATCCAGGCAGCCTCCCAAGCCCATCGGGCGGTCACCGAAGACCTCTCCGGCTTTTGCCAGGCATACGCGTCGCGATCCGATCTCGCGCCCAACGCCTGTGCAGCCGGAGGAGCCCTGCTCCAGTCCACTGCGACCCTTCTTGCCTATCGCAAAGACGAGACGAACACGGCACCCGCGACCTGGGCGGACATCTGGAACACCGCGGCTTTTCCGGGAGGAAGGGCGTTTCCCAACTTCGACGATCCCTGGCGCGTGCTCGCCGCGGCTCTTCTTGCCGACGGCGTCAGCCGCGAGGCGCTCTTCCCGCTCGATGTCGACCGTGCGTTTCGCAAGCTGGATCAGATCCGCGACGAGGTCACCCTGTGGTGGAAGACCGGCGACCAGAGCGTTCAGGGTTTCCGCAACCGGGAATACGATCTCGGGCAGATCTGGCTGACGCGGGCCAAGGCCATGCAGAGCGAGGGGCTGCCGATCGCCTGGTCATACAAAGCGGCCTTCCTGGTGGGCGACAGGATCGCTCTCGTCAGTGGCGCCCCCAACAAGGCCAACGCCCTCAAGCTCATTGCTTACTGGCTCGACCATCCTTCCGCGCAGGCAAAGGCTTGTGACAGGCTGTCGTGCACACCCCCGAGCAGCGAGGCCATCGCCCTCATGTCGGAGGCGGCGCGCAATTCCATGCCCACCACGGCTGAACTCCGGGAAAGCATCATCGTTCCCGACGCAGAATGGATCAACCAGAACGCCCAGATGCTTCTGCAGCGCTGGAATGCGTGGGTGCGCTAGGGCAGGTCGAGCCTGGGCTCCGGTCAGCCGCAATCATCGGCTGACCGGCCCCGAGAAGCCATCGGAGGTAAACCGCCATGACCGACCTGGTCGTCATTCATTCCCGGGACCCTGATTTCTCTCTGCTGATGGGCCACATCCTGGCTGGCGCCGGCTATGAGCCGCTGATTGCCGAACATGCCGAGGCCTTGGGCGCCTCGGAGATCTCCAGGACCCTTGCGATCATCATCGATTGTACGGGAATTGCGCAGGACACACTCGCCTTCTGCAAGGCGATCAGGCAGGCATCCGTCTCCGCGCTGCCGCCGCTCATCGCCATGGTCCCGGCGCAGCAGGCACAAGACGTTCTTCAGTTGCTCAGTTCCGGCATAGACCAAGTCTTCATGCGCCCTGTCTCCCCGGAACATCTGCTGATGTGCCTTCGGGCGATACGTGAAGGGGGCACCGCCCTGACGGACGTAAAGACCAGGTCAGTGCCGTGGATCCGACGTTTCGGCAAAGTTCTGCCTCCACCACATGAAACCGTTGCGTCTGCTTCCAGGAACCTCTGGCGGCTTCCTGAAAGGTGGAATTCATGGCGCAATTTCCCATGTCGGTCATGGTTGGTTCGACATGGCTACCCCAGTCGCAAAGGGGCTGACAGGTCTGATCGCCTCGGCGCGCTTTCTGCATGAGGCGGCATTCTTGTATTCCGCGAATACCACTGAGATAAGGGGTAGACTGATGACGGTGGGTTGATAGCTTTTCCTTTTTAGCGGGGGAAAGATATGAACCTCATTCGAACTGCAATATTTGCTGTATTGGCCGTCATCCTATCTACGCCGGCAACGGCTCATGGCGGTGGCTGTCGCAAGAATTCGCCGCCCGGGCAGTGTTGCCATATGGAAAAGGCAACGGGTTCAGTCCACTGCCACTGAGATCAGTGGGTCAATTCCCAGACGCGCATAACCATGCTGGCCATGGTGAGGACAGCGAGAAGGATCAGTAGGGCGAACAGTGCGAACCTCAATGTTTGGCCTCCTCGATCTGCCGGCCGGAATCTCTATTCGCGGCCAGCGCCAGAATGTGGTTATCAGCCAGATCGACAAGGGCGGTGGTGACTTCGTCCGTACTCCGTCCCGATCGTCGGCCATCTCGGCCACTGCCTGGAAGGCCGGCTCGATCGCCTCCGGTCAGATGAGGTGACGGTCCGGACGGTTCTTCTCGCTTTCGGATGCCGCGATCTCGCATTGTGTGCTCGTGCCCAGCAAATCGGGTTGTGAACGCTGCGATCGAGGGCCAGCCTCCTATCTGCGAAAAACCCCCGCCTCCCATAGGAAGACGAGGGCTTTGGAGGCCAATTGTCGGCCGACTTTGAGGGTTGGGGGTGGTTGGCCGACAGGGTCAGATTGCCATGACTATCGGTTCATTGATAGCCGTAGATTAGGATGGGTCAGGCCGTGTTTTCCGGTAGGAGAATCAAACGATCCTTGGGCAGAGGCCGCTGCAGAGCCTTGGCTTCGTCCCACGGCGCCGTCATCCATGTCTCAAGCTCGTCAGGCTCTGTCAGCAGCACCGGCATGGCCTTCGGATGAATCGGCGCGACTACGGCGTTCGGCTCGCACGTCAGGAAGGCGAAGAGATCTGCCTTGATCAGCCCTTCCTTGACCTTGCGCACGCTCTCCCACTGCGGCACCCAGATGCCGGCGAAGCACATTAGCGGTTGATCTGCGTTGCGGGCGAACCAGGCATTCGGCGTACGTCCGCCCTCGACCTTGCTGGCCGGATCCGGTTCGGCAAACCGCGTGACCGGAACGAGGCAGCGATGGTCTGCGCCGAGCCAGCGCGTCCAGTGCTTGCTTGCTGTGTTGCGCACATTGGTCGTGCCGCCGTCCGGCTCCATTTTCAACAGCTCGCCGAAGTCGAAGTCCTTGCCCTTTTCCCGGAGCTTGTCGGCGCGCTTCGAGGCAGCCTGGAACAGCGCCTGCCGCGACGAGGGCAGGCCCCAGCGCACGCTTGCCAGTTCGCGGCCGGCTGGCGTGTTGCGCACGATCGGCGCCATCCGGTCGGGATAGACATCAAGCGAGGGCTCGAGGTTGCCGAGATTGTCGACCATGGCGCGGGTGAAGGCGCGGATCGCCTCCTGGTTGGTGGTGACGTTATAGAGATTGCACATTGAAGCTCCTCCTTGTCCGTCACCACCAATAGCACAATGCCGCCGACGGCTACTCGCAGCCCTTGCTCTTCATTGCATTTTCGATCGACTGGACCTTGCCCTTGGCAACGGCTACCTGGCCTTCCTTGTCGCCACCCGCCACCGAAGACATCGGAACGCCGATCAGGAAAACACCGAATGCATCTCCATTGGCGGCGTCGTTCTGCGCCTTCGATACGGCGGCAAGCTTTTCTTGCTCCTGGACCATTTCCCGGCCGAGCTGCTCACAGCTCTGGTTCGAATAGGCGGCCATCGGAATGTCCACGGGAACGATCGCATCAGGACGCTTGGCGCAAGACGACAGGGCAGCAATACTTGCCGCCGCAACAAACAGTTTTTTCATATTTTCCCCCAGCATGATAATCGCCGCACGTTAGCGGCGGGGTTGCATGAAGGAAAGCCCTCCCGCCTGGGATTATCTGGGAAAATCGGAACATGTTAGACGGATCGTGTCAGCAACCGTTACGGTCGTCGCCTCCCCGCTCAGAGCTTCCTGTCACGCCAGACCGGCTTTTTCACCCACCTGGTCTCGACCAGTTCGCGCACGACAAGCCCCGGGATCTCGTTCGCCATCATGGTCTTGAACTCGACGGCCATATGTTCCTTCGATCCGCACTCTTCGCAGCGGAACTTGTCCCGCAGATGCAGGACATGGATGTTCTCGCCGATCAGGATGCGGATGTCGTTCGGTCGGTAGAAGCGGAACGTCTTGCAGTGCTGGCAGCCGATGCGGACGAACTGACCGAGGTTGTCGGCGTCCTCCAGCGTCGGGATCTTGGCTTCGAGATGGGGATGCGCCCGCCCACGATAGTTGAGAGCCGGCATCGCTATTCACTCCGGTCGTAACTCGGCGTCCAGCCACGCGTCATGCCCCTGCTCATTGCGCCTTCGCTCAACGCCAGTTGTCGGCGCAGATGCCGGCAGTCCTCGATCAGCGTGGCAATCGTGGCGCGCGGGTCGCCCTGGTGCCAGGCGAGGGCAGCGTCGACGGGATCTTCGGGGGTGATTTCGGTGGTCTGGTGTTCGGCGTGCATGGCTCAAGTCCTCGTAAAACAGCATTGCATTCGAAAGCGGCCGCCTCGCTTTCGTTCTCAATATGTTCTCATCGCAAGACGAGTCAATGGCCCTTTGTCAGTCGCACCATGGCTGGCGCTTGCCGGTCCAGCGCCGCGCCAGGCCCTCGGCGATGAGGATATCTCCGAGATCCCTGTTCCCCACCGACAACACGGCGAGCGTTCGCCCGTATTTGTCGGTCATACGGCCCTTATCGCCTCGCCTGACGAGTGGTTCACCGGTAGAAAGCAGCACCTCGAGTCGACGCTTGGCAACCAGGCCAAGCCTGCGTTCTGCGTCGCACTGGGCGTGGCGGATCTCCGGCGTGTCGATGTTGAGGATGCGGATCGTCTCGACGCCGATCACGACAGTGTCGCCATCGATCACACGGATGGCGGCCGCCGAGTCGGCGTGCGCCGACGCGAGCGTGATCAGAAATCCGGCGGCCGCAAAAATCGTCTTCATCGATGGTCCTTTGGCCCGCACTATTTCTAATCCATGGTTCTCAGGCCGAATACTAATGGACAGTTCCCCGCGGAAACAGGCTGGTTTTGCAGCGATGCGATGGTCACGCTGGCGATTTCCAGATGAACGTCCATGCGGAATGGCCAGCAGATCGGCAACACACCTATGGAAGATGCGGAAGCGGGCTGACCGCGGGGCAAAGCGAACTATTTCAGAAGCAGAAATCCCAAGCGTCTGTTGCTGAATCTGAATCGGCCCGAAGGTAACCCCCGCAGGTCTGATAGATGCTCTTCCAAATCCACGGGGCATCTATAACTTCATGGACTTTGGAGGGAAGCAAGATGGCTTGGAGGACCTGGACCGGTACCTGTTTATGTGGGAAATGCACCTATCAGGCAATTGGCGAACCTGAGGCGAGCCTCATCTGCCACTGTCGCGATTGTCAGCGAGCGTCCGGCGCAGCGGGATTGCCGGTCCTGGTGATGCGAAGAAGTGGCTTTTCCGCCCATGGGCCTCTCCAGTCCTTTACCAGTACCGGCGGCAGCGGCAGTCCGACAGTGCGTAAATTCTGCACTGATTGTGGCAGCTTGCTTTTTGGCCTGCCCGAGCATGCGCCCGAGATTGTCACGATTTATGCAGGTACGCTCGACGAACCCTCTCGTTTCAAACCGACCTTCGCCCAGTTCACATGTGACCGTTACGCCTTGAGTGGCACAGGCCTAGCGTTGGTAGAGCATGCCAAGCGGGCACGGTGACAAGAGCCACCCCCCCAGAAGCCATGCAACGGGCAGCAATATTAGCACGGCAATGAAGAGCCGACGTAACAGAGCCTCGGCGCCGACACGAGCGCCGCTGTCTAGTACAGTGCCTGTACTAGACAGCGGCGCGATCAGGAAGGACAGGTTAAGCACCGGAACGCCGCCGTTTGCCCGATAACTGCCATCGGCCAGGAAGAAAGGAACCTATAGGTATCATCTCGGGAAAAATGATGCATTTACTTATCATTCTTGCTTCAATCTGGATGCTCGCGCCAGAATCGATAAGGCGTCTTGACCATGCATGCTTTCTTCCCAGCCCTTCCGCCCCGAGAGCACAATTCCAGCCTTAAATAACTGTCAATTGTGCGAGTAGACGTCTCCTTCCCTTTCGCCTATCGATGGATCATGAAGTCGAGCCTCGAACATCTCCCGGAGAAGAAACAGCGCGAACTGGGCCGCGCCGTCGAGATCATTGAGGAGGAGTTTGCCGATGCGCTCAACGGCGCAAGCGCCGACTTCAAGAAACGCGGCCACATCAAGAAGATCATCCTCTTCGGCTCCTATGCCAGGGGCACCTGGGTGGACGAACCGCACACGATGAAGGGCTACCGCTCCGACTATGACATCCTCGTTATAGTCAACACCGCCAAGCTCGCCGACCGGCAATACTGGGACAAGGCGGAAGATCGCCTCCTGTGGGATCCCGGCGTCAAGACACCGGTCGGCCTGATCGTCCATGGCCTGCGAGAGGTGAACAAGGCGCTCAAGGAAGGACAATACTTCTTCACCGACATCCGCCGCGACGGTATCGTCCTGCACGAGATCGATGACGAACCGCTGGCAGAACCGAAACATCTGACTGCATGGGAAACATTCAAGGCAGCAACCCAACATTTTGAGAAGCGCTTTTCAGATGTAGATGACTTCAACGCAGCGGCATCCTTCCTCTCGGCCAAAGGAAACATGCGTCTCGCCGCCTTCCAGCTCCATCAAGCGATTGAGGTTGCCTATTCAGTGTTCTTGCTCGTCCACACCAACTACAGTCCGCCATCGCACAACCTCAAGTTCCTGCGCGGTCTCGCAGAGGATATCGATCGTCGCCTGGTCGAGGTGTGGCCGCGCGACCAGCATCGCTTTGCGGCCTGGTACAACATCCTCAATGAGGCATATGTGAAAGCGCGCTACTCGGAGCATTTCGAGATCAGCGATGAAGCGCTCGCCTGGCTGATCGGACGGACAGAGAAGCTGCAATCCACCGTCGAGGCGATATGCAGCGAACGCCTCCTCCAGTTGGAGGCAAAGGTGCGTTAAACGAAGCTGGCTCCCAAGGGTTCTTGCAATCCGTGCAGTTCAGAAGAGAACACCGGGAGCCGGCGTTCATGCGTTCCCGTTGAAGGGCAATCTCATACTGGTGGCACTTTGCAACCCCGCCTGAGCGACGGGCCGGGTAACGATGGCAAGGGTTACAGACGGCGGGCACACAAGTTTGCGCGGAGATTCGGAAACCGCCACCTTCTCCGCGCGAGGGGCAACGCCCCTTCGCAATCTGACCGGGTCAAATCCGCACCTGTGCGAGATCCGGGGCAGACAATGAAGAGCATCGGAGCTTTCAGCATAGCGCCGACCGCAGGGCGGGAAAGCGGGAATTCTCGACACGCCAAGGACCGGAAAAAGGTAACCGCAGGAGCCTCAGCATAGCGACCCGAACGGGGAGGCGGGACCGACTACCTCCGGCCGGGCGTTCCGTGTGGCCGGTCCGCCCGAATTTGGAGGCACCTCCAGGCACCTCTCGGGGATAGGCAAGTGAATAGCCCCCACGGTACTCGCTCCTTCCATCTTACGTTAGGCTCGCGTTCCCGGATGAAGGTCGAATACCCCGAAAGAATAGGCAGCCCGCTTAATCGCAGATATGATCTCTTCAGATATCACGGGAGGCGGCCACACGAGCCGGTGATTTTATGGGTTTTGCGGATCACGTTAAGGAAATCGAGCGGGTCGGCCAGGGCAACAACACCGGTCGCGACGCCATCGTCGTGGAATCCTGGCGGCGTTGCCTCGATACCTACCAGCTCGATCCGGCCCAGGCGCGCGAGGCGGTCATCGTTTCGCAGACGCGGCTGCGCGAACATCGCCAGCAGTCGGAAGACCTCGTACACATCGCCCGCTCCGGACTGGAGCGGCTCTACCGCCAGGTTGCCGAGCAGAACTATGTGCTGCTGCTCTCCGACCGTGAGGGCGTCACCGTCGAATTTCTCGGCGATCCCTCCTTCAACAACAACCTGCGCAAGGCAGGCCTCTATCTCGGCTCCGAATGGGCCGAGCCTCGCGCCGGCACCTGCGCCGTGGGCGCCTGCATCGCCACCGGCGAGGCGCTGACCATCCACCAGACCGACCATTTCGACATCACCCATACGCCGCTTTCCTGCACTGCCGCGCCGATCTACGACACGCAAGGCGCTCTGGCCGCCGTGCTGGACATTTCGCTCCTGAGTTCCCCGATCCTGAAGACCAGCCAGAACATGGCGCGCCATCTCGTCTCTTCCACGGTGCGGCGCATCGAGCTCGCCAACCTCATGGCCAACAGTCGCCACGATCTGGTGCTGCGCTTTGCCGGCGCACCGGAGTTCCTCGACGTCGACCCGGAAGCCGCGATTTCCGTCGACGGCGCCGGCCGCATCACCGGCATGACCCATGGCGGCGCGCGGCTTCTTGCGGCCTCGCGCGGGCTCGATTGGCGCAGGCCCGAGCTTCTCATCGCACGACCGGTCACCGACTTCTTCGAAGCTGGGCTCGACGAACTCGCATCCCTCACCCGCGCCAGCCTGCCGCAGGACCGGCGGATCGCCGTGCGCGACGGGTCGACCCTGTTTGCCCATGCGATCGAGCCGCAGCAGCGCACGTTGAGCGTGCCTGTTGCGCGCCCGTCCCGCCAACCGCCGGAAATGAGCAGTCTGGGCGGCAAGGTTCCGGCCATCGACGAACTGAGGCGCAAGGTGACGAAACTCGCACCGAGCCGGCTGCCGATCCTCATCCAGGGCGAGACCGGGACCGGCAAGGAATACCTGGCCCGCATCGTCCACACCGTGAGCGGACTTTCCGGCCGCTTCGTTGCGGTCAATTGCGCAGCCATCCCCGAACAGCTGATCGAGAGCGAATTGTTTGGCCATGCGCCCGGGGCCTTTACCGGCGCGCTCGCCAAGGGGCGCAAAGGGCTGGTGGAGGAGGCGCAGGGCGGAACCCTGTTCCTCGACGAAATCGGCGATATGCCCCACGCCGCGCAAAGCCGGTTGCTCCGCGTTCTGGCCGAAGGCGAAGTCCTGCCCGTGGGCGGTTCGGTTCCGCGCAGGGTCGATTTCCGCGTGCTTTCGGCGTCGCATCGGTCGCTGGCCGACATGGTCGCGGCCGGCACGTTCCGCGAAGACCTGTATTATCGGCTGAATGCCGCAGTGCTTACGCTTCCGCCGCTTTGCGAGCGCGAGGACATGCCGTGGCTGCTTGAACGGCTGCTCGAAAAGCATGGCACGGAGCGCCGGCCTCTCAGGCTTTCGAGCGCCGCCAGACTGCTCGTCCTCAATTATCCCTGGCCGGGCAATATCCGCGAGCTGGACAATGCGATCGCCTTTGTCGCAGCGCTGTGTGACGACGGTCTGGTCCAGGTGGCGGACCTGCCGGACCAGTTGTCGGGCATGACGTCGATCCTCAACGACGACAGCCATCAAGCCGACCTCAGGGCGGTGCTTACGGCCTGCAAGGGCAACGTATCCGAAGCCGCCCGGCGGCTCGGCATCGATCGCACGACCTTGCATCGCCGCATGAGACGGCTCGGCATAGACCGTCCGCATTGAGCGCCACACTGCGGCATCCGCCGCACCTGTTGCGCCACAGCTGTGGCATGTGACGGCGCCCCCGGCGCCAAAAGCCCAAGCATTTCAGTCTTCGCCCCGGCGCGCACCGATGGCATGGGCATTGCTCCTCTCCTGCTGTCAAACGCAGCCAATGGAGGAAACATGCGCGCACTCAGATTTCACGCAGCCAAGGACTTGCGGCTCGACGACATCCCCGAGCCGAAGCAGCCGGGGACGGGACAGGTTCTTGTGCGCAACCGCTTCGTCGGCATCTGCGGAACGGATCTTCACGAATACAGCTACGGCCCGATCTTCATTCCCAAGGAGCCGCATCCCTTCACAGGCGCGCATGGCCCGCAGGTGCTCGGCCATGAATTCGGCGGCGTCGTCGAAGCCGTTGGCGATGGCGTGACATCCGTTGCCGTCGGCGACCGCGTCTCGATCCAGCCGCTCGTCATGCCGCGCTCCGGCGACTACTTCGCCGATCGCGGTCTTTTCCATCTGAGCACGCAGCTGGCGCTGGTGGGACTGAGCTGGGATGGCGGCGGCATGGCGGAAGCCGCCATGGTCAACGATTATAATGTCCAGAAGATTCCGGACGAGATGACCGACGAGGAGGCCGCACTCGTCGAACCGACGGCGGTTGCCGTCTATGCCTGCGACCGCGGCGGCGTGACCGCCGGCAACAGCGTTCTCGTCACCGGCGCCGGGCCGATCGGCATGCTGACCCTGCTCGCCGCACACGCGGCCGGTGCCGCCCAGCTCTTCGTCTCCGATCTTAACGATGCCCGGCTGGAGCTGGCCAAGAGCGTGCTGCCCGACGTCATCATGATCAACCCGAAGCGCGACAATGTCGGCGATGTCGTCCGCGCGCAGACGGAGGGACAGGTCGGTTGCGACGTGGCGATCGAATGCGTGGGTAACGAACATGCGCTCAAGGCCTGCCTCGATGCGGTACGCAAACAGGGCGTGGTCGTCCAGACCGGATTGCACCCGCACGAAAATCCGATCGACTGGTTCCAGGTCACGTTCCGCGACCTCGAGGTCAAGGGCTCCTGGGCCTATCCGACACATTACTGGCCGCGCGTGATCCGCCTGATCGCCACGGGCCTGCTGCCGGCGACCAAGATCGTCACCAAGCGCATCACGCTCGACACGGCGGTGAAGGAGGGTTTCGATGTCCTGCTCGATCCGGCCGGCACCCATCTAAAGATCCTGATCGATCTTTCGAAATAAGCATCTCTGCCTACGCCTGTTCCGGGAGAGGAGCCCGGCTGGCGGAGGCTTTGACGCTTTCCGGAGCGCCCCATGCGGGCGTTCCATGACCACCCCCAAGCATCCATGGAGGAGAAAAAATGCTTGATATCAGCCCCGGAACCAAGATCGACACGATGCTCTCAAAGCTCGGGCAGGCGCTGGAAAGCGGCGACATCGACGCCGCCGTCAACCTGTTTCAGGCCGATTGCTACTGGCGCGACCTGGTGACATTCACCTGGAACCTGAAGACGCTGGAAGGCCATGAGCAGATCCGCGACATGCTGACCAGCCAGCTTGCCGCCACCAAGCCCTCGGACTTCGTGCAGGACACGAAGGAGGCCGCCTCGGAGGCCGACGGCGTCACCGACGGCTGGTTCGAATTCGAGACCGGCGTCGCCCGCGGCTATGGCCATATCCGCCTCAAGGACGGCCTGATCTGGACCCTGCTCACCACCATGACGGAGCTGAAGGGCCATGAAGAGCCCAAGGGTTTTCGCCGTCCCATGGGGGCCGAACACGGCCATGACCGGGATCGCAAGACCTGGAAGGAAAAGCGCGAGATAGAGGCCGCCGAACTCGGTTATTCGGTCCAGCCCGAGGTCGTCATCATCGGCGGCGGCCAGGGCGGCATCGCGCTCGGCGCGCGCCTTCGCCAGCTCGGCGTGCCGACGATCATTATCGAGAAGAACGAGCGCCCCGGCGACAGCTGGCGCAAGCGCTACAAGTCGCTCTGCCTGCACGACCCCGTCTGGTACGACCACCTGCCCTACATCCCCTTCCCGGAGAACTGGCCTGTCTTCACGCCCAAGGACAAGGTGGGCGACTGGCTGGAAATGTATACCAAGGTCATGGAGCTGAACTACTGGGGCTCCACCACGGCCAAGTCGGCGCAGTATGACGAAACGGCCGGCGAATGGACGGTCATTGTCGAGCGCGATGGCAAGGAAGTGATGCTGCGGCCAAAGCAACTGGTGCTGGCGACTGGCATGTCCGGCAAGGCCAATGTGCCCAAATTCGAAGGCCAGGAAGTCTTCAAGGGCGAGCAGCAGCATTCCTCGCAGCATCCCGGCCCCGACGCCTATGCCGGCAGACAAGTCGTCGTCATCGGCTCCAACAACTCCGCCCACGATATCTGCGCGGCGCTCTGGGAGGCCGGCGCCGATGTCACCATGCTGCAGCGCTCTTCCACCCATATCGTCAAGTCCGACTCGCTGATGGAGATCGGCCTCGGCGATCTCTATTCCGAGCGGGCGGTGCAGGGCGGCATGACAACGCGCAAGGCCGATCTCATCTTCGCCTCCCTGCCCTACCGGATCATGCATGAGTTCCAGATCCCGATTTACGACAAGATCCGTGAAAAGGACGCGGACTTCTATGCCGCACTCGAAAAGGCCGGCTTCATGCTCGACTTCGGCGACGACGATTCCGGCCTCTTCATGAAATATCTGCGCCGTGGATCGGGCTATTACATCGATGTCGGTGCCTGCGATCTGGTCATCGACGGCTCGATCAAGCTGAAGTCCGGTGTTGACGTGTCCCACCTGACGGAAAACGCTGTTGTGCTCAAGGACGGCACGGAACTGCCCGCAGATCTCGTGGTCTACGCCACCGGCTACGGCTCGATGAACGGTTGGGCGGCCGATCTCATCTCGCGCGAGGTAGCCGACAAGGTCGGCAAGTGCTGGGGCCTCGGCTCCAACACAACCAAGGATCCGGGACCCTGGGAAGGCGAGCAGCGCAACATGTGGAAACCGACGCAGCAGCAAGCGCTGTGGTTCCACGGCGGCAACCTGCACCAGTCGCGCCACTATTCGCAATATCTGTCGCTCCAGCTAAAGGCCAGGCAGGTGGGCATCGACACGCCGATCTACGGGCTGACCAAGTCACATCACTCGTCGTAAAGCCAGAGGGGCGTTGGCTTGGCCAGCGCCCCTCTGCATCACCATTGAGTGTTGGCCTCTGGTCGGCGCGCTCCGACGGCTCCAACCACATAAATGTCAAGAGGTAAGGAGATCTTTCAGGAACAGCGCTGGAGCGGACTCAATCACAAACCTGCATTCAGCACAGCCGTGACATCTTTCTGTTTTCTTTGACCATTTATCGCCGCCTGATGACGCATCGGAGAACGCTCCGGCTGCTTGACGGCTGCGACTTCTCCCAGGCATCGTGTAGGTGCTCGCGGTCGGATGCAGCCCGCTCCTTGCCTGGGGAAAAATTCGCCAGGGACAGCGTCTGGGGCGCGCTAACTCTCGGACGGTCAAGTTTGACGGGATTGCCTGCATTCGATACTCAAGGTGATCATGACAGTTGGAGTTTCAGCGCCCGCGCGCTCGAATACCTATTTTATCGTCCTTGTGGTGCTGGGTTGCACGCACCTGCTCAACGACCTTATGCAGTCGCTGATCCCGGCGGCCTATCCGATACTGAGAGAGGCTTACGCGCTGGACTTCGTTCAGATCGGCCTGATCACCATGACGTTCCAGATTGCAGGATCGGTCCTACAGCCGGTTATCGGCGTCCTGACCGACAAGCACCCGGCCCCCTATTCGCCCGTGGTCGGAATGATGTCGACGCTGTCCGGGCTGGTTTGTCTGGCTTATGCGAACAGCTACATCGTCATCCTCGTCGCCGTCGCGCTGATCGGGATCGGCTCCTCAATCTTTCATCCGGAAGCAACCCGCATGGCGCGTTACGCAGCCGGCGGCCGGCAGGGGCTTGCGCAAGGGCTGTTTCAGGTGGGCGGACAGGCAGGCGGCGCGCTCGGACCCGTTTTCGCGGCCATCATCATCGTGCCCTTCGGTCAGTCGAGCTTGTCCTGGTTTGCCGTCGTGGCCTTGCTCGCCATGGCGCTCCTGATGTGGATTGGCTCGAAGCAGAAGGAAATCAGCGCGGCGTTTGCAGCAAGGCAGGCGCGCGCGAAATCCAGAGAGACGGCAGAGCGCCACGCACCGGTGACGATCGGGATCGCGCTTTTTGTGATGACCTTCCTGATGTTCAGCAAGAATGCCTATGGCGAGAGTTTTCGCTCGTTCTACACATTCTACCTGATGGAAAAGTTCGACCTCACCATCCCGGCCGCGCAGATGATGCTGTTCATCTTCCTCCTCGCCTCGGCGGCCGGCGCCCTGATAGGCGGCATCGTCGGCGACAAGATCGGACGATATCACATCATATGGATTTCGGTGCTCGGCCCCCTTCCGTTGACCTTGATCCTGCCGCATGTCGATCTGTTCTGGACCGGCGTTCTGAGCGTCCTGATCAACCTCATCATGGCCAGCGCCTTCGCATCGATCCTGATCTACGCCATGGAATTGCTACCGAACCGCATCGGCCTGATCGGCGGCCTGTTCTACGGCCTGAATTTTGGACTGGGCGGCATCGCAGCCGCTCTTCTCGGTCTGCTTGCCGATCGCTACGGTGTCGAGATGGTCTACACCATCTGCTCGTTCCTGCCGCTTGCGGGCCTCTTCGCCTGGTTCCTCCCGAAGCTGGACGATAAAATCGCCTGACGGACATTGTCAGAAAATCCCGTGCCCTCGGTCAAGCACCGTGTCGTGCAGGAAGTGCCGTCGCTCAGAATCGTTGAGGATACTCTTTGGCAACGGGTTAAGATGCGCCAGGAGAATTGGCGCACGGGCTAGGACGGAGCTTCGCCGCCACCGCTCGGCCGGACGGCTTTACTCCGCGCACGCGCCAAGGATCGGTGTCATCAGCCTTACGTGCCTATCGATACGCTCGAGAACCTTCGCCGGAGCAACACTACGTTCCGGCAGCGACCACCAAACGTCGTTGACGCGCCCGACCGTATCGACCACCGCTTTGAGCACGGCCGCTTCCGGCAGCCGCGCACGATTGGCGAAGGCCTTCCATCGCTGCACGTTCAGCGCCTTGAAGGGCCGCTCGCCGGCGAGCGACAGAGCCATGGCATCTGCGGGGATGTAAGGGATCGTCGAGAGCACGTCATAGACGGGGGCGAACTGCGGTTTGTAACCTGCCCCCGTATAGATCAACGACCAGTTCTTCAGGTGCATGTCGCCATTGCCTGTGATGGCTGCCAGAGCCAGACGGCGGACGAACTCAAGAGCAGCGGTGGACGATACGGCAACGTTCAAGGCTGCGGCGATATCATGATAGGCGGCGCCTTCGTATTTCCGCGAAGGATAGACGCCGAACACCTGCGCGAAATCCTCAATATGGATGCGCTCGCCGCTTGCGCCGCGATCGAAGCGTTTAACGAGCAGGACTTTGCCATCCGACAGCGTCTCGAACTCCTTCGGTATACCTTCAAACTCCGACTGCTCGACCAGTTCACGTTCCGGCACTTCCATCCCGATCGCTGCAGCCAATGCGAGATTGGCATATTCATTTTCCGACACCCCGGGAAACGAGGTCGATGGAAACTTGGCGATGTAGGATCCCTGGTCGTCGCCGAGCGGCAATGTTAGTCCACCGCCCTTCCCCGTATTCTTGATGACCGAAAGCTTCATCTGGACGCCGGCAAGCGAGAACCGGGCCTTCGGCTTGGGAGCGGGCAGGTTGTCGAAACGCACAGCCGTTCCGTCACTCGGCACGACGCGGACGGCACCAGGCAGATCAGACCCTAGCGCGACAAGCAGGTCGAAATCGTTTCCCGCGCGAACACTCCCCGCGTGGTGTTTTTCCATCGCCTCGCGCAGCTTGTCTTCGGGAAGCAGATTGGCAAAGAACGCCGGCAATGCTCTGGCGACGGGTTTCGGATCCTTACGCAAGCCGCCAGTGGCTGCGCGAAAAGACAGACTAAGCACTGGAAAGCCGCCGGTTGCGCGATAGCTGTCCTCGAAGCTGAAGGCGTTGAAGTCGCCAGGCGTCCGAACGATTGTACCGACCTTCACATCGTTCAGCAGCACGTCGAGCGACGATATGGATCTCGGATCGGAAGCAACCTCAGACATTCTCACCCTCATTTGGGTGAGCCATGAATGCCGGGAGATCATCCAGATCGTCGTGCGGCCGCAGCAGGGCATCAACAGCCGGAACCATCGCTTGCGGGATGAGCATCAATTCAAGCCCGAGCGCGCGGGCGATGTTGATGAGGGTCGTCGTGCGCGCAGCACTGCTTCCGGCTTCTATCTCACGATAGCGGGGACGCGATATGCCTGCCATCTCGGCAACCTGCTCCTGTGTCAGTTGTCGGACTTTACGGGCAGCTTTCAGCAATTGCCCGATTTCCAGCAGGGCATCCGATTCAGACCGTGCCATATCGCCTACCCAACCATTCTCCTTGGTACAGGACGAAATATCTTAAACTCATCGATCAGGTCAACAGAAAAGATACCCTTTCGGATCATTCACCAGTATGTGATCTGTCTACATATCTTTCACGTTGTCTTCTCAATGGCCGCGCCACCGGCTCTGAGATGCGCTCACCATACATGTTTTGTTTACCGCACGACCCTATTTCCGCTCGCCCTCGGCACTGATGCCAGAGAGAAACGGAATGAGCATGCCCAAACACGATCTTTCATCACGTCATTTTCAGCGAAAAATTTCGGAATTTTGTACGGTGCGTATTGCACCGATATCCTCGAAACGGGTGCTGGAGAATATCCACCCTTACCTGATCAGCCTGATCATTTACCGCAAACGGCCGCCGATCCTAAACGGCCATCTCGACTGGACCGCGATCGGAGAGGCCTGCGATATCCAAGACGACATGACCGCTGAACTCAGAAAGCAATTGCGGCCGGCCCTTGATGCGATCATCCGTTGGCTGAAGGCGCCTCCAGTCGCTGATGACGTTTCTCTAGCAAAGCAGTCTACCCGGACAGGTAAGGCTGAAGCGGTCAAAAAGACAGCGGCCACTTCCGAGACCAGAAAACCGCAACGCGCTGCGGCCGACGTAGTCTTTGCCCGGAACACATCTGCGCAACGCGGTCCTGCGCCAAAGCAGATCAGTGCATTCCCAGATCCGCTATTTGAGGCGACCGACGATCCGGCAAGTTTTCAAGATGCGCTCATCTACCATATGCGCCGGTTTGGCGACAGCTACTGGCAGCTCTACCGCGCGGTGGTTCGCTTGACCGAGACCTTCGACAGCAAAACGCTTCTGTCTTGGATCCAGGGCGAACGTGTTCCGCGGTCGGTCGTCAGTTTCGACATCCTGCGCCGGATCGAAATGCGTTACCGACTGCCGGAAGGGTATTTCAAGAAGAAGCTGCCGCACCAGTCGCGCTCCGTCTACGGTCACGATCTTGGCGATATCAGCCCGGCCGAGCGGCGGCGAATTTCTTTGCATCTGCCGGATGATTTCAGCAGCCTGCCATTCACGAAGCGAGAGGAGATCCTCGACTGGGTGCGCCGGGTGATTATCTCCGGTTCGACCGAATATCGCCGCTACCAGGCGGCGGCCAGCAAGCAGCGCTATGCGATCCGCTTTCCCGGCGTCACCTATGGCGGCGGTTCGCTTTCGCCGCGCACCCTGGCATCTGCTGCCAATGCCAACCAGCATATGGCCGACGAGCTCGACGATCCGGATCTGCTGTCCGGTGTCGTCGATGCCCCTCCGCGTCTTTCGATGGAAATGGCCGATCTGATCCGGTTCAAGACCTCGACGCTGACGGCGATCGGATTGCAGCGCAACGGGGTATGGGGTGAAGAAACCGCTTCGCAGAAGATCGAGCATCTCGGATTGATGTTCGGCGCGCTGGCCGCCTCCCCGTCCGGCATCATCAAAGGTCGAGGCGTGCCACTCAGTCAGTTGAGCTTTGGTCTACTTGTCTTCCCCGGAGTCTGGGACTGGTATCTGCAATGGCGCGAGCAGCGGCGTGGCTTCTACACGAAGTGGGAAGAGGACATGCTGATGGTCGCGCAGGCGCTCACACGGGCAGAGGTGGGATGGATACGCCAGCATCCGGAGCTGTTGAAGAATGTCAGGCCAATCGAAGGCCTGATCGCATCGGAGGAGATCGAATTCGCTAGGCGCGACTGGCATGGTGCTTGCGATGCGTTTCACCGGCATGCGGCCAACCGATCGAAAGAAATTCAGCGGGTGGCGCGTGTTCATCGCGATCCGTTCGAGCCGATCCTGTGCGTTCTCGAGGCAGACAGCCCATTGGCCGAGTATCGCAAGATAACCGATGAGATCCTGAAACGTATGCCCGATGAGGACCGTTACCCGCGGTCGGCGGCAGAGGCCGTCCGCTCGTTCCTGTTGCTGCGCCTTGGTCTGCATCTCGGCCTTCGGCAGAAAAACCTGCGTCAGCTTCGCGTCTGCCCGCGCGGGCATTTCCCGACGTCGGAGCGCCGTCTCGAAGATATGAAATGCGGGGAATTGCGCTGGAGCGATCGTGATGGCGGCTGGGAAGTGTTGATCCCGTCGGTTGCCTTCAAGAATGCCAGCTCATCGTTTTTTGGCAAAAGCCGTTCCGCTTGATCCTGCCGGACCTGCTTGATCTCTATAAATACCTGGAGGCCTATATCGACAAGCATCGCGGCGTGCTGCTCGGGAGCGCAAAGGATCCCGGCACCTTCTTCGTCAAGACGGTGAAAACGACGAGCCTCGACGCGGCCTATGACTCGACGAAATTCTATGAGGCTTGGAGAACGGTGATCCAGCGATACGGCATCTACAATCCGTATACTGGTCGTGGCGCCATTAAAGGTCTGCTGCCGCATGGACCACATAATCTGCGGGATATCCTCGCAACCCATATCTTAAAGCAGGCCGGGTCCTACGAACAGGCAAGTTATGCCATCCAGGATACGCCTGATGTCGTGCAGCAGCACTACGGCCGCTTCTTGCCGCAAGACAAAGCGGCGCTTGCGGCCAAGATCCTGAACCAGGTTTGGGAAGCGGCATAACGATCGATCCCGTCAGATGCAAAAATCGCAACTGACGGGTCGGCTTCGCCTTGAACGGATTCGAACCTAGAATCCACCACTTGCGAGAGGTAATAGTAATGTGTTTTTTCAGATGCTTGGCCAATTCATCGGTAATAACCAGCTGAATCGGTTCCACAAACAGATGCTGTCGACGCAGCTCTACGGCTGCCAATCTATCATCTGCAGCACGTTTCCTCCGAGCTTCTGAAACGCCCGCTGGCGACAGGAGAACACGATAATCTGCTGGTCTCGAGACTGCCTGTGGAGCGCATCGAACATCTTTTCGATGCGGTCGTCGTCCGAATAGACCAGCGCATCATCGAGAATGACAGGTGCAGGCCGGCCGTCGCGTGCGAGAAGCCGCGCAAACGCCAGCCGCGTCAGGACGGACAATTGCTCCCGCATTCCCCCGCTCAGGCGATCGACATCCTCTTCCTGACCATTGCGCAAAATACTCTGGGGTAGAAGCGTCTTGTCATCGAAGGTGATGGAAACGTCGTCGAACAGCAGTCTCAACAGCGGTCCGAGCTCGGCCATGACAGGTTTGAGGTAGAGTTCACGCGCTTCAGACCTGGCATTTTCCAGGGCGGTGGTGACGCGCTGGAGGACAGCCACCTCCTTCTCGTGTGCAGCCACCCGCGCAGTCGCCGCAATATGCGCCTCCGAAGTCTCCCGCCACTTCTCTTCCACCGCCTCTTCGGATTGTGCCCGGATCTCTGCGTTCAGTCCGGCCATGGCCTCCCGCAGTGTATTGATCTCCTTGTCGACTGCGGCTTCGATGGAGCGGGCACGCGTCAGCGCCGCCTCGATTGACGCGAGATCACCGGCATCTGTGCCCAGTTTCAGGGCATGGGCCTCAGCCTCCGAAAGCGATTGGTCCAGATCGGTGAGCGTGGCCAACAACGAGCGCTCACACTCAGCACGCGCTTCTTCCGGCCCGAGGATCGCAGCCAACTGCGCCTGATCGGAATTGAGAGACGCCAGCGTTGTTTCAGCGACGACGAAAGCGTCATCGGCACGAGACTGGTCTGGCTCGACTTCACGCAGGGCGAGGCGTGCCTGCTTGCGGCGTTCTTCGGCTTGCGCCAGTGCGCTGCGAAGGAGTGCCGGATCCTCATCCAAGTCGAGACACTCAAGGCTGATGGTATTACCTGCTTCGACTTCCTCCCTCAGTTTCGCCAGTCCCTCTGGAGCAATGAAGGACAACCGTTCTTTCAACCCCCGCAGATCAGCATTGGCCTGCTGTGCCCTTGCCTGCCTGTCTCGCGCTGCAGAGAGGCTATCAACGCCCATTGACGCAAGAAGGGCGGTTCTTGCCGCTTCTGCCTGCACCAGTTGGTTGTCGCTCCGACCGGGGCGGTTCGAACGCAAGCTGATTGTCCCAATTCCTGGGACTTCGAGCCGAGCATGTCCGTCGTAGGTCCGGTCTTCGCCATCTGCCAAGGGCTCGCCGTTGAGGGTCACCGTTTCGGCTGTATCGGCTTCGTAGTGGATTGATACTGACGGGCGAGCGGCGTCATCGATGGCACGCAACTTGGCGATTTCGACTTCGCATGCCTGCAGCTCTTCGACGGACTTTGTCGGGATTTGAAGGAGTGCGTATTGAGCCTCACCCTCTTCGATGCTTTGACGGATCTTCTCTGCCTCGGCCAAGCGCTGCTTCAAACCAGCCAGGCGCTCGTGCGCCTCGCGTGCCTTTGTTGCCGCGTCGAAACGGGCAAGCCGCTCGCGGAGCTCCTGCTCCTCAGTCTCGGCGATGTCCACGTTCTTGCGTGCCATTTCGATCGCGTCGGCCGCCTCCCGGCGCCGCTTTATCGCTTCAGCCCTATCGATCTCGGCAGAAGACAGACTGCCTTGCAGAAAGGCCGCCTTTCCACGAGCTTCGGCGAATGCCTTAAACTCCCGCTCTGCTGCGTTTCGCCTTTCGCGAACAAGCTTCAGTTCCGCTTCTGCCGTCTTCAGCTTTTCGTTCTGCGCCTTGGCGGCATCAAACCTGCTCTGGGCTGCCTGAATGGCCGTCCTGCGCTCTTCTTTTTCTGCAGGACTGTCGAGTTCGGCAAGTCGCGCTGCTGCACTCGCGCGTTGATCCAGCGCTTGGCGCAATCGGGTCACCTCGGCTGCCAGCCGCGCCTCATCCGCGGCGAGCCTCTCCCGTTCCTCGATAGCAGCTGCATAGCGACCGCCAGCTTTCGGTCTGCCGGTCGCCGTGACCATGTCTGCGAGGGCCTCTTTCACGGCCGCCATGATCTCGGCCATCCGACGCCCGCCAGTGACGGCTTCCACCTCGCCTTGGACGGATTCGAGCAGGCTTTGACGAACCTGTTTTTCCCCCTCCTCCTCCGTCCGGCTTCGTTTCTCGATGCCCGTGATGCCTTGGCGGACCCACAGGAGACCCGCAGGTCCGGAGGTCCCTCCCCTGATCAGGCTGGTGATGTAGTTTTCTGCCTCATCCGCCTGGGCGACAAGACGGCCGGATCCAAGATCCACCACACGGGCTGACCTCCCACCATAATACTGCTTGGTAATTCGGAAGCTGCCCTCGCCGGTCGTGATATCGGCTTCGACCAACGGGTTGCCACCACTATAGGGGCGCAATCTCTGAACATCACCCGGGGTGCCGGAATGAGGTTGGAAGAAGAGTGCATGCAGGGCTTCAAAACTCGTCGATTTGCCGAACTCATTCGCCGCGCAGAGCACGTTGACGCCATCGCCGATACTTTCAATGGCAACGCCGCGGCCGGCAAACCGTTTGACGTTGAAGAGACGCAAGGCTGAGATCTTCATGGCGTGATTGCCTGCGTATAGGAATATAGGCGCATCAAGGCCGCCCGCGCGATCTCGCGCTCGGATATAGGTCGACGTTCATCTGTAGACTCGGCAAGCAGCGCATTGGCAGCTTCACGCAGGGCACCGCCACGATCGATCTGATCCAGGTCTTCCAGCTCGCATTCTGTGGCTAGTCCATTCTGATCCAGCTCCAGAAAAGCGAAATCCGGAGCTGCCTTTTCAACGGCGGCGACGAGCTCAGCACGCGCAGCAAGACGAGTGTGCCCTGATGCCACTACCCGGAGCAGCGAGTTCCTCCGTTCTCGTAGAGCCGGGAGCAAGGTATTGAGAGCAGCCTCTGGGGCGTCACCGTCAAGCAAATGAAGATCGAGGTTACGCCAGGCAAACGTCGCGGTGGGCAATGCCTGAACATCTGGGGTACCGGACGAGCCGGCAATCGTGACCAGAAGAGCCGTACCCGGCGCGTCGTGCTTGAAACGGTCCGGCTCAGGTGTCCCGCAATAATGAGTTCGCGGGTCTACACTCACAGAGCCGTGCCAGTCCCCAAGCGCAAGATAGTCGAGCCCCGCACGTTTTGCCCGGTCTGGTGCAATGACCTCGGACGCGGCACCCTCTTCTGAAAAGCTGCGAATGGCTCCATGAGCCAGTCCAATTCGCAGCGTCCCATCGGGTGAGGCATGACCATCCATCCATTCCGTCAGGTCTCGGCCGGGGCGACGGGTGGTGCAAGGTGCCGGCAACAAGACCACACCGCTCGCTAATTCGATCGGCTGGGGCTCGACCGCGAGTACGGCGTTTTTGGTGCTTCTGCCTTTAGCGTCGTCCAGAGTTGCGAAGCCTGCAGGGAATCGTGATTTCCTGGCAGGATGACCCACCTGATGGCGGGATCATGCGCCATTTCGGCAAAAGCCTGGCGTCGCACATGCGGTGCGGGCGTCTCGGTATCGAAGGTATCTCCTGCGAGCAGCACCGTCGTGGCGTTTTGCTCGCGAGCGTGTGCAGCCAGCCGGGTGATCACCGTGTGTCTTGCTTCGCGCAAGCGGCTGGGCAAGTCACCCTCGAAGTTGCCGAAACGCTTTCCGAGATGAAGATCGCTGGAATGGATAAATCGAAACATGACTACTCAGGTGTTTGGATGGTTGACGCATGCGACCGCGCCACTGCAATTGCTTCGTCCAGCCGTGCGCGGGAAACGGCGGCAAGGCGTTCGACACCGAGCAGTCGAGCCAGATCACGCGCCGGGTCTGGCTGATCCAGCAGATCTGGGTTGTCGGAGACGACAGAGGCAAGTTCCGCAAGCGGTATATCTGCGATCGACCTGCGCGCGTCCTCGCTGGTCGGCTGCCGATACGGCATGATCTTTGAAACGGTGCCCACCTTCCAGATGAATTCGCCGCTCGACTCCTTGGTCGTGTCATAACCGCGGAGGTGGAGATCTATCCGCTCCCTGATCCGCCCGCCCGTGCGCAACCAGCCATGCGCCCGGGATATACGCTGGGCAAGAATGTCTGCGCGTAACGGGCTTTCAGTTTCGATGACTGCCTCGATCATCCTGCGCAGGGTATCGCGATAGCCAAATTCAAAAAACTGATCTGGCTCGGCTCGGAAACTGGAAAGATCGGTGACCTTGTATCCCCGCTCGTTCGAAGTTTTGTTGCTGGCCAAGGTGGGCGTGGGTGGCATTTCCAGAGTTTGCGGCTCGCTGGACAGTGGCCGCTCCTCCGCAGAAACGCGTTCAGCCTCGAAGGCGACCGGCGGGAACTCGATCGGCTCAACGGAGGTTGTAGTCTCGTCGATACGATTTTCTTCGGTCCCTTCAACCTCGTGTCCCATATCCCAACGGGTCACAGCGCTTTCTGTTTCTGCAGCACGAAGTGCCCGGCTCTCCTCCAATAGGGCCTCCAGGCTGCCATGAAGCCGCTCGGCGCAGCCTGTGGCATCGAACCACCAATCGGTCGACCAGACGCGGAGGATGTTCCAGCCGAGACCTCTCAACACCTGTTCACGGACCTTATCGCGGTCTCTAGCGGTGGCGGATCGGTGATACGTCGCCCCGTCGCATTCGATGCCGGCGAGGAAAGTGCCAGCCAGATCTGGGTGACGGATACCAAAATCGATCCGGAATCCGGAGATGCCGACCTGCGGCACAATACGCCAGCCACGCCGTTCCAGTTGCGCTGCCACGGCCTCTTCGAAAGGAGACTCGAAACCGCCGACAGAGCCGATATCCGCAGCCGGCAGGGCGACCGGACCGCGCTCGGCATAGTCGAGGAAAGTCTTGAGGTGATGCACGGCCAGTGCCTTGGTGCGTGTCGGGTCGATCTGGTCGGCCGTGAACCCCGAGAACACGACAAGTTCCTGCCGGGCACGTGTGACTGCGACGTTCAGACGACGTTCGCCTCCATCGCGGTTCAGCGCACCGAAGTCCATCGTCAGCTTGCCTGCGGTATCCTTCCAGAAGGTGATCGAGAAAAGAATGACGTCACGCTCATCGCCCTGAACGTTCTCCAGGTTCTTGACGATGGTGGGCTCGACCCGCTCTTCGGCAAAAAACCACTCGAGCTCCGGCTCATCGCGGCGCGCGGCATCCAGAAGATCGAGAATCAGAGATTGCTGCTGCGCATTGAAGGTGATCACTCCCAACGTCGGGCGATCGGTTTCAGGCATCTTCAGCCATGCCTTCATTCGGGAAACGGCTTCTCTTGCGACAGCATCCGCTTCTGGTCGGTTGGTTCGGCTCTTGCCGCGGTCATAGACACCCGTTGGGACTTTCCGCAGATGCACGGCACGGTCTTCGACGACCGGCGACGGAAAAGTCACCAGCCGGTTCTGATAGTAATGATGATTGGAGAAGGCGATCAGAGACTCGCTTCGGCTGCGATAGTGCCATCGCAGATCGCGCGTTGGGATGCCAGCGGCCTTCGCCTCGTCGAGAATGCTCTCAAGGTCTTTCTCGTGATCAGCGACGTCTTCCTCTTCCTCGTTGCGTCCGAAGAAGTTCGTCGGCGGCAACTGCTTGGGATCGCCGACGATGATCGTCTGGCGGGCCCGCGCGATGGCACCCACAGCGTCCCAAGTCGTAATCTGCGACGCCTCATCGAAGATCACAACATCGAACAGCGCCTGGTTCGGTGGCAGATACTGAGCGATCGACAAGGGTGACATCAGCATGCAGGGGGCGAGCTTCGAAAAGCTCTGCGGCATCTTGCTGATCATATCCCGTATGGACTGGCTGGGTCGCTGCAACTCCATCTGATAGCGCAGCAGCCCGAGCTCCGAATTGCGGGGAACGCTCTGCACGGGCGGTAATCCGTGGGCGATAGCGCTGATGACGCGCGATGTCGCGTGTGAGCGCACGAGATCGTCAATGTCGCGGAATTCAGTGATCGCGTTCTCGTGCTGGAAGCGCCTAAAGTTTCGCAAAACCGGGTCGGCGTCGAGGACCTTCGGAAGCCACCACCTGGCATAGCCCAGGCGAAACGAAGCCCGTGTCTCATCCGGTCGGATTGCGCCTGTTTCGAGCTGTTCGACCAGCGATGACAGATTCGCCTGCACCGCCTGATTTCTGATCCGGCACCAGGCTGACCAATCACGAAGCAGATGCCTTGCGCCGATGAGGGCGTCGAGTTTGTCCCTCACCGTCGCGAGGTCGGCACCATCCTTCCCAAAAAGACTGTCGCGCCCGGCGATCGTGCTGAAGCGCCGTTGCGCCTCCTTCATGCCGTCGACCGCCGCCAGCAACCTGTCGCCTGCAGGTCGGACCACATCGTCTTGGACGACCGCGCGAAGACATGGCGCAAGAGCGCGGAGCGTCATCCGGGTCTCTTCCTGATCGCGGCCCGGTAACGGGATTATCGCACGAAGCTCCCGCGCAATGTCCAGCACTGCCGCAACGGCTCCAACATCTGTGGCCAGGCCACCGACCGGCAGAGGCTTACCGTTCAAGAAATTCTGATCAATTGCCAAAAGGCAATCCTTCATGCGCCGCAAAAGGGGAAGATCCCGCTCCGGATCCACGGAACCCTGCTCGACATAGCTCTGGAGGAGCTTCTGAACCTTGCGTTTGCCCAGCATCGCATTCGGCCAGAATGAAGCACTGGCCTCACGCCACTGGCGATCCAGGACGTCTGCTTCGAGGTCGCGGACGGCGGCGGCACTGTAGGAAGCAGCAGCACCGCGCTCTGCTTCTCGATAGGCATTTATGGAGGTGGCGAGACTTTCCAGCGCTTCCGCGCATCGGGGAAAATCCCGATCAAAGACGATGGATACGTCATGGCCGCGCGATTTCCGCAGCACCCCTGCCAAGCTTAACAGTGCCTGCAGCTCAATTCGTGACAGCCGCTCCTGCGGTTTGAGGCCAAGGCGGGCGACAAATTCATTCGCCGAGTCAACCAGCAATTCTATCGCATTCAACAGCGACTGTGCTGCCGCTATCACGCCATCCTGCCAGTCGGAACTCCATTCGTTGACATTGATGAGGTCGAGTGCCGGCTGACGTTCAACTGAACCGAAGACGAGACCGAGTTCGCTGGCGAGCTCTTCGAGCTCGCGTAACGTCTGTGAGTCATGTGCGTCGCGTTCCAACCAGGACAAGCCTGGTGCTGGCGCCTCCGCAGCTTTGAGCGCGATGCCCAACGCGAGATACGGAGTCCATCCGTTTGAGTAGCGTCTGTGCAGTGCCCCGACATAGGCATTCAGCTCGTCGCGACGCAACCGAAGGCGCTCGTTGATCGCGATCCATTCGGACGCATCATTCCGTCCACCATGCTCCCAAGCCGCTTTCAGTTGCCCCAGGAAATGCCGGCGATCAGCCTTGTTCGAGTGCAGTTCGACGCAATGATCTCCAAGACCATGTGTCCGCAAGCGGCGATAAACCACGTCGAGCGCGGCCGTCTTTTCAGCGACGAACAGCACCGTCTTTCCAACGGCAAGACAGTTGGCGATCATGTTGGCGATCGTCTGGCTCTTACCCGTGCCGGGCGGGCCAACGATGACAAAATCCCGCCCTTCGGCTGCGGCCAAGCTTGCCGCCGTTTGCGACGAGTCTGATGGAAGAAGACAGATGATGTCCGCTGGCGCGTAAGCCTGATCGAGCTCGCGCTCGTCGCGGAACGTCGTTGCTCCGCTTCCTTCATGAAAGGCCTGCTCAGGCGTGTCGATCAAGTGCCGGACGACCCTGTTCTCGCGCAAGGCGTCGGTGCGTTCGACGAGATCCTTCCACATCAGGAATTTTGCGAAGGAGAAGGTCGACAGGGCCGTTTCGTCCACAACCTCCATTCCCGGAACATCGCGGATGGCCTGGCGCATCAATGCGAGGACGCGCGGCACATCTATCCCATTGTCGTCGAGCGGCAGGTCGCCGTGGAATTGTGGGAGGGACAGGTCAAAATCCCGTTCCAGAAACTGTAGAAGAGTCGCATTGAAACGCGGCTCATCTTCATGGAAGCGGATGGTGAAGCGTGAACTGGCGCTGCGGCGCTCAAGTTTGACTGGGACAAGTAGAAGCGGCGCACGATAGCTGCGCTCGTCTTCCGGCTTCTTCTTCCACCTGAGGAAACCCACCGCCAGAAAAAGAGTGTTGGCGCCACCCTCGGCAAAATCGTTGCGAACCTGCCGATAGAGATCGATCAACCGAGCTTCGAGCTGGCGCACGTCGAGGGGCGAGGGCAACTCGTCCCGAAGCAATGCTTCCGCCGCGAAGCCACGTTGGAGATCCCGGCCATGGACATCCCGATAAAGTGCTGCATCCCGTTCACCGAGCGGGTTCTGCTCAGGCAAGGATATGATGCGTATTGCTGCGCCGTTCGCCAGCCGATCTTCGAGATAGGCCACGTCCGTGCAGAGAAATGGGATCGTTTTCTTGGAATCCGGGAAGTTGAGAAGTCGATTGCGAAGTGTCAGATCGAGCAGTTTTTTCTGCCATCTGTCGATGCGACCGGCAGCGTTGGTTGGTTTTACCTCAACGGTTTCAGCAGGCATCTCAGCAAAACTGGGGGCGGAAGGAAGCGGCAAGTCGGCCACAAGGGCCGAGTCATCCTCCTGAACATTGCGGCGGATAGGCTCATGTGAGGCAAGCGGCATGATACCGCCGCTACGCGATCGCCTGACATCAATGGCGGCCACAAAAGCATGGGCCTCGTCCACTCCAAGCCGGCCGTCCAGTGCCCGAAGCGCGCTTTCAAACGTCATGGCAGGCCGATGTGTCACGCCGGTCGTTTCAAAGACGATCAACTCGCGCGACGCCAAGGCCTTGCGAACCTCCATCTGGTCCGGTTCTACGGCATGAGCGAAGGTTCTCTTCGCAAGCCACACACCAACGGCAGCATGCCCCTCGAACATCAAGATCACGGGGTTCAACCCAGCGGCTTCCAACCCGGCGGCGAAAAGAAGCGTGGTATCGAGGCAGGTGGCGAGCCGCTCCTCAGCGACCGTGCTCGGACGCCGGATCTTCTGGCCGCGATTCTCGAAGCTTGCAGGCGGCTCGGCATAGTGCAACCCGATCCCGGCAATCGCTGAGTAGACTGCCGCAGCCAGCATATAGGCGCGCTGGGGATTGTTTGACTGGTACCCATCCAGTCCACCTGAATGGCCATGAGCATTGAGCCTTTCCGCAGCCATTCGCAAAACGGTGGCCACACCAGGATCGTTGGGCATGACGAAGGCCGGGAGCAGCTGCACCATGTCGGCCACCCCTCCCCATTCGTCGCGTGCAAGCAGTCTGACGGGAAGGCGCCGCTCGTCCAGAGTTTGTCCGCCGGATGCGATGCGAAGTGTGATCTCGCCGCGCTCTGCTTCGTTCAGCCCCGAGAGATACCCTGGATCGAATTCCACTTTTCGATCTGCGAGCACAAGCCGATCCCCCGGCACCAGGCGATCAACGATCCATGACTTCGGCCGCAGGAAAGCTGGCGACGCCGTCAGCTCGATACGGCAGTTCTCGAAGTGTCTGTCCGTATTGTTCTCGACCGAGATCGATCGAATGACCGGGATTGCGTTCTGGTAGGACGCATAGGTGAAGCATGCGGCAATATCGGCAACAATGGCAGGATTGTCGGGCTTACTGACCTCTTGGTTCTCCGTGCCACTCATTTCTGAAAACTGCATCGTCATATCCCCCTAGCGGGAGATTAGCGACGTTTCTCAACTTTAAGAAGACTAATATTAGGACCAGAATAACTTTTTGAATGGTTTTGCAATATACGCGTCCGTCCTTGGCCAAGAAGCTAGCGAGTGGTTGCCGATGAGTGCCAGGGCTAGGTATTCATTCTCATTTCGCTACGACGTCCCCTTGCTTGGCCGTGATTAAATCACAACCTACAATAGGGTGCCGAATCGAGTAGACCGTCATTGAAAAACCAAAGGCTCCATGGCGCCGCTGTACTCGGAGGCTAGTACTACCTTGATGATGTTTGTGGATAGGGGCGACCGTTGAGTGCTCGATACGTAAAGCCATTAACGAAACGCAGATCTGACGGCAGACTTTACACGCGTCGCGCGGATGTTGAGGAAGCGTTGGCGAGACTGGTTGAGCAGTCCCGCGAGGAAATCATAGCTGCCCTGAAGATCCGCGACACGTCATCACCGCTCTACGTGAAGTCCGAGTGTATCGTTTATTTGATACGCGACACTCGGCATGACAATGACGAGAGCTATTTCAACGACCTTTACCGCGAACTCATGCGTCGTCTCTCAGCTGCACTGCCACGCATCTGCGGCGAGCGCATCGACGTGTCCGAGACGGTTCCTGCCGCAGATGCTCGCGATACGGTAAGGGATACCTTCGTCCGCAAGTTGATCGAGGATCGAGCTGAGCCAGGGTCTGCTCTCGACTATTTCGAGGTCATGTTTGCCGGTGCCATTGCAGCGCTACGCACGACATCCATGCACAGGGCGAGGAAACAGACGGCGCGCACCGAAGCCATTGAGGCTGACCAGGAGACAAACGAACCCTCGCTGGCGGTAGAGCGCGCGGTCGGGAGTTTAGACCTCAAAGAGGAGCTGCTGTCTGACGATCCGATTTACCGGTCGCGCGTAGCCGACGCGATTAGGTCCCTGCCAGACAAGTTACGCAGAGTCGTTGAGTTGATCATGAGGGACATGCCAATCGATTCGTCGGACGATAGCGTCATGACAATTCGAAAGGCGATCGGCGTCAAATCCGAGAAAACAGTTCGGAACAGACGTGACGAAGCATACCTATTGATACGCCAAGCTCTGTCGATTGGAGACGACCATGACTGACAACCGTAACGACAGCACAGAGGATATCCTGCTCGCATTCGTAGTTGAGCAGGCGCACGACAAAGCGACTCTTGACCGCTACCTTCAGCTATACCCTCATCTTTCTGGCGAGTTGATCGACCTATCCCTTGATCTGAGACTGCAGCGCGCGGCTGGAGAGATTACCACGCCGGCCGATGAAACGTGGGTAGAAGCGTCCCTTGCAGCCTTCCGAGCCACGTCGCCAGTTCAGGCATCCACCGCTGTGGTCGACCCCTTCGCCAACGTTTCTTCCCAAGAACTGGTAAGTCTTCGCCGTGCCCTCGATGTGCCCAGCGGCGTGATCCAGGGATTTAGCTCCCGACTCGTGGACATCGCCAGCGTGCCCGCCTGGTTCGTTGACGCTCTTGCGCGCGGCCTCCAATCAACCGTGGACGACCTGCGCCGCTTCATGGCAGCACCACCTCGACTTGCGTCTAGCGTCAGCTACAAGGCCGACGATGCACCATCAGCCGATCAGAAGAAAATCACGTTCGAGGACCTGCTCAAGCAATGCAAGGTGCCGGATGAGCGACGGCGGCAATTGCTGGCCTCACGGGAGTGACCCATGGACGCTGTCGAACTTGCGCGGCAGCGTGCCGCGGCGCTTCACGATGAGGTGGTCTCCAACGGGGCTGACCCGTGGGATCCTGAGGCTCTCGTTAAAGGCGCCGCATCCAGTCTGGAATTGGACATCGAGCTCGTCGAGCCAGGCAGCGCGATCCTGGAGGGCGGTCGAGCACAGTTCGATCCCATAAATCGTGCAATCAGGCACGAGGACTCGGGAACAACCTTCTTCAAGGCCTTCCTGGTGGGCCACGAACTCGGTCACGCCACGCTCGGCGACGACCGGATCGAGCACATCGCGCACGAAGTCGATCCCATGCGGCCAGCGGAAGCTGCCCCGGTTGGCGAGGATCGGGTCGTCGACTACAGCCGGCGGCAGCGCCGCGAGATCCAGATGGACCTGTTCGGTCGCGAACTTCTGCTACCGCGCAACCGGGCTCGCACACTCCACCTTGAGGGCATGACGGCGTCAGAGATTGCGACGAAGCTGGGGGCGCCCTTCGACGTCGTCGCGCTGCAGCTTCTCGACGCGTTGCTTCTTCCTTCGGTCGAGCCGGAACCCGAGCAGGCCGAGGCAAGACCTCCAAAGCCGCTCAACGACGAGCAGCGCGAGGCCGCGCGGCATCGTGGGGTCCCCTATCTTCTGGAGGCCGGACCGGGAACGGGGAAAACGCAGACCCTCATCGGGCGGGTCGCCGGCCTCGTCGATGAAGGAGTCGATCCCCGATCGATCCTTGTGCTGACCTTCTCCAACAAGGCTGCCGGAGAACTCTCTGAGCGCATTGCTGGACTGCGGCCAGAGGCAGCGTCGGCGATGTGGATCGGGACATTCCACGCCTTCGGCCTCGATCTCGTGCGAAGATACCACAAGCAGCTGGGCTTTCCGAGAGAGCCCCGCATGATGGATCGCAGCGAGGCGATCGCGATCATGGAGCGCGAATATCTCGCCCTGGACCTCACCCATCATCGGGAGTTCATGAATCCCGATCGTCCCCTCAAGGACATGCTCGCCGCGATATCCCGCGCGAAAGACGAGGTCGCGGACGCTGACCGCTACGCCGCGCTGGCGCGGGAGATGCTGGACGAGGCCACCGACCCCGAAGCCCGCAACGCCGCTGAGCGGTGCGCTGAAGTCGCGCTTGTCTATAAGAAATACGAGGAGTTGAAGCTCGCGGCATGCGCGGTGGACTTCGGCGATCTTGTGTCTCTGCCCGTAAAGCTGCTCGAGTCCGATGCCGAGGCAGTCTCGATTCTGCGCGCCACATATAGCCATATCCTCGTCGACGAGTATCAAGACGTGAACCGCAGCAGCGTGAGGCTGCTCCAGCGACTGACGGATTTTGGCAAAAACCTTTGGGCCGTTGGTGATGCACGTCAGTCGATCTACAGATTCCGCGGCGCATCCTCATTCAACATGTCGCGATTCAAGACCGAGGACTTTCCTGGTGGTACTGGTGATCGGCTGCGTCTCAACTACCGCTCGACACCCGAGATCGTTGGTGCATTTTCGAATTTCGGTGGGGGCATGCAGGCTGGCACTGGCGATGCCTCCCTCAAAGCAGATCGACCGTCCAGCGGTGTCCCGCCAGAGCATGTGACCTTCGGTGACAACGACGACGAGGCGGACGCACTCGCCGACGAAATTCTGCGCCATTCTCAGGATGTCGCCTTCCGCGACCAAGCTGTGCTCTGCCCCGGCAACGACCGGCTCAACCGCATGGGTCGTGAACTGGAACGACGCGGAATTCCGGTTCTCTACCTCGGCAATCTCTTCGAACGACCCGAGGTCAAGGATCTGCTGTCCGTTCTGTCGTTGCTCGTCGACAAGCGTGCCATGGGACTGGTGCGTAAGCCCTCCCTCCAGGGATTGTCGACCGGGCTAAGTCTGGCGGGTGCGGCAGCGGTGGTCGAGCACCTTCGGAAGGAGGAAGCTGGACCGCTCGCCTGGGCCGGTTCATCGCCCTCGCTACCAACCCTGGACGCCGCTGACACTGACGCCATGCGCCGGTTGGCCGGCATGCTGGACGGCTTTGGAACCGATGCGCTTCCCTGGTCCGTGCTGGCGCATGTCATGCTCGATCGGACACGGACGGCGGCGCTGATCGCTTCGACGGACGATATCTCGAGTCGCGCCATGGGCGTGGCGATCTGGCAGCTGATGGGCTTCCTGCGCGCTCAACGTGCAGGGCCAGGTTTGCCGATCCACCGCACGCTCGACGGGATCAGGCGACTTGTCCAGCTCGCCGATGAACGGGATCTTCGACAGATTCCGCTAGCCGCTCAAGGCATCAACGCGGTCCGGCTGATGACCATCCATGGTAGCAAGGGTCTCGAGTTCCCCGTGGTGCATGTTATGGGTCTGAATAAGGGGAGCATGCCCAGCACGGCGCGTAAGCCGGCCTGTCCGGTTCCAGATGGCATTATCGCTGGCGGAGAAGGCGGAACCGTTGCTCTGGCCGCCACGGATCACGGGCTTGAGCAGGAATGCCTTTTATATGTCGCCGCCTCTCGAGCGCGGGACCGCCTCCTCCTTTACTCAGCGACCCGAATGGCGAACGGCAATCGGCGCAATCCCTCGGATTTCATCGCACGGTTAGGTGTAACGACAACCCGCGCGGCAACGCCGCACGCGGACCGGAAACCGTACCCCGAGGATGAACCGCTCCCGATCGTATTGGGGCCCGAAATCAAGGTCACGACAGCGCAACTGGATCTGTATGATCGGTGCCCACGGCGCTTTTTGTACACCCATGTGCTTGGCGTCGGCGGTCGACGCACGCCAACAACCATGACGACAATGCACGATCTGGTCCGCGCCATCGTGACGGAAATCGCCGCCACTGATCCCTCCGTCGTGTCGCTTGGTGAAATGGAGAGACTGCTGGAGCAGAGATGGTCTGAAGGGCCACTGGCTGGGGACGAGTATCGGCTGCACCGTGAAGTTGCGACCCTGCTTGTCCAGCGGTTCGTGGCGATGCGCGCGGGTACAACCCGCTCGATACCGCCTTCTCTCCAAACAGGGCTCGGAACGACTACCGTCTCGGCAAATGCAGACGATGTCGTGATGACCCCTGATGGACGGCATATCGTGCGAATGGTTCGGACCGGTCACCGATCCTCCAAAACCGGACAGGGCCTCGCCGACGCCGCCTTCCAGATGGCGGCCGCCAACTCACTTCCCGGCTGCACGGTCGAGATCGTCCACCTCGCCGACGACGATCACACTACAAGGGTCGAGTTCGACCATAAGGCGCTCGGCAAGAGAACAGAAAAGCTTGCCGAAGTCTTCGCGGCGATCGAGGGCGGAAACTTCACGCCTGAGCGATCCGACCGCACATGCCCCTTCTGTCCCGCCTTCTTTACCTGCGGTCCAGTGGCCGACGGCAGGCTGCAAAAAAATCTCTCACCCAAATTACCGGTCGGCTGATGCTGGCGAGATTAACCCTGTGAGACCGACGCAATCAGGCCGAGGTCCACAGGAAAACAAAAATGTCTCTTATCGAAAACCCCGACATCGACGATGTCGCACTCGCCGTGCAGGAAGATCGCCCCCTGCGCCCCGGTCGCTACCGGGTCTCGCTCGCTGTCGACAGCGTAGATTTCCACCCGCTTATCCTCGACGATCCGGTTCCGCTCGGCCGCCAGATCCTGAAGAAGGCCGGCATTAACGACATCGACGGTCACTCACTGTTCGTGATCACGTCCGAAGGCGACTTCGAAGATGTCCGGGCGGATGAGGAGGTCGATCTGCGCGATCGTGCCGCCTTCCGCTTCATCACTTTCAGCACCGACCCGCTCTACCGCGTCAAGCTCAACGAGGCGCGCATCGTGTGGGGCCGTTTTTCCATCCCTGAAGCGGTGCTGCGTGCGCTCGCCGGCATCGGCAGTGACGAGGCGGTCTTCCTGGAGGTGCGTGGCGGCAAGGACAAGCTGATCGAACCGGGCACCGATGCGGATCTCGCCGCCAACGGCGTCGAGAAGTTCATCACGGCGCCCAACAAGGTCATCTACACGTTCTTCGTCAACGGTAAGGCCTATGAGACCGATAAGAAGAAGCTGACCGGCGCGCAGATCAAGGCGATGGTATCTGACTGGGATCCGCAGCATGACCTGTCGCTGGAGGGCGAGGGCGATGACCCGGACCGCATCATCGCCGATGATGAGGCTGTGAGCCTCGTTCCGAAGCATGGTGTCCGCCGTTTCTCGTCGGTCCCCAAGGCGAATTTCGGCTGATGCCCGGCGTTCTCGATATGCAGCTGGAGCAGCTGCGGGAGCGCTTCGCCGACGTTCAGACCCGGCAGTTGCCGAGCGGCACCACGCTCGTCACCGTGCCGGGCCTCCGCCTGCCGGAGGGGTGGTCGAGGTCGTCGACCACCATCCGCTTCATCGTCCCGCCCGGATATCCGTTTGCGCAGCTCGACTGCTTCTGGGCGGATCCTGATCTCCTTCTAGCACATGGAGGCCCACCACAAAACTCGGCGCAAACTCCTGTCCCGGAGACCGTCGAACCCGCAACGTGGTTCTCGTGGCATCTTACAGGACCGTGGAACCCCAATCGCGACACCCTGTCGACTTGGATGAACGTAATTATTGATCGTATGAGGCAGGTCCAATGAGCCGTGTTCGCTTTCCTTCCCCTCTCTATTCCAACCTCGCGTCAAGGCTGCTCGACGCCAGTGGCCTGGAGAGCTGCGCCATCGCCTATGCATATTACGATTCGCATAGCGAGACGTGGATTGTCGCCGACGCCAGCACAGTGCCGGAAGATGCATATGAGCATCGCACCTGCGTATCTGCCGTCCTGAAATCGTCCTTCCTGATCGAGGTTGCCAACCGCAGCCGGGTCACTGGCATGGCCGTCATCGCGATCCACACCCATCCCGCCAGCCCCGGCCATCCGCGTTTCTCGCCGATCGATGATGCGGGTGGAACCGAACTGGGTTCGTATTTTGCTCGGCGAGCGGCTCCAGTGCCCCATGTCGCGCTGGTGATCGGGTCCGAGGGCTGCCGCGCGCGCCTTCTCGGAAACGCCGACGAGATCGACGTATGGGAAGTGGGAGAGAGTCTGATGCTCCATTCGCCCATGCTGGGCGTCTCCGATCAGGAACGCGACGATCGGCAAGTTCGGGCATTCGGAGCGCCGGGGCAACGGCTGCTGCGCCGCCTCGACTTCGGCGTGATCGGTGCGGGTGGGACGGGATCGCTCGAGTGCCAGCAACTTGCCCATCTCGGCGCCACGCGGATCACGGTGATCGACCCCGACGTGGTCGAGGAGACGAACCTTAACCGCCTCGTCGGCTCCATCCCCTCGGACGTTGGCCAGCCGAAGGTCGAGGTCGTGGCCAGGATGATCCGCGCCATCAACCCTGATACCAAGGTGGTCCCGCTTCAAGCTGACATCGTCGACGAGGAGGTCGCGAATCTCATCGCGACCTTCGATTTCGTGCTGTTATGCACGGATTCCCATGCGAGCCGGGCGGTCGTCAACCAAGCCGCCTATCAGTATTTGGTGCCCGTGATCGATATGGGCGTCAGCATCACTGTCGCAAACGGAGCCGTCAGCCACATCACGGGACGCGTGCAGATGCTTGCCCCCGGACTTCCATGCCTGAGCTGCTCGGGCGCGCTCGACGGCGAGGCGATCCGGCGGGAGATGCTGACTCCAGAGCAGCGAGCGGCGGACCCCTATGTACAGGGCTTGCGCGAACCCCAGCCCGCGGTTTTGTCGATCAACTCTACCGTGAGTTCGCTCGCGATGACCATGCTGCTCGGGGCTGTCACGCCGGTTCCGATCAAACCACGCTATCAGGTTTATGACGGCATTCGCGGACGAGTGAAGGAGATGGCTGTCGCCGTGCAGCCGAATTGCGTGGCCTGCTCGTCCATGGGCGCCTTCGCCAAAGGCCCAACCTGGAATCTGCCGGTCCGGCCGACACGTCACAATAGGAGCGATAAATGACAGAGCCTGCACGAATGGTCCGGTTGGTTGGCGATGCCGAGTATAGGGACCAGGCTGAAGCAACCCTCAGCACCCCTGGCGACGCTTCCATGGTGTTTCGCTCACGACCCAGATCGATTGTCATGGCGTGCCCTGATGGGTGCGGCGAGACGTTAGTAATCAACCTGGACAGTCGCGCCGACAAGGCATGGCGCTTTGATATGCGGGGAGAAGGACTTACCCTCTATCCCTCAGTGTGGCGTGAAGGAGGGTGCGAAAGCCACTTCATCGTCTGGCGTGGTCACATTCTGTGGTGCGACCGATTTGAGGGGGGGAATCGGGAGCCGCCTTATAATCCCGAGATTGAAGCGGCCGTTCTCAGCGCAATGGACGAGGTTCAAGCACGCAATGCCGTGGAACTAGCCGATGCAATCGATGAACTCATCTGGGACGTCAATCGCACAGCGGGCAAGCTTGTGGGTCAGGGCCTTGCACGCTCATGGAAGACCAAAGGGGGATGGATCTTTGTGCGAGCAAAATGAGGTCTCCTGCTAACTCGGACATTATGGGGCGTTAGGAGGAAACGTGTTTTGTTGGTGTGCGGATGGCAACCTGCTCGCTTGCAATATCTCGTGGAGCGCAATGAGCAGACAGGAAGCGCGAAAAGCGCAATTGAAGTCTTAGAGGCATGGCGCTTGATCGAGCGCCATGCCGTTTGGATTCTAATCACCGGAATACGTAACGGTCGCAATCTCAGAATAAAATGCTCAAGGACACCTTTTTTGAGCGCTTCTTGTGTAGGCTTAATTCAATCGACTCCAACTAATCGCGGTGATCGAACGAGACGGCTTGAACATTTTCTCCCAAAATTGAAAAGGGCCCCAAAGGGCCCTCGAGAAATTTCAGTCGTCAGCTAAGCTATAGGATGCAGGTCCCAGCGAGAAGCGATCTCGAAAATCCTGGATCGCATCATTATAAGCGTGCTCATTTTTTTGCACCAATGATTCAAGTCGATCCAACAGAGGCTTCTTCTGTTGAGTACTTAACACTGCCTTCTTCTCCACAGGAGGTTGCATTGTCTTCCCCAATTTTCAGTGTAATCGTGACACCAAGTTTCACTACGAATCATTAACAAACGAATACGATCATGGCCAACGAAACGTTCCCCAAACTTGACAAAAATCTTCCCGAAATAATCATCGGAATCGTCTCGCCAGTGGGTACGGGGCTTAAAAGCACATTAGAATCTCTAAGGAAAGAGTTTAACGAAAAAGGCTACGACGTACATCACATAAAAATTTCTGAGCAGTTCCCTTCGATTGCTGACGCCTTCGGCTACGCCGGTCTTAGCGTGAAGACGCGGTTTGACAGAGCCAATACTTACATTACATTTGGCAACTACCTCAGAGACAACATGGGCGGAAAGGTGCTCTCCGCCTTTGCGATATCAGAGGTTGCAGAACGTCGGTCTGCTGACAAATCACGTGGAAATGTGTTTGTGATTGATCAGCTGAAGACCGAGCAAGAACTTGACCTGCTTCGCGATGTTTACGGAGCCTCTTTTTTTCAAATTTCCGTCTACTCCGCTCGAGATGTTCGCGTTGACAATCTCGCGAATGGGATGGCGCACGACAACAAAAAGCGCGATGCAAACTACTTCCGGGGAGACGCGGAAAAGTTGGTTGCCCGAGATGAGGATGAGTTCAATGAACCAAATGGCCAAAAAGTCGGCAAAATCTTTCAGTTTGCAGATGTTGTGATAAACGCCGATCGTGCAGAAGAGCAAAACAATGTTTCTGACCAGGTTAAGCGTTTCGTAGATCTCCTTTTCGGCCATAATGGATATTCGCCCAACCGGCTCGAGTATGGGATGTATCTTGCCCACTCCGCAGCACTAAGGAGCCTCGATCTTTCCCGCCAAGTCGGCGCAGCCATATTTCGCAAATCCGGGGAAATAGCCGCCTTGGGAGCAAACGAAGTTCCCAAGGCTGGTGGGGGCACTTACTGGGCAGACGATAACTTCGACGCGCGCGAGTATAAGCTTGGATCAGACAGCAACGATAAGAGAAAACAAGAGCTTCTCGATGAGGTTCTGGAAATCGGCGTCGGAAACACGCTAAATTTGACTTCAGAGCAGCTCAAGCAGCTCGATAAATCTCAGTTTATGGACGCGCTTGAGTATGGCCGAATTGTCCACGCAGAAATGTCAGCACTGAGCGACGCCGCAAGACTTGGCATAAGCGTTCAGGATGCAACCATATATTGCACCACCTTTCCGTGTCATATGTGTTCGAAACATATCGTTGCAAGCGGCATATCTAAGGTTGTTTTTCTGGAGCCCTATCCTAAAAGCTTAACTTCAGATCTTCATTCGGACGCTGTAAAGATTGAAGGGATGTCACGCGGTGTGTACGGCAAGTTTCCAGCCGTTGAGTTTGCCCCATTTTTTGGAGTAACCCCACGTCGATACAGAGAATTTTTCACCCGGACTAAGCGCAAGAAAAGCGGTGAATTTCAAACTTACCGCGATGGGGCAGCGTACCCCATGATAAGGCAACAAACAGCTGCATACCTTGCACTTGAAGGCGCAGCCATGGAGGGCCTTTCTGAGAGTATTAGCGCTTTCATATCTAAGCTCCCGACTACGAATCCCCAATAAGACCTGATGATGGAGACTTTGACTCTAGGTTGCACCTTAAGTTGCAGCCTAGATCACGCCCCACGCCCGAAACCTCCCCCTGCCCGTCATCTCGCGAAGCCCAAGCTCCTGCACGATGCGCCGCGCGCCTTGCGGCGTAACGTCCAGCGTCTTTGCCACCATGCCGGCGGAAATCAGCGGCCGCGCCATGACAAGCTCGACGAGCTCCGGCAGCCTGGATGACGTTCGCCGTCCCTCCAGCTTGCGCATCATCATCTGTCGCGCCAACACCAACCGGTCATGTTCTTTCAGCCCCGTCTCGGCGGAGATTGTCAGCGCCCTTGCTATCGCCAGCAACCGTGTCTCGCGATCACGATGCCGGCGCCGATCGACGGGAATGGCTTTGAGCCCGAGATTGATCGCCGCGAGATGGGTGCCGGTGGTAACGCCGCCCTCGCGCAGGACCGAGGCGGCCAGCATCCGGCCAAGCCAGGGCGCATGCTGGAGCACGGCGATTTCATTCCAGGCATCGAGCGCCACGATCGCTTGACAGACCGGCGGCAAGTCCTGGGCCCGCGCCAGCACAGCCTGCCACTCCGCCAGCCGCTCGTCCTCATCCCAGTCGAGATCATAGACGAGTGGATCCTTGTCCGGAGCGTTTTTGGCGCGCCCCGGCTTCTTCGCCTCTTCGATCGCGGCCCCGGATCGGGCGAGTACTGCATCGATCGCGGCAAACGCATCACCCAGATCATCAATGTCGAGATCTTCCGCATCCCCTATCTCGGCCGGAGCGTCGCTCACCTCAACACTCCCATCGCGCACCCCCTCCCCGTCTCCACCCCATGATGCCGCGGGCCACGCCCGCCCGCGGAGCGAGGCGAGGCCTTGAGCGGAGGACGCCCAAGCGGCTGGATGGGCGGCGATGCGGCGGCGGGTTTTCAGGATGTCGCGGGCGATCGTCAGTTCGTGAGTGGGTGCGCGGATGTCCCGGAGCGCGTCATGCAGGACGAGGTCTTCGAGATGGACAAGTTCCCCATCGACCCAGAGCGAGGCATGCGCGTCGAGGAAATGCGAGCGCTCGAGAAAGCCTGAGCCGACGGGAGAGCGGGCTATGCGCTCGTCGAGGCGGGCAAGCGCGACGGCGGCCTCGGAGATCGGCCGTAGCAGGCTCTGGATGGGCAATTTTGTTTGATCGTAAGACATTGAATTTATGGTAAATGATTCGTTAAGCGAAAACTATAGCGGCAATACGGTTCCGTACTTCTCATCAATGTGCTCGCGATGCCTCACCCCCGATAAGTAACCCTTATCGGGGGTTAGCCATCTCGCGTGCCATCCTTGCTATCTTTTGCCCGGATTGCTATATCTGGCGCGCAAACGCCATGAGGAAACCATGTCCGAACCGCAACTCTCCATTCGTAGCACCAAGGCCCGCGACCTGGCCCATGCGCTCGCCCGGCGGACCGGCCAGCCCATCAACAGGCTCGTCGAGCAGGCGCTCGAGCGCTACGATCAGGAACTGCGCCAAAAACAGGCGAAGACGCCGGCTGATGTGCTTTGGGAACTGATGGCAGAAGGCCGCCGCTCGGTACCGCCAGGCACGACATCGGCACATGATGACCTTTATGACGAACACGGCCTGCCGAAATGATCGCTCTCGATACGTCAGCGATCGTGGCCACCGCGCTGGGCGAGACGGAGGCTGAGCTTTTCCACGCCCTTGTCAGCCGCGAGGAAATCCTTGTGGGTTGGCCGACCCTCCTGGAGACCAGAATGGTGCTGACGGGGAAAAACTTTCCAAGTGCTGCAGCCGTCATTGCTCAGTTGGTCGCGCTGCCTAACGTAACTCCCGTCGCGTTCGGTGAGCGCCATTATCATGCCGCGGAGCTTGCGTTCGAGCGGTTTGGAAAAGGGCGTCATCCGGCCGGCCTCAACATGGGTGACTGCTTTTCTTATGCGGTGGCGGCCGTCGCCAAGGCTCCCCTTCTGTTCAAGGGGCGTGATTTTTCGCAAACCGACCTGAAACTGCATACGGCATCATCGGTGATGTGAATGTCACCGCTCACGCCCGTTCCGGCCCCGACACGCCATCTGCGAAGCGGTAGCCACCACAGTTCCATCCGCCCCGGGCTCACCCGTAAAATCCATAGGGCGACCACGCCTGACAATCCGCGGGCCCCTCGGTGCGGCGATGAACACGAAGGGCCGGCGGCCGATCCTGGTGGATATGGTTATGCGCATGGCAGCCTGATTAACGCCGGCGACACTCTCCGGAACGGACGGGTTCGCCCGAAGTTTACAGACACCCCTTCACAAGTGGATGGATGACATGACGGAAGGGCCCGAAAACGCATCCTCAAGCACAAAGAGCATGTCACGGCGGGCCGAGCAGCTCGACACGATCGCCTCCGTCCTGCCCATGGACCGGCGTGACGAGTTGGCGGAACTGCTGACGGACCAGGACATCGACACGCTTCGCCATCTGGTCAATGAGGGGATGGGGGCGAATACGCTGCGTGCGCTCACCTCCGATCTCGCCTACCTGCAGGCCTGGTCTCTGGCATCCACGGGAATGAGCCTGCCCTGGCCGGCCCCCGAAGCCCTGGCGCTGAAATTCGTCGCCCATCACCTCTGGGACGTCGAGAAGCGGCTGACCGATCCCCATCATGGAATGCCCGCTAAAGTCGAGGACAAGCTCCGCTCACAGGGGTTCTTGCGATCCTCCGGCCCGCACGCGCCCGACACCGTGCGCCGTCGGCTTGCCACCTGGTCGACGCTGACGAAATGGCGCGGGTTTGAAAGTCCTTTCGGCTCCCCTGCCCTGAAATCCGCAATCCGGCTGGCCGTGCGTGCAACGCCCCGGCCGAGGAAGCGCAAGAGCGCGAAGGCCGTCACCGGCGATATCCTCTCCAGACTTCTTGCCACCTGCAATAGCGACAGCCTGCGCGACATCCGCGACCGCGCAATCCTGATGGTCGCCTTTGCCTCAGGTGGGCGCCGACGCAGCGAGATCGCGGGCCTAAGAAAGGAGCAGTTGACGCAGGAGGAGCCGATCCCTATCGACGGCCAAACTCCCCTCCCCTCGCTGTCCATTCACCTCGGCCGCACCAAGACCAGCGGCGCCGAAAACGACGAGGTCGTCTACATCACCGGACGGCCTGTCGAGGCACTGGACGCCTGGCTGACTGCCGCGAGGATTGAAAGTGGCAGCGTGTTTCGCGCCATCGATCGGTGGGGCAATGTCTCGCGTCGTTCTCTGGACCCGAAGGCGATCAATGACATCGTCAAACAGCGCGCAAAGCTGGCCGGCCTCGAGCCTCAGGAGTTTTCGGCCCACGGCCTTCGCTCCGGCTATCTGACCGAAGCCGCCAACCGCGGCATCCCTTTGCCTGAGGCCATGGAACAGTCACGACATCGCTCCGTCCAACAGGCATCGAGCTACTATAACAGTGCACAGAGACGAAGTGGTCGTGCGTCGCGTCTCCTGGATTGACTGTAGAAAGTCAGGTCTGCTTGTTCAAAAGGGGCATGTGACCAGCCATAGCCTTCAGCTCCTCCTCGGTTCGAAAGCCCGATTTGAAAAGAGCTACAAGTTCCCTAGCGATTCCGAGCTCTTCCTCCGCGGTCACGGTACCAGCAGTCTCGCGGAGGTCTACCAAGACCTTGCGCAGCAGTATCAGCGCCTGTGGTCCAATTTCCTGCTCATCATCAAAATAATTAGCACCCATCGTTATCGTTCCAAGCTCGTAGACCATCTGTGAAACACATGCCGGCCGCCCAAACCGAGTTGAGCGCGCTGCATAGCAAAGCTCGCTGACCTCAAAGGCGCGACCAGGTAAACCGACGACATTAGATCAACGTTTTGTATTTATTGGCGAAAACGTGGATCTGTACGGCTGACAACCGAAGGCCTCATTGTTCACTTCCCTGCAAAAGATGGGGAACGAACCTGAACTGTGATCTCAAGCCGATTTCTGTCCCCCTGTCTCATGCGTCCTGAGCAGCGCCATCAGCATCGGCCCGAGAGAAAACTCGCCTCTTTCAGACCGTCTTGTCAAATCTCTCAGATATCCGCCTGGTGAGTTGATATGCCCTGCCCGCTCAAGAACACAGGCCATAGCCACCGCTGCATTCTCTGGTCCCATGGCTTCGCAGGCGTCCTGATAGGCAGACGGGCTAACCCCAAGCATGCTCCGAACCACGACTGCGGCGGTCATCAGTTCTCGCCAGTGCGAGATTGAACCACCAGGAGCGTAATCTGCGATCTGCGGGCACGCCCTAAGCACCATACCCAGGGGAAAGGCCTTTATCGGCTGGGCAGCTGGTCTTGGTTTTGCCGCCAGCCTCTCACCCTGCTCATTTTCAGAGCTAGGTTCAAGTTCATTTAAGGATTTGGTATTTGAATTCTGTATGTGATGACGGATTTCGTCACCATTGGCGTCGGTTTTTCGAGGAATTAGCTGAATTTCCAGCATGTTGATTGCTTCCTCGCTCAACAAGGTAAGTTCATCAAGGCAGGCTTCGAGGGCGGGGGTTGTCTTCGCCGTCTTGATCCGAGCAATGGTCGTCACCAGAGCATCCTCGACGGCTTGCCAGTTCCCTGCGGCGCCCTCCTCCATCGCGGCAGTGATAAGCTTGCGAATGTCGCGGCGTTTGATTGTGATGCGTTCTTTGATGACACGCAGCCGCCGGCTCTCCTCGGCAACCTGATGAGCCATTATCGCGAGCTCTTCTGCGCGGGCAAGAAGTGGCGCGAGACTGAAACCGTAGGCGGTTTCTATTCCTCCATCGTTTCCTTTGCGAGCGTAGCGCTTGCCGTTCGGGCTGTCGTTGCGCTGGATAAGCCCCGCCTGCACGAGGAGAGCGAGGTTCTCACGAAGCGTCGTTCCCGCGATCCCGTTGGCGCGGATCGCAAGCTGAGCATTCGATGGAAAGACGACAAGATTGCTGTCTTCGCTGAGTTCCTGCTCTGGGTAGAAGCTCAGCAAGGCATTCAAGACGGCAAGGGCACGGTCACGCAGACCGAGCATCGTTCTCGCCTCGCAGGCGCTGCGATAGACTCTCCACTTGTCGACGCTTTTTCCCGCTTGGATATCTGCCGTCGCAAGCTGACGTTTCACCAAGGCAAGCGTCATCGGCCGCCGCCCGAATGGCGTCGTTACATTTCCTGTCTGCATGTTCCTCTCACCTTTCTAAAGGCAAAGGAAATCAACTCACCAAACTGGCGCCAAAGACTCTTGACTGTGATTCATGGAAATGCGATTCTCAGGTTGCTTAGACATGAGGAAGGCTTCCACGACGGCGACGTTGGGGGGCCTTTTTCTTTTGCCGCTATTTTCCTTCTGTTTTAGTTGAACTCAGAAACTCCTGATGCAGACGATCGAGGTTTTCGGCAATAAACCGACCAAACCTGCCAGCGTCGTTTGCTTTCAGCGCGATCGAGTAGCTTTTCCCGCTTCCCTTGAACTCTGCTCGGACACTCGAATCATGTGCGCGCCATTCACTTGCATTGCTCAGCCGCTTTGATGGCCTGGCTGCCTTCTTGATACTCTTTGCAAGAAGTTCGAAACGCGCGTCTGAGCCGAGCGACGAGAATGATGGATCGTCGACAAGGGTCCGCACCAGTTCAAGCGTTGCAGGTCTTTCGATCTGCTGGGCAAACTCGGTCCAACGATCCCGACCAACGGACTTCGCCGCGCCAATTGCATTCGCGATCTCGGCCGGTACGCGACCCGATACGGACAACATCCGGGTCAACATCGGCGCGTCCACAGAGAGCGCGGTCTGGATCGTCGACCTGTCATATGACAGGTCAACCAATCGCTGGGCGAACATTGCGCGCTCGATGAAGGACAGATTTTCGCGGGCAGAGTTTTCCTGACCCTGAGCAATGACATGGTCCGCGTCTGAGATTGCCTTTACGACAGCCCGGACCGGGCGTCGGAGATCCTTGGCGGCGCGCGCGCGACGATGCCCGAAGACGATCTGATAGCGGCCTTCGGTTGTAGGGTGGGGGCGGACCTGTATCGGCGTGTCCTGACCACGCTCCCGGATTGCTTCGAGTAGCTCGGCGTAGGCGATATCGTCGACACCCATCCTGTCTGTAACGAAAGAGGATTCAAGAAGCTCAGGATCAAGCTCGATGATCGTTTCGCCGGGAACGTTTTGTTCGGCCTGTGCGACCTTGTCTCGAAGCTCGCTCAGCGAACTGATCATGGATCTGGAGGCACCGTGGGTGGCATACCCAGGTGTCGCCTTGCGTTCTTTACCTTCGTTCGCTGAGGACGTGATGTTCGCAAATACGTTCTTACGCGCCATGAAAGCAAACTCCGTATCTGATTATGCCGCTGTTTTCGTTACGGAAAAAAACGATCTGTACGGCTGACAATCGACTAAGCACTGCGCCGCCCCCAAGCCTTCTGGAGTTGCTCGATGACTTCATTGTTGACGGCATCCATTGACTCACGGGCTCGATCATATGTCGAGGCCGTGAACTGAGCGCGCTCGACCTCGTACAAGCTCTGCTTGGTCAGGCCGGCATCTGAGACTGCGGTCGATTTGACCATATGGTTTTTCATCATATGCTGAGCGAACATCGACTGCATAAAACCGACCATCTGCTGTTGCGGGATGTCGGTTGGCTCGTAACGTGTCACCAGATAACGGAACCAGTCGAGAGACACGTCAACGCCCACACTTTCGACGCTCTTTAAGATCTCTCCGAGCATCAGCAGGAACTGAGACATTGACATGATGTCGAGCATCTGCGGATGGACCGTGATGAGGACCGATGTCGCGGCAGTCAGCGCCGTCAGCGTGAGATAGCCAAGCTGGGGAGGGCAGTCGACGACAACGACATCGTAGCGATCATCGACCTCTGCCAGTGCGTCCCCGATGCGGGTGTAGAACATCTTTCCGGCAGTCGAGTCTTTCCGCTGCATGGCGATCGGAGTTTCGTACTCGTACTCCTGCAGCTCGAGATTGGCAGGCACCACATCGAGGTTTGGAAAATTGGTAGCCTGAATCACGTCTTTGATAGACATGCGGTGGTCGTCGTAGCGCAACGCTTCATAGAACGACTTCTTCTCGTCCAACTCGGGCTGGATGCCGTAAAGCGCGGTCAATGATGCCTGAGGGTCAAGGTCGACAGCGAGGACTCGGTAGCCCTTCAACGCGAGAAATTGCGCGAGGTGAGCTGAGGTCGTGGTCTTTCCCGAACCGCCTTTGAAATTGACGACTGCTATAACCTGCAGCTTCTCATGAGCCTGCCGATGCGGCACCCGATCAAGCAACTGGCGAAGCTCGTTGATCTGATCTGCGGTATAGTAGCGTCGGCCGGTCGATGTCGTGCTAGGCTCGACTCCCTTTCCCTGAAGGTGAAGCTTCTTGAGATAGCTCTGCGAGACGCCGACAAAGTCCGCGACTTCCGCCAGTGAGAACTGGCGAAGCGTCTTCTGTGCATTCGGTGGGAATTTCTCCTGCCGCAGCATGTCGAGCTTCGAGGATATGTCCCCGCCCTGTGCGAGGATTGTATCCGCGAAACTCGTCACTTTCTCTGAAGCGGCCATTTTCACGCTCATTGATTTGTTCGCCTTCAGTCACGATAATTCTAGGATTTTCGTCCAATTATCGTGACATTCACCCGATTCCCACACCATGGCAAGAAAAATAGGGTTAGCAAACCCATAACGTGCACAAGCGAATGCAAGGAGGTCCGTTTGGATGTACCGTTTTCTTGAGCAATTTCCGTATGTTGCCGCTGAAGCATGAAAGGCAACAGATGCGGCCCACTAACACTTTTGCTAGTGAACTCGAGGACCTAATCCCTATTTTTTGGAGTCAAACACCCGGCCGCGATGGAATCAGTCGCTAACACTTTTGGCAGTAGATCGAAGTTCACTGTCCCGGCAAACCTCCCTACGTCATCAACGCAGGGAGGTCTGCTCAATGCGCGTCGTCACCATCAAGAACCTGAAGGGCGAAGCTGAGAACCGCCTCAACCACGACATGCACCGTCTCCGTGCCCGCATTTCCCGCGGTCGATTGGCTTGGAAAGTCCGTTGCACATCCGGTCTTGAAAGAGGCAACTTCGACAAGCTGGGTCCGGCATACGTCCTTCGCCTCCGCCGCTGCGACGCTGTGGTCGGAAGCGCGCGCCTCCTGGAGAAGGTATTTCCCCAACTCCTGGAGATGGCGCATCTCTCAACCTACCATCGAATAATCGAAAGTTCTCGATTTTGCGGGGATGTGAACACCGCAGTGGAACGGGAGCAGGCGAGCCTTCGCTTGGCAACGCTCGTGATGTTTGCCGGCATCGTCGAGTGGAGCATCCTCAACGGTTACAGGGAATTCGTGACCGCGACGGACGGCAGGCTCGAGCGCATCTTATGTCGTGCGGACTGGCTTCTGAGCCGTCTCGGCGCGACTGCACAGATCAACGAAACGAGAAGCGTCGCTGACCTATTCCTCGCAGACCGGCAGAGCCTCGATCGTCTTCGACCCGGCGCCTATTCGTCAGACTTTCCAATCTATCAAACGGAAGCGGCCTGATCATGCTCAGCACCCAAAACCGCTCACTCCCCCGTCTCGTCAGCAAGCTGCAGAACGCATTGGGAGATCATTTGTGTGTAGCACTCGAAGACCCGAGCGTCGTTGAGATCATGCTCAACCCTGATGGTCGGCTTTTCATCGAAAGGCTTGGTCACGGCATGGCCGCGGCTGGTGAGATGACGCGGTCTGCGGCGGAAACCGTCATCGGAAGCGTCGCCCATGTTTTGAACTCGGAGGTGGACGACGATCGCCCTATCGTTTCGGGCGAGTTGCCGATCGGCGGACACCGTTTCGAAGGACTACTCCCACCGGTCGTCTCGGGTCCGTCGTTCACCATCCGCCGTCGTGCGTCGCGGCTCATACCTCTTGATGACTATGTGTTGAGCAAAGTCATGACCGCAAGGCATGCGGAGATCATTCGCAGCGCTATAGTCTCGAAGCTCAATATCCTCGTTGCCGGTGGTACTGGTTCGGGCAAGACCACGCTCACCAACGCGATCCTCGCGGAGATCATATCAAACTCCCCCGACGATCGGCTGGTCATTCTGGAAGACACTGCCGAAATCCAATGCGCTGCCGACAACGCGGTTATCCTGCACACCAGTGACGTCGTGGACATGTCGCGTCTCCTGAAAAGTACAATGCGCCTTAGGCCGGATCGGATCATCGTTGGCGAGGTCCGTGACGGCGCAGCCCTGACCATGCTTAAGGCGTGGAACACGGGCCACCCTGGAGGTGTCACAACGATCCACTCCAATAGCGCGCGTTCCGCACTTCAGCGTCTTGAGCAACTGACCGCCGAGGCAAGCCATCAGCCGATGCAGGCGGTCATCGGAGATGCAATCGATCTGATCATCTCGATTGAACGAACGGCCAAAGGACGGCGGATCAGCGAGATCCTCCATGTGACCCGCTTTGCAGGCGGCCACTACCAAACGGAACCTTATGCAGAGGAGAACCGGGATGCAGTCTGAGAGGTCATTCCCGACAATTGCCGTTATTGCCGTCGCAGTGATCGCCGCTGCAACGCCAGCTTTCGCCAGTTCCGGCGGAAGTCTTCCGTGGGAAGGGCCGCTCGAGCAGATCCAGGAATCTATTACCGGCCCTGTCGCGGGCTATATTGCACTGGCCGCTGTCGCGATTGCCGGCGGCATGCTGATCTTCGGCGGCGAGCTCAACGATTTCGCCCGCAGGCTGATGTACGTCGTCCTGGTCGCCGGTATTCTGCTCGGCGCCACGACGATCGTCGGTTTGTTCGGCGCGACTGGCGCATCGATAGGCTTGCCAAGGGATCAGGTCAGCCAACAGTTTTCGGACGGGGAAGGGGAGGGGGCCTGATGAGCCTCCACCGCAATCGAATCCACCGCGCCTTGTCACGGCCAAACCTCCTGATGGGCGCTGACCGCGAGCTGGTGCTGATCACCGGGCTTGCCGCCGTAATCCTGATCTTCGTCGTCTTGACGCTTTACTCGGCGCTCTTTGGTGTGGCGGTCTGGATCGTCATCGTCGGCTTGCTTCGCATGATGGCCAAGTCCGATCCCCAGATGCGGCAGGTTTATGCCCGTCACATTTCCTACAAGCCCCACTACCGGCCGACGGCCGCGCCGTGGCGAAAATACTGAGGTGTCCCAATGGTTTCCCTCAAACGATTTCGCGCGACTGCTCCGTCTTTTGCAGATCTGGTTCCATATGCCGGGCTGGTGGATAACGGAGTTCTTCTGCTGAAGGACGGAAGCCTGATGGCTGGCTGGTATTTTGCCGGTCCGGACGCCGAGAGCGCCACCGACCTCGAACGCAATGAGATGTCGCGGCAAATCAACGCAATCCTGTCGAGACTGGGGACGGGCTGGATGATCCAGGTCGAGGCGATCCGGGTACCGACGGTCGACTATCCGTCTCCAGAGCAGTGCCATTTTCCGGATTCTGTTACGCGCGCAATCGACGCGGAGCGCAGGAGCCATTTCGAGCGAGAGCAGGGACACTTCGAGAGCAAGCATGCGGTCATTTTGACCTATCGGCCGCTCGAGTCGAAGAAGACTGCGTTAGCCAAATACACCTATTCGGATGAGGCAAGCCGGAAGAAATCGTATGCGGACACGGTCCTGTTCGTATTCCGCAACGCCATTCGGGAAATCGAACAATACCTAGCCAACACGCTGTCGATCGCCCGCATGCAGACCCGCGAGGTCCGCGAGAAGGGAGGGGAGCGGGTCGCACGCTATGACGATCTCCTGCAGTTCGTTCGATTTTGCATCACGGGAGAGAGCCATCCGGTCCGCTTGCCTGATGTCCCGATGTATCTTGACTGGTTGGTGACCGCAGAACTCCAGCATGGCCTGACGCCGAAGGTCGAGAACCGGTTTCTCGCTGTCGTCGCCATTGATGGCCTGCCGGCGGAAAGCTGGCCCGGCATCCTCAACAACCTCGACCTGATGCCGCTGACTTACCGCTGGTCGTCGCGGTTCATATTCCTCGACGCCGAAGAGGCGCGCCAGAAGCTTGAACGCACGCGAAAGAAGTGGCAGCAAAAGGTACGCCCCTTCTTCGACCAACTGTTCCAGACCCAGAGCCGATCGATCGATCAGGATGCCTTGTCCATGGTCGCCGAGACCGAGGACGCCATAGCCCAGGCCTCCTCGCATCTCGTCGCCTACGGCTACTACACCCCGGTCGTCATCCTGTTCGATGGAGACAGTGAAGCCTTACAGGAGAAGGCGGAAGCCATTCGCCGGCTGGTTCAGGCGGAGGGTTTCGGAGCGCGTATCGAGACCTTGAACGCGACAGATGCGTTTCTCGGCAGCCTGCCCGGCAACTGGTACGCCAACATTCGTGAACCGCTGATCAATACGCGCAACCTGGCGGACCTGGTCCCGTTGAACTCGGTGTGGTCGGGAAGTCCTGTCGCTCCATGCCCGTTCTATCCATCAAACTCGCCGCCGTTGATGCAGGTTGCCTCGGGATCGACGCCGTTTCGCCTGAACTTGCATGTTGACGATGTCGGCCACACCCTGATCTTTGGACCTACGGGATCGGGCAAGTCGACCCTTCTCGCGCTCGTCGCCGCACAATTCCGGCGTTACGAATTCGCCCAGATCTTTGCCTTCGACAAGGGCAACTCGCTCCTCCCTCTTACAGTCGCTGCAGGCGGCGATCACTACGAGATCGGCAACGACCAAAACGGGGAGGGGAGAACACTGGCATTCTGCCCGCTATTCGATCTTTCCACAGACGCAGATCGGGCCTGGGCCATCGAATGGATCGAAATGCTTGTCGCACTCCAAGGCGTCACCATCACGCCCGACCATCGCAATGCGATCTCACGTCAGATTGGGCTAATGGCGACCGCGCCCGGAAAATCGTTGTCGGACTTCGTCAGCGGGGTGCAGATGCGCGAGATCAAGGATGCGCTCCATCACTATACGGTCGATGGGCCGATGGGTCAGCTTCTAGACGCCGAAGAGGACGGCCTGACGCTCCGGGCATTCCAATGCTTCGAGATCGAGCAGCTCATGAACATGGGCGAGCGCAATCTGGTACCCGTCCTCACCTATCTCTTCCACCGGATCGAGAAGCGGCTCGACGGTTTTCCGAGCCTGATCCTGCTGGATGAAGCTTGGCTGATGCTCGGACATCCGGTGTTCCGCGACAAGATCAGGGAATGGCTGAAGGTGCTCCGCAAAGCCAATTGCGCCGTGGTACTGGCGACCCAATCTATCTCGGACGCCGAGCGCTCCGGCATCATCGATGTTCTGAAGGAAGCCTGCCCGACAAAGATCTGCCTGCCGAATGGCGCCGCGCGCGAGCCGGGTACGCGCGAGTTCTATGAACGTATCGGTTTCAACGAGCGTCAGATCGAGATCGTCTCAAGCGCCATTCCTAAGCGTGAATACTACGTCGCCACGCCCGATGGCCGACGGCTCTTCGACATGTCACTCGGACCGGTGGCGCTGAGCTTCGTCGGTGCCACAGGAAAGGAAGACCTGAAGCGCATCCGAGCGCTGAAGGCAGCACATGGCCAAGACTGGCCAATTCATTGGCTTGAAAAGAGAGGAGTTCACGATGCAACGTCGCTACTCGACGTCCAATAACTGGGTCGTCGCAACGATGAGCACGGCGATCGCACTGATGCTGCCTGTTGCCTCCGCCCACGCGGGATCTGCAACCGGCGCTGCCACCGAATGGACGCAGCTCGCCAACAATGCGCAGCTCATCGACCTCCTTAGAAGCTCCGGCCAGCAGGTTGATAATCAGCTGACCCAAATCACCCAATTGGCGGAGCAGATACAGAACCAGCTGAAGATCTACAAGAACATGCTGCAAAACACTGCGCAGCTCCCAAACCACATCTGGGGACAGGTCGAGGGTGACCTCAACCGTCTGCGGAGTATCGTCGACCAGGGGCAAAGCATATCGTTTTCGATGGGCAATGCCGACGACGTCCTTCAGCAGCGGTTCAAAAGCTATGCGGACCTGAAAACCAACCTGCCCAACTCCGAATCCTTCGCGAACACCTACCAATCCTGGTCGGATACGAACCGGGATACGATCGGTAGCACGCTGAAGGCCGCGAGCCTGACGGCAGACCAGTTCGACACGGAAGAAGGCACCATAAGCTCGCTTCGATCCATGTCGGAGTCGGCCGACGGCCAGATGAAGGCTCTTCAAGTCGGGCACCAGATCGCAGCACAGCAGGTCTCCCAGATGCAGAAGCTCCGCGGCCTGGTCTCCCAGCAGATGACGATGATGGGGACCTGGCTCCAGACTAAGCAGACTGACAAGGATCTCGCCCAGGCCCGGCGAGAGAAATTCTTCAACGCCGACGTTTCCACGATCCCGAGCGGCCAGAAGATGGAGCCACGCTGGTGAGCCGCCCGGTCCTGATCGTCTCGGTGCTGGCCTTGGTGGCTGCGGCGGCTTCCGGCGCCACTTTCTATCTCGTCCAGGCAGACGCCGCGGCACCACCCGACATGAGCGAAGAGCAACGCATTAGTCGTGAGAAGTTCTTCGGCACAGCCGAAGAGCTGCCCTCGATCGAGAAAGGCCAGGAGATGCGCCCGCGATGGTGAAGCCATATCTTGAACGGGCGCTTGCAGTCGCAGGTATAACTTGCCTTCTCCTTGCCACTCCTGCCCTCGCTCAGCAGGGACAGGTCCTGACAGAGCTTGAGAACCAGGTTTCTGCTGCTGCGAAGGGGTGGGAGACCACCATCATGGACGCGGCGAGGTCGCTTTTCTGGATTCTCGCCGGGATCGAGGTCGGCATTGCCGCCGTCTGGCTTGCCATACAGACCGCATCCCTTGAGAGCTGGTTCGCCGAACTCGTCCGTCGCATCATGTTCATCGGATTCTTCGCGTTCGTACTCGCCCAAGGTCCAACCCTTGCAAAGGACATCGTCAACAGTCTCTACCAGATCGGTGCGGGCGGCGGCTCCGCTTCACCGGCTGAGGTGTTCGACGCCGGTATCCGGGTCGCATCGCAGATGTCCGAGCAGGCCAAGTTTGGCGTATTCGAAGACAACGCGCTTGCGATCGCCGCCGTCCTTGGCATGGGCGTCGTCGTCATATGCTTCTCGCTGGTGGCGGCGATCTTCGTCGCGGTGATGGTCGAGATGTATGTCGGCCTCCTGGCCGGCATGATCATGCTCGGGCTTGGTGGCTCATCGTTCACGAAGGACTTTGCCGTCAGATATCTGATCTACGCCTTCGGCGTCGGCATGAAGCTCATGGCACTGGTCATGATTGCGAAGATCGGATCAGAAGTCCTTCTCGGCCTGGCACAAGCACCGACGGCCGAGTCCGATCAGTTCATCACCACACTGGCGATCGCCGGCATATCTGTCGTCGTGTTCATCATCGCCATGTACGTCCCCACCATCCTCCAGGGCGTTGTTCAGGGCGCGTCTGTCTCTGGCGGCATGGAAGCCATGCGCCATGGCGGGCAGGCCACATCATTCACGCTCGGAGCAGCATCCCTCGCTACGGGCGCCATCGGAGCGGGTGCCGCTGCAGCTCAATCCGCACGCGCTGCTGGTTCCTCTATGGCGGGCTCAGCACTTCGCGGCATGGGTGCCGGGATCGGCTCGGCCGGAAAAGCAGCCAGCTCGGCGGCCAAGGAAAAAGCCATTGGTTCGCCCGGAGCCTATGCCGGTTCGATCATGGGACTCGCCAACGCCAAACTCGATCAGGGCCGCACTGGACATAGCGGCCCCAGACCACCTCCCGAACGAAACGACAATTAATCATCAGGAAGGCAAAAAGCGATGGCAGCAAACCGGCCGCCCGACAGCCCTTACCTTGCCGCGCGGCAGGAGTGGACAGAACGATATGGCTCCTATGTCCAAGCCGCGCGCGCATGGCGGATCGTCGGCATTCTCGGACTGTCGATGGCCGTGATCGGCTTCACCTATGCCATGTATCTCAGCACGCAGGTCAAGCTCGTGCCTTACATCGTCGAGGTCGACAAACTCGGCACCTCGGTGACGGCGGGCTTCCCGCAGCAGATCGAGTATGCGGATGCCCGCGTCGTTCGCGCGACACTCGGCAATTTTGTCACGAGCTTGAAGTCGATCACGCCGGATGCAGTGGTGCAGAAGCAATACATCGATCGGACCTACGCGCTGCTGAGAACCTCAGATCCATCGACCCAGAAGATCAATGCCTGGTTTCGTGGAAACTCGCCATTCGAAAAGGCAAAGACATCGACGGTCGCCATCGAGGTCAACAATATCGTCGCGCTCTCCAACCAGACCTACCAGATCGACTGGACTGAATATGAGCGCGACCGAAAGGGCAAGGAGATCGGCACCAGGCGGTTTCGCGGGATAGCGACTGTCGCGATGACCGCGCCACAGGACGAGGCGATCATCCGCCTCAACCCGATCGGTCTCTATGTCCAGGACTTCGAGTGGACCGCACAGCTTTAAGGGTAGGGGAAATTCAAATGCACAGAACAGGATTGATCGCGGCCGCCGGCTGCATGGCCGGAATCGTCCTTGCAGATTGCGCTCTCGCGCAGAGCATGACCTCAAATGAGGTGAAAGGCACCAACATCTCGCGGAAGTGGCGGGGAACATCAGGTCTGGTCACGACCGGACCTGATGGAAAGGTCATTTTCCTGTTCGGCGAGACCCAGCCCTCTGTTGTGTGCTCGCCGCTTCAAGTCTGCGATATCGAGCTGCAAAGCGGTGAAATCGTCCGAGATGTGCTTGTCGGTGACACCGTCCGTTGGAAGGTCGAACCGGCGACTTCGGGCGCGACCGGCGGGCAGGCAATCCACCTGATAGTCAAACCCTCCGAGGCCGGCCTTGTGACGTCGATGGTCGTCACAACCTCTCGTCGGACCTATCATATCCAGCTCAAATCCCATCCCAGCCAGTATATGGCCAGGATTGGCTTCGAGTATCCGGAGGATGTGTCGACCAAGCTGGCGGATATCAATGCCCGGCTCGAGACCGGCGGCATTCCGGGGAGCGCTCCCGAGAAGCTGAACTTCTCGTATTCGGTCAGTGGCGGTGCGTCGTGGCGACCAAAGCGCGTCTATTCCGACGGCGCCAAGACCTATATTCAGTTTCCTCGGTCTATCTCGGGGCAGGACGCCCCAGTGCTGTTCGTCGTCAGCGGCGGCCAGAACCGCATCGTCAACTATCGCATGAAGAACGACATGATGATCGTCGACTACGCCATCGAAAAGGCCGTGCTTGTGTCCGGGGTCGGCTGGCGCCAGCAGAAAATCACGATCCGGCGGGGAGGGTGACCGATGAGGAAGACCATCGCTGCCATCATCATCACCTCAGTTCTTTCCGGTTGCCAGACTGCGGATGAGACGCTGACTACCAGTTCCGCCTCGATTGCAGTCACCGGCGCCACCGCCAGCGCGATCGCCGGCGACATGGCAAGCCGCCTCGCTGAACAGGTTGGGACAGCCGGCACCACAACCTTCAAGATGGACAAGGACACGTCCGAATACGCCGCCGCCCTTGAGGCGGCACTGAAGGGATGGGGATACACGGTCATTGCCGATGGGAAAGTCGGCAAAGATCAAAAACCAGTCGAGGTCGCATGGTCGATCGACAGTTACGATGGACAGGTTCTGGCGAGGGTCAGTACGCCAGCCATTGCGCTCGGACGTGCCTACACCGCGACGTCTGCGGGCGCGACACCGGCCAGCCCGCTCTCGATCATGCAGCGTAACTGAGGGGAGGGGAGAACATGGTTCAATCGCTCCAGCTCGGCTCGACGGGCAATGCCGACGATCAACAGAGTATGCGGCGGCTCAATCGTCTGCCGATCATCGTCGCGATTGTTATCATCGTGCTGTTCTTCGGCGTCGTCATTGTTGGCCTATCTTGGCGCGGTCTCTCGTTTAACCGGGGGTATGAATTCGATTCCAGTTCCAATTCGCCGGCGACCACATTTGGCGATCAGCTCAAGCGCGGCGTGTCTGACGGGATCATAGGCGAGCCAGAGAAGCGCGAGGTGTTTCAGCCGACACCAGTCGTTGTCGAACGCGAGCCGGTGAGGGAGCAAGTCGTCGAGCGTCAGAGCGAGGTCCGGACGGAACGGCGATCGCAACTCGAGCCGGAAGCGGAGTGGAAGGCCCGACTGAAGCGGGAACAGGACGAGCAGATCCTTCGGGAGGCGCAGCGTCAGAGGATGGCCAGCCTGCAGGCACGAGCGACCGCGCTCGATTCACCGCTGAAGGTGGATGTGTCGGACGTTCAAAAGGATTCAGCTGACAGCAGAACCGACGCCAGCCAGCCGCTAAATGCCGCCACGAACAGTGCGTCCGATCTTTACAGCATTGCGATGAAATCCGGTTTGCTCGGGCAGAACGTCGATCAAAATGGCCAGACCGCGAAGGAGGACTTCTTCAACCAGGACATCAAGGATCTTGGCTATCTGCCGAACCAGGTGGTCTCGCAGCTCTCCCCCTACGAGTTGAAGCGAGGATCCGTTATTCCGGCGACTATGATTACGGGCTTGAATTCTGACCTGCCGGGCAGGATCTCGGCACAAGTCAGCCAGAACATCTATGACAGTGCCACCGGCTATCGGCTGCTGATCCCCCAGGGTGCAAAGCTGTTGGGCCGTTACGATTCGAAGGTGTCGTTTGGCCAGGCGCGTGTGTTGGTCGTCTGGACCGACATTATCTTTCCGAACGGCTCGACACTGCAGATCGGCGGCATGTCCGGAACGGATGCCGAGGGTTACGGCGGTTTCAAGGACAAGGTCGATCGTCATATCTTGCGCACGTTCGGATCGGCAGCACTCGTCGCCATCATCGGGACGGGTATCGATATATCGATGCCCGAGAGCTCCACGCTCGCTACGCAGGACACGGCTTCAGACGCCGCTCGCCGGAATTTTGCCGAGAGCTTCGGCAGGGTGGCAGAGCAAACCATCTCGAAAAATCTGAATGTCCAGCCTACGATCAGGATCCGACCAGGGTACAAATTCAACGTCCTGGTGGATCAGGACATCACCTTTCCAAGCGGGTATCGGAACTAAAAGGACACTCCTGGCTCGCCAAGACCTGAGCACAGAGATTATTGAACCGATACGGCTCAGTACAGTCTTGCGTGGCCGCTGACGCTGCACCAGGCAAAACCTCATAAGCCCGATAAATCCACTTCACATCGACCACAGGATTGAGAGGGGCGCAGCCTGCAGGCGTTCGGCGAATGGCGTGATGCGGTCATGATCATGCAGGACGAGGCCCCGCACGAAACGGTCACCGACGGCTGCCTGCAATTGACGTAACCCGCGAAAATCATCGGTCTTGACGGTCGCAGACGCCTTCACTTCAATACCGATGATCCGACCACGCCGATCCTCGATTACGACATCGACCTCATCCAGATCCTTCGTTCTATAGTGTGAAAACGATACGCGCCTCTCGGACCACGATGCCAGCTTCATAAGCTCAGATACAACGAAGCTCTCCAGCAGGGCGCCAAAGCGGGTCTTGTCGTCGGTTAGCCTGGCCAGTTCGTCTTCGCGCAAGGCCGCCAGAAGTCCTGTATCGATGAAATGGAGCTTTGGCGTTTTGACAAGCCGGCTGAGCCGGTTGTTCGACCATGGCGCCAGGGTTTTGATAAGGAATAGCCGCTCCAGGATGGCTATGTATTTCTGAGCGGTGACCCCGGACAGTCCCAGCGCCGAACCGAAGCTGCTATTGTTGATCAATTGCCCAGCATGCTCCGCGAGGATGTTCAGGAGGCGCGGCAAACGATCGAGCTGATCAATGTTGGCAATGTCGCGCACGTCGCGATCCAGGATCAGACTCACATAGTCTTCGAGCCATGAGACGCGCCGGGCCGACGTGGTTCGCCTCAAGGCTTCAGGATAGCCGCCAGCCAGCACCATGCTCATCAGGTCCTTGCCCAGAACAACCTCACCATCAATGGCTGGTTCGTCTCCTGCAAACAATCGATCGAGCATGAGGCCCGGACCTGAACGGATTTCGGCCTGGGAAAAGGGAAGAAGCGGGATGACTGCCATACGGCCGGCGAGCGAGTCCGCAATAGCGGGGATGGTAGCGAGATTGGCGGAGCCCGTTAGCAGAAACCGTCCCGGCTCCTGATCGTCATCCACGCTTGCCTTGATCGCAAGCATCAGATCAGGGGCTCTTTGGACCTCATCGATAACCGCCCGCTGGATCCCTCGTATAAATCCTGTGGGGTCGGTTCTGGCGGCATTCAAAGTACCCGCATCGTCCAATGTGAGATACGGTCGATCCCTACCCGAGAACATGCGCGCGAGCGTCGTCTTCCCAGCCTGCCGAGGCCCGGATATCAAGACGACACGGGTATCGGCCAGTGCTGCCTCCACGAGAGGCAACGCTTTGCGATCGACAAGGGGCTTCGAATCTGAATGTTCAGACATGCGTCCATTCTTAACTCAATCGCCGTCTGTTTTAAAGCGTAATTCCGTCCATTTTTAATTTACGAAACGTCCAATCTTGAGCGTCGTCACTTTCCGCCTCCGATCCTTGTGAGATCAATACGGATACCGGCGTTGTCGGGTCTGGCTGGGTCCTCCTCAGGCGTCAAAGAGGCCGCGTCTTTTCTGTCTTGGTCGCCATCGTCTGCCTCCACCACTGATCGTTGCTCGACCCCGCCACCCGGATTCCGAGCATGAAACACACTCTGCCCCTCGAACTTGCCGGTCTGCCAGGCGTGCACCACGTCATCGAACAATTGCGGGAAGACCTCTTCGCTCGTCGGATTTCCGTACCATTTCGCAACGATGCGCAGGATCTTGGCGAACATCGCTGTGCCCATCCGCAGGTTGGCGCAGGGGTCGACGAGATCGGCCTTCAGTTCCGACGCGTCCTCCAGGCCGAGACCCGCCGGGATCTGGGTGAGACCGACCCGCACGGCCGAGCCACGAATGTTCTCGCGGACAATCTCAATCGCTTCCTCAGGCGTTTTCGGTTTGGCAACGAGGATCAGACGGCCGCCGGACTTTACCGTAATTGCAAACGGGTTATCCGAGCCGACCGCCTGTACGAACTGTTCGACGATGGGCGGCCTCAACGATGGGTCGGCACATTCCTTGATCAACGCAGCATCCAGCATGCGAGCTCCATGTTTCAAATGTTGAATGAGATGACGAGAGCCAGATCGAACAGGCGGGCCCAGGCCTCGCTACTTGCCTGTTGGATGTCGATGATCGACGTCCCCGCAGTCCACCAGCCATTTCCGACTGCGACGATGGCGTCGGGGCGGTGGATTGCCGATTGCAAGACCGGCCAGACGAGGAGCTGCTCGTAGCAGATCAGCGGCGCGACCTTCAAATCGCCGACATTGACCGCGGGGTTGGCGAAGAAATGTGCCCGAGCGCCGCTTTCATCATCGATCCAAGCTCGCCATGGCTGCCACATCGAGCCGGGGACCGGCATTCGCTCCCGGTACAAGACGTCTTGCCCCTCAGCCGATATCTGAACGAGCACGTTGTCGTAGCCGCTGGCTTCGAGCACAGCCGCGCCGGCGATCACGGTAACACCGGTCCCTCTGAGACCCTTCTGCCAATGGCCGCCCACCGTAGGCGTCCAGAAGCCGAGAGCACTTTCCGGGAACACGATCGTCGTGCCGGGAGGGTGCTCGCGAGCAATTTCGATCAGCGCCTGTTGCCGCTCGAGGCCTGCTTCGCGTCCGAGGGAAGCGCCCATTTCGAGATCGACACCGATCCACGACGCAGGTAGAATTGGCAGTGTCCACTCAGCGGCGGACCAGAGCCATAGGCCTGTCATGGCCATGGTTGCAGCCGGCCTATAATGCGTCGTCATGACGACCAGGCCGGCTGCCATCGCTGCAAGGCCCCACCATCCCCAGCCAGGAAAAAGTACACCCGCGGCGGTGACCGGATGCGCCCATCCCATGATACCGAAGGGTGGGACGGCCATGGCAAGGCAAGCAGCCAGGTAGCGTAGCGGCCTTTGCCATCCCCCGTGGCTTGTCCAGAGCACTGAATGGACCGTCACGAATGCAGAGGAAGCGACCAGCCATAGCAGAAGACCCGGCCAGATATCCGATGAATAGAAGTTGGCCACACCCTGTGGCAGTCCACGCGAAGCGGCAAGGAAATATCCGGCGGAGACCGCCGTCGCCTGCAGGCGCGTCCGCGCCAGGGACCAAAGCAGCGGATAGGAGACAGCTATCGGAAGAAGGTGCACATGACCGCTCCAACCGATCCATCCGGTGATCGCTGATAGTGCGACCAGCACGACCGCACGGATTAGCTCACGGCGCATAGATCCAAACCTCCCGCGCCAATCCGAGTATCCCATCCATCGGAAGAGGGCCAAAATACCGGCTATCGAACGCCCCCGGAAACTCGGAATGTAGAAAAACCGTGCCAGGCGGAACGACACCACCATCATGAGGCGCCATCTCGCGACCTTGGCCGTCCATCCGAGCAACACGCGAGCGAGGGAGCGGCTGACCATCGACACGCACATCGTCACCGATTTCGATGACTTGTCCGGACGTCGCCATAACGGTCTTGATCAGCGGCGCGACGCGGTCGGAGCAGAGCCCGAAGCGCAGATATCCACGTGCGCGGGCCTCACGCATCGCTTCGGAATTCGGTGGGCAGATAAAGACCAGATCGCCGACCATTATCGGCCGGTCCGGTTCAATGATCCGCCACAGACCTAGCGGCTCGCTTGGCGTGAGATTGATCCTGAATCCTGCGCCGCCAAGCAGCACGATAAGACCAAGTGAGAACAGGCTGACGCTGCTGATCCGGTAGAGCCAGTCAAGACGGTTGAGGCGCCGGAGCATTCTTGTCAGATGGGGCATTTTCATTTCAGGGTTAGCCCTTGGGATCTCGTCTGCCGCAGAGTCTCAGCCTGCTTGAGTGCAGTCACGCTTCGCTCATGCGCGGACAGTTGCTGCACCGTCCGCATGGTGTTCCAGGCCTGGTGCACCTCGCTTTTCTGCGTCGCGTTCATGCCTGACGTGACCCTCTGGAACGTCGCGCCATTGGCGTCCTTGGCGGCGAGTTGGAGAAAGGTTCTTTCGCCGAAGCGCTCGGTGACAGCCCTGGCGAAACCTTCGAGTTCCGCCTTTACTTGTCTGTCCGCCAGCGCGTATTCCAGACCTGCCGGCAGATCGTTTCGATCGATGACATCGCGGACGCGTTCCAGCACGCTTTTCGCATTGGCCGAGAGCGCGGGTATCTCGAGCGCGACCTGTCTGCGCGCCGCCAGCTCCTCGGCGTGATTTCGCCGCTCCGCGTCGCCGCGCTGGCGAATATAGTCGCTGATACTGCCGGCGAGCGGCATGACATTTTTTAGCGCTCGGTCCCGGTCCGATTTGTCGGCGCGGCTCGCGAAGACCCCGGTCCTGCCCTTGAGCGCGCCCAAGGCCTCCGGCTCCGTAGCGATCCTTGAAATCATCTTCGCCGCGGTCTTCTGATCGCTCAGCATCGCATCGACATTCGCCGCCTTGAACGCCGCTTCGGGTTGCGCGTAGACGTAATGGAAGCGCATCGAGACTTCTTCCCATTGCTTCTTGAGCGCAGGGTCGGCGGCGAGCTTGTCCTCGACAGCCTGAACGATCGATTTGGGATAAGTGGTGATACCTGATACCATGGGCTTGGTCTCCTTTGCTGACGTTCGAATTGTGCTGGCCGTCGAGGTTGCGAAACCGAGTTTGGCGCCCATGGCCGCGAGCCGGCCGGCGAGATCGACGAGCTTCTGTTTCTGCAGGACCGTCCATTCGAGACGGTCGCGCGCGACGGTCCTGGCGACATTGACGATGTGAAGCCCGCGCGCTTCGGCAAAGCGGAGGGCCTGGCCGTAGATGCTGCCGCCAGCATAATCGAGCGTGGTTTCCTTCGAATTCTTACGCGACAGAATCTCGACCATACCGCCTGCCTTGGCGAAAGACCGGCTACCGTAGTAGACGGCGAGATCTTCGCGGTGGCGTGTCATCGCCACATAGGTCAGGTGACGATCGAGCGAGAGAGATGCCAGCACCTTGACCCGATCGACCGTCGCACCCTGGCTCTTGTGCACCGTGGTGGCGTAACCGTGATCGACATTGTTGTAGAAGCGCTGCTCGACCGTAACCTGGCGCCGATGTTCGCCGTCAGCAATCGCGACCACGATGCGCCCGGGTGCTGCTTCAACCACCTTGCCCAGCATGCCGTTCTTGACGCCGATCGAGCCCTCGTTCTTCAGAAAGACAATCTGGTCGCCGGCAGCAAAATTTCGGACACCATCGGCGGTCTTGAACGCGGAACCATGCTCAATGATGCCGCGCTCGCTCAGTTTCGCGCGCGCCAGTTCATTCAGCATGCGGACATCCCGGCGCAGGTGAGCGAGGATCAATGTATTCTTGGCAGGATCGTAGTCGCGGTTCCAGTCGGCGAGGAGATTGGTGACGGCGTCAGCCTTCAGCTCGGAGCCGATCATCTTGCCATTCGACTGATAGGCTGCAACCGCTTCACCGATATTGCCGCGCGCGAGATCGAGCGATGCGTCGCGCATCCACTGCTCGCGCTGGCGATAGATGGCTTCGAGTTCTGCGTAACCGATGCGATCGGCGATTGCCCGAAATGCGGCGCCGGCCTCAATCGGCTGAAGCTGCTCCGGATCACCAACGAGCACGAGCTTGGCGCCAGACTTTGTGACGGCTTCCACAAACAACGCCATCTGCCTGGACGACACCATGCCGGCCTCGTCCAGAACGAAGACCGTCTTCTCATCAATCTGCCCGCTACCCCGGCTCCAGCGGAGTTCCCAGGACGACAGCGTGCGCGAGACGATACCGGCCTCCTTCTCCAGGCCTTCAGCCGCCTTGCCGGCAAGCGCGCCACCGACGACACGATAACCGGCTGCTTCCCATGCGTCGCGCGCAGCCTTCATCATCGTTGTCTTGCCGGCCCCGGCGCGGCCGATCACAGCGGCAATCCGCTCACCACCGGCGACATGTTCGATGGCCGCCTTCTGCTCATCCGAGAGCCGTTCGTGGCGCGCAAACGTCGCCTCGAGCACCGGGCCCCGGACGCCATGCGACGACCGCTGCGACAGCCAGATTGCCCGGTTGGCCATCTCGGCTTCGAGGCGGATCAACTCGCGTGTCGTGTATTTCGCCGGTGCGCGAACTCCGGTCGTGAAGTCCAGACGCTCGCGATCGAGCCGGAGGGTTTCCGGGCTCTGCACGATACGCGCCATCAGGCTTTGGAAGAGACCCGCATCATCGATATAGCGATACAGGATCTTGGCGACGTCGCGCTCGTCGAAGACACTCTTCTCCCGCGTGATCAGGTCGAGAACGAGCTCCGGATTGCGCTGGATCCTGCGGGCATTCTCTGCCCGCCGCGTCTCCTGCAGCTCCAACCGTTCGAGCGCAGCCTTCTCCTCCGCACCCTCAGCTTTCCGCTCGATCGCCTTCGTGCCGACGCCGAGATGGATGGTTGAAACAAGCTCGACGCCCTGCTTCTCGAACGACCGGCCATCGACACGGATGTCGAGGCCAGCGAGCGCCAGATGGCGGTTCTGGCAGGAGAACCAGCCGTGGCGGAACGCATTGAAGTCCTCAAGCCCACCGGCCCAAAGTTCGTAGACGATCTTGCCGCTATCGTTGCGAAGCGGTTGGCCATCTGGTCCAGTAACAGCGACCTTTTTCGATCCGAAACCTTCCTCGATCAGTGGTCGCAGCGTCGTCATCAAATGGATGTGCGGATTGCCCGGCGCGTCGTGGAAAACCCAGTCAGCCACCATGCCCTCGGCCGTGATGTGGCGCGCCACAAAGTCCCTGACGAGATCGATGTTCTGGTCGGCTGAAAGCTCTATAGGCAGTGCGATTGTTATGTCCTTGGCGAGCTGAGCGTCCGACCGCTTCTCGAAGTGCTCGACCTTGTTCCAAAAGACCTCCGATGCGCCGGCGACAGATCGATCGGCAATCAACGATTGCAGCCATTCCGGGGCGTCGACAGGAATGACGAACTCCTCATGCAGCAGCCCCTGCTTGCGCGTGTAATCGATCGACCGGGCTTCCCGCTCGTAATCCATTTTGGCGCAGTGCCGATAGGCCGCCGACAGCACGGCGCTGCGGCCGGAGCCACGAGCGACGATGCTGACTGAGAAATGCGGGACGGCCATGACAGAAAATGCTCCTACGATCGAACAAAATCAATGTGTTCGTCAGGATCGAAAGGCCCCGCCGGGGCTTAGAGGCAGAACGTCGCATCAGCGACGTATAATTGCGCCCTTCGGATCCGTCCTTGCGAACGGTCGGGATGATGCTCAAAAGCGTAGGCTCCGCCTACTCGCATTTCTGTTAGTAGATCGGCACGCCGATCTGAACGACTCTGGCTGCGTGAAACCACAACATGCAGCAACAGGGACAATCCAGAGATGAAGAAGCCATCCTCCAAGATCCGCGAAGAAATTGCCAAGCTCCAGGAACTGCTCAAGCACGCGGAAACGAGAGAAGCCGAGCGCATCGGCCGTGTCGCGCTTCGGGCAGGCCTTGGCGAGATCGAGATCGAGGAAACGGACCTCCAGGCGGCGTTCGAGGAACTGGCGAAACGCTTTCGCGGAGGCAAGTCCCGCACGAGCGGAAGAAAAGGGGCAGGCGAAAGCAGCGCAGTCAGTGGGCAATCCGAGACGGTCTCGTCTGGTGCGGCTTCGGGCAGCATTACTGAGGCTTGAGCGCATGAGCAGGAACGCAACGTCCGACGCCCGGAAGAAGGACACGCGCGACAAGATCGAGCTCGGTGGTCTGATCGTCAAGGCAGGCCTCAGATTCGAGAGGCGGGCGCTTCTGCTTGGCGCCCTGATCGACCTGCGCGAGCGGCTGACGTCCGACGACAATGAGCGAACACGACTGACAGCGATCGGGGCGGAGGCGTTCGGTAATGAAGGCGACTAGGATCGTTCTCGTCATTCTACCCGTGGCCATGATGATAGCGACGGTGTTCGCGATGACCGGCATCGAGACATGGCTTGCCGGGCTCGGAAAGACCGAGGCGACAAAGCTGGCCCTGGGACGGGTAGGGGTCGCGGCGCCATACGTGGCGGCCGCGGCCCTCGGCCTGATTTTCCTGTTCGCCACGGCCGGGTCGGCGAGTATCCGCGCCGCAGGCGTTGGTACTACAATCGGAAGCGCCACGATCATTCTGACAGCTTGTGCACGAGAAGGCGTGCGTCTCGCCGCGCTCGCCTCGCAGGTGCCAGCGGGGAAATCCGCGCTATCCTATCTCGATCCTTCGACCATGATCGGCGCGGCCGCTGCACTGATGTCCGGCTGCTTTGCAACACGCGTGGCGATGGTCGGCAACACCGCCTTCGCCCAGGCTACGCCGAAACGCATCATCGGCAAGCGTGCCCTCCACGGCGAGGCCGACTGGATGAAACTTGCCGAAGCCGACAAGCTGTTTCCAGGCACTGGCGGCATTGTTGTCGGCGAGCGATATCGCGTCGACCGCGACAGTGTAGCCGGCGTCTCGTTCCGTGCCGATACCAGCGAGACTTGGGGTGCCGGAGGCAAGTCCCCACTTCTCTGCTTCGATGGCTCGTTCGGCTCCTCGCACGGCATCGTCTTTGCCGGATCGGGCGGTTTCAAAACGACGTCAGTCACGATCCCGACAGCGCTGAAATGGGGTGGGGCGCTCATCGTGCTCGATCCCTCGAATGAGGTTGCGCCTATGGTGTCAAAACATCGTGAAGCGGCGGGCCGGCGGGTCAGGATCATCGACCCGCGCAAACCCGCGATCGGCTTTAATGCTCTCGACTGGGTAGGCCACTTTGGCGGCACGAAGGAGGAGGACATCGCCTCTGTCGCGTCATGGATCATGAGTGACAATGGTCGCGCGAGTGGAATCCGCGACGACTTTTTCCGAGCTTCGGGCTTGCAGCTACTGACGGCAATCATCGCCGATGTCTGCTTGTCCGGCCATACGCTCAAGGAAAAGCAGACGCTACGCCAGGTCCGCGAGAATTTGTCCGAACCCGAGCCGAAACTGCGACAGCGTCTGCAGGACATCTACGACAACTCGGAATCTGACTTCGTGAAAGAGAACGTCGCCGCGTTCGTGAACATGACACCTGAAACCTTTTCCGGTGTCTATGCCAATGCCATCAAGGAAACGCACTGGCTCTCGTACCAGAACTACGCGGCCTTGGTCTCAGGTTCGACATTCCGAACCGAGGATGTCGCCTCGGGTAAGACGGACGTGTTCATCAACATCGATCTCAAGACGCTGGAGACCCACAGCGGATTGGCGCGCGTCGTGATCGGGGCATTTCTGAACGCGATCTACAATCGCAATGGCGCCATGGAAGGTCGTGCCCTGTTCCTGCTCGATGAGATTGCTCGCCTTGGTTACATGCGTATTCTGGAGACCGCGCGTGACGCCGGTCGCAAGTATGGCATCACGCTGACGATGATCTATCAGTCAATCGGCCAACTGCGCGAAACCTATGGCGGGCGCGACGCATCCAGCAAGTGGTTCGAGAGTGCGAGCTGGATCAGTTTTGCCGCGATCAACGATCCGGAAACCGCCGATTACATCTCTCGTCGTTGCGGCATGATGACGGTTGAAATCGATCAGGTCAGTCGCAGCTTCCAGTCACGCGGGTCGTCGCGGACGCGGTCAAAGCAATTGGCTGCCCGACCCCTGATCCAGCCACATGAAGTGCTTCGCATGCGGGCGGATGAACAGATCGTCTTCACCGCCGGTAATCCGCCACTCAGATGCGGGCGCGCGATTTGGTTTCGGCGAAAAGATATGAAAGGCTGCGTCCAACAGGGGAGGTTTCAACCGGGTAAGACGACGCCGTAACTCTGTGCTTGGCATAGCGTTGCGACTTCCGCTGTCGGCTCTAAGCGGTCATTTCAAAAGTTTTACCATGAGAGGATTAGGCCGGTGTGCATCGATAATCTCCCAGCCAATCTTGCAGTAGAAACCCACGGCGTCTGGCGCTGCGTGGGCTTCTAGCCTGACTGCTTCATGAGCCATTGCCAGTGTCTCGACGGCGGTTATCATGGCTCGTCCGATACCTTGCCGCTGGCGCTCCGCAACGATTGCAACCGTGCGAACTACCCCGTTGCCGTTCACAGAGAGATCAAGACGGGCGGCACCAACGAACTCATCGTCATCAGCAAAAACCAGCGGAATATGCTCCGGCTTTCTGTCGTCAGGATGGTGATCATCATACCCAGACAATCCGCGCAGATCGAACAGAACATGCCGTCGAATCTGATGATACGCTTCCCATTCAGGTTGGCTCGATACCCGTACCAGCTTCAAATCAGTAGCCTCTCGCGATAGAATGAAGACAAGGTTTGTGTTGGCGGGGCCGGGGCTATTCTCGGCCTAAGCGGTCATTGCAGGAAGGGCTCAGCTCGTCTCAGATGGTGTGGTTGGCGAATGTCCGTTTTTGGATGCTGAGAAGCTGGAGCAGACCCTTCAGCATAGATGTTGCTCAAGAAACAACATAAGATGTCTGTGGTGCTCGTTCTCAGCGGAACTTCCCGGAATGTGATCCTGTCCTTCGTAGTAATGGACCTCCGGGGTCCGCCCATTCAACTGAAGCCGGCCAACCAACCTTCTGGTCATTTCCACAGACCACACTCGATCTGCTGTTCCGTGGCTTAGAAATAGCGGGCCATCGAACCGTTCTATCTCGATACTGCTACTTGGCAGCAACTCAGCAGATGAGCCCCTCCAAGACCAAGCCCTTTTCGCCGGGTCCCATGGCTGCCAACCAGGATCGCCGATGTCGCGGTATCTCCGGGAATCAAAGGCCCCGCAGATGACATCTGGCGGGCTATGAGCTGCAACGGCGTCCGGTAGCCCGGTCAGACCCTCCCGCGCCATAAGCGATGTCAGAAGCAGAGCATGTTCGGCACCGCGCGAAATCCCATAAAGCGCCACCTTCTCGCTGGCGAACGCGAAGGCTCGTAACGCGGCAAGAGCGTCCAGGCTTCGATCTAGCGGGACTTCCTCTATGCTCCCGGCATTCCACGCGTTGCCGCCATTGGAGTAGCCAAAGGGGAATGCCAAGAAGCCGTGAGCGGCCAACAAAACGGCGTTCCGGTGGCTCCATCCTGACCAAGCGCCTTCCGAGCCATGAAATATCATGACCGCCGGGAATGGGCCTTCACCCGGGGGGCCATAGGTCGTCCCCCAATTAGGGATCAACCTTCGAACGATCTTCAGCGCCAAAATCTTCTCCTGATCCAGGTCAAGTCGGATCAGTCTAGGCGGCAAAATGGAAATTCTAAAGGCCGCTTTTCGGCCGCAGACTATCCAAGGTCGAGCGTCTTGGATGGGGTCTGCAACAGACCTTGCATGGACGCCCCAAGCAATGTCCGCAATTGGCGCAAAGCGGCTGCACCTACCGCTCGCAGGAAGATCGAGACCCCGGATGGCCGAAGACCGCGGCTGACTTCGTTTGCGCTAGCGAATAGAGCCGTGCGCCGAAGGCGGACCGCCCGAACTCGGCAGCATCACTACATCACGGAAATGAATCAATTGGACCCCAGCGATTCAAAACTCTCGTTGGACCGGGAATCGCGAGGAGACGATCATGCAGGCATGATTACTCAGCCCTACCACCTATACATCGAGAGGACAGACCTCACGAAAAACATGGCTCGCTTTTATGCGATGACCATCGAACCCAACCTGTTTGGACAGCCCTGCCTCACGCGGTGTTGGGGAAGGATTGGAACGAAGGGGCAGACGATGAGCCACCAATTTGAAACCGAGCGAGAGGCTGTGGTCCTTTTCCTCAACCTCCTCCGGCAGAAGAAGCGTCGCGGGTACTCCGCGGTAGTTCGGCAATCGCGCACCTATATCTAATAGATGGGGAAATGGTACGAGGGTCTGGCATGGAAAGCAGATTTGAAGATGTTGGTCATCGGCAAATGCCGAGTATCCGCAGATTGTTCCTGCGCGCGATGCTCGCAGTTCCGCTGGCCTTCTATGCCTCCATTAGCAATCAGGCCTATGCGGGCGACACCAGATCACAAATAAGCGTGCCGTTCCAAAAGTGCGCCACGGGCTCGCGCACGGCATGTGTCGTTGACGGCGACACAATCTGGTTGGACGGCCAGAAAATCCGGATAGCCGATATCGACACGCCCGAAGTGAGCGAACCGAAGTGTGCGTCGGAGCTGGTTCTAGGCAACCGCGCCACGGACAGAATGCTTGAGCTGATCAACGATGGTCCGTTCGAATTAAAAGCATGGCCAGGGCGAGATGCCGACCGTTATGGTCGCAAACTTCGCGTGCTGGTGAGAGATAGTCGGAGCCTGGGCGATATTCTGGTGTCGGAAGGTCTCGCCAGAACCTGGAGTGGCCGAAGAGAGCCATGGTGCTGAAGCCGGGATATCGACCTGGCGCACTGGGCGGCTACGACGGTTAACGCCCAAGGTTCCAATCCGTCTCGAAATTGACCCCAACCGCAATGAAGAACGGGAGCTTGATCGCGATCTTCAGTCCGAGCTTGCCCCTGCAGAAGAAGTGGCAGATCCCCTTGGTAGGGTGCGCAGGCGACAGCCGATTGCTTTGATGAAGCTGGCAAGCTGTTGCAGGTGGTTTCTCATGTCGACTGCGTTTCGTCGCTGAGAAAAAAAGCGTATCGAGAAAAGGCTGCATCGACGGGACCCCGTTGCGCTTGCGCAAGGGGGAAGGCGCCAACGGCCGAAGCGCAGCGGAGGATCTGAGGGCAGCTGAGTTTTGGTGCCCAAGGAGCGGCAAGCGGAGAAAACGCAGCCGGCACTAGGTTGCGATAGGACGCACGATCCGCATCATTCCTGATGTCGATCGCGGTCAACGCCGACCACCTCAGAAAGGCGGTTCGGCTTCTGCAAGGCCATGCATTTCGGCAGTGGCGATAGCCAGTTCTGCCTGGGCGACTTCGAGTTCGGCCTGGATTTGACGACGCTCGGCACCGTCGACCGCGTTGCGCAGCTCGGCGCGCAGTTCTTCAATGTGCTGTTCGATGGCCATCGTCTCATCTCCTTGAGTTCTTGAAAGACGAGACGGCGGGGCGGGACGATGGGACGGGGTCAAGGAGCGCGGAAGCGACCGGCGGAGCCGGCGAGTGGGGGGGCCGATTTTGTTGGAGTGGAGGGAACCGGAGCGGAGGCGAAATTGGGGGCACCGCTCGTCCTCGAGGCCTGCATTTCTTCCCGGCACGATAGCATCCACTGAGCAGACATATTCCGGTTCCGCATGGCACCGAAAAAGCCCGCCCCACGCGAGAAGGCTGCCGGCGGCGTGTTGTTTTTTACAGTTGGGGGCCGCCCCGGGGGGGGGGGCGGGGCGCGGGGGCCTCGGCGGGGGCCCGGCCGGGGGGGCCGCGGGGCGGGGGGGGGCCGATTTTGTTGGCGTGGAGGGAACCGGAGCGGAGGCGAAATTGGGGGCACCGCTCGTCCTCGAGGCCTGCATTTCTTCCCGGCAC
>JAIBEK010000045.1 GCA_019459145.1 Arenimonas sp.
GAAATGGTCATGCCGGGCGACAACGTCACGGTTGAAGTCGAACTGATCGTGCCGATCGCCATGGAAGAAAAGCTGCGCTTCGCCATCCGCGAAGGCGGCCGCACCGTCGGCGCCGGCATCGTCGCCTCGATCATCGAGTAATCGATCGAACGAGCGCGAGGGCGAAAGCTGCCGACGCTGAAAACATGATCGAATGGCGCACTAGCGCCATTCGAGCCTGGCTTTGGCATCGTCGCTTCGATTGTCGAGTAAACGATTGACGAATAGCCGGCGGCGGTGTATGTCGCCGGCCAGAACAGAGTCGGATGGTGATTTGCATCTTCCGATTCTTGCGCTGCATTTTCCGATCAGCTCTTGCGGTCGGGGCGGGCAGGGCACCTCATGCTTTATAAGTGACAGGGAAGTTTCGCTTTCCCTGTGATTTTTGAAAATCAGGGGCCGGCCAGCAATTCGTAATTCACTGTCTCTGCGTATGCGAGACGCAAGAAAAGAAACAAGGATAAGTCGAATGAACGGCCAGAATATCCGCATCCGCCTCAAGGCGTTTGATCACCGGGTTCTCGATGCCTCTACGCGGGAGATCGTCTCGACCGCAAAGCGCACCGGTGCAAGCGTTCGCGGCCCGGTACCGCTCCCGACCCGCATTGAAAAGTTCACCGTCAACCGGTCGCCCCACGTCGACAAGAAGAGCCGTGAACAGTTCGAGATGCGCACCCATAAGCGCCTGCTCGACATCGTTGATCCGACCCCGCAGACCGTTGACGCTCTGATGAAGCTCGACCTGGCTGCCGGCGTAGACGTCGAGATCAAGCTCTAAGAAAAGATTCCGGCGAGAGCCGAAATAACAAGGAAGGTACGTGGCAAGACCTGCCAACGACTTCTCGAAACGGGAAACCTGATGGTCCGGAAGGGCTTGAATGGAATCCTTAAACAAAGAGGCAAGCTTCGGGTTCTTCGGGACCTGGCGCGACTCTCAAGAGGAATGAACCAATGCGTTCAGGTGTGATTGCACAGAAAGTGGGAATGACCCGCGTCTACAACGACGCCGGCGAGCATATCCCCGTAACAGTTCTGCGTCTGGATAACGTACAGGTCGTTGCCCAGCGTACGACCGAGAAGAACGGCTATGTCGCCGTGCAGCTCGGCGCCGGCCAGGCCAAGGTCAAGAATACGTCGAAGGCCATGCGCGGCAATTTTGCCGCAGCCAGCGTAGAGCCGAAGGCGAAGCTCGTCGAGTTCCGCGTCTCGGAAGACAACCTCATCGACGTCGGCACCCAGCTTACCGCCGGCCATTTTGCCGCGGGCCAGCTGGTCGACGTGACCGGCACGACCATCGGTAAGGGTTTTGCCGGTGCCATCAAGCGCCACAACTTCGGCGGCCTGCGTGCAACGCACGGCGTGTCGGTATCGCACCGTTCGCACGGTTCGACCGGTTCCAACCAGGATCCGGGTCGCGTTTGGAAGGGCAAGCGGATGGCCGGCCACATGGGTCAGACCCGCGTCACCACCCAGAATCTGGAAGTCGTTTCGACCGATGAAGATCGCGGTCTGATCCTTGTGAAGGGTGCCGTTCCCGGCTCCAAGGGTTCCTGGATCATCGTGCGCGACGCCGTCAAGTCGGCAGCGAAGTAAGGGAGCCACACCATGGAATTGAACGTCACGACCCTCGAGGGCAAAGACGCCGGCAAGGTTTCCCTGTCGGATGCGATCTTCGGTCTCGATCCGCGCGAGGACATTCTCGCCCGCATGATCCGCTACCAGCTCGCCAACAAGCGCCAGGGTACGCACAAGACCAAGACCCGTGCGGAAGTTTCCCGCACCGGCGCCAAGATGTACAAGCAGAAGGGCACCGGCCGCGCGCGTCACCATTCGGCACGCGCTCCGCAGTTCCGCGGCGGCGGCAAGGCTCACGGCCCGGTTGTTCGCAGCCACGCCCATGACCTGCCGAAGAAGGTTCGCGCGCTTGCCCTGCGTCATGCGCTCTCGGCCAAGCTCAAGTCGGAAGACCTGATCATCGTCGATCAGCTGACGACTGCCGAAGCCAAGACCAAGGCGCTGGTCGGCAATTTCGCCACCCTCGGCCTCACCAATGCTCTGGTCATCGGCGGTGCCGAGATCGACAGCAACTTCAAGCTCGCAGCGGCAAACATCCCGAACATCGATGTTCTGCCGGTTCAGGGCATCAACGTTTACGACATCCTGCGTCGCGGCAAGCTCGTGCTTTCCAAGGCTGCGGTTGAAGCTCTGGAGGAGCGGTTCAAATGACTGATCTTCGCCACTACGATGTGATCGTCTCTCCGTCGATCACGGAAAAGTCGACCATGGTATCCGAACAGAACCAGGTTGTCTTCAACGTCGCCAAGGGTGCCAGCAAGCCGGAAATCAAGGCTGCTGTCGAAGCGCTCTTCGGTGTCAAGGTCACCGCTGTGAACACGCTCGTCCGCAAGGGCAAGGTAAAGCGTTTCCGCGGCTTCGCCGGCAAGCAGAAGGACGTCAAGAAGGCGATCATCACGCTCGCCGAAGGTCAGTCCATCGACGTGTCGACGGGCGTCTGAGGTAGGGAACAAGAACAATGGCATTGAAACATTTCAATCCGATCACGCCGAGCCAGCGCCAGCTCGTCATCGTCGACCGCTCCAGCCTCTACAAGGGCAAGCCGGTCAAGGCACTGACGGAAGGTCTGTCCAAGAGCGGTGGCCGTAACAACCTCGGTCGCATCACCGCCCGCTTCATCGGCGGTGGTCACAAGCGCACCTATCGTCTGGTCGACTTCAAGCGTCGCAAGTTCGAAGTCGAAGGCACCGTTGAGCGTCTGGAATATGACCCGAACCGCACCGCGTTCATCGCGCTGGTGAGCTATGCCGACGGCGAACAGGCCTATATCCTGGCGCCGCAGCGTCTCGCCGCCGGTGACAAGGTCATCGCGTCCGAGAAGGCTGTCGACGTAAAGCCCGGCAACACCATGCCGCTGCAGTACATCCCGGTCGGCTCGATCGTGCACAACGTCGAGATGAAGCCGGGCAAGGGCGGCCAGATCGCTCGCTCCGCCGGCACCTATGTCCAGCTGGTCGGCCGCGATGCCGGCATGGCGATCCTTCGCCTGAATTCCGGCGAACAGCGTCTGGTTCCGGGCTCGTGCCTGGCCACCATCGGCGCCGTTTCCAATCCGGACCACGGCAACATCAACGACGGCAAGGCCGGTCGCACCCGTTGGCGTGGCAAGACCCCGCATAACCGCGGTGTCGTCATGAACCCGGTCGACCACCCGCACGGCGGTGGTGAAGGCCGCACGTCCGGTGGTCGCCACCCGGTTTCCCCGTGGGGCAAGCCGACCAAGGGCAAGCGGACCCGCTCGAACAAGTCGACCGACAAGTTCATCATGCGCTCCCGCCACCTGAAGAAGAAGTAAGAGAGGTTAGTCAGAAATGGCTCGTTCAGTATGGAAAGGCCCGTTTGTTGACGGCTATCTTCTCAAGAAGGCTGAGAAGGTTCGCGAAGGCGGTCGTAGCGAAGTGATCAAGATCTGGAGCCGTCGCTCCACGATCCTGCCGCAGTTCGTCGGTCTCACCTTCGGCGTCTACAACGGCAGCAAGCATGTTCCGGTCAGCGTCAACGAAGACATGGTCGGTCACAAGTTCGGTGAATTCTCTCCGACCCGGACCTATTACGGTCACGGTGCGGACAAGAAGGCGAAGAGGAAGTAACAATGGGCAAGGCAAAAGCCGAACGTCGGCTGAAGGACAACGAGGCGCAAGCTGTTGCGCGCACGATCCGCGTCAGCCCGCAGAAGCTCAACCTGGTTGCCGCGCTGATCCGCGGCAAGAAGGTCGAGCGCGCGCTCGCCGACTTGGAATTCTCGCGCAAGCGTATCGCCGGCACGGTTCGCAAGACCCTGGAATCGGCGATCGCAAACGCCGAGAACAACCATGATCTCGACGTCGACCAGCTGATCGTGGCGGAAGCCTATGTCGGCAAGTCGATCACCATGAAGCGTTTCCACGCTCGTGGCCGTGGCCGCGCATCGCGCATCGAAAAGCCGTTCTCGCACCTCACCATCGTCGTGCGCGAAGTCGAAGCCAATGGGGAGGCCGCATAATGGGTCAGAAAATCAATCCGATCGGTTTCCGCCTGGGCATCAACCGCACCTGGGACAGCCGTTGGTTCGCCGACAATGCCGAATACGGCAAGCTGCTCCATGAGGATCTGAAGATCCGCGCTTACCTGATGGAAGAGCTGAAGCAGGCTGGTATCGCCAAGGTGGTCATCGAGCGTCCGCACAAGAAGTGCCGCGTCACGATCCACTCGGCTCGCCCGGGCCTGATCATCGGCAAGAAGGGCGCCGACATCGAGAAGCTTCGCAAGAAGCTCTCGGAGATGACCAACTCCGAGACGCACCTCAACATTGTTGAAGTGCGCAAGCCGGAAGTCGACGCAACGCTCGTTGCCCAGTCGATCACCCAGCAGCTCGAGCGTCGTATCGCTTTCCGTCGCGCCATGAAGCGCGCCGTGCAGTCGGCCATGCGTCTGGGTGCCGAAGGCATCAAGATCACCTGCGCCGGCCGTCTCGGTGGCGCCGAAATCGCGCGTACCGAATGGTACCGCGAAGGTCGCGTTCCGCTTCACACGCTCCGCGCCGACATCGACTACGGCACGTCTGAAGCCGAAACCGCTTATGGCATCTGCGGCGTCAAGGTCTGGATCTTCAAGGGAGAAATCCTCGAGCATGATCCGATGGCTTCCGAGCGTCGCGCTCTCGAGAGCGATGCGCAGGGTCCCGCAAGCCGTGGCGATCGTGGCGATCGTGGCGACCGTCGCCGCGAAAACGCTTGATTGACGCTGGCGAAAGATAAGTTCGGAGAATAAGAAAATGTTGCAGCCAAAGCGTACTAAGTACCGCAAGCAGTTCAAGGGCCGCATCAAGGGTGTTGCCAAGGGCGGTTTCGACCTGGCATTCGGCGAGTTCGGTCTCAAGTCTCTTGAGCCGAACCGCGTCAACGCCCGCGAAATTGAAGCTGCTCGTCGTGCGATCACCCGCTACATGAAGCGTGCTGGCCGTGTCTGGATCCGGGTATTCCCCGATGTTCCGGTTACCGCCAAGCCGACCGAAGTGCGTATGGGTAAGGGTAAGGGTTCGGTCGAGTACTGGGCCTGCAAGGTCAAGCCCGGCCGTATGATGTTCGAGATCGACGGCGTGTCCGAGGAGATCGCCCGCGAGGCGCTTCGTCTCGGTTCGGCCAAGCTCTCGGTCAAGACGCGCTTCGTTCAGCGCATTGCAGAGTAAGGATCAAGCCCATGAAAGCCGCAGACGTTCGCGCCATGAGCGCCGATCAGTTGAATGACGAGCTTGCCAAGCTGAAGAAGGAGCAGTTCAACCTGCGCTTCCAGAAGGCGACCGGCCAGCTCGAAAAGTCTTCGCGTATCCAGGAAGTCCGTCGTGACATCGCACGCGTGAAAACCATTGCCCGCCAGAAGGCGGCAGAAGCCAAGGCCTAAAGGACCAGAAAATTATGCCTAAACGCATTCTGCAGGGCGTCGTTGTCAGCGACAAGAACGAAAAGACCGTTGTTGTCCGCGTCGAGCGTCGATTCGCTCACCCGCTGCTTCAGAAGACCGTTCGCCGGTCGAAGAAGTACAAGGCTCACGACGAGAACAACCAGTACAAGATTGGTGACGTGGTTTCCATCGAGGAATGCGCACCGATCTCCAAGGACAAGCGCTGGACGGTGGTATCCGCCCACGCTTAATTTATAGAGTTTTGCGCCTGGCCCTTGCGCCAGACGCAGAAATCTGTATGAAGCAGGCCATTGGCGCAGGAACGCTCCGGCAACGGGCGTTCTTTTGCTTTGAGCGCACGGAAGGTCCCTTCACGGGAAACCACCCTGACAAGTTCTTTCCGCGCGACATTCGAAATTACTCATAAGCCGGGATAGGGGGCTATTCGCCCAACCGTCTCGGTACAACAAGAAGGCGACCTGACATGATTCAGATGCAGACTAACCTCGACGTGGCGGATAATTCCGGCGCACGTCGTGTCATGTGCATCAAGGTGCTGGGCGGCTCCAAGCGTAAATATGCTTCTGTCGGCGACATCATCGTCGTCTCGATCAAGGAAGCTATTCCGCGCGGCCGCGTGAAGAAGGGTGACGTGATGAAGGCGGTTGTCGTGCGCACCGCCAAGGACATCCGTCGCGCCGACGGCAGCGTCATCCGCTTCGATAACAACGCAGCTGTTCTTATCGACAACAAGAAAGAGCCGATCGGCACCCGTATCTTCGGACCGGTTCCGCGTGAACTTCGCGCCAAGAACCACATGAAGATCATCTCGCTGGCTCCGGAAGTACTGTAAGGAGCCATGGCGATGCAAAAGATCCGTAAGGGCGACAAGGTCGTCGTATTGACCGGTAAGGACAAGGGCCGCACCGGTGAAGTCATTCAAGTGATGCCGAAGGAAGATCGCGCGGTTGTGCGTGGCGTAAACATGGTGAAGCGTCACCAGCGCCAGACCCAGACCGCCGAAGCCGGCATCATCAACAAGGAAGCCTCCATCCACCTGTCCAACCTCGCTGTCGCTGACACGGACGGCAAGCCGACCCGCGTCGGTTTCCAGGTCGTCGAGGGCAAGAAGGTGCGTGTGGCCAAGCGTTCGGGAGATGTGATCGATGGCTGATGCAAAGTATGAGCCGCGCCTCAAGCAGGAATATGTTTCCCGCATCCGCAAGGCGCTGCAGGAGCAGTTCAACTTCTCGAACGAGATGCAGATCCCGAAGCTCGACAAGATCGTGATCAACATGGGCGTCGGTGAAGCGACGGCTGATTCGAAGAAGCCCACCGTGGCTGCTGCCGACCTGGCCGCGATCGCCGGCCAGAAGCCGGTCATCACCCGCGCTCGCAACTCGATCGCCGGCTTCAAGCTGCGCGAAAACATGCCGATCGGCGCAAAGGTCACCCTGCGCGGCGCTCGCATGTATGAGTTCCTGGACCGTCTGATCAACATCGCGCTTCCGCGCGTTCGCGACTTTAGGGGCCTGAACCCGAAGTCCTTCGATGGCCGTGGCAACTTCGCCATGGGCATCAAGGAACACATTGTGTTCCCTGAGATCAACTACGACAAGGTTGATCAGATGTGGGGCATGGACATCATCGTTTGCACGACGGCAAACTCGGACGACGAAGCTCGGGCTCTTTTGAAAGAGTTCAACTTCCCCTTCCGTCAGTAACCGTAACGACGAGCGTAGAAGAGGAACTTCCATATGGCGAAGACCAGCGCAGTTGAAAAGAACAAGCGCCGCCGCAAGATCGTTGCCAGCCAGGCCTCCAAGCGGGCCGGCCTCAAGGCGATCATCATGAACCAGTCGCTTTCGATCGAAGACCGGTTCAAGGCAACCCTTAAGCTGGCAGAACTGCCGCGCGACGGCTCCAAGACCCGTATTCGCAACCGTTGCGAAGTCACCGGTCGCCCGCGTGCGTTCTACCGCAAGCTCAAGATGTCGCGTATCGCGCTTCGTGATCTCGGCAATTCCGGCAAGGTGCCGGGCATTGTCAAGTCGAGCTGGTAAGGAGACGGACAAATGACGATGACTGATCCGTTGGGCGATATGCTCACCCGTATCCGCAATGGCGCTGCACGCCGCAAGAGCTCGGTTTCGACCCCGGCCTCCAATCTTCGTGCACGCGTTCTCGATGTCCTTCAGGCTGAAGGCTACATCCGCGGTTATTCCGAAGTTAAGTACGACAATGGCAAGGCCGAGCTGCAGATCGAACTGAAGTACTACGAAGGTGCTTCGGTCATCCGCGAAATCGGCCGCGTCTCCAAGCCGGGCCGCCGAGTTTATGTCTCGGTGAAGTCCATCCCGCAGGTCGCGAACGGCCTCGGCATCACCATCCTTTCTACCCCGAAGGGTGTGATGGCCGATCACCAGGCTCGCGAACAGAATGTTGGTGGCGAGGTTCTTTGCTCGGTCTTCTAAGACTGAGCAAGGATCTCCCTAGCGAACAGACAGGATCAAGACATGTCTCGTATCGGTAAAAAGCCCGTTCCGGTTCCTGCAGGGATCACGGCCGTCGTTGACGGCCAGAAGGTGACTGCAAAGGGCCCGAAGGGCGAACTCTTCTTCGTCGCGAATGACGAAATCTCGGTTGCGCTCGAAGACAACGCCGTCGTTGTCATGCCGCGCAACGAGTCCAAGGATGCTCGGTCCAAGTGGGGCATGTCCCGCACGATGGTCGAGAACATCTTCAAGGGCGTCAAGGACGGTTACGAGCGCAAGCTCGAAATCAACGGCGTCGGTTACCGCGCTTCTCTGCAGGGCAAGAACCTGCAGCTGGCTCTCGGCTTCAGCCACGATGTGGTCTATGAGCCGCCGGTCGGTATCTCGATCGCGGTTCCGAAGCCGACTGAAATCATCGTCTCCGGCATCAACAAGCAGCAGGTCGGTCAGGTCGCTGCTGAAATCCGCGAATATCGCGGCCCCGAGCCCTACAAGGGCAAGGGTGTCAAGTATGCCGAAGAGCGGATCGTCCGCAAAGAAGGCAAGAAGAAGTAAGGAACGCGCGAAATGGCAAGCAGGAAAGAAGCACTTGTACGTCGTGCCAATCGCGTGCGGCGTCAGATCAAGGCGGTGGCCAATGGCCGTCCGCGTCTGTCGGTACATCGCTCGTCGAAGAACATCTACGCTCAGATCATCGACGATGTCGCTGGCAAGACCCTTGCGGCTGCCTCGACGCTCGATGGCGGCCTGAAGGGTTCGCTCAAGACCGGCGCCGACACTGCTGCAGCTGCAGCGGTCGGCAAGCTGGTTGCCGAGCGTGCCGTCAAGGCTGGCGTCAAGGAAGTTGTTTTCGACCGTGGCGCATTCATCTACCACGGCCGCATCAAGGCCCTGGCGGAAGCTGCCCGCGAAGGCGGTCTCAACTTCTAAGAAGATTCCGCCCGGGCTCTCGTCCGGGCGGATTTTCCGGCTTATGCCGGACACACCCGGATTCGCGTCCATGCCCGAAGGGCAGGGCGGAAATATACGTAATCTGCCGATTGCACCCGGAAAAGAAAAAGGAAAAGGACAATGGCACAAGAAAAGCGTGGTTCGCGGGATGACCGTCAGAACCGTGAAGAACGCGATAGCGAATTCGTCGACAAGCTGGTCGCGATCAACCGCGTCGCCAAGGTAGTCAAGGGCGGCCGTCGTTTCGGCTTTGCAGCTCTCGTCGTCGTCGGCGACCAGAAGGGCCGCGTTGGTTTCGGCCACGGCAAGGCACGCGAAGTGCCGGAAGCCATCCGCAAGGCGACCGAGGCCGCCAAGCGCGAGCTGATCTTCGTTCCGCTGCGTGACGGTCGTACGCTCCACCATGACGTCAACGGTCGCCACGGCGCCGGCAAGGTTCTGCTGCGCTCCGCCAAGGCCGGTACCGGCATCATCGCCGGCGGTCCGATGCGCGCCGTGTTCGAGACGCTCGGCATGCATGACGTCGTCGCCAAGTCGACCGGCTCTTCGAACCCGTACAACATGGTTCGCGCCACGTTCGACGCCCTGAAGCACCAGGTGCATCCGAAGGACATTGCAGCTCAGCGCGGCCTGAAATTCGCCACGCTCCAGGCTCGCCGTGCCGCTTCCGGCAATGCCTCTGAAGAATAAGAGGAGTCTGATCCATGGCCAAGGCTACGAAGAAGACTGAAGCAAAGACGGTTACGATCGAGCAGATCGGCAGCCCCATTCGCCGTCCGGCTGTCCAGCGCGCAACGCTGGTTGGTCTGGGCCTCAACAAGATGCACCGGGTCCGCACCCTGGAAGATACGCCTTCCGTTCGTGGCATGATCCGTGCTGTCCAGCATCTCGTTCGCGTCGTCGACGAGAAGTGAGACGGAGGAAACCATCATGAAACTGAATGAAATCAAGGACAACGAAGGCGCCTCCAAGGACCGTATCCGCGTTGGTCGCGGTATCGGTTCCGGCAAGGGCAAGACCGGTGGTCGTGGCGTCAAGGGTCAGAAGGCTCGTTCGGGCGTTGCGATCAACGGCTTCGAGGGCGGCCAGATGCCGATCTATCGTCGTCTGCCGAAGCGCGGCTTCAACAACATCTTCAAGTCGGAATACGCCACCGTTTCGCTCGGCCGTATCCAGACCGCGATCGATGCCAAGAAGCTCGACCCGAAGGCAACGATCGATGCTGCTGCCCTCAAGGCAGCCGGCGTCATCCGTCGTGCCAAGGACGGCGTTCGCGTTCTCTCGGGCGGCGAACTGACGACCAAGGTGACCCTCGAGGTTGCCGGCGCGTCGAAGACCGCCGTCGAGAAGATCGAAAAGGCCGGCGGCTCGATCAAGCAGCTCGCCGCTGCTGTCGAAGCCTCTGAATAAGTCTTGAATAGATCGCCCGGGGTGCTTCACACCGGGCGATTTTGCTCCCATATGTGAGCCTCACGATCCCAGGACGGAATGACGTCGTTTCGTCTTCCGGGATATTCTGGAAAACAAGGGTGAGGCATGCGATTGCCGCGCAATCTCTCCGACGCCCCGTTTTCTTAAAAACATTGGACGATAGCCACCGGTCCGGCATATTTGCCGCGGTCTTGGTTTTGCGGAGAATTTCATGGCTTCGGCAGCGGAACAATTGGCCTCGAACCTCAATTTCTCGACCTTCGCCAAGGCGGAGGATCTGAAAAAGCGTCTGTGGTTCACGCTGGCCGCCTTGCTTGTCTATCGCTTGGGCACCCACATTCCGCTGCCCGGCCTCAACCCTGAAGCCTATGCGGCGGCCTTCCAGGGCCAGTCGGGCGGCATTCTCGGCCTGTTCAACATGTTTTCCGGCGGCGCCGTCGAGCGCATGGCGATCTTTGCCCTGGGCATCATGCCCTACATTTCCGCCTCGATCATCGTTCAACTGATGACCTCGGTCGTCCCGGCGCTCGAGAACCTCAAGAAAGAGGGTGAGCAGGGCCGCAAGATCATCAATCAGTACACCCGCTACGGCACCGTGCTGCTCGGCACGCTCCAGGCCTATGGCATTGCCGTCGGGCTGGAAAGCGGGCAGGGCATGGTGGCCGATCCGGGCTGGTTCTTCCGCATCTCGACCGTCGTCACGCTCTTGGGCGGCACCATGTTCCTGATGTGGCTCGGCGAGCAGATCACCTCGCGCGGCATCGGCAACGGTATCTCGCTGATCATCTTCGCCGGCATTGCCGCCGGTCTGCCGACCGCGCTTGCCCATACGCTTGATCTTGGCCGTACCGGCGCTCTGTCGACCGTGATCATCCTGACGGTGATTCTCGTGGCGATCGGCGTCATCGCCCTGATCGTCTTCGTCGAGCGCGCCCAGCGCCGCCTGCTGATCCAGTATCCGAAGCGCCAGGTCGGCAACCGCATGTTCCAGGGCGACACCTCGCACCTGCCGTTGAAGCTCAACACCTCCGGCGTCATCCCGGCAATCTTCGCCTCGTCGCTGCTGCTCCTGCCGGCAACCGCTGCTGGCTTTGCCGGAACCTCGACGCTGCCCCCATGGGCGACGACGATCGTCTCGGCGCTCGGCCATGGTCAGCCGCTCTACATGGCGCTCTATGGTGCGCTGATCGCCTTCTTCGCCTTCTTCTACACGGCCATCGTCTTCAATCCGAAGGACACGGCCGACAATCTGAAGAAGCACGGCGGCTTCATCCCGGGCATCCGTCCGGGCGAGCGGACTGCGGAATACATCGACTACGTCCTGACCCGCATCACCGTGGTCGGCGCGCTCTACCTCGTCTTCGTCTGTATCCTCCCCGAGATGCTGGTTGCCCAGACGGGCATTCCATTAGCCCTTGGTGGTACTTCGCTTTTGATTGTTGTCAGCGTTACCCTTGATACTGTAGCACAGATCCAGGGTCACCTGATTGCCCAGCAATATGAGGGCCTGATCAAGAAGTCGAAGTTGCGTGGAGGAAAGAGGGGACGATGAGACTTATCCTTTTGGGGCCGCCGGGCGCGGGGAAGGGTACCCAGGCCCAGCGTATTGTCGAGAAGTACGGTATTCCGCAGCTTTCCACCGGCGACATGCTCCGCGCGGCGGTCAGCGCCGGCACGGATGTCGGCAAGCGCGCCAAGGCGGTGATGGATGCCGGCAATCTGGTGTCCGACGATATCGTCAATGCCATCGTCTCGGAGCGGATCGATCAGGCGGATTGCGCCAAGGGATTCATTCTCGACGGCTATCCGCGCACCCTCGTCCAGGCTGATTCGGTCGAGGCCATGCTTCAGGCCAAGGGCATGAAGCTCGACGTCGTGATCGAGCTTCAGGTCAATGATTCGGTCCTCGTCGACCGTGTCTCAGGCCGCTATACCTGCGCCAAGTGCGGCACGGGCTACCACGACCGGCTGCAGAAGCCCAAGGTTGAAGGCGTCTGCGACAAGTGTGGTTCGACCGAATTCAAGCGGCGTCCCGACGACAATGCGGAGACGATGACCACGCGGCTTCAGGACTACTACAAGAAGACCTCGCCGCTGATCGGTTACTATTATGCCAAGGGCATCTTGAAGTCCGTGGACGGCATGGCCGAGATCGACGCCGTCACGGCGGACATAGAAGGCATACTCGCCGGGCTTTGAGCGCGGCGGGATATTCAAGAATCTTCGCGGGACCGGTTGCTTTCGGCAAGTGATTCCGCTAAATAGCGCGCCAACTCGCGGCAATTATGCGATCGGCGCGTTCTTCCTTCGGGAAGACCGGGTTCGATCGTTTTGACTTGTTGAGAACCTTATTTGTAATTGCGGCCCGAAAGGCCGTGTAACGAGACACCACTTGCCGGATGGCAACTGGAAGCAAGGAGAATAGGCGTGGCACGTATCGCTGGCGTCAACATCCCGACTGCGAAGCGCGTAGTTATTGCGCTGACCTACATTCACGGGATTGGTCCGAAATTCGCTGCTGAAATCGTCGAGAAGGTCGGTATTCCGGCTGAGCGTCGCGTTCACCAGCTCACGGATGCCGAAGTTCTGGCAATCCGCGAAACCATCGACCGCGACTATCAGGTCGAGGGCGATCTTCGTCGCGATACCGCGATGAACATCAAGCGCCTCATGGACCTCGGTTGCTACCGTGGCCTGCGTCACCGTCGCGGCCTTCCGGTCCGCGGCCAGCGCACCCACACCAATGCCCGTACCCGCAAGGGTCCGGCAAAGGCGATCGCTGGTAAGAAGAAGTAATTTTTCGAGGCATTGGCCAATAGGCAGTAGGCAGTGGTTCATCACTACCGCCTACTGCCTAAATCCTATTGCCTCGAAGGTGTAGCCGCTGGAATTACGGCGGTGTTTAGATCAACGAAAGGGAAGTTATGGCCAAGGAAGCCACCCGCGTACGCCGTCGCGAACGCAAGAATATCTCGTCGGGCGTTGCCCACGTCAACTCGACGTTCAACAACACCATGATCACCATCACCGACGCGCAGGGCAATGCCATTGCCTGGTCGTCGGCCGGTGCCAAGGGCTTCAAGGGTTCGCGCAAGTCGACCCCGTTCGCCGCCCAGATCGCCGCTGAAGATGCTGCCAAGAAGGCGCAGGAACACGGCATGAAGTCGCTCGAAGTGGAAGTCTGCGGTCCGGGTTCGGGTCGTGAATCCGCTCTGCGCGCTCTGCAGGCGGCCGGCTTCATGATCACCTCGATCCGTGACGTGACCCCGATCCCGCACAATGGTTGCCGCCCGCGCAAGAAGCGTCGCGTCTGATCATCTTTCATCCCGCCGGCGAGCGCTGACGCGCTCGTCTCGGTGTTAGCTCGGTAGCCACGATTGGATGGTGGCGACGAACGGAAGGTAAAATAATGATTCAGAAGAATTGGCAGGAACTGATCAAGCCGAACAAGGTGGAGTTCACCTCGTCCGGCCGCACCAAGGCGACCCTCGTCGCCGAGCCGCTGGAACGCGGTTTCGGCCTGACGCTCGGCAACGCGCTGCGTCGCGTGCTGTTGTCGTCGCTGCGTGGTGGTGCCGTCACCGCCGTCCAGATCGACGGCGTGCTGCACGAGTTCTCGTCCATCCCGGGTGTGCGGGAAGACGTGACCGACATCGTGCTCAACATCAAGGAAATCGCCATCAAGATGGACGGCGATGATCCGAAGCGCATGGTCGTGCGCAAGCAGGGTCCGGGCGTCGTGACCGCCGGTGACATTCAGACGGTTGGCGATATCGAAATCCTCAACCCGAACCATGTGATCTGCACCCTCGACGAGGGCGCTGAAATCCGCATGGAATTCACCGTCGCCAACGGCAAGGGCTATGTTCCGGCCGAGCGCAATCGTGCGGAAGACGCGCCGATCGGCCTCATCCCGGTCGACAGCCTGTATTCGCCGGTCAAGAAAGTGTCCTACAAGGTGGAAAACACCCGCGAAGGTCAGGTTCTCGACTACGACAAGCTGACCATGACCATCGAGACCGACGGTTCGATCACCGGTGAAGATGCTGTCGCTTTCGCGGCCCGCATTCTCCAGGACCAGCTCGGCGTCTTCGTCAACTTCGACGAGCCGCAGAAGGAAGTCGAAGAGGAAGCCGTCACCGAACTCGCGTTCAACCCGGCCCTCCTCAAGAAGGTCGACGAGCTCGAGCTTTCGGTCCGTTCGGCCAACTGCCTGAAGAACGACAACATCGTCTACATCGGCGACCTCATTCAGAAGACCGAAGCAGAAATGCTCCGCACTCCGAACTTTGGCCGCAAGTCGCTGAACGAAATCAAGGAAGTTCTCGCTTCCATGGGCCTGCACCTCGGCATGGAAGTGCCGGCATGGCCGCCCGAGAACATCGAAGATCTCGCCAAGCGCTACGAAGACCAATATTAAGAAACAAAAAGGCAGGTTTACCTCTGCCTTTCCAGTCAAACTGCAGGCGGATGCCTGTATGTGTCAGGAAACGGCAGGGCGCTGCATAAAGCGCGAGCCTGCGTAGAAGGAGAATAGCAATGCGCCACCAGAAAGCCGGTCGCAAGCTGAACCGTACCGCCAGCCACCGTAAGGCGATGTTCGCCAACATGGCTGCTTCGCTCATCACCCATGAGCAGATCGTCACGACCCTGCCGAAGGCGAAGGAAATTCGCCCGATCGTCGAAAAGCTCGTCACGCTCGGCAAGCGCGGCGACCTGCACGCTCGTCGTCAGGCCATCTCGCAGATCCGTGACGTCGACGCCGTTAAGAAGCTGTTCGACGCCATCGCTTCGCGCTACGCCACCCGCAACGGCGGCTACCTGCGCATCATGAAGGCCGGCTTCCGCCAGGGCGACAATGCCGCCATGGCCGTCATCGAATTCGTCGAGCGCGACGTCGATGCCAAGGGCGCAGCCGACAAGGCCCGCGTCGCCGCCGAAGCCGAAGCTGAAGCAGCGTAAGGTTCTTGCCCGCAAGGGAATGAAATTGAGAAGCCGGGTGAGCGATCACCCGGCTTTTTTCGTGTCTGTGGCGGCGGGTTCGTCTGTCAGGTTGATAGGCAAGCCCGAGGCCGGCCGAGGAGAAACGCCCTCTCGCTTTCGTTGCGGCTGAGGGCCGCCGCCCTTTCGAATGCTTCTTCCGCTTCCGCCCGCCGGCCTGCACGGAACAGGAAATCGCCCCGCGCCGCCGCCATCGGCGCGTAGCCCTTGAGCGCCGGCTCGTCCTCCAGCGCGTCCAGCAGCACCAACCCCGTTTCCGGCCCAAACGCCATTGCATGGGCCACGGCCCGGTTGAGTGCCACCACGGGGGAGGGCAGGACGGTCTGCAGCCGGTCGTAGAGCCCGGCGATCATCCGCCAGTCCGTGTCCTCGAAGCGCCGTGCACGGGCGTGGCAGGCCGCCAGCGCTGCCTGCAGGGCGTAGGCGCCGTCTTCTCCACCGAGTGCGCGAATACGGTCCAGCGCCGCGAGCCCCCGATGGATCAGCAACTGGTCCCACCGCGACCGGTTCTGCGTCTCGAGCGTCAGCGGGACGCCGTCCGGGCCGTTGCGGGCGGCAAGCCGCGACGACTGGATTTCCATCAGCGCCAGCAGCCCGTGCACTTCCGGTTCATCGGGCGCCAGACCCGCGAGAATGCGGCCAAGGCGCAAGGCCTCGGCGCAGAGTTGCGGGCGGATCGCGTCTTCGCCGGCGCTTGCAGCATAGCCCTCGTTGAAGATCAGGTAGACGACTTCCAGTACAGAGGCGAGACGCGCGTCGCGCTCGGCCCCGCGCGGCACCTCGTAGGCGATGCCGGCCCGGCCGAGGCTCTTCTTCGCCCGGACGATCCGCTGGGCGATCGTCGTCTCGCTCGACAGGAAGGCCCGGGCGATCTCGTCCGTCGTCAGCCCGCCGATCAGCCGCAGCGTCAGCGCCACCCGCGCATCGGTCGAAAGCACCGGATGGCAGGCGGTGAAGATCAGGCTCAGGCGTTCGTCGCCGATGTCGTCGTCCATGCTCGCCTCGATCGCTTCGATCGTGCTGTCCTGTTCGCGCTGCAGATCGCGGCCGATCTCGTCATGCTTGCGTTCCATCATGCGGGCGCGGCGGAGCGCATCGATGGCGCGCCGCTTGGCGGTTGCCATCAGCCAGGCGGCGGGATTGTCAGGAATGCCGCTCGTCGGCCAGCGGTCGAGCGCTACCACCAGCGCGTCCTGTGCCAGTTCCTCGGCCCGGCCGACATCGCGCACGATCCGGGCGAGCCCGGCGATCAGCCGGGCCCGTTCCATGCGAAAGACGGTCTCGGCCGTCCTGTGCGCTTCGGATGTCTCCATGCGGCGGCAGTATGCGGGCTCGGCCGTTTCAGTCAACGGCCGGCGGTGACCGTGACCAAGGTCGGAAGCGCTCCGGTCTGTCGATGAAGCCCTGGCGCTTGGCGGTCCGTTCCTGGCTCCTGATCCAGCCTCAGACGGCCTTGCCGTCGCGCGCCGCCAGCATCTCGCCGGCGCGGTCATGGCTTGCCTGTCCCTCGGGCGAGGCGATCTCGGCGAAATCCGCCATCTCGTAGAACGGACGGATCTCGATCTCGCTCGGCCCGGGCATCGGATTGGGGCAGCGCTTGACCCATTCCACCGCCTCGGCCATGTCCTTGACCTCCCAGATCCAGTAGCCGGCGACCAGTTCCCGCGTCTCGGCGAAGGGGCCGTCGATCACCCGGCGGCTGGAGCCGTCGAACGCAACCCGCTTGCCAAGCTTCGACGGCTTCAAACCGTCGCCCGACAGCATGATGCCGGCATTCACCAGTTCTTCGTTGAACTTGCCCATCGCCTCGAACAGTTCGGTCGAGGGCATGATGCCTTCTTCGCTGTCTTCCGTTGCCTTCACCATCACCATCACACGCATTTCTCATTCTCCTCTTTTGTGAAACAGCGCTCCCAAGGGGTGCGTAATGTCATGACGAACGGCTTGCGTCGGATTCGACATCGCGCCGAACTTTTCTTCACATAGGGCGACCGGCCGCCATGACACCCCATGGCTGTGCGGGGTGCATGGCTTGGCGCTTGATTTGGGTCACGGGCATGGTAGTCGAGGATTCAGGTCATTGGGGAAGGGAAGCGCATGTCCGTCGAAACCGATCGAGCAACCTTTGCCGCGCCCGCCCGCCTGCTGATCGAAGGTGCCGCCGAGGGCCCGCTGCTGTTTTCCGACACGGCGCTCAGCTTCTGGGGCGGTGTCGATCCGGAGACCGGCCTCGTCATCGACCAGGCCCACCCGCTGCATGGCCGGTGTCTCGAGGGGGCGATCCTCGCAATCCCCGGCGGCCGTGGTTCCTGCACCGGCAGCGCGGTGTTGATGCAGTTGATCCTCAACGGCAAGGCGCCGGCGGGCATGGTGTTTTCGCAGGTCGAGGAGATCCTGACACTCGGCGTCATGGTTGCCGAGGAGATGTATGGCCGCTCCTTGCCCGTCGCAGTGGTCGCGCCGGAGGCTTTTGCCCGCCTCGAAGGTCTGGACAGGATCCGCATCGAGGCCGGCATGGTGTCCGAGCCCGGCGCCAGGCAAGGACCGGATGAAGCCGCGCCGCCCGCAGCCGTACCCAGCCTTGTCTTGAGCGACCACGACCGACACCTTTTGTCGGACACCGTACCGCAAGCGACGCGCACCGCCATGCGGATCGTCGTGCGCATGGCCGAGCTGCTCGGCGCCGGGAGATTGATCGACGTCGCCCAGGTCCATGTCGACGGCTGCATCTATACCGGCCCGGCGAGCCTCGATTTTGCCGAAAAGCTGGCCGGCTGGGGCGGCAAGGTCGTCGTGCCGACATCGCTCAATGCCATTTCCGCCGACCAGGCGCGGTGGCGCGAGCAGGGCACCGATCCGGTTCTCTCGATGGCGGCAAGCGCGCTGGCCGATGCCTATCTCCGCATGGGCGCCCGCCCGACCTTTACCTGCGCGCCCTACCAGTTGGACGGTGCTCCGGTCGAGGGGGAGACCATCGCCTGGGCCGAATCCAACGCCGTCGTCTATGCCAATAGCGTGCTCGGCGCCCGCACGATGAAATATCCGGATTTCCTCGATATCTGCATCGCACTCACCGGCCGCGCGCCCGAGGCCGGCTGTCATCTGGATGAGAACCGCAAGGCGCGGCTGGTGATCGCGGTCGAGGCCATGGACGGCCGCGACGACAGCTTCTGGCCGCTGCTCGGTTACCGGGTCGGCATGCTGGCGCCAAACGCGATCCCGGCCGTCACAGGTCTGGAGCAAGCCCATCCGACCCCCGACGATCTCAAGGCCTTCGGCGCCGCCTTCGCCACGACGTCGGCCGCGCCGATGTTCCACATCGTCGGCGTCACGCCGGAGGCGCCGTCGCTGTCCGCCGCGACCGGCGGCAAGGCGTTTCAGACCCTCAGGGTGACCCGGCGCGACCTCGCCGACGACTGGCATCACTTCAACCCGACGACCGGTGAGGCGATCGATATGGTCGCGCTCGGCAATCCGCATTTCTCTGTCGAGGAGTGCAGGACGCTCGCCCGACTCTGCGGTGGACGCAGCAAGCGCGACAGCGTGGCCGTCACCGTGACGCTGAGCCGCGCGACCCATGCCCGAATCGTCGAGGCCGGCATCGCCGCCACCCTCGAGGCCTTCGGCATCACCTTCGTCCGCGACGCCTGCTGGTGCACGGTCATGCAGCCGATCGTCCCGCCGGCGGCCTGTACCATCCTCACCAATTCTGGCAAATATGCCCATTACGGCCCGGGCCTCAGTGGCAAGGCGGTGCGCTTCGCCAGCCTGTCGGATTGCGTCGAGGCCGCCGTTACCGGTTATGCGCCGGAGGCTCTGCCAGCCTGGCTGCAGGCCTCGTGAAAGGGCCAGGCGAGGCCGGCTGAAGCCAATCCTCAGGCCCGCGACCGAACCCCGGAGCCGCCTGCGGCCCTGCGGCTGCGCTTCCATTCCATCAGCTTCGGCCGCACCAGCCGGTAGGCCAGAAGCACGATCACCACGGCGATGTAGAAGGCGGGCTCCGCGGTGATCGCCTTCAGCGACAGCGCATAATGCAGCACGGCGGCGGCCGCGATCGCATAGACCAGCTTGTGCAGCCGGTTCCACTTTTGCCCGAGCCTGCGGATCGACCAGCGGTTGGAGGTCGCTGCCAGGGGGATCAGCATGGTCAGCCCCGCCATGCCCAGCATGATATAGGGGCGCTTCAAGATATCGCCGGTGATCGACGACAGGATCAGCCCGCGATCGAGCGTCAGATAGACGGCGAAATGGGCGACGACATAGTAGAAGGCAAGAAGGCCAAGGGCGCGTCGATAGCTAATTAGGTTAATACCCAACAGGTCGCGAAGCGGCGTGACGGCAAGGCCGAGGCAGAGGAAGCGCAGCGCCCAGAGGCCGAGCAGGTGCTCGAAGGCCCGCACAGGATCGGCGCCCAGCCCGCCGAAAATGCCGAGATAGAAGGCATAGAGCCCCGGCAGCAGGCCGATCGCATAGAGCGCCCAGACGGAAGCGGGCTTGTAGCGGGCGGGCAGGGCAGGGATGGCCATCGTCAGTCTCCGGTCTTGGCGGGGCAGCCCTTCGACCTCCCCTGCTCACATGGCGGAACAGCGGCGTCACCCCTTCTCCCCGTCGGGGAGAAGGTGGCGCGCAGCGCCGGATGAGGGGGGGGGCGAAGCAGGGCCTACATTCTCGTCAATAAAACTTTGTGAGGTCCATCCCAGCATAAAGCCCCGCCACTTCATCGGCATAGCCGTTGAACGGCAGCGTCTTCATCCGCGCCCCGCCGAACAATCCGCTCGACTCGCCGATGCGCCGTTCGGTCGCCTGGCTCCAGCGCGGATGATCGACCGCCGGATTGACATTGGCGTAGAACCCGTACTCGCTCGGCTGCATGACGTTCCAGCTCGCCGGCGGTTCGTTTTCGGTGAGCGTGATGCGCACGATCGACTTGATCCCCTTGAAGCCGTATTTCCACGGCACGACGAGCCGAAGCGGCGCGCCGTTCTGGTTCGGCAGCGTCTCGCCATAGAGGCCGGTCGCCAGAATGGTCAGCGGATGGCGCGCCTCGTCGAGACGAAGACCCTCGACATAGGGCCATTTCATCGGCTGGAACAGACCGCGCTGCCCCGGCATCTCGTCGGGCCGCACCACGGTTTCGAAGGCGACATATTGGGCCGAGCCGAGCGGCTCCACCCGGTCGAGGAGCGATGCCAGCGGAAAGCCGACCCAGGGGATGACCATCGACCAGGCTTCGACGCAGCGCATGCGATAGATGCGCTCTTCCATCGGGAAGTCCTTGAGGATGCTCTCGATGTCGATCACCTGGGGCTTCGCCACCAGTCCACCGACCTCGATCGTCCAGGGCCGCGTCTGGAAGGCGCCGGAATTGTTGATCGGGTCGATCTTGTCGGTGCCGAATTCGTAAAAATTGTTGTAGGTGGTGACGTCCTGTTTTTCCGTCGGCTTTTCCGTCAGCACATAGGCGCTCGGCTTGGCGGCGATGGCGGCGGCAAAGGCCTTGGGTGCTGCCGTCAGCGCCATCCCGGCGGCTGCGGCGCCGATCAGGCTGCGGCGATTGATGTAGAGCGATTGTGGCGTGATCTCGCTTTGGGCGATCTTCGGCGGACGGTAGCGGGACATGGGTCTGCTCTTTCGCTGTGGGTGCTATGTTCCTCTACGTAGCAAATCTGATCGAAGTTTCATCGCCACGAAAAGAAACTTCCGACCACATTTTCGTGTAGCCGCCTTGATCGACCGATCCTCGTCGCACCGCTCGGCCGTGAGCCGGTGAACCGCGTCGAACGCAACGGCCAGGATGCCAAGCGTACCGTTTTACGCTATGCTGATAGTGACACAATGGGGTCCTTGCCCTATCACAAGGTCAAATTCCGGAGCGCGATGCGCGTGAGACCGATCGTTTTCGGCCCGCCCCAAGCCCGGCAAGAACCCAGAGAAGATCCGAGGTAACACCGATGCCAGCCTATCGTTCGAGAACCACGACCCACGGCCGCAACATGGCGGGTGCGCGCGGCCTTTGGCGCGCCACCGGCATGAAGGATTCGGATTTCGGCAAGCCGATCATCGCGGTGGTCAACTCGTTCACCCAGTTCGTCCCCGGCCACGTGCACCTCAAGGACCTCGGCCAGCTGGTTGCCCGCGAGATAGAAGTTGCCGGTGGCGTCGCCAAGGAGTTCAACACGATCGCCGTCGACGACGGCATCGCCATGGGTCATGACGGCATGCTCTATTCGCTGCCGTCGCGCGAACTGATCGCCGACAGCGTCGAATACATGGTCAACGCCCACTGCGCCGACGCCATGGTCTGCATCTCCAACTGCGACAAGATCACCCCCGGCATGCTGATGGCGTCGCTGCGCCTCAACATCCCGACCATCTTCGTCTCGGGCGGTCCGATGGAGGCCGGCAAGGTCGTGATGCACGGCAAGAAGGTGTCCCTCGACCTGGTCGACGCCATGGTCGCGGCCGCCGACGAGAAGATTTCCGACGAGGACGTCGCCACCATCGAGCGTTCGGCCTGTCCGACCTGCGGATCGTGCTCGGGCATGTTCACCGCCAACTCGATGAACTGCCTGACCGAGGCGCTCGGCCTGTCGCTGCCGGGCAACGGCTCGACGCTCGCCACCCATGCCGACCGCAAGGAACTCTTCCTCGAGGCCGGCCGCAGCATCGTCGGTCTTGCCAAGCGCTACTACGAGCAGGACGACGAAACCGCCCTGCCGCGCACCATCGCCTCCAAGGGCGCCTTCGAGAACGCCATGGCGCTCGACATCGCCATGGGCGGCTCGACCAACACCGTTCTGCACATCCTCGCCGCCGCCCATGAGGCCGAACTCGATTTCACCATGGACGACATCGACCGCTTGTCGCGCAAGATTCCGTGCCTCTCCAAGGTCGCCCCGGCCAAGGCCGACGTGCACATGGAAGACGTCCATCGGGCAGGGGGCATCATGTCCATCCTGGGCGAGCTGAACCGCGCCGGCCTGCTCAATGCTGAGCTGCCGACCGTTCACGCCAAGACCCTCGGCGATGGCTTGGCCAAGTGGGACATTTCCGTCTCCGACGATCCGGCCGCCCTCAAGCTGTTCAGCGCTGCTCCGGGCGGCATCCCGACCCAGGTCGCCTTCAGCCAGGCGGCCCGCTGGGAGGAACTCGACCTCGACCGCGAAAACGGTGTCATCCGCGATGCCCAGCACCCGTTCTCCAAGGACGGTGGCCTGGCGGTGCTCAAGGGCAACCTGGCGCTCGATGGCTGCATCGTGAAGACCGCGGGCGTCGACGAGTCGATCCTGAAGTTCACCGGCCCGGCCAAGGTCTATGAGAGCCAGGACGCGGCGGTGAAGGCCATCCTGTCCAATGAAGTCGTCGCCGGCGACGTCGTCGTCATCCGCTATGAAGGCCCGAAGGGCGGACCGGGCATGCAGGAAATGCTCTATCCGACCAGCTATCTGAAGTCGAAGGGCCTCGGCAAGGAATGCGCGCTGATCACCGATGGCCGCTTCTCCGGCGGCACCTCCGGCCTCTCCATCGGCCATGCCTCGCCGGAAGCCGCGAATGGCGGCACGATCGGCCTCGTGCGCGAAGGCGACACGATCGAGATCGACATCCCGAACCGCACGATCAACCTGGCCGTTGCCGAGGATGAGCTGGCCCGTCGCCGCATCGAACAGGACGCCTTCGGCTGGAAGCCGGTTCAGCCCCGCAAGCGCAATGTCACCACCGCGCTCAAGGCCTATGCCGCCTTCGCCAGCAGCGCCGACAAGGGTGCGGTGCGGATCTTGCCGGAATAGGGTCGGTCGGTATCCAATTGCAGACCTGATTTAAGATGCGCCGGCGGGTTCCTCGCCGGCGTTTTCTTTTCTATCGAACCTGAGGCCTGCTGATCGGGAGACGGCTGTTGCATCTGCATGGCAAGCCTATTGCGAAAGGTAAGGAGTCTCCTTACTTTTCATCCTGGAGGTGTTGTGATGATTACCAGCAAGCTGACCAGCAAGGCCCAGACGACCATTCCCCAGGCGGTGCGGGCTGCCCTTCAACTGAAGGAAGGCGATGCGATCCGTTACACGATCGACACGAACGGTCGTGTGACAATCAGCCGTGAACCGGTCAGCGAGGGGGCCGACGATCCTTTCGCGAGCTTCAGCGAGTGGGATGGCGAAGCCGACAGGAAAGCCTATGCCGACCTTTGAGCCGGGCGATGTTGTCCGCGTGCCATTCCCTTATACCGATCGCAACACCCGTCAGCATCGCCCGGCACTGGTGGTGTCGCAAGGAGGCATTGGCGAAGAGCGCGCCTTGCTCTGGGTGGTGATGATTACCTCCGCCGAGAACCGGCCATGGGCGGACGATGTCCCCATCGGGGACCTTTCCACAGCCGGTCTGCCCGTTCCCTCGGTCGTCCGGCCCGTGAAGATTGCTACCGTCGAGAAGCGGCATGTCGAGCGTCTGGGCGCGGTCTCGATCGAGGAGCGTCAGAAGGTCTTGGAGAGGGTTCGGCGTTTGCTCGGCTAGCTTGGCGGTGCGGTTGGAAGCATGAGTGCGTTCGCCCTTGGTGAAATTAGGTAAATGCCGAAATGCCTAATCGATCCTTCCGCACCCGTCATTTCGGCCGCTCGATCATGTCGGAGACGGTTTTCAGCTGCGCCAGCCGCTCCGTATAAGCCGCCCTCAGGCAGGCGAGATCGGCGTCGCAAGCCTGACGCTTCGAAAGCCATTCGACCTGCTCGTCCTGCACGACACCGCGATTGCCCATCGGTAGCAGGCCGGTGATCAGGTCGAATGTGGTCACCATCTTCACATCGAGGTCGTTGAGATCGCGGTTGGCGCAGATCGCCGTTTCGTCGGCGGCAAGGTCCGGCTTCTCGCAATCGAAGCTGGCGGCCGCGGCCGACAGGGGAAGGCCTGCACCGAGACCGCCCAGGATCGCAAGGGCGGCGGCGGTCCGGGATAGGCGAGCGAACGGGCTTTTCGGCATGGGGGGAACTCCTTGATCATTTCGTCTGGCCCAACGCCCCCGCCTTGGAAAAGTTCAATTCGCGATTACCTTTGGGGAACGCGCCGTCCGGTGCGGCGCCGGCGCTTTTCTTTTGCCCGTCCGGCGCCTATTGATCCTTGGAAACAATGAGGAGTACCCCATGCAGGGCATCGTTCGTGGTATGGCTGTCTCGGCGCTTGCGCTTCTCGTGGCGCTGCCGGCGTCGACTTTCGCGCAGGAGCTTCGTGTTCCCCAATCCGCCACCGAGATGCAGATGTCGTTTGCACCGCTGGTGAGGCAGACCCATGGCGCCGTCGTCAATGTCTATGCCGAGCGTCTGGTGCAGCGTCGCGCCTCGCCGTTTGCCGGCGATCCCTTCTTCGAACAGTTTTTTGGCCAGCGCATGCCGAACCGCACGGAGAAGCAGTCCTCGCTCGGCTCCGGCGTGATCGTCGGGGCGGATGGCATGGTGGTCACCAACAACCATGTCATCGACGGTGCCGACGACATCAAGGTGGCGCTCTCCGATGGCCGCGAATTCCCGGTCAAGGTCGTGCTGAAGGATGAGCGGCTCGACCTTGCGGTCCTCAAGATCGACGCGAAGGAACAGCTTCCGGCCCTCGTGATCGGCGACAGCGACAAGGTCGAGGTCGGCGATCTGGTGCTGGCCATCGGCAATCCCTTCGGTGTCGGCCAGACGGTGACCAGCGGCATCGTCTCGGCGCTCGCCCGCAACCGGGTGACGGAGGGCGATTTCGGCTTCTTCATCCAGACCGACGCCTCGATCAATCCGGGCAATTCCGGCGGCGCGCTGATGAACATGAAGGGCGAACTGCTCGGCATCAACACGGCGATCTTTTCCAAGGGTGGCGGCTCCAACGGCATCGGCTTTGCCATTCCCGCCAATCTGGTGAAGGTTTTCCTCGCCGCCGCCGAGCGCGGCGATGCGAGTTTCGAGCGCCCCTATGTCGGCGCGAGCTTCGAGCCGGTAACGTCCGACGTCGCCGAGGCACTCGGCCTCGACAAGGTGCGTGGCGCGCTGATTGTCCGCGTCGCCGAGGGGGGGCCGGCGGCCAAGGCCGGGCTGAAGGCCGGACAGGTCGTGGTCGCCATCGACGGCATTCCGGTCGAGCATCCCGACGCGCTCGGTTACCGCCTGACGACGGCCGGTCTCGGCAAGGCGGTGACGCTGTCCATCCGCGATAACGGTCGCCAGTCCGAGATCGCCATGACGCTTTCAGGAGCGCCCGAGACCGCGCCGCGCGATGAGCGGTTGATCGAGGGCGGCAGCCCCTTTGCCGGCGCCCGTATCGCCAATCTGTCGCCGAAACTCGCCTTCGAACTGCGCATGCCGTCGGAAGTCACCGGCGTCGTCATCACCGAAATCGTCCGCGGCTCGCCGGCGGCCCGCCTTGGCTTCGCGCCGCATGACATCATCATCTCTGTCAACGGCGTCAACATTGCCTCGACCTCTGTCATGGAGGCGGTGCTGGCCGAGACCCCCGGTTTCTGGCGCGTCGAGGTCGAGCGCGACGGCCGGCGCATTCAGCAGATTTTCCGATGAGCGATCTCTTCGCGCCGCATGTTCCCAAGGACGTCGAGGCCCGCAGGCCGCTGGCCGACCGGCTGCGGCCCAAGACGCTGGCCGAAGTCACCGGCCAGGAGCACCTGACCGGCGAGGACGGTGTGCTGGCGCGCATGATCGCGTCGGGCTCTCTCGGTTCGATGATCTTCTGGGGCCCGCCCGGAACCGGCAAGACGACGGTGGCGCGGCTCCTCTCCGGCGAGGCGGGGCTGGCCTTCGAGCAGATCTCGGCGATCTTCTCCGGCGTCGCCGACCTCAAGAGGGTCTTCGAGGCCGCCCGCATGCGCCGCATGGACGGCCGCCAGACGCTGCTCTTCGTCGACGAGATCCATCGCTTCAATCGCGCCCAACAGGACAGTTTCCTGCCCGTCATGGAAGACGGAACCGTGATCCTGGTCGGCGCGACGACGGAGAACCCGTCCTTCGAACTCAATGCCGCACTTCTGTCGCGCGCCCGGGTCCTCACCTTCAAGGCCCATGACGAGGAGAGCCTGGCCACGCTTTTGAAGCGGGCCGAGGAGGTCGAGGGCAAGCCGCTGCCGCTCGACGCCGACGCGCGGGCGAGCCTCGTGCGCATGGCCGACGGCGACGGTCGCGCCGTGCTGACGCTGGCGGAAGAGGTCTGGCGGGCGGCGCGGGCAGGCGAGGTGTTCGACACCGAGGGCCTGACCCGCATCGTCCAGCGTCGGGCACCCGTCTACGACAAGGGCCAGGACGGCCACTACAATCTGATCTCGGCGCTGCACAAGTCGGTGCGCGGCTCCGACCCGGATGCCGCCCTCTACTATCTCTGCCGCATGTTCGATGCCGGCGAGGACCCGCTCTATCTCGGACGAAGGCTGGTGCGCATGGCGGTCGAGGATATCGGCCTTGCCGACCCGCAGGCGCTGGTGATCTGCAATGCGGCGAAGGACGCCTATGACTATCTCGGCTCGCCCGAGGGCGAACTGGCGCTGGCGCAAGCCTGCGTCTATCTCGCCACCGCGCCGAAATCGAACGGCGTCTACATGGCCTACAAGTCGGCGATGCGCGCCGCCAAGGAGAACGGCTCGCTTCTGCCGCCCAAGCACATCCTCAATGCCCCCACCAAGCTGATGAAGGCGGAAGGCTATAACGAGGGCTATCGCTACGACCACGACGAGCCGGATGCCTTTTCCGGCCAGGACTATTTCCCGGAAAAGATGGGCCGCAAGACCTTCTACGATCCGCCGGAGCGCGGTTTCGAGCGCGAAATCCGCAAGCGGCTCGACTGGTGGGCCAAACTGAGGCGCGAGCGGGGCGGCTGAGCCGCGATCACGGCGCCTTGTGCGCTTTGGTCGAAGGCGGCGCGGCAATCATCTTGACGGCTGAATCGGCAAGGCCATGATGGCCTTCCATGTCGACGATCAGGTGCCAGGGGCCGCTTTCGGGAATGGCCAGCCGGATCGGCGATTTCTTCGCCACGCCGCCGACATACTTGAAATCGAGGGCTTCCTTGAAGCGCTGGAAATTGCCCGGCGTCATCAGCCGCACATTGTTGACCGCCGACAGCGTCACTTCGATGATCGCCCCGGCCCGCTGTTCCTTCAGGTCGTAATGGGTGAAACGGAAGGTCGGCTTGGCCATTCTGCTGCTCGTCTGTCGAAGGGAAAATCCTGGCGACCAGTTTAGCGGGCCGCGGTTAAGGAAGCGTTTTTTCCCGGTTTGCAGGCGAAGATGACCCTCTGGCTTTTTCGGGAACATTCCGTGCCCGCCGGCGTTTGATTGACAATGATCCACCGCCAGGAGCAATCCGATGAAGACCAATACCTATCTCAACATATTCGTCTCGATGATGGTGAATGCCGTCATCTTCGGCGCAGGTGCGATCACCGTTCTGTCCGTTCCGGCCCTCAACGCGCATGCCAAATACCTGCTGCCGCTGGTCGTCGTCATCTCCTTCGTGGCGGCGCCCTTCATTGCCCGTCTGATCGCGCCGCGCATGCGCCTTCGCTACTGGCGCCGTCGCGGCGAGGTCTGACCATCGTTAAGCGATGGAACCACGCCGACAAGAACCAAGGCGGCAAACGCCATTGTCATTCCCTCCACTCCACTGACCCCGGGCACCTCCGCCGGGGTCTCTTTTTGCCTGGATTCCGGGCCCGAGCCCTGCCGCCGACGCCCGCTCAGAAGCGTTTCTTCAGGAAGAACTGGCCGTGCGCGCCATCGCCGCCTTCCAACTCGCCGAAGACATGATAGCCGAGCTTCTCGTAGAACGGCCGGGCCTGGAACTCGTAGGTGTCGAGCCAGATGCCGACATAGCCGCGCTCGCGGGCGATCTTTTCCGCCTCCGCCATCAGCCGGCTGCCGATGCCCTGGCCGCGATAGGCCTCGGGCACGACGAGATAGCGGATGAAGGCCCAGCCGAAGCTCTCCTCGCCATAGAGCCCACCTTCGACGGCGCGGGTTTCGGGATGGCGCACCAGCACGGCAAAGTCCGGCCGGTCGCTCTTTCCCGTCTGCGCCGTGTTGTAGGCCTTCAGCGCCTGATAGACGGCATGGCGGTCCTCGTCCGAGGGTTTGTCCGGCACGGTTTCAATGATGGGGCTCGCCATGGGTCTCTTCCTTTCTGCACTCCGACTCGCGCTGCGGTGCTGACGGTCTTGATGGCCGGGCCGGGCGCGCCTGTCCAGTCACCCGGACGGTCCAGCAAGCTGTCCACCCGCCGGACGCGGTTTCGCCTTCACGCGAGCGCGGACGCCCCGTGGCTTGGCAGTTTCTGATCTTGCCTGCCTGATGGCAGGCGGACGGGGCGCCTCAGGCTGCCGCGTAAGAATAATAAACAAATGACACCCGGAGGCGCCCCGTTCGGCGGTTTTTGCCCCGCGACTTCGATCTCTCTGCGGCGCCGGCCCTTGCCGGGGATTTTTTAAGGCGGGCCCGGTTCTGATGGGAACCGGCGGACGCCCGCACACCCTCGACAACCCGATCTTACCACCATGCCACGCCACACAGGCGCTCCCGGCGCGCTGTCAGGGGCGGCAAGGTCTTGGGCCGTCCAAGGCCCTCATCCTTGCCCCCACGTCGCCAGGGGGAGACCATTTTCCGCGGACCCGGAGTGTGGGATCTTGCGTCTCTTCCCCAAACCCCGCGCCGGCCCCGCCTCGCCACAACGCCTTGTGGTGTATCCGATGGCGGAACGGGATGAGTTTAGGAGGGTGGAAAGGGGCGGGGAAATGCGGGTGGCGGTGGTGTTGATTTTGCTGGGGGATTCTCGCAGTTCGTCCCCGTGTTTCTTGTCCCGCGACCAGGGCGCGACCCTTTGTCCTCTGATCGGTCGGGTCCTCTTGGGAGTCGGTGCCTGGTTTGGTGCGCACCTCTCCCCTTGTGGGAGAGGTTACAAAATCAACAGCTTAGCCGAAGGCTAAGTGTTAGATTTTGTTGGTGAGGGGGTGTTTTGGTGGCAACGGGAAAACCCCCTCACCAAGTTCGCCATGCCAATCGGCTACGCCTCTTGGGGCGAACTATCCTCTCCCACCAGGGGAGAGGAGGCGTTGTGCTTGCAGCCTGCTCACATTTCCGGCACGTCGAAGACCTCGCCGGGGCGCAAGGCCCGGAAGCGGGTTGGCGGGATGGCGGCGGCGGAGAGGGCCTGTGACAGGTCCTCGACCGGGGCCTCGATCGCTTCGTCGGTCAGCTGGAAGGTGCCGAAATGGTGGCCGACGGCGTTGGCGGCGTTGCAGAGACGAAAGCCTTCGACGGCCTCTTGCGGGTTCTGGTGCTGGCCCTTCATGAACCAGCGCGGCTCGTAGGCGCCGATCGGCAGGTTGGCGAGGCGGAAGGCGCCGTGCTTTTCGGCGGCGGCGCGGTAGTTGATGCCGTCGTGAAAGCCGGTGTCTCCGATGTGGTAGATCTTGCCGGCCGGGGTGGACAGCGCGAAGGCGGCCCACAGCGCCATGCGGCGGTCGCGGAGGCCTCGCGCCGACCAGTGGTGGCAGGGCTCGGCATGGATGGACAGTGCGTCCCAGTATTGCAGGTGGTCGCCCCAGTCCATGTCGGAAATCTTGGCGTCGGGCAGTGCGCGATGGATGATCGTGTCATTGCCGAGCGGGGTGACGATGTGCGGGCCATGCTCCGCCTCGAGCCGGGCGAGCGTTGCAAGGTCGAGATGGTCGTAGTGATTGTGGGTGACGAGCACGATATCGATCGGCGGCAGGTCCTCGAAGGCGATGCCGGGCCTTGCCACCCGCTTCGGGCCGGCAAAGGAGAAGGGGCTGGCGCGCTTCGACCAGACCGGGTCGGTCAGGATGTTGAGGCCGGCCACCTGGATCAGCAGCGTGGCGTGGCCGATCATGGTGACGCGCAGGTCGGCGCCGTCGACCCGCTCACGCGGCGGCATCGAAGCGGGGCCCTGCGCCACGCGTTTCGGCCAGCGGGCCCGCTTGCCGTTGGTCTGCCATTTGAGAAGGTCGCGCATGCCGCCCGGCTCGACGCCTTCCGGGTTGAAGAAGCGCTTGCCGTCGAAATGGTCGGAGACGGGGCCGGAATAGTATGGGTTGGCGGGTTTGTCGGACATGGACGACCGTGATTGTTGAAGGTGCGGTGAATTTGGGGATGCGGTCGGCGCTTGGGAAGGTTCCGGTCTGTCGAATCCGCGCTTTTGCCCGTCAGCCTTGACTTTTCCGGCCCTTTGCTGTTAATCGCCCCCAATCTGCGAAGAGACAAGCACTCCGAGCCGCCGACCGGGACCCGTCAAGGTATAAAGAGATCCCGGAGGTCAACACCCGACAGCGCGATGCGCCCTCGGGTGCATTTTGGCTTTGCGTCTTGTTTTCAACGCGGGAAAGACCAACGTTTCGGGGATCCGAAACGATAAGGAAGAGCCGATGTTTGATAACCTCCAGGACCGCCTTGGTTCCATTCTGAATGGACTGACCGGCCGTGGCGCCTTGTCGGAAGCCGATGTTTCCGCCGCGCTGCGCGAGGTGCGCCGTGCGCTTCTGGAAGCCGACGTGGCGCTCGAGGTCGTGCGCAACTTCACCGACAAGGTGCGCGAAAAGGCCGTCGGCGCGGCGGTGCTGAAATCGATCAAGCCCGGGCAGATGGTCGTCAAGATCGTCCATGACGAGCTGGTCGAAATGCTGGGCTCGGAAGGCGTCGGCGTCGATCTTCATGCCGCAGCCCCGGTCGTCATCATGATGGTAGGCCTGCAGGGCTCGGGCAAGACCACGACCACGGGCAAGATTGCCAAGCGGCTCACCGACCGCGAGAAGAAGAAGGTCCTGATGGCCTCGCTCGACACGCGTCGTCCGGCCGCCCAGGAACAGCTGCGCCAGCTCGGGGTCCAGACCGGCATCGACGTGTTGCCGATCATCGCCGGCCAGTCGCCGACCGACATTGCCAGCCGCGCCGTGCAGGCGGCCAAGCTCGGCGGCCATGACGTCGTCATCCTCGACACCGCCGGCCGCACGCATATCGACGAGCCCTTGATGGTCGAGATGGCCGACATCAAGAAGAATGCGAAGCCGCATGAAATCCTGCTGGTCGCCGATGCGCTGACCGGCCAGGACGCCGTCAACCTGGCGCGCAATTTCGACGAGCGCGTCGGCATCACCGGCCTGGTGCTCACCCGCATGGACGGCGACGGCCGCGGCGGTGCGGCCCTTTCGATGCGGGCCGTGACCGGCAAGCCGATCAAGCTGATCGGCGTCGGCGAGAAGATGACGGAGCTCGAGGAGTTCCATCCGCGGCGCATCGCCGACCGCATTCTCGGCATGGGCGACATCGTGTCGCTGGTCGAGAAGGCGGCAGAGAATATCGACACCGAGAAGGCGGCCGCCATGGCCGCCAAGATGGCCAAGGGCAAGTTCGACCTCGACGACCTCGCCGACCAGCTGCGCCAGATGCAGAAGATGGGCGGCATGGGCGGCATTATGGGCCTGATGCCCGGCATGGGCGGCATGAAGGACAAGATGGCCGCCGCCGGGCTGAACGACAAGCTGTTCGGCCGCCAGATCGCCATCATCCAGTCGATGACCAAGGCCGAGCGGACCAATCCCGACATTCTCAAGCATTCCCGCAAGAAGCGCATCGCTGCCGGCTCCGGCACGGATGCCGCCGAAATCAACAAGCTGCTCAAAATGCATCGCCAGATGGCCGACATGATGAAGGCCATGGGCGGCAAGAAGGGCGGCGGCATGATGAAGCAGATGATGGGCGGCCTCGCCGGCAAGATGGGTCTTGGCGGCATGGGTGGGATGGGCGGCATGCCGGACCTGTCCAGCCTCGATCCGAAGCAGCTCGAGGCGCTGGCCAAGCAGGCCGAAGCCGCCGGCATCAAGCCGCCGCCGGGCCTCGGCGGCATGGGCGGCCTGCCTGGAATGGGTGGCGGCCTGCCCGGCCTCGGCGGCGCGAAGCTCCCCGGTCTCGGCGGTCTGCCGGGCCTGCCGAAGAAGAAGTGAGGAAAGCTGCGATGAGCGAACCATCCGTCAAGGAACAGCTTTCCGGTTATCGCCAGTCGATCGACAATATCGATGCGGCGCTGGTCCATATGCTGGCCGAACGCTTCCGCTGCACCAAGGCGGTCGGCGTGCTGAAGGCCAAGTACGATCTGCCGCCGGCCGACCCGGCACGCGAGGAATACCAGATCGCCCGCCTGCGCCAGCTGGCCCAGGACGCGCATCTGGACCCGGATTTCGCCGAGACCTTCCTGAACTTCATCATCAGGGAAGTCATTCGGCACCATGAAGCCATTGCCGCCGAACACAGCGGCGCAAGCGAAAAGACCGCCTGACGGCAGTCTCGATCAACCCGGACCGTCTGAAGGGCGGCCCGACCAGACCCAGGACCGCCGGAAGGCGGCTCTGACAAGAACCCCGGACCGCCGGAAGGCGGCCCTAACAAGAACCAAGGAGTAAACCCATGTCCCTCAAGATCCGTCTCGCCCGTGGTGGTTCCAAGAAGCGCCCCTACTACCAGATCGTCATCGCCGACGCCCGTTCGCCGCGCGACGGCCGTTTCCTGGAAAAGGTCGGCTCGTGGAATCCGATGCTCGGCAAGGACAATGAAAAGCGCGTCGAGCTGAATGCCGAGCGCATCCAGGAATGGCTCGCCAAGGGCGCCCAGCCGACCGACCGCGTTCTGCGCTTCCTCGCCGAAGCCGGCATCGCCACCCGCGACGCCCGCAGCAACCCGGAAAAGGCAAAGCCGGGCAAGAAGGCTGTCGAGCGCACCAAGGAACGCGAAATGAAGGCTGCCGAAGCCGCTGCCGCCGCTGCCGAAGCGTCTGCCGAATAAGCCTGCCGCAGTTCCTGATGATCGACGGGCGGCGGGTTTTCCCGCCGCCCGTTTTCCGTTTCCATTTGCCCCGCTTCGCCGTAAAAGGGCGATGACACATCTTGCCACCGGAAAAGACTGACGCGATGACCAAACTCGAAAATCCCGTTCTGATGGCCGTGGTCGGCGCGGCGCAGGGTCTGCGCGGCGAAGTCAGGGTGAAGACCTTCACCGCCGATCCGCTGGCGCTCGGCGAATATGGCCATCTGCGCAGCGCGGACGGGCGGGTGTTCGAGATCCTCGACATGCGCGAGGCGAAGAATGTCGTCGTCGTGCGCTTCCGTGGCATCAACGACCGCAATGCGGCCGAGGCGCTGAACGGGCTGGAGCTCTTTGTCGAGCGCGACGCGCTGCCCGACGACGATCTCGACGAAGACGAATTCTACTATGCCGACCTCGAGGGCCTGGAGGTCTATGACGCCGAGGGCCAGCACTACGGTGCTGTGACCGGGGTTTATGATTTCGGCGCCGGCGACCTCCTGGAGCTCAAGGGGCCGGGCAAGCGGCCGGTGCTGATCCCATTCTCGGAGGCCGCCGTGCTGGAGATCGACCTCGAGGATGGCCGTATCCTGATCGACCCGACTGCCGCAGGCCTGAAGGACGAGGACGAGGGCAAGCCCTATGGCACCGGGGCCAAGGGAAAGCCGCCGCGGGACAATTCGTGAGCCCGGCCGCCATGGCGTTCAAGGCAAGCATCCTTACCCTTTATCCCGACATGTTTCCCGGCCATCTCGGCCAGGCGCTGGCCGGCCGGGCGCTGGAGCGCGGCGACTGGTCGCTGGAGGCGGTGCAGATCCGCGACTTCGCCCTCGACAAGCACAGGAGCGTCGACGACACGCCATCGGGTGGAGGCGCCGGCATGGTGCTCAGGCCCGATGTGCTGGCGCGGGCGATCGATTCGATCGCCGATGACGGGCGCCCGCGCCTGCTGATGAGCCCGCGCGGCCGGCCGCTGACCCAGCAGCGGGTGCGCGAACTGGCCGAGGGCGAGGGCGTGGTCATCGTCTGTGGTCGCTTCGAGGGCGTCGACCAGCGGGTGATCGAGGCGCGCCGGCTCGAGGAAATATCCATAGGCGACTATATATTATCGGGTGGCGAGCCGGCGGCGCTCACCCTGCTCGATGCCGTGGTGCGCATTTTGCCCGGCGTCATGGGCAACCAGCTGTCGGGCGTGCACGAAAGCTTCGAAGGTGGGCTTCTGGAGCATCCGCATTATACCCGGCCGCAGGTGTTCGAGGGTCGCGAGATCCCGGCGGTGCTCACTTCGGGCAATCACGCGGCAATCGAGGCCTGGCGCCACGATGAGGCGGTGAAGCTGACCGCCGAGCGGCGGCCGGACCTCATGAAGTAATTGCTGCGTCGAGCCTGCGGTTGCCTAGCCCAGCCCTTCGCTTGGGCTTAAGGGCATTCGTCATTCGAAACGATTCGCTGGAACGCTTTGTCGGCTTCGCCGACCATTCCTCACCCCGTGACCAAATAGTAGACCGCAAGGCCGAGGCCGGCGGCGACCACGAGCCAGCGCAGCAGGGCCTGGGGCACGCGGCGGGCGATCGCCACGCCGGCATAGCCGCCCAAGCCCACGGCCGGCACCATGATCGCCGCATGCCACCAGGAGACCGCGCCGGCGGTGGAAAAGACGATGATGGCGACAGCGGCGATGACGATCGACAGGAAATTCTTGAGCGCGTTGAGGCGGTGATAGTCGCCCCCGCTGGCAAGCCCGAGCGAGGCGAGCATCATGATGCCCATGCCGGCCCCGAAAAAACCACCGTAGAACGAGGTCACGGCCTGAAGGGCGAGGCCAAGCGGGGTGGCCGGATGGCTCTCGACGAGGTGCTTGGGGCGAAGCTTCGGCCCGGCGGCGAAGACGGCGGTGGCGGCGATCAACAGCCAGGGTACCATGGCGCGAAAGGCCGGATTGGAGAGCGAGATCAGGAACAGCGCGCCACCGAGGGCGCCGACGGCCGAAACCAGTCCGAGAACCAGCGCGCTCTTCCACAGGCCGGCAAATTCGCGGCGATAGGCGAGCGTCGAGGTGATGTAACCGGGAAACTGGGTGATCGACGAGGTGGCGTTGGCGGCGATCGGCGGCAGGCCGGCCAGCGTCATGGCTCCGAAGGTCAGAAAGGTGCCGCCGCCGGCGATCGCATTGACGACGCCGGAGAGGAAGCCGGCGATGAACAGCAGTAGAATGGTGGCGATCGACATCTTGAAGCTTTCCTCCGTGATGGCGAACGGTTATTCGTTCAGGCCTTCGATCGCAATGGCTACGATCGGATAAAAATGCGATGCAAGGGATGACAAACACCAGACTTTGGTGTATTGGCCGCGTCGGAAATGGGCCCAGCCCGTCTGCCACAAACAAAGAGCATGCGTATCCGCTCACGCCCGATGAGGGCAAAATCCGGAGGCTTTGACCGATGGATGCAAGAGCGCTCTGGCTGTTTCAGAAGAACTAGAGGTTAGACATGAACATCATTCAGCAACTGGAAGCCGAACAGGCCGCCAAGATCGAAGCCAAGCGCGGCGCCCCGCTGCCGAAGTTCGAAGCCGGCGATACCGTGCGCGTCAACGTGCGCGTCACGGAAGGCAATCGTACCCGCGTGCAGGCCTATGAAGGCGTCTGCATCGCCCGTTCGGGTGGCGGCATCAACGAGAGCTTCACCGTTCGCAAGATCTCCTACGGCGAAGGCGTCGAGCGCGTATTCCCGGTCTACTCGCCGCTGGTCGAAGGCGTCGAAATCGTTCGCCGCGGTAAGGTCCGTCGCGCCAAGCTCTACTACCTGCGCGATCGTCGCGGCAAGTCGGCTCGTATCGTCGAGAACACCGGCACCCGCGCCCGCAAGCTGAACGACGCCGAGCGCGCCGCCGTTGCCGAGGAAAAGGCACGTCTGGAAGCTGAAAAGGTCGCAGCAGCACAGGCTCTGGCCGCCGAAAAGGCAGCAGCCGAAGCCGCTGAAGCCAAGGCCGCTGCAGAAGCTGCAGCCGCAGCCGAAGCTGCTCCTGCCGAAGGCGCTGCAGAATAAGAATTTCCCCATCGCGGGATACGGACAAGGCGGCCTTCGGGTCGCCTTTTTCGTTTTCGGGGCGCCACCACGTCGCGCAGGCTGCAACATGGTGGCGCCGGCTTGCCGCTTGCGTGATTTTCGGCGGACTGCTAATTCTCATGCGATCGGGGAAGAACCATGCAGGGTCGAAGGTCGAGTTGGCAGTTCGTGATCCGCGCCTTGTGCGTGGTGGCGCTGCTTGCCGTCGGCTTTGGCCATCGGACCCCGGCATTGGCGTTTTCGCAGCTCTCTGCCGAGGACGTGGCGGCGATGACCCTCCCGGACGGCACGTTGCCGGAACTCTGCCTGCCCGTCGACGGACAGGCCGGCAAGGGGCAATTCACCGCCGCCCCCTGCGATGCCTGCGTGATCTCCGCCTCGGTGCTCTTGCCCACCCCCGCCGACCTGACCGGCGAGCGGCTTGGCGCTGCCTCCGAGGTCCAGCTTCCGCCGCGCGTGGAAGCTTTTTATCGCCAGCTTTTCCCCCCCAATGCCGCGCCCCGCGCGCCACCCCGTCCGGCCCTTGCCTGAGCCCGGTTCCGCGAGCGAAAGATCGCTTGCGTCCGGAATCATTGATCGAGGCCGGTAGACACGCATCGAGCATGCGGATCCGGCCGGAAAGCCGGATAATGTCATGCTACACGTTCTTCCAAAGGCAGCGGATGTCTGCCCACTGCCGCCACAATTGCTCTCTCCCAGGCCGAGCCCGCGGCAGACCGCGACCACCCTTCAAATGCCACCCCGCAGCACCGTCTATCTCGAGGGGTTTGCCCGGGGCCCGCAATATCGGGTGATCGAGGGCTGCATAGCCGTTTCCCAGACCCTGCCCGACGGGCGCCGACAGATCATCGACATGGTCGGGCCGGGGCGCCTGCTCGGCATCGGGCTCGGCGAGCGCAATCGCTGCTCGGCCGAGACGCTGAGCTATGTGACGCTCCAGCCGGTCGGCAAGGCGGAACCGGCAGACCTGCAGGACGCGCTGCATGAAATGGTGCTGCGCGGACAGGCGCTCGCCACCCTGCTCGGTCGCAAGAGCGCCGCCGAACGCGTCGCCTATGCCATTCTCGACCTGGCGGGGCAATTCGCTCGGCCGGCGAGGAGCGGAAAGCGCGGTTCCATCTGCTTCACCCTGCATCCGACGCGCGGCGACCTGGCCGACTGGCTCGGTCTCACCGTGGAAACGGTCAGTCGCTGCTTCACCCGCCTGAAGCGTGCCGGGCTCATCGATTTTCGCCATCCGGAAATCGTCACCCTGCTGAAGCCGGAAGCGATGGCTGCAATCGCCGCCGGAACGGGCACGCTGGCGAATGCCTGAACATGCCTTCGAGCGCCGTCTTAGCGACGAGATCTCTCGAACGAGAAAGAGGATACTGATGAAAAGAGTGCTGATTGCCATCGCCGCCGGGGTTCTTGCATCCGCAAGCCAGGCTGTCGCCGAGATCAAGGTGACCGACGTCAAGGGTCGCGAGGTGACGCTGGAAAGGCCCGCCGAGCGTGTGGTGCTGGGTTTCTACTACGAGGATTTCCTCGCCGTCGCCGGCCCGGACGCACTCGACAAGGTGGTGGCTCTGTCACTGTCGACCTGGAAGGACTGGCGGCCGAACCAGTTCGCGGCCTATGAAAAGGCGCTGCCGAAACTCTCCTCAATCCCGGATGTCGGCAATACCGAGGACAGCACCTTCTCGGTCGAGAAGGTGATTGCCGCCAAGCCGGATCTCGTCATCCTCGCCGCCTGGTCCTACGATGCGCTCGGCGAGGGGGTGAAGCAGATCGAGGCTGCCGGCATTCCGATCGTCACGCTCGACTACAATGCCCAGACGGTCGAGAAGCACGTGCTCTCCACCGAGGTGCTCGGCAAGGTCATGGGAGCCGAGGATCGGGCGACCAAGCTCGCCGACAACTACAAGGCCGCCATGGCCGACATCGACGCGCGCATCAAGGCGGCCGGTCCGACGAACAAGAAGGTCTATGTCGAACTGGCGCAGAAAGGCGCAGCCGAGGTCGGCAATTCCTATGGCGACAGCATGTGGGGGGCGCTGGTCGACAAGCTCGGCGGCGTCAACATCGCCAAGGGCCAGATCGGCAATTGGGGACCGCTCAGCCCCGAATATGTGCTGGCCCAGAAGCCGGACCTGATCTTCCTGGCCGGTTCGGAATGGGTGAACAAGCCGCTATCCGTGCAGGTCGGCTTCGGCGCCGATCCGAAGGTGACGCGCGAGCGCATGGCCGGCTATCTCGGTCGTCCGGGCTGGTCGGAGCTTCCCGCCGTTGAAAATGGCGGCGTGCATGCGATCTATCACGGCGGTGCACGGACACTGTCGGACTATGTCTATGCGCAGTACATCGCCAAGCAGCTCTATCCGGAGGCGTTCAAGGACGTTCATCCGGCGCGGAATATCGAGAGCTATTATGACACCTGGCTGCCGATCGAGGCTAAGGGCGTGTTCGTGCTGCCGTATGTAGCGGCAGGCCAATGACGGCGATCACCAGCGAGATGGAAGGCCTGCGCGACGGTTATCGTCGCGCATCCTCGCGCCGGGTGGTGGCCCTGCTGGCCGCCATGGCCTTCCTTCTCGGCCTGATGCTGCTCGACCTGACCACCGGTCCGTCCGGGATGCCGCTCACCGACGTCTGGCAAGGGTTGCGTGCCGGGCCGAACGGTGATGACCGGATGACGGCAACGATCCTCTGGCAATTGCGTATGCCGCAGACCGTGATGGGCACGCTGGTCGGCGCCTGCCTCGGGCTCGCGGGCCTGCAGATGCAGACCATTCTTGCCAATCCGCTGGCAAGCCCGTTCACGCTCGGTTTTTCCGCCGCCGCCGGCTTCGGCGCGGCGCTCGCCATCATGTTCGGCGCGTTCATCCCGCTGCCGTCCTTCATCGTCGTGCCGGCCACGGCATTTGCCATGACGCTGGTCGCCTGCGGGCTCGTCTACTTCATCGCCCGCCTGCGCGGGGCAAGCCCGGAAATCCTCGTTCTCGGCGGCATTGCCGTCCTGTTCTTCTTCCAGTCGCTACAGTCGCTGCTGCAATTCCTAGCCTCGCCGGAAGTGCTGCAGCAGATCGTCTTCTGGCTGTTCGGCAGCCTGCTGAAGGCAAGCTGGACGAGCGTGGCGGTGACGGGGGCGATCTTCATTCTTTGCCTTCCGTTCGTCCTTCGCAGTTGCTGGGCCTTGACGACGCTGCGTCTCGGCGACGCCAATGCCCGCAGCCTGGGCCTGTCGGTCGAGCGGGTGCGCCGCGAGGCCTTCCTGATCGTCGCCGTGCTGACGGCAGCCGCCGTCTGCTTCGTCGGCACCATCGGCTTCGTCGGGTTGATCGCGCCGCATGTGGCGCGCGCGCTGGTCGGCGAGGATCACCGCTACGCCCTGCCGCTGTCGGCCGTGATGGGTGCGATCATCCTCGTCGGCGCCTCGGTCTTCGGCAAGTTCATCTCGCCCGCCGCCGTCATCCCGGTCGGCATCATCACCGCCGTTGCCGGCGTGCCGATGCTGTTTGCGGTGATCGCGAGGCGCGGCAGCAGGGGGGGCGTATGACGGAACGGCTGACCCTTGCCGATGTCGGCGTGCGGCGCGGCGGAACCCGCATTCTTCACGATGTCAGCGCCTCGCTCGAGCCCGGCCAGATCGTCGGGCTGGTCGGCCCGAACGGCGCCGGCAAGTCGACGCTGCTCAATGCCATTGCGGGTCTTGCGCCCCATGACGGCGCGATCGACTGGGGCGGGCGGCGCGTCGATGTCCGCGAGATCGGCTTCATGCCGCAGCAATGCCAGGTGCGGGCCGAGCTTTCGGTGCTCGAAGTGGTGTTGCTCGGACGCCATGAGCGGCTGGGTTTCCGGGTCGGCGACGCGCTCGTCCGCTCGGCGCTGGACATGTTGCGGAGCTTCGGCATCGACGATCTCGCGGGACGGGCGATCGATACCCTGTCCGGCGGGCAACAGCAGCTCGTGCTTCTGGCGCAGCGGCTGCTGCGCGAACCGAGACTGCTGCTGCTCGACGAGGCGACCAGCGCACTCGACATCCGCCACCAGATGCGGGTGTTCGACCTGCTCGGCGATTATGTCGCCCGCACCGGCGCGCTGGTGCTGATCGCCATTCACGATCTCAACCTCGCCGCCCGTCACAGCGACAGCGTTCTACTCCTCCATGCCGGACGGCTGGAGGGCATGGGCGTCTTCGAGGAGGTCGTCACGCCGGCTGCGCTTCGCCGGGTCTACGGCATCGAGGCGGAGGTCTTGTCCTGCCGCAACGGCCGGCCCGTCGTCGTGCCGCATTCGTCCTTCGAGCCGGACCGGCCGTGTCAGACGCGCCGGGCATGAGGCAATCGCCGGCACCCGCCAAAAACATTGCCGGGCGAGGGCGAAACTGCTATGAGGCGGGCCATGGGATCGAAATTCGGATGTCTCGCGCCTGATATCTACGTCCTGCAGGACCACAAGCGTCTGCCGGCACGATTTTTCGCGCGCGTCTCCGGGGCGCTCATTAGCCTGCTAGGCTAAGCGTTCGTCATTGGCGCCGCGCCTGCGGCGTCCTGCCCGCATTCCCTTTTCAAAACTCAGACGGATCTTCAGCCATGAGCGCACCCCGGACTCTCTACGACAAGATTTTCGACGATCACCTGGTCGACCGCCAGGAAGACGGCACCTGTCTCCTCTACATCGACCGCCATCTCGTTCACGAAGTGACGAGTCCGCAGGCGTTCGAAGGACTGCGCATGGCGCACCGCACGGTGCATGCGCCGCAGAAGACGCTGGCCGTCGTCGACCATAACGTGCCGACCACGCCGGATCGCCATACCGGCATCAAGAACGAGGAAAGCCGCATCCAGGTCGAGGCGCTGGCCAACAACGCCGCCGAGTTCGGCGTGGAATACTATTCCGAGAACGACAAGCGCCAGGGCATCGTCCACATCGTCGGCCCCGAACAGGGCTTCACCCTGCCCGGCATGACCATCGTCTGCGGCGACAGCCACACCTCGACGCACGGCGCTTTCGGTGCGCTGGCGCACGGCATCGGCACGTCGGAAGTCGAGCATGTGCTCGCCACCCAGACGCTGATCCAGTCGAAGGCGAAGAACATGCTGGTGCGCGTCGACGGGAAGCTGCCGGACGGCGTGACCGCCAAGGACATCATTCTCGCCATCATCGGCGAGATCGGCACGGCCGGCGGCACCGGTCACGTCATCGAATTTGCCGGCGAGGCGATCCTCGCGCTGTCCATGGAAGGCCGCATGACGGTCTGCAACATGACGATCGAGGGTGGCGCCCGCGCCGGCCTGATCGCCCCGGACGAAAAGACCTTCGAATACATCAAGGACAAGCCGCGCGCGCCGAAGGGCGAGGCCTGGGACCAGGCGGTCGCCTACTGGAAGACGCTGCATACCGATGAGGGCGCGCATTTCGACAAGGTCGTGGTGCTCGACGCCGCCAACCTGCCGCCGATCGTTTCCTGGGGTTCGTCGCCGGAAGACGTCGTGTCGATCCAGGGGGTCGTTCCGAACCCGGACGAGATCGCCGACGAGAACAAGCGCGCCTCCAAGTGGCGGGCGCTCGACTATATGGGCCTGAAGCCGGGCATGAAGATGACCGACATTGCCATCGACCGCGTGTTCATCGGTTCCTGCACCAATGGCCGCATCGAGGATCTGCGCGCCGCCGCCAAGGTGCTCGAAGGCCGCCATGTCGCCCCGACCGTGTCTGCCATGGTCGTGCCGGGCTCGGGTCTCGTCAAGGAACAGGCGGAAGCCGAAGGTCTCGACAAGATCTTCAAGGATGCCGGCTTCGAATGGCGCGAGCCGGGCTGCTCGATGTGCCTGGCCATGAACGACGACCGGCTGAAGCCGGGCGAGCGCTGCGCCTCGACCTCGAACCGCAATTTCGAGGGCCGCCAGGGCTACAAGGGTCGCACCCATCTCGTCTCCCCCGCCATGGCGGCGGCGGCGGCGGTTGCCGGCCACTTCGTCGACATCCGCGAGTGGCAGTAAACCTCGTTCGCGAGAGAGCGTACTAGGACCAGGCCGCCGGCTTTCCTGCCGGGGGCCTTTTTTGTTGGTCCGGCCGCCGGTCGCGTTCGGCATTGCGTCGGATTGGCGCTTCGCCTCGTGCTTGCCGTTGGCGCTTTGCGCCGCAACCTCTAAAGTGGTCGCGGGCCGCCGGTATCGACCGGGACAGGCTCGTATTTCATGTGAATCATTTCCCGGAGGCAGCGCCATGGCATTGAAACAGCAGGATAGCGGCGCGTTGAGCGGATTGCGACTTCTCCTGCTTCGCCACGCCAAGTCGGCCTGGCCGGAGGGCGTGGCCGACGAGGAGCGACCGCTCAACGGGCGCGGCCGGGCGGCCGCCCAGCGCGTCGGCGACTATCTGAAAGAGCAGCGGCTGATCCCGGATCTCGCCTTGGTCTCCACGGCGCGACGCACTCAGGAGACCTGGGCGCTGGTTCGCGAGCGGCTGCCGAGCAAGCCGGAAATGCGCGCCGTTTCATGGCTCTATGCCGCAAGCCCGGAGCAGATGCTTCAGGTCTTGAAGTCGGTCGAGCCGGGGCCGCGCACCGTGCTGGTGCTGGCCCACAATCCCGGCACGCAGGACCTGGCGCTGGGGCTTTGCGGCGGCGGCGATGCGGCGGCGAGGCAAAGCATGGCGGAAAAATATCCGACCGCCGGGCTGGCGGTGATCGATCTTCCGGTGGCGCACTGGCGCGATGTCGATCTCGGCATCGGGCAGCTCGAGCGCTTCGTCACGCCGCGCGCTCTCGGGTGAAGCCGGCGTCTTAGAGCACGGTGAGCACGGTGCGGGTGTCGAGGAAGGGCAGCAGGCGGCGCATGTCGGCGGGAGAGAGCGCCACACAGCCCTCGGTCGGCGCATAGCCTTCGCGGGCGATGTGGAAGAAGATCGCCGAACCGCAGCCGCGACGGCGCGAAGTGACGTTCCAGTCCATGACGATGCAGACGTCGTAGGACCGGTCGTTTCGGGTGAGCTTTTCATGGCTGGCGACAAAGGGTGCCCTGACCGGGCGGTTATAGGCGGGGTGGCCGGGCGCGTCGCACCAGAGCATATCCTTGCCGATGCGCTGAACGGGAAGCGCGGTCTTCAAGGCCCCCATGCGATCGCCGCGGCGGTAGCCCGCGATCAGCCGCATGGCCGCACGTGGCGTCGCGCCGTCGCCCTCGCGCTTGACGCTGGTGATGCCGGAACGGCCGAGCGCGGCACGCAGGCGCAGCGGCCCGTATTGCAGGATGGCCTGCGTGGCCTTGCCCGGCGCCCGCCGAACGAGAATCGTCTCGCTCTTCCTGTGGGATTTGTCCGTTGTTTTCCTTGAGCGGGTCACGAGATTTTGCTTTGCCTGTGAAGATCGGTGTATTCATAGCACTTCGATCCGGCGCGCCAAGACGGACGGCACGAACGAAAACAGGAAGATCTGATGACAGTGCGGACCATACTCCTGGTGGATGACGACAACGACCTGCGCGAAACGCTTGTCGAGCAGCTGTCGCTTCACGAGGAATTCACGCTCACCGAGGCCGAAACCGCGACCAAGGGCATCCAGCAGGCGCGCAGCGGCCAGGTGGACCTGTTGATCATGGATGTCGGGCTGCCCGACATGGACGGGCGCGAGGCGGTGAAGCTGCTGCGCAAGGGCGGCTTCAAGGCGCCGGTCATCATGCTGACCGGCCACGACACCGATTCGGACACCATTCTGGGGCTGGAAGCCGGAGCCAACGACTATGTAACCAAGCCGTTCCGCTTTGCCGTGCTGCTGGCCCGCATCCGGGCGCAGCTGCGCCAGCACGAACAGAGTGAGGATGCGACCTTCGGCGTCGGCCCCTATCTGTTCAAGCCGAGCCAAAAGCTGCTCACCACCGAGGACGGCAAGAAGATCCGGCTGACCGAGAAGGAAGCGGCGATCATCCGCTATCTCTATCGCGCCGGGCAGAAGGTGGTGACCCGCGACGTGCTGCTGGAAGAGGTCTGGGGTTATAATTCCGGGGTGACGACGCACACGCTGGAGACCCATGTCTATCGCCTGCGCCAGAAGATCGAGCGTGATCCCTCCAATGCCGAGATCCTGGTCACCGAGAACGGTGGCTACAAGATCGTTCCCTGAAAAAATCGGAGTCCTCCATGGCGCTCGCCGACGACATCGCCCTCCTGGCCAAGGTGCCGCTGTTTGCCGGTCTTTCGCCTGACCAGCTGCGGTTGATCGCCTTTGGCGCCGAGCATCGGCCGATCGGTGCGGGCCAGGCGCTGTTTCGCGAGAAGTCTCCGGCCGAATGTGCCTATGTCGTGGCCAGGGGGCGATTCGAGCTGTCGGTGCTCGGGCGCGGCGGCAAGCCCAAAATCGAGGGCGAGGCCGGGCCGGGCGTCATGCTGTCGGAGCTGGCGCTGGTCTCCATGGTCGAGCGCAAGTTCACGGCAATCGCGCTGGAGGATGCCGACGTGATCCGCATCACCCGCGCCCTGTTCCACCGTCTGCTGGAGGAATATCCGGAGATGGCGGCCGTTGTCGAAGGGCGCATTCGGGCGGCGATCGCCAGCCTGGTCGACGGGGCGGCCGCCATGGCCCACCGCTTCGACTGACGCGTGACCTTGCCGGAATCTGGCTAGAGCGAGAAGCGGGCGGTGACCGGGACGTGGTCGGAGGGGCGGTCCCAGCCGCGTGCTTCCTTGAGGATTTCGATGGCGCGCAGGTGGTCCTTGAGGTCGGCTGAGGACCAGATGTGGTCGAGGCGACGGCCGCGATCGGCGGCGGCCCAGTCCTTGGCGCGGTAGCTCCACCAGGTATAGAGCTTTTGATCGGCCGGCACGTGGTGGCGCATCAGGTCGACCCATCCGCCCTCGCGCATGACGTCCATGAGGCCTTCGGTCTCGACCGGGGTGTGGCTGATGATCTTCAGCATTTTCTTGTGCGACCAGACGTCGTTTTCGAGCGGGGCGATGTTGAGATCGCCGACGAGGATCGCCGAGACGCCGGGTTCCGCACCGGCCTTCAGGTCGCGCATCTCGCGGATGAAATCGAGCTTGTGGCCGAATTTAAGGTTGATCGCGCGGTCCGGCTCGTCGCCGCCGGCGGGCACGTAGAAGTTATGGATGCGGATGCGCCGCCCGCCCCATTCGAAGATCGCCGAGATGTGGCGCGAATCGCCGACGCCGCAATAGTCCTGGCGATGGTCCTCGGTGAGCGGGAAGCGCGAGGCGATCGCCACGCCGTGATAGCCTTTCTGGCCATGTATGATGATGTTGCCATAGCCGAGCGCCATCAGCGCATCGGCCGGGAACTCGTCGTTCTGGCACTTGATCTCCTGCAGGCAGAGGATGTCCGGCCGGACACTCTTGAGGAAATCCTCGACCAGCGGCAGGCGCAGCCTGACCGAGTTGATGTTCCAGGTGGTGATCGAAAGGCTCATCCCGACTGCTCCAGCGTTTGACGCCGGCCAGATCTAGGCAATTTCACGCCGCCTGAACAGCAAAAGGCGCCCTGTGGTCGAACGGGGCGCCTTTTCTCCACAAGGGATGAGGTCGGTCAGCGCTTCTGTGAGTGAACGTCGCGGTAGGGGATCTCGAAAACGCTCGGATCGAGCTGGACGCCGTTCTGCACGTTGAAGATCATCACGGACGTGTCCTTGGCCTGGACGTCGGTGATCGTCCACTGGCGCAGGTCGAAGGTCTTCGGGTCGAACATCAGGGTGATGGTCGAATCGCCGAAGATCGTCTTGTCGCCGAGCACGATGGTGGTGAGGTCCGCCTCCTGCTTGACGTCGCGCACCATCTTGTTGCCGAGGTCGATCTTCTCCGACAGAAGCAGGCTGAGCGGTGTCTTCGACAGTGGATAGAGATCCCAGGTCTTCAGCTTCATATTGCCGATGACGACGTTCTTGCCGTCGGCGATGACGCGCATCGGCGAGGGCTTCTCATAGTTGAAGCGCAGCTTGCCGGGGCGCTGGATGAAGAACTTGCCGCCGGTCTGTTCGCCGCGCGGGCCGAACTGGACGAATTCGCCCATCATCGTCTTCACGGAGGAAAAGTGGTCGGCGATCTTCTGGGCTGCGGCGGGATCGGCGGCCGCCAGGGCGGCCTGGTGCGGCAGTGCGGCGAGCGCGAGGCCTGCGGCGGTGCCGGCCACGAACCGGCGGCGCGTGGTGGACGCCGGAAGGCCCGCCAGGCGTTCGATATTGTGTTCAGTCATCCGGAACTCCTTCATATGGTGCCCTGCATCGCCGAAGAAGACGGCGTCTTCATGGCCGAGCGGGCGAAACGTGATGCGACCAACGGGCGCGCCACGAGGCAACGCCCGGCGGGTCGCTTGGTTCACCGCTCGATGATGTCGGCTTCGGTCGGCACCAGGATCTCGCGCTTGCCCGCATGGTTCGCGGCGCTGATGATGCCTTCCTTCTCCATCCGCTCGATCAGCGAGGCGGCGCGGTTGTAGCCGATGCCGAGACGGCGCTGGACGTAGGAGGTGGAGGCCTTGCCGTCGCGCAGCACGATCGCCACCGCCTGGTCGTAGGGGTCCTCCGAATCGGCAAGGTTCGACGTGCCGGCCGGTCCGCTGCCGCCACCGTCCTCGTCGTCGTCCTCATCGACGGTGATCGCTTCGAGATATTGCGGCGAGCCTTGCGTTTTCAGGTAGGCGACGATCTCCTCGACTTCCGTGTCGGAGACGAAGGGCCCGTGGACGCGCTGGATGCGCCCGCCGCCGGCCATGTAGAGCATGTCGCCCATGCCGAGCAGCTGTTCGCCGCCCTGCTCGCCCAGGATGGTGCGACTGTCGATCTTGGAGGTGACCTGGAAGGAGATACGGGTCGGGAAGTTAGCCTTGATCGTGCCGGTGATGACATCGACGGAGGGGCGCTGGGTCGCCATGATCACGTGGATGCCGGCGGCGCGCGCCATCTGGGCGAGCCGCTGGACCGCGCCTTCGATGTCCTTGCCGGCGACCATCATGAGGTCCGCCATTTCGTCGATGATGACGACGATATAGGGGATCGGCTGGAGGTCGAATTCCTCCGTCTCGTAGATCGCCTCGCCGGTCTGGCGGTCGAAGCCGGTCTGCACGGTGCGGGTCAGGATCTCGCCCTTGGCGATCGCCTGTTCGACGCGGCTGTTGAAGCCGTCGATGTTGCGCACGCCGATCTTCGACATTTTCTTGTAGCGCTCTTCCATCTCGCGCACGGCCCATTTCAGCGCCACGACGGCCTTCTTCGGGTCGGTGACCACCGGCGATAGCAGATGCGGAATGCCGTCATAGACAGAAAGTTCAAGCATTTTCGGGTCGATCATGATCAGTCGGCATTTTTCCGGCGTCAGCCGGTAGACCAGCGACAGGATGAAGGTGTTGATCGCGACCGACTTGCCGGAACCAGTGGTGCCGGCGACCAGAAGGTGTGGCATCTTGGCGAGATCGACCACCACCGGCTCGCCGCCGATGGTCTTGCCGAGCGCGATGGCGAGCTTGGCCTTGTTGCCGTCGAAGTCCTGGCTGCCGATCATCTCGCGCAGGTAGACGGTCTCGCGCCGCTGGTTGGGCAGTTCGATGCCGATGGCGTTGCGGCCGGGGACGACGGCGACACGGGCGGCGATCGCGCTCATCGAACGGGCGATGTCGTCGGCAAGGCCGATGACGCGCGATGACTTGATGCCGGGCGCGGGCTCCAGTTCGTAAAGCGTGACGACCGGGCCGGGGCGGACCTGGATGATCTCGCCCTTGACGCCGAAATCCTCCAGCACGCCTTCGAGCATGCGGGCGTTCTGCTCCAGCGCGTCGGCCGAGAGCGTGGCGTCGCGGGCGACGGCCTTCGGTTCGGCGAGCAGATGGACGGAGGGCAGTTGGAAGCCGTCCGGCCGTAGCAGCGAACCCTGGGCGTCGCGGTCGACGCGGGCGCCAGGCTTCGGTCGAGGTGCTGGCGCGACGACGCGGGGTGTGTCCTGGCCGCCGGCGGCCGCGCGTGCAGCCGGTTTCGGTGTCCAGCCGTCGTCCGGCAGGATGCCGGCGGGGCGCGGCAGGTCGTCGATGTCCAGGTCCACGTCGTCGAAGTTGTCGTCGAGATCGCCGCTGATCGGCGGCGGCGAGACGATGTGGCGCGACGGCGGGGCGACGCGACCGGAGACGAGCGGGGCGGGATCGAGCGAGGGTTCGCGGCGCTCCAACGGCGCCGGCGCCTTGGGCCTTACCGGCTCGTTCAGCGTGCCGAACTCGTCATCGTTGAAGTCATAGGGCTGCTCGAAACGCGATGTGCGCTCCTTTGGCTTGAGGCCGAGCAGGCGGCGGCTGCGGGCCCGCAGCGTATACCAGTTGTGGGCGATGACGCCGAGCGCAAGGGCGATGGGTCCTTCGCGGTCGTCTTCGTCCTCGTCGTCTGCAGGAACGGGCGCGGGCTTCAGGCGTTTGGCGGGTGCGGCTTCGACGACGCTGTCATCGGCGCTCTCTCGGCCGATCAGGCCGGTGGCGAACAGCAACAGCCAGGCGGCAGGGACGGCGAGGATGGCGCCCAGCACCATGGAAAACGTGCCGGTCGGATAGGCACCGATGAACAGGCCGGGAAAGCGCAGGATCATGTCGCCAAAGACGCCGCCGATACCGTTGGGGATCGGCCAGGTGGCGGGCGGGGGGAAGCAGCCGACCACGGCGGAGGCGACGATCGAGCCGACGGCCCAGGCGCCGAGGCGCGCGGGAAGACGCGAAAGCGGACGCCCGGTGATCAGCGCCAGCGACCAGGCGAGCACGGGAAGCAGGGCAAGCAGGCTGGAAAGGCCGAAGAACTGCAGCATGATGTCGGCGAAGATGGCGCCGCCATGGCCGAGGATGTTGGTGGGTTCGTTGGCGGTCGCATAGGAGAGGCTCGGATCGGCGACGTTCCAGCTGGCGAGCGAGGCGACGGCCATCACCAGGCCGAGGAACAAGGCGAAACCGATGAGGGCCAGCAGTTTCCGCACCACGAAGGCGCTGAGCGCGAAGCGGCTGGACTGTTCCTCGATCGCGGCGGAATTGCCTCTGTTCATCTGTCTGCCCATCCGTGTGACTGCATCTGGTCCGAGAGGTCGGCCGGGTGCGCGCGCACATGCCTGGCCATAACTCTTCGGTACAGTACACGGGCGAGGGTTAATCGAGCATTAACCATCCGGTTAGCGCGGCGAGAAGGCGGATGGCACAAAAAAACCCGGACGGTGATGTCCGGGCAAGGGCGGCGCCTGTCGACGGCCGCGACGGGTGGAGGAGCCGCGCCGGGGAGCCGGCGCGGCCAATGCGCTTACGAGTGGTAGGCGGCTTCGCCATGCGAGGCGAGGTCGAGACCTTCGCGCTCGGCTTCGACCGGAACGCGCAGGCCGACGACGAGGTCGACGACCTTGTAGAGGACGAACGAGCCGACGCCGCACCAGACGAGAGTGACGAGGACGGCCTTGACCTGCGTCATGAACTGGCCGCCCATGGTGACGCCTTCGGCGTAACCGATGCCGCCGAGCGAGGCGGAGGCGAAGATGCCGGTGGCGAGCGCGCCGAACAGGCCGCCGATGCCGTGCACGCCGAAGACGTCCGCAGTGTCGTCATAGCCGAACTTGTTCTTGATGACGGCGATGAAGAAGTAGCACAGCGGCGAGACCAGCAGGCCCATGACGATGGCGCCCATCGGGCCGGCAATGCCGGCGGCCGGCGTGATGGCGACGAGGCCGGCGATCATGCCGGAAGCGGCGCCGAGCATCGAGGCCTTGCCGCGGGTGAAGGTTTCGACGACCGCCCAGGAGACGATGGCCGCCGCCGTGGCGATGAAGGTGTTGACGGTGGCGAGCATGGCGCCGCCCGACGCTTCGAGGTTCGAGCCGGCATTGAAGCCGAACCAGCCGAGCCACAGCATGGCGGCACCGACGAGGGTGAGCGTCATGGAGTGCGGGGCCATCATGTCCTTGCCGTAGCCGATGCGCTTGCCGACCATGATGCAGCCGATCAGGCCTGCGACGCCGGCATTGATGTGGACGACGGTGCCGCCGGCGAAATCAAGCGCGCCCCAGCCGAACAGCAGGCCGTTGGCGTCCCAGACCATGTGCGCGACCGGGAAGTAGACGAAGGTGGCCCACAGGATGCAGAACAGAACGGCGGCCGAAAACTTGATGCGCTCGGCAAACGCGCCGACGATCAGGGCCGGGGTGAGGGCCGCGAACGTCATCTGGAAGAGCATGAAGATGAATTCCGGAATGACCGCGTCGGAGAAGGTCGCGGCGGTGGAATCCATCGTGATGCCCGAGAGGAACAGCTTGGCCGTGCCGCCGAAGAAGGCGTTGGTCGAGCCGCCGAAGGCAAACGAATAGCCGTAGACGACCCAGACGAGCATCATGACGGCGCCAATCATGGTGCACTGCATGAGCACCGACAGCATGTTCTTGGCGCGCACCAGTCCGCCGTAGAACAGGCCGAGACCCGGCATCAGCATGAACAGAACGAGCAGCGTGCAGAGGAACATGAAGGCGGTATCGCCCTTGTCCGGCACCGGTGCGGCGGCGACAGCCTCGGCTGCGGCCGGGGCCGCTTCCTGGGCAAAGGCGACGACCGGCGCGAGCAAGCCGGCCGTGGCCACGCCCAGGGCCCCGAAAGCGGAAGAAAACTTGGAAAATGACATCAGAAACAACTCCCCTAACAGCCGTTCTTACAAAGCTTCAGAATTGGTTTCGCCGGTGCGGATGCGCACGGCCTGGTCGATCGCGTAGACGAAGATCTTGCCGTCGCCGATCTTGCCGGTGTTGGCCGCCGACTGGATCGCCTCGACCACGCGCTCGGCCTGCTCGGTGGTCACCGCCACCTCGAGCTTGATCTTGGGCAGGAAGTCGACCACGTATTCGGCGCCGCGGTAGAGCTCGGTGTGGCCCTTCTGGCGGCCGAAGCCCTTGACCTCGGTGACCGTGACGCCGGTGACGCCGACTTCGCTGAGCGCTTCGCGCACGTCGTCGAGCTTGAAGGGCTTGATGATGGCCATGACCATTTTCATCGTCGAGTCTCCGGAAAGGTTCACAGGTTGTAGCCGCGTTCGTTGTGCAGGGCGAGGTCCAGGCCCTCGGCCTCCTGCTCCTCATCCACCCGCAGCCGGATGGCCAGACCGACCAGCTTCAGCAGGACGAAGGTCACCACCGTAGTGTAGAGGATGGTGAAGCCCACGCCCTTGGCCTGCACCCAGACCTGGGCCGGGATGTCTTCCACGGTGCCGAAGCCGCCCAGCGCCGGGGCCGCGAACACGCCCGTGAGCAGGGCGCCGACGATGCCGCCCACGGCGTGCACGCCGAAGACGTCGAGCGAATCGTCGTAACCCAGCCGACGCTTGAGCGTGGTGGCGCAGAAGAAGCACACCACGCCCGCCGACAGGCCAATGGCAATCGCGCCCGCCGGCCCCGCCGTGCCCGCCGCCGGGGTGATTGCCACCAGGCCCGCCACCACGCCCGAGGCGATGCCCAGCGCGCTGGGCTTGCCGTGGGTGATCCACTCGGCCGCCATCCAGCCCAGGGCCGCGGCGGCCCTGGCCCCCAGGGTCACCCGCAAGGGCCGGGCCACCACGGGGTTCTCCCGGATGTTGGGGGGGCTGGGGGGGGGGGGGGTGGACCACAGCATTGCCGGCCCCCCCCCCCCCCCCCC
>JAIBEK010000053.1 GCA_019459145.1 Arenimonas sp.
CGGTTTCTTTTTTGAGGTTAGGGGCGATATCTCGCTCCCCCCCCCTGGAAACCCCCCCCCGGGGGACGGGGCCCCAAGCGGGGAATGGGGGGCGCCCGGCCCGCCCCCCCCCCCCCCCGCCGCCCCCACCACCCGCCCTCCGGCAACTTACCCCGCGGGGGGGATACGAGGGGGGGGGAGCGAGATATCGCCCCTAACCTCAAAAAAGAAACCGGCACCTAGCCTTGGGCCAGATGCCGGGTGATGTGTCGCGGTGAGCGTTTGCGCTTGGCCCCTCATCCGCCCTGCGGGCACCTTCTCCCCGCAGGCGGGGAGAAGGAGGCGGCATCAAGCCGCCTTGGCGCTTTCCCCATAGGGGTCGAAGCGGCCGTAGAAGGTTTCGCCCTTGGCTGCCATTTCCTTCAGCAGCGGGGTCGGCTGGAAGTGGTCGCCGTACTTTGCGGCGAGCGTTTCGCAGAGTTCCACGAAGGTCCTGACGCCCATGCCGTCGATGTAGGAGAGCGTGCCGCCGGTATAGGGGGCGAAGCCGAAGCCGAGGATGGAGCCGACGTCCGCTTCGCGCGGGTCGGTGACGATGCCCTCTTCCATGGTGCGGGCGGCCTCCAGCGCGATGGTGACGAGCAGGCGCTGCTTGAGCACTTCGACGTCGACCTCGTCGGCCTTCTTCTGGGCAAACATGTCCTTGAGGCCAGGCCAGAGGAACTTCTTGGCCGGCTTGGCCGGATATTCGTAGAAGCCCTTGCCGTTCTTCCGGCCACGACGGTCGAGTTCATCGACCATCTTGTTGATCAGCACCATGTGCTTCGGCTCGACCGAAGCCTCGCCCAGATCGGCGATCGAGGCCTTGAGGATCTTCTGGCTGAGATCGATCGCCACCTCATCGTTGAGCGACAGCGGGCCGACCGGCATGCCGGCGAACTTGGCGGCATTCTCGATCATGATCGGCGGCACGCCCTCGATCAGCATGTCATAGGCTTCGTGGATGTAGCGGAAGACGCAGCGGTTGACGTAGAAGCCGCGGGTGTCGTTGACGACGATCGGGGTCTTCCTGATCGCGGCGACATAGTCGAGCGCGACGGCCAGCGCCTTGTCGCCGGTTTCCTTGCCGAGGATCACTTCGGTCAGCATCATCTTCTCGACGGGCGAGAAGAAATGCACGCCGATGAACTGGGCCGGGCGCTTCGAGTTCTTGGCAAGGCCGGTGATCGGCAGGGTCGAGGTGTTGGAGGCGAAGATCGAGCCCTCGGGGAGCACGGCTTCGACCGCCTCGATGACGGCCTTCTTGACGTCGCGGTCCTCGAAGACGGCCTCGACGACGAGGTCGGCATCCGACAGCGAGGCATAGTCGGCGGACGGCGTGATGAGGGAGAGCAGCTTTTCGCCGTCTTCCTTCGACATCTTGCCCTTGCCGACGGCGCCGGCGACCAGGCCCTCGGAATGGGTCTTGCCCTTGGTGGCCGCTTCGATGTCGCGGTCGATCAGGACAACCGGGATGCCGGCAGCGGCGGTCACATAGGCGATCGATGCGCCCATGAAGCCGGCGCCGACGACGCCGACCTTGTTGAACTCGGACTTCGGAACGCCGGCCGGGCGGCGGGCGCCCTTGCCGAGCTCCTGCATCGAGACGAACAGCGAGCGGATCATCGAGAAGGCTTCGGTGGTCTGGACGATCTGCGTGAAATAGCGCTGCTCGACCTTGAGGGCGGTGTCGAAGGGCAGCTGCAGGCCTTCATAGACGCTCTTCAGGATGGCCAGCGCTGCCGGATAATTGCCGGCGGTTTCGCGGCGCAGGATGGCGGAAGCGGCCGGCCAGAGCTGGGCGGCAGCCGGGGTCCAGATGCCGCCGCCGGGCACCTTGAAACCCTTTTCGTCCCACGGGGCGACGGGCTTCAGGCCGTCCTTGATCATCTGTTTGGCGGCCGGGATCAGCTGGTCGGGCTCGACCACCTGGTGGACGAGGTTCATCGCCTTGGCGCGCGAGGCTGTGAGCGACTGGCCGGTGGTCATCATCTGCAGGGCATCCTGCGTGCCGGCAAGGCGCGAAACGCGCTGCGTGCCGCCGGCGCCGGGGAAGATGCCGACCTTGACTTCCGGCAGCGCGAGCTTGACCGACTTGGAGTTGGAAGCGACGCGGCCGTGGCACGACAGCGCCAGTTCGAAGGCGCCGCCCATGCAGGTACCGTTGATCGCGGCGACCCAGGGCTTGCCATTGGTCTCGACCTTGCGCCACAGCCAGGACATGCGGCCGGCAGCGTCGAACAGCTTCTTGACGGCGCTATCCGGATCCTTGGCCTTTTCTTCCTCGAGCATGGCGAACATGCCCTTGATCATGGTGAGGTCGGCGCCGCCGGAGAAGGTCGACTTGCCGGAGGTGAAGACCACGCCCTTGACGGCTTCGTCGGCGACGGTCTGATCGACGATCGCCTCGATCTCGTCCATCACCTCGACGGTGAAGACGTTCATCGACTTGTCGGGCATGTTCCAGGTGACCAGCGCAATGCCGTCGGCGTCGGTCTCGATGGTGAAGTTCTTGTAGGTGCTCATGATGGGATTCCTCTTCCCTTGAAATTCGTTAGCGGCGCACTGGCCCCTCATCCCCCAGCCGGCACCATAAACCCCCAGGCGGGGAGAAGGACCATGCCGCGACGCTTCCGGTCCCCCTCGCCCCGTTTACGGGGAGAGGGTGCGCCGAGCGAAGCGGAGGCGGGGTGAGGGGCTTTCATAACGGAAAGCCTCAAACTCTCTCGATGATCGTCGCCGTGCCCATGCCGGCGCCGATGCAAAGGGTGACGAGCGCGGTGTTCAGGTCGCGCCGCTCCAGTTCGTCGAGCACGGTGCCGAGGATCATGGCGCCGGTGGCGCCGAGCGGGTGGCCCATGGCGATCGCGCCGCCGGCGACGTTCATCACGTCGTGGCTGACGTTGAAATGCTGCATGAAGCGCAGAACGACGGCGGCAAAGGCCTCGTTCAGCTCGAACAGGTCGATGTCGGAGATCTTCATGCCGGAGCGCTTCAGGAGCTTTTCCGTGACATCGACCGGGCCGGTCAGCATCAGGGCCGGATCGGAGCCGATATTGGTGAAGGCGCGGATGCGGGCGCGCGGCTTCAAGCCCATCGACTGGCCGCCGGCCTTCGAGCCGACCAGCACGGCGGCGGCGCCGTCGACGATGCCGGACGAATTGCCGGCATGGTGGACATAGTTGACCTTCTCGATCTCCGGATGGGCCTGGATGGCGACGGCTTCGAAGCCGCCCATTTCGCCCGGCATCTGGAAGGACGGATTGAGGCTGGCGAGCGACTGCATGTCGGTGCTCGGGCGCATGTGCTCGTCACGGTCGAGGATGACAAGGCCGTTCTGGTCCTTCACCGGGATGACCGACCGGGCGAAATGGCCCTTTTCCCAGGAAGCGGCGGTGCGCTTCTGGCTCTCGACGGCATAGGCGTCGACGTCGTCGCGCGAGAAGCCGTACTTGGTGGCGATCAGGTCGGCGGAGACGCCCTGCGGCATGAAATAGCCGGGGAAGTTGACAGAGGGGTCCATGTACCAGGAGCCGCCCGCCATGCCCATGCCGACGCGCGACATGCTTTCCACGCCACCGGCGATGACGATGTCGTCGGAGCCGGCCTGGATCTTGCCAGCGGCAAGGTTGATGGCGTCAAGGCCCGAGGCGCAGAAGCGGGAGATCTGGATGCCGGGGGCGGAAAAGGCATAGCCGGCCTCGAAGGCGGCGGATTTGGGGATCACGGCGCCGGCTTCCATGACCGGGTCGACGCAGCCGAAGATGATGTCGTCGACCGTCGACGTATCGAGACCGTTGCGGTCGCGCAGCGCTTCAAGCGTCTTGGCGGCCAGGCGCGGGGTCGGCACTTCGTGCAGCGATCCGTCCTTCTTGCCGCGCCCGCGGGGGGTGCGCACGTGGTCGTAGATGAAGGCTTCAGTCATGATTTCTCTCCCTTGGTAGCAACCGGGTTGCCGTGGAATTCTCTTGGACCGACGGGCTGGCCCGGCCTTTGCGTCAAGCGCCCCCTCACTTGCGATTTCTAACACTTAGCTCACGCTAAGATGTTGAAATCGCTTTCTCTCCCACAAGGGGAGAGACACAGCCGCCGCAAACTCGGCGCACCCCTCTCCCCTTGTGGGAGAGGTTACAAAATCGGCAGCTTAGCGCAGCTAAGTGCCAGATTTTGTTGGTGAGGGGGCGTCCTCAGCGAATATCAGAACGCTTCCGCCGCCATTTCCATGACGCTGTCGGCGCCGGCCTCGATGCGGATCTTGCGCAGTGCCGTCTCCGGCATGATCTTCTCCATGAAGAAGCGGCCGGTAAGCAGCTTGTTCTTGAAGTAGTCGGCGTCGCCGGTGCCGGCGGCGAGGTTTTCATTGGCGGCCTTGGCCATCTTGGCCCACATGTAGCCGAGCACGACGAGACCGAACATGTGCATGTAGTCGGTCGAGCCGGCGCCGGCATTGTCGGGCTTGGCCATGGCGTTCTGCATGAACCACATGGTCGAGGCCTGCAGGTCGTTCAGGCCCTTCTTCAGCGACTTGGTGTAGAAGGAGAGGTTCTCGTCGGCGCGGTTTTCCTCGCAGAAATCGCCGATTTCCTTGAACAGGGCCATGACGGCGCGGCCGCCATTGGCGCCGAGCTTGCGGCCGACGAGGTCGAGCGCCTGGATGCCGTTGGCACCCTCGTAGATCATCGCGATGCGGGCATCGCGGACATACTGGCTCATGCCGTGTTCTTCGATATAGCCGTGGCCGCCGAAGACCTGCTGGGCCATGACGGCGTGGTCGAAGCCCTTGTCGGTCAGGACGCCCTTGAGGATCGGGGTGGCGAGGCCGAGCAGGTCGTCGGCGGTCTGCTTTTCGGTCGCGTCACCGGAACGGTGGGCGATGTCGGACTTCAGCGCGGTCCACAGCGTGAAGGCGCGGCCGGCTTCGGTGAAGGACTTGATGGTCAGAAGCGCGCGGCGGATGTCCGGATGGACGATGATCGGATCGGCCTTCTTGTCCGGTGCCTTGACGCCGGAAAGCGAGCGGCCCTGGATGCGCTCGCGCGCATAGTTGACGGCGTTCTGGTAGGCGACTTCGGCGATCGACAGGCCCTGGAGGCCGACGCCGAGGCGGGCCTCGTTCATCATGACGAACATGGCGGCAAGGCCCTTGTTCTCGGCGCCGAGCAGGTAGCCAGTCGCCTCGTCATAATTCATCACGCAGGTCGAGTTGCCGTGGATGCCCATCTTGTGCTCGATCGCGCCGCAGGTAACGGAATTGCGCGCGCCGACCGAACCGTCTTCGTTGACCATGAACTTCGGCACGATGAACAGCGAGATGCCCTTGGTGCCTTCCGGCGCACCCTCGATGCGGGCAATCACCAGATGGATGATGTTGTCGGTCATGCCGTGTTCGCCGGCCGAGATGAAGATCTTCTGGCCGGAAAGCTTGTAGGAGCCGTCAGCCTGCGGAACAGCCTTGGTGCGCAGCAGGCCGAGGTCCGTGCCGCAATGGGGTTCGGTCAGGTTCATGGTGCCGGACCAGGTGCCTTCGACCATCTTCGGCAGATAGGTCTGCTTCTGCGCGTCCGAACCGTGCACGAGGATCGCAGCGATCGCGCCCTGGGTGAGGCCCGGATACATCATCAACGCCATGTTGGCGGACGACATGTATTCGCCGACGGCGGCGTGCAGCGTGTAAGGCAGGCCCTGGCCGCCGAATTCCTGCGGCACGGCAAGACCGATCCAGCCGCCCTGGCAATAGGCGTCATAGGCTTCCTTGAAGCCCTTCGGCACGGTGACGGTTCCGTCGTCGTGGCGCTTGCAGCCTTCCTGGTCGCCGGATAGGTTGAGCGGGAAGAGCTGTCCTTCGGCCAGCTTTGCGGCCTCGCCGACAATGGCCTCGATCATGTCGGGCGTCGCATCCTCGAAACCGGGCAGGTTGTGGTAGCGTTCGAGACCGAGCACGTCGTTCAGAATGAACAGGGTATCGTTTACCGGGGCCTTGTAGACGGGCATGAATTATCTTCCTCCGAGACTGGATACCGGACGTGGTCCGGATGGCTTCAGGCTATATATAAAATATTGACGTTTGCGTAAACGTCAATATTTGCGATGGCGCGGATTTTTTTGGTTTCCGGCCCCGATTGACCGTTCACCCGCCGTCTGCCCGACGGCCGTTTCCCGACGAAGATATTCAGCAAATGTTAAAAGTTTTTTCAGGCCGGTTAACGGGTTGTTTACCACGTTTCGTGAATTGTTGCGGGCGAAAGGTGATGATCCGCACTGCGTCGCGCCGCCACCCGGACAACCGGTCGACGTCGCCGCCGCGCAGCCATTCCGGGACACGCCCGAAGGACGCGACCATTGCCATCTTAGACACTCCGCAAGACCCCATGTGCGGGACGACCTGAACCGAAGCGAGCAAGACCATGAACGGATCGCGATCTACTCCTTCCCGCCAAGGCGGCGCGTCATCGCTCGATGCGTTGAACCGCACGATCGAGGGGCTGGAGGCACGCATCGAAGGCCTGATGGGAACCACGGCGCGCCCGCGCCTGGCGGAAGAGCCACGCCGCGAGGGTGTGCGCGAACGGGTCGAGGATCGGCTGTCGCGATCCGATCAAGACCATCGCCCCGATCCGCTGGCCGAAATCCGCAAGCGCCAGCGCATGCTCGAGGAAAGCCGCTTTCGCCCCGCTGATCGCATCGACCCGGCTGCGGCCATGACGCAGCCGCGCGCCGCAGCCGCCCAGGCACCGGCCGCCTATCCGGCTGAGGCCATGACCCGCGAAATCACCCAGGCCCTGCTCGGGCTACGCGAGGAACTCAAGCAGGACATTTCCGAGGGCCTGGCGCGCGAGATCAGCGGTCTGCGCAACGAAATGCGCGGCATCCGCGCCATTGCTGAAGAGCAACGCCCATCGGCCGACATGCGCGAGGACATCGCCCGCCTGGCCGACAGCATTCATCATCTGGGCCAGGTCAAGGCCCCTGGCGCCGACGGCCTGCGCGCCGAATTCGAGGACCTGCGCTCGCTGATGGACGGGCTGGCGCGCGAGGATTCCGTGCGCCACATGGAAAGCCGCTGGGAGCAGATCGAGGAGCGCCTGGAGGACATCGATCCGGCGGCCCTGCGCGACGAACTCGTGCGCCTTGCCGACCGGCTGGACGACATCAAGGCCCATCTCGGCAAGATGGGCGACAATCGCGCGATCCATGCGCTCGAGGACAAACTCGTCACGCTTGCCGCGGCGCTCGAGCATATCGGCGCCCATATCGATCCGAGCGAGCGGATGATGCAGGAGCAATTCGCCGGCATCGACATGCGCCTCGACGAGATCACCCGCGCCATTGCCGTGGGCACGCGCGGCGCCGGGGTCGCTCCCGACAATTCCACCTTCCAGCGCATCGAGGACCGGATCACCGGTCTCGCCCGACAGATCGAGATTCTCGCCCATAGCCCGCGGTCGGAAGCGGATCCGGCCGGCGATCTCGGGGACCGGATCGAAGCGCTTGCCGCGCGCATCGAGGAACTGACCGCAGAACAGGCCGCCAACCGGCTCGAGGAGCGTCTCGACCATCTGTCGCAGCTCCTGGAGCGGGCACAGAAGCCGGTGCCGCAGCCGGAGCTGACGGGCTATCTGGCCGATATCTCACGCAAGATCGACGCGCTCGACCACGGGGCGATCAACGACCGACTGGCCGATCGTCTCGACATTCTCGCGCGCCGCATCGAAGAGATCGACGTTGCGGAACCGGCCTCGGCACGGATCGATGACAGCGTGCTTCGCCACTTCGAGGAGCGCCTCAATGCCGTCGTCGACCGTCTGGAAGAGACCAGCGCCACGCCGGCCGTCGACAATGCCGGACTGCGCGGCCTGGAAGAACAGATCGCCCACCTCTCGGCGCTGATCAGCAGCCCCGCCGCCGGACCCGACACGGCCAATCCCTTCGCCGGCCGGATCTCGGCGCTCGAAGACTATATGGCGACCAGCGACGAATATATCATCGAGGCGGCGCGCCAGGCTGCCGAAACCGTGATGGAAAGCTATGCCCGCCAAATGCCGGCAGAGCGTGGCGGCACGACCGATGTCGCGGCGCTCTCGGCCCTGTCGAAGCACCTGCGCGAGCTGCAGGACTACAGCCGCAATTCCGAGGAGCGGACCCACCGGACCTTCGAGGCCCTGCACGACACGCTGGTGCAGATCGCCACACGGCTCGACCAGATGGGCGAAAGCCCCGCGCAGCCCGCACCCGCAGCCGCGCCATCCGCAGCGTCTCTCGCGGCCGCGCGCCCGGCCGAGGCTGCCGCCATCCAGCCGGCGGCTGCGGCGACTGCGCCGTCCGCCACCGCATTGCAGGAGGTCAACGGCCATGCTCTCGACAGTGAGCAGGTCGACACGCTGCTCAGATACGAAGCGCCGCTCTCCGAAGGTCCGCGCGGCGAAAGGAAGGCCGAGAAGCCCGGCCTGCTCGCCGGTCTCGGCAAGCGCCTGCTGCCGGGACAGAAGAAGGAGGAGCCGACCGCATCCGGACGTCGCCACATCGATCAGGCCCCGTCGATCGACCCCGTCGAGGTGCTGCCGCCGGAAGAGGCCAACGAATTGCTCGAGCCGGGCTCCGGCGCACCCGACGTGCGCAAGATCCTGGAGCGTGTCAGGGCAAGTCAGGCCAATCAGGGCTCCAAGGCGAGCCCCGAGGCCGATGCGGACCGCGCCGACTATATCGCCGCCGCGCGCCGCGCCGCCCAGGCCGCCGCCATGGAGATGGAAAGCACGCCGAGGAACACCACCGAAGCCCCGGCCGGTTCCGGGGAAAAGCTCTCCGGCCTGGTCCGCTACCGCCGGCCGATCATGCTGGCCGTGGGTGCGATCCTGCTGGCCGCCATGGCCATGCCGCTGGTCAACACGCTGACGCGCGGCGAGGCGCCGCCGGCCGCGATCGAGGCTCCGACGGCAGACGAAAGCAGCCTGGCGCCGTTAGCCGACGATGCGCAGACGCTCACCCAGACCGCCGCCGCGCCTGCTTCGACCGAAGCGCTCGAAGCCGCGGCTGAGCCGGAGAGCGACGAGACGTCGATCCTGCCCGAGGCACCGGCCCAGGCAAGCACGGCGCTGGTCGAAGGCGCGCCGCTCGGTGAAAGCAATCCCGATCCGCTGATGCCCGCCGGCGAAGGCGAGGCCCAGGTCGATGGGTTCGCCTCGGCATCGGACGCCGCCCCGGCCGCCGCAACCGTGGAAACGCCGGTTGCCGCCCAGCCTGCGCCGGAACAGTCCCAGGCTCTGCCCCAGACCCAGGCCGCCGAGATCACGGTTCCGGCGGAAATCGCGCCGCCTTCCCTCTCGCTTGCCGCAAAGCAGGGCGATCCGCTGGCGCTGTTTGAAATCGGCGCGCGCTACACCGACGGTCGTGGCGTCCCCGGCGATTTCGCCGAGGCGGCCAAATGGTACAAGCTTTCGGCCGACCGGGGTTTCGCCCCCGCCCAGTACCGGCTTGCCAACCTCTACGAGAAGGGCACGGGCGTGCCGCGCGACATCGCGGCGGCGAAGTCGCTCTACCAGCAGGCGGCCGACGCCGGCAATGCGAGCGCCATGCACAATCTCGCCGTGCTCTATGCGTCGGGCAGCGACGGGGCGCAGGATTACGCCAAGGCGGCGGAATGGTTCGGCAAGGCGGCCGATCTCGGCGTTTCCGACAGCCAGTTCAACCTGGCGATCCTCTATGCCCGCGGCAACGGCGTGCCGCAGGACCTCGAGGCGTCCTACAAGTGGTTCGCGCTGGTTGCCAAGGAAGGCGACAAGGACGCGGCGCAGAAGCGCGACGAAGTGGCCAATGCGATGAAGCCCGAGCAACTGGAGAAGGCACGCGCCGTGGTCGATCTGTGGAAGGCCAAGCCGCTCGACGTCAACGCCAATTCGGCCAATGTGCCCGACGAATGGGTCGGCAAGGGGCTGAAGACCGCCAGCGTCGACATGAAGAAGGCGATCCGCAACATCCAGGCGATCCTCGGCAAGAACGGGTTTGATGCCGGCACGCCGGACGGCGTGATGGGGGCCAAGACGGTCTCCGCCATCAAGGCCTTCCAGACGTCGATCGGACAGGAGCCGACCGGCCAGGTGAGCGACAAACTGGTGAACGAGCTGCTGGCGCGCAACAAATAGAGGCGGCGTGTCATAAAAATGGAAAAAAGCCGGCGTATGGCAGGCTCAAGAATTGACTTGAACTGCCTGCGGGCGCAAGAAAGAACTGATATAGGTCAAGTCCGATCAAGGACTTGAGCCTGTTTCGCTGTTTCTGCCGAATACAGGTGGTATCCCCGACTTGACCCCCTCTTGAACCCGCTCCGGCGGGCCGGCGCATTTGAGGTCTAAGCGTGACGATCTACCTGCCGATCGCAGAATTGTCGGTCAACATCTTCATCATTCTCGGGATGGGTGCGGCCGTCGGATTTCTCTCCGGCATGTTCGGCGTCGGCGGCGGCTTCCTCATCACGCCGCTCCTGATCTTCTACAACATCCCCCCGGTGGTCGCGGTCGCGACCGGCGCTAACCAGGTGGTCGCCTCGTCGGTCTCCGGCGCGATCACCCATTTCCGCCGCGGCACGCTCGACGTCAAGCTCGGCCTGGTGCTGCTGATCGGCGGTCTGGTGGGGGCCTCGATCGGCGTCTTCATCTTCTCCTGGTTGCGGCGGCAAGGCCAGCTCGACCTCGTCATCTCGCTGCTCTACGTGGTCTTCCTCGGCACCGTCGGCGTCCTGATGCTGATGGAGAGCCTGAACGCCATGAGGCGCGCCGCCAGGAACGAGCCGGTCCGCCTCAAGCGGCCGGGCCAGCACAACTGGGTGCATCGCCTGCCTTTCAAGATGCGCTTCAAGAAGTCGAAGATCTACCTCAGCGTCCTGCCGATCATCGCGCTCGGTTTCGCCATCGGCATCCTGACCTCGGTGATGGGCGTCGGCGGCGGCTTCATCATGGTGCCGGCGATGATCTATCTCCTGCGCATCCCGACCAATGTCGTGGTCGGGACCTCGCTGTTCCAGATCATCTTCACCACCGCCTACACCACCGTGGTGCAGGCGGCGACCAACTATTCGGTCGACATCGTGCTTGCCTTCATCCTGATGGTGGCCGGCGTGATCGGCGCCCAATACGGTGTTCGCGTCGGCCAGAAGCTGCGCGGCGAGCAGTTGCGGGCGCTGCTCGGCCTGCTGGTCCTGGCGGTCGGCCTGCGGCTTGCCGTCGAACTGGTGCTGACGCCGGACGATCTCTACTCGATCGCGATCGGAGGCTGACGATGGGCCGGCTCCTTTTCGCGCTCCCGACCCTCGGCCTGCTGCTTCATTGCGGCGTGGCCACCGCACAGGTGCCGCTGGCGACCGACATGACCGGCAAGGAAGGGCTCGACATCGGCACCTCCACCAGCGAGATCGCCATCACCTCGGATTTTCGCGGCGCCGATCTCACCATTTTCGGCTCCGTCACCAATAGCGACACGCTGCTGCTCGCCATCGGCCAGTATGATGTGGTGGTGACGCTGGAGGGCCCGCGCGACGATACCACGGTGCGGCGCAAGGACAGGGTGTTCGGCATCTGGGTCAACCGCACCGCGATGACCTTCGAGCACATGCCGACCTCCTATTCGCTGGCAAGCACGCGGGCGCTGTCGCAGATCACCAAGCCGCAGACGCTGACCGATCTGGGCGTCGGCATCGACTACATGGCGCTGACGCCCACCGGCTATCTCAGCAGCTCGGCCAATCTCAAGGATTTTCGCGAGGCCTTCCGCCGCATCAAGCAGACCGGCGGCCTCTATCAGGGCGAAGACGCCGGCGTGCGCTTCGTCAGCTCCAGCCTGTTCAAGGCGACGCTGAGATTGCCCGCCAGCATTCCCGACGGCGTCCATATCGTCCATGCCTACCTGTTCAAGACGGGCGAATTCATCGCCGAACGGGAACTGCACCTCAGGGTGATCAAGACCGGGCTGGAAGACTCGATCTCGCGGGCGGCGCACGAGAGCCCGCTGACCTATGGCGTACTTTCCGTGCTGCTCGCGCTGATCACCGGCTGGGTGGCGAGCCTGATGTTCCGGCGGGATTGAGGCCCGTCGCCGCGGTTATCCAGGTCAAGCCTTGACGGGATCACTAGCGACCGAAATGGGACTAGCCGAGGAGATTGGCGAAACGCACCGAATAGACCCGGTCGCGTCCGAGAAGGTGGGCGATGAGGGCCGTGCGGTCGAACAGGCCGGTGAAGGCCTTATGCCTGAGATCAAGGCCGCCGGTGAGCACGCCGAAGGCCGGCATCATCAGGCGTATGCCGTCGCTGGCAAAGCACGGACGGCGGACCGACTTTTCGCGTCGGCGCACGGTGGCGCAGGGGTGCAGGTGGCCGGCGACCTCGCCCCTTGCCGCAGCCAGGCTCGGTTCGTGGCGGAAGGTCAGCCCGCCATAGGCGAGTTCGTCGACCGAGAGGCCGGGCAGGTTGGACGCGCCGTTCGGATCGTGGTTGCCGTTGATCCAGATCCATTCGCGTCCGGCCGCCATCAGCGTGATGCGCTGGCGAAAGGCCTCCGGCATCAACGCCGAGCCGACCGGATCGTGGAAATTGTCGCCCAGGCTGACGACGATCCTCGGATCGTGGCGGGCGATTACCGCGTCGAGGATGTTCAGCGTCGCCAGCGTATCATAGGGGGGCAGAAGCTGGCCGCGGCGGGCAAAGGCCGCGCCTTTTTCAAGGTGAAGGTCGGAGACGACCAGCATGGACAGATCGGGCAGATACAGCGCGCCGGACGGATCGCAGACGGCGCTCAATCCGTGAAACGCGATCTCCACCGGGGTAGCAATCTCGTCGGCGGCAAGGCGTCGTGCTGTCAAACTGGTCATTTCGTGTTCCGGGCCGCTGAGGCGGCAGTCCATAGTTCATCGCGCGAGGGCATTTAACACCCCCTCTGGCCTGCCGGCCATCTCCCCCACAAGGGGGGAGAAGACTCCGGGCGCCCGCTCGGCACAATTTGCGTCGAGGACGTTTCGAGACCAGATGCCGGGCGAGGCATTGCACCGGGTTAAGTCCCTCCCCCTTGTGGGGAGGGGTTGGGGAGGGGCCTTCACCCCACACGCAGCCGCATCAACCCTACCCCATGGCCTCGGCGATCAGATCGTCGGCGGCCTCTGCCAGCACATGTTCGTGGGCCTCGCCGACGACCGGTTCGCGGCCGATCTCCAGCATTACCGGCACGGCCAGCGGCGAGATGTGCTCCAGCCGCTTGTGGGTGATGTGGCCCCTGATTCTCTTTAGCATATCGGCGAGCCGGGCAATATCGAGAAGACCGGCGGCGGCATCCTGTCGCGTCGCCTGTATCAGGATATGATCGGGCTCGTGGCTGCGCAGCACGTCGTAGATCAGGTCGGCCGAGACGGTGACCTGGCGCCCGCTCTTCTCCTTGCCCGGATGGCGCTTCTCGATCAGGCCGGCAATCACGGCGCAGGTGCGAAACGTGCGTTTCAGCATCCAGGACTCGGCAAGCCAGGCCTCGAGGTCGTCGCCCAGCATGTCCTCGTCGAACAGGTCGGCAAGCGCCAGGCGGCCCGAGGCGATCATCGTACCCATGTCTTCCAGCCCCCAGACGGCGAGGGAATAGTCGGTGGCGACGAATCCAAGAGGCTTTGCGCCCAGGCGCTCCAGCCGACGGGTGAGCAGCATGCCGAGCGTCTGGTGGGCAAGCCGGCCCTCGAAGGGATAGGCGACGAGGAAAAAACGGGTGGCGCGCGGAAAGGTCTCGATCAGCAGTTCGCCGCGCTTCGGCAGGACAGATTTTTCGCGCTGGATCTCCAGCCAGTCGCGCACCTGGTCCGGCAGGCTGCTGCGACGCTCGGGATCGTCCAGCATGGCGCGGACCTGTTCGGCGAGATAGGTCGACAGCGGAAACTTGCCGCCGGCATAGGCCGGGATCTTCGGATCCTGCGAGAAGGCATTGGAGACGAGGCATTCATTGTCGCGCAGGGCCTCGAAGCGCAGCACCTTGCCGGAAAACAGGAAGGTATCGCCCGGGCTCAGCTGTTCGAAGAAATATTCCTCGACCTTGCCGAGCATCATGCCGCCGCGGCCGAGCGAGCCCAGATGGTTGCGCTTGACGAGGCGGACATTGAGCATCGGCGCCTCGACGATAGTGCCGAGGTTCAGGCGATATTGCTGGATGACCTGCGGATTGGCGACACGCCAGCGACCGTCCTTCGTCAGCCTGATGCGGGCATAGCGCTCGTAGGTCTTGAGCGCATAGCCGCCGGTGGCGACGAAATCGACGATGCGGTCGAAGCTGTGTCGCGGCAGCGCCGCATAGGGAGAAGCGCTTACTACTTCGGCATAGAGTTCGTCGGCGAGGAAGGGAGCTGCGCAGGCCATGCCGAGCACATGCTGGGCGAGCACGTCGAGCGAACCCTCACCGACCGGCGGGGTGTCCTGGGCGCCGAGATAGTTGGCGTCGAGGGCGGCCTGGCACTCCATGACCTCGAAGCGATTGGCCGGCACGAGGATCGCCCGGCTCGGCTCGTCCATGCGGTGGTTGGCGCGGCCGATGCGCTGGGCAAGGCGCGAGGCGCCCTTCGGCGCGCCGACATGGACGACGAGATCGACATCGCCCCAGTCGATGCCGAGATCGAGCGTCGAGGTGGCTACCACCGCTCGCAATTTGTTGTCGGCCATGGCGGCTTCCACCTTGCGGCGCTGGGCAACGTCGAGCGAGCCGTGATGTAGCGCGATCGGCAGGTTGTCGTCGTTGATCGTCCACAATTCCTGGAACAGCATTTCCGCCTGGGAGCGCGTGTTGACGAAGATCAGCGCTGTGCGGAAATCCTTGAGCACCGCATAGAGTTCCGGCATGGCATAGCGGGCGGAATGGCCCGACCACGGGATGCGCTCCTCGGTCGTCAGGATGGTAATGTTCGGCCTTGCCCCGCCGTCGACCGTGATCAGCCCGGCATGGCGCTCTCCCTCGGCTGGCTGGGCGATCAGCCAGCGCTGCAGGTCGAGCGGAGCGGCGACGGTGGCCGAGAGGCCGATCGTCTGCACGGACGGTGCGAGTTTCCTCAGCCTTGCGAGGCCGAGCGACAGGAGATGGCCGCGCTTCGAGGTGACCAGCGAATGCAGCTCGTCGAAGATGACGTAATGCAGATCCTTGAAGAAGCGCTCGGCGTCATTGGCGGAGATCAGAAGCGCGAGCTGTTCAGGTGTGGTGAGCAGGATGTCCGGCGGATTGAGTTTCTGACGCTGGCGCTTTCCGCTCGGCGTGTCGCCGGTGCGGTTCTCGATCGAAATCGGCAGGCCCATCTCGGTGACGGGCTTCGTCAGATTGCGCTCGATGTCGACGGCGAGGGCCTTGAGCGGCGAGATGTAGAGCGTGTGGATACCGGTAAACGGCGAGCCCTGGGCGGGGCGGCGGCGCTCGGCGAGTTCGGTCAGCGAAGGCAGAAAGCCGGCGAGCGTCTTGCCGGCGCCGGTGGGGGCGATCAACAGCAGGCTTTCCCCGCTGCGCGCGCGGGCGAGTAGTTCCAGCTGATGGGCGCGCGGCTGCCAGCCCTTTTCCGCGAACCAGCGGAGGAAGGGCTTCGGCAGCGGGACGGCAGCCTCCCCCGGCTTGATGGAATCAGATGTCAGCACGTGCTGAAGGTAGTGAAGCGGACGGGGAAGAAAAGGGCGGCGGCGAAAAGCTTCGACTTGCCTTGCCGCCTATGGCCCCGCGGCATGGTTGACCTATCGAAGACCGATGGACGCGCTTCCTGCACCTTCACCGGGCGGCGACGCTCACATCGCGATGTAGCGGTCCTTGCGGTGGTTGATGGCGAGCGTCAGGTTGAGCACGACGGCGCCTGCGACCGAGCAGAAGATGATGTAGGGCGTGGCGACGAAGAAGGCGAAGAGCAGGACGGTGCCGTCGAACACCAGTTGCACCAGGCCGGCGCGCCAGCCGAAGCGATCCTGCAGGTAGAGCGCCAGGATGCCGAAGCCGCCAAGGCTGGCCCGGTGGCGAAAGAGCGCCAAGAGGCCGGCGCCGATGACCAGACCGCCGAAAATGGCCGCAACCAGCGGGTCGATGTGGGAAATACCGATCGCGCGCGGCACGGCTTCCGTGAGGAAGGAGGTGAACGCCACGGCGGCGAAGGTCTTCAGCGTGAAGCCCAGCCCGAAGCGGCGGAAGGCCAGCCAGTAGAAAGGCAGGTTGATGACGAAGAACAAGAGGCCGAAGCTATAGCCGGTGGCATAATGCAACAGGAAGGCGACGCCGGTGGTGCCACCGGTGAGCAGGCCGGTGCTCGACAGCAGCAGGACGCCGAGCGACGCCATCATCGAGCCAGCCGCCAGACCCTGGGCGTCATCGACCAGCGAATGGCGATCCGGGGTCGATGTCAGCAGCGTCGCAAAGCTCGTTCTCGCCTCGGCCATTCGCAATTCCACCTGTTCTCTCAATTTCTCTGCCGCATTCCATAGCCCTACCGGGCAGACTGCATCAAGACGGCAGTGCCTTGGAAGGCAAGAAGCAACTGTCGGTCAGGGAACGTCGTCCTCTCCGGGCAGGCCGCCCTCGCCTTCCCATCCCAGAAGCTGCCCTGTCTCCTGTTCGTTGAACCTCAGACGAAGACCCGGGCCGGAATCGTTGGGAGGCAGGAATTCCACGCCGAAATGCTCGATCGCCTGGCGCAGATGGTCCAGCCCGGCGGCGTCGAGGCCCGAGAGGCCGTCCTCGAACTCTGCCAGTGTATCGACCTCCAGCCCGGCCTTCGCCGCCAGTTGTTCGCGATCGATCTTCGCAAGCGCGCGCGCGGCGCTCACAAGGGATGGGGTCAGGTCCATGGCGGTCTATCTCCTCTTACACCGGTTATCGCACCGACCTTATCGCAGTCGCGCGATACAGACTAGCGCAGGGCGATGTAACGGTCGGAGCGGTGATTGATGGCGAGGAAGAGGTTGAGCACGACCGCGCCGAGCACGGAATAGGCAACCACCTGCGGGCTGACAACGGCAAAGGCGGTGGCCATGACGACGAGGTCGAAGGCGAGCTGGACGAGGCCGGCGCGGATGCCGAAACGATCCTGCACATAGACGGCAAGGATGCCGAGTCCGCCGAGGGAGGCGCGGTGGCGGTAAAGCGCCAGCAGGCCGAAGCCGAGCAGCAGGCCGCCGAGCACCGCGGCCCAGACCGGGGCGATGCTCTCGATCACCAGGAAACGGCTTTCGATCTCGACGAGGAAAGAGGTGAAGCCAACGGCGGCGAAGGTCTTGATGGTGAAATCAAGCCCGACACGGCGTAGCGACAGGATGTAGAACGGCAGGTTGAGGACGAAGAAGAGCAGGCCGAAGCTCAGGCCGCTCCAATAGTGTAGGACGAAGGCGAGGCCCGCCATGCCGCCGGTCAGAAGGCCGACCTTGGCCAGCAGATAAAGGCCGAGCGCGGCGATCATGCTGCCGGCGATCAGGCCCTGCAGATCCTCGGCCGCGGTATGGCGGGTCGGATTGGAATTCCAGATACCCAGCACGCTGGTCAAATACGCCATGACACGTCTCCGAAAATGGCCTTCCGCAGCGCACAAAATTAATCCCAATCCCCTGAGACGCAAGGGCAATAGGTAAGGAATACTGACCTATCGAGAAGTTCGCAATTTTCGGTTCGATCAGCGGGTCCGGATCGCAACAAACAGAATGCCGAGGACCGGTTTTCCGCCATCCATGCGAATGATCGTCCGCTCGATTTCGCAAATCTGGAAGCCGGCGGCGGCAAGGGCGGCGCGGACATAGGTTTCCGAATGGGCATAGCGCAGCGAAGGCGCCAGGTGAAAGCCCTCTGGCGTGCCAGCATCCTCGACGGAAAAGGCGAAGAGTGCGCCGGGTTCAGCGAGTTCGGCGCCAAGGGAAAAGGCATTCGACAGGTCGCCGAGATACATCAGCACATCGGCGGCGGCGACGAGCTCGGCGCGGCCTCGCGCCAGACCATCGGCGAAGAGTTGCGAGCCTTCGGCATCGCGCGACAGGTCGGAGCGCGCGAGATGGTCGTAGATCCCCTTCTCCTCGGCCTTGGTGAGCATGTTGGCCGAGAGATCGAAGCCTTCGAGCCGCCGGACGGTCTCGCGGATTTCCACGCCGAACAGGCCGGTGCCGCAGCCGAGGTCGATGGCGCAGGCGAACGGGCCGCCCTCGCCCCGCACCTTGCGCACCAGCACCGCGAGCTTGCCGGGCACCGAATAGTCGAGCCGCTCGACCAGGGCCGCCTCGAAACGGTCGGCATAATCGTCGAACAGGGCCTCGACATAGCGGCTCGGCGGCCTGTCGGGTGTTTCGACGGCGCCGAGCAGCGCGAGCTTCAGGCCGGCGCCGAAGATGTCCTCCGGATCGAGCGCCAGGACCTGTCGGAGCGCCTCTGCCGCTTGGCCGCCAAGGCCCGCCTTCTCGCGATATTCGCCAAGGCGCAGCCAGCCGGCGGCCCAGGCGGGCGCCAGTTCCAGCGCCTGCTCCATCAATTCGGCCGCCGCCGCAGGATCGCCACTTTCGGCGAGCATGCGGGCATAGTCGGCGCGACGGTCGGCAATGACGTCGCCGGAGGAAAACTGCGTGGGCTGCATGGTGAAATCCCGTGGATCAGGCGGCACTTGACCGAAGGGCCGAAAAAACACAAGAGCTAAGTTGTGCGGGCGCAAGAGGCAGGCGATGGCGCCCCTCGCTTGCGGGAAACGGCGCCTCTTCCTATGTGAGGGCAAACAGGAGATTGCCATGGCCGACCAGGTCAACAGATTCCTCGGCGACACGCCGGGCCGGACGATCATCAAGCTCGTCGTCGTATCGCTGATCGTCGGTTTCATCATGCATGTGTTCGGCATCTACCCCGTCGACATCCTCGAAGGCATCCGCCACTTCTTCATCGAGCTCTGGTATCGCGGTTTCGCCGCGCTCGGACGGGTCGGCGACTATCTGCTGCTCGGCGCGACCATCGTCATCCCGGTCTTCATCGTGCTGAGGTTGATCAGTGCACGCAAATGAGTCGATCCCCCTTCTGCCGCGTCGCCGGCTGATCGTACTGGCCGGGACCGGGCTGTTTGCCGCCCTTGCCGGTTGCCGCAGCACGGACATCCTTTCGACCAGCGAAGACCTGTCGAAGGCCGAGACCGAGGGCGCGCTGCCGATCGTCAACGGCTTGCGCGCGAAGAAGGGGCTTGCCACTCTGGAGAAGCACCCGGCAGCGGAGAGCGCCGCCATGGTCCAGGCCAGGCGCATGGCCAAGGCCGGGAAGATGTCGCACCTGATCGGCTTCAATGACAGCTTTCTCGAGCGCATGAAGTCCACCAAAGTGCCGCTGCCGGCCGCGGAAAACATTGCGACCGGCCAAGACAGCGTCGAGCGCGCGGTGCAGGCCTGGATCGATTCGAAGAAGCATCTCGACAACATGCTCGGCGCCTATCAGGGCCTCGGCGTCGCCGTCGCGCGCCACCCCTCTTCCGCCAACCGCCCCTATTGGGCCATGGTGCTGTCGGCCTGAGCGATTCCCGCCCCGGCGCAAAGTCAGTGGGCGCAGGCATGGACACGAAAATTAAGCCGGTTCGGATCATCGAAGTCACACACCGCTCGGTGCTGGCGATCGCCGTGCCGATGACGCTCGGTTACGTCACCACGCCGCTGCTCGGGCTCACCGACACAGCGGTGATCGGCCGCACCGGCGAGGCGGCGGCGCTGGCCGGGCTTGCCATTGCCGCCGCCCTCTTCGACCTGTTGTTCGGCAGCCTGAATTTCCTGCGCGCCTCGACCACGGCGCTGGTGGCACAGGCCGCGGGTCGCGGCGACGCGCCGGAGCTGTTTGCCGTCTTCTGGCGCTCGGTGGCGCTTTCGCTCGTCTTCGGCCTGATGATCCTTGGATTGTCGCCGCTGATCATTTCCGGTGGCCTGAAGATGATGGGCGCCGAGGGCGGGGTTGCAGAAGCTGCGACAACCTATATCGCCATCCGCATCCTTGCCGGCCCGGTGACGCTCATCAATTTCACCCTGCTCGGCTTCGTGCTGGGACGGGGTCTCGGCTCTGTCGGGCTCGCTCTGCAGATCCTGCTGAACGGCATCAATATCGTCATGTCGATCCTGCTCGGCCTTTCCCTTGGCCTCGGGATCGCCGGCGTCGCCTGGGGCACGGTGATCGGCGAGACGGTGGCGGCGCTTGCGGGCCTTGCCTTCGTGTTCTGGCGCTACGGACCGGCCGCCATTCCGCGGCTGTCGATGCTAACCGACGGGGCGAAGCTGAAGCAACTCTTCAACCTCAACCGCGACATCCTGATCCGCACCTTCTCACTGATCACCGCCTTCACCGTGATGACGCGGGTGGGCGCCAGCTTCGGTCCGGTGGCGCTTGCCGCCAATGCGGTGCTGATGAACTTCTTCATGATCTCAAGCTTCTACCTCGACGGCATTGCCACCGCCGCAGAGCAGATCGCCGGGGAAACGGTCGGGGCACGCTATCGGCCCGGCTTCGAGCGCGCGGTGAAGCTAACCGGCATCTGGTCGCTCGGACTGGCGCTGGCCAGTCTTTTCTTCTTCCTTAGCCTCGGACCGTCGATCATCGGCTTCATCACCACGGCACAGGACGTGCGCACTGCCGCCGAACTCTACCTGCCCTATGCGGCGTTTACGGCGCTGACCGGGGCGCTCGCCTTCCAGATGGACGGCATCTTCATCGGCGCCGCCTGGTCGCGCGAGATGCGCAACATGATGATCGTGGCGCTGGCCGGTTATCTGGCGACGCTCGCAGCGCTCGTTCCGACCTTCGGCAATCACGGCCTGTGGATCGCGCTCAACGTGTTTCTGGCGCTGCGCGGCCTGCTGCTGCTGTCGCGGCTCAAGCCCAAGCTCGATCAGACCTTCGCGGCGAGCCAGTAGTCGAGGCGTGTGTCGCGCAGCTCGCGGATCGAGGAGACCTTTTCCCGGTCGAGCAGCGCCGACAGGCCGCGCACGATGCGGGCCGGAAGACCGGGGCCTTCATAGACCATGCAGGAATAGAGCTGGACCAGATCGGCACCGGCGCGGATCTTTTCCAGCGCCGTTTCGGCCGATGACACGCCGCCGACGCCGATGATCGGCATGGCCGGGCCGACGCGGCTGCGCATGCGGGCAAGCACCGCCGTCGATTTGTCGAACAGCGGCTTGCCCGACAGCCCGCCCGCCTCGCTGGCGAGACGCGCATCGGTGAGGCCGTCGCGGGAAAGCGTGGTGTTGGAGACGATCAGCCCGTCGAGATCATGCGCCACCGCTTCGGCGGCGATGTCGTCCATGCCCTCCTCCGTCAGATCCGGTGCGACCTTGAGGAAAACCGGGCGGCGCAGGCCGGTCGCCGCAGCGATTTCGTCGCGGGCGGCGAGCACGGCCGACAAAAGCGCCGACAGGCTCTCACGCGCCTGCAGGTCGCGCAGGCCCGGCGTGTTGGGCGAGGAGATGTTGGCGGTGAAATAGGAGGCGACGCCGGCAAAACGGCGGATGCCTTCGACATAGTCGGCAATGCGGTCCACGCTGTCCTTGTTGGCGCCGATATTGACGCCGACGATGCCTGAGGGCCGGCGGGCCAGCAGCCGGGCCAAGGCCGCCGCGTGGCCTTCATTGTTGAATCCGAGACGGTTGATCACCGCCAAGTCCTTTTCCAGCCGGAAGATGCGCGGTTTGGGATTGCCGGCCTGCGGCTTCGGCGTCAGCGTGCCAACCTCGGCAAAGCCGAAGCCGAGCCGCAGCAGCGCGTCGGGAACTTCGGCATTCTTGTCAAAGCCGGCGGCCATGCCGAGCGGGTTGGGGAACTCAAGGCCGGCGACGGTAACGGCGAGCCGCGGATCGCCCTTCAGCGCGCAGCCCGGCACGAGGCCGGATTTGAGCGCCGCGATCGACAGGCCATGGGCGGTCTCGGCGTCGAACAGGAACAAGCCGCGGCGGGCAATCGTCTTGAAGGCATCGATCATCGGTCCATCTCCGGAAAGACATGCTGGCCATCCTCGCCGAGCGGCAGCGGCTTTTCCCACAGCACGGCATCGAGCGGCAGGTTGGCATAGAGGTGGGGAAAGAGATCGCCGCCACGCGACGGCTCGAAGCGCAGCGCCGCGCCGAGGGCGCCCGTATCGACGGCGACAAGTAGCAGGCCCTCGACCCCGGCAAAGTGGCGCGCCGCCGTCTCGACCGCCTGGGCGGCGGTGGAAAAATGGATGTAGCCGTCGGTGAGATCGATCGCCGCCCCGCGAAATACTCCGCTGCTGCGCGCCTCCTGCCATATTTCGCGCGGCACGATCTTGTATATGATCCGATCCAAGGGTCCGTCCTTCCATCAGCGGAAACTTCCGTTGGCGGTTTGCCGCAAACCGGACGGCTTGTCCACGCTTGATGCTCGAAGCGACGAGCGGCCCCTGACGAATTAGAGGAGATCGCCGATGCGACCGATGCCGAGCCTGCCGAAGACCCTTTTTCTCATTGCCGCGACGGCCACCGCAGCCCCGGCTCTCGCTGAGGATACCGATCTGGCGCGCTTCGCGCTGGAAAAGACAGAGAGCGGCTTTGTTCGCCTCGACCGCAAGACCGGGGCGCTGACGCTTTGCCAGGAGAAGGACGGGGCGCTCACCTGCCGCATGGCCGCCGACGAGCGGGCCGCCTACGAGGAAGACCTCACGCGGCTGGAAAAACGGGTGGAGGCGCTGGAGAAGAGCCTTGCTGCGGGCCGTCCCCTGGCAAACGGCGAGCCGCTGCCCAGCGACGAGGAAGTCGAGCGGTCGATCGGCATCATGGAACGCTTCATGCGCAGCTTCTTCGGCTTGGTGGAGGAGTTCAAGGCCAAGGAAGACGGCGCAACGCCCGACAAGACATAGACTATTGTTTATGTTCACCGCAGCCGCTAAATAGACAAGGAGCCGTTCACGCGGTGTTCAGGACTTCGCTCTTGGGAGGGGGCTTCGACATGACGGCATCGACCTTCATCATTGCAGACGATCATCCGCTCTTTCGCGGCGCGTTGCGCCAGGCCGTCAGCCGCATCGAGGGGGAGCAGACAATCGTCGAGGCGGGTGACTTCGAGGCCGCGCGCAAGGCCGCAGCCAGCCACACCGACGCCGAACTGATGCTGCTCGATCTTTCCATGCCCGGCGTTTCCGGCTTTTCCGGCCTGATGGCGCTTCGCGCCGAATTCGCCAGCCTGCCGATCGTCATCGTGTCGGCCAGCGACGATCCGACTACCATCCGCCGCGCCCTGGAACTGGGCGCCTCTGGCTTCATTTCCAAGTCGTCCGGCATCGACGACATCCGCGCCGCCATCCAGTCGGTGCTGGAGGGCGACATCTGGACGCCGAAATTCTACCAGGGCGGGCAGGAACAGGACCCCGACGTCGCCGACCTGATCAACCGGCTGAGAACGCTCACCCCGCAGCAGAGCCGTGTCCTCGGCATGCTGGGCGAAGGGCTGCTGAACAAGCAGATCGCCTATGAACTCGGTGTATCGGAAGCAACCATCAAGGCGCATGTCTCGGCGATCCTGCTGAAGCTCAAGGTCGACAGCCGCACCCAGGCGGTCATCCAGCTCGGCAAGATCAACATGGCCATGGTGGCCTGACTCGGGGCGCCTCCAGGACACGAGCACCCGAGCAAGGATTTTATTCCTTTTCGACTTTACGGACATGACCAGATTCGCTAGAGTTCCGGCATCTTGCCGGGACGGGGCGTATGGGTGCCGTCGTCGCCGGCCCTGGAGCATGAGCGACGATGCTTTCGCATGACACCATATGGGCCGCGATCGACAGGCTCGCCGAGCGCAACCAGTTGACCCCTTCGGGCCTGGCGCGTCGGGCGGGCCTCGACCCGACATCCTTCAACAAATCGAAGCGGACCGGGCCCGACGGGCGCATGCGCTGGCCTTCGACCGAGTCCATTTCCAAGGTACTGGACGCCACCGGGACCGGCATCGACCAGTTCATGGGCTTCATCCAGCCGGAGACGGACGGAACGGTGCCGAACGGCGCCTTTCCGCCGCAGGCCGGATCGATCCCGCTGCTCGGCTTTGCCCAGGCGGGCGCCGGCGGCTTCTTCGACGATGGCGGCTTTCCCGCCGGCCAGGGCTGGGACGTGGTCGAGTTTCCCGCCTCGCCGGCGCGCAAGTCAGGGGTCTATGCGCTGGAGGTGCAGGGCGACAGCATGAAGCCGCTCTACCGCGACGGCGACGTGCTGATCGTCGAGCCGGGCGCCCAGGTCAGGCGCGGCGACCGCGTGGTGGTCAAGACCCGCGACGGCGAAGTGATGGCCAAGGTGCTGGCCCGCCAGTCGGCCAAATCCATCGAACTGATGTCGCTCAATCCGGAGCATCCGAACCGCAATCTCGACATGACCGATGTCGAATGGATCGCACGGATCATCTGGGCCAGCCAGTAGGAAAATCGGCCTATGCGTCCCTTGACCACCTTCGCCATCGGCCTGGCCGGCCTTGCCCTGTGGGCGACGCTGCTGAGCCTTGCCGGTCGCAATGTCGGCAACGATAGTGCCGAGACCTTCGATATCGAGGATATGCCGACCGAATGGGTTGAGGCGGCGCCGGAGGAGAGCCCCTCCACGCCGGCCCATGACACGGTGCAGGCGCCGCCCGAGGCCGAGAGTGTTACCGACCCGGACCCGTCGGGCAATCAGGAAACGGGGCTGTTGCAGGCTGGCGCCGGCGCGGAAGATCGAGCAACGCCCGCAGCGAGCCGCCCTGACAGTCTCGAGGTGCGTCCGGTCAGCCCCGATCTTTTCGCTTCGCCGCTGACGCAAGCGGCCGGCCCGCTGGAGCGGATCGCACCCCGCGACCCGCCCGCCGACAAGGCGCCCGAGCGCGTCAAGCTCGTGCTTCTGCCTCGGCCGGAATCGGTCGAGGCCGGGCTGATCGCCTTCGGCTCGCGCAATCTGAAACTTTCCGACATCACCACCACCGACCGGATGCGTGTCTGCCCGACATCGAAGGGCGGCGACTGGCCGTGCGGCATGGTGGCCCGCACCCAGCAGCGGCTTTTCCTGCGCAACCGCACCATTGCCTGCGACGCCGACAGCGCCGATTGGAATGGCACGATCGAGGCGCATTGCACGGTCGGCGAACTCGATATCGCCAGATGGCTTGCCGAGTACGGCTGGGTGGAGGCGCCACAGGGCTCGCCGCTTGCAGGACTGGTCGAAAGGGCCCGCAGAGAGCGACGCGGCATTTTCGGCGACGACCAGCGTTGAACGGCGGCTTGAAACCGCCGGCGGCAAACCCCAGATCGCTCCCGCTTCAAAATCAATCGCGGCAATGCCGTATCCATGATTTCTAGGTGTTTCCGGGCGGAAAACCGCTTCGCATTTTGCCCGTAAATGCTCTAATCTGCCAGAAAACAACGAGGAATAACCGACAGATGACAACGCCCGTAACGCCGCACGACGCCCTGATCTTCGTCATGGTGATGGCCTCCGCGGTCGACAATTCGATGAACGACAAGGAGCTTCGCCGCATCGGCCAGTTGATCGACATCCTGCCGATCTTCGACGGGTTCGACAAGGACCGTCTGATCGAGGTTTCGCAGCGCTGCGCCGACATCCTGGCCGGTCCCGAAGGCCTGGACATCGCGCTCGAGGTCATCCGCGACGCCCTCCCGGCGCTCTCCCATGATACGGCCTATGCGCTTGCCGTCGAGGTCATGGCCGTCGACATGGCTGTCAAGCCCGAGGAGATCCGCCTGCTGCAATTGCTTCGCGACCGGCTGAAGCTGGACAAGCTGACCTGTGCGGCGATCGAGCACAGCGCGATCGCCCGCTACCGCCCGCTCTGATCCGCAACGCCCCGGTGCTTTCCGGGGCAGGTTCGCTCAGAAAATCCCATAGGGAAAATAGCGCAGGTAGATCTCCTGGAGCCGGCCATTGCGCGACAGTGCCGCGAGCGCACTGTCGAAGGCCGCCGCCAGCGCCGGGTCGTCACGCCGGACCATGATCGTCAGCCCCTCCCCCAGGAAGCGCTCGGACAGATAGGCGCCGCCGAAAAGGGCGCAGCAGCCGCCCGAGGCCTCGCCGGCCGTCCAGAACGACAACTGCAGGGAATCAGCGAACACGGCCTCGACCTTCTTGTCCTTCAGATCCTCGAGCATCCGGTCACGGTTCTCGAAGGGGACCGGCTCGATATTGGGGAAGAAGGCCCTCAGCATCGCCTCATGCGCCGTACCACCGACCACGCCGACACGACGGCCGAACAGGGCATTGGCATCCTCGCTGCCGAAGGCCGCCTGCTTGTGGCGGGCAAAGCGGGCCGGCAGTTGCATATAGGGTCGGCTGAAGGCGAAACGGCCGCGCAGGTCCTCGCTCACCGCCACCCCGGCCATCACGGCATCGCCCTGTCCACCGTTGAGCGCGCCCTCCAGTTCGGCATAGGGTAGAGCCTGGATCTGGCATTTCGCCTCGATACCGAGTTCGGCACAGAGGGCGCGGGACAGTTCGATATGGAAGCCCGAGAGCCGGCCGGTCTGGTCGGCGAAATTGAAGGGCGGGAAATCCGTCGTCGTCAGGAATCGCAAGCGTAGAAGGCCGGACAGGTCGGGGCGTGGCAGACGCTCGCGGGCATCGAACAGCACCGGCAAATCCCCGGCCCGCGACGGATGCGGCGCGCTGATCGCGACAAGGAAAGCACAGGTCAGCACAGCGAAAAAGCGCGCCCCCTGAAAATACAGGGATGAAACTACTGCGTGTATCATTATGATCCGCTTTGGGGATAGCTGGGACGTCATCGGCTGATGACGGTGTAACAGAATCATGTCGCTCGGGGAATATGGTGGTTGCCATGCGGTGGCTGCCGGGGGAACGCATGCGCCGCCGCCTCTGGAGCCTGTCGCGGGGAAGCCCGAGGCGGAAAACGGGGTTCTTTTCGCGTTGCGCGAGGAGGCGCTGGTTCTCAAATCCCTCGGCCTGTCCAAACCGCTGATCGCCCGCATGGCAGCCCGGGCCGCCACGCGCGGCACCACCATCGAGCAGGAATTGCTGGCGAGTGGTCATGTGGACGAGGAGGCCTATTACGGCGCCCTGGCCCGGCTTGCCGGCCTGCCCTTCATCGAGGCGATCCCCGATGGCTCGCTTGCCGACACCATTGGCTTGGACAGCCAGCTTGTCCGGCCCTGCTCCATCCGCCTTCACGGCCAGGCGCGCCCGCCGATCACCGTGATCGCACCCGAGGCCCGGCGGATCGACCATCTGCTCTCCAGCCTGAGGCGCCACCCCTCACTGCGCCAATCGCTTGGCATCGCCTCGGCATCATCGATCCGGCGCGCGGCGTGGAGAGCCGGAGCGGAGCGACGGGTAAAGGCGACCGTCGCCGGACTGTTCGAGGAACGTCCGGACTTTTCGGCCCGCACGGTGCTGACCGGGCGCCAGGGTTTCTGGGCCGGCGCGGCGACCAGCGGCGCGATAGCGCTGCTTGCGACCGCCCCGGCGATCGCCGCCGCCTTTCTGCATCTCACCCTGTCCCTGCTCTATCTCGCAGCGCTTGGCCTGCGTGTGGCGGCGCTTGTGCATGGCCGACGCTCGGTCAAGCTGCCGTCGGCGCCGCCGGCCCTTCAGCCAGACGAAGCGCTCCCGGTCTACACGGTTATGGTGGCGCTCCACCGCGAGGCCGAGGTCGTGGCGCAACTGATCACCTCGCTCGAGCGGCTCGACTGGCCGCGCGCACGGCTCGACATCAAGCTGGTCTGCGAGGCAGACGACACGGACACGCTCCTGGCGATCCGCGCGCTGAAACCGTCGAGGCATTTCGAAATCGTCGAGGTGCCGCCGATGGCGCCGCGCACCAAGCCGAAGGCGCTGAGCTATGCGTTACCTGGCGTGCGTGGCGACTATGTGGCGATCTTCGATGCCGAGGACCGGCCGCATCCCCGCCAGTTGCAGGAGGCCTACCAGACCTTCCGCGCCGCACCCGAAGACATCGCCTGCCTGCAGGCGCCCCTGGTGATCGCCAATCTCGGGCAGTCCTGGACCAGCGCGCTGTTTGCCCTCGAATACGCCGCCCTCTTTCGCCGCATGCTGCCGGTCCTGGCACGCCACCGCATGCCGCTGCCGCTGGGCGGCACATCCAACCATTTCCGCGGCCTTATGTAGCAAAGGCACCAATGGTTAAATGTGGCTTTGAATGTCCTGATGGACGAGCACAGGAATGTTTCCGATAGTGGCTTCTTGCGCCTGCTTCTGAAACGTCTTTTTTAGGTTTTTGATGTTGTGGTTCACGAAGCCGAGCGCCCCATTAACAACAAAGCGCCCTATTGCAACAAGGCAGACAGGTAGCGCCGCGAATACCGCGATTAGCCAAAACCAGTAAACGATGTATCCCTCTGAGAAAACAAAGCGCGAAAACGACAAGTGCGCTAACTGGTGCGCCACGCCCAAGAAAATTAGTGAGGCGCAGATGAATGCCACGCACTCCACTATTTTCTTGTCTAAGTGTTTTTCATAGAGGGCAACATACAAGTGAGCCCATATCTCGGACGGCATTTTCTCTGGAGCGTTGTTGCGTTCTTCTGATCCGTCATTCTTCTCAAGGGCTCTAAGCCGCAAGATTTGCTTGTACCAATCAGTCTCGCAAGTTTGCTCCGGTATGTCGCTTAATTCCTCAAGCTTTTGCGTTGCGTGCTGCTTTATCGTCTCCCTGTAGCGGAAACGCTGCAACCCAATGTAGGCCAGGTTCAAAGCAAATGAGATGCCCAAAATGGGCTCAAGCTCCGACAAAAGAGAAGTGACAGCAGTTTCCATCGACTACCCGCATTGGGTGATTGCATCCAACACGGGTATAACAGTCAATGGTTACGCGCAACTGACTTTGAGCTGTTCCACAAAGTGGAGAATATATTACGCATATTTTCCCCGCCCTTTTTGTCGCCAAACGCAGCTATAGCAACAGGCTCGCCTCTATCTTTTTCAAACCGATAGCTGTCAGAGTCCATTACGATGAAGTGAAAATTGTACAGGCCGCGCACATTCTCCGGGACAACCTTAACCTCAGCGTTTCCGTTGTCGGAGATCGCCTTAAGAAGAGGGTGGTTTTCCCAATCGAGCGCGCTTTCGCTTTCCACTAGGATTTTTGCGGTATGATCTGGATCGGCCAAAAAAAGATTCGCTTGCTCTACTACGTCTGCTCTACCGTAGACGCGAGCGTTCAACTCACCGGAAAGAATACACACTTCCTTTTGGGCGTGCTGGAACATTGCCTCAGCCAGGACTGCGGCATGATCAAGAGATCCATTGTATAAAGGCTCGCCCTTGCGGGCTTCAGCAGCGTTCTTGACGCGCTCCCTGTATTTATCAATCATGGCTCCACCCGTTGCCGTGACGTCGCATTCTTTTTTCATAATGGGAAAATATTAATTTTCCCCAAAAAGTCAATGGCGCAACCGTTGGTTAAGCATTAAAATATCGTAATAATTTCAAATAGATATTTGAAATCAGCGGAAGCTAAATCCTCGCGCAAGCCTCGTCAAAAATCCGTGTCAAGTCCTTTACTCCATTAAAACAACATGTTGAGAACCTGCTGCATGGAGGCACTGTAGAAGGAATGCGGCACTAAACTTTCCGCGGCTTAGCTTGTTCCTAATGTTCACTTCTTTTTCATCGACTCCGATATCCGCCAGCTTTTCGACAAGCTGCGCATATGTGACACCCTTGCGCTTCAACTCTGCCTTAAGGAGGTTGGCGGCCTTCAATTCCCAATCAGTCTTTCCCGTCACGTATCACCTATGATATAAAATGTATCTCATATGATGATATAAGCACTTTACAAGCCACGGTCAACGTACTATATACGTTACATAAGTAACGGAAACGATGACAATGGCCCAGCACTTCCTACTCTCCGCAGAAGCCCGCACCCTCTCCCTCAAGGAAATCTACAAGGGCGGCGAGGGAAAGGCTTATGAGACATTCCGCAAGCTGCGTTGGCAGCAGACGGAAGGCCAGCCGGTTTGCCCGAAGTGCGGTTGCCTCGACCACTACGAAATCAGCACCCGCCGCAAGTTCAAGTGCGCCGCTTGCCATGCGCAGTTCTCGGTCACGTCCGGCACGATCTTCGCCAGCCGCAAGCTTGGCTTTTGCGATCTGCTCGCCGTTATCTGCATCTTCGTGAACGCTTCCAAGGGCCTTTCCGCTCTCCAGCTTTCCCGCGATCTGGACGTTCAGTACAAGACCGCATGGGTTATGGCCCACAAGCTCCGCGAAGCTCTTGCCGTCGAAACCGCCGATGAAATCTTTGACGGGGAAGTCGAGATTGATGGCGCTTACTTTGGCGGTCACGTTCGCCCGGAGAACCGCAAGGAAGACCGCAAGGACCGTCGTTTTAAGTCCAACCAGTCAGACCGCCGCCGCGTCGTTATCGCTCTCCGCGAGCGCCAGGGCCGCACTATCACCTTCGTTCGAAAGACCGAAGCCGAAGGCGTCGAAATCGCCAAGGCCCGCGTTACTGCCAAGGCCATGATCTTCGCAGACGAAGCCACCCATTGGGACGCGCTGGAAATGCACTACGATACGGGCCGCATCAACCACAGCGAACTCTACAGCGAGTGCAACGGCAAGCACACCAACGGCGTTGAAAGCTACTTCTCGCGCCTTCGCCGCATGGTTCAGGGCCAGCACCACCACGTTTCGCACAAGTACCTCTACCAGTATGCAAACCATGCCGCATGGATGGAAGACCACCGCCGCCGCTCGAATGGCGCTAACGCCTTCTCGCTGCTTGGCGGGTCGCTTGCTCATCCGGTTAGTCGTACTTGGAAGGGCTATTGGCAGCGCGCGAACGCAGCGTGAACAAATTCAATTGTGTAATAGCGCCTTAGTACACGCAAAAGATTCGACAAGCATCCAGCGAATCACGCAAATAGAAAGACCCACGCGTCTGAACCACGCGTGGGCCTTGAGTGTTAACAGCCGGTACGGGCTGCGTCGTGATCACCACGGCAACATGATTCATGTCGCGGGAGACGTCAAGACCGTATCGGCCCTTTTACAGAGAAAGGGCCATGATGGCCACTTTGGTACACCCCATGACGGGGATTGAAATGAACCCGATTAACATCGAACGCAAGGCGCTCACATTTGACGAGGCCGTAACCGCGCATCTGCTCAAGATGCAAGGCGTCAAATACAACATCATTGCGCAGCGGCTTGGCACAAACACTCACCGGCTCGGTGAAGTATTTCGTGGCGAAAAGCATGAAGGCTCAAAGGCAAAAGCCATTGAGCTGACAGAAAAGTCGCACTGAGAACGGAGCGTCAATAAATGGCAAACTTTATCATTACGTATGACCTCAACGGGCCGCGTCCGTCTCACAAGGAGATGGACGACTTTCTCTCGAAGCTGGTGGCAAACAGAGGCCGCGTTCTCGAAACAGTATGGTGGGTTGATTATCCGGGTACGGCTGCGCAGCTTCGTGATCGGGTGAAAACCATTCTCGGCAAAGAGGACCTTCTATTGGTGATCGAAGCCAAGAGTGCGGCATGGACAAAACTCCTAGTTCAGGACATGGCGTTCAAGACGGCATTCGAAAAAGTAGCGTTGCCCGCTTAACAAATAGGGGGCGGGCCTAGGCCCGCCTCTCCCAACTCAGGTTCCCCTTATCATCCACGGCGCTCCGCACATGCCCCTCATCGCGCATTTGCCGCAGCGCCTTACTCACCCGCTTGGTGAGGTCTGCGATATATTTCCGGTCCCGCGCATCCTCGCCGCGCATGGTGACAATCTCGCGGGCAATGTCCCGGCTGGATAGCGGGCCTTCCGCGTGCCGTAGTTCGCCCATGATGGCCTTTGATAGCTCACCGCGTCCGAATATCACTTCCCGCTTCTGGCGAGGCATGGCGGCGTCTAGGTCGCCCGCATATCCCAAGACGTTCAAGGTGCGGTCTATCGCTCCTATGTCGTTCTTGATTTCGGCTAGACGATCACGGATGCGCTCGGCTTCGTTGAAAAGGTCGGCGCGCTTTCCGAGCAGGCCAGTAATGGTATGGTCGTATGTTTCCGTGCGTGCCACTCTCACGAGTAGACTCCCTATGGTGTTGTGCTAGTATTCATTCGCGCATTACGCGCACTTAAGGGAGGGAACCATGTCAAAAACTACTCCGTGGCACTCGTCTAGGCCCGACGACAAAAAAGTACACCATGACGAGACCACTTGCACCGAAGGCAACAACATTGAGAGCCGTTACCGCACATCCGGCACTGGGAATCTTCCCAAGTGCTCAAAATGTAAGGAAATCAGCGGATAACATACGAATGGTCCACTGTCGGCAGCGGCTCTAGCTGCTGGCAGTGATCCCAGATCAAGGTTCCCAGCATCGAACAGCTTATCCCCCACTTCTTAGAAATGTCAGTGAACGACATACTTTTCGTATGAAGTTCATGACACAGAATTTCGCCGAATGACGTCCCGCAGCCAGTAGGATTTGAGCGGTACTGCAACTCTATCAATCGACGCAGCCGTTCAACGTGTGGCTCTTCGATTGAGAGCGGCACATCTTGCAGATGATAATAGGTTGAATTGGTCATCTGGACCTCTCATTTCTTGGTGCTCTTGCTACATAAGGCCGCATTTCCGCGCGGGACCGCTGAAAGCCGTCGGCGGCTGGGATCCGTTCAATGTTACCGAGGACGCCGATCTCGGCATGCGGCTCTACCGGCTTGGCTACCGATCGCAAACCATCCGCCGCCAGACGCTGGAGGATGCTCCCACCACGACCAAGGTCTGGCTCGGTCAGAGGACGCGATGGTTCAAGGGTTGGTTGCAAACCTGGCTGGTCGTCATGCGCGATCCGGCGCGGACGATCGAGGAGATGGGAGTGTCCGCCTTTGCAATCTTCCAGCTTCTGATCGGCGGCATGCTGATATCGGCGCTCAGCCACCCGCTGATCCTCCTCTTCGTCACGACATCGTCCATTGCCATGATGCAGAAGCCGGCCGAGACCATCAGCCTGTTCGAGGTGATCCTGTTTACCATCGACATCACCAATATCCTCGGCAGCTACACGGCCTTCATAGCGCTCGGGGCGACGACGATGACGAGGCATGAAAGGAAGCTGCTCGGCCATCGCTGGCTGGGCGTTCCGTTTTACTGGATGATGACCTCGCTCGCCGCGTGGAGGGCCGTCGTCGAACTGCGCTGCAAGCCGTTCTTCTGGAACAAGACCCCGCACCAGCCGCGCCAAGCCGCCGTTTCCCCCGAGACACGGTCGGGAATGCAAGAGGCGGGCGGGTCGAATACCCCCCTCACTGTCCCGACTTGACCCCGTTCCGGCGAGAGGGCACTGGTTTTACGGTGCCGGACGGCTTCATATGCCGGCTTGAGACGGACCATCGGGACACCGACCATCGAGGAGGGGTGACGTGGCTGGGACAGAGGCAAAGGGCGAAATGGCCGATTGGCGGAGGCTGCCGGGGGCGATCTGGGCGATCGGCTTCGTCTCGCTGTTCATGGATATCTCCTCCGAAATGATCCACGCGGTGCTGCCGCTCTATCTGGTCACCGTCCTCGGCACGTCGACGCTGACGGTGGGCATCATCGAGGGGATCGCCGAGGCAACAGCGGCGATCACCAAGGTGTTTTCCGGCGCGATCAGCGACTGGCTGGGAAAGCGAAAGCTGCTGGCCGCTCTCGGCTACGGGCTGGCCGCCCTCACCAAGCCAGTCTTTCCGCTCGCGCCGAGCGTCGCCTGGCTGATCGCCGCCCGTTTCGTCGATCGCATCGGCAAGGGCATTCGCGGCGCGCCGCGCGACGCGCTGGTGGCCGACATATCCCCACCGGACCTGCGCGGCGCAAGCTTCGGGCTCCGGCAGTCTCTGGATACGCTCGGCGCCCTGCTCGGGCCGCTGCTGGCCATCGTCTTCATGTGGGCGCTCAGCAATGATTTCACCCTCGTCTTCTGGATCGCCGTCATTCCCGCCTTCATCTCGGCCGGGCTGATCATTGTTGCGGTGAAGGAGCCGAAGCGGGAGGCGCCGGCGCGCAAGGTGCGCATGCCGCTCAGCCGCAGCGAACTCCGGCGGCTGAGCAGCAGTTACTGGTGGGTGGTCGCGGTCGCGTCGGCCTTCACGCTCGCTCGGTTCAGCGAAGCCTTCCTCCTGCTGAAGGGCCAGGACATCGGACTGTCGCTCGCTTTCGTGCCGGCGGTGATGGTGGTGATGAATGCCGCCTATTTCCTCTCCGCCTATCCGGTCGGGGCACTGTCGGACAGGATGAGCCGGACGAGACCGCTGGTCGCCGGCCTCGTGCTGCTGCTCGCCGCCGACCTGGTGCTCGCCTTCTCGTCGGGTTTCGCCGGTCTTGCGCTCGGCGCGACGCTCTGGGGCCTGCACATGGGTTTTACCCAGGGATTGCTGGCAACCCTCGTTGCCGACACCGCGCCGGCCGAACTGCGCGGCACGGCCTTCGGCATGTTCAATCTCGTCACCGGCCTCGCCCTGCTGGCAGCCAGCGTCATCGCCGGGCTGCTCTGGGACGCGACCGGCCCGACCGGGACCTTTCTCGGCGGTGCCGGTTTCACCGTGCTGACGCTCGCGGGCCTGCTGCTGCTCGAAGCCAGACGCCGGCGAAACGGCGTGGCGCGGTGAGCGGACGATCTTGATGACTGGAGAAGGCTGGAGCGGGTGAAGGGAATCGAACCCTCGTATTCAGCTTGGGAAGCTGCTGCTCTACCATTGAGCTACACCCGCACGGCCCGCACAGTTCCAACAGATGCGGCGGCCTGTCAAGAGAGAAAGCGGTCGGCCGGTGGCGTTCAGCCGAGGCGGAAATGCTTGGACAGCTTCAACCCTTGTGCCTGGTAGTTGGAGCCGAGGCCGGAGCCGTAGAGGCCTTGCGGACGGTCCTGCATGTGTTCGTAGACGAGCCGGCCGATCACCTGGCCATGCTCCAGAATGAAGGGCACTTCGTGGCTGCGCACTTCCAAGACCGCGCGGCTTCCCGAGCCGCCGGCGGCGGCATGGCCGAAGCCCGGATCGAAGAAGCCGGCATAGTGCACGCGGAACTCGCCGACCAGCGGATCATAGGGCGTCATTTCGGCCGCATAGAGCGGCGGCACATGCACCGCCTCGTTGGAGACGAGAATGTAGAACTCGTCCGGATCGAGGATGAGCTCGTCGGCGCCGCGGCTGTAGAGCGGCTCCCAGAAGTCGAGCACGTCGTGGGCGGCCTTCTTGTCGACGTCGATCACGCCGGTATGGTGCTTGCCGCGGTAGCCGATCAGGCCGTCGTCGCCGGTGCCCTTCAGGTCGATCGACAGCGCGATGCCGCCGCCCGAGACGTTTGGCGCTTCGCTGGCGACCAGCGTTTCCGTCGCATGCAGGTCGAGAAGTTCACGCTCGCCAAGCAGCGCCTGACCGACGCGGAAGCGGATCTGCGATAGACGCGAGCCGCGCCGCACGATGACCGGGAAGGTGCGCGGGCTGATCTCCAGATAGAGCGGTCCCTTGTAGCCGGCCGGGATCTTGTCGAATTCCTGGGCGTAATCGACCATGACGCGGGTGAAGATGTCGAGGCGGCCGGTCGAACTCTTCGGATTGGCCGAGGCCGACATTTCAGCCGGCAGGTCGAGGCTCTCCATCAGGGGCACGATGTAAACGCAGCCGGTCTCCAAAACGGCGCCGTTTTCAAGATCGATCTCGTGCAGGGTCAGCCGTTCGAGCTTGTCGGCAACCGTGTGAGCGCGGCCGGGCATGAAGCTCGCGCGCACACGCAGCGCCTTCGCGCCCAGCCGAAGGTCGAGGCTGGCCGGCTGGATCTGGTCATGATCGAGCATCGTCTCGCTCATCAGCCGGCCCTCGCCGAAGAGCGTGCCGATGGCGCTGTCCGAGAGAATGCCCGTGGTCCTGGTCATCTTTTCGTCTTCCTGTTTGGGCCAGACAAAACCAAAGTCGAGGAATTGACGCAAGCCCGCGATGGGCGTAAGGCAGGCTTATCCCGTGGTGATTTGGCCGGTCGGCTTGCAGCCACGTTAAACAAATGGCTAAAGAGACCGGGTGCTAGAAACCGGTCCGATTTCGCGACCGGTTTTTTTGTATTCGAAAGGCTGAAAGGCATGAGCAAGAACTGGCGTCCGGCAACCCAACTGGTCCATGGTGGAACTCTTCGCTCGCCCTATGGCGAGACGTCCGAGGCGATCTTCCTGACGCAGGGCTTCGTCTATGAAAGCTCGGAAGCGGCGGAAGCACGCTTCAAGGGTGAGACGGACGGCTATATCTACGCTCGCTACGGCAGCCCGACCAACGACATGTTCGAAAAGCGCATGTGCCTCCTGGAAGGCGCCGAAGACGCGCGCGCCATGGCCTCCGGCATGGCGGCGGTCGCGGCCGCCGTGCTGTGCCAGGTGAAGGCCGGCGACCATATCGTCGCCGCCCGCGCCCTGTTCGGCTCCTGCCGCTATGTCGTCGAGACGCTGGCGCCGCGCTACGGCGTGGAATGCACGCTGGTCGACGGCCGGGACCTAGCGAACTGGGAAGCCGCGATCCGGCCGAACACCAAGGTGATGTTCCTCGAAAGCCCGACCAACCCGACGCTCGAAGTGGTCGACATCGCCGGCGTCGCCAGGCTCGCCGACCAGGTCGGCGCCACGCTGATCGTCGACAATGTCTTCGCCACCCCCCTGTTCCAGAAGCCGCTCGAACTTGGCGCCCATATCGTCGTCTATTCGGCGACCAAGCATATCGACGGACAGGGCCGCTGCCTCGGCGGCGTCGTGCTCTCGTCGAAGGACTGGATCACCGAGAACCTGCAGGACTATTTCCGCCATACCGGCCCGGCCATGTCGCCGTTCAATGCCTGGACCCTGCTGAAAGGTGTCGAGACGCTGCCGCTGCGCGTCAAGCAGCAGACGGCCAATGCAGCCGCAATCGCCGACTTCCTGGCCGAGCAGCCGCAGGTGGCCAAGGTGATCTATCCCGGTCGCGCCGACCATCCGCAGGCCGACATCGTCGCCAAGCAGATGACCGGCGGTTCGACGCTCGTCGCCTTCGAGATGAAGGGTGGCAAGGACGCGGCCTTCAAGCTGCAGAACGCGCTGGAAATCGTCAAGATCTCCAACAATCTCGGCGACGCCAAGAGCCTGATCACCCATCCAGCCACGACGACGCACAAAAACCTGACCGACGAGGCGCGCGCCGAACTCGGCATGTCCGGCGGGACGGTGCGTCTTTCCTGCGGCATCGAGGATACGCAGGACCTGCTCGAGGACTTTGCTCGCGCGATTTCAAGCGTCAGTGCCTGAGCGCGGCTCTCGCCTGGCAAGGCCCCAGAAAAGTCCGGGTGAGCGTCTTGCGCGCCCGGACTGCGGCCCTTAACCCCATCCATTAGCATTAACAACGAAATCTCTGCCGGGCCGGTCGCTTTGGCCGGCCGGTGCGCTTGTATTTTTCCTTCATCGCGCCATGCTGTAGGCTATGCTTAGCGAAGCTTTAAAAAGGTCCCGTGCATGTATCGCGCCGTGACACGCGACATCGAGGTCAGTGTCGAACCCTATTACCTGGAGGAGCAATCCGATCCGGAGGACAGCCGCTATGTCTGGGGCTACCGAATCGTGATCGCCAACCACTCGACGGTGCCGGTGCGGCTCATGCAGCGCTACTGGCACATCACCGACCAGAACGGCCAGGTCGACGAAGTGCACGGACCCGGCGTGATCGGCGAGCAGCCGCGTCTGAGGCCCGGCGATACCTATGAATATTCCTCGGGCTGCCCGCTCGATACGCCGTCGGGCATGATGTTCGGCCACTACCAGATGGAAGCCGAAAACGGCGAGGTCTTCGAGGTCGCCATTCCCGCCTTTTCGCTCGATGCGCCGGGCATGTTGCGCGTGCTGAACTGAAAACGGCGAGGCCTTGGCCACGCCGTCTCGCCTGTTTCACATTCTCGCCCCTGCTCAGGCGTTGACGACTTCCGCCGCCTCATAGCGATAGGTGGTCGAGCAGAACTCGCAGGTGACCGTGATCGCACCATCCGTCTGGCTGGCCTCGATCTCCTCCTCAGAGAAGCTCGACAGGACGCCCTTGATCTTGTCGCGCGAGCAGCTGCAGCGATCATAGACCGCATGCGGTTCATAGACCCGCACGCCGCGCTCGTGGAACAGGCGGAACAGCAGGCGTTCCACACCGATCTGCGGATCGGTCAGCTCGTCGGCGTCGACCGTGTCGACCAGCATGCGCGCTTCCGCCCAGGCGTCGTCCTCCGAATGCGGCCGGTCGCCGTTGTCCCCGTCGCCGCCATGCAGGTCGGAGTGGCGCATGCGCTCCGGCGCCTCGGGCAGGAACTGGGCGATCAGGCCCCCGGCACGCCAGGTGCGGCGCGGACGGCCTTCTTCGTCGCGATCGAAGAACTCGGCGGCACCGAGGCGAACCCGCGTCGGGATCTGCTCCGACTGGCGGAAATAGACGCCGGCAATGTCCTCGAGCGAGGCGCCGTCGAGCGGCACGATGCCTTGATAGGGCTGCATGAAATTGCCCTGATCGATGGTCAGCGCCAAAACGCCCGCGCCCAGCAACTGCTCGGGCGAGGTGCGGCCGGCAGCGACAGCTTCGGCCAGGCGCTCCTCGTCGAAGCGGGCATAGGCGCGGACATTTTCCGGCGAGGCGAAGTCCGCAACCAGAAGATCGACCGGACCGTCGCTCTTGGTCTGGACGGTGAACTTGCCCTCGAACTTCAGCGACGTGCCGATCAGTACGGTGAGTACGATCGCCTCGGCCAGCAGCCGGGCAACCGGCTCGGGATAATCGTGGCGGGCAAGAATGGCATTTAGCAAGGGACCGATCTGCACGGCGCGACCGCGCACGTCGAGCCCCTCCACCTGGAAGGGCACGACCCGGTCATCACCGGCGAAACCGAATTCGCCAAGCTCGGCAGGCCTGTTCGTCATCATTGTACTCCTGGCGCCCTGGCGCTCGAACATTCAGAGGCGCTGGGCCTCTTTCTCAACGGCTCAAATGGGAACCGGGCGGAAAAAGATCAAGCGCGACGAAAGCTCTTGTTCCGCCGCATGATCTTCAGGCCTCCGATGCCGCGATCAGATGGCGCCGAGGCACCAGGCCAGGATCGACTTCTGCGCATGCAGGCGGTTTTCCGCCTCATCGAACACGACCGACTGCGGACCGTCGATCACCTCGTCGGTCACCTCCTCGCCGCGATGAGCCGGCAAGCAATGCATGAACAGTGCTTCCGTTCCCGCCTGTTTCATCAGCGCAGCATTGACCTGGAACGGCTGGAAGACATTGTGACCGCGCGCCTTGTGCTCCTGGTTCATCGAGATCCAGGTATCGGTGACCACCGCATCGGCACCGGCGACCGCACGCTCGGCCTCATGGCACAGCATGATCTCGCCGCCATTGTTGCGCGCCCAATTGAGGATCTTGGCGTCCGGCTCGGAACCGAGCGGCACGGCCATGTTCATGCGATAGCCGAAACGGGCGGAACCCTCGACCAGCGAATGCAGGACATTGTTGCCGTCGCCGGTCCAGGCGATCGTCTTGCCCTTGATCGGGCCGCGATGTTCCTCGAAGGTCATCACGTCGGCCATGATCTGGCAGGGATGAGTGCTGTCGGTCAGCGCATTGATCACCGGAACCGTGGCATGCTCGGCCATTTCCAGCAGCCGCGCGTGGTCGGTGGTGCGGATCATGATCGCGTCGACATAGCGCGACAGGACCTTGGCCGTGTCGCCAATGGTTTCGGCGCGGCCGAGCTGCATCTCGGTGCCGGACAGGAACAGCGTCTCGCCGCCGAGCTGGCGCATGCCAACGTCGAAGGAGACGCGGGTGCGGGTCGACGGCTTTTCGAAGATCATCGCCAGCATCTTGCCGGAAAGCGGCTTTTCGGCGGTGCCGGCCTTGGTCGACTGCTTGCGCGTCTTGGCGTCCTCCAGGATCAGCCGGAGGTCGGGTGCCGTCATGGCGGAGAGATCGAGAAAATGCTTCGGGGATGCCATGTCTTGCTTACCTGCCCTGGTTCGATGACGCCGCTTTGAGCTTGTCCTGCAAATGCTCGGCCGCCTGTTCGATGCGCTTCAAGCCTTCCCGTGCCTCCTCGACCGTGACGATCAGCGGGGGCAGAAGACGGATGACGTTGTCGCCGGCGGGAACACCCAGCACATGCTGATCGCGCATCGCCATCAGCAGGTCGGTGTTGGGCACCTTCGCCTTGATGCCGAGCATCAGGCCCTCGCCGCGGATTTCCTCGATGATCTCGGGGAAGCGATCCTTGAGCGAGGCGAGACCCTGGCGGAAGACAAGCGCGACGTCGCGGACGTGTTCGAGGAAGCCATCCGCCAGCACGACGTCGAGCACGCCATTGCCGACCGCCATGGCGAGCGGATTGCCGCCATAGGTCGAACCATGGGTGCCGGCCTTCATGCCGGAGGCCGCTTCTTCCGTCGCCAGGCAGGCGCCGAGCGGGAAGCCGCCGCCGATACCCTTGGCAACCGCCATGATGTCCGGGGTAATGCCGGCCCATTCGTAGGCAAAGAGCTTCCCGGTCCGGCCGACACCGCACTGGACCTCGTCCAGCACCAGCAGCAGGCCATGCTCGTCGCAGATCTGGCGAAGCGCGCGGAGGAATTCGTTGGAGGCGGTGCGCAGGCCGCCCTCGCCCTGCACCGGCTCGATCAGGATCGCCGCCGTCTCGTCGGTGATCGCCGCCTTCACCGCGTCGAGATCGCCGAACGGCACCTGGTCGAAGCCGGGCGCCTTGGGGCCGAAGCCTTCGAGATATTTCTCCTGCCCACCGGCGGCGATCGTCGCGATGGTGCGGCCGTGGAAGGCGCCTTCGAAGGTGATGATGTGAAAGCGTTCGGGATGGCCCTTGACGAACTGGTAGCGACGCGCGGTCTTGATGGCGCATTCCAGCGCCTCGGCGCCTGAGTTGGTGAAGAAGACGCGATCGGCGAAAGTCGCCTCGGTCAGCCGGCGACCGAGCGTCTCCTGGCCGGGGACGTCATAGAGGTTGGAGAGGTGCCAGACCTTGCCGGCCTGCGTCGTCAGCGCCTCGATCAGGTGCGGATGGGCATGACCGAGCGAATTGACCGCGACTCCGGCGGCGAAATCGAGATAGCGGTCGCCATCCTCGGTCACCAGCCATACGCCCTCGCCTCGCTCGAACCGCAAGGGTGCGCGCATATAGGTCTGGTAGAGGGGCGAGGCTTCGGCCATGGTGAAAACACTCCTTCGGGAGGGCTTGACTGGGACTAGGGGCAGTTCTGATTTCGCCGCGATCACGGCCATGAAAAATCAAAAATGCCGCCTTGCGGCGGCGGTCGCACTATCGACATTTCGTCCTTGCCTGTCAACGAAACAGCGCGCCGCGCCTGAATTTTCGGCCCGCCGCAAGGCTTGCGGCGGCATTTGTGCACTGCGCACGACCGCGACGCGTCAGGGTAGCAAGTTGGGGAAAACCTCAAAATCGATTCGCGATGATTCGCCCGACTCTTGTCACGGAGTCAGCCCGGCACTAGGTTAATACTCAATAAAGAAACTGCATGCGGCGGAACCAGTCACCGACAGTGTCGAGGCGAGTTTGTTTCGGATAGCTCCGAAGCAACGGTGAGCGATTCTGCCATCACATATCGCGAGCGGCGGAGAGATAACGGCATGAATTGGACGGATGAGCGCGTCGAGAGACTGAAGCGGCTTTGGGCGGAAGGCCTGAGCGCGAGCCAGATCGCGGCACAACTGGGCGGCGTGAGCCGCAATGCCGTGATCGGCAAGGTGCACCGGCTGAACCTGCCGGGCCGCGCCAAGGCCGGCGGCAGCACCGCTGCCTCGCGGGCAGCCAAGCGCCCGGCACCGGCGCCGCGCCCGGCAAACTACCCCTCCCGCGTCACGACCCGCACGGTCGCGCGGGCCGCGGGAGCGAACATGCTGAAGGAAGAGATCGAGATCGACGGCGTCGAAACCGTTGAGATCCGTCCGGTCGGCAATGTCATCCTGCCGATTTCGCGCAAGCTGGTGTTGACCGAACTGACCGAGCGCACCTGTAAATGGCCGATCGGCGATCCGATGAAGGACGATTTCCACTTCTGCGGTTGCGAATCCGCCGATACCTCACCCTATTGCAGCTACCATGCCAAGCTGGCCTACCAGCCCGTCGGTGAACGCCGCAAGGCGGCAAACGCCGCAGCGCGCTGAGCGTTGCCCGGTTGCGGCAATGACTGAAATGCAAAACGGGCCGCACGGGCCCGTTTTCTTGTTGTCCCACCCGAACTGATCCGGGCGTCAGGCTTCCATCGAATAGCCGGCGCCACGCACGGTGCGGATGACATCCTGCAGGTTGGAGAAATTCAGCGCCTTGCGCAGGCGACCGACATGCACGTCGACGGTGCGTTCGTCGACATAGATGTCATGACCCCAGACGCCGTCCAGCAATTGCGAGCGGGAAAAAACGCGACCAGGCGAGGCCATCAGGAACTCCAGCAGCCGGAATTCCGTCGGGCCAAGGCGCACTTCGCGGCTCTTGCGGTGCACGCGATGGGTTTCGCGGTCGAGTTCGATATCGCCGCACCGCAGCACGCTCGACAGGACTTCCGGCCGGGCACGACGCAGCATGGCCTTGACGCGGGCCATCAGCTCGGGCGTCGAGAACGGCTTGACGACATAGTCGTCGGCACCGGTGGCGAGACCCCGGACCCGTTCGCTCTCCTCGCCACGCGCGGTGAGCATGATGATCGGCAGGCGCTCGGTTTCGGGCCGCATGCGCAGCCGGCGGCAGAGCTCGATACCGGACACACCAGGCAGCATCCAGTCGAGAATCAACAGGTCGGGCACGCGTTCCTGCAGGCGAAGCTCCGCCTCGTCACCCCGCAGGATCGTTTCGACCTCGTAGCCCTCCGCCTCGAGATTGTAGCGGAGCAATACGCTCAAGGCTTCCTCGTCCTCGACGACAGCGATTTTGGGCAGCATGTGGGGCGACAACCTCTCGAAAGCGGCGGGATTATTCGGTGACGGCGCCGAAGGAGGCGGTCATGTCATCCTTCGGCCGCTCGCCCTCGGGCTGGGCGCCCGTGGTCATGTAGTAGATGGTTTCGGCGATGTTGGTCGCGTGGTCGCCGATGCGCTCGATGTTCTTGGCGCAGAACAGCAGATGCGTGCAGCTGGTGATGTTGCGCGGATCTTCCATCATGTAGGTCAACAGCTCGCGGAACAGCGAGGTGTACATGGCGTCGATTTCCTCATCGCGGTCACGGATCGACTTGGCCTTCTCAGCGGACCGGGTGGTGTAGACGTCGAGCACTTCCTTGAGCTGGATCAGGGCCAGTTCGCTGAGGTGTTCGAGACCGCGGGCCAGCTTGCGCGGCACCCCGGTTGCCTGGATGGCCATGACGCGCTTGGCATTGCTCTTGCCGAGGTCGCCGACGCGCTCCAGGTCGTTGGCGATGCGCAGCGCGCCGATGATCTCGCGAAGGTCGGAGGCGACCGGCTGGCGCCGGGCGATGGTGACGATCGCCTTGTCGCCGATCTCGCGCTCGGCGGCATCCATGATGACGTCGTCGGAGATGACCTTCTGCGCCAGGGCGGCATCGGAATTGACCAGCGCGCGAACGCTGTCGCCGACCATCTGCTCGGCCAGGCCACCCATCTCGGTGATGCGGCGCATCAGGTATTTCAGTTCTTCGTCATAGGCCGTGTAGATATGCGATGGCGACATGTTCGTTGTCCTCGAAATTGAAATCCGCTCTCAGGCAGGCGCCGGATCAGCCGAAACGGCCCATGATGTAGTCCTGGGTGCGCTGATCGTCCGGATTGGTGAACATCTTGTCCGTGTCGTTCTCCTCGACCAGCAGACCGAGATGGAACATCGCGGTGCGCTGGGACACGCGGGCAGCCTGTTGCATCGAGTGGGTGACGATGACGATGGTGAAGTTGGTCCGCAATTCGTGGATCAGTTCCTCGACCTTGGCGGTGGCGATCGGATCGAGCGCCGAACAGGGCTCGTCCATCAGGATGACTTCCGGGCTGACGGCAATGGCGCGGGCGATACAAAGGCGCTGCTGCTGGCCGCCGGACAGACCGGTGCCCGATTCCTGCAGGCGGTCCTTCGCCTCGTTCCACAGGCCAGCCTTCTGCAGGCTGCTCTCGACGATCTGGTCGAGGTCGGCCTTGCTGCGGGCCAGGCCATGGATGCGCGGTCCGTAGGCGATGTTCTCGTAGATCGACTTCGGGAACGGATTGGGCTTCTGGAAGACCATGCCGACGCGGGCACGCAGTTCGACGACATCAATGGACGGATCGTAGATGTCCAGGCCATCGAGCGTGATCTTGCCGGTCACCCGGCAGCCGTCGATCGTATCGTTCATGCGATTGAGGCAGCGCAGGAAGGTCGACTTGCCGCAACCGGAGGGACCGATCAGGGCCGTCACGGTGTTCTTGCGAACATTCAGATTGACGTCGAAAAGGGCGCGTTTCTCGCCGTAGTAGACCGACACGTCCTGGCCGATCATCTTGTGCTCTGCTTCAGTCATCTTCTGTTCCAGTGCCTTTTCAACAGCGACTTCGGACAATACGTTCATCTCTCTTGGCTCCTGCTACCAGCGTCGTTCGAAGCGGCGACGGAGAACAACCGCAATGATGTTCATGACCAGAAGGAACACCAGCAGCACGATAATCGCACCAGATGCGCGTTCGATAAAGGCCGGGTCGCCCCTTTGGGTCCAGTTGTAGACCTGCACCGGCAGCGCCGACGCCGGATCGAAGAAGCCCTCCGGCGGTCCAGCCGGAAACTCGCGGACGAAGGCCACCATGCCGATCAGAAGCAGGGGCGCCGTCTCACCGAGTGCACGGGCCAGGCCGATGATCGTTCCGGTCATGATGCCGGGCATCGCCAGCGGCAGGACGTGGTGGAACGTCGCCTGCATCTTGGAGGCGCCTACGCCTAGCGCCGCGTCGCGGATCGACGGGGGGACAGCCTTGAGTGACGCGCGCGTGGCGATGATGATGGTCGGTAGCGTCATCAGCGTCAGGACCAGACCGCCAACGATCGGCGCCGATTGCGGCAAGCCGACGAAGTTGATCAGGACCGCAAGGCCGAGAATACCGAACACGATCGAGGGCACGGCAGCAAGATTGGCGATGTTCACCTCGATTAGGTCGGTGAAGCGGTTCTGCGGTGCGAACTCCTCCAGATAGATCGAGGCGGCAACGCCGAGCGGCAGCGACAGCACGAGCACGATCAGCATCATATAGGCGGAGCCGATGATGGCGACGCCGAGACCGGCGGCTTCCGGACGCGTGTCTGAGGCATCAGGGGCGGTGAAGAAGCCCCAATTGAACTTGGTCGTCAGGATGCCCGCTTCGCTCAGCTTGTCCGCCAGCATCAGCTGCTCGGGAGAGACGTTGCGGTCGAGCTGTGCGCTCGCCATGCTCACGCGCCCCTTGTAGTAACCGTCGATGCGTCCACCCGCGAGCAGGTCGAAGCGGACGGTCTGGCCGATGACCGAGGGGTCGGCGAGAACATACCGGCGCAGGTCCGCCGGCGCCTCCTTGGAAACCATTTCGGCGGCCGACTTGGCGGTCAGCCCGTCCACGGCGACGCCCTTTTCAGCCATGGCGGCGACGAGTGCCGTTTCGATCAGCGGCACATAGCCGAAGGTCGAGATCTTGGCGATGGCATCCGGATCGCGCGTGCCACTCTTGTCCAGCTTCGCCGGATCAAGAAAGATGTCCAGGCTGATGTAGGTCTGGCGGAAGGACGACAACCCACCCGCGAAGATCGATGTCATCAAAACGATCAGTGCGATGACGCCGATTGCCACCGCGGCCATACCCAGCCGGCGAAAGCGGCGCTCGGAAGCATTGCGACGCTGAATTCGCGCACGGTCGGTGAGCACCGGCTTTGCAAGCGTCTCTGCGGTGAAATCGGTCATTCGTACTGCTCCCGGTATTTGCGGACGATGTAGAGGGCCAGCACATTCAGCCCAAGCGTCAGCACGAAAAGGGTGAGGCCAAGGGCAAACGCCACCAGGGTCTCGGGACTTGCGAACTCCGTGTCACCCGTGAGCTGGCTGACGATCTTGACGGTCACCGTCGTCATGGCCTCGAAAGGATTGAGCGAGAGCTTGGCGGAGGCACCCGCACCGAGCACCACGATCATGGTCTCGCCGATCGCGCGGCTCGCCGCGAGCAGGACGGCGCCGACGATGCCCGGCAGAGCAGCCGGCAGGACGACCTGCTTGATCGTCTCGGACTTCGTCGCGCCGAGCGCGTAGGCCCCGTCGCGAAGCGCCTGCGGGACGGCATTGATGATGTCGTCGGACAGCGAGCTGACGAAGGGAATAATCATGATGCCCATCACGATACCCGCGGTCAGCACCGATGAGGAGGAGGTTCCCAGGCCCATCGGCTGGGCGACCCAGTCGCGCAGGAACGGCCCAAGGGTGACGAGCGCGAACAGGCCGTAGACGATCGTCGGGATGCCGGCGAGAACCTCGATCGCCGGCTTCACCACGCTGCGCGCCGTCGGACCGGCGTACTCGGCGAGGTAGATGGCAATCATCAGGCCGAGCGGTACCGCGACGATGAGCGCCACCAGCGAGATGTAGAAGGTACCCCAGAGCAGGGGAAGAATGCCCAGTTCGGAACCGCCTCGGAACTGGGGGTTCCACACGGTCGAGAAGAAGAATTCGCTCGCCGGATAGATCTGGAAGAAGGTGTAGGTCTCGAACACCAACGAGGCGACGATGCCGATCGTGGTCAGGATCGCAACCGTCGATGCCGCGATCAGCAGCGACTTGACGAAGCTCTCGCTGATGGCGCGCGCGCGCATAGCCGGAGCAATGCGCCGGTAGGACCAGAGGGCCAGGCCCACCGACAAGGCGAGCACCAGAACGGTCATGGCTATATTGCCGGTCACGGCACTCAGACGATAGACCTTCGCGGCCTCGAACACTTCGGTCGGCACTTCACTGCCCAGCGCCACGCCGACGTCGGCCAGCAGGCTGCGGACATTGGTCTCGTCCGCGCGCATGGCGGAAAGCTGGCTCTCGTCGAGCCTGCCCCGTGCCAGCACGGCATCGAGGCCATCGGCGATGCGACGCACGTCGGCCATCACGAGGCTGCGCGCGCCACCGTCCGGAATCGCGCTGTCGGGGATCATGCCGCTGACGCGGCTCTCGATGATCGCAGGTTGCGCGAACAGCCAGACGACCAGCACGACGAGGGATGGAATGGCCGCGAACAGGGCGACGGTCTGGCCATAATAGCCAGGAAGTGAATGGAGTTTCTTGCCGGTCGACGCAGAAAGCGACAGCGCACGTCGCTGGCCAAGCACGTAGCCGAGGGCAGCAAATACCGCAACGACAAGGATAATGATGCCAACGCTCATTTCGCCCGCAACCTCCGGAAACAGAAAAAAAAACGGCGGCGCGATCATCGCGCCGCCGGGCAGGCGTTTGGATTACTTCAGCGGAGCCATCGGGGTACGAGCCTTGACGGCTGCCTGGGTCTTGGCAAGTTCCGGGTCCGATACGAGGCCGTAAGCGGCCAGCGGGCCGTTCGGGCCAGCCATTTCGTCGGAGACGAAGAACTCGACATATTCCTGCAGGCCCGGGATGACGTCGAGGTGAGCGTTCTTGACGTAGAAGTAGAGCGGACGCGAGACCGGATATTCGCCGGAAGCGATCGACTCTACCGACGGAACGACGCCGCCCATGGTGCCGACGCGCAGCTTGTCGGTGTTGTTCTGGTAGAACGAGAGACCGAAGACGCCGATGCCGTTCTTGTTGGCGGCGACGCGGGCGAGCGTTTCGGTGTAGTCGCCGTCGATGTCGACGGAAACGCCGTCGGTGCGGAGCGCCATGCACTCCTTGTCGACCTTTTCAACGCCGGCAGCCTTGTGGGCTTCCGCCGTACCGTTTTCTTCGCAACCAGCGATGAGAACCTTCTCGTCGAAGACTTCGCGGGTGCCGTGCTTGGTGCCCGGAATGAAAGCGAGGATCGGCTGAGCCGGCAGGTCGGCGCGGATTTCATTCCAGGCCTTGTACGGGTTGTCGATCAGCTTGCCGTCCTTGACGACCTTGGCGGCCAGGGCCGAATGCCAGTCAGCCGGAGTGAAGGCGAATTCCGGGCCATTGATGTCAGAAGCGAAGACGATGCCGTCATAGCCGATCCGGACTTCCTGGATTTCCTTGACGCCGTTGGCTGCGCAATTATCGATGTCCGACTGCTTGATGCGCGAGGAAGAGTTGGCGATATCGATGGTGTTCTCACCAACGCCCTCGCACAGCTTCTTGCGACCAGCGCCCGAACCGCCCGATTCAACGACCGGGGTGCCGAAGTCGGTGTTTTCGCCGAAAGCTTCTGCCACGATCGAGGCGTAGGGCAGAACGGTGGAGGAGCCAGCGATCTGGATCTGGTCACGTGCGACAGCGGCGCCAGTGAAGGCGACCGAGGCAACAAGGGCTGCTGCCGAAAGTTTCAAAACGTTCATCTAGAATTCTCCCGTTATTGGGCTGGTGGGTCGATGCGACCATGTTCAGCGGCGTCCGCCGAAGATCAGCACGCCGTTCTTAGCGGCCGTTCCCCTGAGTTTTTATGTCAGTTCCGTGAAACATTTATGACAATCTATCTTATTGATTTCAAATCGTTATATTACGATACAAGCGCAAGGGACGAAGTTTTATGTCAAAAACGGACGGCGAACTCCGTGCCCTGGCCGATTTCCGACTTCACGACGAGCCTCGCGCGGTGGCGCGTCAGGATATGCTTGACGATGGCCAGCCCCAATCCGGTGCCCTTCTTCGAGCGGCTGTCGGTCACGCTGACGCGGTAGAAGCGCTCGGTCAGGCGCGGAACGTGCTCCGCGGAGATGCCGGGACCATGGTCGACGACGCTGACCTCGACGGGGGAACCTGCCGGATTTCGCACATAGACATCGACGACCTTGCCCTCCTGACCATATTTGCAGGCATTCTCGATCAGGTTTTCGAACACCTGGACGAGTTCGTCGCGGTCGCCGAGCACTTCGACCTTCTCCTCCGGCACATGCAGACGGATCTCGACGTCCAGGTCCGAGGCGAGCGGCGCCAGGCTGTCGCGCACATGGCCGATGACCGGCACGAGATCGACCTTCTGGTCGGGTGCGATATGGGCCTTCAGCTCCAGCCGTGACAGCGACAACAGGTCGTCGACCAGGCGGCTCATGCGGTTGGCCTGATCCAGCATGATGGCGAGAAAGCGTTCCTGCGCCTTGGGGTCGCCGCGAGCGGGACCCTGCATGGTCTCGATGAAGCCGCGCAGCGAGGCGAGCGGCGTGCGCAGTTCATGGCTGGCATTGGCGACGAAGTCGCTGCGCATGCGGTCGATGCGGCGCAGTTCGGAAATGTCCTTGAACGACAGAAGGAACAGGTCTTCCCTTGCGCCCTCGATGCGAAGCGGGGCGGACCGCACGATATAGACCCGCTCGGAGGGCAGCCGTTCGGAATGCTCGATCTGGTTCGGCTCGTCGGTGGCGATCGTCTCGCGCACCATGTCGAGAACGCTGGGCGAACGGAATCGCGCCGAGATATGAAGACCGGGCTCGAGCGCGCCGAACGCCTTCTCCGCCGCGCGGTTCTGCTCCCGCAGCATCGCATCGCGACCGATGACGAATACCGGCAGGTCGATGGCGCCGATGACGGCGGAGATGACCGGTCCGGAGGCATCGCCCTTGTCCGCCGTCTCGGCAGAACCGGTACTTGCAGCCGGCGGCGCTTTGGGCGCCTCCTCGCGCTCGCGCAGCACGATCGCCAGGAGCGAAAGGGCGAAAAGGATGGCGGCGAAGACCGGTTCCGCACCCGCGAGATAGGCCGCGACGGACACGAGCGCCGCCACGACCAGATAAGCCCAGCCGGAGGCGATGCGGCCCATCACAAGTCTCCAGCCAAAGGAATTTCCGGTCAAGAAGCGTCCCGCCCTGATGGTTCGTATCTCATCGTCAAACTGTCCTCATAGCGCCGATTCATGACAGATGTTTGCGGGCCGCGCCATTGCCGGCTCCCGTTTTTCCCCGTCGAGGCCCTGGCGGCGAATATCAGCAAGGGCTTGAATCGGCGCACCAAATATGGCCTGACTAGGTTGCCCGGCGCTGGCCCGGCAATCGGGAGAGACACCATGGACAATGAACAGCAAAGCCGCGCCGTCGAACTGAAGATCGACGGCGAGACGCGTATCTTCGACATCGACGATCCCGATCTGCCGAAATGGATCGACGACAAGTCCCTCGCCTCGGACAGCTTCCCTTACGACAAGAAGATGGACGAGGACGAATACGAGGAGCAACTCGAGGACGCGCAGATCGAACTGGTCAAGCTCCAGTTCTGGCTGCAGCGCACGGGCAAGCGTTTCATGGCGCTTTTCGAGGGGCGCGACGCGGCCGGCAAGGGCGGCACGATCAAGAACATCCTGATGTACATGAACCCGCGTTCGGCCCGCGAAGTGGCACTGTCGAAGCCGACGGAGACGGAACGCGGGCAATGGTATTTCCAGCGCTATGTCAGCCATTTCCCGACGGCCGGTGAATTCGTGCTGTTCGACCGCTCCTGGTACAATCGCGCCGTCGTCGAACCCGTCAACGGCTTCTGCACCACCGAGCAATATGAGAAGTTCCTTGAGGAGACGCCGCGCTTCGAGAGCCTGATCGAGCAGGACGGCATTCACTTCTGCAAGTTCTGGCTGAATATCGGCCAGGAGATGCAGATCGAACGCTTTCACGACCGAAGGCATGATCCCTTGAAGATCTGGAAGCTATCCCCCATCGACATCGTCGCGCTGGGCAAATGGGACGAGTACACCGAAAAGCGCGACCGCATGCTGAAGGAAACGCACACCGGCCACGCGCCGTGGACGATCGTCCGGTCCAATGACAAGCGCCGCGCCAGGCTCAATGTCATCCGCCATATCCTGCATTCCATGGACTATGACGGAAAGGACGAGGGCAAGGTCGGCAAGCTGGATGATAAGATCATAGGCTCGGGGCCGGATTTCCTCAACGGCAAGCGGAAGTGAGCAAGCCGCTCACTCGCCCGGCAGGATGCGCACCGAATAGAGATGGATGCCACGGCCGGCGCCGGAAAGATCGCCGTTCAGCAGCAGCCGGCCCGGCGTGTCGGGCGCCATGGTCCGCTCGAAGGAGACCCGGAACAGGACATCCGATCTTTCCGGATTGACGGTGAAGCGATGGCGCGCGCAATCGCCGAGACGGCCGAACTCGCAGGTGACCGAAATCTGCACCGGCTTGTCGTCGGCCGATTGCAGCGTCAGCGCGATGGTCGAGGTTCGGCCGGCCATTTCCCGCAACACCTCGGCGGGAACGGTGATCTCGGCGCTGCCGTCGGCATCGGCACTGCGCGACACGATCTGGATGGCCGTGCCTTCGCTTGCCGCCACGACATCGACCAGCGCGTTGCCACGCGGCCGGATGGCGGAAATCTGCTTGGGCTCGAAGACCTCGATCCAGCGTTCGGAGAACCCGCTCTGGGCATCCAACGTGCGTGGCTCCGCGGTGGTCTCCGGGGTCGGCTGCGTCGCCGTGTCGGTTCCGGTGAAATCCTCCTCCTCGGCACGCGGCGGCGGATTGGGAACGCTGGTGTCGCGCTCGGAGGCGGACAGCAATATGTCTGACGTGAAGACCCACCACGCGCCCATGCCCAGAGTGGAAACGACAACGGACAGGATGAACAGGCGGGAATAGAGACCGCGCCGCGCTTTGCGCGGACGCATGGGCGCCTCGGCGCGAACCTCGAGCACATGGTCGACCTGTGCGCCGGCGGGCTGGCGATCCGACTGGCCGGCATCCGGCGCAATCCGGTGGTCGCGCGACGCCGTCAGCCCCTCGTCGATCTCGGCCGAATGCGGGGAGCCGCGCGGCGTGTCCGTAACCGGCGGCGCGGCGCGGGGCGGCTGTGCGAAGGTCTGGGCAGCTTGCGCGACCACGGGAGATACCGGCGTCGCGGCGTCCACCGGACGCGTCGGCGCCTCGGCCGGACCGACCGTATGGTCAAGCCGGCCGCGCTCTTCCTGCTCGATCGCGTGGATCAGCGTTTCGAGCCGATGGCGCTGCTGGGCGATCGTTTCGGGATCATTGATGTTCTGCTTGCGCAACCCGCTTTCCAGCGCCTGGCGGGCCGACTGGTAGATCCGGGCGCGGGTCTCCGCATTGGTGCGATCCGAGCGCTCGAGAGCGTTTCTGATTGCCGTTTCCAAACCGTTCAAGGGCGATCCTGCTCCTGCCGGCGGTGATCGTTCCGCCCGTGGTCCATGCTTTAACGATTCGGTAACGGCTGGAGCCGCGATCTGCAAGCCCTGCCGCTTGTGTTACACCGGATACGCAGAAGAAAGTGGCGGCCTGAAGGAGCATCGCCATCGCGGGGTTCTTCATCCTTGCGGACATTTCCGGCGGAAAGACGGGCCGCACGCGGAATTGGGCAGAGGCGACGGTCTTTTCCTCGCCTCCCGCTTCTGCTAGCTTATTGACGTTTCCGTAAACGTAATATCTAGCGAGGTTTCCCATGGCTCTTCCGCCGGTGCTTTCCGATCATCTGAGGCTTCCCGTGGTGGCCTCGCCGCTGTTCATCATTTCCCATCCCGAACTGACGCTGGCGCAGTGCAAGGCCGGCATTGTCGGCTCTTTCCCGGCGCTCAACGCCCGCCCGGAAGCCCAGCTCGACGAATGGCTGGCGCAGATGACCGAGGAACTGGCGAGCCATAATGCCGCGAACCCCGAGCGCCCGGCCGCCCCCTTCGCCGTCAACCAGATCGTTCACCCCTCCAACAAGCGGTTGGAACATGATCTGATGATGTGCGTGAAATACAAGGTGCCGATCGTCATTTCCTCGCTCGGCGCGGTGCCGGAAGTGAACGCCGCCGTGCATTCCTATGGCGGCATCGTGCTGCATGACGTGATCAACAACCGCCACGCCAATTCGGCGATCCGCAAGGGGGCCGACGGCCTGATCGCGGTGGCGACCGGCGCGGGCGGCCATGCCGGCACGCTGTCGCCCTTTGCCCTCATCCAGGAAATCCGCGAATGGTTCGACGGGCCGCTGCTTCTGGCCGGCGCGATCTCGACCGGCGGCGCCATTCTCGCCGCCCAGGCGATGGGCGCGGACATGGCCTATATCGGCTCGCCCTTCATCGCCACGACCGAGGCGCGCGCATCGGACGCCTACAAGCAGGCGATCGTCGAGGCCCATGCCAACGACATCGTCTATTCCAACTATTTCACCGGCATCCATGGCAACTACCTGAAGTCGTCGATCATCGCCGCCGGCATGGACCCGGACAACCTGCCGGTCGCCGATCCCTCGAAGATGGACTTCGACAAGGCGACCACCGGCGCCAAGGCATGGAAGGACATCTGGGGCTGCGGCCAGGGCATCGGCGCGGTCAAGGCGGTGGAGCCCGTCGCAACGGTCGTCGATCGGCTGGAGAGCGAATACAAGGCGGCGCGCGCCCGCCTCGCCCTTTAGGCGACCCTTCTGCGGCGCCAGGGCCGTGGAAGCGGGAAAACCGCAGGAGCCGAAATTCCCGGCTTGAAATTCCGGCGCGATGCCTGTATCAGCGCCTCCAGATCACCGAACCGCACGCGCTGCGGTTCGCGTTGGCCGCTTTAGCTCAGGTGGTAGAGCACATCATTCGTAATGATGGGGTCGCAGGTTCGAGTCCTGCAAGCGGCACCACTTCCTTCTTTGTCCATACCGAAGACACAGGTACCATCGCGTACCTAAGACATGGGTGACAACCTCGTGCAAAAGTCTTCACAGCACCCGGGCGGACCTCGCTGCAACCTCGGCATTTTGCGCTGACCGGACGACGGCCGCGAGGCTGCCGCCGACGGCGATCAGGACCGGGTCGTCATGGCCGATGATCGCGATACCCCTTTCCATGTCTGAAAGCGTGCCGCGCCACTGGCGTTCCGCCGGGCGGCTGACATTGCTGACGATGATGACGGGGGTGGCGGGCGATGCGCCTTCGGCCATCAGCCGCCTGGCGATCAGCGTCGCGGTGCGTCCGCCCATGTAGAAGATGTTGGTCGTGCGCGGATCGGCGAGCGATGACCAGTTCATGTCCTTCGGCAGACTACCGTCGCGCGAATGGCCGGTGACGAAGCGCACCGACTGCGCATGATCACGATGGGTGAGCGACAGGCCGAGGCGCGAGGCCATGGCGCTGGCGGCCGTGATGCCCGGCACGACATCGACCGGAATGCCCTCCGCCTCAAGCCGTGCGATCTCCTCCCCTGCCCGGCCAAAGACCATCGGATCGCCGGATTTCAGCCGCACGACGCGTTTGCCGGCCTTGGCGAGCCTGACCATCATGTCGTTGATGTCCTGCTGCTTGCAGCTTTCACGGCCGCCGCGTTTTCCCACCAGCAGGCGCTTGGCCTCGCGCCTTGCAAGCTCCAATACCTCTTGCGAGACGAGGTCGTCGAACAGGATGACATCGGCGGCCTGAAGCGCGCGCACGGCCTTGAGGGTCAAAAGCTCGGCATCGCCGGGACCGGCGCCCACGAGCGTGACGCGGCCGGTGGCGGGTTCTCCTGCGAGCCTTTCGGCATCGGCTAACAGGGTTCGGCCGGCATCCTCCTCCGGCGGCTGGTTTCCGGCAAAGGCGCGGTCGACGAAGCGCTCCCAGAAGGCGCGGCGCGGCTGACCGGGGCTGAGCCTTTCGCCGACGCGCTCCCGCAACGACCGGGCGAGCTCGGCCCATTGCTTGAGCGCCGGCGGCAGCAGGGTCTCGATGCGGCGGCGAATCGCCTGGGCAAGGATCGGCGCGGCACCATCGGTCGAGATCGAGACGATCACCGGCGAGCGGTTGATGATCGAGCCGAACTGGAACTGGCAATAGGCCGGCTTGTCGATGACGTTGACCGGCACGCCGGCGGCAACGGCGGCGGTGAAGAAGGCACGGGCGTCTGCGTCGGTTTCGCAATCGGCGAGGGCCAGGGTGGCGCCGGGCAAGCTTGCGTCCGACCAAACGGCGTCATGGTGCAGGATAAGCCCTCGCGACGGAGACTCGTTGCCCCTCATCCGGCTGCCGCCACCTTCTCCCCGTTCTGACGGGGAGAAGGAACCCGTGGCACGGACGGGGCTCCATACGCCTTCTCCCCGCTTGCGGGGAGAAGGTCCCGGCAGGGGGATGAGGGGCGTCTCTGCCATCAGCCCCCGCATGACCTCCGAAACGTCGTCTTCGGCACAATAGACATGCACCTCCGCGCCGCAGGCGGCCAGCAGTTCCGCCTTCCAGGCGGCGGCGTCCGAGCCGCCGGCGACGACGCCGCGTTTGCCTTCCAGAGACCAGAATACAGGCAGCTTGGCGAGCGGCGCCATGCGGGCGGGCGCGGGCCTTGCGCCCGTGTCATTCAGCGGCAGCAACCTGGCATCCATCGATGATCCCCCTGATTTCGGCGCGGCAGGAGCCGCAATTGGTGCCTGCGTAGAGCGTCTCGCCGATCGCCTCGACCGTGCCGCATCCGCCGCGCACGGCGGCGACGATCTGGTTGACGCCGACGGAGAAACACGAGCACACGGTGGCGCCCGGATCGCTTCGGCCGGCGCCGGGACGGCCGGCGACGACGGCGAAGCGAGTCCGGCTGTCGGCATGCGCTTCGGACAATTGGCCGATCGCCCAGTTGCGCGACACCGAGACCGGATCGGGCGCCAGGAACAGGGCGAGCAGCAGAGTTTCGCCATGGAAGAAGGCGATGCGGGCCTCGCCGCTGGCACGGTCGCTATAGCCGAGGATTTGAGCGGCATCGGGCAAGGCGAAATGGGCGCGGCACCAGGCCTCGACGTCCGCGAGCGGCGTATCGAAGGCAAGTTCGACCCGCCAGCCGCCCTCGGCCCTGGCGAGCGCCCAATAGGCGGCATCGAGGCCGGAGGGCTTTGCCGCGCTGACGGCGAAACCATAGACGCCGGCGGCAAAGCGACGGGCCGCGACTGCGCCATGCTTGGAGGCCGGCTGGCCGGAGACGGGATCGGTGATCGACGGCAGCAGCGTGTCGACGCGGGCACGGACGGAGAACTCGTCCGTCCAGTGCATCGGCACGAAGACCCCGCCGCTGGCCTGCCGGGCGGTGAGCAGGGCCCGCACGATGATGTGGCCGTGCGGGTTTTCGAGCCTGACCAGATCGGCATCGCCCACGCCGAGATTGGCGGCGTCGTCGGGATGGATCTCGACGAAGGGCTCGGCCAGATGGGACGACAGGCGGGCGCTCTTGCCCGTACGGGTCAGCGTGTGCCAGTGATCGCGCACCCGGCCGGTGTTGAGAACCAGCGGAAACTCCTCGGTGACGCGAACCGGAGCGTCGGCTTTCACCGCTACGAAAAGCGCCCTGCCATCGGCATGATAGAAGCGGCCATCGGCGAAGAAGCGGGTTTCCTGCCGCCCGGTTCCGGCCGGTTGCGGCCACTGGAAGGGCTTTAGCGCGGCAAATCCGCTCTCGTCGATGTCCCCATAGGCGCCGATGTCGAAATCGCGGGCGCCATCGTTTTCCAAGGCCGAAAGGGCGGCGTGCTCGGCGAAGATCTCGGCAGGCGAGGCATAGGCGAAGGCCTCGGCAAAGCCCATGCGGCGGCCGACTTCGGCCAATTTCCACCAGTCAGGCCGGGCGTCCCCGGGTGCGGGCAGGAAGGCGCGCTGGCGCGAGATGCGGCGCTCGGAATTGGTAACCGTTCCGTCCTTCTCGCCCCAGCCGGTGGCGGGGAGCAGGACTTGGGCAAGGCGCGTGGTGTCGGTGTCGCGAAGGATGTCGGAGACGACGACGAAGGGGCAGGCCGCGATCGCCGCCTTAACGGCATCGGCATCCGGCATGGAGACCACCGGATTGGTGGACATGATCCACAGCGCCTTGATGCGTCCGTCGGCGACGGCCTGAAACATGTCGACGGCCTTGAGACCGGGCTTTTGCACCATGGCCGGTGCTTTCCAGAAGCGCTGGACGCGGTCGCGATGGTCGGGGTTTTCGATCGTCATATGGGCAGCGAGCATGTTGGCGAGGCCACCGACCTCACGACCGCCCATGGCATTGGGCTGGCCGGTCAGCGAGAAAGGCCCCATGCCGGGACGGCCGATGCGGCCCGTCGCCAGATGACAGTTGATGATGGCATTGACCTTGTCGGTGCCGCTGGACGACTGGTTGACCCCCTGGCTGTAGCAGGTGACCGTCTTTTCGGTGCGCTCGAACAGGGCGAAGAATTCGCGGATCTGCATGGCCGGCAGACCCGTCATATCCGTCAGGTCGGCCATGGTCAGGGACGAGGCCGCGGCAAAGGCCTCGGCAAAGCCGTTCGTATGGGCGCCGATATAGTTCTGGTCGAGGGCCGGGCCTTTGGCGAGATGGGCGAACAGGCCGGCAAACAGCGCCACATCGCCATCGGGACGAACGGCCAGATGCAGGTCGGCAATGTCGCAGGTCATGGTGCGGCGCGGATCGATGACGACGATCTTCATCGCCGGGCGGGCCGCCTTGGCGGCTGAAATGCGCTGGTAGAGCACGGGATGGCACCAGGCGAGATTGGAACCGACAAGCGCCACCAGGTCCGCGAGTTCCAGGTCTTCGTAGGAGCCCGGCACGGTGTCGGCACCGAAGGCGCGGCGGTGGCCGGCGACGGACGACGCCATGCACAGGCGCGAATTGGTGTCGATATTGGCCGAACCGATGAAGCCCTTCATCAGCTTGTTGGCGACGTAATAGTCCTCGGTCAGCAACTGGCCGGAGACGTAGAAGGCGACGGAATCGGGGCCGTGTTCGGCGATGGTGGCTGCGAACCGGGTTGCGACCAGGTTCAACGCCGCGTCCCAGCTCGCCGGCCGTCCCTCGATCTCGGGCGCCAGGAGGCGGCCGTCAAGATCGAGCGTTTCGGCGAGCGCCGATCCCTTGGAGCACAGGCGGCCGAAATTGGCCGGATGGTCCGGGTCACCCTTGACGCTGACGTGGCCGTGATCGTCGACCCTGGCAATCACGCCGCAGCCGACGCCGCAATAGGGACAGGTGGTCTTAACCTCAATGGACATCGTTGCTCCGGGTTCAAGGTTCTCCCTCTCCCCACTTGCGGGGAGAGGGCTGGGGTGAGTGGCGAGCCAGCGGCCCCTCATCCGCCCTTCGGGCACCTTCTCCCCGCAAGCGGGGAGAAGGAACTACTCCGCCGCCATCATCAGGCTTTCGAGCGCGATCGACAGCATGCCGCCCTCGTTGCGCACCGGAATGGTCCGCACCTCGCCCTCGTCTGCGCCGAGCGCGCGGCCGGTTTCGAGCGAGATCACCCAGTTGTGCAGCGGGCAGGTCACGGCCTTGCCGTGGACGATGCCCTGGGAAAGCGGTCCGCCCTTGTGCGGGCAGTGGTCCTCGATGGCGAAGACCTCGTTTTCGGCCGTGCGGAACACGGCGATCTTGCCCTCCGGCGTCTTGACGCAGCGGGCGCCGCGCGGGGGGATTTCGTCGATATGGCCGATGGTGATCCAGTGCATGGGTTTCGTTTCCTTGTTCCATCCGATTGTGCCCCGCCGAAGCGCTGGCTGCCTCTTCTCCCCAGCGGGGAGAAGGTGGCCCGGTAGGGCCGGATGAGGGGGCGCTTGCGCAATCGGCCCCCTCATCGCCTCGCATGCGCTCGGCACTTCTCCCCGCTGGGGAGAAGAGGGAGACCTATTCCGCCGCCTGCGAATAGCCGACGCTCGCCATCGGCTTGAACTCGTGCTTGTCCTTGCCCGAGACGCGCTCCGACCAGGGATCGACCTGGGCGAACTTCTGGGAGAAGACGAAGCGCTCGTAATAGGCCTGGCGCCTTTCCGTGTCGGTCATGATCTGCCTGCGGATCTCGTCCAGGCCGACGCGTTTCGCCCATTTGTAGATGCGCTCGAGATAGCGGGCCTGTTCGCGATACATCTGGGTGAGCGCGACGATGTGTTCGAGCGCCTCGTCCTCGCTTTTGACTAGGCCGAGCACCTCCGTGCCCTTGATGTCGAGGCCGGCGGCGCCGGCGAAGTGGATCTCGAAGCCTGAGTCGACGCAGATCACGCCGATGTCCTTGCAGGTGGCCTCGGCACAGTTGCGCGGACATCCCGAGACGGCGAGCTTGAGCTTGGCCGGGGTCCAGGAGCCCCACATGAACTTTTCGATGCGGATACCGAGCCCGGTCGAATCCTGCGTGCCGAAGCGGCACCAGTCGGAGCCGACGCAGGTCTTCACTGTGCGCAGGCCCTTGGCATAGGCCTGGCCGGAGACGAAGCCGGCCTTGCCGAGATCGGCCCAGACGGCGGGCAGATCCTCCTTCTCGATGCCGAGCAGGTCGATGCGCTGGCCGCCGGTGACTTTCACCATCGGGATATCGAACTTGTCGACGACATCGGCAATCGCCCTGAGTTCGGCGGCATTGGTGACGCCGCCCCACATGCGCGGCACCACCGAATAGGTGCCGTCCTTCTGGATATTGGCGTGCACCCGCTCGTTGATGTAGCGCGACTGGTAGTCGTCGGCATATTCGTCCGGCCAGTCGCAGACGAGGTAATAGTTGAGCGCCGGGCGGCACTTGGCGCAGCCGCAGGAGGTCTTCCATTCCAGTTCCTGCATGACGGCCGGAATGGTCTTCAGGCCCTTGGCCTTGATCAGGCGGCGGACGTCGTCATGGCCGAGTTCGGTGCAGGTGCACATCGGGGTGACGGCGGCGGGATTGTACTTGTCGCCGAGCGTCAGCGCCATCAGTTGCTCGACGAGGCCGGTGCAGCTGCCGCAGGACGCAGACGCCTTGGTGTGGGCGCGGACATCGTCTAGCGAGGTCAGGCCCTTGGCCGTGATCGCGCCGGTGATCTTGCCCTTGCAGACGCCGTTGCAGCCGCAGATTTCCGCATCATCCGGCAAGGCTGCAACGGCCGCCATAGGGTCCAGCGGGCTGCCCCCCTGATAGGCCTGGCCGAAGATAAGAGTGTCGCGCATCGCGGAGATGTCGGTCCCCTTCTTCTTCAGGTCGTTGAACCAGGCGCCGTCGGACGTTTCGCCATAGAGCACCGTTCCGATAATGCGGTTGTCCTGGATGACGAGGCGCTTGTAGACGCCGGCGGTGGCGTCGCGCAGCACGATTTCCTGGCGGTCGTCGCCATCTGCGAAGTCGCCGAGCGAATAGAGTTCGATGCCGGTGACCTTGAGCTTGGTCGGGGTGTCGGAATGGACGAAAGCGGGCGCGCGGTCTCCCGCAAGATGCGAGGCGGCGATCCGCGCCATCTCGTAGAGGGGGGCGACGAGGCCGTAGACCATGCCGCCGACCTCGGCGCATTCGCCGAGCGCCAGAATGTCGCCGTCGGAGGTCTGCATGCCGGCATCGACGACGATGCCGCGGTTGACGGCGAGCCCCGCCTCCCGGGCCAGCCCGACATTCGGACGGATGCCGACAGCCATCACCACCAGCGTCGCCGGGATGATCCGGCCGTCGTCGAGCTCGACGCCCTCCACCTTGCCATCGCCGACGATCGCCTTGGTGTTGGCCTTGCAGATCACCTTGATGCCGCGCTCCTCGACGGCCCTCTGCAGCAAGTAGCCGGCGGCCGGATCTAGCTGGCGCTCCATCAGGGTCGGCATGACATGCAGCACGGTCACGTCCATGCCGCGCTGCGCCAAGCCGGCGGCCGCCTCTAGGCCCAGCAGGCCGCCGCCGATGACCACCGCCTTGTCACGGGACTGAGCGGCCAGCAGCATGGCCTGCACATCATCGAGGTCGCGATAGGTGATGACGCCCGGCAGGTCATTGCCCTGCACCGGTATGATGAACGGCACGGAACCGGTGGCGATGACCAGCTTGTCATAGCTCTCCGTCACGCCGTGATCGGAGGTGACGGCCTTCTTCTCCCGGTCGATCGCGACGATCCTGTGGCCCTTGTAGAGCATGATGCCGTGGTCGACGTACCAGCCGTCGCCGTGGATGACGATCTGCTCGTAGGTCTTTTCGCCCGAGAGCACCGGCGAGAGCATGATGCGGTCGTAGTTGACGCGCGGCTCGGCGTTGAAGATCGTCACGTCGTAGAGGCCGGGGGCCTTTTCGAACAGTTCCTCCAGCATGCGGCCGGGGGCCATGCCGTTGCCGATGATGACGAGTTTTTCTGCCATGGTTCTTACTCCGCGGCTTCGACGAAGCGGTGACGCTCGTAAAGGAATTTCAGCACGGCTTCGCGGGATTTGAGATAGGTGCGGTCGGAGGCGAGCGCGATGCGGTCGCGCGGCCGCGGGATCGGGACCTCCAGCACTTCGCCGATCTTGGCGGCCGGGCCGTTGGTCATCATGACGATGCGATCGGAGAGCAGCACGGCCTCGTCGACGTCATGGGTGATCATGATCATGGTGTTGCCGAGGCGGCCATGGATCTCCATCACCGCATCCTGAAGATGGGCGCGGGTCAACGCATCGAGCGCGCCGAAGGGCTCATCGAGCAGCAGGATCTTCGGTTCCATGGCGAGCGCACGGGCGATGCCGACACGCTGTTTCATGCCGCCGGAAATCTCCGCCGGGCGCTTGTCGCGGGCGTGGCCCATCTGCACGAGGTCGAGATTGCGCATGACCCAGTCATGCTTCTCGGCCTTGGTCTTGCGGCCGGCAAACACCTTGTTGACGGCGAGATTAACGTTTTCGTAGACGGTCAACCAGGGCAGCAGCGAGTGGTTCTGGAAGACGACGGCGCGCTCCGGGCCGGGTGCGTTGACCTCGGTGTTTTCGAGTAGGACGGCACCGGAGGAGACCCTCGTCAGGCCGGCGATCAGGTTCAAGAGGGTGGACTTGCCGCAGCCGGAATGGCCGATGATCGAGACGAACTCGCCCTTGTCGATGGTCAGCGTCACGTCCTTCAGCACTTCGGTCTTCGTGCCGCCGCGTTCGAAGCTTTTGTCGATATGGTCGATCTTGAGATAGGCGTTCATGGGGTCGTCTCCTCAATTGGCCGCTGTGCCGCGGGTGACGACGCTGCCCAAGAGGGCGACCAGCTTGTCGAGGACGAAGCCGGTCACGCCGATATAGGCGAGCGCCACGATGATGTCGGAGAGGCGCGACGAGTTCCACGCATCCCAGATGAAGAAGCCGATGCCGACGCCGCCGGTCAGCATTTAGGCGGCGACGATGGCGAGCCAGGACAGGCCGACGCCGATGCGAAGGCCGGTGAAGATGTAAGGCGCTGCGGCCGGCACCATGATGCGGACGAAGAATTCCAGCGGGTTGAGGCGCAGAACGCGGGCGATGTTGCGGTAGTCGTCGGGAATATTGCGCACGCCGACGGCGGTGTTGATGATCACCGGCCAGATCGAGGTGATGAAGATGACGAAGATCGCGGAAGGGTTGCTGTCCTGGAAGGCGGCGAGCGACAGCGGCAGCCAGGCGAGCGGCGGCACGGTGCGCAAGATCTGGAAGATCGGGTCGAGACCGCGCAGCGCCCAGACCGACTGGCCGACGACTGCGCCGAGCAGGACGCCGACGACGGCGGCAAGTCCGAAGCCGATCGCCACGCGTTCCAGCGAAACGAGCACGCGCCAGGCAAGCCCGATATCCTGCGAGCCGTAGTTGAAGAAGGGGTAGGCGATCAGGTCGAAGCTGTCGATCCAGACCTGCGACGGCGGCGGAAGGCTGGAGCCGGCTTGAGAACAGGTCAGCTGCCAGAGCGCCAGCAGGAGCGCAGCGACGACGAGCGGCGGCACGACATTGCGGGCCATCCCTGCGCCGATGCGGCTCAAATCGAGCTTGCGGGCCGGGCGTTTCACCATCTGCACGACGGTGCCGCCCCCGGTCGTCGGGGCTGGGATCGTTACCTCGGTCTTGCGGGCGGTTGCGGTCATGGTGTGGTCCTCTTGCGAGCGGTGTCGGTTGTCGTCGGGGTTGGGCTGGGTTGCCCCTCACCCCACCCTCTCCCCGCAAGCGGGGCGAGGGAGTGCAAATGTTGCGGCTCCGCCCTTCTCCCCGCCTGCGAGGAGAAGGAGTTCGGGGCACGGCCTTGGCCCCATCGCCCCTCTCCCCGTTCACGGGGAGAGAGTGGCGGCAGCCGGGTGAGGGGCAGGCGCGTCACGCGCCGGCCTTGATCGTCAGGCTGTCGAGATAGGCCTTCGGGTTTTCCGGATCGAAGACCTTGCCGTCGAAGAAGGTTTCGACGCCGCGCGAGGTGGAGGTCGGGATGTCGGCGGCGGCGAGCCCCAGATCGGCGGCTGCCTCGCGCCAGATGTCCTCGCGGTTGACCTTGTCGACCAGCGCCCTGATGTCGGTGTCGGACGCGAATTTGCCCCAGCGGATGTTCTCGGTGAGAAACCAGGCGTCGTGACTCTTGAACGGATAGGAAGCGTGGTCCTTGAAGAACTTCATCTCCAGGCCGGTGTTTTCCAGCAGCCGGCCATTACCGTAGTTGATCGTGCCCTTGAGGCGGCCGGCAACGTCCTTCGGCGGCACGTTGAACCACTGGCGCTTGCCGAGGATCGCCGACATCTCCTCCTTGTTGTCCATGCTGTCGGCCCAGATCTGGGCTTCGATGACGGCCATCATCAGCGCACGTGCCGCGTTGGGGTTCTTCTCGATCCAGTCGGAGCGCAGGCCGAGCGCCTTTTCCGGATGGCCCTTCCACAGTTCGCCGCTCGTACAGGCGGTAAACCCGATGCCCTGGTTGACGAGCTGCTCGTTCCACGGCTCGCCGACACAGAAGGCATCCATGTTGCCGACCTTCATGTTGGCGACCATCTGCGGCGGCGGCACGACGATGGTGGAGACGTCCTTGTCCGGGTCGATGCCGCCGGCGGCGAGCCAGTAACGAAGCCACAGGTCATGGGTGCCGCCGGGGAAGGTCATGGCGACCTTGATCTCGTTGCCGGCCGCCTTCTTGGCGGCGAAGGCGTCCTTCAGCTTGGAGGCATCGAGCTGCACGCCGGTTTCGGCGTATTCCTTGGCGACGGAAATGCCCTGGCTGTCGAGGTTGAGCCGGGCGATGATCGACATCGGCACAGGCACGTTGTTCTGCGTCACCTTGCCGGTGGAGATCAGATAGGGCATCGGGGTGAGGATATGCGCGCCGTCGATGCCATTGGCCTCGCCGCCGAGCACAAGATTGTCGCGGGTCGCGCCCCAGGAGGCCTGCTTCAGGACCTCGACCCCGGTCAGCCCATGCTTGTCGAACAGGCCCTTTTCCTTGGCGATGATCAGCGGCGCGGCATCCGTCAGCGCGATGTATCCGAGCTTGAGCCCGGCAACCTCGGGGCCCGCACCGGCGGCAAAGGCGCCCGAAGGCAGAAGCGTGCGCGCGGCGCCGATCACGGCAGCGGCAGCGCTGGTCTTGAGAATGCCGCGACGGCTAATGCCCATTCCTGTAGTCTTCGTCATGTGCTGATCCCTTTGCTGGAGACGGAGAGCCGGAAAACGAAAAAACGCCGCTCGGTGGATGCGTCAGCGGGGAAGGAGGAGCCCCGGACAGCAAAAACCTTGCGACGTCGATGTCTGATGTGAACGCGCGCTATGCGCTCATCTGCTGCCGGTCGCCATTGACCGGTGCATGTTAACCCATGCAAACAGCGTGCCAGTTTTACGCGGCGCGCGTAACCCAATGTTTCCGCGATAGAAAACCGAGCGGGACAGCCCGCAGAGGACACTTGCCCAAAAAGAAGCGCTGCCGAAGAATTGTGCGGGTGCTTTCAGGGCAGCTGAAAAGACGCTGGCGAATTGTGCACTGCGCTCGCCGTCAGGCGTCTTCGTCCGTGCCGCTCGCGGCTGCCAGCGCCCGTACAGGGAAGGCGGCCACATAGTCGGGAATGCGGCTGGGATCGAAGACATGGCCGTCCATGAAGCGATCGTCGGGGGCACTGCCCTCCAGCCGCACATCGGCGTCCGCTGGTCCATCCGGGCTACCGAGGGCGGCACGATAAAGATCGGGCCGGTAGGCGGACACTGCCCCCCTTGCCCCCTTCTCGCTGAATTCCGCCTGCCCCCAGCGGATCATCTGGCTGTAGATCCACAGCGCCTGGCTCGGCCGTGGATAATTGGCGTGGCCCCGATGAAAGACGAAGTAGTCGGGAATCGTGCGGCGATGGCCCTTGGAGTCCAGGCTGAACTCGCCGGCCAGGACACGCCGGATGATGCCGACCGGGGCGGCGATGTAGCGAGGTTCGGCCAGCAGCGCGGCGAGCGTGTCGTGGTTGGTGCCGTCGTCGCACCAGCGCGCCGCCGCATCGAGCGCGACAATCAGGCGCGACACCGTCTCGGGATTGGCGCCTGCCCAATCCGGGCGCATGCCGATCACCTTTTCCGGGGCCGAGGGCCAGATGTCCTGTTTGGCGGCGACGATGCGGCCGACACCACGCTCGGAGGCCACCATATTCCATGGCGCGCCGACGCAGAAGCCGTCGATCGCGCCGGCAGCCAGCGCATCGGAGGTGAGCGGCGGCGGCACGACGACCAGCTTGACGTCACGGTCGGGATCGATGCCGCCGGCGGCCAGCCAATAGCGGAACTCGTAATTGTGGGAGGAGAAGGGATAGGTCATGCCGAGGGTCGGCGACTGTTCGCCCCTTTCCCGCATGTCGGCCAGCACCGAGGCAAGGGCGCGGGCATTGTCGAGCGCCGACGCCGCATCGTCGAAACCGGTCAGGGCCTGCATGCGCTCGAACAGCCTAAGCGACAGGGTAATGGCATTGCCGCCGCGGCCGAGCGAGAAGGGCGTGATGGTCGGAGACGGATTGGAGCCGAGGCCCAGCATGGAGGCAACCGGCATGGGCGAGAGCATATGGGCGATGTCGAACTGGCGGAAGGCCAGCCGGTCGCGGACATTGGCCCAGGAGACGTCGCGCACCAGGTCGAGGGCCAGACCTTCCCGCGCGGCGAAGCCGAGTTCCGCCGCGACGATCAGCACCGAGGCATCCATCAGCGGGATGAAGCCGGCACGCAGCACCTTTGCGCCGCGCGCGGTGCCGACCGCCGGCAGGGGCAGGCTCGTTCCGCTATCGCTCGGTCGTGTCATGTCATTCACTCCGGCTTCTCCGGATATCGACCGTTGTCAGGGTCTCCATCACATCAATAATCCCGCCGCCGTCACCACGCTCTGGGCGATGTCCGACAGCTTCTTCTTCTCGTTCATCGCCGTCTGGCGCAAAAGAGCGAAGGCCTCCTCCTCGGAAAGGCCGCGCATCTTCATCAGAATTCCCTTGGCCCGCTCGATCACCTTGCGCTCTTCCAGCGCGCTCCTGGCATCCGCCAGTTCGCGCTGCAAGCGGCTGAAGGCATTGAAACGGCTCACCGCCATGTCGAGGATCGGCTTGACCCGCTCCTTCTTCAGGCCGTCGACGATATAGGCCGAGACGCCGGCATCGACCGCCGCCTCGATCGAGGCCGTGTCGGAGCGGTCGACGAACATGGCGATCGGCCGCCCGACCGTGCGGGTCAACTGGAACAGGTGTTCCATCATGTCCCGGTTCGGATTTTCCAGATCGATGATGATGACGTCGGGCTTCAGGTTCTCGATGATCCGGGCGATGCCGTTGACCTCATTCACGACCGTGACGCGCAGGTGCCCCGCCTCCCGCAGGCCTTCCTCGATAATGGAAGCGCGGATGGCGTTCTCATCGATCACGAGGACAGTGAGGTCGGAGTGCATCATGCCCTATAAATGACGCAGCGCAAAAAGCTTGGCAAGCGGTCAATGCCTAGAAAATGTGCCGATCTGGATATGCACAGAAATTGACCAGTCTCGCACGGCCGGCGAGTATCGACTGCGACAAAGATAAACGCCGCCCATTGGGCGGCGCCGACTTGTCACCAGCCGATCGGCAGAGGGTTCATTATTCCGCGCGGCCGACGCTTTCGTAGACGAAGCCGTGCTTGCGCGCCTCGGATGGCGCGTAAATATTGCGCAGATCGACGAGAACCGGCTGCTTCATCATGCCCTTGAGGCGCGGCAGGTCGAGGGAGCGGAACTGCTTCCACTCGGTGATGATCACCAGCGCGTCTGCTCCTTCGGCGACGGCATCGACATCGTCGTGGTAGGAGAGTTCCGGCATGACGTGGCGGGCCGCCGGCATGCCTTCCGGGTCGTGTGCCTTCAGCGTGGCGCCCTTGTCGAGCAGCGCCTGGACGATCGACAGGGCGGGCGATTCGCGGATGTCGTCGGTATCGGGCTTGAAGGTCAGGCCGAGGATGCCGATGGTCTTGCCGCGCAACTCGCCGCCGACCGCGCGCTCGACCTTGCGGGCCATGGCGCGCTTGCGGGTCTCGTTGATGCCGACGATCGTCTCGATCAGGCGGATTGGCGCATTGTGATCCTGCGCGGTCTTGACCAGCGCCAGCGTATCCTTGGGGAAGCAGGAACCGCCATAACCCGGGCCTGCATTGAGGAATTTCAGCCCGATGCGGCTGTCGAGGCCCATGCCGCGCGACACGTCCTGGACATTGGCCCCGACCTGCTCGCAGAGATCGGCGATCTCGTTGATATAGGCGAGCTTCAGCGCCAGGAAGGCATTGGCGGCATATTTGGTCAGTTCAGCGGTGCGTCGCGAGGTGAACAGGACCGGATGCTTGACCGGATCGAGCGCGCCGTAGACCTCGGCCATGATGGAGCGGGCACGGTCGTCGTTCATCCCGACCACCACCCGGTCCGGCGCCATGAAGTCGTCGATGGCGGCACCCTCGCGCAGGAATTCGGGGTTGGAGACGACGGCCACGTCGGCACCGGGATTGGCTTCGCGGATGATCCGCTCCAACTGGTCGCCGGTGCCGACCGGCACCGTCGACTTGGTAACGATCACGGTGAAGCCGCGTACCGCGGCAGCGACCTCGCGCGCCGCAGCGAACACATAGGTGAGATCGGCGTGACCATCGCTCTTGCGCGACGGAGTGCCGACCGCCAGGAAGACGACATCGGCATTGGCGACCGGCTCGGCGACCTCGGTGGTGAACCGCAGCCGCCCGGCCGAGACGTTCCTGGAAATCAGATCGTCAAGACCCGGCTCGAAGATCGGCACCTCGCCGCGCTGGAGCTGGGCGATCTTTTCGGCGGCCTTGTCGATGCAGACGACATCATGGCCGAACTCCGCCAGGCAGACACCTGAAACGAGCCCGACATACCCAGTACCAATGATCGCAATACGCACGCCCGGACTCCATTCGGCTCTATAGGCTGCAAGTGTTTCCGCCCGCTATTCTTGCCGATCCACATCAGGATCGGAGAATTGCGGAAGCAAAAATCAATGACAGCTCATCGCTTGAATTAGAATTTATTGTTTACGGGAGAGATGCTTACCGCATTGCAAAACGAAAACCAAGAGCCTCGACCCCGCAAAGGGCCGCAACGTGCCCGGACCTCTTGTTGACCGGCATTCGGACAGGCGGATGCCGGACAAGCGAAGGCCCCCGCGCATGGCGGGGGCCGAGTATGCGTTGCAGGACCGATCAGATCCAGTAAGGCGGAACGCCGTAATAGTCATAGACCGAACGGCCATTGTCGCGATACCAGTCCTGACTGTCGTCCCGCAGACGGGGTGCGCGTTCGATCTGCTCGCGCGTGAGATCGATGCGATACCCGTCGAGCGATTCATCGAAGGTCAGCTTTTCCCATGGCAGGGGATAATAATCGTCACCGATGCCGAGGAAGCCGCCAAAGCTGAGGACCGCATAGGCGACACGGCCGCCGCGTTTTTCGAGAATGATCCGCTTGACCGAACCGATGCGTTCTCCGTCGATACCGTAAACAGCGGTGCCGTCGACCTTGTCGCTGGCGATCAGGGACGGCGTGTCCTTGACGTAAGGATCGCGGCTCATGGCTTGAGAATTCTGATGCATGCTGCACCTCCTCTTTCTGGTGTGGCGATGTGAGGGAAACGGTCGGCCGGGGTGAAAGTTCCGAAATGCGCCGTTGGAGCAACCCGTTGCGCCGGGCCAAAGCGAGCGCGACAGCGCAGGGATTATTGACGCTTACGTCAAGGTTAGATAGAGCTAGCCACTTGAACCGGAATGCCAAAGGCTTAAGCTCGCTGGAAGCATCTGGGAGGATGGATGCCCGCCGCACATGGCGGACATAGGAAAAGATGGACGTCGGGAGGGGAATACATTGACGGACGCAACGAGCCGCCTGAGCGGGCGGGCAAGTGAAAAGATCTGGCTCGCTTCATATCCCCCTTCGGTACCAGGGGAGATAGCGCCCCATGCGCATCCGTCTCTGGGCGCGCTGTTCGAAGCAAGCTGCGCCACCTATGCCGACCGCCTCGCCTTCTCCAGCATGGGCCGGGGCATGACCTTCCGCGAACTGGAGATCCAGTCGCGCAAGGTCGGTGCCTGGCTTCAGGCCAAGGGGCTCACCAAGGGTGACCGCGTCGCGGTGATGACGCCGAACATCCTGCAGAACCCGGTCGCGGTCTACGGCATTCTCCGGGCAGGCCTCACCGTCGTCAACGTCAACCCGCTCTACACGCCGCGCGAACTGCAGCACCAATTGGTGGATTCCGGCGCCAAGGCGATCATCGTGCTGGAGAACTTTGCCGGCACGGTTCAGCAGGTCCTGCCCAATACGCCGGTCAAGCACGTGATCGTCGCGACCATGGGCGACATGCTCGGCTTGAAGGGCCATATCGTCAACTTTGTCGTGCGCAAGGTGAAGAAGCTCGTTCCCGCCTGGTCGATCCCTGGACACACCAGCTTCAAGCAGGTTCTCGCCGAAGGCGCCCGCCAGACGCTGAAGCCGGTCGACGTCGTGGCAAGCGACGTCGCCTTCCTGCAATATACCGGCGGCACCACGGGCGTTTCCAAGGGCGCGACGCTGACCCATGCCAACCTGCTCGCCAACAAGCAGCAGATCGCCATCTGGCTTGAGGCGGCCTTCGCGATCAAGGGCCGGCCGGAGGTCATGACCTTCATCTGCGCCCTGCCGCTCTATCACATCTTCGCGCTGACCGTGAATTCGCTGATGGGGATCGCCACCGGCAGCCATAATGTGCTGATCGCCAATCCGCGCGACATCCCCGCCTTCGTCAAGGAATTGCAGAACCACAAGGCGCATATCTTCCCCGGCCTCAACACGCTGTTCAACGCGCTGATGAACAATCCGGATTTCAAGAACCTCGATTTCTCCTCCCTTCTGCTGGTGTTGGGCGGCGGCATGGCGGTGCAGCGGCCGGTGGCCGAACGCTGGCTCGAAATGACCGGCTGCCCGATCACCGAGGGCTACGGTCTTTCGGAAACCTCGCCGGTCGCCACCGTCAACCGCCTCGACAGCACCGAATTCAGCGGCATGATCGGACTTCCCCTGCCCTCGACCGACATCGAGATTCGCGACGAGGAGGGCGCCACGCTGCCGATCGGCGACGTGGGCGAGATCTGCATTCGCGGACCACAGGTCATGGCGGGCTACTGGCAGCGCCCCGAAGAGACGGACAAGGTGATGACCGAGGACGGCTTCTTCCGCTCGGGCGACATGGGCATGATGAACGAGGCCGGCTACGTCAAGATCGTCGACCGCAAGAAGGACATGATCCTGGTCTCGGGCTTCAACGTCTATCCGAACGAGATCGAGGAAGTGGCGGCGATGCACCCCGGCGTGCTCGAATGCGCGGCGATCGGGGTACCGGATGCCCATTCCGGCGAGGCGGTGAAGATCTTCGTCGTCAAGAAGGATCCGGCCCTGACCGAGGCCGACTTGAAGGCCCATTGCGCCGCAAACCTGACCAATTACAAGCGTCCGCGCTTCATCGAGTTCCGCAGCGAACTGCCGAAATCCAATGTCGGCAAGATCCTGCGGCGCGAACTGCGCGACAGCGAACCGGTCAAGTAACAAGCCACACGGGCACCATTGCTGCACACCCGGGTCCTGTCCCGTCAGGGTCCGGGTGTTTTCGTGCGCTTGATCGTCGGCACGGGCCAGAATAGGGTCGCCTTCTTCTCCGCCAAATCAGGGAAACGAAGATGCAGGCAATCATCGACAAACTCACGAGCACCGCAGCGGCCACCCGCGCCGAGGATCTGCGCGCCGCCTTTGCCGCTGACGACCAGCGCTTTACCCGTTTCAGCGCCGCGCTTGACGACCTGCTGATGGACTATTCCAAATGCGCGGTGAACGACGAGATCATGACCCTGCTCGAGGCGCTTTGCGCTGGCGTTGCAGAGAAGCGCGAGGCGATGTTCTCCGGCGAGCCGATCAATTTCACCGAAGGTCGGGCCGTCCTGCATACGGCCTTGCGCAACCGGTCGAACACGCCGGTCATGGTGGACGGCCGCGACGTGATGCCCGACGTGAATGCCGTGCTTGCCGCCATGGGTCGCTTTGCCGAGGGCATCCGCTCGGGCACGCTGACCGGCGCGACGGGCAAGGCGATCACCGATGTGGTCAATATCGGCATCGGCGGTTCCGACCTGGGGCCGGTTATGGCGACGCTGGCGCTCGCCCCGTTCCATGACGGTCCGCGCCTGCACTTCGTCTCCAATGTCGATGGCGCGCATATCGCCGATACCTTGAAGACGCTTTGCGCCGAGACGACGCTGTTCATCATCGCGTCAAAGACGTTTACGACGATCGAGACCATGACCAATGCCCAGACGGCCCGGCGGTTCGTCGCGGAAAAGCTCGGAGAGGCGGCGGTCGGCAAGCACTTCGCGGCCGTTTCGACCGCGCTCGACAAGGTCGCCGCCTTCGGTATCGATCCCGAGCGCGTGTTCGGCTTCTGGGACTGGGTCGGCGGGCGCTATTCCATCTGGTCGGCGATCGGCCTGCCGCTGATGATCGCCATCGGCGAAGACGCCTTCGGCCGTTTCCTCGACGGCGCCCATGCGATGGACCAGCATTTTCGCGACGCGCCTTTCCGAGGAAACCTGCCGATGCTGCTCGGAGCGATCGGCGTCTACCAGCGCAACGTGCTCGGCTACCAGACCCGGGCGGTCTTGCCCTATGACCAGCGACTATCGCGCTTTCCCGCCTACCTGCAGCAGCTCGACATGGAATCGAACGGCAAGAGCGTGACCATCGACGGCAAGCCGGTGGCCGGCAGTTCGGGGCCGGTGGTCTGGGGCGAACCCGGCACCAATGGCCAGCATGCCTTTTACCAGCTGATCCACCAGGGAACGAGCGTCATCCCTGCCGAATTCCTCATCGCCGCGCGCGGCTTCGAGCCGGACCTGCGCCACCAGCACGAATTGCTGATCGCCAATTGCCTGGCGCAATCGGAAGCGCTGATGAAGGGGCGCACACGCGCCGAGGCGAAGTCACAGCTCACCTCCAAGGGCATGGATGAGGAGAAGGCCGACTTCATCGCCCCGCACCGGGTGTTTTCCGGCAACCGTCCGTCGATCACATTCGTCTACGACCAGTTGACGCCCTATGCGCTCGGCCGGCTGATCGCGCTCTACGAGCATCGCGTGTTCGTCGAAGGGGTGATCTTCCGCATCAACTCCTTCGATCAGTGGGGCGTGGAACTGGGCAAGGAACTGGCGACCGGGCTTTTGCCGGTGGTCGAGGGCAAGGTGGCGGCAACCGGGCATGACAGCTCGACCGCCGGCCTCGTCGCCACGCTGCTTTCGAGGATCAGATAGCGGCGCGGGCAAGAGAATGACGGCTGAAGGGGTCTCGCGTCAGACGAGCCCGATTTCGTCGGCATAGGGAGGGTTGGCACCGGCGCGCGAGACCGTGACGGCCGCCGCCCTGGCGCCCAGTTCGAGGGCGGAGCAAACCGCCGCCTCGTCCAGAATGGCGACCTTGGCCTTCGTCAGCAGAGCCTGACGCTTCAGCGATGCGAGGATGCCCGCATCGAAGGTATCGCCGGCACCGACCGTATCGACCACTTCGACCCGCTGGCTCGGTACCGAGACCTTGAAGCGCTCGGTATAGCCGGTCGCTCCGTCGGCTCCGCGGGTGATGACGACGAGCTTCGCGCCCAGCTCCAGCCAATGCCGGGCGAGATCGTCATGGCTGCCGGACAGGCCGAACCATTCGAGATCCTCGTCGGAGAACTTGAGGATGTCCGACATGGCCGCCATGCGGTTGATCCGGGCCATGTGCGCCGCCTTGTCCTTGATGAAGCCGGGGCGGATATTGGGATCGAGCGAGATGACGCGGGTTTGATGTTCGCGCGCCATCAGCGCCTCGTAGGTCGATCCGCAGGGCTCGGGGATGAGGCTGATCGCGCCGAAATGCAGCGCCTCGCAATCCGGACCGAGGGTCGGCAGGTCTGCCGGCGAAATCATCCGGCCGGCGGTGTTCTCGTCATAGAAGGCATAGCTTGCATGGCCGGCGACAAGCTTGACGAAAGCGATCGTCGTCGGCCTGGACGACGTCGCGCAGAACCGGAAGTCGACGCCGCTCGACGTCAGGGTCTCACGCAGGATGTCGCCCATCATGTCGTCGGAAAGACCGGTGAAGAAGCCCGTCTGGATGCCGAGCCGGCCAAGGGCGATCGCCGTGTTGAAGATGGCGCCGCCGGCGTAAGGGGCAAAGGCCCGCTCACCCCGCGTCGATTCGCGCGGCAACATGTCGATCAGCGCTTCTCCACAACACAAGATCATTCGACCGTCCTCCCGATATGTCCCGTTGCTGGAATGGATTTCAATCGATTTAATCCATCCGATCTGAAAAGGCCAGCCCGTATCAGCCGAGCGAAGCCACCCCGCCATTGCGGCCCGACCAGGCGAGCGGCGCATCGAGGAAGGCCTCGACCTCGGAGAGCGTCTTGTCGTCGAACAGCTTGCGCTCGCGCGCGACGGCCAGCACGTTGCGCCAGGTGGCGATGTGGTGCAGCGTGACGTTACCGTTGGTGAAGCGTTCCTCGGCTTCCGGGAAGATGCCATAGTAGAAGAGGGCGATGCCGTGATCGACGACGCCGCCGGCGGCGCGGATCGCATCGATGAACTTGAACATGCTGCCGCCCGCCGTCGTCAGATCCTCAATCACCAGAACGCGGGCACCTTCCGCCATATGGCCTTCGATCTGGGCGTTGCGACCATGACCCTTCGGCGCCTTGCGCACGTAGATCATCGGCAGGCCGAGACGCTCCGCGAGGAAGGCGGCAAAGGGGATACCGGCCGTTTCGCCGCCGGCCACGACGTCGAACTGCTCGAAGCCGGCATTGCGCATCACCGTGGCGGCGGCGAAATCCATGATCGCCGAACGAATGCGCGGATAGGAGATCAGCTTGCGGCAGTCGATATAGACCGGGCTCATCATGCCGGAGGACAGCTTGTAGGGCTTGTCGGCGGAAAAATGCACCGCCTTGATCTCCCACAGCATCTTCGCCATCAGTTCCGCCATGACGGCGGGTTCGGGAAAGGTCGTCTGGATCATTTCGGCTCCTGTCGCGTTACGGCATCCGAAAGCGGCCAATATCAGCAACGCGGCGGACTGGCCAGCGCCCGCAGCCATGACGGTGACATCATCCGCACGAATCTTGGCTGCTGCGAGCAACAGGAGCCTGGTTCCGCCTTCGACGCCTCACCATTGATCCCCTTCACCAGCCATCAAGACGAACACTGAAACAGGAAGAACAAAAATGAACGCCATCGCCATTCAACCGCTGATCGCGCTGATCGCCGGAGTCCTCATCCTTGTCATGCCGCGCCTGCTCAATTACGTGATCGCGATCTACCTGATCATCGTCGGCGTAACCGGGCTGTGGCCCAACCTGACGAGCGGGCTCAATCTCTGACCGTCAGGTCACGTCCCAGAACAAGTCGAACATCGGATCGAAGACGGTCACCGGGCCGGCTCCGGTCTCGATTTTTGCCGGATAGGACACGGGCGCGTCACGCCTTACCAGCGTGATGGAGTCCTCGTTCGGCGCAAGGCCGTACCAGGCCGGACCGTTCAGCGAGGCAAAGGCCTCGAGCTTGTCGAGCGCGTCTTCCTGTTCGAACACATGGGCCAGGCAGCTCATCGTGTTGATCGATGTATAGATGCCGGCGCAACCGCAGGCGCATTCCTTCAAGGGATCGGCATGGGGCGCGGAATCCGTGCCGAGGAAGAAGCGGCGATCACCGGAGGTCGCGGCAGCCCGCAAGGCCAGACGATGGCTCTCGCGCTTGGCGACCGGCAGGCAGTAGTAGTGCGGCTTGATGCCGCCGACGAGGATGGCGTTGCGGTTGATGATCAGATGGTGGGTGGTGATCGAGCCGGCAATGTTGCGCTCGGCCGAGCGGATATAGTCGATGCCGTCGGACGTGGTCACGTGTTCCATCGTCACCTTCAAGTCCGGGAGACTGCGGCGCAGCGGATCGAGCACGGTGTCGATGAAGACCTTTTCGCGGTCGAAGATGTCGACCTCGGGCGTGGTCACCTCGCCATGCACGCATAGCGGCAGGCCGATCTTCGCCATGCGTTCCAGCACAGGCATGGCTTTTGCCATGTCGCGCACGCCGCCGTGGGAATTGGTCGTGGCACCGGCGGGATAGAGCTTCACCGCGGTGATCAGGCCGCTTTTCGCGCCCTCCTCCACGTCGTCCGGGCTCGTATCCTCGGTGAGGTAGAGCGTCATCAGCGGCTGGAAGCGATCGCCCTTCGGCAGAGCCGCCATGATGCGGTCGCGATAGGCCATGGCGTCCGCCGTCGTGACGACCGGCGGCACGAGGTTCGGCATGATGATGGCGCGGGCGAAATGCCGGCTGGTGTCGGCGATCACCCCTTCGAGCATCGCGCCATCGCGCAGATGCAGGTGCCAGTCATCGGGGCGGCGGATGGTGATCGAGCGCATGACAGAACCTCCGGGGCATGGGTCTCGATCCCGCAGATAGCATGTTCCCGATGCGGGTCAAACCTGCCTTTAGGCGACCTTGCCGGAAAGGGCCGCCAGCGTCCGTTCCGCTTCCTCCAACTGCTCGCGCCTGTCGTTTTCCATGATCGCCTTGATCTTCGGCAATGCCCGCTCGAAGGCGGCGACGCAATCCGGATCGAACTGGGTGCCGGCGCGACCGAGGATGTGCTCCACCGTGCGTTCGAAAGACCATGCCGGCTTGTAGGGCCGCTCGGTCGTCAGCGCATCGAAGTTGTCGGCGATGCAGACGATGCGCCCCGAGATCGGGATCGCCGTGCCGGACAGGCGGTTCGGGTAACCCTGGCCGTCCCACCGCTCGTGATGGCTGGCAGCGATCTCCGATGCGAGTTGCAGCAGGGAGGAATGCGAACGGGCGAGAATGTCGCTGCCGATCTGCGCATGGGCCTGCATCTGGCGGTACTCCGCCTCGGTCAGGCGACCCTGCTTCAACAGCACCGTATCCGGCATCGCCACCTTGCCGATGTCGTGCATCGGCGCGGCAAGCCTGATGTCGTTGCACGACTGTTCAGGAAGCCCGTACTCGAGCCCGATGGCTTCGGAATAGGCGGCCACGCGCAGCGTATGGCGGGAGGTCTCCGGGTCCTTGTATCCGGCGGCCAGCGTCAGGCGGTGGATGATCTCCTGCTCGCGCTGGCGCAATTCGAAGACCGCCCGGTCGACCTCGCGACGCAGCCATTCGGCCTGATCGGCGAGCTGGCGGCGGGCGCGGGCGAGCGAGACGATGTTCTGCACGCGCGCCTGGAACTCCACCGGGTTGATCGGCTTCGTCAGGAAGTCGATGGCACCGGCATTGAGCGCCGCCATGCGCGTCGTCATGTCCTTATCGGCGGTGACGAAGATCACCGGGACCTGGGCATATTTCTCGAAACGGACGATCTCGGTGAACAGCTCGACGCCGTTGTAGACGGGCATCTGGTAGTCGATGATCGCGATGTCGAAATCGAGTTCAGGAAGAGCGGACAGGACCGCATCGGGACTGGCGAAGGCGAGCGCCTCGCAGCTTTCCAGCTTGCCGACGAGCTTCGTCAACAGCTTCAGGTTGGTGCTGTTGTCATCCACCAGCAGAATACGCATAGACGCCTCCTTCACTCTCAAGCAACCAGTTTGAATTTCAGGGTTTCGATTTCACCGCTCAGCCTGTCGACGTCGGCGGGAGACGGCCTGACCCGGCGCAGCGCATGCGCCTTGTCGGCGATGTCGTTCAGGCCGACATTGACGGCTGCGCCCTTGATCGTGTGCAGCAACCGATCGATCCTTTCGGGATCATGGTTGGCCAGCGCGGTGTGCAGATCCTGGATCAACGACACTGCATCATCGAAGAAGGATTCGACCAGTTCGCGGAAGACGTCCTCGCCGAGCGCATCGACCAGTTCGGAATGCCGCGCCTCGTCGAGACCCTCGATCGACAGGGCCGGCAGATCGACATCGTCGATGATGATCGGTTCCGGCAGGCCGATATCGTCCGGCTCGTCGTTGCCGCGCCCGGTGGCCGGGACTTGCGCGATCGACTGTATCACGTTGCGCAGCCTTTCCATTGTTATCGGCTTGGATTCGAAGCCGGCCATGCCTGCCTCGATGCAGCGCCGCCGGTCGTCGTCGGAGGCATTCGCCGTCATGGCGATGATCGGCGTGGTGGAGCACACCCCGCCCTCGGCAATGATTCGGCGGGTAGCCTCGATCCCGTCCATTACCGGCATCTGCATGTCCATAAGGATGGTGTCGAAGGGCTGGTCCCTGGCGATCGAGACCGCCTCGGCGCCGTCTCTGGCGACCACGACCTCCTGCCCCAGGCGGGCGAGGAAACGGGTCGCGACAAGCTGGTTCACCCGATTGTCCTCGACCAGCAGGATCCTGAGACGCGGCAAGGGCGCCTTGTCCGGCCCGCCGGCCTGGCGTCGTACCTCGTCCTTGCCGACGGCGACAACCGCAAGCTCGAACCAGAAAATGCTCCCGACGCCGACCGTGCTGCTCATGCCCAACTCGCCGCCGAGCTTTTCGACGATCTGCTTGCAGATCGTCAGCCCGAGCCCGGTGCCGCCATACTTGCGGCTGATCGAGGCATCGACCTGCGAGAACGGCTTGAACAGCTTGGCAAGCCCCGCCTCGTCGATGCCGATACCGGTATCCTCGACCTCGAAACGCAGCATCAGCTTGCCGTGCCGATAGAATTCGCGCAGGCGCAAGGTGACCGTTCCCCTGGTGGTGAACTTGGCCGCATTGGACAGGAGATTGAGCAGGACCTGGCGCAGGCGCGTCGGATCGGTGCGCACATAGAGCGCGTCGAGGGAATAGGGAATGTCGAGGACGATCGAATTGCCGTGGTCGTCGGCCCGGCCGCGGATGATGCTGACGGTTGTTTCGGACAGGGCGCGGATATCGACGGCGCGCTCCTCGAGCTCCAGCTTGCCATGCTCGATCTTGGAATAGTCGAGGATCTCGTTGATGACTTCCAGCAGCGCCTCGCCGGAGGAGCGAATGGTCTTGACGCTGGACAGCGCATCCTCCGGCAGCTCGGAGAATTCCAGGAGCTCCGACATGCCGAGAATGGCGTTGAGCGGCGTGCGGATCTCATGACCCATCGTCGCCATGAACTGCGACTTGGCGCGGTTGCCGGCATCCGCCGCTTCGTAGGCCTCGGTCAGGCGGTGGGCCATGCCCTCCAGTTCAAGGCCCGCCTTGCGCACCGACTTCAGCTGCCGGCGCAAGGTCACGACAAGGAAAATGACCGAGACCATGAGCAGGGCCAGCATGATCGCCGACGTCTTCTCGAGTTCGAGAATGGTGGTGCGCGCATCGGCCCGTTCGGTACTCAGCTGCATATTGGTCTGTACGAGGAGATCCTCGGTCAGCCTGGCGAGGCCCGCCAGCGCAAGGTCAAGCGCCTCCAGTTCGGCGTCGCTCGGGATCGAGCCCTCGGCATAGCGGTCGAAGGCCGGCTGGAGACCGGCGACCACCGTCTCGATTTCGCCGAGCAACCGCAGGATCTTAGGATCATCGGTGAAATAGCTGCTGAACTTCGATTCCTTCACCACCTGTACACGCGAATAGAGAATATCATAACGCAGCGAGAGTTCGTCGATCAGGACCTTGCTCGGCGATTGCCGACGCAGTTCGGCAAGACCGTAGTCAAGGGTGCGCGCCTCGCGATCCAGCTGGTAGACCGACCACACGGCATTCTCACGAATGCCGTCCTGGAGGAAGCGGAACTGGCGGGAAATATCGACGAAGAGCATGATCAGCACCAGCAGAAGAACGGCCGACAGGACTTGCAGGATCAGGGTGGTGCTCCCTGCCTTGCGCATGATGTCACCGGTTCTGCGGACGCGTGTCACGGAAGGACCTCGATTTCCCCGATCTGCCAGACCGAACGCGCGAAATATTTCTCGTTGTAGAGCGCCCGATCCTGGTCGAAGGGATAGACCAGCATGGACGGCCCCTTGGTCCGCACGGTCAAGATCTTGCCGTCGAGCCGCGTGGCCAGGATGGTGTCGATGTCGCGCGCATCAGAAAACGGCACTTCCGCGGAATAGCCGTTGAGGGCGCGAATGATCAGACGTCCGCCCTCGGCGCCGGCAGCCACCAGCACTTCACGCAGCAAGGGGCCGGAGAACTCGACCTCGCCTTGCGTCCACGGCGTGTCCATGACCCCGCGCCGGCCTTTCAGCCCTTCCAGCATGGAAAGGTCGAAGACCGCCGTTCCATCGCGATTGGGCTGCGCGACGGCACCGCTGATGGTCAGGATGACGGGACCTTTCGGCATATCCAGCGCAGTCGCCGGGGCTGCGGCGAGCAGAGCGAGAAAGAAGGTGGTGATGACTGCGGACTTCATGCGTGCACTCGTGAGGAAACGATCGGTCTCAGATGGCCATGGCCGCGGGATCCGCGCGGTGACCCAGACAGGACGAGATCAGCGAGCGGAAGGCCACGGCTTCCACCGGCTTGGTGAGGAAGTCGGTCACGCCACCCTGCCTCGCGGCTTCGCGCAGGCCCGGCTCCTGATCGGCGGTGACCATGACGACGGGAACCGCATCGTAGCGGGATGTCATGCGGATCGCCTTGACGAACTGGAGGCCGCTCATTCCGGGAAGGATGTGGTCGACGATCAGCATGGCGAAAAGCCTGTTGTGGCACATCGTCAGCGCCTTGACCGCGTCCGGCTCGATGACGATCTCCTCGTCCGTCACCTTTTTGGCAAGGTGCTTCAGGATCATCGCATTGGTCGGATTGTCTTCCACGATCAAAATGGCCATGCCGCTTCCCTTTACTGCAAACCGCCTACCCTCAGACGGTTTCTAGCAAGGGGAGGCTGCCATAGGCTGAACCATTTCGAATCAATTTTACCGATCGCTACTTTAAGTCACCCTTAATCAATTAGAGGCGACTAAAGCGCAGCGCGGAAAGCCCGCCGGTCGGCAGGCGTCGCTCCCGTCGAGAGATCGGAAAGCTGCCGATCAACCCTCGAGCGCGCGGGAAATGCGCCGGGAAAGCTCGACGGGATTCTTCAGGATGATGGCGCGGCTGGTCCGCTCGATCACCTGTTCGCGGATCAGGCGCGACATCTCGCGCGAAACAGTTTCCCGGCTCGAGCCGATATGCTCGGCGAGTTCGGCATGGACCATCGGCGGAGAGATGATACGCTCGCGCCCGCCATCGCCGCGCAGCCGCGAAAGACGCAGCAGCGCGTTGTAGAGACGATGCTTGGTGTCGAGAAAGGACAGCTCCGAAATCCGCTCGTTCATCGCCCGGATGCGCCGCGACAAAAGCTGCATCAAACCCAGGCACACCTCGCGATGCGCCTCGAGAACCTCATGAAAGACGGCATAGGGGATGACGGTGACAATCGTGTCCGTGACCGCCATGAGGCTCGCCGAACGGGACAGACCGTCGATCGCCGACAGTTCGCCCAAGAGATCACCACGGCGGAAGGTTCCAAGGATCGCCTCCTTGCCGACGGTGAAGCGCAGAACCGCGCGAATCTCTCCGCTCTGCACGACGAATACGTCCTTCGACTGGTCCTCGAAGTCGACTAGACTTTCGCCCGCGCAGAGATTTCTGGTATGGCAACGCGACAGCAGTTCCTTGTCTTCTTCGACAGTGAGGCTGGCAAATATTGCGGTGCCGCGCAGCGTGGAAAGACAGTGCACGTTATTCGGCGGAAAGGCTCCCACGGTTAGATTATCTTCCATTTTTCTTGTTCTTGCAGCCATGAGGACGAGATGAACACCGGTGCTTCTTATGCCGCTGGACACAGGAAGCGCAAGCCGGAGCGGCCGAAGAAACGGTCGATGTATTACCGGGAGGTTAATTCCGACGGAAAGAGCCCATGCCGTTAACCAATCGAACCCGCCGAGGGACCCCAGACGTCGGTAAGGGCAAAACCATCGGCCAGCGGGTCGAAGGGGTCGAGTGCCACCTGGTGCAGGCCGAAGGTGAAGCCGCGGCCGCTGATCGTCGGGATGACGGCGGGACGTCCGGCGACCTCGGTCACGTCCTTCAGCCCTACCTCGAACTCCGAACCGATGATCGAGCGTGATTTCAGCACATCGCCGACCTTGACCTTGCCTCGCGCGTGGAGGGTCGCGAGATTGGCCGAATTGCCGGTGCCGCAGGGCGAGCGGTCGACGCGGCCCGGCCACATCGTCGTGCAGGTGCGGATGGCGCCGTCCGGATCGACATCGCGGAACATCACATAGGCGACGCCGGAGATCGCCGGGATGTCCGGATGGACGACGGGAATGCGGCGGTTGATCTCTTCCTTCAGGATCATCCCCGCCTCGACCAGGCCGCGGGCATTGGCCTTGTCGATGGTTAGCCCGATCTGGCCGACATCGACCAGGGCGTAGAAAATGCCACCATAGCTGAGGTCGAAGGTGATGCGGCCCCATTGCTCGGTCTCGAGGCTGACGTCCAGTTCATGCACAAAGGACGGCACCATGGTGAGCTTGACCCGCTCGCAACGGCCATCGCGGCAGGTCGCGGTCGCAGTGACAAGACCGGCCGCCGTGTCGAGCACCACCGTCGTCTCGGGCTCGGTCATTTCGACGATGCCGCTTTCCAGCAGGGCCGTGGTGACGCAGATCGAATTCGATCCGGAGCTGGCATGGGCCTGGTCCGGCTGGAGGATGACGAAGCCGGCATCGGCCTTCGGATTCTTGGCCGGCAGCAGCAGGTTGACCGAGCCGATCGGCGCGCCGCGCGGCTCAAGCACGAGAAAGCGGCGCAGTTCCTGGCCCTTCGGGTCGTTGTTCAGCCAATGAAGCTGTTCGGCGATCGTCTCGCCCGGGATCTTCGGCACACCGCCGACCGCCACTTTGCCGATCTCGCCCTCGCAATGGACATCGATCAGTTGCAGCGTACGCTTCCATCTCATGGTCTTGCTCCGTCAATCAGGAATAGGTTGCAGGGCGCGACAGCGCCGTCAGAATTTCGGGATTTGCCGTATCCTTGCGGGCGAGCGCGACAAAGGCGGCGGCGCGGTCGATCAGGGTGCGCTGCGCGCGCAGCGCAGCGACCGCCTGTCTCCGGTCCACCTTGGCAAAACGCAGGCGACTGCCGACGGCGGCCTGGCCGAGCCGCCAGAGATCGGCCTCGATCACATGGGCGATCTTCGGATATCCGCCGCAGGTATTGGCCTCGGCCAGCTGGATGATCGGCTGGCCGGACGGCGGCACCTGCACGGTCCCCGGCATGATGCCGTGCGAATGCAGTTCGAGCCTTTGGCGGGGCTTCAATTCGGGGCCGGAGAGGCGATAACCCTGACGATTGGCGTCCTCGGTGACCTGCCAGGCAGCGGCTTCCAAGGCATCGACCGCCGTCTTCTCGAAGGCATCAAATTCGGCACCCGGCAAGACGCGGATGGGAACCGCCTCCCCGATGTCGTCGGCTCCACGGCCGATCGCTTCGGGATCAAGGCCGAACCCCGCCGGCAGGCCGGCGGCCACGGCCGGCGCAAAGCCCGCCTCCAACCGGTCACCACGGCGCAGACCCCTGCCATCGAGCCCGCCCCAGCGGCTCTTGAGGTCGGTGGAGGCCGAACCGAGCACAGGGGGAACGGCAATGCCGCCCGCGATGGCGAGATAGGCCCGGGCACCGCGACGCGGCAGACCCAGTTCGACAACATCGCCCGCACTTACCGGCAGCGCCCACCAGGGCGGATAGCGAATGCCGTTCAGCATGACCTGCAGATCCGCACCGGTCACCGCGACGAAAGCGGCTCGATCGAAGCGCAAGCGAAATGGAAAGATCGCCACCTCGATCGCTGCCGCGTTCGGTTGGTTGCCGACCAGCCGGTTGGCGAGTTCCAGCGCCGGCGCATCCATCGCACCGGAGCGCGAAACGCCGGCATCCAGATAACCGAGGCGGCCGAGGTCCTGCACGGAATTGGCCGCGCCCGTCGTCAGGATCTCGATCATGCGCGGATCTCCTTGACGACGAAACGGATACAATCGCCGGCGCGAAGGGCGGCCGGCGGATCGCGCATCGGATCGAACAGGTGAAAATCGGTATGGCCTAGAATATGCCAGCCCGAGGGCGCGGTGAGCGGCATGATGCCGGCCTGGGCGCCGCCGATGATGACCGATCCTTCCGGCACCGCCATGCGCGGCACGGCGCGCCGGGGCAAGGCCAGCCGGGGATCGAGGCCTGAAAGGTAGACGAAACCGGGCATGGCGCCGACCGCGGCGACAGAATAGACGGGTGCTGTGTGCATCGCCACCAGACGCTCGATGGTCAGGCCCTTTTCCCGGGCAACCTCCAGGAGATCGCTTCCCGCATTGCCGTAGACGACCGGAATGTCGATCAGGCGGCCGGCGGCCGGTGCCGCGATCGTCTTGCGCCACTCGACGAGCAGATGAGCTTCGAGGCTGTCCGGATCGAGGCGGAGCGGGTCGAACACGACCATCAGATTGTTCATGCCGGGCGCCACCTCGCTAATGCCGGGCAGGGCCTTCAGCACGTCGGCGAACACCCAGATGCGCTCCTGCAGCGAAGGATCGAAGACCGGGCCGGCCGAATCGAAAAGCAGCGTTCCCGCCCCTTCAGCGCTTACCTTCGGATTGTCGCCGTCTTGCTGCATGCCCGCCTTCATCGCCGTCCTTCGTGTCGTGATATATCAGAATGCAGTGGAGACCCAAAGCATTTCTTGGGTCCTCCATTGTGCATCGGCGCCGGCTCGACCTACAATCCATAAGAACCGAAGCATAGGGAGCGTAAGCGGCATGGCACTCAGCGTCGACCTCAATTCCGACATGGGCGAAGGCTTCGGTGCCTATCGCATGGGCGACGACGAGGCGATGCTGTCGATCGTCAGTTCGGCCAATATCGCCTGCGGCATGCATGCAGGCGACCCCGATATCATGGCCTCGACCTTTGCCATCGCCAAGTCCAAGGGCGTGGCTGTCGGTGCCCATCCCGGGTTTCCCGACCTTTGGGGTTTCGGGCGGCGCAACATCCCCTTTTCCGCCGGCGAGATCGAGCGGCTGGTCGCCTATCAGATCGGCGCGGCGCAGGCGCTTTCGACCTATGCCGGCCACCCGATCACGCATGTGAAGGCGCATGGCGCGCTCGGCAACCTGACCCAGCAGGACGAAAGCGTGGCGCGCTCCGTCAACAACGCCATCAAGGCGGTCGATCCCTCGCTCGTCTGCCTGACCATCGCGCTTGGCCACCAGGAGCGGCTGGCGCGCGACATGGGGCTCGCCTGCCGCTCCGAGATCTTCGCCGACCGCGCCTATACCGATGAGGGCTTTCTCGTGCATCGCAGCCAGCCCGGCGCCGTGATCCATGACGCGGAGGCCGCCGCCGCCCGCGTCGTGCGGATGGTGAAGAGCGGCGCGATCGAGACCGTCACCGGCCGGACGATCGTCACGCCGGTCGATTCGATCTGCGTTCACAGCGATACGCCGTCCGCCGTTGCCATCGCCCGGACCATCCGGGAGACGCTGGAAGCGCAAGGGATCACCATTGCCAATTTCCTGCGCTGAAGGGGACGACATGGACCTCGCGACGATCGAACGACTGATGCAGATGCTGGAGAATTCCAACCTCAACGAGCTTGAGGTGAGCGAGAACGGCATGCGCATCCGCCTGGCCAAGACCGCGGCCCGCAATGGTGGCGCCCCGCCCTCCCCTCAGATGCGGCGCGACACGCCGGAGGCCATGGCGGCGGCCGAAATCGCCGCCTTGATGGCGTTGCCGGAGATTGCCGAAACCGACGAGGCGGTGATCGTCGCCGGAATGTCGGGTACCTTCTACCGCGCGCCTGCGCCCGGCGCCGAACCCTATGCGCAGGAAGGGGACCTGATCGAGGAGGGGCAGACCCTGGCCTTGGTCGAGGCGATGAAGATGCTCAACCCGGTCGAGGCAACGCGCGGCGGCCGTATCTCGGCGATCCTGGTCGCGGATGGCGAACCGGTTACGCCCGGCATGCCGCTGATCCTCCTCGCGCGGGATTGAAGCCTATGTTCGACAGCGTGCTGATCGCCAATCGCGGTGAAATCGCCCTTCGCATCTTGAGGGCCTGCCGCGATCTCGGCCTGAGGACGATCGCCATTCATTCCGACGTCGATCGCAATCTGCGCCATGTGGCGCTGGCCGACCAGGCCTTGTGCATCGGACCGGCACCGGCGGCGCGCAGCTATCTCGACAGTCACGAGATCCTGCTTGCCGCACAACTGACCGCCGCCGGCGCGATCCATCCGGGCTACGGCTTCCTGTCGGAAAATGCCGACTTCGCCGCCCTAGTCGAACGGGCCGGCCTTACCTTTATCGGGCCGCCGTCCGCGGCGATCCGGGTGATGGGTGACAAGGTCGCCGCCAAGCGGGCGATGATCGCGGCCGGCGTGCCCTGCGTTCCCGGACCGGACAGCGCCCTGCCGCAGGATCCGGCGCGCATCGCCGCCATCGGCGCGGAGACAGGCTATCCGCTGATCGTCAAGGCATCGGGCGGCGGCGGCGGGCGCGGCATGCGGATCGTTCGTGAACCCGAAGCCCTGATCGGGGCGGTCCAGATGGCGCGCGAGGAGGCGGGGCGGGCCTTCGGCAATCCGGAAGTCTATGTCGAGCGATTCCTCGAATTTCCGCGCCATGTCGAGATCCAGGTTCTGGCCGACAGTCATGGCAATGCGATCCATCTGGGCGCCCGCGACTGCTCGATCCAGCGCCGTCACCAGAAGCTGATCGAGGAGGCGCCGCCGCCGGGCATAGATCCGGCCGCCATCGACGCGATCGGCCGGCGCTGCGCGGCGGCGTGCCTTGCCATCGGCTATCGCGGCGCCGGCACCTTCGAGTTCCTCTATGAAGACGGCGCGTTCTACTTCATCGAGATGAACACGCGCGTCCAGGTCGAGCATCCCGTCACCGAGGAGATCACCGGCGTCGACATCGTGCGCGAACAGTTGCGTATCGCCATGGGCGAGAGGCTCGACATCACGCAGGACGCCGTTCACTTCGACGGCCACGCCATCGAATGCCGGATCAACGCGGAACATGCCTTCAACTTCACGCCTTCGCCGGGCAAGGTGACGCAGTTCATCGCGCCGGGCGGACCCGGTGTGCGGCTCGATACCCATCTTTATCCGGGCTACGCGATCCCGCCGAACTATGATTCGCTGATCGGCAAACTGATCGCGCATGGGCCGACGCGTGACGCAGCGATTGCCCGCATGCGCCGCGCGCTTGGCGAACTCGCCATCGAGGGTGTGGAGACGTCGAGCGCCCTCCACCTGGCACTGCTGAGGGAACCGGGTTTTGCCGCCGGCGGCATCGACATCCATCATCTCGAACGGCTGATGGCCGACGGTTTCGGGAGATCATGATGGGGAGCGAATGGATCGAAGCCGTGATGGAGCTGATGCGGCGCCACGGCATTGCGGAATTCGAGTACGAACATGCCGACCGGCATTTCGTCGCGAGCGAGGGCTCAATCCTCGAGGTCGACGAGCCCTGGCAGCAGCCGGCGGTGCGCCAGCCGACACATTCGCCCCGCGCAAGCGAAACGCTTCGCGCGCCGCATATCGGCCTGTTCCGCGGCGCCCACCCGCTGGACGCGGGCGCAACCGCGCTGCCGCGACTGGTCAGACGGGGCGAAATCCTCGGTTATCTCGCGGCGGGGCCACTGCTGCGCCCGGTGCTTGCGCCGTCAGACGGCGTGCTGTCGCGTCAGCTGGTCGACGAGGGCGTGCTGGTGGGCCACGGGACAGAACTTTTCGAACTGCATACCGCCCGACCGTAGAGGGTCGCGGGCCTCAAGGCCGTGACGGGACGAAGACAGTTCCGGCGGCGCCGATCGTATTGCCCGCCGAACTGCCGAGTTGCAGCCATTGCTGGCCGTAGTTGCGCCGCGTTCGCGGGTCGAAGATGGAGATCGGCGCGCTGATCACCGTGCTCGCCGCCTGGCCCACGGTGGTGCCGGCTCCGATCGCCACCGCGCCGAGGCTCTCGCCGAGACCGACGGCGGAATCGGTCACCGCCTGACCGGCGATCAACCGGTCTCCGATCAGCCGCACGACGTCCGGGCTCTCGGCGAACTTGCCGTGATTGAGCGGATCGCCGGATTTCAACTTGGTCAGGTCGAGAACGGTGATCCCGGCCGCCTCCAGTTGGCTGCGATAGGGCTCGATGCTGGGATCGATGTGGCCAAGCCGCTCGACATTGCCGGAAATGCGTTTCGACAGGATAAGGGCGCGGTCGTCGCGCGAGACGAACAGGGTAAAATGCGGCGCCTTACCGTTAAAGGACTGGTATTGCTGGCCGAAGACATCGACGTCGAGATCGGGGGCGGCGAGGATGACATTGCTGATCTTCGGATCGATCCGGCCGTTGCGGATCGCCATCTGGCGCAGCGCCTCGACCGCGAGCCATGTGCCCATGGAATGGGCCATCACCGTAACCTCGCCGACCGCCGGATTGCGGGCGATCTGCGTCAGCAGGTCCTCCAGCGCGTCGCGGGAATAATTGGTGCTTTCCTTGTCGTAATTATAGTCAAAGAGCGAGCCGCGCGACGGCCAGGTGAACACCACGGGCACGACATCGGCCTTGGAATCGTGGACGATCTGGGCGAAGCGATAGACGGCCTCCTCATAGAGGTTGTTGAAGCCATGGACGAAGACCAGCACGCGCCGGCTCTTCGGAACATGGGTCTTGAGCCAGGCCTCGCCCTCCTTCTCGTCGGCGATCGGATCGACCGCGACCGTCGTGAATTCCTTCTGAGGATCGGCGGGCAGGCGCTTAGGCCACTGGACCTGGCCGATCTCGCGACGGCCATCGGGCGGGATGGAGATCGTCACCGCATCGATCATCAGGCCGGTGCCGCGCTCGCCGGTGAAGAGGATCGCCTTGTCCTGCGCCGGCGCCCTGGTCGTGGCGGCGATCAACTCGATCTTGGTGGTGCCGTTGGCCACGTGGTTGGTGGGCTCCATCACGCCGATCGGCCGACCGGCACAAGCCGACAAGCCAAGCAGCATTCCGGCGACGATCACGGCATGGCCGAGTGCGATCGCCGGGCCCCTGCCCCTGCCCCTGCGCCGCTGTGATCCGGCTTCATTGATGCAATGCGGATCCACGACGTCTCCAACGCTCAAGGCATGACAGCTACGCCTGGCGTCATACCGGGCTTCACGCCCGGTTTCCAGCCCCTCGCCTTCCAGGCTCCGACTTTGGCGTCAGGCGGAGGCGAGTTGCCCGCGGGTCCAGTCGATGATCTGCCGCGCCGACATGGCGCCGGAGACCCGGCCGACCTCACGCCCGCCCTTGTAGAGCAGCATGGTCGGGATGCCGCGAATACCCAGCCGCGAGGCCAGTTGTTGCTCGTTTTCCGAGTTCAGCTTGATCAGCCGCACCTCGGGCTCCAGGACGCCGGCTGCCTCCGCGAAGGCCGGCGCCATCATCCGGCACGGGCCGCACCAAGGCGCCCAGACATCGACCAGGACCGGAATGTCGCTACGGCTCATCTGCTTGTCGAAGGAGGCCGCATCGACATCGGCCGGATGCGCCTCGAACATGGCGTGGCCGCACTTGCCGCAGCGCGCCTCCGACGCCGGACGATCGGCCACCAGGCGATTGACCGCAGAACACTGCGGACAAACAATCTTTTTGTCTTTTTGCATCTTGCGTAGTCCTGCTGTTTCAAGCCCCATCGAGCGGGTTCACGGGCTTGACAATATATTCGGAATAACGTAGATACGCAAGAATGAAAGTTGATCCCGACTCCATGCAGGATGCCGCCGACGATGCGAGCGAGTTGCTGAAGGCACTTGCCAACCGACACCGTTTGCTCATTCTCTGCCAGCTGATCGACGGCGAGCGTTCGGTCGGCCAGCTCGCCGAATTCCTCGGCATTCGCGACTCGACTGTCTCGCAACATCTGGCGCTTTTGCGCCGCGACAGGATCATCGCCGGACGCCGCGACGGCCAGACCATCTGGTACCGGATCGAAAGCGAACCGGCGCGCAACGTCATCGCCGCGCTCTACGGCAGTTTCTGCGCCGTCTAGACCGGGCCGCAGCCACCCGCATCCCAGCCGTCCCCTAGATGACCGACCCGCCTCAGGCGGGCCGCATCGTGCCCCGGTCGCGCAGGTTCGCGTGCCAGGAGAACGCCTCCTCGAGCACATGCGGCGTATGGCCGCCCCGCTTCACGGCGCGATCGTAATAATCCTGCAAAGCATCGCGATAGGCCTTGTCGACGCAATTGGCGATGATCACCGCCGCCCGTTCGCGCGGCGCAAGCCCGCGCAGGTCGGCGAGGCCGACTTCCGTCACCAGGATGTCGGTATCATGCTCGGTGTGGTCGACATGGCTGACCATCGGCACGACGGAGGAGATCGCACCGTTCTTGGCGGTGGACTTGGTGACGAAGATCGACATGAAGGCGTTGCGGGCGAAATCGCCAGAGCCGCCGATGCCGTTCATCATATGCGTGCCGCCGACATGGGTGGAATTGACATTGCCGTAGATGTCGAATTCCAGCGCTGTGTTGATGCAGATCAGGCCGAGGCGCCGGATCACTTCCGGATGATTGCTGATCTCCTGCGGGCGTAGCATCAGGTGACGCTTGTACTCGGCCAGGCGCGGCAGGACCTTCTGATACATGTCCGCCGACAGCGTGATCGACGAGCCGGAAGCAAAGGTCAGCTTGCCCGAATCGATCAGCTCGAAGGTCGAATCCTGCAGCACCTCGGAATACATCTTCAGGTCATGGAACGGCGTGTCGATGAAGCCGTGCAGCACCGCATTGGCGATCGTGCCGATGCCGGCCTGCAGCGGCTGCAATTCGTAGCCCAGCCGCCCCTGCTTGACTTCGTTGACGAGGAATTCCGTCAGGTGGCCGGCGATCGCGCGGGTGTCGTCGTCCGGCGGCTGGATGCTGGCCGAGCTGTCGTGCTTCTCCGACACCACGATCGCGACGATCTTTTCCGGCGGGATCGGAATGAAGGGAAGGCCCACCCGGCTTTCCGGCGTGACGACCGGGATCGGCATGCGGGTCGGCCGGCGCGAGGGAATGTAGATGTCGTGCAGCCCCTCGAGCGTGACCGGCTGCGACATGTTCAACTCGACGATGACCTTGTCGGCGAGGATGGCGAAACTGGCCGAATTGCCGACCGAGGTGGTCGGCACGATGCCGCCGGTCTCGGTGATGGCGACGGCCTCGATGACGGCAATGTCCACCGGCTTCAACTGCTGGTTGCGCAATTGCTCGACGGTTTCGGACAGGTGCTGGTCGATGAACATGACCTCACCGGCATTGATCGCCTTGCGCAGTCCCGGATCCGACTGGAAGGGGATGCGACGCGCAGTGACATGGGCCTCGGCCAGGGTCTTGTCGAGATCATTGCCGAGCGAGGCGCCGGTCATCAGGGTGATCTTCAGCGGATGCGTCCGGGCCCGCTCGGCCAAGGCCATCGGCACCGCCTTTGCCTCGCCGGCGCGGGTGAACCCGCTCATGCCGACCGTCATGCCGTCCTTGATATAGGCCGCGGCCTCCTCGGCGCTGACCAACTTGTCGAGCAGCGGCTTAAATCTGATCCGGTCACGCAGCATGATCGATCCTCATGAGAAAACGCAGGCCCGATCCAGCTTTGACGGGCAGAGGCCATGGCTTAACGGCGCCCGCGGAGAAAACGCAACCATTCTTCCGTCGCATTGCGCGATTGTCTGCCATGCGATTCTTGCATGACTTGCAATGCCTGAAAAGACCGCGCAGATACGGCGGCGAAACCGCAAGTCGCGGAATTCAAATCTAATTTAAAAATTAGGAAGAATGGCGCACCCGAAGAGATTCGAACTCCTGACCCCCAGATTCGTAGTCTGGTGCTCTATCCAGCTGAGCTACGGGTGCGTACCGGCCCGACTGTCGTCGGCGGCGTGGCGATCCTCTAAAACGTGCCGCGCAGGATTGCAAGCACCTTTGCGAAAAAAGAGTCATTTTGCCGTCACATCGAGCGGCGCCTCCGGAATTCCGGCGGTTCTTTTTTCACGCGCGGGCGCGCCAATCGTCCAGTGCCACGGGGCGATCGGGGATCTCGATGCGAAACAGCGTGCCCGGCCCCGGCTTTTCCACAAGGGCGATCGTGCCGCCATGAGCGAGCACGAGTTCGCGGGCGATCGCCAGGCCGAGCCCGATGCCGCCGGAACGGGCCGAGCCGCGGAAGGGGGTGAACAGGTTTTCCCGCGCCTTGGCCGGCAGGCCGGGGCCGGTATCGTCAATAGTGATGGCGACGACGCTGCCGATGCGCTGCGCGGACAGGGAAATGCGGCGCAAGGCGTGCGGATCATCGATGCCGTGATTGGCCAGCGCTTGAACGGCGTTTCTGCAGATGTTGTGGATGACCCGGAACAACTGCTCGCTATCGGCCTCGACCTCGATATCGCCGGCGACCATGTCGACGAAATCGATCCCGCTTTCGGGGTCGATCGCGAGAATGTCGCGCACTTCCTGGCAGACGTCCGCCAGTCGGAAGCGGCGGCGCCGGGGTTCGGCTTCCGAGGCCTGGCCGAAGGCGAGCACCTCGTTGGTATAGCCGACGGCCCGGTCGATGGTGCGGACCAGCTTCGGCGCGAAGCCCTTGACCATCGGATCATCGACATCGACGAGCCGGTCGGACATCAGTTGCGCCGAGGCGAGGATGTTGCGCATGTCGTGATTGATCTTCGACACCGCGAGCCCGAGGTCGGCGAGATTGCGCTGCTGTTTCAGCGTCTTCTGCAACTGCTCCTGCATTAGCGCGAGGTGGCGGCCGGCCAGCGCGATCTCGTCGTCGCCGGGCGCGGACGCAAGGATGCGGGCCGGATCCTCCGGATTTTCGGCAAAAGACTGCATGCTCCGGGTCAGCCGCCGCATCGGCCTGATCATCATGCGATTGATGGCGATGTAGATGAGCGAGGCGGTGATCAGCGAGATCATCAGAGATACCGAGAAGACGTTGCGGGCGTATGCCAGCATCGCCTGCCGCAGGCTTTTCTCCTCCATCACCAGCTCGATGATCATGTCGCTGTCGCCGACTGGTCCGTAAACGCGCAGCACGCGGTCGCCGCCGAGCACAAGCGTGTAGAGCGCGTCGCCGATCGATTGCAGGGCCGGCACATCGGACAGATCATATTTGGCGTCCACCTGCGGCGGCATGCCATCGACCGCCAGAAGCCGCGATGTCCCGTCCTTGCGCAGCACGATCGCCTTGGTGCCGGTCGCCATCAGCGTGTCGTCCTGGACGGCGCGCGGCAGTTCGGCCGGCTGAAGTCCGTCGATCACCACGCCGGCGGCGGCGGCCGTGTTCAGACGGTCCTCCAGCCAGCGCAGGCGCATGGAGGCGACCGACGGCCCGAAGATCAGCACCTCGGCCAGCATGACGAAAGCCATGGTCAGCCACAGAAGCTTGCCCGACAGGCCGCGCAGCCGATGCGGCATGACCGATGGCTCCGTCGATCCGGCTTGCCGACCGTGTTCGGTCAGTCGCGCCATCCTCCACTCCCGTCGTTCTCGTCCGGACCGGATGCTGCCGCGAACCGTCGGACACTTCAAAGTGCAACTATATTAGACGACAGCGGGGAATTGGCCAATGGCATCGCGGTAGAGGCCATGGCGCGTGTCTTCTCAAGGGCGCCATCGACGCGGAAACGCCGCGACCCTGAGGTCGCGGCGTCCTAAATCGGTCCGGTTCCGTCGGCTTGTCAGAACTCTTCCCAGCTTTCCGTTTCCTGGACCCTGGCTGTGGCCGCCCGGCCACCACCGAAGGCCTTTGCGACGGACCCCATCATCTGGCGGGCCGGCGACGGTGCAGGCTTGTGCTGGGTCGTCCTGGCGACGACGGGGGCAGCATGGGAGCGCGTTTCCTCGCCGATGCGGAACTGGGCGACGAGCCCGGCCAGACCATTGGCTTCGCCCGACAGCCTGTGGGTGGCAGCCGAAGTTTCCTCGACCATGGCCGCATTCTGCTGCGTCACCTGGTCCATCTGGTTCATCGCGGTGGCAACCTCGGCCAGACCGGTCGACTGCTCCTTTGCCGCCGAGGCGATCGAATGGATATGGTCGTTGATCTTGAGAACGCGGGTCTCGATCTCCGACAAGGCCTCGCCGGTGCGCTGCACCAGCTTGACGCCGCCGGAAACTTCCTCGCCCGACTTGGTGATCAGCGCCTTGATGTCCTTTGCCGCATTGGCGGAGCGCTGAGCGAGCTCGCGCACCTCCTGGGCAACGACCGCGAAGCCCTTGCCAGCGTCCCCGGCACGGGCAGCCTCGACGCCGGCATTCAGGGCGAGGAGGTTGGTCTGGAAGGCGATTTCGTCGATCACGTTGATGATCTGCGAGATTTCGCGGGAGGCCTGCTCGATCCGGCCCATGGCGCTGACCGCGTCGGAGACGACGATGGCCGACTGGGCTGCGCTCTCCTTGGCTTCGCTGACCATCTGGCTGGCTTCCTGGGTCCGCTCACTCGAGCCACGCACCACGACGGTGATCTGGTCGAGGGCAGCCGAGGTCTCTTCCAGCGCGGCGGCCTGCTGTTCCGTGCGCTTGGCCAGATCGTTGGTCGCCGTGGTCATTTCGTCGGTATTGCCGTTGATGGTGTCCGTCTTGGTGCGGATATCCTTCATCGTTTGGCGCAGGCGCTCGAAGGTGGCATTGACATTGGTCTGCAGCTCGGCAAACGCGCCGCGGAACTCACCCCGCATGCTCTGCGTCAGGTCGCCGGACGACAGGCTGGCAATGACCCTTCGCGTTTCGGAAATGCCCTGATCGACCGAAGACAGCAGGGCGTTGATGTTGGCAGCGAACTGATTGAGGTTGGCGTCGCCATAGTCCTTGTCGATGCGCTGGGAAAAATCACCGGCGGCGGCGGAGGAGACAACGACCGACATGCTCGACTGCAGATCGTCGCTCTTGGCGCGCATCGCGCTTTCCTGGGCGTTCATCCGCTGCACAGCGAGACCGTTCTGTTTGAACACTGCGACGGCGGCGGCCATTTCGCCGATTTCGTCGGCGCGGCCCTCATAGGGAATTTCCGTGGCAAAATCGCCGTCGGCCACCTTGTTCATCGCGGCGGTGACATTGCGGATCGGCCGGCTCAGGTGATTGACGCCGATATGGATGCCGAGGCCGGCACCGACGACGACGGCAACGGCCGTAAAGCCGGTGATCAGCGAGAGCATCAGAGCGCGGAACGCATCGAGCGAACTCATCAGTTCGGCCAACTTGGCCTTGTCGGCGTCGACAACGGCATCGATCTCGGCCTGAAAGGCCTTGCGGTTGGCGCGGTTGCCTTCATTATTGCCCTGTTCGTTGGCAGCAGGAGGCCCGACCTCTCGGCCCAAACGGACCGTTTCGCTGCGGAACTGACGGAACTCCGCCGCACGCGCCGTCATCGCGTCAAAGGCTGCGAGCTGCTCCTGCGGCACGAGAGGCTTCCAGCGGGCAAGGACCTCGTCCATCTGATCGAGGTTCTTCATCAACCCCTTGGCAAAGCCCTCGGCCTTCTCGCTGTTGGCGGCGCCATAAATGCCGCGCGCCTCCATCACCACGCCGGTGACCAGGCGGTTCAACCGTTCACCGAGATAGACGCGCTCCGAGGCGACGCCCAGTTCATGCGACTTCGCCCCATACTGGGTCGTCACGAAAATCCCCATCGCCCCGATGAGCACAGCCGCCAAACCGAGTATTGCCACCAATGTATAGATCTTGCCGCTGACTTTCACGGACTTGCTCCTCAAACAGAAGGGAGCCTGACCTGCCCCCGGATATTGAGGAATTTAGCAATCGCACGTTAACGAACCATTGATTGCTAAATTACGGATGTTTCGCCCCCATTGCCCCCTGTCAGACATGGAGGGGGGCCGCATTTCCGGGTATTTTCGTCGAAGCCCCCGATCTGGCGAGCGCGCCTGACCGACCTCGGCTGCGAAAGCCATGGTCGAGCGACCGGAACGTGGTTAATTGCGGATTGTTATTTTTCGCCTAGCCTTTCGTCACAGGCGTAGACGGCGGCTTGCGCGGTAATTGACTCTCGGCGCCTTCGTCCGTATAAGCCGCGCACGTCCGGACCGAAAAACCCGCAACGACGGGTGGAAAGCCGTGCGCAATCCAACGCTCTTGCAGAAATGCAAACCCAAGAAGGGCCGCACACCGCGGTATTAAATAAATGACGAAGCGTACCTTTCAACCTTCCAAGCTTGTTCGCAAGCGTCGCCACGGCTTCCGTGCGCGCATGGCTACCAAGGGCGGCCGCAAGGTTCTCGTTGCTCGCCGCGCTCGCGGTCGCAAGCGTCTCTCGGCCTAAAGGCCGGGTTTGCCCGGGACCGGGCGAATGACTGAAACTAAAAAGAAACAAACTGTCGGGCGGCTGAAAAGCCGGCCGCAGTTTCTTGCCGTTCGCGCCGGCGAAAAGCGCAAGGGCGGGTTGTTCCTCCTCGAGGTTCTCGACCGCCAGCAACCCGACACCGAAGCCAGAGTCGGTTTTACCGTCACCAAAAAGCATGGCAATGCCGTCGAGCGCAACCGCATGCGCCGCCGCCTGAAAGAGGCGGTACGACTGAATGCGGCGTTTGCAATGCAGCCCGGACACGACTATGTCATTGTCGCCCGCAGGGACGTGCTCAACGCACCCTTTGCGCGGATTGCCGCGCAATTGGCCGAGCGGATCAAGACCAGACCAAAACACGTACGGTCCCCCGCGACCGATTCCAGGAAAGTATGATGCAAAACAACCGCAATTACTTCATCGCGATTGCCCTGTCTGTGCTGATCGTCCTCGGCTGGCAGTATTTCATCATGGGTCCCCGGATCGAAGCCCAGCGGGTGGCTGAAGAGGCACGCCTTGCCCAGCAGGCCCAGACGACCCAGGCGCAGACGGATGCCGCCGCCCCCGCGGGCAGCGTCTCCGGCACCCTGCCGGGCAGCAGCGCCCAGGCGACTGCCGAGACCAACCGCGAAGAGGCGATCAGCAAGTCGGCCCGCGTTGCGATCGACACCCCGGCGCTTGTCGGCTCGATCAACCTGTCGGGCGCCCGCTTCGACGACCTGAAGCTCAAGGAATATCGCGAGACCGTCGACCCGACGAGCCCGATCATCACCCTGTTCAACCCGGCGGACACCAAGGACGGCTATTTTACCGAACTCGGCTATATCGCCGGCGAAAATGCCGGTGCGGTGCCCGGTCCGTCGACCCCGTGGACGCTGGCCGAAGGCGACAAGCTGACCCAGGCGACGCCGGTCACGCTGTCCTTCACCAACGAGACGGGTCTGACCTTCCTGCGCAAGATCTCGGTCGACGAGCACTACATGTTCACCGTCGAGGACACGATCAGGAATGCCGGCACGGCCGCCGCTTCGGTTGCGCCCTACGGCCGCATCACCCGCTACAACAAGCCGACGACCGCATCCGTCTACGTACTTCACGAGGGCTTCCTCGGCGTGCTGGGTGCTGAAAACGGCCTGACCGAGGAATCCTACGGCGACATCGAGGAAGAGTCCCTGGCCGGAGCAAAGGCCACCGGCGGCTGGCTCGGCATCACCGACAAGTACTGGGCGACCGCGCTCATTCCGCAGCAGACGCTGGGTTTCGAAAGCCGCTTCTCGCACTTCACCGACGGCCAGCCGCGCTACCAGGCCGACTTCAAGAACGATGCCGTCAGCGTCGCGCCGGGTCAGGACGCCACCGTCAAGCAGCTGGTTTTCGCTGGCGCCAAGGAAGTTCCGGTGGTCGACAATTACGAGGCCGCGTATTCCATCCCGAAATTTGACCTGATGATCGACTGGGGCTGGTTCTACTTCATCACCAAGCCGATGTTCACGATGATGGACTATTTCTATCGTCTGGTCGGCAATTTCGGCGTCGCCATCCTCTTGACCACCATCGTCGTCAAGGCCCTGTTCTTCCCGCTGGCCAGCAAGCAGTATGCCTCCATGGCCAACATGAAGCGCATGCAGCCGAAGATGGAAGAGCTGAAAGCCAAGCACGGCGACGACAAGATGGCGTTGCAGCAGGCGATGATGCAGCTCTACAAGGAAGAGAAGATCAACCCGGTGGCGGGCTGCTGGCCGGTGCTCTTGCAGATCCCGGTCTTCTTCGCGCTCTACAAGGTCATCTACGTCACCATCGAAATGCGCCACGCGCCGTTCTTCGGCTGGATCCAGGATCTCTCGGCGCCCGACCCGACCACCTTCATCAACCTGTTCGGCCTGCTGCCGTTCGAAGGCCCGACCTTCCTGCACCTCGGCGTCTGGCCGATCATCATGGGCATCACCATGTGGCTGCAGATGCGGATGAACCCGACCCCGCCGGATCCGACCCAGGCGATGCTGTTCAACTGGATGCCGCTGATCTTTACCTTCATGCTCGGCACTTTCCCGGCCGGTCTGGTCATCTACTGGGCCTGGAACAACACGCTGTCGATCGCGCAGCAGTCGATCATCATGAAGCGCCAGGGTGCCAAGATCGAACTGTTCGACAATATCAAGGGCATGTTCCGGCGAAAGCCGACGCAGACGAAGTAAGCCAGAAAGCCCCGGTTCTCCGGGGCTTTCCTTTATGCCCACGACCTTGCGAGCTCCGATGGCCGTCTCAAGTTCCTCCCCCGTCCCGGCCGCCCGCCCCTGGCTGGGCATTGCCCTGGTGCTCGGATCCGCCCTAGCCTGGAGCTATGGCGGTGCAATCCAGCGCTTCATCGGCCTGACCGATGGCTGGGCGATCGTCTTCTGGCGCTGCCTGTTCGGCGGCCTGTTCCTGCTGGTCTTCATGCTGATCCGTGACGGGTTTGCCGGAACGATCCGGCTGTTTAGGGCGATGGGATGGCCCGGATTGATGGTCGCGATCGGCTTTGCCGCCGTGTCGACCTGCTTCGTGCTGGCCGTCAGCATGACGCCGGTCGCCAATGTGGTGCTGTTCATGGCGGCCATTCCGCTGTTTGCCGCGCTGCTCGCCCGTGTCGTGCTCGGCGAACCCATCACCGCAGTAACCTGGGGGGCAATCGGCGCCGTGATCATCGGCGTGGCGATCATGGTGTCGGCCTCCATCGGCGAAGGCGGCTCTTTGCTCGGACTTGCACTCGCCGCGTCGATCCCGGTGATCTTTGCCTGCATGACCGTATTGACGCGGCGCCATCCGGATATCCGCATGACACCGGCCGCCAGCACCGGGTGCTTCATCGCGGCCGCGATCGCCGCCACCCAGGCCGGTGCATTTGCCGTGAGCGCTCAGGATCTTGCCTTGCTGTTTGCCTTCGGCGCGCTGAATCTCGGGCTCGGCATGGCGATGTATGTGACGGGCGCCCGCATGATCCCGTCGGCGCTTGCGGCACTTCTCGGAACGGCGGAGATGATCCTTGCCCCGGTATGGATGGTGCTCCTGCATCAGGAGGTTCCCTCGGTCAGGACGATGATCGGCGGATGCATCGTGCTTGCAGCGCTGTTTACCTACCTGATCGGCCATATGCGGAACGATCAGCGGCCCCGCGTGCCGCCCGCGTCTTGACTTTGCCGGACAAAACCCGGATTTCACAGGGCATGCGAAAGGCGATCCCATGACAAACAACAACCAGAAGACCGATCAGCCTCTGTTCGGCCGCCCGTGGATCTTCATCCGCGGCGTGCCGTCGATGAAATTCCTGCCGCCCGAGGGCCCGCTGGAGGTGGCCTTTGCCGGCCGCTCGAATGTGGGCAAGTCGTCGCTGATCAATGCGCTGGTCGGGCACAAGGGTCTCGCCCGCACCTCGAACACGCCGGGCCGCACCCAGGAGCTCAACTACTTCGTTCCAGACGGCTATTCCGGCGAGGCCGGCGACCTGCCGCCGATGGCGCTGGTCGACATGCCGGGCTACGGCTATGCCCAGGCACCGAAGGAACATGTCGACGCCTGGACCAAGCTGGTCTTTGATTACCTGCGCGGCCGCGCGACCCTGAAGCGCGTCTATGTGCTGATCGACAGCCGCCACGGCATCAAGAAGAACGACGACGAGGTGCTCGACCTTCTCGACAAGGCGGCGGTCTCCTACCAGATCGTGCTGACCAAGACCGACAAGATCAAGGAAGCCGGCGTTCCGCGTCTGATCGAGGAAACACTGCAGAAGATCAAGAAGCGCCCGGCCGCTTATCCCTTCGTCCTCGCGACCTCGTCGGAAAAAGGAAATGGCCTCGACGATTTGCGCGGGGCAATCCTCGAGGCCATCGGCCAGGCAACCTGACGCAGTACGCCCGGCCTAGACATCGCCCCGCCGAAGGCGGGGCAGGCATTCGGCTCAGGCCTTCGGCAGCAGAACCTTGTCGATCACGTGGATCACGCCGTTCGATTGCTTGACGTCGGCGATGGTCACGGTGGCGACGCCGCCGGTTTCGTCGGTCAGCGTGATCTTGTCGCCGTCCATCTTGGCCTGGAGCACGCAACCGCCGACGGTCTCGACAGGATGGGTGCCGCCGTCATCGGCGATCATCTTGGCAACTGCAGACGACATGGCTTCGGCCGCCACGACGTGGCAGGTCAGAACCTTGGTCAACTGGTCCTTGTTCTCGGGCTTCAGCAGGGTGTCGACCGTGCCGGCCGGCAGCGCGTCGAAGGCGGCATTGACGGGCGCAAAGACCGTGAACGGGCCTGCGCCCGACAGGGTCTCGACCAGGCCGGCAGCCTTGACGGCGGCGACCAGCGTGGTGTGATCCTTCGAATTGGCGGCATTTTCGACGATGTTCTTGTCTTCCGCCATGGCGGCGCCACCGACCATCGGGTTTTCAGCATGGGCGGCAAGGGTGCCGGCCGCAAGCGCGACGGCAAGGGTGAGCGGGCGAAGGGTGGTCTTGAACATTTCGGTTTCCTCTGTCCTGGTGTTCTCGATCCGTCCTCGGCGGCAGGATTGCCATCCGGGCGGTTGTTTCGATCCCGTTGTCGGGAACACTACAGAGGACGAGGGCTGGAGCGAGGAAGTTTCAGGCACCGTGAAAAAATCCGAATGAACTCATTAAATAACTGATTTTTATACTCTTTTTATTGGAAGCGTCGCGTCGAGGCGGCGCACCTGTCAAAGGTGAGCGGGGCCGAGCGCGATGACCGGACCGGTCGCCTGGCCGGTCGGCGAGCCGCCGAAGGGCTCGAGGCTGACGGCGAGAATGACGCCTTCGGCAAAGCGATTACGCAAGGTGTCCGGCACGATGATCTCCCCTTCCCCGGTCTGCGGCAGGACGCCGAGCGAACGCGGCGCCGCCTCGCCCTCGATCAGCCAGAGTTCCAGCGATTTCTGCTGCTGCGCTCCGGTCGCGACCGGCGTCACCTGCAGCCTGCCGGACCCGCTGTCGTAGCGCGCAACGAGGCTGATGACGCTGTCCTTGCCGGCCAATTCCGCCACCAGCGGCTCGCCGCCTCGCGATCGGTCCCAGAGCCCCGCTTCCGTTCCCGCGAGGACGGCAGCGACGGCGACGGCGGCAAGGGCCAGGCCACGCCACAGGGCGAGCGAGTTCCACAGGCCACCCAACGCCGCCCACGAGGGGTTCTGCCGTGGCTGGCCGTAGATCTTGCTCTCGATTTTGGCAAAGAGCGCCTCGGGCGGCAGTTCTACGCCATAATCCTCGTTGAACTGCGAGAGGTTGTCCTCCCAGCGTCGGACGATGGTGGCGAAGGGCTGGTCGTGCCGCAACCGTTCCTCGACCTGCAGGCGGTCCTCGACGCCGAGCACGCCGAGCACGTATTCTCCGGCGATCACTTCGTCGCGGGAGCGGTCACCCTTGCTCTGGTCTGGCGTCGTCATCCATGCACTCTCTCAATTTCAACAGGCTGCGACGCAGCCATGTGCGCATCGTGTTCAGCGGCACCGCGAACCGATCGGCCAGTTCCTGATAGGACAATCCCTCCACATAGGCATGCCTCACGGCCCGCGCCCGATCAGGATCCAATGCTTGCAGACAGGTGTCAATCCGCTTTCCTTCCGAGCGCCAAACCGCGCTCTGCTCCGGGTCGGCCGCGCTGTCGGCGAGGCCGACGGCCGTCTCCAATTCTTCCGCCGGCGGGCGTCTCACCCGCAGCCGGTCGATGCAATGATAGCGGGCGATCGCCGCGAGCCAGCCCATGGCACCATTGCCGGACGCGGCAAAGCTTTCGGCACGCTGCCAGATCTTGACGAAGACATCCTGCAACGCCTCCTCGGCATCGGCCCTGTCTCGCAATATACGAAGGCAGATGGCAAAAAGTTTCGGCGAGGAACGGCTATAGAGCACGGAAAATGCGGAGCGGTCCTTGAGGGCAACGCGGCTCAGCAGTACGGCGATTTCGTCGCTAGGCATCGGCTTTCAGGCCCTCTCCTCCAGACGGCCCTCCCCCGGGCGCAATTTTATCGTATCCTGCTTGTGTGTACGCCATCCGTTCATAGCCGGATCATCGAAGGCGCTTATCTTTCCCCGGATTATTCCATCGCGGGCGATCTTGCGTTAAAAGGCCGCGAACCAATCACGAGGGCATCCGATGACGGCATCCGAAAGCGAAACCCAGGCGCGGCTCCTTGCTCAGGCCCTGCCCTTCATGCAGCGCTACGAGAACAAGACGATCGTGGTGAAATATGGTGGCCATGCCATGGGCAATGCCGAACTCGGCAAGGCTTTCGCCGCCGACATCGCGCTTTTGAAGCAGTCCGGCGTCAACCCGATCGTCGTCCACGGCGGCGGCCCGCAGATCGGCGCCATGCTGACCCGGATGGGAATCGAATCGAAGTTCGAGGGCGGCCTGCGCGTCACCGACCAGAAGACCGTCGAGATCGTCGAAATGGTGCTGGCCGGCTCGATCAACAAGGAGATCGTCGCCCTGATCAACCAGACGGGCGAATGGGCGATCGGCCTGTGCGGCAAGGACGGCAACATGGTCTTCGCCGAAAAGGCCAAGAAGACCATCGTCGATCCTGACTCCAACATCGAGCGCGTCCTCGACCTCGGCTTCGTCGGCGAAGTGGTGGAAGTCGACCGCACGCTGCTCGACCTGCTGGCCAAGTCCGAGATGATCCCGGTCATCGCGCCGGTGGCGCCCGGCCGCGACGGCCACACCTACAACATCAATGCCGACACCTTTGCCGGTGCCATTGCCGGCGCGCTCCGCGCCACCCGCCTGCTGTTCCTCACCGACGTTCCCGGCGTGCTGAACAAGAACGGCGAGTTGATCAAGGAACTCTCCGTTTCCGAGGCCCGCGCGCTGATCAAGGACGGCACGATCTCCGGCGGCATGATCCCGAAGGTTGAGACCTGCATCGACGCGATCAGCGCCGGCGTTCAGGGCGTCGTCATCCTCAACGGCAAGACGGCGCATTCGGTGCTCTTGGAAATCTTCACCGAGCACGGTGCCGGAACGCTGATCGTTCCCTGAAGGTAAAATTCTTACGTTTTTCTTAAGCGAAACAACGGAAGAGGACATCTAATCTCGCGGCAACGCTGTCCGGGAGGTGGGTTTGTCTGGCATTGATTATCAAGCTCCGGAGCGCTCCCGTGCTCATCCGGATCTCAGGAGGTCGGGCTACGGACCCTATCTTCTGTTGACGGCCGTTCCTTGGTTACTTCTTGCGACGGCATTCCGGATGCATGCGCGCGCCCAAGACAATATCGGCGCTCTGCCGATGCTGATCATGGTGCAATATGCGCTTCTCATCGCCTTTTTGCTTGCCAGCCATCGGATGATCCAACTCGCCGGCGGCGCGGTGAACCTCGAACGTCTCGCGTTTGGAGACCAGTGGGCGCTGGCGCGCGGTGTCGTGTGGCGGATCCTGCTGTTGTTCTTCGTGGCAGTCCTGGCATCGCTTGCCTCTGGCATCGATCGATTCGATGCGGCCCGCATATGGCTCGGCCTCGACAATATTGTCCATCCATGGCCCGGGACATATCTTCCGATCTGGAGCGCATTCGTTGCTATACTTGTCTTCCTGATGGTCGTTCAAAGGGGCCTGGGGCGAGGACCGAATCTGCGGCGTGCCCTGATGGAGATCGCCACTCGCTGGAAACACATGATGTTGGCGGCACTGATGATTTCCGCCTCACTTTACGCACTCGGCATCATCCAAATCCTGAGCGTGCCACGCCTGCAAACTCTCTACCTGAGCCTTCCGTCGCCGGCACTCAAGAACGCACTCTACCTGCTGCTGACGTTCTTCTTTTCCTATGTCCGGCTCTGGGTGACGGTCGCGATCCTGACCTACAGCCTGCGAGCATCCTATCGTCGTGAACGAATGTGCGTATCGACCGGACAAACCCTAGACGAGGAGCAGACATAGGATACCGAGCACGATCAGCAGGCAGCCGGCCAACTCGAGCGCCGTGATCTTCTCCTTGAAGAAGAAGACCGAGGAGGCAAAGGTGAAGAGCATCTCGACCTGGGCAAGCGCCTTGACCACCGCGACCTGCTGCAGCGTCATAGCCGTGAACCAGCCGAAGGAGGCGGTCGCGCCGACGAAGCCGACGAGCATGCCGATCTTCCAGGCGGAACCGACCCGCCGCAGTTCGGCGCGATCCTTCCACAGCATCCACACGAGCATGGCAAAGGTCTGGACGAGAATGACGACGACCAGCGTGTAGCTCGCCTGCATGACGCTGTCGGGCGCGGGCAGGCTCGGCTCAAGCGCCAGCGACGCGGAACGGTAGGCAATGCCGGATATGCCGAAGAACAGGCCCGACAGGAGGCCGATCAGCGCCGTGCGGCTGAGGACCGATGTGAACAGCGCCGGCAAGGTCAGGGTCGTGCGCGCCACCGAGATCAGCATCACACCGAGCACCGAGACAACGATCGCCAACAGGGTCGGGACGGTGATCGTCTCGCCGAACAGCACCAGCGCGATCAGGGCGGCCTGGGCCGGCTCGGTGCGCGAATAGGCCGTGCCGACGGCGAAATTGCGGAACGAGAAGAGGTGGACCAGCAGGAAGGTCGCCGAGATCTGGGCAAAGGCACCGATCACCGCCCAGACGGCGAAGGCGCCGTTCGGCACCGGCAGCGGCCGGCCGAGACCAAAATGCAGCACAGCGAGATAGATAAGCGCGAAAGGCACGCCGTAGCCGAAGCGCACGAAAGTCGCGCCCGTCGTGCCCATTCGGCCTTTCAGGTGCTTTTGCAGGACGGAGCGCAGGTTTTGCAGGAATGCGCTGGCGAAGGTGATGAGAATCCAGGCGGGCATGGCTGAGCTGTTAGCACCGGGCAAGGAGGAGCGAAAGTCGGTGTCCGTGCGAAAGGGACGGATCGCTCAAAAACGCAGCGGCGAAAAGGCCGTCGGCGCGAGGCCTATGCGGGCAAAGCCCTCCGGAGCCTCGCCTCCGGTCAACAGGCGGGCGGCGAGCGCGCCGAGCGCCGGCGAACTGAGGATGCCGTAGCCGCCCTGCCCGGCCAGCCAGAAGAAGCGCGGATTGTCGACATCCGGCCCGATCACCGGCAGGCGGTCGGGCGCGAAGCTGCGCATGCCGGCCCAACTCTTGGCGATCCGCCGGACCTCCATGGTCGTCGCGGTTTCCAGATGATGCGCCGCCCAGGCGACGTCGATCTCTTCCGGCTGCACATCGCCCGGCTCACAAGGGGTTTCGTCGGCCGGCGAGACGAGCAGGCGGCCGGCATCGGGCTTGATGTAGAATTCGTCGTCCAGTTCGTTGATCTCCGGCATGGTGCGGGCGTCGATGCCGTCCGGCAGGTCGACGAGGATCGCGGTTCGCCGATGCGGCACGATGCCGATCGGTGCGACGCCGAAGAGCGCCGCCGTCGGATCGGCCCAGCCGCCGGTGGCATTCACCACGATCTGCGCGGAAATTGTCTCGCCTTCGGTGTCGAGCACCCAGTGGCGGCCATCGTCGCGAGCGGCGATGACACCCGCCTTCTGGCGGATGTCGACGCCGGCGCGGCGGGCACCCTTCACATAGCCCTGCAAAAGGCTCTCGACCTCGATGTCCCAGAATTCCGGATCGTGATAGGCGCCGGCGACATAGGCAGGATCGAGAATCGGCACCCTTGCGATGGCCTCCTCGACGGTCAGCCGGGTGAGCTTGTCGGTCCTTGTTTGTTCGACGGCGAAATGAGCCTCGAAGCGCTCCCGTTTCTCGGCATGGGCGATCATCAGTCCGCCGCGCGGAACGAGCAGGGGCACGTCGCTGAAGCCCTGCGGTGGATGGTCAAAAAAGTCGCGGCTGATGGCGGCCAGCTTGCACACTTCCGGGCGGTTGTAGCGCAGCACGAACTCAGCCGCCGAGCGGCCGGTCGCGTGATAGCCGAGGTTTTCCTCGCGCTCGAGCACCACGACCGAGCGGCTGGCGCCGAGGAAATAGGCGAGCGAAAGGCCGGCGATCCCGCCGCCGATGATGGCGATGTCATAGGTCTGCATGCATGGTCTTCCCGAATGAAGCCCCATGCTAGCCGGGGACATTACCCCTATTCAAATTTATAGAGACAAAAGCCGCCATCAATTCAATTGATGAAGCGCCTCATCCTCGAACAGTTCAAGCCCGTCCATCACGGCCACGAAGGCCTGCTCGGCCGGATTGAGCATGGCGTTGGGATTGCTGATCAGGAAGACCTCGCTGACCGGCAGGTTGCCGTAGGGCGGCAACTGCCAGAGCCGGCCTGCCTCCACCCAGGGGCGCACCAGATGATTGGGCAGCATGCCGATGCCGATATTGGCGGCAACCATGCGGATCACCTCCTCGACATGGCTGGACACAGCGCGGACCTCCTGACCGAAGGAGCCGACGGCACGAACAGCCGTCACCGCATTCATGTGCTGGCCTCCCAGCACGTCGGCGGTGAAGGCGACATAGGGATCGCCGCGCAGGTCGTTGAGCGATGCCCCCTCCACGCCGAAAAGTCGGTGGCCGGCACCGCAATAGAGGGCATAGCGCTCCAGCTTGTACGGCACCTTTGCCAGATGATCGGGAATGATTCCGTCGCAGATGCCGATGCTGGCAATGCCGCGCTCGACCGAACTGATCACGTCCGCCGTGGTCTCGATCGTCACGTTCATGGTGACCTTCGGATGCGCGGCGAAAAAGCGGGCGGTCCGCTCGTCCCAGCCGGGGTGATGGACGTGGGAGACGGCATGGACCGAGACATGGCCGGTGATGTCGGCGCCGGCGCCTTCCAGCGTGTCCGGCAGGCGAACGACGGCGGCGAAGATGTCGCGCGCCTGGCGATAGAGCCGCTCGCCGGCCTCGGTCATTTCAAAGCGGCCGGGGCGGCGGTCGATCAGTCGATGACCCGTGGTTTCCTCAAGCCGTTTCAACGCCATGGAGACGGCCGGTTGCTGCAACAGCAGACGACTGGCAGCGGCGGTGATCGATCCTTCCTCGACCACAACGGCGAAGGTGCGCAGCAGATTCCAGTCGAGATTGTGGGCGAAGCGTTCGAGCCGTTTGCTGGCCATGGGGACGTCCCGGTAAAAGACAGGTCGCAATAAATCACGTTGATATCGACTATTGCAACTATCTATTTCGCTGATGCTCGAGCGCTGCATAGACTGTTTTCCAAGGCGTCGCGACAGGCGTCACAACAAGGGGAACGACCATGAAGAAAACCATTCTGGCTCTGGCCTTTACGGCCCTGACAGCGCTTTCCGCCCAGGCGGCCGACAAACTGATCATCGGCACCGAGGGTGCCTATCCGCCCTTCAACTTCGTCTCTGCGGACGGCAAGGTCGGCGGCTTCGACGTCGAGATCGGCATGGCGCTGTGCGCCGAGATGAAAGTCGAATGCGAGGTCGTGACCCAGGACTGGGACGGCATCATCCCGGCCCTTCAGGCGAAGAAGTTCGACTTCATGATCGCCTCGATGTTCATCACGCCGGAACGCGCCGAGAAGGTCGCCTTCACCAAGTCCTACTACAAGGCGCCGATGACCCACATCGCCCAGAAGGGCGCCAACATCACCGACTTCTCCAACGAGGGCCTCAAGGGCAAGGTGATCGGCGCGCAGTCCGGCACGACCCAGGCCGAATATGCCACCGCCACCTATCCGGACCTCGACATCAAGCTCTATCCGACCCAGGACGAGGTCAACATGGACATGATCAACGGCCGTCTCGACGTCCAGATCGGCGACATGCTGCCGATGATGGACTGGCTGTCCAAGGGCGACGGCGCCAAGTGCTGCGAACTGGTCGGTGCGCCGATCGCCGACCCCAAGTTCATCGGCCAGGGCGCCGGCATTGCGGTGCGCAAGGAAGACACCGAGCTGCTCGCCAAGCTGAACGCGGCGATCGACGCGATCCGCGCCAACGGCAAATATGCCGAGATCAACAAGAAGTACTTCCCGATCGATATCTACGAAATGAAGTGATCGGGGCCAATCGCCCGATCGAGATATGATCCCCTCGCAGGCTGGTGCCGCGAGGGGATTTTGTACTCGGGAATTTGGCGCGCGGCCCGTGCCGGCCTTGCCGATCGACGCAGATCGACTTGCCAAATTCGGCGGTCCTGTCATAACGCCAGCATGACCGACAAAGCCCTTCTCCCGCACAGAGACGACTTCGCCCATGTCCGCGACTGGGTGTTCGACCTCGACAACACGCTCTACCCGCATCACATCAATCTGTTCGCGCAGATCGACCGCAACATGACCGCCTATGTGGCGCAACTGTTGCAGATGGAGCCGGCCGAGGCGAAGCTGCTGCAAAAGAAATACTACCACGACCATGGCACCACGCTTGCCGGGCTGATGCAGCATCACGGCGTCGATCCGAACGACTTCCTGGAAAAGGCCCATGCGATCGACTATTCGGCGCTTCTGCCGGACGAGAGCCTCGGCACGGCGATCAAGGCGCTGCCGGGCCGCAAGTTCATCTTCACCAACGGCACGGTCGCCCATGCGGAATCGGCGGCCCGAGCGCTCGGCATTCTCGATCATTTCGACGACATCTTCGACATCGTCGCCGCCGGCTACCAGCCGAAGCCGGCCGGCAGCACCTATGACAAGTTCACCAGCCTGAACCGCATCGACACCCGCAACGCGGCCATGTTCGAGGACCTGCCGCGCAATCTGGCGGTGCCGAAGAGGCTGGGCATGAAGACGGTGCTGCTTGTGCCGCGCAATCTCGGCGATGTCGTGCTGGAAAGCTGGGAACTGGCCGACAACACCGATCCGGCCAGCATCGACTTTTTGACCGACGACCTCGCCGGCTTCCTCGGCCGTCTGGTCGATATGTCGGCTTGACGGTTTTCAAACATTACCAAAGCTTCACCCAGCTTACCGATGTTTAAGTAGGTTCTTGCATTCAGCCGCCCTAGATTTCCTTCATCACCACTGGATGAAAGGAAAACTTCCATGACCGGCAAGACACTCACCCTCGCAGCCATCGTCGGCAGCCTCCTGATCGGCACCTCGGCGACCGCCGTTCTCGCCCGGCAGGACATGGGCCGCGGTCCCGGCGGCGCAGGCATGTTCGTCCGCATGCTGCAGGAATTCGACACCAACAAGGACGGTAAGATTGCCAAGGACGAGGCGACGGCCGCGCGGGAGAAGATGTTCGCCACCGTCGACGCCGACAATGACGGCGTGCTGACGCCCGGCGAGTTCCGCAAGCATCGCGAAGCCATGCGCGCCGCCCGCCAGGCGGAGATGCAGGCCAATGCACCGGCGCAGAACGGCCAGGGCCAGGGCAATGGTCCCGCCGCCGGTCAGGGTCAGGGTCAGGGTCAGGGTCAGGGTCAGGGCAATGGCCCGGGCGCCGGCCAGGGGCAAGGCCAGGGTCCGCAGGATGGCTCGGGTCCGATGAATGCCGAACCGCCGCGTGACGGCACCGGCAACCAGTTCGGCTGGGGTGGCGACGACGATCGCGGACCGCGCGGCGAACGCGGGCAACATCACGGCTGGGGTCGTGGCTGGGGCGATGACGACGGCCCGCGCCAAGGCAAGCATCACGGCATGCGCGACGGCGAACGCGGCCCCGGAATGGGTCGTGGCGGCCAGATGGGCGAGCAGATGGGCCATCGCGGTCCGGGCGGCATGATGCGCATGGCCGACACCGACGAGAACGGCCAGATCAGCAAGGAAGAGGCGACCGCCGCTGCCGACAAGATGTTCACCCAGATGGACACCGACAAGGACGGCTTCATCACCGCCGATGACCTTCCCAAGCGTGGCTTCTGGGGCCGTTAACGCCCGCCAAGGCCTGGTACTGCAATGGGCCCGCGACTTCTGTCGCGGGCCCATTCGCATTCAGTGCTCGTAGTGGTCCGCGATGATCTGCCAGGCCTGATCGGCAGTCTCGACGAAATGCAGCAGTTTCAGATCATCCGGGGCGATCGTCCCGAAATCCGCCAGCGCCTCGAAATCGACGATACGCCGCCAGAACGCCTCACCGAATAAGATGAGCGGGATCGGCGCCATGCGCTTGGTCTGGATCAGCGTCACCGACTCGAAGAACTCGTCCAGCGTGCCGAAGCCGCCGGGGAAGATGGCGATTGCCTTGGCGCGCATCAGGAAGTGCATCTTGCGGATGGCGAAATAGTGGAAATTGAAGCTGAGCTCCGGTGTCACATAGGGGTTCGGCGCCTGCTCGTGCGGCAGAACGATGTTGAGCCCGATGGTCGGCGCGCCGACTTCAGCAGCCCCGCGGTTGCCGGCCTCCATCACCCCCGGCCCACCGCCGGTCGTCACGACATATTCCCGATGATCGTGGGTGGCTGCATGCTCGGCGCACAGGCGAGCGAACTTGCGCGCCTCTTCATAGTAGACGGATGCCGCCATCAGGTTGGCGCGCTGTGTTTCGTTGCGGGCCGCCCAGGCATCCTTGCCGGGCTCGGGGATGCGTGCGCCGCCGAACATGACGACCGTCGACTTGATGCCGCGCTCGGCAAGGATCATCTCCACTTTCAGCAGTTCGAGCTGCAGCCGCACCGGACGCAGCTCCTCCCGCATCATGAAATCGTCGTCGACATAGGCGAGGCGATAGGAGGGCGATTCGGACTGTGGCGTGCGCGGCACTTCGGCGGCGCGCCGGCGGTCGGTCCGGCTGTCTTTCAGCGGATCCCAGACCCCGTCCTTGCGTCTCTCTTGTCCATTGGTGGGCTTTGCCATCTGTCATGCCTTTCTTGCCGCGATCGGAGACGCCGAATGCGCCGGCGGCTGTTTTCAACCCCGGTCGAATGCGCTAGAGCAGTCACCAGTTCCCGATTGCGAATGCGGATATCGTCCGGTTCAACGATAGACAACGAAGTTTAAGGAATTCAGATGAACGCCACGGATCTCAGCGCCCTCGAACACGTCATCGATGCGGCTTTCGACAATCGCGACACGGTCACCACCGCAACCCGCGGCGAGATCCGCGACGCCATCGAGACCGCGCTCAACCTGCTCGACAGCGGCAAGGTGCGCGTGGCGACCCGCGGCGAGGACGGCAATTGGACGGTTCACCAGTGGCTGAAAAAGGCCGTGCTCCTGTCCTTCCGCCTGAACGCCATGGAAGTGGTAAGCGGCGGCCCCGGCGGCTCGACCTGGTGGGACAAGGTGCCCTCCAAGTTCGAAGGCTGGAGCACCGGTGAATTCGAGCGCGCCGGCTTCCGCGCCGTGCCCAATGCCGTGGTGCGTCGCTCGGCCTATATCGCGCCGAACGCCATCCTGATGCCGTCCTTCGTCAATCTCGGCGCCTATGTCGGCGAGGGCACCATGGTCGATACCTGGGCGACCGTCGGCTCCTGCGCCCAGATCGGCGCCCATGTGCACCTGTCGGGTGGCGTCGGCATCGGCGGCGTTCTGGAGCCGATGCAGGCCGGCCCAACCATCATCGAAGACAACTGCTTCATCGGTGCCCGTTCCGAAGTCGTCGAGGGCTGCATCATCCGCGAGGGATCGGTGCTCGGCATGGGCGTGTTCATCGGCAAGTCAACCAAGATCGTCGATCGCGCCACCGGCGAGATCTCCTATGGCGAAGTGCCGCCCTATTCCGTCGTCGTTGCCGGCTCGCTGGCGTCCGACAAGACCATGGCCAACGGACAACCGGCGCCGAACCTCTACTGCGCGGTGATCGTCAAGCGGGTCGATGCGCAGACCCGCTCGAAGACCGGTATCAACGAACTGCTGCGGGACTGATCAGCATGCAGCCCCCCGCCCGGCGGCCGACTGTCGGTTGGCTGTTGTTCAGCCCGTCCGGCCGCGCCGGGCGGCAGGTGTTCATCCTCGGCTGGGTGTTCTGGCTGTTGATCAACAGCTACACGGTCGCCTCGCTCGCCCTCCATCGGGAGGACGAGGCGTTGTACCGGCTGTTCAGCCTGCTGTTCTTCGCCGGTTTTGCCGCCTCCTTCGCCTCGACCATCATGCTCAGCATCAAGCGGCTGCACGACATCGGCCTGTCGGGCCTCCTGGTCCTGGTGCTGTTCATTCCCGCCGTGTCCTTCGTCATGCTCTTCCTGCTCTGCCTCTGGCCCTCGCGGCCGGGCGCCAATGCCTACGGCCCGGTACCCGACTGGCCGCAGAGCTGAGCCCTTGCGGCTGGTGACAGCGGCCGGCCGATCGGCTAAACCTCGTCTCATCCTTCCAGACGGTCGCGGCTCGCTCGCTGCCGGACCTCCCAAAAGCGCCCGAGATCATGAACGCCACCAATCCTATCGACGTCCTTCAGGCTCTTATCCGCTGCCCTTCCGTCACACCTGCGGAAGGTGGCGCCCTGACCACCCTGCAGGCCCTTCTCGAACCGCTCGGCTTTAATGTGGAGCGCATGACGGCGAGCGAACAGGGCACGCCCGACATCGAGAACCTCTATGCCCGGCTCGGCACCGAGGGTCCGCATCTGATGTTTGCCGGCCATACAGACGTCGTGCCGGTCGGCAGCGAGGCCGACTGGAGCCATCCGCCGTTCGCCGCCGAGATCGCCGACGGCATGCTCTATGGTCGCGGCGCCGTCGACATGAAGGGCGGCATCGCCTGCTTCGTAACGGCGCTTGCACGACTGGTCGAGGAAAAGGGTCCGCCGAAGGGCTCGGTCTCGCTGCTCATCACCGGGGACGAGGAAGGTCCGGCGGTCAACGGAACAGTCAAGCTGCTCGAATGGGCGAGGCAAAAGGGCGAGCGCTGGGACGCCTGCCTGGTCGGCGAGCCGACCAATCCCGACCAGCTCGGCGACATGATCAAGATCGGCCGGCGTGGCTCGATCTCGGCGACCGTCACCGTGCGCGGCGTGCAGGGTCACGCCGCCTATCCGCATCTCGCCGACAATCCGGTGCGCGGCGCGGTGCGCCTGGCCGACGCGCTGATGCACCCGCCCTTCGACCACGGCACCGACAATTTCCAGCCGTCCAATCTCGAGGTCACGTCGATCGACGTCGGGAATCCGGCGACCAATGTCATTCCCGCATCGACCAGCTTCAAGTTCAACATCCGCTTCAACGACCTGTGGACGGCGGAAAGCGTGCAGACCGAGATCCTGCGCCGGCTCGACGAGGCGGCCGCCGACAGCCACCTGCGTCCCGGACGCGCTCCGGTCGCCTATGACATCGTCTGGTCGGAACGGCCGAGCCATGTCTTCCTCACCCGCGACGACGCGCTGATCGGCTCGCTGTCGCGCGCGATCGAGACGGTGACGGGCGCGACGCCGCAGCTTTCGACCACCGGCGGCACATCGGACGCACGCTTCATCAAGGACTATTGCCCTGTGGTGGAGTTCGGCCTGGTCGGTCAGACCATGCACATGGTCGATGAGCGGGTGGCGGTCGAAGACCTGGAAACGCTGACCCGGATCTACAAGACCTTCATCGAGCAATGGTTCGACAATGCCAACGCTTAAGGAGGTCGAGTTCTATCTCACAGGCCTCTGGCTGTTGTTCAGGCAGGATCCCAAGGGCCTTGCCTATCTGGACTTCTCCGATCGCGGCGCCTTGCGCTCGTTCTGGGCGGCCTTTTTCGCGCTGCCGACGACGCTGCTGACCTTCCTGTGGTGGCGCGGCCTCTATCTGAAGTCGATGCCGGAGGGCGCCGACGTCGGACCGCTTTTCTTCTTCCGCCTCGGGCTGGTCGAGATCGCCAACTGGATCGTGCCGCTGGTGCTCGTCGGGCTGGTCTGCTGGATGGTCGGGATCGGCGCCCGCTTCCTCTCCATCGTCGTCATTGCCAATTGGCTGACCCTGCCGATCGCCTATGCCTACACCGTCGTGCTGCTGATCATGATGCTGATGCCCGGGCTCACCGGCCTTGCGGTCATGTTGTCCTATCTGCTCGCCTTCGCGCTGATCATGGCGCTTTTCCGCATTCTGCGCATGGTGCTGGGCGACCACGTGCTGACCATCGCGACGGTCACGATGGTCCTGCTAGTGCCGGGAATGATACTCTCCGAAGTGCTGGAACGCTTCCTCGACGTCTATCCCGGCTGACGGCTCAGATCGATCGCTGGTTGACCCGCTTCGACAGTTCGGCCGCCGTCTCGACCCGCTCGGAATAGCGCTCCACCAGATAGTCGGAACGCTCGCGCAACAGCAAGGTCAGCTTGACCAGTTCCTCCATCACGTCGACGACGCGCTCGTAATAGGAGGAGGGCTTCATCCGCCCGGCTTCGTCGAATTCGCTGAAGGCCTTCGGCACGGACGACTGGTTGGGGATGGTGAACATCCGCATCCAGCGGCCGAGCACGCGCATCTGGTTGAGCGAATTGAAGCTTTGCGAACCGCCGCAGACCTGCATGAGTGCCAGAGTGCGACCCTGAGTCGGGCGCACGGCCCCGATCGACAGCGGCAGCCAGTCGATCTGCGTCTTCATCGCGCCCGACATGGCGCCATGGCGCTCCGGCGAGCACCAGACCTGACCCTCCGACCAGAGAGACAATTCACGCAGTTCCTGCACCTTGGGATGGGACGCCTCGACTTCGTCGGCAAGCGGCAGGCCGTGCGGATCGTAGATGCGGACATCCGCGCCATAGCGGCGCAGGATGCGGGCCGCTTCCTCGGTCAGGAGCCGCGAATAGGAGCGCTCCCGCAAAGAGCCGTAGAGCATCAGGATGCGCGGCGGGTGGGTCATGCGTTCGGGCCGGAACAGGCGCGCCTCGTCGACGGCACGAAACTGGCTCTCGTCGATGTTCGGCGTATCGGTATCCTCGAGGCTCATTCGGCCGCACCACCGGTCCTGACGACTTCGCCGTCTTCCTTGGTGTAGGTGTCGACGGGATTGTCCAGGAGCGCCAAAACCGTCTCCGAAGGACGGCACAGGCGCGTGCCCTTGTCCGTTTCGACGATCGGGCGATTGATAAGAATCGGATGCGCCATCATCGCATCGATCAGTTGTTCGTCGGAGAGGCCCGCGTCGTCGAGGCCGAGCTCTTCATAGGGCGTGCCCTTCTTGCGCAGCAGTTCGCGCGGCGCGATGCCCATCTTGCCGATCAGTTCCACCAGCCGCTCGCGGCTGGGCGGGGTTTTCAGGTATTCGATGACCACCGGCTCCTCGCCCGACTGGCGGATCATTTCGAGCGTGTTGCGGGAGGTTCCGCAGGCGGGATTGTGGTAGATGGTGACGGCCATGAGGCTCTCCATATTTCGAGATTTCTTGAAATATGGATATGTTATTTCGAGGCGCCTGACAAGCGCCCGCGCCATTGACCCTCAGGCCGGATCGTCGCCCGGATAGTCGACGCGCAGGAAGAACAGCCCTTCCGGCGGCGCAACCGGTCCGCAGGCGGCGCGGTCGCGCGCTTCGAGGGCGGCCTGCACATCGTCCGGCGTCATCCTGCCTTCGCCGGCCAGCTTCAGCGTGCCGGCGAACGAGCGGATCTGGTTGTGCAGAAAACTCTGCGCCGTGGCGCGGATCTCGATCAGATCATCGGTCCTCGTCACGTCCAGCCGGTCAAGGGTGCGCATCGGGCTGTTGGCCTGACAGCGGACGGAACGGAAGGTGGTGAAGTCGTGGTGGCCGACGAGCCGCTGGGCGGCCGCGTGCATAGCCTCATGGTCGAGCGGCTTCGACACCCACCAGGCCCGCTCGGCCTCAAGCGCGAGGCGGGCGGGGCGTGTGATGATCCGGTAGAGATAATGCCGGCGGAGGGCGGAAAAGCGCGCGTCGAAACTGTCATCGACCGCGCGGACATCCAGCACGGCGACCCGTTCACCTGCCGAGGCCAGATAGGCGTTCAGCGCATTGCGCAGCGTGTGGGGCTTCCAGGCGCGCGTCAGGTCGACATGCACCACCTGCCCCTTGGCATGCACGCCGGAATCGGTGCGCCCGGCACCACGGATCGACACGGTTTCGCCGGTCAGCGACAAGACAGCCTTTTCGAGGGCAGACTGCACCGAATGGCCGTTGTCCTGGCGCTGCCAGCCGACATAGGGGGAACCGTCATATTCGACGGTCATGCGGAAACGTGGCATCAGCTGACAACCATTCCGGGCGAAACGGGCGTTCCGCGCAGGAAGTCCGCCGCATCGAGGGGTTTGCCGCCGGCCCTTTGCAATCGGGTAAAGCGGACAGCGCCCTGCCTGCAGGCGATGGTCAGCGCCTGATCGAGGACCGCGCCGGGGGCGCCCTCGCCTTCGGCCAGGGTCGAGCCGAGAACCTTGACCCGCTCCGGCTTGCCGTTCACCGCAAGCTCGAACCATGCGCCGGGAAAGGGCGACAGGCCGCGGATGTGATTGTGAACCTCGGCCGCGTCGCGGGAAAAATCGATGCGTGTTTCGCTCTTGTCGATCTTCGCCGCGTAAAGCACGCCCTCTTGCGACTGCGGAACCGTCGCAAGCGTGCCCGCCTCAAGCGCGGCCATGGCTTCGACCATGGCTTCGGCACTGACGGCGCTCAGGCGATCGTGCAGTTCGCCGGCGGTCATGTCCGGTCCGATCGCAAGCTTGCGGGTGAGCGCCACGGCGCCGGTATCGAGCCCCTTGTCCATCTTCATCACCATCATCCCGGTCTCGGCGTCGCCGGCCATGATGGCACGCTGGATCGGGGCGGCTCCGCGCCAACGCGGCAGGAGCGAGGCATGGCCATTGAAGGCGCCGAGCCTTGTGCCGGTCAGGATCGCTTCCGGCAAAAGCAAGCCATAGGCGACGACCACCGCGACGTCGGCACCGAAGGCACGGAAACGGTCCCGGTCTTCCTCGGCACGGAAATTCAAAGGATGCAGAACCGGCAGGCCGAGCCGCTCGGCGGAAAGATGAACCGGGGACTTCTGCAGGTCCAGCCCGCGACGTCCACCCGGACGGGGCGGCTGGGTATAGACCGCGACGATCTCGTGGCCGGCGGCCACCAGGGCTTCCAGCGTGGCCACGGAAAACTCCGGCGTGCCCATGAAGATGATGCGAAGTGCCATGATGGTTTCCGCCCTCTTTTCGGCGCGCCGCCCTACCGGTCCGGCGCTGCCGCCGGCCTGGATCAGAGCGCCTTCGCCCTTGCCGCCTTGGTGAACCGCTTGATCACCATCTCGCGCTTGAGGCGGGAGATATGGTCGATGAACAGGATGCCGTTGAGATGGTCGATCTCGTGCTGCAGGCAGGTGGCGAGCAGTCCATCGGCCTCAGTCAACTGTTCCTTGCCGTCCCGATCGAGCGACTTGACCGTCACCGACGCCGGACGCTCCACCTCGGCATAATAATCCGGGATGGAAAGGCACCCTTCCTCGTAGACGGACCGCTCGTCCGACGACGTTATGATCTCCGGATTGATGAAGACCAGCGGGCGCTTCTCCTCATCCTCCTTGGAAACGTCGATCACGAGCAGCCGGCGCGGCACGCCGATCTGGATGGCGGCAAGCCCGATGCCCGGCGCTTCATACATGGTTTCGAGCATGTCGTCGGCGAGCTTTAGCAGCTCTGCATCGACGCGCTCGAAGGGCGCGGAAACCTGACGCAGCAGGGGATCGGGAAGGATGATGAGCGGCTTGATGGTCATGGGGCTCCCATATCGCATCTTTTCCGGCGATGGAATTGAAAAAACGCGGGCCAGGCCCGCGTTTTCGCCAAGTCACGAAGGGAAGGAAAATGCTCAGGCGGCGTGTCTTTGCGAGGCCGCTCCGCGTTCACCCGCGCCTGCCCGTCCCGTGTCACCGCGCGTGCTCAACTGGCCGAGCAATTGGACAAGCCCGGCGACCTCGCTGCGCAGCCGCTGCGTTTCGGCGGAGGTCTGCTCGACCATGGCGGAATTCTGGTGGGTCAGCGTGTCCATGCTCTGGGTCGCCTGGTTGACCTCCTTGAGACCGGTGGCCTGGTCCTTGGCGGCGGTGGCGATCTGCGACACGATGGCATGGATCGTGTCGATCCGGCTGATCATGTCGGCGAGCGCCGTGCCGGTATTGGAGACCAGCCCGACGCCCTCGTTCACCTGGTTGCTGCTCTGCGAGATCAGGCGCTTGATTTCCTTGGCGGCATCGGCGCTGCGCTGGGCAAGCTGGCGGACTTCCTGGGCGACGACCGCGAAGCCCTTGCCGGCTTCACCCGCACGGGCCGCCTCGACACCGGCATTCAGCGCCAACAGGTTGGTCTGGAAGGCAATCTCGTCGATGACGCCGATGATCTTGGAAATCTCGGTCGACGATTTCTCAATCTCCGCCATGGCGGAAATCGCCTGGGCGACGACGTCGCCGGAACTGCGAGCCTGCTGCTGGGTGTCCTGCACCGCCATCGAGGCGCGTTCGGCATTGCTCGCCGTCTGGCCGACGCTGACCGACAGCTGCTGCAGGGCGGACGAACTCTGCTGCACGCCGGCCGCCTGCTTGGCGGTGCTGACGGCGATGTCGTCCGAGGCTTTGGCGATCGTCTCGGTGCCGTCGAGGATTTCCTCCGAGGCACGGCGGATCGAGGCGAAAGACTCGCTCAGCCGAACGACCGTCTCATTGTAGTCGACGGCCATCCGCTTGAAATTGTCCGGCAGATCCGTGGTCATCTTGCTCTCGAAGTCGCCGCGGGCGAGCGCCTCCAGACCGCGCCGCAAATGCTCCATGGCGATCTGCTGGTCGGCCTCGAACTGCCTGCGCTCCTCCTCGAGCTGCTTGCGCTGCTCCTCGAGCGTATCGAGGTAGACCGAGATCGAGTAGTCCATGTCGAGCATGGACGCCTTGATGAGAGCGCCCAGCTTGTCGGAGAGAACCTCCGCATGATGCTTGCCGAACGGGAAAGGCCAGTGCTTGACCAGCACGCCGGCGACCAATTCGGTCATCAGCATGGAATAGCCGCCGATATACCAGCGCGGCTCGAGGCCGATACGCGCATGGGTCCTGCCGATGGTGGTGACGCCCTTGACGTAGTCCGGGTCGAAAGTGCCCTTGGAAACCTTGTCCCAATGTCCCAGCTGGGCTTTCTTCGCCCCCGCCATATGGTCCTTGCTGCTGAAGAAGCGCGCGAGTTGCGGCGTGGCGCCGATCTTGGCGTAAAATTTGTCGAGCACGCCGCCGAGAAGTTCACCGAGGGTCGGCCGCAGGGAGTTCAGTATCTTGGACGTCTTCTGGTCAATCTCGAGGAATGCCAGACGTTCCTCCAAACTCTTGTCTGCTTCTAGACTCATGATATCGCCATGCTTTCTCGGGCGCCTTCGTGGGCGTTCTGAATTTTAGGAATACATCACAACAATTCGTCAAATTCCTAAATGGAGCATGAACAGATCGCGCGAGAAATCACCCCGCCATGGCCCATCCCGGGACGATCGAACCTGAGACACGGGTCAAGCTGCCTCGCCAATGTTCTCTATTTGATCTGTCGCTCCCGCGAGAATCTGCTAGTCTCCGCGACCATGAACAGCTCCGATCTGACCGCGCTCGCTTTCGACACATTTGGCCTTTCTCCATCTGCCGTGGCCGGCATCATCGGCACGGCGTTGCTGGTCGGCTTTTTCCTGTTGCTCCTGTCCCTGCGCCGCGCCGGTCGTCTTCGCATGGCGATGGAGATGGAAGCGGCGCGGCGCGAGGCCTTGGCCGAGGCGCGGCTTGCGGAGCTGCTCCGGGCCCAGGCGGAGATGCAGGGACGACTGGCCGCCATGTCCGACGTGTTCGGCAGGCGTCAAACCGAGCTCAACCAGACGATCAACCAGCGGCTGGACGGCCTCACCCAACGTCTCGGCACGACGATCACCGAGCAGACGCGATCGACGCATGAGAACCTGCGCCACCTGCAGGAACGGCTGGCGGTGATCGATGCGGCCCAGAACAATATCCAGTCGCTGGCCAAGGACGTGGTCGGACTGCAGGCGATCTTGTCCAACAAGCAGACGCGCGGCGCCTTCGGCCAGTCACGCATGGAGACGATCGTCGCCGACGCCCTGCCGATGGGCGCCTATGCCTTCCAGTCGACGCTGTCGAACGGCATGCGCCCCGACTGTACGATCCGCATGCCGAACAGTTCGCCACCGCTGGTGATCGACGCAAAATTCCCGCTCGAAGCCTGGAACGCCATTCGCGACGCGCAGACGCCGGAGGAAAGGAAACTCGCCAGCCAGGCCTTTCGCCGCGATATCGAGGTGCATATCCGTGACATCTCGGCGAAATACCTGATTGCCGGCGAAACCCAGGACATGGCCTTTCTGTTCGTGCCGTCGGAATCGATCTTCGCCGAGATCCACGAACACTACGAGGCGATCGTCCAGAAGGCCCATCGCCTGCGTGTCGTGATCGTCTCTCCCTCACTGCTGATGCTGTCGATCCAGGTGATCCAGTCCGTCCTCAAGGACCAGCGCATGCGCGAGCAGGCGCATCTGATCCAGGGCGAAGTCGTGCATCTGATGGAAGACCTGGTCCGCCTGGACGAACGCACGAGAAAGCTGCAGGGGCATTTTCTCGCCGCGCAGAAAGATGTGGACATGATTCTCACTTCCGCCGACAAGCTGAGCAAGCGCGGCGCCAGGATCGAGGCGCTGGAATTCCAGGCGGGCGCGTCCCCAGCGACCAACGACGACCAGAGATCGGTGGAAAGCCGAACCGGCCTGTTGAAGCTGAGGATCGTCGACGACGAATAGGACCCAGTCCAACCAAGACCAAGGACGGAAACACGCATGATTACCGTATTCGGCTCCATCAACATGGACCTCATCGCCACGACGCCCCGGCTGCCGAAGCCGGGCGAAACGGTGGCCGGTGATGGCTTTTCAACGGCCGCAGGCGGCAAGGGTGCCAATCAGGCATTGGCCGCGCGCCGTGCCGGCTCCACCGTGCGCATGGTGGGCGCCGTGGGGCGGGACGCCTTCGCCGATCCGGCACTGGCACTGCTGGCTGAAGCCGGTACCGATGTTTCCACAGTCAGGCGGGCCGAGGGGCCGACAGGCACGGCCCTCATTCTGGTGGGCGGCGACGGTGAGAACATGATCACCGTGGTGGCGGGCGCCAACGGCACGGTCGGCGCGCAGGAAGCCTCGGCAGCCGTCGCGGCCATGCAGCCTGGCGATTTTCTCATGCTGCAACTGGAGGTGCCGGCAGCGGCGGTGGAGCGGGCTCTGGTCGAGGCGAAGGCGCGCGGCGTCTCCAGCATTCTCAACATCGCACCGCTGACGGCGGATGCCGTCCGCCTCGGGCAGATGGCCGATACCGTCATCGCCAATGAGACCGAGTTCGAACTTTTCGCCGGGCGTGGGGCGATGTCCGCGCCGCAGCGGGAGGACGCCCTGATGCAGCTTCACCGGGAGACCGGGCAGACTCTGATCGTCACGCTCGGTGCCGAAGGCGTCATCGCCGCGCGAAATTCCAGGCTCCATCGGGCCCAGGGCCTGGCCATTCAGCCGGTCGACACGGTGGGAGCGGGCGATACTTTCTGCGGCTATCTCGCCGCCAGCCTGGATCAGGGACTTGATTTCGAAGCCGCGCTCCGCCGCGCGGCTGTCGCCGGCTCGCTTGCCTGCCTCAAGCATGGCGCCCAGCCATCCATTCCCACCGTCGACGAGGTCGAGCGTCACCTGTAAAGGTAACCGCTCCGGCCGCTCTTCTATCCCCGGATCAGAGGCGGGCGAAGCGCTCGATCAGGAGGTCGAAGAAGCCGTCGGCATCGACATGGCGCATGACGCGGGCATTCGGCGTGCGGTTCGATACCCGCCACCAGTCGACCACCGTCATGCCGACCGTCAGTTCCGAGGTGGTCTCGATCTCGACATTGCAATGCCGGCCGGAGAAGAGATCCGGCCTGAGCAGATAGGCGATCACGGTCGGATCGTGCAGCGGTCCGCCGTCGGATCCGTATTTTTCCTCATCGAAGCGCTCGAAGAACTCCAGCCAGTCGACCATGACCTTGGCCGGACGGGTGCCGAGCGCGGCAAGCCGCGCGACGCGGGCCTTGGTGGTCATCAGTTGATGGGTCACGTCCAGCGGCATCATGACGAGCGGTATTCCCGCCCGGAAGACGACGTCGGCCGCCTGAGGATCGACATAGATATTGAACTCCGCCGCGGGCGTGATGTTGCCGCCCTCGAAGAAGCCGCCGCCCATCAGCACCAGTTCGCGAATGCGCGGGGCGATGTCCGGCGCCTTGCGGATCGCCATGGCGAGGTTGGTGAGCGGCCCGAGCGTGCATAGCGTCACGCTGCCTTCCGGCTCGCGGCGCAGCGTCTCGATGAGGAAATCGACGGCGTGCTGCGGCATGACCTGCATCGTCGGTTCGTCGAGAACCGCGCCATCGAGACCGGTCTTGCCGTGAACGTGCTCGGCCGTGACCAGCGGACGTTCGATCGGCCTGTCGGCGCCTTCATAGACCGGGATGTCGGTGCGGCCGCACAATTCGCAGACGACCCGCGCATTCCGGCTCGTCAGGCTCAGGGGCACGTTGCCGGCAACGGTGGTAATCCCGAGGATATCGAGCTCTTCCCGGCTGGCGAAGGCCAGCATCAGGGCCGCCGCATCATCCTGGCCCGGATCGGTATCGATGATGATTTTCCTGCGTTCCGTCATGCCCGCCGTCCTGTTCAAAGCGTCGCCTGATGAGCCCGGCGAAGGCTTTTGTCAAGTATCGCCACGCTTGCGGGCCAGGCCCCGGCGCCAGCTTGCCACAGCCATTTCTCGATCGTTCCGATCGGCCCACGGTTGGCGCAAGTGGTGCGAAAAATTAACATTTCCGCTGCACAGTAGGGTTAACGGCATGATCGTGCCGTAGCTCCCTGAAGTGGCGGAGGACCGGAATGTTGATGAGAGAAGTAAACGCGCGTCTGACCCAGTCGGAACTGGCCCATCTCGGTGCCGGCGAAGTCGGGTACATTCGCAAAATGCGCTCCGAGGAAGTGTCCCGCTGCTTTCCGGAAGCACCGGATATCGATCCCAGCCTCGACCTCTGGGCCCTGTTCGGCGCGGACGGTACGCCGATCCTTTTGACCGACAATCGCTCGAGCACCTTCTACAAGGCAGCAGAGGACGAGCTCAAGACGGTCAGCCTTCACTGACCGCTGTCATCACGCCCTGACGAATGTGAGATAGGCAGAGGCGCGGCCTTCGCGCTTCGCCTTGGCTTCGTAGCGCGTGCCAGGCCAGCCGGAAAACGGGGTCCGCCAATCGGCGGCATTGCGCGCGGTCCATTGAAAGCCGCCATGCCGGCCGCAATGCTGAAGCGTCCAGTTCAGATAGGTGTCGATATCCGAGGCGAAGCAGAACAGGCCGCCCGGCTTCAGCACGCGATGGAAACGCTCGAGATTGACCTGCGAGACGAAGCGCCGTTTCCAATGCTTCTTCTTGGGCCAAGGGTCCGGATAGAGCAGGTAGATCTGGTCGATCGAGCCGTCCGGCAGCCAGTCCAGCAGCTGTGTTGCGTCATCGTCGTGAACGCGGATATTCCTCAATCCCTCGGCCTCGACCACGGCCAATAGCTTGGCCATGGAATTGACGAAGGGCTCGACCCCGATGAAGCCGGTCTCGGGATTGGTACGGGCGCGATGGACGAGATGCTCGCCGCCGCCAAATCCGATTTCGAGCCGGACCTTGTCCACAGCAAGCGGAAAGAGCGTCTTGATATCGACCGGCGCCGCAGAGGCCAGGTCGATCTTCAGCTCCGGCAGGAGGGTTTCCATTCGCTCGACCTGCTGGTCGCGCAAGGGCTTTCCCTTGCGTCGACCGAAGAAGGCCTCGGTCGACCGTGTCCTGCGTTCCGCTTCCGTCATTTCGCCTTAAGCCTTGAGAGCATCCTTGAGCGGCTTGACCAGATCGAGCTTCTCCCAGGAGAAGGAACCGTCACGGCCTGCCTTGCGGCCGAAATGGCCGTAAGCCGACGTCTTAGCATAGATCGGCTTGTTCAGGTCAAGATGGCGACGAATGCCAGACGGGGACAGATCCATGACCTTGCGGATTGCGGCCTCGATCTCGTCCTCGGTCACCTTGCCGGTGCCGTGCAGGTCGACATAGATCGACAGCGGCTGGGCGATGCCGATGGCATAGGAGATCTGGATCGTGCAGCGGTCGGCGAGGCCGGCGGCGACGACGTTCTTGGCGAGGTAGCGTGCCGCATAGGCGGCCGAACGGTCGACCTTGGTGGTGTCCTTTCCGGAGAAGGCACCACCACCGTGGGGGGCTGCCCCGCCATAGGTGTCGACGATGATCTTGCGGCCGGTCAGGCCGGCGTCACCGTCCGGGCCGCCGATGACGAACTTGCCGGTCGGGTTGACGTACCACTTGCAGTCGTCGGCGATCTTCAGGTCACCGAGTGCTTCGCGGATATAGGGTTCGACGACCGAGCGGACCTTCTTTGAGTCCCAGCTCTCGTCGAGGTGCTGCGTGGACAGAACGATCGAAGCCACCTCAGAGGGCTTGCCGTCGACGTAGCGGACGGTCACCTGGCTCTTGGCGTCTGGGCCGAGCTTGGCGGCTTCGCCCTCGCCCTTCTTGCGGGCGGCGGCGAGCAGCTGGAGGATGCGGTGGGCGTAATAGATCGGCGCCGGCATGAGGTCGGGCGTCTCGCGGCAGGCATAACCGAACATGATGCCCTGGTCGCCGGCGCCTTCGCTGTTGTCATGATCGGCCGCCTTGTCGACGCCCTGGGCGATGTGGGCGGACTGCGAATGCAAAAGCACGTCGATGCGCGCGGTCTTCCAGTGGAAGCCGTCCTGCTCGTATCCGATGTCGCGGATCGCCTTGCGGGCGGCCGACTTGAACTTCGAGGGATTGATGACCTTCTCGCCGTTCTTGTCGGTCTTCATCAGGCTGTCGGGCAGGCGAACCTCGCCGGCGATCACGACGCGGTTGGTCGTCGCCAGGGTCTCGCAGGCGATTCGCACGTTCCACGGGTCTTCACCGGTCTTGGCGGCTTCCCGGTAAACCAGGTCGACGATTTCGTCGGAGATACGGTCACAGACTTTGTCCGGGTGACCTTCGGACACGGATTCACTGGTGAAAAGATAGTTCGCGCGCATGCGGGATTCCCCTCAAAGAACAGGCATTGCCCTTGTTAGTCAGTTCACGCGCGAAAAACAAGGAGACAACGACATAAATATATCTTTATGTCGACATTTCCCCTTTCGCGCAGGCAGAAAAAAAGCGGCCGGAGCCGCTCTTTCCATTATTTGCCTCGGCGATCACTCGGCATCGGCCTCGGCGGCCAGCGCCTTGACCAGGTCCACCAGCTTGCGGCGCACCTTGGGGTCGGTGATCTTGACGAAAGCGCGGTTGAGTTGCAACCCTTCCGACGAGGACAGGAAGTCGACGACATAGTTGGAGCTCGACGCTTCGGCCATGCCGGAGGCACCCGATGCCTGCTCGCCCGGCGCATCTTCGAAGAAGAAGGAAACCGGGACATTCAGAATGCTTGAAATGTTCTGCAGCCGGCTGGCGCCGACGCGGTTGGTGCCTTTTTCGTACTTCTGGATTTGCTGGAAGGTGATGCCGAGGCTTTCGCCCAGCTTCTCCTGGCTCATGCCCAGCATGGTACGGCGAAGACGAATCCGGCTGCCGACATGAATGTCAATCGGGTTCGGCTTCTTCTTATTCTCAATCATGTTGCGATCCTGACAAGTGTTGGCATTGCACCATAACCCTCTGCTCCGGACGGACCATAACGTGGCGTTGCACACGCCATTCAGGAACTTTAAGCATACTTACGGACCTATGGTTCAATCCACTATGCAATTTTAGGGGTTTTTGGTCAATTCGTCCGAAAAATAAAACCCATGCGTGAAATCAGCGCAGTTGATGCCAGGGCAAGCACAATCAACCAGAAGTTTAACGATCGATCGTCATTGTTCCATTTTGAAACATGCACTAACGCGAGAGTTGCATCCGCGGCCCCACGAGCGTCCAGCGCCACCCCAGAAATGATAGACCCTCGGGCATCGACAATGGCAGAAATGCCGTTATTGGCGCTGCGAATGAGCGGCAGACCGGCCTCGACCGCGCGGATTCTGGCCTGCAGGAAGTGCTGATAGGGACCTGGCGTCACCCCGAACCAGGCGTCATTCGTCACGTTGAGGATCGCTCCTGCCTCTCCTGCCGGAATGTCGATCTCGTCGGGAAAAATGATCTCGTAGCAGATCAGCGGATAGAGACCGACGCCCGAAGGAAGGGAGAGCAGCGCCCGCTCCGAAGCCGCCGAGAAGCCGCCGGGCAGGCTTATGAGGTTGTCGAAGCCGACCCTGCGCAACACGTCCTCATAGGGAACATATTCTCCGAACGGTGTCAGGTGAACCTTGTCGGACGCCGACAGGATCTGCCCCTTGTCGTCGATCATGTAGACCGAATTGTAATAGCGCGGCGCCTGCCCCGCCCCCTGCTCCTCGGCGCGCACCGCACCGCTCACCAGCACCTGCCCGTCCTTCAGCACATCGGCGATCCGCGCCAGGGCGTCGGGATGTTCGGTCAGGATGAAGGGAATGGAGGTTTCCGGCCAGACGATCAGATCGGGCTGCGGCTTTCCGGCCTCTACAGGCTGGGCAGACAATTCCAGGTGCTGGTTGAATATGTCGATGCGGTCAGCGTTTTCGAGCTTGCGCGCCTGGTCGATCACCGGCTGGACCAGCCGCACCGTCAGCGTCTTCTCATCCCTCGGCAGAGACTGTCCCAGCATATAGGCGCCAAAGCAGAGATGGGCGGCAAACAGCACCCCCCCCAGGATGAGACCCGGCAGCAGCCCCTTGCGGGTTCCCAACAGCGCCGGCACCGAGAAGACAAGGACCGCCAGCGTGCTCACGCCGAACAATCCGAGCGGGCCGGCCGATTGCATCATCAGCGGGATCGGCATGGCGCCGTAGCCGATCGCATTCCACGGAAAGCCGGTGGCGACAAAGCTGCGGAGCCATTCCGCCAGACCGAAGCCGGCGGCCAGTGCCGCGATCCGGCCGATCCCGTCGGACCAGAGCACGCGGGCGAGCAGGGTCGCTAAACCGTAGAACAGCCCAAGCACCGCCGGCAGTCCCAGCACGGCCAGCGGTAGTGCCCAGGCGAAGTCCTCCGCCTCGATCAACAGTGCATTGCCGAGCCACCACAGGCCGGCAACGAAATAGCCGAAACCGAACAGCCAGCCGATGACGAAGACAGAGCGCAACCCAAAGGAATGAGCGCGATCGGGATTGCCCGAGACACCGTCGAGCAGCCACACCAATAGCGGAAAGGAGACGAACAGGACTGCGAAGAAGCCGAAGGGCGGCAGCGCCAACGCCCCGAGCGCGCCGGCGAGAAACGCCAGGAGTGCGCGTTTCGACCCCCCTAGCAGCATGATCCTTCCGGCCAGCCGTTCCATCCCGTCCCCTTCCCGTCGCCCCGAATCAATTCGACCGCAGTGTTCCAAAAAACACCGGCCTTGTCGTGCGGATAGGAAAGGGATCGCCAGACCCGAACGGGTCAGGCGGTTCTGTCGGCCTCGGGGGAAAGCGCCGCGTCGGCGACAGGCGCCTCATTCGGCATCATCGCGCGCTGCTTTGCGGCCTTGAGCGGCACCTCGACATCGCCCTTGACCAGGCGCCGGCGTGCCGGCGGACGCTTGCGAACGATACGCACGCGCTTGATGCGGCGTGGATCTGCATCGAGGATATGGAACTCGAACCCGGACAGGGCCTGGACCACCTCGCCACGAACAGGAATGCGTCCGAGCGCGGCAAAGATCAGACCGCCCAGCGTGTCGACGTCATCGAGTTTCTCGCGAATTTCGAAGTCGGGACCGATCGCCTCGGCGATCTCCTCCAGTTCGACACGGGCATCGGCCACCAGAACATCGTCCGACATTCGATTGAACATGGCTTCTTCGTCGTCATGTTCGTCGTCGATGTCGCCGACGACCATTTCGACGATGTCCTCATGCGAAACCAGACCGTCGGTGCCGCCATACTCGTCGATCACCAAGGCGATCTGGGTGCGGGCCGTCTGCATGCGGCTCAACAGGTCGGAAGCCAGCATGGAAGGCGGCACGAACAGGATCGACCTGACGATGCCGCACTCGGCCACGGTCTTCGACAGATCGACCCGACCGAGGTCAAAATCGGTCTTGGCGGCGCGCGGGGCCTTCTCGGCCTTTTCGGCCTTGTCCGCGACCGACTTTTCGCCGGCGGATGCCGCGGCGCGCGACCCGTTGCGCCGCTTGTTGCGTGCCTGCTTGGTCACATAGGACAGAAGATCGCGGATGTGCACCATGCCGCGTGGGTCATCGAGCGTCTCGCAATAGACCGGCATGCGCGATCGGCCGGATTCCTCGAACAGGACCATCAGTTCGCCGATGCTGATATTCTGATCCACCGCCTCGATATCGACCCGCGGCACCATCACATCTTCGACCCGCACCTCGCGGAAGCGCAGGATGTTGTGGAGCATTGCCCGTTCTTCGGGGGTGAAGACATCGCTCGTTCCGGCATCGGCCTTCAGGGCGTCCGTCAGGTCTTCGCGAAGGCTGGATGTCTGCGGTGGACGCAGGATTCGCGCGGCGCGAGCCCAGAAAGAAGTGTGCGTTCGGCCGGAAGTCTCCGGCCTCGGAGGACTTCCGCCCTCTTCGGACGAGGAACCTTCCGACCCCTCATTGGCCTCGGAGGCCAGTCTTGTTGCAAAATCGCTCATTATTCCAAACTGTCAAACCGGGTCCTGGCCCGCATAGGGATCAGATAATCCAAGTGCGGCCAAAATGCGAGTCTCAAGGCTCTCCATTCTTTCCGCTTCCTCGCCGTCCATGTGGTCATAGCCGAAGAGATGCAGAAATCCGTGGACCATCAGGTGGGTCAGATGGTCGGTGAAACTCTTTTCCAGATCGACCGCCTCGCGTTTCACCGTCTCGCGCGCGATGATGATATCGCCGAGCATGGGGCCCGGCTTTCCGCCGGGGACGAGCGGAAAGGCGGGAAAGGAAAGCACGTTGGTCGGCTTGTCCTGGCCACGCCATTCCGCATTGACCGCCCGCACCTGCTCGTCGTTCGAGAAGACCAGCGAAACCTCGACCGGCATGGCGGGAAAGGGCTGCTTCTCCTCGTTCCGCAGATATTCGGCGGCCGTCTCCAGCACCTTGCCCGCCAGGCTTTCCAGTTCGGTTTCCGGCGCCCAGCCCTCGGCTTCGACGGCGATCTGTATGTCAAGTTTCGGCATGTTCGGTATCCGGCCTATCGGTCGGTCTGCTCGCTTTCGTCCTGCACGGCATATTGCGCGTCATAGGCCCGGACGATGCGTCCGACCAGCGGATGGCGCACGACATCGACATCCTTGAAGCGCACGAAGGAAACGCCCTCCACCCCGTTGAGGATCTGCAGCGCCTCGACCAGACCCGATTTGACGCCGCGCGGCAGGTCGACCTGGCTCGGATCGCCGGTGACGATCATCCGGGCGTTCTCGCCAAGCCGGGTGAGGAACATCTTCATCTGCATCGACGTGGTGTTCTGCGCCTCGTCGAGGATGACCGCGGCATTGGCCAGCGTTCGGCCGCGCATGAAGGCGAGCGGCGCGATCTCGATGACGCCGGCGGTGATCGCCCGTTCGACCTTGTCGCCGGGCATCATGTCATAGAGCGCGTCATAAAGCGGCCGCAGATAGGGATCGACCTTCTCCTTCATGTCACCGGGCAGGAAGCCCAGGCGTTCACCGGCCTCGACGGCCGGACGCGACAGGATGATGCGGTCGACCGCGCCGCGCTCCAGCAATTGCGCCGCATGGGCGACCGCCAGATAGGTCTTGCCGGTGCCGGCGGGGCCGACGCCGAAGACCAGTTCCGAACGCTCGAGCGCCCGCATGTAGACGTCCTGCGTCGGCGTGCGGGCCGAGACCGTCTTCTTGCGCGTGGCGATCTGCGCCATGGACAGCTTGGCCTTGCGCTCCATGGTCGGCAGCGTCAGTTGATCATCGGCGGCAACCGCCATGCGGATCGCGCCCTCGACGTCGGAGGCTTCCACCGAGCCGCCGCTTTGCAGCCGGGCATAGAGGAAATCCAGCGCGCGGCGCGCCTGGTTGGTCGCCAGCAGCTCGCCGGAAATCGAGACGGAATTGCCCCGCGCCCGCGCCTGGATCTGCAGTCGATCCTCCAGCAGCTTGAGGTTCTGGTCGAACTGACCGAAGAGCTCGCTGGCGAACCGATTGTTCTCGAACGTCAAGATGAAGTGATTGGCGTCGGTCACGGCGGCATGGAGGTTGCGTGAGGATGAAGTAATCACTTCTTGTGGGTTCAAGCGATCAGGCTCCTGTGCGATCAGGTTCTGGCCCTCACTCTAACCCTCTGCCACCTCGGCAAACAAGCTGTTCGGGCCGGCTGCGGTGATTCGTACATTGATAATGTCACCGATTTTCGACGGGTTTGCATCAACATTCACAGATTGCAGCCAAGGAGACCGGCCGATCAACTGACCGGGCATGCGGCCGGGCTTTTCCAGAAGTAAGTCGATTTCGCGGCCAATCAAGGAGCGGGAGAAATCCTGCTGCTGTTTCAGCAACAATTCCTGCAGCCTGGCGAGGCGTTCGGTCTTCACATCCTCGGCCACGTGATCCGGCAAGTCGGCGCCGGGCGTGCCGGGACGGGTCGAATATTTGAACGAATAGGCCTGGGCGTAGCCAATGGTTTCGACCAGATCCATGGTTGCCTGGAAGTCCGCTTCGGTCTCGCCGGGGAAACCGACGATGAAATCGCCGGACAAGGCAATGTCCGGGCGGGCCGCTCGGATGCGAGCGACCAGCGCGATGTAGTCGGCGGCAGTGTGGCGGCGGTTCATCGCCTTGAGGATACGATCCGAACCGGCCTGCACCGGCAGGTGCAGATAGGGCATCAGCATTCTCAGATCGCGATGCGCCTCGATCAGCCGGTCGTCCATGTCGCGCGGATGGCTGGTGGTGTAGCGCAAACGGGCAAGCCCGGGGATCTCCGCCAGCCGGTAGAGCAGGTCGCCCAGCCCGATCGCCCGGCCCTGGGCATCCGTTCCGTGCCAGGCATTGACGTTCTGGCCGAGCAGGGTCAGTTCGCGAACGCCGGTGGCGACCAGCTTTTCGGCTTCTGAAACGATCTGCGCGATCGGGCGGGAAACCTCCGAACCGCGCGTATAGGGCACGACGCAGAAGGTGCAGAACTTGTCGCAGCCTTCCTGCACGGTGAGAAAAGCGGTCACGTTGCGTGCCCGGCCCTTGACCCTGGTCGGGTCCGGCAGATGCTCGAACTTGTCCTCCAGCGCATATTCGGTGTCGACCACCCGCTCGCCGGAGCGGGCGCGGTTGAGCGCCTGCGGCAGGCGATGGTAGGTCTGCGGACCGATCACCACGTCGACGGCCGGCTCCCGGCGGGCGATCTCGTCGCCTTCCGCCTGGGCGACGCAGCCGGCGACGCCGATCATGAACTCGCGGCCCTCGGCGGCGCGCGCCTTCTTCGTCTCGCGCAGCCGGCCGAGCGCTGAATAGACCTTCTCGGCCGCCTTTTCGCGGATATGGCAGGTGTTCAGGAGAACCAGATCGGCATCGTCCATGGTCTCCGTGGCGACATAGCCCTCGGCGGCCAGCGCATCGGACATGCGGCCGGAATCATAGACGTTCATCTGGCAGCCATAGGTCTTGATGAAGACCTTGCGCTCGGCAACGGCGGTGGTGCCTTGCGGCTGGGCCGTGGCGGCAAGAAGTGCGGTGTCCTGTGTCATGCGGGCTATTTAGTGGTTTTTGCCGGCGGATTAAACCGAAAAATGCCAAGCGCCCCTACCGCCACAGCCGGCCGCGCAGATGATCGAGCAACATGCTGCGGATTCGCTTTTCCACCAGGGCTGCGACCTGCTTGCGATTTCCACCCTGGCGATACTCGACGACCTCGCCGAAACTGACGTCGACATCGATCGCGCCGGCCTTCAGCACACCGAGAAGATGCGGCACCATGCCGACATCGCCCGGCCAGCCGGCCAGCGGTCGGTGGTAGCGCCCCATCGGCATGCCATGCACGCGCGTATAGGCGATCGCCACGGGCTGGACATAGACGACGCCTTCGGGGGCGAGCGGCAGTGCGGCGGCGGCGGCCCCGAACAGCGAGGTCTTCACATCGAGAACGCGGTTGCCATCGGAGGTCGTTCCCTCCGGGAACAGCACGACGATCTCGCCGTCGGCCATGCGCTCGGCGATCTCGCTCACCTGGTCGCCGGTGCGGCGCTTTTCCTCGCGCACGACGAAAATGCTCTTCTGCAGCCGTGCAAGCAGGCCGAAGATCGGCCAGCCGGACACCTCTGTCTTGGCAATGAAGACGACATCGGCCAGTGCGCCGAGCACCAGGATATCCTTCCACGAGGCATGGTTGGCGGCAATCATCAGCGGCCGGTGGCCCTCCAGCCTGCCGTGGGAGCGGATGCGGATGCCGATCAGGCGACACGCCAGGCCATGCCAGAGACGCGGAAGCCGGCGCCGCAGTTTCCAGTCGAAACGAAGAGCGAGAAGTTGTACCGGCGCGAGCAGCAGGGTCATGAACGCTATCGCGAGCAGGACAAGCGCGACCCTCAACCCGTTGATCACGCGATCACCCCCGTCGAAGGACGCATGGTTCAGCCTTCGTCCTTGGCAAGCGGCACGCCGTAGAGTTCGAGCCTGTGATCGACGAGGCGGAAACCGTGCTCACGGGCGATGCGTTCCTGCAGGGCCTCGATTTCCGGCGAATGGAACTCGATGACCACGCCGGTCTTCAGGTCGATCAGGTGGTCGTGATGCTCTTCCGGCACGGTTTCATAGCGGGAGCGGCCGTCGCGAAAATCATGGCGCTCGATGATGCCGGCGTCCTCGAACAGCTTGACGGTGCGATAGACCGTGCTGATCGAGATCTTCGCGTCGATCTTCACCGAGCGGCGATAGAGTTCCTCGACATCCGGATGGTCGGCCGATTCCTCGAGAATTCGCGCGATGATGCGACGCTGTTCCGTCATGCGCATGCCGCGCTCGACGCACAATTCCTCCAGCGATTTGGGTGCTTCGCTCATGACCAGAATGTTCCCGCGCGTGCCACTCTTATGACAGAGGCAACTATCGAAGATCGCGCCGCATGACAAGCGCGGAGGATCGCCGTCCACTTGCGTCGGTATAATAGGCGGGCCGCTCGCCGGCCTTCTGGAAGCCGAGCTTGCGGTAGAGCCCGAGGGCGGCCTGGTTACCGTCATCAACCTCGAGGAACATGGCCTCGCCGCCACGGGCACCGGCTTCACGCATCGCCGCCTGCATCAGCCGCCATCCGAGGCCGAAGCGAGCGGACTTTTCGCCGACGGCAATCGTCAGGATTTCCGCCTCGCCCGCCGTCTCGCGCGCCAGCACGAAACCCGCCAGCGGCGCCTTGAAGATCAGGGTATTGGTCTGCCAGACGACGAAGCCGAAGGCATTGGGCTGGAGCAGAAGACTGAGGAATTCGCCATCATTCCATGCCTTGGAAAAGCGCTGGGCATGCAATTCCGCGACGGCGGCGCAATGCTCGCCCGCCATCGGCACGATTTCGAATTCGGGTTTGCGCTTGAGATAGGTTTCCAGCATCGGCCTTCACGCTCGGGATACGGCAAAACCCGTCTGCGGCTTGGCATCGGGTCCGCGCAAGTATAGCGGCGCCGGCTTGCCCGCAGCTTTCGCCTCGGCGCCGAGCATGGCGGCAACCGAAATCGAAAACCGATCGGTCTGCGTCACCGCGTCCGCATTGGACAGAAGAGCCCCGGCGGAACCCGTGACCTGCCATTCTCCGGCAGAGGCAAGCGTGCGGAATTCGTCCAGGGAGGTCATTTCCGCCGCGCCCAGCGGTTCCAGCTTCGCCGAAAAGCGTTGAAGGTAGATTTCCCCACGCTTGGCATCCATCGCCGCCAGCACGGGTATCCCCTTGCTCGGCGCCATGTGCGCCAGAATGGAAAGCGTCGATATGCCGACGGCCTCGATGCCGAGCGAGAGCGCCAGGCCACGCGAGGCGGCGACGCCGACGCGAATGCCGGTGAACGAGCCGGGGCCAATGGTCACGGCGATGCGCTCAACCGCCGACAGATCGATCTTTGCCGCGTCGAGCGCCGCATCGATCGTCGCCATCAGTTTTTCCGCATGGCCCCGGCCGATCATTTCGGTGGCTTCACCCAGCAGACGATGAGCTTCGCCGTCATAGACGGCCGCCGAACAATCGACGCCGGCAGTATCGATCGCCAGTACGATCATTCCCCGCTCCTCGCGACCCGCAATCAGACCGCTTCGACTTCCTGAACCTCGGGAACGAAATGGCGCAGCAGGTTCTGCACGCCGTGCTTCAAGGTCGCGGTCGAGGACGGGCAACCGGCGCAGGCGCCCTTCATGTTGAGATAGACCTTGCCGTTCCTGAAGCCGCGGAAGGTGATGTCGCCGCCATCCTGGGCGACGGCCGGGCGGACGCGGGTCTCGAGCAGTTCCTTGATGGTCGCGACGATCGATTCGTCGCCCGCTTCGAAGAACTCTTCGTCGCCGTCCTCGTCATTGGCGGCCGCGGCCGAGCCCATGACCTTCGCGCCACTCGTGAAATGTTCCATGATGGTGCCGAGGATCGCCGGCTTCAGATGCTGCCATTCCGGCCCGTCCTTGGTCACGGTGACGAAATCATAGCCGAAGAAGACGCCGGTCACGCCGGGGACGGAGAAGATGCGGGCCGCGAGCGGCGATACGCTTGCGCTGTCGGCGTCGCGAAATTCGGCCGTGCCGGATTCCATCACAACCTTGCCGGGGAGAAACTTGAGCGTCGCCGGGTTCGGCGTAGCTTCAGTCTGTATGAACATGGGAACCTCCGAGCGGCTTCAAGGGCCGCCGTTCAATTTAGAATGCTTCAAAAGAAGATAGTCTTGAACGCAACGGCCTTCAAGCCTGATCTGACATTTGCCCTGCGACGGATCAGCAGAGCGCGTCGATTTCCTCGTTGGTGAGGGAATCCGGCAGAACCGTCACGGGGATGGGAAAGGCGGCACCTCGTCCGGCGATCATCGAAACCAGCGGACCCGGCCCTTCCTTGGTCGATCCTGCCGCCAGGACGAGAATGGCGATGTCGCGGTCTTCCTCGATCAGCCCGTTGATCGCGGCGGTCGAATTTCCCTCGCGGATGACGATTTCCGGCTCGATGCCGATCGTTTCGCGCACGGTCTGCGCCGCCTTGGCCATTACGGCCTCCGCCTCTTCGCGCGCCTCGGCTCGCATGATCTCCTCCACGCCCAGCCATTGCTGGAAGTCGCCTTCGGGGATCACATACATCAGCACCAGACCGCCATTGGAGTTCTTTGCGCGCCGTCCGGCATAGTGCACCGCGCGCGAGCATTCCGGGGTATTGTCGATCACAGCCATGAACTTGCGGCGGTGACCTTCGAGGCGTGACAGGCGTGTTGAAACCATAGGGTACCCCGCCGCAGGATGGGTTGAACTTCGGCCATGTTCGCGGCTGGCTGGCTTTTTCCGGCCGCGCAGGATGGCTGCGACTTTACTGCACGAAGCCGATAATGTCGCGGACTTCCTTCATGGTTTTTTCGGCGCGGGCCCGCGCCCTTTCGCCGCCGTCGCGCAGGACGCCGTCGATATAGGTGGTGTCGCCCATCAGCCGGCGCATCTCGCCATTGACCGGCGACAGGACCTCGACGGCAAGCTCGACGAGCGCCGGCTTGAACACCGAAAACTGCTGCCCGCCGAATTCCTTCAGCACGTCGTCCTTGCTCCGGTCGGAGAGCGCGGCGAAGATCCCGACCAGGTTGTCGGCCTCGGGCCGGCCTTTCAGTCCGTCGGTCTCGCTCGGAAGCGCGTCCGGGTCGGTCTTGGCCTTGCGGATCTTCTTCGAGATCGTCTCCGCGTCATCCATCAGGTTGATGCGTGACAGGTCGGACGGGTCCGACTTCGACATCTTCTTGGTGCCGTCCTTGAGGCTCATCACGCGCGGCGCAGGGCCCTCGATCAATGGCTCGACCATCGGGAAATAGGCATGCACCGGCTCCTCGCCGACCGTGATATCGATGCCGTAGCCGGTGCGGCGGATCTGCTCGACGAAGTCGAGATTGAACTTCATGGCGATGTCGCGGGTCAGTTCCAGATGCTGCTTCTGGTCCTCGCCGACCGGCACATGGGTGGCGCGGTAGACGAGAATGTCGGCGGCCATCAGGCTCGGATAGGCGTAGAGGCCGAGCGAGGCCTGCTCGCGATCCTTGCCGGCCTTGTCCTTGAACTGCGTCATGCGGTTCATCCAGCCGATGCGGGCGACGCAGTTGAAGATCCAGGCCAGCTCCGCATGCTGCGGCACGGCCGACTGGTTGAAGACGATATGGTTCTTCGGATCGATACCGCTGGCGAGGAATGCCGCCGTGATCGAGCGGATCTGGCCGGGCATGTCGTCATGGACGAGCTGAGCCGTCAGCGCATGCAGGTCGACGACGCAATAAATGCAGTCATGATGTTCCTGGAGCGCGACAAACTTGCGGATCGCACCGAGATAATTGCCAAGATGGAGATTGCCGGTCGGCTGAACGCCGGAAAAGACCAGCGGCTTGAACTCACCCATGATTGTCCTCAACAGGCTGGTGGAGGGCCCGATCTGTCGATCGAAATTGCCAGCGGCTTATGCACGCCGGAGGGTTGACAATCAAGGGCCAGTTTTGCCGCCGTCGCGCCCGAAAATCGGTCAGGTTCCGCCCGCAATCGCCGCCAAGAACCATCGCGCAACACATCAAATCAGCCGCCCGGTTAATGCAGATTAAGCATTGCGGCAGCAAGATTCCCGAATTGGAGCATTTTTCTCCTTATTGACGTCACTTTAAGGAATGAAATTCCTCCCCTCATCCTAATTGACCTTTCATGAGGAAAGGTCCTTCCACGGGGGATATCATGCGCATTTCTTATCGCGTCGCGCTTGCCTGCCTCTTGACGCTCAGCCTGAACACCGCGGCTCTGGCCGGCAACAGGGAGGAGCGGCGGGTCACGAAGCTGAAACACGATTACACCGCCGCCTATACGCTGCAGCGGGTCAGTGTGCGGGCCAATTGTTTTCCGCCGGAACTGAGGCGGATCCTCGCCCATATCGCGACCAAGACCGGTCGCAAGCCGGTCATCACGTCGGGCCATCGGCCGCATGCGGGCGGATCACAACACAGCCATTGCTATGCCGCGGATATTCGCGTGCCGGGCGTTTCTGAAAAGCGCGTGCTGGCTGCCGCCGCCAGCGCTCCGGGCATCGGCGGCATCGGCCGCTACTGCAACGGTCTCGTCCATGTCGATATCGGCCCGAAACGCACCTGGCGCCATTGCGGCCGGCGTTAAACCCTAAGCCTTTGGCTTGCGCCTCAGGTTTCGCCTCAGCATGCCGATGTCGGCGCCGCCAATGGCAAAGGCGATGCCGAAGTAGACGACCATGGCGATGGCCACCAGGCCACCAAGCGCTGCGAGTTGATGCAGCAGCGAGGCATCCGGCGCCAGCCAGGCGGACCAGTAGTCCGACAGATAGACCAGCATGACCGCCATGATCGCCGCGGCGACCATCAGGCGCAGCGTGCGGGTGAACAGGGCCCATTCCCAGGTCAGGTGACCGCGGCGATGCAGCGTTAGGAAAAGCAGCACTGTGTTGATCCAGCCGGCGGCCGCCTCGGCAATGGCGATGCCGCGTTCGGCGAGGATGGGAAACAGCGAGATCGCCAGGGCGGAGTTGATCACCACGGAAACCCCGGTGAACCGCATCGGCGTGCGGGTATCCTCGCGGGCGTAGAAGCCCGGCTGCAGCGCCTTGATCATCACGAAGCCCGGCAGGCCGATGCCGTAGATGGCGAGGATCGCGGCGACCACCGAGGTATTCTCCTGCGTGAAGGCGCCACGTTCATAGAGCACGCGGATGATCTCGTCGGACAGCACCCAAAGCGCGGCCGCGGCCGGCAATGTCAGGAACAGGACGAATTCCATCGAGCGGTTCTGGATGTTGCCGGCTTCCTTCATGTGCCCGCCCTTCAGGGCACGCGCGAGCTCGGGCAGGAGCACCACGCCCACCGCCACGCCGACGACGCCGAGCGGCAACTGGTAGATGCGGTCGGCATATTGCAGGGCTGCGATCGCGCCTTCCTTGCCCGAGGCGATCGCCTGGCCGATCAACTGGTTGATCTGGGTGATGCCGCCTGTCACCGCCGCCGGAACGGCCAGCACGAGCAGGCGCTTCACGTTCGGCGTCAAGCGCGGGAACTTGAAGGAAAGGTTGATGCCGGCATGGCGCACGCCGGCATAGACGACCGCCATCTGCAGCACGCCGGCGGCGAGAACCGACCAGGAGAGATACCAGGCGGTCATCGCCGGGTCGGCGCCGCTATAGAGCGCCCACAGCAACGCGCCGATCATCAGGATGTTGAGAAAGACCGGAGCGATCGCCGCTGCGAAGAAGTGATGCAGCGAATTCAGCATGCCGGACAGCATGGCCGTCAGCGACATGCACATAAGATAAGGGAACATGACCGCTGCAAGGCGGACGGTCAGGGAGTATTTGACCGGGTCATCGGAAAAGCCCGGCGCGATCACCCATTGCACCAGAAGCGGCATGGAAAGTTCCATGACGATGGTGATGAGCAAGAGCACGGTGAACAGCACGCCGAACACTTCCTCGGAGAAGCGCTTGGCGCCCTCGACGCCGTTGGCCTCGATCTCCTTGGCAAACAACGGCACGAAGGCGGCGTTGAAAGCGCCTTCGGCAAACAGCCGGCGAAAGAGGTTGGGAAAGCGGAAGGCGGCGTAGAATACGTCGGCCATCGGCCCGGTGCCGAGGGCCGCCGCCATCAGCGTTTCGCGGGCAAAGCCGAAAACGCGGCTGCCGAGCGTCGCGCCGCCGACGGTCATGAACTTCTTCACCAACCCCATGGTCAGACCTTGGCCTTCTTCTGAACCGGCACGGCGCGCTGGACGGCCTGGGCGATGATGCCGGAGGGCATCCGGTCGCGCAGTTCGTCGCCCTGCTCGGCCATGACCGCCTTCAGTTGGGTGACGATGCTCGCCTGACGGTTCTCGTTGGTCACCTTCTGGCCGACCAGATCGGTCACGTAGAAGGTGTCGATGACCTTCTCGCCGAAGGTGGTGATGCGCGCCGAGTGGATGTCGAGCGACAGGTCGGAAAGCACGGCGGTGATTTCCGCCAGCAGGCCGATACGGTCGAGGCACTCGACCTCGACGACGGTGAACTTGTTCGACAGCGTGTTCGAGATCGTCACATGCGGCTGGACCGGGAAAGTCTTGTTCTTCTTCTTGCCCTTGCTGCGGGTGGCGATGACCTCCGGCAGACGCTTGCGACCCGACAGCACGTCCTCGATCATCTTGCCGATGGTCGCCGCACGGCGCATCTCGTCCTCGTCGATCGGGAATTCCCGGTTGCCCAGAATAGTGTCGAGCGCACGTCCGTCGGAGGTGGTGAAGATCTGCGCATCGGCGATGTTGGCGCCGGCCGCGGCACAAGCGCCGGCAATGATCGACAACAGGCGCGGATGGTCGGGGGACAGAACGGTGATCTCGGTGATCGCATGGAAGGAATGGGTCCGGACCATGGTCGCCAGCGCCTTGCCGGCCTTGTCCGCTTCACGGATGAAATGGGCGTGCCGCACCTGGTCTTCCAATTCCACGGAGAGCAGATAGGGCTCGTAATGCAGCTTGGTGTAGGTTTTCTGGTCCTTCTGGCTCCAGTCGCCGAGCGCCTGCGTCAACAGCTCGGCCGCGTGCCTGGCCCGCTCCTTGCGCGACACTTCGGAGAAGCCGCCGGACAGCAGCAATTCCGTCTCGTAGTACAGCGTGCGCAGCAACTGGCCCTTCCAGCCGTTCCACACGCCCGGCCCGACCGCGCGAATGTCGCATACGGTCAAGACGAGCAGCATCTTCAACCGATCGAGCGACTGGACCTTCTCGGCGAAGTCGGTGATCGTCTTGCGATCGTGCAGGTCGCGGGTCTGGGCGACCATGGACATCAGCAGATGCTGCTCGATCAGCCAGGCGACGAGCTCGGTCTGCTTGGCATTGAGGCCGAAGCGCGGGCAGAGCTTACGCGCCACCTTGGCGCCGGCGATCGAATGGTCCTCCTGGCGCCCCTTGGCGACGTCATGCAGCAGCACGGCGACATAGAAGGCCTGGCGATCCTCGATGCTCGGCAGCACCTTGGCCGACAGCGGATGAATGTCCTCGGCCTTGCCCTTGTCGATCTCGGCCAGCACTTCCACGGTGCGGATCAGGTGTTCGTCGACGGTGTAGTGATGATACATGTTGAACTGCATCATCGAGACGATCTTGCCGAATTCGGGGATGAAACGGCCGAGCACGCCGGCCTCGTTCATCCGCCGCAGCACGAAGCCCGGATCGCGTCGTGACGTCAGGATGGCAAGGAAAAGACGGTTCGCCTCCTCGTTCTCGCGAAAATCGTGATCGATCAGCGCCAGTGAGCGGGTCACGGCCTTCAGCGCATCGGGATGGAATTCCAGCCCTTTCAGGTCGGCGACGTGAAAGAGCCGCATGATCGACACCGGATCACGCTTGAAGACATCCGGATCGGCAAGGGCGATGCGGCCGCGGTCCTCGATGAATTCCGGCGTGCCCGGAATCTTGCGGGCGCGATTGGCAAATCGCCCGATCACGCCGGAGAGGCCCGGCGCGGCCTTGGCCTGCTGCTCCTCCAGCGTCGCACAGAAGATACGCGTCAGGTCACCGACATCCTTGGCGACGAGGAAATAGTGCTTCATGAAGCGCTCGACGGCGGAAAGGCCGGGGCGCGGCTGGTAGCCGAGATTGCGGGCGATCTCCGGCTGGATATCGAAATAGAGGCGCTCCTCCGGCTTGCCGGTCAGGTAATGCATGTGGCATCGCACCGCCCAGAGGAAGTCGTCGGCCTTCTCGAACAGACGCCATTCCTGGCGGGACAGCACGCCCAGGCGGACGAGATCGCCGGCATCGCGGATGTGGTAGCGATATTTGGCGATCCAGAACAGGGTTTGCAGGTCACGTAGACCGCCCTTGCCTTCCTTGACATTGGGCTCGACAAGATAGCGGCTGTCACCGGCCTTGCGGTGGCGCTCGTCGCGCTCGCCCAGCTTGGCGGCGATGAATTCAGGCGCCGTGTTGTTGGTCACTTCCTGGTCGAAACGGCGCTGCAGTTCGGTGACGAGCGCCTCCTGGCCGCAGACGAAACGCGTTTCCAGAATGGCCGTGCGGATCGTCATGTCGTCCTTCGACAGGCGCATGCACTCGTCCACGGTGCGGGTCGCATGGCCCACCTTGAAGCCGATGTCCCACAGCAGGTAGAGCATGAACTCGACGGCCTTGTGCATGTCGGCCGTCAGCTTGGGAGGGGTGAGGAACAGAAGGTCGATATCCGAGCCCGGCGCTAGCGTGCCGCGACCATAGCCGCCGACCGCCGAAACCGCGACCATGTCGGCCTTGTCACGATAGACATGCCGCACGACGACATCGAAGATCACAGCGATCAACTGATCCTGGATCCACGAGATCCGCCGGGCGCAATTGATCCCGCTGCCATCCTGGAACAGCTTTTCCTTGGCCAGTTCCCGGCCGTCGGCGCTGACCTTCTTGAGGATCGGCAAGAGCCCGGCCCGGATGTCGAGCAGGTGACCGGAATGGGCGAGAGCAACGGCCTCGCAGTCAGCCTTCAGGGCGGCGATGTCGAGCAGGTCGCCGTATTCGAGTTCTGTCATGGCCATTGTTGCGGCATGCTTTCTTCGGCTTATCAGCCTGCCCGAAGGCCGGCGACGGATGGCGCTATAACGCCTTTCGGGCGCCTTGGACAGGGATATTAGCCCTCAAGGCTTGCCAAGTTGTTTCCTCAGGTCATAGAGCGCGTCGAGCGCCTGGCGTGGTGTCATGTCGTCGAGATCAAAGCCTTTAAGCATTTCCTCGACCTTGGACGGCCCTGCCCTTTTCGCCTCCTCACGGCGCACCGCCACCTGGAACAAAGGCAGGTCGTCGATCAGTGAACTCGCCGGGTTCTTGCGATCAGCATCCTCCAACCGGGTCAGCACGTCGCGCGCGCGGGCCACGACCGAGGCCGGCAGGCCGGCGAGGCGGGCCACCTGGATGCCATAGGAACGGTCGGCTGCGCCGGGACCGACCTCATGCAGGAAGATCACGTCATTGTCCCATTCCTTGACCCGCATGGTGACGTTGGAAAGGCGATCGAGCTTTTCCGAAAGCACCGTCAGTTCGTGGAAATGGGTGGCGAACAGCGAACGGCAGCGATTGACCTCATGCAGGTGCTCGACCGCGGCCCAGGCAATCGACAGGCCGTCAAAGGTGGCGGTGCCCCGGCCGATCTCGTCGAGGATGACCAGCGAGCGTTCGGTGGCCTGGTTGAGGATGGCGGCCGTCTCGACCATCTCGACCATAAAAGTCGAGCGACCGCGCGCGAGATCGTCGGAGGCGCCGACACGGGAAAACAGCCGGTCGACCACGCCGATATGGGCCGAGCCCGCCGGCACGAATGATCCCATCTGTGCCAGGATGGCGATCAGCGCGTTCTGGCGCAGGAAGGTCGACTTACCGCCCATGTTGGGGCCGGTCAGCAGCCAGATGGCCCCGTCCGAGCCCGTCTCGGACGGAGAGAGATTGCAGTCGTTGGCGATGAAGGGGCTGGCCGACTGGCGGCGGAGCGCCTGCTCGACCACCGGATGCCGACCGGCGACGATCGAGAACATGTTGCTGTCATCGACCAGCGGGCGGCAATAGCCCTGTTCCTCGGCAAGGGTGGCAAGCCCGGCGGCAACGTCGATGACGGCCAGCGCGCGGGCCGCCGCCTTGATCGGCTCGGCCGCGGCGACCACCTCCGCCGTCATACGCTCGAAGGCCTCGAGTTCGATCGAAAGCGCCTGGCCGGCGGCATTGGCGATGCGGGTTTCGAGATCGGCAAGCTCGGTCGTGGTGAAGCGCATGGCGCTTGCCATGGTCTGGCGGTGGATGAAGCGGGCCTTGGCCGCCTCCCCTTCCGTCATCGTCCCGGAATTGCCGGCGGTCACCTCGATGAAATAGCCGAGCACATTGTTGTGCTTGATCTTCAGCGACTTGATGCCGGTCTCCTCGGCATATTGCAGTTGCAGGCCTGCGATCACCCGGCGCGACTGGTCGCGGAGCGCCCGGACCTCATCAAGCTCAGGGACGGCACCGGCCTTGAGGAATCCTCCGTCTCGCTTCAGCAAGGGCAGGTCTTCGGCCAGCATCGCGCCGAGCAGGTCGGCGAGGCCGTTGGGCAGGGCCTTGAGATCGGTGACGGCTGCGGCGAGTTCTTCGGGAAGAGCAACGCCTCCCAGCAGTGCCGCGACTTCGCCGGCCGTGGCAATCCCCTGCAGGATGGCGCCGAGGTCGCGCGGGCCGCCGCGATCGAGCGCCAGTCGCGAAAGCGCGCGCGGCATGTCGGGCACGCGTTTGAGGCCATCGCGCAACCGGTCGGAAAGCGAAGGCTCGGACAGCATGAAGGCGACGGAATCCTGACGCCCGGCGATCGCATCCGGATCGGTCAGCGGCGACATCAGCCGCTCGGCCAGCAGCCGCGCGCCGCCGCCGGTCACCGTCCGGTCGATGGCTTTCAGCAGCGAGCCGTTGCGATCGCCCGACAGCGTCTTCACCAGTTCGAGATTGGCACGGGTGGCGGGATCGATGAACAGCGTCGAGGCGGCACTCTGGCGCTCGGGAAGCCCGAGCGGCGGGCGCTCGGAGATCTGGGTCTTCTCGACATAGGCGACGGCGGCGGCGGCGGCGGCAATCTCGGCGCGGCTGAACGTGCCGAACCCGTCGAGGGTGTTGACGCCGAAATAGCGGGCGATGCGCCCTTCCGCCGTGGCGCTGTCGAACAGCACCGCCGGTTGGGGCACGACCACGCGGCCCAGCACATCGAAGGCGGGCTTCAGCTCGGGATCGAAGAACAGCGTGTCGGCGACGATCAGCTCGCGCGGCTCGATCCGCAGGATATCGGCGAGCAGGCGGCCCTCGTCGGTCTCGGCAAGACGGAAGATGCCAGTCGAGATGTCGATCCAGGCGATCGCCAATTGCGGGGTCGCACCGCCCCGGATGCGGGCAAGCGCCATAAGGTAGTTCGATTCCGACGGCGAAAGCAGCCTTTCCTCGGTCAGCGTGCCGGGGGTCACCAGACGCACGACGTCGCGCTTGACCACCGACTTCGATCCACGCTTCTTCGCCTCGGCCGGGTCCTCGACCTGTTCGCAGACCGCGACGCGGAAGCCGAGCGAGATCAGTTTTTGCAGATAGTCGTCGGCGGCATGCACCGGCACGCCGCACATCGGAATGTCCTGGCCCAGATGCTGGCCGCGCCGGGTCAGCGTGATGCCGAGCGCCCGCGAGGCGTCGACGGCATCCTCGAAGAACAGCTCATAGAAATCGCCCATCCGGTAGAACAGCAGACTGCCCGGATTGTTGGCCTTGATCTCGATATATTGTTCCATCATCGGGGTCGCCGACGCGCGACTTTCCTCCGAGGCAAGCTCGGCTACGTTCAGGACCTCGTTGGTGGGGACGCTGTTGATTGTCACTGTCTGAAGTTTTCTTGAAACGGAAGTCGTGCAACACTAACGACCTAAGCCAAGCAAAAACAACCGCCAAGGTCGACCGGGCCAAGGCTGCCCACAACAAGCTTCGAGGGAACATGGCAAACAAGGAACGCAACGGGCGCAGCAAGACGTCGGTCACGGAGCAGGAAGCGCTCGATTTCCACGCTCAGGGACGGCCGGGCAAGCTGGAAATCACCCCGACAAAGGCCATGGCCACCCAGCGCGACCTCTCGCTCGCCTATTCGCCGGGCGTCGCCGTGCCGGTCAAGGCGATCGCCGCCGATCCGGCGACGGCCTATGATTATACGACACGCGGCAACATGGTCGCGGTCATCTCGAACGGCACGGCGATCCTTGGGCTCGGCAATCTCGGCGCGCTGGCCTCCAAGCCGGTGATGGAGGGCAAGGCGGTGCTCTTCAAGCGCTTCGCCGACGTCGATTCGATCGATCTCGAAGTCGATACCGAAAATGTCGAGGAATTCATCAACTGCGTACGCTATCTCGGCCCTTCCTTCGGCGGGATCAACCTTGAGGACATCAAGGCGCCCGACTGCTTCATCATCGAGAGCCGCCTGCGCGAGCTCATGGACATCCCCGTCTTCCATGACGACCAGCACGGCACCGCGATCATCGCCGCGGCCGGCCTGATCAACGCGCTCGAATTGACGGGCCGCGACTTCAAGACCACCAAACTGGTCTGCAACGGCGCCGGCGCTGCCGCGATCGCCTGCATCGAGCTCATCAAGGCGATGGGCTTCAATCCAGCCAACATCATCCTGTGCGACACCAAGGGCGTGATCTACCAGGGCCGCATCGAGGGCATGAACCAGTGGAAGTCGGCACATGCGGTCAAGACCGACCGCCGCACGCTCACGGAAGCCATGGAGGGCGCCGATGTCGTGCTCGGCCTGTCCCAGAAGGGAGCCCTCTCCTCCGACATGATCCGCTCGATGGCGGCAAAGCCGATCATCTTCGCCATGGCCAATCCCGATCCGGAAATCACGCCGGAGGAAGTCGCCGAGATCCGCGACGACGCCATCATGGCGACCGGCCGCTCGGACTATCCGAACCAGGTCAACAACGTTCTGGGCTTTCCCTACATCTTCCGCGGCGCGCTTGACGTGCGCGCCTCGCAGATCAACGACGCGATGAAGATCGCCGCCGTGCGCGCGCTTGCAAGCCTTGCCCGCGAGGACGTGCCGGACGACGTCGCCGCGGCCTATCAGGGCAACCGGCCGCGTTTCGGTCCTGAATACATCATTCCCGTGCCCTTCGACCCGCGCCTCATCTCGGCCATTCCGGTCGCCGTCGCCAAGGCAGCCATGGAGACCGGCGTCGCACGCAAGCCGATCGAAGACCTCGGCGCCTACAGCCGCGAGCTTTCGGCACGGCGCGACCCTATCGCCGCCACGACCCAGCACCTCTACGAGCGGGTGCGCCAGAACCCGAAGCGGGTCGTCTTCGCCGAGGGCGAGGAGGAACAGGTCATGCGGGCGGCGATCTCCTTTGCCAACCAGGGGCTCGGCACCGCCATCCTGCTCGGTCGCGACGCACCGCTGAAGGAAACAGCCGAACGCGCCGGTATCGATCTCGACCGCCCCGGCATCGAGGTCGTCAACGCCCGCGTCTCGAACCGCGTCGAGGCTTATACCGAATATCTCTACTCGCGCCTGCAGCGCAAAGGTTACCTGCACCGCGACTGCCAGCGCCTGATCAACACCGACCGCAACCACTTCGCCGCCTGCATGGTGGCGCTCGGCGATGCCGATGCCATGGTGACCGGCACGACGCGCAACTACTCGACTGCGCTCGAGGACGTGCGCCGCTGCATCGATCCGCAGCCGGGTCATCGGGTCATCGGCGTATCGCTGGCGCTCACCCGCGGCCGCACCGTCCTGGTCGCCGACACCGCCGTGCACGACATGCCGACGGCGGAGGAACTTGCCGACATCGCCGAGGAAGCGGCCGGCCTTGCCCACCGCCTCGGCTACGAGCCGCGCGTCGCGCTTCTCGCCTATTCGACCTTCGGCCATCCGACCGGCGAGCGCTCCGAGCGGTTGCGCGAAGCGGTGAAGATCCTCGACGCACGCCGCGTCGATTTCGAATATGACGGCGAAATGGGGGCCGACGTGGCGCTCAACGCCCACCGCATGGAACAGTATCCGTTCTGCCGCCTGTCGGGCACGGCCAACGTGCTCGTCATGCCGGCGATCCACTCCGCTTCGATCTCGACCAAGATGCTGCAGGAACTCGGCGGCTCGACCGTGATCGGCCCGCTGCTGGTCGGGCTGGAAAAATCGGTGCAGATCGCCCAGATCGGCGCCAAGGACACCGACATCGTCAACATGGCGGCGATTGCCGCCTACAATGCCGGCGAGTGAGATGAGTTTCGAGCGGCTCACTTGTGAAAACTCAGAGGTGCCGGCAGCGATGCGTTTTGGCTATCGAATAGTAGTTCTATTACTCTGCTTGGCATCAATTGAAAGTGCTTACATAAGGGATGCCTTCGGCCAATCCTCAAGCGCCAACTCTAATGCAGCAGAATCCGTAGCCCAATCTGACCCGATAGAAGATATCCCCCGTCCCGCTGCGATACCAATTCGCGTAGTTGAAGACAGGGCTGATGAGGAACGCGTCAAACAAAGAGGAGAACAGACCGTTATCCGAGAGTGGCGCGACCTCGATGCCCAAGAATCGATGGCGGCTTCAACAGAGCAGTTGGTAAATATCTCTTGGTGGCAGCTGAGCCTGAGCGTCGCCGGCACTTTGGTCGCTGCGGTGGGTACGGGAGGTCTAGTTTACTCTCTAATACTCAACAAGAAGGCCACTGATGCGGCCATTGCGGCCGTTGATGCGGCTCGCGACGCGCTGGGCGCTGAGCGCGCTTGGGTGATGATGGTCGGACAGACAGCATACAGTTCCCCTAACGCCTTTACCGACACTGGGCTCAATGAGCAGATCGGGATCGCACTGCGATGGCGTAACGATGGACGTAGCCCGGCATTGAACATGAAGGCTCATATGCAGCTGTCAGTCACGGCAAGCTCCGACACACTCCCCGACCTCAGCCCACATGACGCTAAAGACGGCGAACAAGGATCTGTTCTCGGCCCTGGAAGCGAAGTAGCAACTGGGCCAGTCTACATACCTAGGCCTCTTTTTGATCAGCTCTCGCGCCATGAGAAGGCTCTGTATGTTTACGGACGTGTCGCATACATCGATACTTTTCGACAGGACGTTCAGCGAGTGACAGAGGGACTATACCTAGTTGAGATCAACATGGTCGCCGACGCCGGTTACCCTAGGCCACATTTCAGTCTCGCACCTCGCGGCCATAAGCATGTCGCAAGCTAACGAATTGCCACTTAGATTCAATCGGCACTGCTGCCCCCCGACTTGTGCTGAGATTCTTGAGGCATTGCCACGCCGGCAGCGCGAAGTACCCACGGGCTGGCAAAGCCACGGGGACAGAACGGACTCTCAGGTAATCAGCTGGCGAAACGGCCGGCGTCGGCGCCGTAATAATTGCGGTAGCGGTCCGAAATGCTGGAGATCGGCAGGACGATCAATGCGTCCGTGGTGTTGAAGGCGTGATCGACCACCGCGCCCTCGCCGATCATCGCGCCGAGCCGCAGATAGCCCTTGATCAGCGGCGGCATGGATGCCAGCGCCTTGCGCGGATTGATCGCCTCGACCGGCATCAGATCCATTTCGCGATAGAGTTCGGGCCGTGCGCGGACCGACCATTCGCCGCGCACGAGCGCGTTGTGATAGAGGAAGGAGAGCGCCAGGGCATGTTCCTCCGGCCGAACGCCAGGAAAGGAACCGCAGCCGAACATGGCATCGACTCGCTGCGTCAGCGCATAGGCCCAGCAGCCCTGCCACAAGAGTTCCACGGTGCGCTTGGTGCGATAGTCCGGCAGAACGCAGGAACGGCCGAGTTCCATGAAGCGCTTTTCCGGATGACGCGCCATCAGGGCGTCGACGTCGAATTCGGTGGCCGAGTAAAAACCGCCATTGGCGCGCGCCACGTCATGACGCAAGAGCCGGTAGGTGCCGACGATCTGATCCTCCGGGTCGCAGTCGAGCGAGCGGTCCAGCACCAGGAGGTGATCGCAGACCATGTCCCAGGCATCGATGTCGCGCTTGCGGCGGGCCGAATCCGGGGGGATCTGCGCGCCCATCTCTTCGACGAAGACGCGGTAGCGAACGGCCTGCGCGGCATCGATCTCGCGATCATTGCGGGCAATCCTGGTTTCAAGGTTGCCGATGCGTCCGAGCAAGCCTTCCGTCGTCCGACCGGCGACCGCGGAGGACTGCGCGCCGCCATTAACCAGGGACACTCGATCCAAAAGTTCAATGCTCATAGCGACTCGTCCGGGTTGTCTTAAAGCGCCATAAACCATGGATGTGCGACAGCAAAGTGACAGACTACACGGCATGGTCCGAGCCCCGCCGGGCTCTTCCGTTTGCGCAGTCCCGAGCAACCGAGGCAGAGGGCAGATTACGCCTTCGAGGCCCGATGCGCCAGTATCTCGTCAAGAAGAATGAGGCCGGCCCCGACGCTGATGAAGCTGTCGGCGAGATTGAATACGGCAAAGGACCAGGTTTCAGTATAGAAGAGCACGTAGTCGACCACGTGACCGTAGACGAAGCGGTCGATGATGTTGCCGAGCGCACCGGCGATGATCATGGCGAAGCCGAGATGGGCGATGTGGTGTCCGGGCCCGGTCCGTTTCCACAGCCCCAGGACAAAGACGACGATGACGATCCGCAGGCCGACGATGAACCAGCCATGGGCGTCGGCCAGCATGGAGAAGGCGACGCCGAGATTGTGCGTGCGGTAGAGCGCCAGCATCGGCATGACCGGCACGGCCTCGTGCAGCGGCAGATAGAGCTCGACGGCCAGCTTGATCGCCTGGTCGAGCAGCAATGCGATGGCGATGAAGATTGCGGCCGGCAGCGGGCGGCTGAAGGGGGCGAGGAAATCGTTCATTTGAGCCCGTCGAGGGTCAGGAGATGGCGGCGGACCTCGAACAGCATGACGCCGGTCGCAACGGCCAGATTGAGCGAATCGGCGCGTCCGACCTGGGGAATGCGGGCCAGCGCATCGGCGGCACCGGCCAGATCATCGGGCAGTCCGGACTGCTCGTTGCCCATCATTAGCACGACCGGTTTGCTGCGGTAGTCGATGGTGCGGTAGTCGACCGAGCCGGCGAGATGAGTCGCGACGAGACGCGCGCCACCGTCCTTCTTCCAGCGCAGGAAATCGGCGGGCGTCGCCTTGACCAGCGGCACGGCGAAGAGCGAGCCCATGGTGGCGCGCACGGTCTCCATGGAAAAAGGGTCGGTGCAGTCGCCGAGCAGGATGACGCCCGAGGCGCCGGCCGCGTCGGCGGTACGGATGATGGTGCCGAGATTGCCGGGATCGCGGACGCGGTCGAGCGCCACCCAGGTCTCCGATCCGGAGGGACGGACATCCTTCAACGCCTTCCAGCGCTGTTCGAAGACGCCAGCAACCATTTGCGGATTTTCCCGCCGGGTGACCGACGCCATGACCTTGTCGCTGACCTCCAGCACCAGACCGCCTGCGGCGACCGTGCGGGCAGCGACCTTCTCGACCAGGGGCTTGCCCTTGGCGCCCTTGGAATAGATCAGCGTGCGGATCGTCCAGCCGAGATCGAGCGCGTCGATGACCAGTTTCAGGCCTTCCGCCATGAAGCTCTTGGTCTCGTCGCGCGTCTTCTTCAGCGACAGCGCCTTGATGTCCTTGATGATCGGGTTGGCGAGGCTGGTGATTTCCTTCACCTGGCCGACGCGGCGCGGGCCGTCATTCCGGTATTCGTCGTTCATTTCGGCACCCAGCGGCTGAAAAGGGAGGTCGACAGCGCCCGCCCCGGGGTCCTACCGTCGAGGCCGGCCTCGCGGATCACCAGTTCGCCGGATTCGACCAGGCCGCCCTTGCCGCGCATGGTCTCGCGCATCAGTTCGTGGATCGAGTAGAAGCTGGCGCGGATCGAATAGGCGGTGAGCACCAGGCCGAGCGCCTTGGGCGCCAGGAGTTCGCGGCAGATGTCGAGCATCAGCGGCAAGTGCTCGAACAGGTGCCAGACCTCACCGTTCGGCCCGCGGCCAAACTTCGGCGGATCGGTCAGGATGATGTCGTAGCGATGGCCGCGCCGCTCCTCGCGCTGGATGAACTTCATCGCGTCGTCGCAGATCCAGCGGATCGGCGCCTTGTCAAGCCGGCTGAGCGACTGGTTTTCGCGCGCCCAGCCGATCGCCTTCTTCGAGGCGTCGACATGCGTGACCTCGGCGCCGGCGGCAGCCGCGACCAGGGAGGCGACACCGGTATAGCCGAACAGGTTCAGGACCTTCAGCGGCCGATCTGCCGTCTCGATGCGTTCCTTCATCCAGGTCCAGTGGGCGATCTGCTCGGGGAAGACGCCGACATGGCGGAAGGAGGTGAAGCGGCCGAGAAAATCCACGCCGAGAAGCGACAGCGGCCAGGTCTCGCCGAGTGCTTCGCGGGGAAAGCGCCAGCGGCCCATACCGTCCTCATCCGTGTCGCCGGTGAAGATGGCATCGGCCTTTTCCCAGACATGCGCCGGCAAGGCCTTCGGCCACAGCGCCTGGGCCTCGGGCCGGACGATGCGATATGGACCGTATTGCTCGAGCTTCTCGCCCGCGCCGCTGTCGATCAGATGAAAGTCGCCGGCGCCCTGCGATTCGAGGATCAGCGGCACGCGTTCGGCCGGGCGTTCGCCGGTACGCACGATCAGTGTCCGTTGCGGCTCTGCGGGTGCGCGGGCACTGTCTGCCGCCATCGGCACGTCGGCCGGCCTTTGCGCACGCGCCTCCCCTTCGGAAAGCCTGACGCCGCGCGGCTTCGAGGAAGCGCTCCCATCCGCATCGCGAAGGCCAGCCTTGACGGGCTTCGCCATGGGTCTGGACGCCTTCCCGGCCTTTCCGGCGGATGCGTTGCGCATCGGCCGGCGTTCCTTGTTCTTCACGCGATGATCCTGCTTGTCGTCCTGAAATTGAGCGAAACGCCTTAGCATCCCTGCACAGCAGGGAAAAGCGCTTTCCCGCCGGCACCTTCGCGCACCTTGCGTGCGAGAGCGTCACTTGGCGAGAGACACACCTGGCCGGGTCACCTGGCCAGCATCACCTGGCTAACATCACTGGGCCAGCATCACTTGGCCGGAAGCTGTGGCAAGCCGCTGCCGGCCAGTTGTTCGGCGCGGCCCTTGTGCCGGTCGGCTTCCGCCTGCCAGCGCACGGCCTGGCGGGATTCGGTGCGCGCCTTCTTGCGGTATTTGCCCTGGGCAAGCCAGGTCGCGGCCGAGCCGAGCAGAAGGCCGAGGATGAGCGCGAGGAACAGGAAGACGAAGAACGGCGCGGTGAGCGACAAGAGCGCATCGTCGGGCTTGAAGGGATTGAGCGCGAGCGTCACCGCCTGGCGATTGGCCACCGACAAGACGATCAGCACGATCGCCAGGGGCACGAAGACAACCAGACTGACGACTTTCTTGACCATAGCGCATACTCCTCGGCGGCTCGCCGCCCCGCATCCGATCTCAGCTCGGCGGATGCCTCCAAGTTAAGCCGCGTCGCGGGCTTTTCAAGCGCGCCGGGCCTCTGACCGATTATTCGTCGCCCTCGTCCGCCATGCCGGGATTGAGCCGTTCGCGCAATTCCTTGCCGGTCTTGAAGAAGGGAACCCATTTTTCCTCGACGAAGACGGTTTCGCCGGTGCGCGGATTGCGGCCCGAGCGCGACGGCCGGTTCTTCACGGAGAACGCGCCGAAGCCGCGCAATTCGACGCGATTGCCCGCCGCGAGCGCGTCGGTGATCTCGTCCAGAACCGCATTGACGATGTTTTCCACGTCGCGGTGGTAGAGATGCGGATTACGCGCCGCGACAATCTGCACCAGTTCCGACTTGATCACGCGCGCCCCCTGAATGATTGTGTAGACCTTGGTCGCTCCAAACGTGCCAAACCGAAAAAGCAGCGTCAAGGAACAACTTAACCGGCCCGAGGCGTTCCGCTCGGCCGCCGGTAAAACACCACAATGCCGCGGGATAATCAACCTTCGGCGGTCGTTTCGCCTCATCTTGGACATTCGAGCCAGGCAGCAAGCGCTATAGAGGCGACGGCCGCGCGGAACGGCGGCGGCCGCTTGTATTCGCTCAGGCAATTTCCATATTGGCAAGCGAAGGCAATAATGCGAGATGTCAACCGGATTCCGAACCCGTGTTTCCGGGCGGGCCAACCCGAACAGGCTTCACTCATGCTGAATCGCGTGGACAATGGTGCGACGACCGCTGGCGGCCGGCCAGAGGGCGATGCCTATCGCCGTGCCGTCAGCCATTCCTCCCGGGTCAAGCGGTTGAAGGTCCTCTTGCCGGTCGTAGCGCTCATCATCTCGCTCGCCTTCGTCGGCGTTTCGGTGGTCAGGGCCTATCTGCCGGAAAACCTGCAGATCGCCTCGGCCAAGATCGAGAACGGCAAGGTGGTGATGGAAAAGCCGGCGATCGCCGGGCGCAACGAAGACGGCATCAGCTATTCGATGCGGGCCGAACGCGCCCTCCAGGACATCAAGAACCCGAACATCATCGCGCTCGAGACGATTGCCGCGGCGGTGCCGCTGAACGAGAAGATCATTGCCCGGGTCGAGGCGTTGAGCGGCGTGTTCGACCGCTCCTCCGACCTTCTCGACATGGACAAGCCCTTTACCATCAAGCTCTCGACCGGTCTCGAAGCGAGCTTCCAGTCCGCCCATCTCGACATCAAGGGCGGCAAGATGGAGACCAGCGATCCCGTCGTCATCAAGGCCGACGAAGCGTCGATTGTTGCGCAGTCGCTCAAGATAACGGATAAGGGACGCATCATCACTTTTCAGGGCGCCGTTCGGGTGAACATCGAACCGTCCGCCATCCGCAAAACAGGCAATTGAGAGCCGGGCCCGTCATGATCTTCGAACGCCGCACATCGCCCTTCAAGACCGCCCTTCTGGTCGCGACCGGTCTTGCCCTCCTGGCCGCTTCGCCGGCCGCGTTCGCCCAGGCGACGAAGAGCAACCTGAACGGCCTCAAGCTGTCGAACGACCAGCCGATCCAGATCGAAAGCGATGCGCTCGAGATCCGCGAGCAGGAAAAGACCGCGCTGTTTTCCGGCAATGTGAAGGTCGTGCAGGGCACGACGACGCTGCAATCCGGCAACATGACCGTGCACTATCGCGGCGAGGGCACCAGCGTCACCAACGGCAATGCCGACATCGAGAAGATCGACGTGACGGACAAGGTCTTCCTGTCGTCCGGCACGCAACAGGCGACGGCGGACAAGGGCACCTTCAATCTCGACGCCCAGGTCTTCGTGCTGGAAGGCGACCGCGTCGTGCTGTCGGAAGGCCAGAACGTCTTCGTCGGCTGCAAGCTGACGGTGCAGATGAATTCGGGAGAGGCGAAGCTCGACAGCTGTGGCGGCCGCGTGCAGATCCAGCTCGATCCCAAGTCCCAGAAGAAGAACTAGTATCGGCCTCAACGTGAAAATTCCCGTCGTCTCAGACCTGATCGGCGCCAAGCGCGCGCCGCAGCCCAATCCTGCGGAAGTGCGTCTCGACAAGACGCGCTACGAGGGCACGCTGATCGCCCACGGCCTGACGAAAAGCTACAATACCCGCCGCGTGGTCAACGGCGTGTCGCTGGTCGTGCGTCGCGGTGAAGCCGTCGGCCTGCTCGGCCCGAACGGCGCCGGCAAGACGACCTGTTTCTACATGATCACCGGGCTTGTGCCGGTCGATGCCGGGACGATCGCCATCAACGGCAACGAAGTCACCGGCATGCCGATGTATCGCCGTGCGCGTCTCGGCGTCGGCTACCTGCCGCAGGAGGCGTCGATCTTTCGCGGCCTGACGGTCGAGGACAATATCCGGGCGGTGCTCGAACTCCACGAGAGCGACGGCAAGAAGCGTGACGCCAAGCTCGACGAATTGCTGCACGAGTTCCACATCGAGAAACTGCGCAAGTCGCCGGCGGTGGCGCTCTCGGGTGGTGAACGCCGACGGCTTGAAATCGCCCGGGCGCTGGCTACCGATCCGACCTTCATGCTGCTGGACGAGCCTTTCGCCGGCGTCGATCCGATCTCGGTCTCCGACATCCAGAACCTCGTCCGTCACCTGACGGCGCGTGGCATCGGCGTGCTGATCACCGATCACAATGTCCGTGAAACGCTCGGCCTTATCGACCGCGCCTATATCATCCATGCCGGCGAGGTATTGACGCACGGACGGGCCAACGACATCGTCAACAACCCGGATGTGCGCCGCCTTTACCTCGGCGACAAGTTCAGCCTCTGACCCCTGCTTTAAGAAATCCGCCGTCTCCCCACGGTTCGGCTTGACCAAACCTCGCAAAAAAGCAATTTTTGGGCCAAGTGGATTACAACGGAAAAATCTCGGGCCACGGCGCGGGAATTTCCAGGCTGTATAGGGGAGTTTCGCGTCCGCCATGGCGTTGTCGGCCAACCTGTTCCTGCGCCAGAACCAGTCGCTGGTGATGACACCGCAACTGATGCAATCCATCCAGTTGCTGCAGATGACTCATCTCGAACTGATGAACTTCATTGCCCAGGAGGTGGAAAAGAACCCCTTGCTCGAAATGGCGGCGGAGGGTGGCGAACAAATGGGCGAGCCGCGGGCCGGCGGCAATGACGACGCTCCTTCAGCCGACCAGCACGGCAACGCCCGGGGCGACGAAAACCCCGAGCCAAGCTCCTCCCTCGACAGCGAATGGTACGAACCCGGGCATGGCGACAGGCTCGACGACCGCCTGGATGCCAATTTCGACACGGCGCTTTCCGACGAGGGAACGGCGATGCGTGCCGATGCACCGGAACTGCTCGGCCAATGGAAGTCCATGCCCGGCGGCGGATCGGGCGAGGGAGAGGGCTACGATCTCGATGATTTCGTCGCCGGCCAGATCAGCATCCGCGACCACCTCAACCAGCAGATCCCCTTTGCGCTGTCCAGACCCGGCGACCGGCTGATCGCCGCGATCCTCATGGATCATCTCGATGAAGCCGGCTATCTGCGCGCCGATATCGACGAAATTGCCGAGCGGCTCGGCGAAACGGCGGAGCATTTGTCGGCCGTCCTGGAAACGCTGCAGGATCTTGATCCGCCCGGCATATTTGCCCGTTCGCTGAGCGAGTGTCTGTCGATCCAGCTGAAGCAACGCAATCGCCTCGATCCGGCGATGAAGTCGCTGGTCGACAATCTGGAACTGCTCGGCAAACGCGATTTCTCCAGCCTCAAGAAGCTCTGCGGTGTCGATGAGGAGGATCTCATCGACATGTTGGCCGAAATTCGCAAGCTCAACCCGAAGCCGGGCAGCGGGTTCGAAAACACCATCCTCGAATCGGTGGTTCCCGACATCGTCGTGCGCCCGGCGCCCGACGGCAGCTGGCGTGTCGAACTCAATCCCGACGCCCTGCCCCGCGTTCTGGTCAATCAGAACTATGTAACGGCCGTCGGCAAGGGCAGCAAGGCCTCCGACAAGGACCAGACCTTCCTGTCGGAGTGCCTGCAGAACGCCAACTGGCTGACGCGGAGCCTCGACCAGCGAGCCCGAACGATCGTCAAGGTGGCAAGCGAGATCGTCCGCCAGCAGGATGCCTTCCTGCTTCACGGTGTCGACCAGTTGCGGCCGCTCAACCTCAAGACGGTCGCCGATGCGATCAAGATGCACGAATCGACGGTCAGCCGCGTGACGTCGAACAAATACATGCTGACGCCGCGCGGCCTGTTCGAACTCAAATATTTCTTCAGCGTGTCGATCGGTTCGGCGGAGGGCGGCGACAATCATTCGGCCGAGGCGGTGCGCCATCGCATCCGCACGATGATCGCCCAGGAAAGCTCCGATGCCGTGCTGTCGGACGATGATATCGTGCACACGCTGAAATCCGCCGGGGTGGATCTGGCGCGCCGCACCGTGGCGAAATATCGCGAGGCGATGAATATCCCGTCTTCGGTCCAGCGCCGCCGGGAGAAGCGCGCCATCGCCAAGGTCGCGGCAATTTAGGATTGCGCAATCAACGTCCAGGTTGAGGAAAGGTTAAGAAGGCGTTGACTTTTGCAGGTGGTAGGGCTAGAAGCCCGCCCCGATCGACAGAGGTTCAGACGTTCCGACTTATCCCCAAATCTACGCTCGGCACACAGGAAACGAACCGACATTAGCGCTTGAAAAGCTTGGATGCGGAAGGGGCTTGGCGTAAGCTGATCGATGCCAACCAATGATAAGAAGGGAAACGCCATGAGTGTTCGTGTATCCGGCAAACATATGGAAATCGGCGATGCTTTCCGGCAGAAGATCGGTGAGCGGGTCGAAGACGCCGTCACGAAGTACTTCGACGGAGGCTATTCGGGCCAGGTTACCGTGACGAAGTCGGCAGCGGCCGCAGCGCCGTTCGTGGCCGATTGCATGGTGCACCTCGACGCCGGAGCCAACCTGCAGGCCACGGGCTCGGCCAACGACCCGCAGATCGCCTTTGACATTGCCGCGGACCGCATCGAAAAGCGCCTGCGTCGCTACAAGCGCAAGCTCAAGGACCATCATCCGAACAACCAGGCCAACGCGTCCATCGAGATCGCCTATACGGTCATGGATGCGGTGCCGGACGAACACGACGAAGTGCCGGAGGACTACGCGCCGACGATCGTGGCCGAAAGCACCAAGAAGCTTCGCACGATGTCAGTCGCCAATGCCGTCATGGCACTCGACATGACGGATGAGCCGATCCTGCTGTTCCGCACGCCGGGCACGCAGGAAGTGAACATCGTCTACCGCCGTCACGACGGCAATATCGGATGGATTGATCCCGCCAACATCAGGGGCTGACCAGCCCACGGCAAGCGGGGGTTCGCCGCCGCTTGCCTCATCCTTGTCTCGGCGGCATGAAGGATTTTGAAATGGCCTTGGCAGATTTGCTGCAACAAGATGCGGTCGTTCCCGCGCTTCGGGTAAATTCCAAGAAGCAACTCCTGCAGGAACTGGCGGCCAAAGCTTCGAAACTGACAGGCATTTCCGAGCGGGAAATCTTCGACGTGATTTTGCAGCGCGAGCGGCTCGGCTCCACCGGAGTCGGGAACGGCATTGCCATTCCGCACGGCAAGCTCGGGCGCATCCACGCCATCACCGGCATTTTCGCGCGGCTCGAAACGCCTGTTGACTTCGAAGCCCTGGACGACCAGCCGGTCGATCTGGTGTTCCTGCTGCTCGCGCCGGAAGGCGCCGGTGCCGATCATCTGAAGGCACTGTCGCGCATCGCCCGCGTGCTGCGTGACCAGGACCTGGTGGCCAAGCTTCGCGCAACCGATTCCGCATCCGCCATCTATGCCTTCCTCAACGAGGAACAGGCGTCGAACGCCGCCTGAGCGCTGAAGGCGACCTCATGAAAAAAGCGCCCGTCGGGCGCTTTTTTTGTTTGAATGCAGAAGAGCCGCAGTTCAACCGTTCTTGATGTCCGCCGCATCGCCATTGCCTTCGGCCTTCGGGCCGCCTTTGGCGACACCGACCATGGCCGGCCGCAGCACGCGGTCGCCGATCGCATAGCCGGCCTGGACCACCTGCACCACGGTATTGTTGGGCACATCGGCATTGGGGATTTCGAACATGGCCTGATGGAAGTTCGGGTCGAACTTCTGACCTTCCGCATCGATCTTGCGAACGCCGTGGCGCTCGAGCGTCGAAAGCATGCCACGCTCGGTCATCTCGACACCCTCGACCAGTGCCGAAAGGCCGGCATCGGCGGCGGCACGGGCTTCGTCCGGCAGGGCTTCGAGCGCGCGACGCAGATTGTCGGAAACCGACAGCATGTCGCGGGCAAAAGCCGTGACGGCATAGGCCTTGGCATCCTTGAGCTCGCGCTCGGTGCGGCGGCGCAGGTTGTCCATTTCCGCGGCCAGCCGCAGGAAGCGATCACGCAGTTCGGCATTTTCCGCCTTCAGCGTCTCGATCGGGTCAACCTCCGCTTCCGTGCCGGGAGTTGCGGCGTCCTGCGCGGCATCGGCCGCTGCGGTTTCAGCCGCTGTGTCAGGGCCGTTGTTGTTGGCTTCGTCGGTCATGACGTCCTCCGAGTGACAGTGTTTGCAATTCGTGCCCGATATCAGGGTTTAAGGTGGAAAAATCAAGGTTGGGGCGAAAGAAGTGTTGCGCCGGCCCCGCTATAGCCCCGAACGCGCTAATCGCGCCATCAGTTGGGCCGTATAGTCGACCATCGGCACGATGCGGGAATAGTTGAGCCGTGTCGGGCCGATGACGCCGACCGCGCCGACGATCTTGTCTTCGCCGTCGCGATAGGGCGCGACGATCAGCGACGAGCCCGACAGCGAGAACAGCTTGTTTTCCGAGCCGATGAAGATCCTGACGCCCGGACCGCTTTCGGCGAGATTGAGGATCTCGATCAGGCTTTCCTTGCGCTCCAGGTCGTCGAACAACAGCCGCAGGCGATCCACGTCTTCCGAGCCGGCGAGCCCCTCGAGCAGATTGGCACGGCCACGCACGATCAGCCGCGTCGGTTTCTCCTCGTCGCTGCCGCCCGACCAGACGGCAAGGCCGCGCTCCACCAGGTCCTGCGACAGGGTGTCGAGTTCACCCGCCACCTGCTGCTTCAGCTTCACCAGTTGCGTCCGCAGTCCGGGAAGCGTCTGCCCGGCCAGGTTAGCGTTGAGAAAGTTTGCGGCTTCCGTCAGTTGCGAGGCGGTGATGCCCACCGGCAGGTCGATGATCCGGTTCTCGATCTGATTGTGCTCGCCGACCAGAACCGCGAGCGCCTTGGTCGGCTCCAGGCGGATGAATTCGACATGCTTGAGGATCGGGTCGTTCTTGGAGGATATGACCAGGCCCGCGCCACGCGACAGCCCCGACAGCATGCGACTGGCCTCGGTCAACACACTGTCCATCGGTTGGGCGGGACCGGGCGGGCGCATCTGCCGTTCGATGCTGCCGCGCTCCTCCTCGGACAGGTCGCCGACCTGCATGAAGGCATCGACGAAGAAGCGCAGGCCCTGCTGGGTCGGCAGACGACCGGCGCTGATATGCGGGGCATAGATCAGCCCCAGATCCTCGAGGTCGGCCATGACATTGCGCACCGATGCCGGCGACAGAGACATGGGCAGCAGACGCGAAAGATTGCGCGATCCGAGCGGATCGCCGGATTCCAGATAGGTCTCGACGATACGGCGAAACACTTCCCTGGAACGCTCGTCCAGCGAAGCGGTCACGTCCTTCGACAGTGACTTCGGTGATGTCATTCGTCGCGCAAGCTTGGTTTGTCGGTCATTGCCTTGAAATATAGTCACTTCGTCAGCGATCACCAATGGGGAAATTCGCCAAGTTCGCCGCGAATGCGCCGTGCTCCATGGTTTTTCTTTGCAAATCGCCACCATGGCCCTTAGAAGGCCACTAACGATCTCAGGAGTGGACAATGCGGCCATCAGGCAGAAAAACCGACCAAATGCGCAAGGTGTCCTTCGAGCGCAATTTTTCCAAGCACGCGGAGGGGTCCTGCCTCGTCAAGTTCGGCGATACGCATGTGCTGTGCACGGCGAGCCTGGAAGAAAAGACCCCGCCATGGCTGCGCAACAGCGGCAAGGGATGGGTGACGGCCGAATACGGCATGCTGCCGCGCGCCACCGGCGACCGGATGCGGCGCGAAGCGGCAGCCGGCAAGCAGGGCGGCCGCACCCAGGAGATCCAGCGGCTGATCGGCCGCTCGCTGCGCGCCATCGTCGATCTCGAAGCGCTCGGTGAACGGCAGATCACGCTCGACTGCGACGTGATACAGGCCGATGGCGGCACCCGCACGGCATCGATCACCGGCGCATGGATCGCGCTGCATGACTGCCTGAAGTGGATGGAAGCCCGCAACATGGTGAAGGTCGAGAAGGTCCTGAAGGATCATGTCGCGGCCATTTCCTGCGGCATCTTCGCCAACCAGCCGGTCATCGACCTCGACTACCTTGAGGACTCCGCAGCCGAGACCGACGCCAACTTCGTCATGACCGGTTCGGGCGCGATCGTCGAGGTGCAGGGCACCGCCGAAGGCGCACCCTTCTCGGAAGAGGAGTTCCTGACGCTTATGCGGCTTGCCCGCGGCGGCATTGGCGAACTCGTAGACATGCAGAAGCAGGCCCTGCTCTAGACGCGACAGACCAGAGGAACGGGAGACGTGACGCAGCCCTTGGAAGGTATCCTGGAGACGGCGCTCTATGCCGCTGACCTCGATGCCGCGGAGGCTTTCTTCGGCGGCATACTCGGCCTGGAAAAGGTTTCCCGCCAAGGCAACCGTCACCTCTTCTATCGCTGCGGGCCAGGCATGCTCCTGATCTTCAATCCGGCCGAGACGGCAAAACCCGTTCCGGCCGGAGCTCTCGCCGTTCCAAGCCACGGTGCGAGCGGACCCGGCCATGTCTGCTTTCGCGTCCGCGGCGCTGAGATGGAGCGGATCATCGAGCGGCTGGAGGCTGCGGGCGTGCCGCTGGAATCGGACGTCTGCTGGCCGAACGGGGCGCGCTCCATCTATTTCCGCGACCCGGCCGGCAACAGCCTGGAATGCGCAGAGCCCAGGCTCTGGAACCTTGAATAGGATTTGACCGCATGCGCAAGCTCGACACCCGCACGATCGTGGTTGCCAGCCACAATGCCGGCAAGATCGCCGAGATCGCCGACCTGATCGGTCCGTTCGGCTTTTCCGCCCGGAGTGCGGCCGAACTGAAGTTCGCCGAGCCGGACGAAACCGGTACGACGTTCGAGGAAAACGCCGCGATCAAGGCGCTCGCCTCGGCCCGCGCTTCCGGCATGCCGGCGCTGTCTGACGATTCCGGTCTGGTCGTCGACGCGCTCGACGGGGCGCCGGGCGTCTATACAGCCAACTGGGCCGAGCGCGAAGACGGCAGCCGCGACTTTGCCATGGCGATGGAGAAGGTCGAAAAGGCCCTTGCCGAACGCGGCGCCGTCACACCCCAACAGCGCGGCGGCCGTTTCGTCAGCGTGCTGTGCCTGGCATGGCCGGACGGCCACACGGAAATGTTCCGCGGCGAAGTCGAAGGCACGATTGTCTGGCCGCCGCGCGGCACGAAGGGCTTCGGCTACGACCCGGTGTTCCAGCCCGAAGGTTTCGAGACGACCTTCGGCGAGATGACGTCGGAAGAAAAGCACGGCTGGAAGCCCGGCGATGCGCAAGCGCTTTCCCACCGGGCGCGCGCCTTCAAGATCTTCGTCGAAACCTGCCTGGAGGCCTGAACAGCCGATGTCCGAGGCCCCGCCGCTTCTTCTGCCCGATACCGGCGAACCGGGCTTCGGCGTTTACGTGCATTGGCCGTTCTGCGCGGCCAAGTGCCCGTATTGCGATTTCAATAGCCATGTCCGCCACCAGCCGGTCGACCAGCCGCGCTTCGTCTCCGCCTTTCTGCGCGAGATGGAGGAGATGCGGCGCTTGAGCGGACCAAAGACCGTCACCAGCATTTTCCTCGGCGGCGGCACGCCCTCGCTGATGGATCCGGCGACCGTCGGCGCCATCCTCGACGGCATTGCCCGCCAGTGGCACGTGCCGGACGGCATCGAGATCACCATGGAGGCCAATCCGTCGAGCGTCGAGGCGACCCGCTTTCGCGGCTATCGCGCAGCCGGCGTCAACCGCGCCTCGCTCGGCGTGCAGGCGCTCAACGACCCGGACCTGAAATTCCTCGGCCGACTGCACGACGTCGAGGATGCCTTGAAGGCGATCCGGCTGGCCCGCGAGATCTTTCCGCGCATGTCCTTCGACCTGATCTATGCCCGGCCGCACCAGACGGTCGAGGCCTGGGAGAAAGAACTTCGACAGGCAATCTCCTACGCCGTCGACCATTTGTCGCTCTACCAGCTGACGATCGAGGAAGGCACGGCCTTTTACGGGCTGCACAAGGCCGGTAAATTCATCGTACCCGACGAGGAACAGGCGGCGCTGCTCTACGAAGCGACGCAGGAGATCACGGCCAGCGAAGGGCTTCCGGCCTATGAAGTTTCCAACCATGCCCGCCCGGGCGCGGAAAGCCGGCACAACCTCACTTACTGGCGCTATGGCGACTATGCTGGCATCGGCCCCGGCGCGCATGGCCGGCTGACGCGCGGCCGCGACAAGCTTGCGACCGCGACCGAGCGCAATCCGGAAGGCTGGCTCGCCGCCGTCGAGCGCGACGGGAACGGCATGATCGAACAGGAATTGCTCGGATCGGACGAGCAGGCCGACGAACTGCTGTTGATGGGACTTCGGCTGCGCGAAGGCGTGGACCTCGCCCGCTGGCAGCAACTTTCCGGCCGCGATCCCGATCCGGCACGCGAGCAGACTTTACTCGAACACGGGTTCATCGAACGGCTGGGCAATTCGCGGCTGCGCTGCACGCCGAAGGGGATGCTGATCCTCGACGCGGTGGTGGCCGATCTCGCCTGCTGAGAAGGCCCGAAACGAGGAGAGGACGTCATGCCGGTCGATGCAGCCTTTGCCCGCCACGACATGGCGATCCTCTATGACAGCTTCAACGCTCACGGCGCCGATGGCGATTTCTATCTGAGCCTGGCTCGTAGCCCCTGCCGCATCCTCGACCTTGGCTGCGGCACCGGTTCCCTCGCGCTGCGGCTCGCCGATCTCGGTCATACGGTCACCGGACTCGACCCCGCACCCGGCATGCTGGAGGTCGCCCGCGCGAAGGACACGGCAAGCAGAGTGCGCTGGATTGCCGGTGATGCGCGCGGCATCGCGCTTGGCGAGACCTTCGACCTGATCATCATGACCGGCCATGTTTTCCAGGTCTTCCTTGACGATGTCGAGACGCTCGCAGTCCTTTGCAGCGCGCGGAGGCATCTTGCGGAAGGCGGCCGGCTCGTCTTCGAGAGCCGCAATCCACCGGCGCGGGCATGGGAAAACTGGACCGAGGAACGAACGCGCGAAACGACCGAGGTGCCGGGCATCGGCCCGGTCGAGGTCTACTATCAGGTGCGGCAGGCATGGGAGGATTTCGTCCGCTTCGACGCCGTGTTCACCCTGCTGGAGAGCGGCGAGCGCAGGATCAGCGAGAGCACGTTACGGTTTCCCGGCCAGGACATCATCGCGCAGCTGCTCGAGGCTGCCGGTTTCTCCTTGGTCGAATGGCTCGGAGACTGGGACGGAACGCCGCTTGCCCCGCACAGCCCAGAAATCATCGTCATCGCCGAGGTCTGACACGGCCGCCGGACGCGATCGGCAGGTCAGCCGCGTGCCCAGACATGCAGCCAATCGGTCGGCTCGCCGTCATAGCCGCCGCCGGACGCCGTCTCTATCCGGGGCGTGGCAAAGCCAGCTAGACGATAGCTCTCCGTCAGCCAATCCTGTGACGGCCGATTGTAGTAGCGACCGAAGCGGTCCGCCCCCTCTTCCACGCCGGCCTTGAAGCTTGCATAAAACAGGCCGCCGTCGCGCAGGGCGCGGCGGATGCGGCGAAGGACATCGGGAAGTTCGGCGCGCGGCACATGCAGAAGGCAGGCATTGGCCCAGACGCCGTCATAGGACGCCACCTCGTCCAGATCGGAAAAGCGCATGACCCGAACCGTCCGGCCGAGCCTTGCCTCCGCCTCGCTCGCCATGGCCGCCGATCCGTCGGTCGGCGTGACGGCAAAGCCGCGTTCGATCAGCCATGCGCTGTCCGCGCCCGCGCCGCAGCCCAGCTCCAGGATCGTGCCGCCCGGCGGTAAAAGCTCGGCGAAAGCCGTCAGGCGCGCGACCGGTTCCCGGCGTTCCCGGGCCGCATAGGTGGCAGCGTTGTCGTCATAGAATGCGATCGGCTTTTCCGGTGAGTTCTCCAAATCGTGTCTCCCCGATCGGCAGCAACGAAAAAGGCCGGCGTTTCCACCGGCCCCCGTTCCTCATGCATTATTCTCGTTGATCAGCCGCTTGAGAAGCTCGATCTCGTGGCTGAGCTTGGTGTCCTCGCCGACCAGTTCCTCGATCTTGCGCACCGCATGCAGCACGGTCGTGTGATCGCGACCGCCAAAGCGGCGGCCGATTTCCGGGAAGGAGCGTGGCGTCAGGGTCTTGGCCAGATACATGGCGATCTGGCGCGGCTTGACAATGACGCGGGTGCGGCGGTTCGACACCAGTTCCTGGCGCGAGACATTGTAGTGACGCGCGACGATGCGCTGAATGTCCTCGATGCGCACGCGCTTCTGCTCGGAGGCCCCGACCAGGTGGGCCAGCAGTTCATCGACCCGCTCGACCGACAGGTTCGGCTCGAAGGAACGGCGGAAGATCAGTTGATTGAAGGCACCTTCCAAATCCCGGCCGCTGCTCACCACGCTGCGGGCGACATGCGAGAGGATTTCCAGCGGAATGTCGAGCGAAGCATCGTCCTTCTTGGCGGCATCGAGCCGGCTCTTCAACATTTCCAGACGCATCTCGTAGTCCGGCGCTTCCATCTCGATGGCAACGCCGCCCTGGAGGCGCGAACGCACCCGCGGGTCGAGCGATTCCAGCTCCCACGGCGCGCGGTCGGCGGCGACGACGACCTGCTTGGCGCTGTCGAGCAACATGTTGAGCAGATGGCAGAATTCGTGCTGGATCATCTTGCCCTGCAGGAACTGCATGTCGTCGATGATCAGAAGGTCGATGTGGCGCAGCGAGTCCTTGAGGGTCAGGGCGTCGTTGTCGCGGATCGCGGTGGCGAAGCGCCACATGAAATATTCGGCCGTCAGATAGACGACCCGCGGCGCGCGCGGGCTGTGGACGGCGGCATTGGCGATCGCCTGCAGCAGGTGGGTTTTGCCCAGGCCGACGGAGGAGTGAATGAACAGCGGGTTGAAGCGAACGGCGCCGGCGCCGGCTTCGGCAATGGTCTTGGCGGCGGCAAGCGCCACACGGTTCGAGGCGCCTTCGACATAGCCGTCAAAGGTATAGCGGCTGTCGAGCGGCGAACCGAACAGCGGGCCGTTGGGCGTGCTGCGGGTCGTCGCCGCATGGCCGGCCGACGCGGCGAACTGACCGATCGGCTGGGCCGAAGGCTTGCGGGCCGGTGCGGCAGGCGCCGCATCCGTGGCCGGGCGCTCGTCGGCTGCCGGGGCCTTCTGGTTGCGGCTCGCGCTGCGCACCAGGATCTCGACCTTCAGAATGGCCGGATCTTCCTGCTGGAAGATGCTGGTGATCAGGTCGAGGTAGCGATTGTTGATCCACGATTTGAGGAAGGTCGTCGGAACCGTGAGGCGCACGAGGCTCTTCGAGGCGGAATGCAGCTTGAGACGGCCGAACCAGCTGGCATAGACGTCCGCACCAACCTGTGCCTTCAGCCGCTGGCTGAAGCGCTCGAACATCACATCATGCTTCATCTCGGAACCGTCCCCTGCCGTGTCGGAGCGTACGACGCCAAGCGCCGCTTGTGCTTGGTCCCCGTTAACCAGCGCACCGGCCGTCACTGTATTCATCTGCATTTTGCCGCCTTTTTAACTTCTCTGTAGCACCGGGCGCCATGCGTCCGGTGTTCAATCTTGTCCCCGTGCGGTGTGACAGAACGCGCCCTTAAAAGGACGTCGACACCCCTTGTTCGCCTGGCGACCCAGCCAATGGATCCCCATTCGATATGGATGCTGCAACCTTGCGGTGGCGCGCATCCCGCGCAGATACCGGCGGATCCTTCATCCTCGACATGAAAGATCGCGACGGGAGCTGCGCTCCTCTTCTGTTTCCTTGCGTCGACTGATCACCGACGTTCTCGACAAAATCCTGCCAGTGCGGAAATCGTGAGATTCCCGGCGCACGGCCAACAGTGTCTGAAGAAACGGAATAGGAAAATTCCGCCCCAAGTGACGATAGGTGGCCCTGACACGCAATTTGCCAGATCAGAACACCCCCGGAGGTCAACTCCGCGCCCCTTGTTGGAGGGCATTAAGGCAGGATCAAAAGTGAAGATCAACTGTGATTTTTACGCTAAATTAAGCTGCGGCCATTGACTCCCCTGCCCTCTTCAGACTGTCACAATTACCGTCTGGAGAATCGCTTTTGAATCAAGGAGATTCAAAAAAGGCCGGGGATCAGTCGAGGAAAATCACGCAAAAATAAAAATCTGCTTGACTCGAAACCCCGGCCACCTGCCGTTAAGTGATGCTGGACGCAGGCGGCATTCCTCCAGCAACCATTTGATTTTACTGTATTTTTTCTGTCACCCAGCTGACACCCAATTGTCAAACTGACTGACGACCGACTTCGGATTTCGACAACGCAGAAAAAGCCCGGCTTCGCAGCCAGGCTCTCTCAATCATGACAAAAATGGGGCGGAAATTAGACCGCCAACGCCTTTACGCGGCTCGCGAGACGCGAGATCTTGCGCGAAGCGGTGTTGGCGTGGACGACGCCCCTGGTGGCAGCGCGCTGCAGTTCCGGCTGGGCGGCCTTGAGCGCGTCCTTTGCCAGAGCGGCATCACCCGAGGCGATGGCTTCTTCAACCTTGCGGATGAAGCCGCGAACGCGGGAACGGCGAGCCTTGTTGACTGCGGTACGGCGAGCGATCTTGCGGGTCGCCTTCTTCGCCGAAGTGGTATTGGCCATGGATGCCTCTCTTCGAATTCAAACCAAACTCCGCCATCGCCGCGTCGGGTCGTTGCGACCTGCCATTCCAGCAATTCGGGAGCTATTCTCGGAAAAGCCATCAGCTTTCCCAACCGTGGGCGGGCATATAGCCCGAAAGCGCAGGGTCGTCAACGCGCAATTTGAAGGAAATCGCGCGTTCGACGAGTCCCTCAGCGGTTCTTGAACTCCGGCTTGCGCTTCTCGGTGAAGGCAGCCATGCCTTCCTTCTGGTCCTCGGTGGCGAAGAGCGAGTGGAAGAGCCGGCGCTCGAAGCGCAAACCCTCGCTCAGCGTCAGCTCGAAAGCCCGGCTGACCGTCTCCTTGACCATGCCGACGGCCGTCTGAGAGAAGCCGGCAATTTTCTCGGCAGCAGCGACCGCCTCGTCCAGCAGGCGCTCCTGGTCCACCACGCGTGCGACCAGTCCGGCACTCTCGGCCTCGTGGGCGTCCATTAGCCGTCCGGTGAGGCAAAGGTCCATGGCCTTGGCCTTGCCGACCGCGCGGGTGAGGCGCTGCGTGCCACCCATCCCGGGGATGACGCCGAGGGTGATTTCCGGCTGGCCGAACTTCGCCGTCTTGGCGGCGATGATGAAGTCGCACATCATGGCAAGCTCGCAACCGCCGCCGAGCGCAAAGCCGGATACGGCGGCGATCATCGGCTTGCGGAAGCCCGCCACATCGTCCCATCCGCTGAACAGATCGGCCCGATAGGCGTCGACGAAGTCGAGCGACTGCATCTCCTTGATATCGGCGCCGGCGGCAAAGGCCTTTTCCGAGCCGGTCAGCACGACGGCGCCGATGCCGTCATCCGCCTGCAGTTCGCCGAGCAGCTGGCGCAGTTCGGCCAGCACGGTCGAATTGAGCGCATTCAGCGCCTGCGGCCGGTTGAGCGTGATGATCGCCACGCGGCCGCGGGTCTCCAGCAGGAGGGTTTCATAGGTCATCGGTATCTCCCGTTTCTTATTGAAGGCTATTTCTGGCAGTGGTGACAGTAGAATGACGAACGTCCGCCCTGCACGATGCGCTCGATCCTACCGCCGCAGCCGGGCGTCCGGCAAGCTTCGCCCTCGCGGTCGTAGACGCAGAAACTGTGCTGAAAATAGCCGAGCGTGCCGTCGGCCTGGATATGGTCGCGCAGCGACGAGCCACCCGCCTCGATCGCATCGGCGATCACCGCGCGGATCGCCTCGGTCAGCGACTGCAGTTCCTTCTTCGGCCGGCCGGTCGGCGTGACAAGGCTCGCGGCCACGCGCTGCGGCGACAGATGCGACCGCCACAGCGCCTCGCACACATAGATATTTCCGAGCCCGGCAATGACCTTCTGGTCGAGCAGGGCCGTCTTCAGCGGTTGCTGCTTGCCGGCGAACCGGCCGGCAAGATAGGCGGCGTCGAGCGCATTGCCGACAGGCTCGGGCCCAAGGTCGCGAAAGGCCGGATACAGATCGAGATCGTTGCGCAGCGCCAGATCCATGAAACCGAAGCGGCGCGGGTCATTATAGATGACGCGCGCCGGCCCCCTGCCCTCTGCCCGCTGCAGATGAAAGATGACGTGATCGTGCTTCTCGTCCTTCGAGCGAGCATGGTGGAAATCGCCCGGCTGGTCGGACCTTTCCCCTTCCTCGATGCGGAACGAACCCGACATGCCGAGATGGGCGACCACGGTCGTTCCGTCTTCGAGGTCGATCAGCAGGTATTTGGCGCGCCGCGCGAGGCCGATGATCTGCCGGCCGGTCAGCCGTGCGACGAAATCGCGCGGCAGGGGAAAGCGCAGGTCAGGACGACGCAGTTCGACCCGCTGCATCACAGCCCCTTCCATGGTCGGCGAAAGCCCTCTTTTGACCGTCTCAACCTCTGGCAATTCCGGCATCGCATCCCATCTTTCCGTTTGAACGGCGCCTGAAACGTCTGTAGACCAGCGCAACAGCGCGTTTGCCGACCAGGCCCGAGATAGCGCGCCTGATGCGATTTCGCTACGGTCTTTCGACCGCATGAGACAATGGAGTGATCAGATGGCCGAGAGCCGCACTTCCGCCGATGGCGGCATGGAAACCTCCTACGGCTTCCGCGAGGTCGCGGAAGGCGAAAAGCAGGTTCTGGTCAACGAGGTCTTCCACAAGGTCGCCAAGCGCTACGACATCATGAACGACGTCATGTCGGCGGGCCTGCACCGCATCTGGAAGGATGCGATGATCGCCGCGCTCAACCCGCGCAAGGACCCCGCCTACAAGGTGCTCGACGTCGCGGGCGGCACCGGCGACATCGCCTTTCGCATCGTCGAGGCTTCCGGCCGGCTGGCTCACGCCACCGTGCTCGACATCAACGGCTCGATGCTCGGCGTCGGCGCCGAGCGCGCGGAGAAGAAGGGCCTTTCGGACAACCTCACCTTCGTCGAGGCGAATGCCGAGGCACTGCCCTTCGAGGACAACAGCTTCGACGCCTATACGATCGCGTTCGGCATCCGCAACGTGCCGCGCATCGATGTCGCCTTGAGCGAAGCCCACCGCGTGCTCAAGCGCGGCGGCCGCCTGCTGGTGCTGGAATTCTCCGAAGTCGAGATGCCGCTGCTCGACCGGTTCTACGACCAATGGTCGTTCAAGGCCATTCCGCGGTTCGGCAAGATGATCACCGGCGATGCCGAGCCCTATCAGTATCTGGTGGAATCGATCCGCAAGTTCCCCAACCAGCGTGACTTCGCCGCAATGATTACCAAGGCCGGTTTCTCGCGGGTTACCTTCACCAATTATTCCGGGGGCATCGCGGCACTGCATTCCGGCTGGAAACTCTGATCTTCATGAGCACTGTCGGAGCATATTTCCGCCTGGCGCGGGTGGGCTGGGTGCTGGTCAGGGAAGGGGTGATCTCCGCCCTGCCCTCCGAGGACCTTCCTCCGCTGGTCGCCTTCGCCAAGGGGGCGGCCGGACTTCTGGCGCGCAGCCGCGCCCGGCGTGAGCACCGTTCCGACCGGCTGGCCCGCGCCGTCGAGCGGCTCGGGCCGTCCTATGTCAAGATCGGCCAGTTCCTGGCGACGCGGCCGGACGTGGTCGGCGCCGAATTCGCCGAGGACCTCGCCGGCCTGCAGGATCGCATGGCATTCTTCCCGACGGAGGCCGCCAAGGCGACGGTGACGGGCTCGCTCGGCCGCTCGATCGAGGATCTCTACGCCTCGTTCGGCGAACCGATCGCGGCCGCCTCGATCGCCCAGGTGCACCCGGCCGAAATCGACACCCCCGAGGGACGCAAGAAGGTGGCCGTCAAGGTCATCCGGCCCGGCGTCAGAAAGCGATTTGCCGCCGATCTCGAGGCCATGTATCTCGTCTCCCACCTGCAGGAACGCTTCCTGCCACATACCCGGCGCCTGCGTCCGGTCGAGGTGACCCGCACGCTCGAGCAGACCACCAAGGTCGAGATGGACCTTCGGCTCGAGGCGGCGGCGCTGTCGGAGATCACCGAAAACACGAAGGACGATCCCGGCTTCCGCGTGCCGATCGTCGACTGGGAGCGCACCGGCCGCGATGTCGTCACCATGGAATGGATCGACGGCATCAAGATGTCCGATGTCGAGGCGCTGAAGGCGGCCGGCCACGATCTCGACCATCTCGCCGACACACTGATCCAGTCCTTCCTGCGCCATACCCTGCGCGACGGTTTCTTCCATGCCGACATGCATCCGGGCAACCTGTTCGTCGCCCCGGACGGCATGATCGTCGCGGTCGACATGGGCATTGCCGGGCGTCTTGGAAAGAAGGAGCGCCGCTTCCTCGCCGAGATCCTCTACGGCTTCATCACCCGCGACTATCTGCGGGTCGCCGAGGTGCATTTCGAGGCCGGCTATGTTCCGTCGCACCACAATGTCGCAAGCTTTGCCCAGGCGATCCGGGCGATCGGCGAGCCAATCCATGGCCAGCCGGCCGAAACCATCTCCATGGGCAAACTGCTGACCCTACTGTTCGAAGTCACCGAACTGTTCGACATGGAGACCCGGCCCGAACTGGTCATGCTGCAGAAGACCATGGTCGTGGTCGAGGGCGTGGCCCGCATGCTCAATCCGCGCTTCAACATGTGGAAGGCTTCCGACCCGGTCGTCTCGCAGTGGATCCGCGACAATCTCGGCCCCAAGCGCATCGCCGGCGACCTCAAGGACGGGTTGCGCGCAGCCTTCCGGCTGGCCGAAGCTCTGCCGGAGATCGCCGCCAAGACGGAAAAGCTGCACGGCGAAATTGTCCACATGAGCGAAAACGGCCTGCGGTTCGACCCCGAGACGACCGAGGCGATCGGACGCTCGGAGGCCCGCCACAGCCGTTTCGGGCGGCTGGCGCTCTGGGTGATCGCCGGCCTGCTGCTCTGGATCGCCATCAAAATCGGTTGATTTGGCGGAAAAACCTTTCTACGCCTAGACGCGCCCTCGTGCTCCATTCACCTCGCAATGGGCGGCTCTCGCCGCTTCCGTTTCCATTCGATGCTTTTTGTGCGCTCTTTCTGCGCCATAATCCGGGAAATGCCATGTCGGCCACCAATGCCAATTTTGTCCGCACGACTTTTCTGATGCTGATCGTCGGAACTATCGTCCTGACCGGAATCATCCTATCCTCCCTCTGGCTCGTTGACCGCAGCCGCGAGACCTTCGCCTATATCATTCACGAACGGGACATCCGCCGCGCGTCCGCCGACCTTCTGCAGACGCTCGTCGATGCGGAGACTGGCCAGCGCGGCTTCATGCTGACCCAGGACGAAAGCTTTCTCGATGTCTATGAGGAGGCCATGACGCATGTTCGCGAAAATCTGTCGACGGTAGCCGACCTCGTCCGCGGCAAGACGATCAAGGAAGAGAAAATGCCGACCCTGCGTCGGTTGATCGAAAGCAAGCTGGAAGAACTGACGCACACCGTCGCGCTGACACGAGAGGGAAGGCAAGAGGAAGCGATCGACCTCACCCGCTCGGAACTCGGCCGTGAACTGATGGACCAGATTCGCGAGATCCTTGAATTCTTCCGGGCCCAGTCGGATATCAACGTCGACAATGGCGTGGCCGGACAGCTCGAGGCGAATTCCCAGCTGCAATGGTTCATGATCGGCGGTGGCATCGCCATCCTTGCGGTGATGGGCGGGGCGATCGCGATCATCACCCAGCATGTCCGGGCGCTTTCCAGCGCCCGCGCAGAGGTCGAACTGCTCAATGCCGGGCTGGAAGATCGCGTCAACGAGCGCACCGAGGATCTGATGCGCGCCAACCAGGAGATCCAGCGCTTCGCCTATATCGTCACGCACGATCTTCGCGCGCCGCTTGTCAACGTCATGGGCTTCACCGCCGAGCTGGATACCTCGCTCAAGGCACTGCAGGCCTATGTGCTGGCAGACGGGGACAAGGTAACGGAAGAGCAGATCAGGGATGCCCGGCTGGCCGCATCGGAAGACCTGCCGGAGGCGATCGGCTTCATCCGCTCGTCGACGAAGAAGATGGACGGCCTGATCAACGCCATCCTGAAGATCTCGCGCGACGGCCGACGGCCGCTCAAGCCCGAGAGGATCGAACTGAAGGCCATGCTGGAGGCGACAAGCGCCAGCGTTCACCATCAGATCAGCGAAAGCGACGGCAGCGTCGTGCTCGACGTTCGCGTCCCGATGATCAATACGGACCGCTTTTCTCTCGAGCAGATCCTTGGTAACCTTTTCGATAATGCCGTGAAGTATAAACAACCGGAGAGGCCACTGAATCTCGCCGTACGCATCCTGCCTGAAGGGCGGAACATGGTGCGCATCGAAGTCGAGGACAATGGCCGCGGCATTGCAGACGAAGACCACGAACGCATTTTCGAGCTTTTCCGCCGATCCGGACAACAGGACAAGTCGGGAGAAGGCATCGGGCTTGCGCATGTGCGCTCCCTGGCACGGAACCTCGGCGGGGAGATAACCGTTCGGTCCAAAATTGGCTCGGGGTCGACCTTCGTACTGCGCCTGCCATCGGATTTGTCGCGTATTGTACGGAGTTGAGAGATGAAAGCCGTGGGAAAAGAAGTCACTATCGTCATGGTCGAGGACGACGAGGGTCATGCCCGTCTGATCGAAAAGAATGTGCGGCGCGCAGGCGTCAGCAACGAAATCATCCCTTTCACCAATGGCACCGAAGCGCTCGACTTCATTCTCGGCAAGGACCGCAGCGGAACGGTCTCGATGGATCGGTATCTGCTGATCTTGCTTGATCTCAACTTGCCGGATATGTCTGGCACCGATATTCTCGAAAAAGTCAAATCCAATCCGCATACGCGTCGCCTGCCGGTCGTCATCCTCACCACGACCGACGACGAACGCGAAATCCAGCGATGCTACGATCTCGGGGCGAATGTCTACATCACCAAACCTGTCGACTATGACAATTTCGCCAATGCCATCCGGCAGCTTGGACTGTTCTTCTCGGTCATGCAGATCCCCTGACACGGGACTTCCGCGATGAGCATCCGCATCCTCTATCTGGATGATGATGCGGCCATTGTACGTCTGGTGAGCAAAGCCGTTTCACGGCTCGGCTACACGCTTTCCCATGCCGAAACGCCCGAGGAAGCGCTGCGCCTGCTCGGAACGGAAAGCTTCGACGTCATGGTGCTCGACCATTACCTGCAGACCGTCACGGGCCATGAGGTGCTGAAACGCCTGCGCGCCCGCGACATCGCCATTCCGGTCGTCTATGTGACCGGCTCCAACGAAGCGCAGATCGCCATAGAGGCGATCAAGGCTGGCGCTTCGGACTATGTCATCAAGACCGTCAGCGACGATTTCATGCCGCTGCTGATCAGTGCCATCGAGCATTCGGTGGCCAATGCGCAATTGCGCATCGCCAAGGAGCGCGCCGAAGAGGAAATCAGGCTGGCCAAGGAGCGGGCCGAGGCACTTCTGGCCGAGGTCAACCATCGTGTGGCCAATTCGCTGGCGCTCGTCGCCAGCCTGCTGCGCCTGCAGATCTCCAATTCCAGGAGCGATGAAGTCAAAAGCGAGCTTGCCGAAACCCAGGCGCGCATCACTGCGATCGCCGGCATGCATCGCAGCCTCTATACTTCCGACGACGTGAGCCGGGTCGAGCTCGACCGCTACCTCGCAACGCTGACGAGCGAATTGTCGGGCTCCCTGCAGAACCCCGAGAAGCCGCTTCATCTTGTCCTCGACGCTGATCCGATCAGCATCACGGCGGACCGTGCCGTCTCCGTCGGGATGATCGTCACCGAACTCGTCACCAATGCCTTCAAGTATGCCTATCCCGAACTGGGCGGCGGCGAAGTCCGCGTCCGGCTGAAGCGTACCGGCGAAAACGAGGCCCTGCTCAGGGTCGAGGACGATGGTGTCGGAATCCAGCCGGGAAGCGCGCCGACCGGTACCGGGCTCGGCAGCCGGATCGTCAAGTCGATGGCCGCGACGCTCGGACCGGGCCTGTCGCATCTCGAGACGCCGAACGGGACGATTGTCGAGGTGCCGCTGCAGATCCTCATCGCTCCTGCTGCGCGCCACTGACCCCCAAGAGCCCTGCGTCATCGCCGCCTCCTGGCGGCGATTTCCCCGATCGGAAAATTCGGATAGTGTCGCCGCGATTTGAGGAAGGTTCCACAGTCATGACCTTGGCGGGCAAGCGCATCGTTCTCATCATCTCGGGCGGAATTGCCGCCTATAAGAGCCTGGATCTCATCCGCCGGCTGCGCGAACGGCGCGCGACCGTCCGGCCGATCATGACGCGAGGGGCACAGGAATTCGTCACCCCGCTCGCGGTCGGGGCACTGTCGGCGAGCCATGTCTATACCGAGCTCTTCTCCCGCGAGGACGAGCAGGATGTCGGCCATATCCGCCTTGCGCGCGATTGCAGCCTGATCGTGATCGCGCCCGCCACAGCCGACCTGATGGCGAAGATGGCCAACGGCCACGCCGACGACCTCGCTTCCACCGTGCTGCTCGCCACCGACAGGCCGGTGCTGGTCGCGCCGGCGATGAACCCGAAGATGTGGGCGCACCCGGCAACCAGGCGCAATGTCGCGACACTCACGGCCGACGGCCTTTCCTTCGTCGGGCCGATGGCCGGCGAGATGGCCGAGAGCGGGGAGAACGGCATTGGCCGCATGGCCGAACCGCTCGACATCGTTGCTGCTGCGGAACGTCTGCTCGACGATGCGCCGAAGCCGCTTGCCGGCCGCACCGCCATCGTCACCTCCGGTCCGACCCATGAGCCGATCGATCCGGTCCGCTACATCGCCAACCGATCCTCCGGCCGCCAGGGCCATGCGATCGCCGCCGCATTGGCAAGGCTCGGAGCAGACGTGACCCTCGTCTCCGGCCCCGTCACTATCGCGGATCCGAAAGGTGTCGTCACCGTTCATGTCGAGCGTGCCGAAGAAATGCGCGACGCGGTGATCGCGCGACTTCCCTCCGACATCGCCGTCATGGTCGCGGCCGTTGCCGATTGGCGGGTCGCTTCATCCGCGGATCAGAAGATCAAGAAAAGACCCGGCGAGGCTCCTGCCCCTCTGCAACTCACCGAGAACCCGGATATCCTGAAGACCGTCGGCCATCACGAACACCGTCCGACCCTCGTCGTCGGCTTTGCCGCCGAGACCGAGAATGTCGAAAGCAACGGCCGCGCCAAGCTGGAGCGCAAGGGCGCCGACCTGATTGTCGCCAATGACGTGTCGCCCGAGACCGGCATCATGGGCGGCACGCACAATGCCGTGAAGCTGATCACCAGGGCCGGCGTCGAGCAATGGCCCGACCTCTCCAAGGACGAGGTGGCGGACCGCCTGGCACGGCTGATCGCCGAGCGGCTTGGCGAGGCCTGACCGCCATGAGCCTGTTCGACAAGTCCGACTTTGACGCCTTCGTCACCGCCTTTGCCGGCGTCACGCTGGTCGACCAATGGGAATCGCATGTGGCCAAGGTGGGCGACAAGGTCTTTGTCCTCCTGCATCGCGGGGATGAAGGCGCCAATATCTGCGTCAAGGTGACGGAAGAGAGCTTCGAGATCCTGACCTCGCTCGAGGGTATTCGCCAGGCACCCTATTTCGCCAAACGCAAATGGGTATCGATCACCGACAAGGCGTCGCTTTCGGCGGAAGAACTGGTGCACTACGTGAAGCGGTCCTACGACCTCGTCGCCGAGGGTCTGACCCGCAAGCTGAGAAGCGAACTCGGGATCGTCCCGCTCGCCTGAAACGCTCGATCGTCAGAGCGCCATGGCCGGTTCGCGTATGCGCTCGATCCTGGTCTCCGGCTCCCAGGCCGGCTCGAACTTCGCCGCATCGAGACCGTTGGCGTCGAGGATGACCGCACTGCCGGCCGGGATCTCGACCCAGGTGTCGGTCTCGTCGTTGAGCGGCTCGGACACGAGGCAGTATCCGCCTTTGCCCCCCATGGGTGCAGCAAACAGCGTCGGGGCATGGGCATCCGTCGCATAGCGCACGGCATAGAGCGTGCGGCCGTCGGAGAAGGCGGCCGTGAAACGAACGCGGGCCGCGCCCGTCAGGTGGCGGCTGATCTGCTCGACGAAACCGACGGCCTCCGCCATCGCGGCGATCGGCCGGTCGCGCAGGCCGAACTGCAGGGCGAGAAGAAAGAGCAGTTCGGAATCGGTCGAGCCGGTGCGGGCGTTGAAATGCTCGTCGTCGAGCATGGATTCCATCGGCCGGCGCAACCGCTCGAAGTGGTCGATCTGGCCGTTGTGCATGAACGACCAGGCACCGTTGACGAAGGGGTGACAGTTGTCACGGCGGGTGGAGCCGTGGGTCGCGGCACGGACATGGGCGAGGAACAGCGGCGAGCGGATCTGGCGGGCAAGGCTCTTCAGGTTGCAGTCGGACCAGGCCGGCAGAACGTCGCGAAAGCGGCCTGGCTCCGGCCGGTCGCCGTACCAGGCAATGCCGAAGCCATCGGCATTGGTGGCGGTCTTGGCCTTGGTGGCGCAGTGGGACTGCTCGATCAGGGAATGGGCGGGCGAGGTGACGAGTTCCTCGAGATAGATCGGTTCACCGCGATAGGCTGCCCAACGACACATGTTTTTTCAAATTCTCCGATGGCCTGCCCGCATCCGTCCGGCCCGCAATTGAGCCATTCCGGTGGTTCGCTCGAAGCCAGTCTTCGCTCGAATGGCTAACGAAACCTAAACAATCACTGCATTGATGACAGAATTTTGACGATCCCCGCAATCACTTTTTGCGGTGCCGCATTGCCTTTTGTGAACACTGCGTTCCCGCCCGGCCTCCTGCGGGCGGGGCCGTGATCGATTATATTGGCTCCAAGTTGAAACAGGTTCGAAAGGAGCAAGACCGATGTCCATACGCCCCGTCAAGCATGAGAGCCGCGCCACGCCCGCCATGGAAGGCGCCGGCGTCAAACTGCACCGCGTGTTCGGGTTCGGCGATCCGTCGATGACCGACCCCTTCCTGATGATGGACGATTTCCGCAACGACAACCCGTCCGACTATATCCGCGGCTTTCCCTGGCATCCGCATCGTGGCATCGAGACCATCACCTATGTGCTGGCCGGCACCGTCGAGCATGGCGACAGCCTGGGCAATCGCGGCCTGCTCGGCGCCGGCGACGTACAGTGGATGACGGCCGGCAGCGGCATCATGCACCAGGAAATGCCGAAGGGCGATTTTTCCGGCAAGATGCACGGCTTCCAGCTGTGGGCCAACCTGCCCTCGTCGCTGAAGATGACCGCGCCGCGCTATCAGGACGTCAAGGGCACCGACATTCCGGTGGTCGTGGATGACGACGGCACCGTCGTGCGCGTCATTACCGGCGATTTCTGGGGCAAGTCGGGTCCGGTCGATGGCATCGCCGCCGAGCCGGTCTATCTCGACATCTCGGTTCAGCCGGGCAAGCGCAAGAGCTTTCCGGTCGACACCTATCGTTCGGCCTTCGCCTATATCTTCGCCGGCTCCGGCTCCTTCCGCGACGCCTCCAAGCCCTTCGGCGTCAAGGTGGAAAAGGAATTCATGGGCGAGGAGCTGAACATCCGCGATCTGTCGGGCAACCGGACGCTGGTGGTGTTCGACACCGGCGACGAGGTGACGGTGCAGGCCGGCGACGAGGGCATCCGCTTCCTGCTGGTCACCGGCAAGCCGATCCAGGAGCCGGTCGCCTGGCATGGACCGATCGTGATGAACACCCGCGAGGAACTGATGCAGGCGATGCGCGAACTGCAGAACGGCACCTTCATCAAGGCCGATCACTAGCCGTTGCGATCAAAAACCAGACACCTGAGACGCCGGGCCTTGCGCCCGGCGTTTTCGTTTCGGTCCGGTTCCCGTCAAAGATGCCTTTCCATCCCATCGCCTTGCGATAGAGTGCCGCGGGAACAATAGAGGCTTATTCATGTACGTACTTTATGGATCAAACGGGTCGGGCAGCGCATCGGTCGAAGCGGCCCTGGCCTTGTCCGGCGCCGAATATGAAATCGTTCAGACCCCCACCGCCGAAGGCATGCACCTCACCGAGGATTTCAAGGCCATCAACCCGCGACAGCAGGTGCCGGCGCTGCGGCTGCCGGACGCATCCGTCATGACGGAAGGCTCGGCCATGATGTTGCACCTCGCCGACGCCTTTCCGGCCGCACAGCTTGCACCGCCGCCCGGAACGCCGGCGCGCGCCCAGCATGACCGCTGGCTGGTCTTCATGGTGGTCAACATCTACGAGGGCGAACTGCGCAAGGGCTATTCGGATCGCTATACGGACGATGCGGACGGCGCCGTGGGCGTCAAGACGAGCGCCGATGCTTATGTGAAACGGCATCACACAATCCTTGAAGAGACGATCGTCGGCCCCTTCCTCTTCGGGCCGGAAATGACCATGGCGGACATCTATCTGTGGATGCTGGCCGGCTGGATGGATCAGGATTGGCTGGCGGCCCATTGCCCGAAAATCACGACGCTGGCTGCCACGATCGGACAGAACCCGCTCGTCGCCCCGATTCATGCGGTCCATTTCGGCTAAGCCGAAATCCGCCAAGGCCTATCGCCGCGCATCGCGACAAGGAAAAGCAATATGGAAAAGACCGTTCTCGAGGACATTCAGGAGCGGCTCGCAGCAGCTCGTCGAGAACTCGAGGAAGAACTCGACCGCCGCATCGCGGCTCAGCGCGAGCGCTTCCGCTACCAGCTGCAACAGGGCAAGGTCCGCTTCGAGAAGGACATGCGCGCGTGGCAGCGCCAGTATCGCACCGGCCTTCTGCGTTATGTCACGCGCGGCAACCTTGCGTATCTTCTGACGGCGCCGCTGATCTACGGCCTCGTCATCCCGCTGGCGCTGCTCGACCTTTCGGTGACGATCTACCAGCAAATCTGTTTTCGGGTCTATGGCATCGACCTGGTGAAACGAGGCGATCACATTGTCGTCGACCGTCATCACCTCGCCTATCTCAACGGCCTCGAAAAACTCAACTGCATCTATTGCGGCTACGGAAACGGGGTGATCGCCTATGCCCGCGAGATCGCCGGGCGGACCGAGCGCTTCTGGTGCCCGATCAAGCATGCAATCCGGACGGCGGATCCGCATCCTCACTTCGAGGAATTTCTCGAATATGGCGATGCGGAAGCCTATCGTGCCTGGGTGGAGAGCTATCGCCGGACCAAGAAGTGGCCCAAGGAGGAATAGGCGTGAAACCCTTCCCGCTCGACAAGGTCTACCAGCTGATCGAGCCCGGACCGGTAGTGCTGCTCGCCACCGCCTTCGACGGCAAGCCGAACGTCATGACCATGTCCTGGCACATGATGATGGAATTCGTGCCCCCGCGGATCGGCTGCATCGTCAGCTCCGCCGACCACAGCTTCACCGCGCTCGCCAAGACCGGCGAATGCGTGATCGCCATTCCCTCGGCTGATATGGCCGAAAAGGTCGTGGCGATCGGCAATTGCTCCGGCCGCGACACCGACAAGTTCGCCGAGTTCGGCCTGACCGCGGTGCCCGCCGAAGAAGTCTCGGCGCCGCTGATCGGCGAATGCTTCGCCAATCTCGAATGCAAGATCATGGACCGGGACTTCGTCGAGCGCCACAATCTATTCGTGCTCGACGTGGTGAAGGCCTGGCACGATACGCGCCGGCCCGCGCCGAAGACCCTGCATCACAAGGGCTACGGCACATTCGCGATCGACGGCGAGGAGATCACCCTCGCATCGAAGATGCCGTAACCCACCGGTTCAATTGAACACCAGCCCGCCATCGACGATCAGGTTCTGGCCGGTGACGGCACGAGACCAGGGGCTGGCGAAGAAAAGCACGGCATCGGCCATCTCGTCTGGCGTCGTCACGCGCCGCAGCGGCGTCGAACCGGCGATCAGGTCGAACACCGCCTCCGGCGTCGCGCTGCTCGCATCCGTGGTGCGCAGGAGCCCACCCGACACCATGTTGACGGTGATCCCCGCCGGACCAAGCTCCGCCGCGGCCGTGCGCGTCAGGGACAGGAGCGCGGCCTTGGCCGCCGTATAGTCGTGGTAGGGCACGACCGGGTTCTGGAAGAGATTGGTGCCGATCAGCACGATGCGGCCGAAACCGCGCTCGCGCATGGACGGTGCCGCCGTGCGGATGAGGTTCAAGGCACCCTTTACGCCCGTCTCCATATGGGCGGCGATCTCGTCCCAGGTCAGCGCATCGAGTTTGGCGCGCGCGTCGCCGTTGAAGGAGAAATCCGCGAGCGCGTTGTGGATGATGGTGGTCGGGGCATCGAGGCGCTCCGTCACCTCTGCCACCATCCGCGCGACCGCTTCGCCGTCGCGGACATCGGCGCCGAAGGCCGAGGCCTTGTCGCCGAGACGCGCCGCCAGATCATCGGCCGCCTTGCCGCTGTTGCGATAGTTGACCGCAACGCTCGCCCCTTCGCGGGCAAAGGCGGTGGCGATCGCGGCACCGAGGCCGCGGCCGGCGCCAGTGACGATAACCGTCTGCTCGTTGATGGGCAGGCTCATGATTTGTTTCCTTCCGTGTTCCAGAGCGCATGAAAATGATGGATGGGGCCGTGGCCGGAGCCGACGGAAAGGACTTGCGCCGCGGCAACCGCGCCGGCGAGCCAAGCCTTGGCGGCAGCAACCGCCTCGGCAGGCGCCGAGCCCTTGGCAAGCTCGGCGGCGATGGCGCTCGATAGCGAGCAGCCCGTGCCATGGGTGTTCTTCGTCGGCACACGTGGCGCCTCGAACCAGCGCGTGCCGGCATCGGAAACCAGCACGTCGGGGCTCTCCGTCCCGCCGAGATGGCCGCCCTTGACCAGCACAGCTGAGGGACCCAGCGCGCGCAGCCTCATCGCCTGCGCTTCCATGCCATCCCGGTCCGTCGCCTCTGGCTCGCCGAGGAGTGCGGCTGCTTCCGGCAGGTTGGGCGTGATCAGCGTAGCGAGCGGCAGAAGGCGGGTCGTCAGCACTGCCACCGCCCGCGGATCGAGCAGCGAGGCGCCACCCTTGGCGACCATGACCGGATCGAGCACCACCGGAATGCCGCGATGCGGCTCCAGTGCCCCCGCGACGGCTTCGGCGATCGCGGCATTGGCGATCATGCCGATCTTCACCGCATCGACGCGGACATCGGCAAATATCATGCGGATCTGTTCGGCGACGAAATCCGGCGGCACGGCATGGACGGCCGAGACGCCTTGCGTGTTCTGGGCGGTCAGCGCGGTGAGCGCCGCCATGCCATAGACGCCACGCGCGGAGAAAGCCTTGAGGTCGGCCTGGATGCCGGCGCCGCCCGAGGGGTCGGAGCCGGCGATGGACAAGACGTTGCGGATCATGATCTGGCCTTTCGAATGGCTTGGGAGAGTTCGAAAGCGGCAGCCTGCGGATCCGGCTGGCCGCAGATGGCCGAGACGACGGCAAGGCCCTCGGCGCCCGCCTTGAGGACCGCCGCGACGTGATCAAGCTTCAGTCCGCCGATGGCGACCGCCGGCAGCGCGGTGGCCCCCACGAGACAGATGAGCCCTGCGAGCCCCACCGGCGGTTTGTGCCCCGGCTTGGTGGAGGTGGCAAAGACAGGCCCGGCCCCGACATAGTCGACGACGGCCGGATCGACGGCCGCCGCCAGCGCCTCGGTTTCAACCGAGAGCCCGAGGATCATGTCCGGCCCGATCAGCCGCCGTGCCGTCTGCGCATCCATGTCGTCCTGGCCGACATGCAGACCGTCGGCCCCGATGGCGAGCGCCGCCTCGACGTCGTCGTTGACGATCAGCGGCACGCCGGTGCCGTGTAACGCCGCCTTCAGCGCTCGTCCGGTTTCGATCATCTGCGCCGGAGGGGCGTTCTTGTCGCGCAGCTGCACTAGGGTGACGCCGCCGGCGACGGCACGCCGTGCTGTCTCGACCATGCCGAGCGGCCGGCAAAGGACCGGATCGAGCACGAGGTAGAGCGAGAGGTCGAAGCGCTTCACGGCCGCACCACCCGGGCGCGGTTGTCGAGCATGGCACCGTCGACCTCGGCCAGAAGGTCGAGGAAGCGTACCGCGAAACTGCCCGGCCCCTGCGCCTCATTCCCGGCCTGCTCGCCCGCCACGGCGAAATGGGCAAGGGCTGCAACGGTCGCATCAAAGGGGTCGTCCGGGCGCATAGCCGCATAGGCGCCGACGAGGCAGGTGAGCGAGCAACCCAACGCCGTCACCTTCGGCATCAGGGGCGATCCGCCCTCGACCCGCGCCGCACGACCGCCGTCGGTGACGAAGTCGGTGATGCCGGTGACCGCGACGATGCAGCCTCGCGTCTCGGCCAGACGCCGTGCGGCCTCCTCGGCCTGTTCCACCGGATCGCGGCTGTCGACACCCTTCGCGCTGCTCACCCCGCCGGCAAGGGCGATGATCTCCGAGGCATTGCCCCGCACAATGGTCGGCCCCAGCGCCAGCAACTCCGCTGTCGCCTTTCTGCGGAACTCGGTGGCGAAGTGGGCGACGGGGTCCAGCACCCAGGGACGACGCCCCCCGGTGGCACCGCCGATCGCCGCCTTCATGCCGTCCACCCAGGCCGGCGAGAGCGTGCCGATATTGACGGTGAGCGCCCCGGCAAAGCCGGCGAACTCGCCGGCCTCCTCCTGCGCATGCACCATGGCGGGCGAGGCGCCGGCCGCCAGCAGGACATTGGCGGCGACGTTCATCGCCACGTAATTGGTGATGCACTGCACCAGCGGCGCAACGGCGCGCATTTCGGTCAGCAGGGTTCCGGGTGTTTCGGTCTTCGTCATCTTGCCCCTTTCGAGCGGGGCAAGTGCAAGGGGACAGACAGCGCGCGAACGGCGAAAGGCCCCGAGCGACTCCCTCCGCCAGCATTATCTGGTTCAGGTTCAAAGGGTGCTTCTCAGCCCGTCTTTCGACGAACGCCCCTGTCTCTCAATGGCGCTGTTATAGCGACGGCGGAGGCGGCTGTCACCTGCCTCGCCGACACAGGCGAAGGCAGGCGAGAAAAATGCTCGCATTGCGCGAAATATTAACAGGCAATCTCGCCAGAAGATGCGCCATGCGCTATGATCAAAGGCCCGGAGAAAAGAGTGTCTGGAAGCTAGAAATCCACAACTCGGAGGCGAATGGCATGGATCATCGTTTCGTCGGATTGCCGAAGGATGCGCGGGGCAAAACCGCGAAGACCTATCTCTATGCCGCCAACCGAAAGACCCGCAAACGCCAGGTTCTCTGGGGCGACTGGCTTCAGGTCACGTCGGAACAGCCGGACGGCTGGCTGGAAATCCTCTGGGGCCCGACCGGTGCCACGCCCGAGACGCTCTACATCCCCAAGGACCACACGACCGAAGAGCGGCCGCTGGAGATCGTCTTCCTCGACGTCGGCCAGGGCGACGGCGCCGTGCTGATCGCCCCGGAAGAAGATCTCGGCGAGGCCGTCGTCGTCATCGACGCCGGTGTTTCCGAGCACATGTACGAATTCCTGCTCCAGCGCTTCCGCTCCTACAACACCAGCTTCAAGTTCCGCGCCGCGATCATCACCCATCCGGACATCGACCACTATGGCGGCTTCGAACCGATCTTCGCCTGGCCGAATTTCGGCTTCGAGACGGTCTACCAGAATGGCCTGGTGGAGCGTGTCGGCGGGGACAAGTTCGACAAGCTCGGCGGTAAGATGAAGGATGCCGAAACCGGCATCAGCTATGTCGCCGACCTGGCCCTGTCGCGGTCCGATATCGAGCGGCATTTCGGTGCGGTTTCGGCCCGTGAACGGCAGGCCTTCGCCCAGACGATGCGGCACGCGCTCGACAATCCCAATATCGGCGACTTCGCCATGTTGTCTGTCCGCCACGGCACGCAGGAGAACGGGCGCGGCTGGCTACCAGGCTTTGCGCCGTCCGACCAGCGAGGCTTCAGCATCGAGGTTCTCGGGCCTGTGCCCGAACCGGATGCCGCGGGCAAGGACCGGCTGCGCGTGCTCGGCGACTACGGCGAGACGAAGAACGGCCACTCGGTGATCCTTCGGCTGCACTATGGCGACTTCAAGATCCTGTTCGGCGGCGACCTGAACGAGAAGGCGGAAAAATACCTGCTCTGCCATTATGGCGGGGAGGCCAAGTTTCCGAAGATCGGCACGCCGGCCTATGATGCGATGATCGCCAAGGCGTCCGGCTGGCTGCGCTCGGATCTGATGAAGGTCTGCCACCATGGCTCTGAGAAGGTGACGGATGCCTTTCTCGACGCGGTCAATCCGGCTGCCTTCGTCATTTCCTCGGGCGACGAGGAGGGGCACATTCATCCAAGGCCGGACCTGCTCGGACGGCTCGGCAAACGTGGACGCGGCGATGCGCCGGTCATCCTCTCGACTGAACTGCAGCGTTCGGTGCGCGAGACCGAAGACGCGAAGCTGGTGCAATCGCTGCAGACTGCCGTGCTGAAACTGCACGACAAGCCGGACAAGACGCTGCGCGACAAGATCATCAACGACATATGGACGCTCGGCCGCTCGAACGTCACCGTCTACGGCACGATCTACGTCAAGACCAACGGCAAGCGGCTGATCGCCGCCTTCCGCATCGAGACCGGCAGCGAGATCGAGAAATGGTTCACCTTCGAATATGCGCTGAATGCGGCGGGCGAACTGATCCGGGCAGAGTGAGCGACCTGCGATTGCGATCTCCAACACCTTCCCTCGGCGAGTCAACGCGCTGACGCCGGCTCACACCCGCACCGGAAGAGCCATTTGCCGCAGCGGCCGAAACCGGCTATCCCGGTTTTCCGCCCGCCCCTTCCCTATCCGAGGATTTCCCGATTGAGCACCGCCCGACACACGGTCTTTGACAAGTGCTATGCCGGCTTCCTGTTCGACATGGACGGCACGCTGCTGAATTCCATCGCAGCCGCCGAGCGGGTGTGGGGCAAATGGGCCGCCCGCCACGGGCTCGATGTCGAGGCCTTCCTGCCCACCATGCACGGCAGGCGCGGCATCGACACCATTCGCGGTCTTGCCCTGCCGGGCGTCGATGTGGAAGCAGAAGCGCTGGTCGTCGAGCGGGGTGAGATCGAGGATGTCGAGGGCGTGGTACCGCTGCCCGGAGCAATCGACTTCCTGAACGCGCTGCCGTCCGACCGCTGGTCGATCGTCACCTCGGCCCCGATTGCCCTGGCCCGTGCCCGGATCGAGGCCGCCGGCCTGCCGCAGCCGCCAAAGATCGTCACCGCCGAGGATGTAGCAATCGGCAAGCCGGATCCCGCCGGCTATTGGCTCGGTGCCCGGCATATCGGCGCAGACCCGGCCCGCTGCCTGGTGTTCGAGGATGTCCTGGCAGGTGTGCTCGCGGCCGAAGCCGCAGGGTCCGACGTGATGGTGGTCACCGCCACCCATAACCATGCGATGGAGACGCCGCACCCGACGATCGCGTCCTACGAGGGCCTTGGCGTGCACGTCGATTCGACGGGCCATTTGCAGATCGTCCGGACGATCTGAGCGGATCTCATCCCCACACGAAGCCGGGTTTCCCGCTTGGGCTTCATGCCTTCCAGGCCAGAGGGCGGCCATGACGCCGCCCTGCGGAGCGGGCAATCACGCCGCCTTGATGGCGTGATATTCCTTGATCGCGGCCATCTTGATCGCCGGGTAACGTTCGCTCTCGTAGCGCAGGGAAAATCCGTCCTGCGCCATGAACACCGGGTCGCCGTCGAGGTCCCGGCAGATGTCGCCGCGGCGCGCCGTCATGAACTTTTCCAGTTCACCCGGCTGGTCGGCCGAGATCCAGCGGCAGACGGAGAAGCGCGACATTTCGAACGAGACCGGCAGGCCGTATTCGCCCTGCAGGCGCTCCTTCAGCACGTCGAGCTGCAGCGCACCGACCACACCGACGATCGCCGGCGAGCCGTCTTCCGGCGAAAACAGCTGCACGACGCCCTCTTCCGCCATCTGCTGCAGCGCTTCCTTCAGCTTCTTCGCCTTCATCGCATCCTCGAGACGAACGCGGCGCAGGATTTCCGGTGAGAAGTTCGGCACGCCCTGGAAGACCAGCGGTTCGCCCTCGGTCAGCGTATCGCCGATACGCAGCGTTCCATGGTTCGGAATGCCGACCACGTCGCCGGCAAAGGCGGTATCGGCGAGCTGGCGCTGCGAAGCGAAGAAGAACTGCGGCGCGGTCAAGCCGATCTGCTTGCCGGTGCGCGCCAGCCGCACCTTCATGCCGCGCTCCAGCTTGCCGGAGCAGATGCGGGCAAAGGCGATGCGGTCGCGGTGGTTGGGATCCATGTTGGCCTGGATCTTGAAGACGAAGGCCGTCATCTTGTCTTCCGCCGCATGGACCGTGCGGATGTCGGCCACCTGGTCGCGCGGCGGCGGGGCAATGTCGCCGAGCGCATTGATCAGGTCGCGCACGCCGAAATTCTTCAGCGCCGAGCCGAAGAAGACCGGTGTCATGTGGCCTTCGAGGAAGGCCTGGCGATCGAACGGGCGGCAGGCCTCCTGGGCCAGTTCCAGTTCTTCGATGAAGGCCGAGCGTTCGTTTTCCGGCAGTTGCTCGGCGACTTTGGCCGGGCTGTTGACCGGCAGGCCCTCGACCTGCTTGTCGGAGCCGCGAAAAGTGTTCTCCACCAGATTGTAGGAGCCGCAGAAGGACTTCGAGCGACCGACCGGCCAGGTCACCGGCGCGGTGTCCAGCGCCAGCTTCTCCTCGACCTCGTCGAGGATTTCGAAGGGATCGCGGCTTTCGCGGTCCATCTTGTTGATGAAGGTGATGATCGGGATGTCGCGCATGCGGCAGACCTCGAACAGCTTCAGCGTCCGCGGCTCGATACCCTTGGCGGCATCGATGACCATGACGGCCGCGTCGACCGCCGTCAGTGTGCGATAGGTGTCGTCGGCGAAGTCTTCGTGGCCGGGGGTATCCAGAATGTTGAAGACGTTGCCTTCATATTCGAAGGTCATCACCGAGGTGACGACCGAAATGCCGCGCTCGCGCTCGATCTTCATCCAGTCCGAACGGGTCTGGATGCGATCCTTCTTGGCCTTGACCTCGCCGGCGAGCTGGATCGCGCCACCGAACAGCAGGAGCTTTTCGGTGAGCGTCGTCTTGCCGGCGTCCGGGTGGGCAATAATAGCGAAGGTGCGGCGGCGGGAGACCGCCTCTGCAAGCGTTTCGGCCATGAAGTGAAATTCCTTTTGTTGGCCGGTTATCTAGCGAGTTGAGGTCGAATATGCAATTGGGAAGCGGAACGCCCCTGCACGAAGGAAGGCCCCCCATGCGCGATGTTCTCGGCCCCATGCTCAACCTCGTTCGCCTGCCGCACGGGCGCGACATGCCGCTGCCCGCCTATGAAACCGCAGGCGCCGCCGGCATGGACCTGAGAGCCGCGGTGTCCGAGGGCGAGCCGCTGGTGCTTTCGCCGGGCGATCGGACCCTCGTGCCGACCGGGTTCGTCTTCGAGATCCCGGAAGGTTTCGAGGCGCAGATCCGCCCGCGCTCCGGGCTCGCCTTCAAGAACGGCGTTACCTGCCTCAACACGCCCGGCACCATCGACAGCGACTATCGCGGCGAGGTGAAGGTGCTGCTGGTCAACTTGGGCCACGAGCCGTTCGAGATCAGCCGCGGCATGCGGATCGCCCAGATGGTGATTGCGCCGGTCGTGCAGGCGCGCATTTCGGAAATCTCCCACGCTTCAGAAACAACGCGCGGCGCCGGCGGCTTTGGCTCGACAGGCGTCTGAAGCGCTTTCCTCCCGACAATCAGGGGGCATAAGCCTTGCGGATCGGCGTGTTCCACCGCCAAAGCTGAAAAACCCTAACGCTGGGCTTCGGTCGCCATGCGGACGGCCAACCCGGCGAGAACGGTGCCCATCAGCCAGCGCTGCACCACCATCCAGAAGGGCCGGCCGGCGAGGAAGAGTGCGATCGAACCGGCCATCAGCGCGATCATCGCATTGACCGTGACGCTGATGGCGATCTGGCTGGCGCCGAGCACCACCGATTGCAGGAGCACGCTGTCGAGCGCCGGATCGACGAACTGCGCCAGCAGCGACAGGTAGAGGACGGCGGCCTTGGGGTTCAAAAGGTAGGTGAACAGCCCCATCATGAAGAGCTTGCGCGGGCTGTCCTTCGGCAGGTCGCGAACCTGGAAGGGCGAGCGGCCGCCCGGCCGCACCGCCTGCCAGGCAAGCCAGAGCAGGTAGGCGGCGCCGGCGAATTTCAGGGCCTCATAGGCGAAGGGCACGGCCATGATCAGCACGGTGATGCCGAGCGCCGACATCAGCATATAGAAGACGAAGCCCAGTGCCACGCCGCCTAGAGAAACAAGACCGGCGGCCGGGCCCTGGCAGATGGAGCGAGACACGAGATAGATCATGTTCGGCCCGGGCGTCAGCACCATGCCGAGGCAAATGAGGGCGAAGGCGATCAGGGACGAAGAAGATGGCATGGGCGGGGCCTCGGCTGGGATTGCCCATGACCTAATCGAGGCCTCGCCCTCGCCACAACGGCGATCTTGTCACCATTGCAAGTTCGGCCGCGCGGCGCTAGCAATGCGTCATCCACGGAGGCCCCCATGACACTCACCACGCTTCTCGCCTATAGCGGCGCGCTCTTCGTTGCCGCCGCCATTCCCGGCCCCGGCATGACGGCGATCGTGGCGCGGGCGCTCGGATCCGGATTCCGTCCGACCTTCTTCATGGGGCTCGGCCTGATCCTCGGCGATCTCTGCTACCTGACCGCCGTGATCCTCGGCCTTTCCCTGGTGGCGCAGACCTTCACCACGCCCTTCCTGATCATCAAATATCTGGGCGCGCTTTATCTCGTCTACATCGCCTGGAAGCTCTGGACGACAGGGCTGATCGCGCAGGACATCGAGGCGAAGCGCTCGACCCATGTCGGCCTCTCCTTCCTCTCCGGCCTGCTCGTCACGCTCGGCAATCCCAAGACCATGCTGTTCTACGTGGCCCTCGTGCCGACGCTGATCCCGCTCGAAGCCATCGGCCCGAAGGACTATGCGGCGCTTGTGGGCATCACCTTCGTCGTGCTGATCGCGGTGCTCATCCCCTATATCCTGCTCGCCTCGCAGGCCCGGACGCTCCTGAAAAAGCCGAACTCGCTGAAGGCACTCAACCGCTCGGCGGCGAGCATTCTTGCCGGCACCGCCGCCTATATCGCCGCGCGCGCTTGAACAAAGTTTCGCAAGGCAGCATCACCACCGGCGCGAATTTTCTAACCAACCGCGCACGCCTAGGCGATGGGTTCTGGCGAGTGGTCGGCTTTGGCCCTATTGTGCCGTCAAAGCAGATCCAAAGGGAGATCCACCATGTCGGACACGAAGAAACCGGGCCGCGGCCGCGTCTATGCCTCGATCACGCAAACGATCGGCGACACCCCGATCGTTCGCCTCGACAAGCTGGCGAAGGAAAAGGGCGTGAAGGCCCATCTGCTGGCCAAGCTCGAATTCTTCAACCCGATCGCCTCCGTCAAGGATCGCATCGGCGTGGCGATGATCGAGAGCCTGGAAGCCCAGGGCAAGATCACCCCCGGCAAGACCACCCTGATCGAGCCGACCTCGGGCAATACCGGCATCGCACTCGCCTTTGCCGCCGCTGCCAAGGGCTACAAGCTGATCCTCACCATGCCCGAGACCATGTCGATCGAGCGCCGCAAGATGCTGGCCCTGCTCGGCGCCGAGCTCGTGCTGACCGAAGGTCCGAAGGGCATGAAGGGCGCGATCGCCAAGGCCGAGGAACTGGCGGCCAGCCTTCCCGACGCCATCATTCCGCAGCAGTTCGAAAACCCGGCCAACCCGGAAATCCATCGCAAGACGACGGCCGAGGAAATCTGGAACGACACCGACGGCGGCGTGGACATCTTCGTCTCGGGCATCGGCACAGGTGGCACGATCACCGGCGTCGGCCAGGTGCTGAAGGCGAAGAAACCCTCGGTCAAGGTCATTGCCGTCGAGCCGACCGACAGCCCGGTTCTCTCCGGCGGCAATCCCGGTCCGCACAAGATCCAGGGCATCGGCGCCGGCTTCGCGCCAAAAATCCTCGACACCCATGTCTATGACGAGGTCGTCACCGTCACCAATGACGAGGCCTTCGAGTCCGCCCGCCTCGTCGCCCGCCTCGAAGGCGTGCCGGTCGGCATCTCCTCCGGCGCGGCGCTGACCGCCGCGATCAAGGTGGGGCAACGCGAGGAAAATGCCGGCAAGACGATCGTCGTGATCATCCCGTCCTTCGCCGAGCGCTACCTCTCGACCGCGCTGTTCGCCGGGCTTGGCGAATAGGCGCAATCGCTGACCGACCCCACTCGAGGAGGGCGCGCGACGGCGCCCTTCTGTCGTTTCGGGCGGAGCCGACCAACCTTTCGTTCTCCTCTCATGGCCGCCACAGCATCTCCGCGCGAAGGACACCTGCCCTCGCCCTGCCCGCCTTGCGGCTTATCCCCCTTCGCCACTCCCACCGTTTCCGACGCAGCCTGCCCCCCCGACCGGCAGGCAGCCGAACTCCGCCTCGCCTCAACAACGGCACCCCCAGACCACGTCAAGCGCGCCCTTTGCGGCCACGTCTCCGGCCGCCGCCTCCCTCTCGACTGCTCCTCCGCCCTGACGTATCGATCTGGCCCTATCCCTCTGTCCTTCTCCTTCAGGCCGCCGCCGACAGACGCTCCGAGGCGATGCGGTAGGAGATCGCTTCGGCCAGATGAATGCGGCCGAGCAGGGTCGCCCCATCCAGATCGGCGAGCGTGCGCGCCACCTTCAGGACACGGTGGTAGCCGCGGGCGGAGAACTTGAACTTGTCGGCGGCGTCGCGCAGCAATTGCAGGCCGGCGGGATCGGGTTCGGCGAGCGTCTCGATCAGCGCCGTCGAGCAGCGGGCATTGGTCGTCACCCCGTCGATGCCGGCCGCCTCGAAGCGCTCGCGCTGCATCTCGCGGGCCAGCGCCACCCGGCGGGCGACGTCCGCACTTTTCTCCGCCGCCATCGGCCGGATGAGGTCGGCAGCCGAGACCGCCGGCACGTCGATGCGGATGTCGATGCGGTCCATCAGCGGCCCGGAGATGCGCCCCTGATAGTCGGAAACACAGCGCGGCCCGCGCGCGCAGGTGTGGCCCGGCTCACCCGCCATGCCGCAGCGGCACGGATTCATCGCCGCCACCAGCTGGAACTCGGCGGGATAGGATACCCGGTGATTGGCGCGCGCGATGATGCACTCCCCGGTCTCCAGCGGCTGGCGCAGCGCATCGAGCGCCGGGGGGGCAAATTCCGGCAGTTCGTCCAGGAACAGCACGCCGCGATGGGCGAGCGAAGCCTCGCCCGGCCGGGCACGCAATCCGCCGCCCACCAGTGCCGCCATCGTCGCCGAATGATGCGGCGTGCGAACCGGACGACGGTCGGACAGCTTGCCGCCGGAAAGCTGGCCAGCGATCGAATGGATCATCGACACTTCCAGCAGTTCGGCAGCCGAAAGCGGCGGCAGGATCGACGGGAGACGCGCGGCCAGCATCGACTTTCCCGAACCCGGCGGTCCGACCATCAGAAGATTGTGCCCGCCTGCGGCCGCCACCTCGAGCGCCCGCTTGGCGCTTTCCTGGCCCTTGATGTCGGCAAGGTCCGGCAGGTTGGACGGCAGCGCGCGAACCGCCGGCTCGGGCCGGGTCAGCACCTGGGTGCCGCGAAAATGATTGGCGAGCGCGATCAGGCTGCGCGGCGCAAGGATATCGATATCGGCACCGGCCCAGGCCGCCTCCGCCCCGCAGTCGGCCGGGCAGATCAGTCCCTTGCCGAGCGCATTGGCCCCGATCGCCGCCGGCAGGGCGCCCGCGACATTGGCGATCGTGCCATCGAGATTGAGCTCGCCGATCACCACATAGTCCGACAGCGCATCGCCAGGAATGGCCCCAAGTGCTGCCATCAGGCCGAGCGCGATCGGCAAGTCGAAATGGCTTCCCTCCTTGGGAAGATCGGCCGGCGCCAGATTGACCGTCACCTTCTTGGGCGGCAGCGCCAGGCCGGAGGCGTGCAGGGCCGCCTGCACCCGTTCGCGGCTCTCGGCCACCGCCTTGTCGGGGAGTCCGACGATGTGCATGTTGATCTTGCCCGGCGCGACCATGACCTGGACATCGACCGGCACGCCTTCAATTCCCTGGAATGCGACTGTACTGACACGCGCCACCATTGCCCGCCCCCAAAAAGCCAGTCCCGGCCGCGCAACTACATCTTGCGCGCGCCACGAGTTGCAATCTGGCACAGAACGGGACCGATAACAAGAACATTAGCGGAACAAATTCGCGCTATACTCGCTATGCGGTTGCGTGCGGTTGTATAGATGGAACGAAGGGGGATCAGAGGCGCAGTAGAGCGGGTTTCAGGCCCGCTTCTTCTCGATTGCGTCCCAGAGCAGGGCGGCAATATCGGCGCCGCCGAATTTCTTGACTTCCCGGATGCCGGTGGGCGAGGTCACGTTGATTTCCGTCATGTAGTCGCCGATGACATCGATGCCGACCAGCAGGAAGCCGCGCTCCTTCAGCGCCGGGCCGATGCGGGCGCAGATTTCCTTTTCCCGCGCCGTCAGTTCGGTCGCCTCGGCGCGTCCGCCGACATGCATGTTGGAACGGCTGTCGGTTTCGGCCGGCACGCGGTTGATCGCGCCGACCGCCTCGCCGTCGACCAGGATGATGCGCTTGTCGCCCTTGCGCACCGCCGGCAGATAGGCCTGGGCGATGAACGGCTCGCGGAACATCTGGTGGAACATCTCGATCAGCGAGGTGAAGTTGCGGTCGTCGCGGGTCGAGTGGAAGACGCCGGCGCCGCCATTGCCATAGAGCGGTTTCAGGATGATGTCGCCCATCTCCTCGCGGAAGCGGGCGATCTCGCTCACGTCCCGGGTGATCAGCGTCGGCGGCATGAGGTCGGCGAACTCGGTGACGAAGATCTTTTCCGGCGAATTGCGCACCCAGGCCGGGTCGTTCACCACCAGCGTCTTCGGGTGGATACGCTCCAGCAGATGCGTCGAGGTGATATAGGCCATGTCGAAGGGCGGATCCTGGCGCAGCAGCACCACATCCATGGTCGACAGGTCGATCCGTTCAGGCTCGCCCAGCGTGAAGTGGTTGCCCTTCTCGTCGCGCAGTTCCATCGGCTCGACGGTGGCGATGATGCGGCCATCGCGCATGGACAGCCGGTCGGGCGTATAGTGGAACAGCTTGTAACCACGGGCCTGCGCTTCGATGCTCATCGCAAAGGTCGAGTCCCCGGCAATCGCAATGCCGGAGACATGGTCCATCTGGACCGCAATATTCTTGATCTTCGCCATGGCCTGCCCCTCGTTCCAAAGTACCCGAGATTTAGGCTGCCACCTTGAGAAAGGCAACGCCGGGGACCATCAATTCTCCTGAACCTCGGCTCAGCCGAGGATGCGCTTCGCGGTGGGCGACCGCAAGGCGTTGCGGATGCGGTAGAGCATGGCGAGCGGCTCGGGGAAGGGCCTGCGGACGAAGGCGATCTTGCGGACATAGTCGTCGACGCGCCAGGTCGCCCAGGTGCCGCCGCGGAAATAGGCGATGTCGCCCACTTTCAGCAGGCGCTCCGAGCCGTCCTCCGCCGTCACGTGGACTTCGCCCTCCTGGATGACCACCGTTTCGTCCCAGCCGAAATACCAGCGGAATTCACCCGCGGTGCAGTCCCACACCGCCGTCGAGCTCGCCTTGTCGGTGCTGGTCGAATGGTCGCCGACCCGGGCCAGTGGTGTGCCGCGCAGGATCCATTCGGGATTGATGGGTGCCGCCTTCAGCGCCAGATGACCGCTATGGGCGGCGACCACCGGTGGTATTTCCGCGTTGCGGAAGGTCCGCGGTACAGCAAGCAGCGTGCCGGCCATGCCGACGAGCAGGAGTTTCAGAGCCATGTCCGTTCCCAGATTTGATCATCTGCACGGAAAGATAGCAGAGGCTCCTTACGTTTCGCTTTGGCCGATCGCTCAAATTGTAACTATAGACCTTGCGGCACACCTAACCCGCACGCGGCTGCCTCAGGCGAAGCTGGCCTCACGGGCGTGGGATCGGGACGCGCCGCCCGGCATCGGCGATGCGGGTCTGTCGATGCGTCGGCCGGTCTCCTTGGCGAAGAAGTGCAGGCGTTCGGGCGAAACCGTCAACGACATTTCTTCGGCAATCTCTGTCTCCACCGGGATGACGGCGGTCAGCGCCTGGGAGGACAAATGCCCGTGCACCAGCCGGTGCGCTCCGAGTTCCTCGACATAGTCGACCTTGAACGGCAGGCGCTGGTCATCCTCGCCGGCCAGCGTCAGGTCTTCGGCCCGCACGCCGACCGTGACCGCACCCGTTGTGCCCGGCTGAGCGCCGAAGGCCATCGACACGTCGCCGATCACCAGCCGGTCGCCCTCGATTGCGCCATCCAGCAAATTCATCGCCGGCGCGCCGATGAAGCTCGCGACGAAGGTGGAGGCCGGACGATGATAGACTTCGAGCGGCGTGCCGATCTGCTCGATCGTCCCGCCGTTCAGCACCACCAGCCGGTCGGCCAGCGTCATCGCTTCGAGCTGGTCGTGGGTCACGTAGATCGCCGTGGTGGCCAGCCGCCGCTGCAGCTTGCGGATCTCGCCGCGCATGGTGACGCGCAGCTTGGCGTCGAGATTGGACAGCGGCTCGTCGAACAGGAAGACGGCGGGCTTGCGCACGATGGCGCGGCCCATGGCGACGCGCTGGCGCTGGCCGCCGGACAGCGCCCTGGGCTTGCGCTTTAGATAGGGCTCGATTTCCAGCATGCGGGCCGCTTCGGTGACACGCGCCTCGATCTCGGCCTTCGGCGTCTTGCGGTTCCTGAGGCCATAGGCGAGGTTGTCGTAGACGCTCATATGCGGGTAGAGCGCATAGTTCTGGAAAACCATGGCGATGTCGCGCTCGGCCGGCTCCACCTGGTTGACGACCCGCCCGCCGATGCTGACCGTACCTTGCGATATGGCCTCCAGCCCCGCCACCATGCGCAGCAGCGTCGACTTTCCGCAGCCGGACGGTCCGACGAGGACGATGAATTCGCCATCCTCGATGGCGATGTCGATGGCTTTGACCGCGTGCACGCCGCCGTCGTAGATCTTCGAGACCTGGTCGATCAGAATGGACGCCATGGGTTTACCTTTCTCACTTGTCGCTTTCGGTCAGGCCCTTGATGAACCAGCTCTGGAAGATCACCACGACGACGACGGGCGGCAGCATGGCGAGCACGGCCATGGCGAAAGCCTCGTTATAGTCGGGGATCTGCGAGCCGACCCAGACCTGCAGGATCTGCTTGATGCCGCGCATCAGCGTGTAGAAGCTCTCGTCCGTGGTCATCAGCATGGGCCAGAGATACTGGTTCCAGCCATAGACGAACATGATGATGAAGACCGCCGCAATCATGGTGCGCGACAGCGGCACCAGCACGTCGATGAAGAACTTGACCGGTCCGGCGCCGTCGATGCGGGCGGCCTCCAGCAATTCGTCCGGCACCGACTTGAAGAACTGGCGGAAGAAAAACGTGCCGGTCGCCGAGGCCAGCAGCGGCAGGACCAGCCCGACATGGCTGTTCAGCAGGCCGAGCTCGCTCATCACCTTGTAGGACGGCATGATGCGCACCTCGAGCGGCAGGAGCAGCGTGGTGAAGATCAGCCAGAAGGCGAGCGTGGCGAAGCGGAAGCGGAAATAAACGATGGCATAGGCGGCCATCATGGAGAGAACGATCTTGCCGACGGCAAAGCCGAGGCCGAGGATGAGCGAGTTCATCGCCATGGTCATGCCGGTGACCTCGCCGGTGAATCCGCCCTTGCGGAAGAGCACCTTGCCATAGGTCTCTTCCAGGTGTCCGCCGATCGACAGCATCAGGCCGTTCGAATGGATTTCGGCGGCGGTGTGGGTCGAGGTGGTGAAGGCGACCACCAAAGGGCCAAGCATGAAGATCACGCCGGCGATGAGGATGAGGTGGTCGAAGAATTTGGTGCGGTACATGGCTCGACCTCAACCGTAATGAACGCGACGTTCGATGAAGCGGAACTGGATCAGCGTCAGCGCCAGAACGATGACCATCAGGATCACCGACTGGGCCGAGGACGAGCCGAGGTCGTTGCCGCGGAAGCCGTCGAGATAGACCTTGTAGACCAGCGTGATCGGGTTGTTGGCCGGCTTGTCCTTCACGATCACATCGATCACGCCGAAGGTGTCGAACAGCGAATAGGTCATGTTGATGACCAGCAGGAAGAAGGCCGTCGGCGTCAGCAGCGGCAGGATGACCGTCCAGAAACGGCGGGTGCCGGACTTGCAGTCGATCGCCGCCGCCTCGCGGATCGAGGCCGGAATGCCCTGCAGGCCGGAGAGGAAGAAGATGAAATTGTAAGGAATCTGGTTCCACACCGCGACGGCGATCATGGCGAAGGCCGTGTCGAAATAGTTGATCCCGACCTTCATGTCCCAGCCGAACAGGGCGACGAAGTGCACGAAGGGACCGATATGCTGGTCGAAGAACATCATGCCGATCAGGCCGGCGACCGGCGGGGCGATGGCGTAGACGACGATCAGCAGGGTCTTGTAGGTGGATTGGCCGCGAATGACCGCGTCCGCCTTCAATGCCAGCAGCAGGCCGAGCGACAGCGTCAGGAAGGTGACGATCAGGCTATAGGCCACGGTAAAGCGGGCGATCTTCTGGTATTCCGGTGCGGTCAGCGCATCGGTGTAATTGTCGAGGCCGACGAAGGCCGAGCCGAAGCCGAAGGGATCCTCGATGAAGAAGGACGAATGGATCGCCTGGGCCGACGGCCAGTAGAAGAAGATCGCGATGATCGCGAACTGCGGCAGGAGCAGCAGATAGGGCAGGTATCGCGAATTGAACTGGACGCGCTTCATGGGGTGCTTTCAAGGAAAAACCCGGGGGCTCGGAGCCCCCGGGAGTTCAGATAAAGGCGACGGAGATCAGCCGGCCGTCTTGGCGAAGCGGGCGAGCAGCTCGTCGGCTTCCTTCTTGATGGTTTCCATGGCTTCCTTCGGCGTGGTTTCGCCGGCGAAGATGCGGTTGTATTCGCGTTCCATCACCGAGCGGATCTGCGGATAGAAGCCCATGCGATAGCCCTTGTCCCATTCGCCGCCCGGCAGCGACAGCTGCTGGATGCCGACTTCGGCGGCCGGCTTCTCGTTGTAGAAGCCTTCCGACTTGGCAAGTTCATAGGCCGCCTTGGTGATGGCGACGTAACCGGTGGCCTGGTGGTAGAACTTCTGGATCTCCGGCGAGGTCAGGAAGTGGAAGAAGGACGCGGTGCACTTGTTCTCGGCTTCCGGCTTGCCGGCCATGGCGAAGAGGGCAGCGCCGCCGATGAAGGTGTGAACGCCTTCCGGATGAACCGACTTCCAGAAGGGCAGGAAGGTAGCCTCGAAGGGCATGGTCGCGGTCTTCTGCAGGCCGCCGAACGAGCCCGACGAACCGATCCAGAGAGCGGCCTTGCCTTCTTCGAAGGGCTTCTGGTTGTCGCTCCAGCCCGCGCCGTAATAGCCGAACAGGCCCTGGTCGTACCAGGCCTTCAGCTTTTCGTACATCATGACGTGGCTCGGGTCGGTGACGTTGATCGTCGTGTCGACGACGCTGTCATAACCGTTGTTGTTCGAAGCGAACTGCAGGTTATGGCGCGAGAAGAAATTCTCGGTGAACTGCCAGGTGAGCTGCGACTGGACGAGCGGGGTGTAGCCGGCCTCTTTCAGCTTCGGGGCGATGGCTTCGAATTCTTCCCAGGTCTTCGGCGCCTCGACACCGGCCTTCTTTAGCGCGTCGGTGTTGACGTACATGATCGGCGCCGACGAGTTGAACGGCATGCCGACGAACTTGCCGTCGCTATCGGCGTAGAAATAGCGAACACCTTCGATGAAGTCGTCGCGGTTGAATTCGAAGCCGGCGTCCTTGATCAGGTCTTCGGCGGCAACAGCAGCACCCTTGGCGTTGATGATGGTGGCGGCGCCGGCGTCGAACACCTGCAGGATGTTCGGCTGTTCGCCCGAACGGAAGGCGGCGATGCCGGCCGACAGGGCTTCCTCGTAGGTGCCCTTGGACACCGGCGTCAGGGCGCATTCGGCCTGGGCGGCGTTGAACTTCTGGGCGACTTCGTTGATGACTTCGCCATTGCGGCCGCCCATGCCGTGCCACCAGGTGATGTTGGTCGCGGCCAGCGTCGTCGATGCGGTCATGGAAAAGGCCAGAGCGGCCATGGAAATCTGTTTGAACATGGAAAAATCCTCTCCGCCAATATTGGGGTGAGGACTGCATTAGCCGCGATCTGTGACGCGAAAATAAACGTTTTATGTCATTTCGATTACAGTCTTTGCCGATACGAAAGCAAAGCGAAACTAGAACGCGCCCTGATAATGGCGCGGCAACTTCCACGGCGTGATCGCGACGATGTCATAGCGCAGCGACAGCCGCGCGGCATCAGGCTGACGGGAAAGCCAGTGATCCCCCGCCGCGCGGATCCGGTTCTGGCTGGCGAAGGTCACGGCATCGATCGCGGCCATCAGGTCACGCCGCGCCTTGACCTCGACGAAGGCGACAAGCGCGCCGCGCCGCGCGATGATGTCGATCTCGCCGGCCCGTACGCGGTAGCGCAAGGCGAGGATGCGATAGCCTTTCGCCATCAGGAAGAGCACGGCAAGCCATTCCGACCAGCGTCCCCGGCGCTCGGCGCGCTTTCTCGCTTCCGGCGCCGCGTGCCTTGTCATCCGTCGCTCTTCAGCTCGAGCAGCCGCTGGTACAGGTCCTTGCGCGGCTGACCCGTCAGTTTTGCGGCCTCCGTCGCGGCCTTGGCCGTCGGCAACGTCTCCGCCAGTTCGATAAGGATGCGATCGATCTCTCCGGCTTCCGGCGCCGCCTTTGCCAGCGGCGGGCCGACAACGAGGACCACCTCGCCCTTGACGGCCTTGTCGGCATATTGGACGGCGAGTTCCTCGAGCGTGCCGCGGCGGAACTCCTCGAAGGTCTTGGTCAGTTCGCGGCACACCGAAGCCTGCCTTTCGGCGCCGAGCTCATCCGCGGCGGCGGCAAGCGTGTCGCCGATCCGGTGCGGGCTCTCGAAGAAGATCAGGGTGGCGGGAACATCGCGCAATTGCGCCAGCCGCTCGTGGCGCGCCTTGTCCTTCACCGGCAGGAAGCCGGCAAACAGGAAGGCATCGTTGGGCAGGCCGGAGCCGACCAGGGCGGCGAGCGGCGCCGAGGCGCCGGGGATCGGCACGACGCGATGGCCGGCCTCGATCGCCAATTGTCCCAGCCGATAGCCGGGGTCGGAAACCAGCGGCGTCCCGGCATCCGAGACCAGCGCCACCGACTTGCCGGCCTCGAGCGCGGCGATCAGTTTCGGCCCGGCCTCGTTGGCATTGTATTCGTGGTAGGAATAGGGGCGGTTCTGAATGCCGTAGCGATCGAGCAGAACACGGGTGACGCGCGTGTCTTCGCAGGCGAGCACGTCGGCGCCGGCGAGCGTTTCGAGCGCCCGAAGCGTCATGTCGCCGAGATTGCCGATCGGGGTCGCCACCAGATAGAGCGCCGGCTCCAGCGGCCGGGCGGCGATCATCACATCGTTGATGCGATAGGTCCGCGGCTGGGCCGTCGCTTGTCTTGGATCTTCCGTCACTCTGTCCGTCCTGTCGCATGGCCTTGCCTTCCACCTTATCGTCTAGCCCCTGCCGCAGGGCAAGAGCGGCATTGCCGACGCGCCGTTAGCCATCGCGTCAAATTGGTGCGCGACATCACAGCTGCCTCTTGCTTTTCGCGCGCAATTCCTGCCATTTTGCCCGTCCCACACGATCCGGCCGCCGACGGCCGGCAAGGAACAATGCGACCCGGCACGCCGGATCGCGACAGGTCGAAAGCGGAAGCGTCCATGCGTATTACTCTCGAACGGTCCAACCTTCTCAAGTCGCTCAATCACGTGCATCGCGTGGTCGAACGTCGCAACACGATCCCGATCCTGTCGAACGTGTTGCTGCGCGCCGAGGGCGCGAGCCTTGCGATGAAGGCGACCGACCTCGATCTCGAGATCACCGAGGCGACGCCCGCCATGGTAGAACAGGCCGGCGCGACGACCGTTCCGGCGCACCTGCTTTATGAAATCGTCCGCAAACTGCCCGACGGCGCCGAAGTGCTGCTGGCCACTACGCCCGACGGTGCTGCAATGACGGTCGCTTCCGGCCGGTCGAAATTTTCGCTGCAATGCCTGTCGGAAGCCGACTTCCCCGACCTGACGGCCGGCAATTTTTCGCATTCCTTCAAGCTGAAGGCCTCGGCTCTCAAGATGCTGATCGATCGCACCCAGTTCGCGATCTCCACCGAGGAAACCCGCTATTATCTGAACGGCATCTTCCTGCACACGATCGAGAGCGCCGGCGCGTTGAAGCTGCGCGCGGTCGCGACCGACGGCCATCGCCTGGCCCGCGCCGACGTCGAGGCCCCATCCGGCTCGGAAGGCATGCCGGGCATCATCATCCCGCGCAAGACGGTCGGCGAGTTGCAGAAGCTGGTCGACAATCCCGACCTGATCGTCACCGTGGAAGTCTCCGACGCCAAGATCCGCCTGACCATTGGCGAGATCGTCATGACCTCGAAGCTGATCGACGGCACTTTCCCGGACTATCAGCGCGTCATTCCGCAGGCAAACGACAAGGAAATGCGCGTCGATTGCCAGAGCTTCGCCCAAGCGGTCGATCGCGTGTCGACCATTTCGTCGGAGCGTGGGCGTGCGGTCAAGCTTGCCCTCAGCGAGGGACATCTGACGCTCACCGTCAACAATCCGGATTCCGGCAGCGCCACCGAAGAGGTCGCCGTCGGCTATGAAAACGACCCGATGGAAATCGGCTTCAACGCCAAGTACCTGCTGGACATCACGGCGCAACTGTCCGGTGACGACGCGATCTTCCTTCTGGCCGATGCCGGTTCGCCGACGCTGGTGCGCGATACGGCCGGTGACGACGCACTTTACGTCCTGATGCCGATGCGAGTGTGATTCGGCGCCGCATTCGGGGGATATTTCTCCATTCGCGCCATTTCGCCTTGAATTTGCGACAAACCGGCGCAACATGCGCTTGGCGCGGATGGACGCGCTTGACGGTCTTGAGTGGGGAGTTAGGCCATGGTTCGACGCTTGAAGGAACGGTTCGAAAAGAAGTTCGATGAAGAGATCCGTTTCTTCAAGGGGATGATGCAGGGCCCGAAGAGTGTCGGCGCGATCGTTCCGACCTCCTCCATCACCGCCCGCAAGATGGCCAGCGTGATCAATGTGCAGTCCGGCCTGCCGGTTCTCGAGCTCGGCCCGGGCACCGGGGTGATCACCAAGGCGATCCTGGCACGCGGCGTGAAACCGGAAGACCTCGTTTCGATCGAGTATTCCGAGGATTTCTACGATCATCTGACCCAGGACTTCCCCGGCGTCAATTTCATCCATGGCGACGCCTTCGATCTGCCCAACACGCTCGGCAAGTTCGCCGACCAGACCTTCGATTCCGTGATTTCGGCGGTGCCGCTGCTCAGCTTCCCGATGCCTGCAAGGGTCAAGCTGCTGGAAGATCTGCTCGACCGCCTGCCACCCGGCCGGCCGGTGGTGCAGATCACCTATGGACCGGTTTCGCCGATCCTCGCCCAGCCGGACCGCTACCAGATCCAGCACTTCGATTTCATCGTCCGCAACATTCCGCCGGCGCAGCTGTGGATCTACCGCCGCGGTTGATAGCTGACGGCGGGCGGCGCACCAGATGTTTAGTCTCTATATCACCCATCCGCAGGTGCGGATCGATCCGGACGTCCCCGTTCCCCAATGGGGGCTTTCGGATCTCGGTCGCGACCGCGCCACGGAGGCCGCCACTCGTGCCTGGGCGAAGCACCTCGCCCGCATCGTCTCCAGCGCCGAGGTCAAGGCAATCGAGACCGCGGAAATCCTCGCAAGAGCCGCCGGCATTTCCTTCGAGACGGTCGAGGCAATGCACGAAAACGATCGCTCGGCGACCGGCTTCCTCAAACCCGACGCCTTCGAGCAGGCCGCCGACTGGTTTTTTGCCCATCCACAGGAAAGCTATCACGGTTGGGAGCGGGCGGCGGACGCCCAGGCCCGCATCGTCTCCGCCGTATCCGCAGTCCTTGACGATCATGATCCGGCAGCGCCGATTGCCTTCGTCGGTCATGGCGGCGTCGGCACGCTGCTCAGGTGTCACCTGCTGGGCATCCCGATCAGCCGCGACCACGATCAGCCGCCAGGCGGCGGCAATCTTTATGCCTTCTCTCTTGCGGATCGGCGCATCGCATGCGACTGGACGCCGATCGAAGACTGGATAGGGATCGAGCCATGACGCCACGCGAACGCCTCATCGTCGGCCTGGATGTGCCGACCGTCCGGGAAGCGGAAACCATTGTCCAAACGCTCGGTGACGACATCCTGTTCTACAAGATCGGCTACCAGCTCGCCTTTGCCGGCGGGCTTGAGTTCGCCCGCGAGCTTGCGGAGAGCGGCAAGAAGATCTTCCTCGACATGAAACTGCTCGACATCGACAACACGGTCGCCTCCGGCGTCGAAAACATTGCCAAGATGGGCATGTCGATGCTGACGCTGCACGCCTATCCCAAGGCCATGCGCGCCGCGGTCAAGGCAGCCGAAGGCTCCGGCCTCTGCCTTCTCGGCGTCACCGTGCTGACCTCGATGGACGAGCAGGACCTTTCCGATGCCGGCTATGAATATGATCCGCACACGCTGGTGCTGAGGCGCGCCGAACAGGCCCGCACTGCCGGCATGGGCGGCATCGTCTGCTCGGCGGAGGAAGCAAGCGCCGTGCGCAAGGTGATCGGCCCCGACATGGCGCTGGTGACCCCCGGCATTCGCCCGGCCGGCGCTGACAGGGGCGACCAGAAGCGGGTGATGACACCCGCCGATGCGCTGAAAGCCGGTTCCAGCCATCTCGTCGTCGCGCGGCCGATCGTCAAGGCGGAGGACCCGAAGGCGGCGGCGCGGGCGATCCTCGCCGAAATGGCGACCGCTCTCTGAGAGGAAGGCGGCTCAGCACGCCGGATCATTCAATCATTGCCGACGATCTCGTTGGTCGGGTCAGTATTGCGGATCAGCCCCTTCCAGCCGCCGGATATGCGATTGTCGCGCACGACATTGTATTTGGCGAGATCGCGCGGATCGAGGCTGCTGCCCAAGGGCAGGTCCGGGGCGCTGAGCCGATGGGTGGTGCGGCCATTGCGCTGGTTGAGCCAGATCGCCGGGCGCGGACGAACCATCCCTTCGTAGCGGAAACGATTTCCCGCGATGCGATTGTGCTGCGGCGGCTGATGGCGGATCGTTCCGCCCTCGCCGGCATTGCGGTAAAGGAAGATGCCGCCATTGATCGCGTCCTCGAAGACATTGCCGGAAATGAGGTTGCCGGCCGAGCCATCGACGGCAATCTGCTCGCGCCGTGTCGTCTTCACGGCGAAGCGGTTGCCAATGATACGGTTTTCGCCGCTCTCGGCGTCGAGATAAAGCGCCGTGGCTGTCGTCTCGCCGCGGAAGCGCGATCCGCTGACCGTCACCCCGGTGACGCCCGGACCGAGATAGAGCGGCAGGGTGCCCCGAGCGACGACATCGAGATTGTCAAGAACGATCGCCGTCGGCGCTGCCGCCTGCGCCCGCGCGGTATGGCCCTGCTTCAGCGATGAGCGCCGCACGGGTTCCGACTGCCCGTTCAGCCCGAGGCCGGCAAGGCGCATATTGCCGATGATCGTGCAGTTCTTGACGGTAATCGCCTTCGGCACACTCCAGCTTCCGTCACGAGCCAGCAAGGAGCGGATCATCACGGTCGGACGGCGATGGCTGATCGCCATGTCGGGCGTACCGAGCGTTGCCCCGCGACAATCGAATGCAACGCCGGACGCCCTGGCGCCGGAAAAGGCGATCGGCCGGGCGATGACGTCGTTCGGATCGAGCGTCACGTCGCAGGTTATCTCGACCGCACCGGCCTTTAGGCTGGACGGTTTGCGCAACTGCTCGTAGACGGAAGCCGGACAGGCCTTCGCCTGGGCCTCTCGGGCCGAAAGCACGCCAGGGCCACCCGACAGCAGAAACAGGGCCACCCCGGCAGCGAGGGATGAGACGATCGCCTGACTGCGCATTTTCGGCATCCTCCTCCCAAGTCGACCGGCCGGACGCCGGAATAACTACGACATAGTGCAGCGCTTGACCGGAACACCGATTTGTTCAATTAAACCATGATAACCAACAGGGATGGGACGAAAAGATGGCCAAGGGCTACTGGATCGCAAGAGTCGATATTCGCGACGCCGAAGGATACAAGGGCTATGTCGCGGCGGCAAAGCCGGCATTCGAAAAATATGGCGCGAAATTCCTCGCGCGCGGCGGCGAATTCACCGAACTCGAAGGCAAGGCCCGGGCCCGCAACGTCATCATCGAGTTTCCCTCGCACCAGGCCGCGGTCGATTGCTACAATTCGCCGGAATACCAGATCGCCGCAAAAATCCGCCAGCAAGTGGCCGATGCGGAAATGGTCGTCGTCGAAGGCGTCTGAGGCAAGACCTTTTTCGCAGGGTCGAGCGTGTCGACGGCTCTTCCTCTTGCCTTTCGATTCGGCTAAAGACAGCGAGAATTCCAGCGCATCCTGCGCACGCCTATTCCAAGGAGCCACCCCATGACCTTGTCCAACCTTCCGCCGCTCGTCACCGTGTTTGGGGGATCGGGTTTCGTCGGGCGGCATGTCGTGCGTGCCCTGGCCAAGCGCGGCTACCGCATCCGCGTCGCCGTGCGCCGCCCCGACCTGGCCTTCTTCCTCCAGCCGCTCGGCAATGTCGGCCAGATCTCGTTCGTCCAGGCCAATCTCCGCTACCGCGCTTCGGTCGACAAGGCCGTCCAGGGCGCCGACCATGTGGTCAACTGCGTCGGCATCCTGTTCGAGAGCGGTCGCAACAGCTTTGACGCCGTCCAGGATTTCGGCGCGCGGGCCGTTGCCGAGGCCGCCCGTTCGGTCGGTGCCAGGCTCACCCACATTTCGGCGATCGGCGCGAATGCCAAGTCGGATTCCGACTACGCCGCGACCAAGGGCCGCGCCGAAGATGCCGTCCGGTCGATTTTGCCCGATGCCGTGATCCTGCGCCCGTCGATCGTCTTCGGTCCGGAAGACGGCTTCTTCAACAAGTTCGCCGCCATGACGAAGGTCATGCCGTTCCTGCCGCTCGTCGGTGGCGGCAAGACGAAGTTCCAGCCGGTTCATGTCGAGGACGTGGCAGAGGCTGTCGCCCGCTCCGTCGACGGTAAGCTCACCCCCGGCGCCGTGTATGAGTTGGGCGGTCGCGATGTGCTGACGTTCCGCCAGTGTCTCGAAGCCATGCTCGAGGTGATCGGCCGCAAGCGTCCCTTCGTGGCGCTCCCCTTCGGCATCGCCTCGCTGATCGGCAGCGTCTCGTCGATGATCCCCTTCGTCAAGCCGGCGCTGACCAGCGACCAGGTCAAGCTCTTGAAATCCGACAATGTCGTGTCCGAGGCCGCCAGGGCCGAAGGCCGCACGCTCGAGGGCATGGGGATCAGCCCGGTTTCGCTCGAATCGATCCTGCCGACCTACCTCGTCCACTATCGCCCGCATGGCCAGTTCACCGGCTCGGGCAAGGCCGCCTGAACGCCTGCGGAACCTGATCGGCCGTCTCTGCGTTGCACAAATGACGCAGGGACGAAATCCTTGCGTTAACCGCGAATTCAGCAAGATCTTCTATTGATGCCCCTGCGGGCAATGCGTAAACAACCACGAGTTCGGACGCTGCGGATTGCCGCCGGCGACGACCACAGCATCATATCGAGGGGCCTCTTCATGGGTAAGTCTATCGCACTGTTTTTCGCGTGTGCGGCACTGGTCATCATCGCCGGCTCGTTCCTGGCGCCGTCCACGGTTGCTGCGCGCAAGGGCAATTGCGCACCCGCCTATGGCGTCGATCCCTGCAGCACCGGCTCGATCTCGGTCACGCAGTAAGTTTTCGTATAATCAGATGAAAAAAGGCCGCTTCCTGGCGGCCTTTTTCATGTCCTGTGCGGAGCTTTCTCAAGCGCCCCCGATACCCAGCATCAGCCCGATCAGGCCGAGCGTTCCGACAATGATCCGCCACCAGGCAAACGGCGCATAGCCGCGCTTCGACACGAAGTCGAGCAGGCTGCGCACCACAAGAAGCGCTGACAGGAATGCCGCCACGAAACCGATGGCGATGATCGCGCCGTCGTCGAAGCTCAAGGCATCGCGGTTCTTGTAGAGGTCGAGGGCAAACGCGCCGACCATGGTCGGCATGGCGAGGAAGAAGGAGAACTCGGCCGCCGAGCGCTTGTCGGCGCCGAGCAGCAGCGCGCCGACGATGGTGGCGCCCGAACGCGAGACGCCGGGGATCATGGCGACGCACTGGCAAAGCCCGATCTTGAAGGCGAGCGACAGCGGATAATCGGTCACCTCGGTAAATTTCGGCGTAAGCTTCAGCCGGTCGATCCACAGGAGCACGAAGCCGCCGAGGATCAGCATGACGCAGATCACCGTAGGCGTTTCGAACAGCACCGACTTGATGAAGTCGTGGGCCAGCGCACCGATCACCGCGGCCGGCAGGAAGGCCAGAAGGATCGCCGCGACGAAGCGACGGCTTGCCGGGTCGCTCGGCAGGCCGACCGCCAGCAGGAAAAGCTTGCGAAAATAGACGCTCAGGATCGCCAGGATGGCGCCGAGTTGGATCAGAACGGCAAAGGTGTTTTCCGGCGATTTGAAGCCGAGGAAATGGCCGGCCAGCAGCACATGCGCGGTCGAGGACACGGGAATGAACTCCGTCAGGCCCTCGATCAGGCCAAGGAAAAGCGCGCTGAGAATGGATTGATCTTCCATGGAAGGTCCTTGAGAAGCGGGGCGGGAGGACGTGCGATTTGCTTGTATTGCGTCAACCAAGCTCCTATAGCTTGGAAGCCGTGGTCATGACCAGCCGCAAGTCGCGCGCCCATGCCGGTGTTCAAACACCTGAAGAATTCGAGTAACAATGCCAACATTGTATCATCACCCCATGTCCACCGCGTCCCGGTTCATCCGGCTGGTGCTCTCCGAATACGGCTTCCAGGTCGATCTCGTGGAAGAGCAGACATGGGAAAAGCGGAGGGAATTCCTGTCGCTCAACCCGGCCGGCACCCTGCCGGTCTATGTCGACGACAATATGCGGGTCCTGTGCGGACCGGCGGTCATTTCGGAATTTCTCGACGAGACCCACGGTGTGCTGAAGCGCGATCGACGGCTCCTGGCCGAGGATCCGTTCCAGCGCGCCGAAATCCGCCGACTGACGGAATGGTTCTTGCAAAAGATGGAGCAGGACGTGACCCGCCCGCTGGTGCGCGAACGCGTCCACAAGCTGCTGATCCCGAACGGGCTTGGCGGCGGCGCGCCTGATTCCAAGGTCCTGCGCACCGCGCGCGGTAATATCCGCCAGCACATGAAATACTTGAGCTGGCTTTCCGGCTCGCGTCCCTGGCTCGCCGGCGAACGCCTGAGCTACGCCGATCTCGCCGCCGCGGCGGCGATCTCCGTGCTCGACTATCTCGGCGAGATCGACTGGGCGGACTATCCGGTCGCCAAGGAATGGTATCAGCGACTGAAGTCGCGCCCCTCCTTTCGCCCGCTGCTGGCCGAGCGCCTGCGCGGCCTCACCCCGGTTTCGCATTACGCGGACCTGGATTTCTGACGGGGCCGGGCCATGCCGCAGGAGCAGGCCTTACCCGCCGGCGACAAGAAACGCGCGGCGCTGACCGCCTTCGTCCGGAAGGAAGCAGAGGCCCTCGGTTTCGACCTCTGCCGCATCACCACGCCTGACGCCATTCCCGAGGCGCCGGCGCGCCTCTCCGCCTATATCGAGGCTGGCTATCACGGCACGATGGACTGGATGCCGGAAACCCGCGAGCGTCGCGCCGATCCCCGCGTCTTGTGGTCCGACGTGCGCTCGATCGTCATGTTCGGCATGAACTACGGTCCCGATCTCGACCCCCGTTATCTCCAGACCAAGCCGGACAAGGGCGCGATCTCGGTCTATGCGCGCAATCGCGACTATCACGATGTGATGAAGGGGCGATTGAAGGAGATCGCCACCCGCTTTGCCGCGCGTGCCGGCGCCGACGTCAAGGTCTTCGTCGACACCGCGCCGGTGATGGAGAAGCCGCTGGCGGCGACGGCCGGCCTCGGCTGGCAGGGCAAGCACACCAATCTGGTCAGCCGCGAGTTCGGCTCCTGGCTGTTTCTCGGCAGCCTGTTCACCACCGCCGACCTGCTTCTGGATGAGGCCGAGGTGGATCATTGCGGCTCGTGCCGCGCCTGCCTCGACGCCTGCCCGACCCACGCTTTCCCGGCACCCTACAAGATCGACGCGCGACGCTGCATCTCCTATCTGACCATCGAGCACAAGGGCAGTATCGATCCCGATCTGCGCGCCGCCTTCGGCAATCGCATCTATGGATGCGACGACTGTCTGTCGGCCTGTCCGTGGAACAAGTTCGCGCGCGAGGCACGCGAGATGAAGCTTCAGGCCCGCCCCGATCTGCTGGAGCCCGACCTTTCCTTCCTGCTTTCGCTCGATGACCCGACCTTCCGCACCTTCTTCAGTGGCTCGCCCGTCAAGCGCATCGGACGCAATCGCTTCGTGCGCAATTGCCTGATCGCCGCCGGCAATTCGGGATCGGGCGATCTGATCGCTGCCTGCCGGGCGTTGATCGACGACACGGCGCCGGAGGTTCGCGGCATGGCGGTGTGGGCTCTGTCCCGCCTGATCCCGCAGGCTGAATTTGCGCAGTTGCGGCAGGCGCATCTTCCGCTCGAGGGCGATGCCGAGGTAAGACGGGAATGGACGATCTCGGAGTGAAATGATGAATGTGATGATTTTCGGCGCCGGCTATTCCGGCAAGGTGATCGGCCGACGTCTCTCTTTGGCCGCACATCAGGTCTCCGGCACGACGCGCAGCGTCGAGAAGCAGGCCACGCTGCATGAATGCGGGATTGCGCCCTTTCTGTTCGACGGCAGCGAAATCTCGCCGACGCTCAAAGCCGAACTGGCCACCGTCACCCATCTCGTTCAGTCGATCGCGCCGGGTCGTGACGGCGACCCGCTGATCCGTCTTTTCCGCGAGACCGAGCTGAAATCGCTGATGCCGAAGCTCGAATGGATCGCCTATCTCTCCACCGTCGGCGTCTATGGCGATCATGGCGGCGCCTGGGTGGATGAGGATACGACGCTCAAGCCCGTGTCGCAACGCTCGGTCGAGCGCGTCGAGGCCGAGGCGGCTTGGCAGGCGCTTGCCGAGCGCTACGGCGTGCCGCTCGCCATCCTGCGGCTTTCGGGGATCTACGGTCCGGGACGCAACACCTTCGTCAACCTTGCCAACGGCACGGCGCGGCGCCTCGTCAAGCCGGACCAGGTGTTCAACCGCATCCGCGTCGAGGATATTGCCGCCGCCACCGCCTTCCTCGGTGAAAAGCTGAAGGCCGGCATATACAATGTCACCGACGACGAGCCCTGCCCGCCACAGGATGTGGTCGCCGAGGCAGCGCGGCTGATGGGTATCGCACCGCCGCCGGAGCAGGCCTTCGAGACAGCCGAACTGACGCCGATGGCGCGGTCCTTCTATGGTGAGAACAAGCGGGTCTCCAATGCCCGGCTCAAGGCGCTCGGCTTTGCCTTCCGCCACGCAAATTACCGCCAATCGCTCAAGGAACTTTGGCAGAGCCAAAGTTGGAACAAAGCCGGCGGCCCGGCGTTCTAACAGCACAACAAGACCTCCGGACGAGTGATCCACCGCCCGTCTGCCCCCGAATCTCCACATTTCAGGCATGAAATGTGGCGGTTCGGATTATTTTTGCGTGATTTTTTTCGTGATCGCACCATTTTGGGATTCGTCCGGAATGGAATTCCGCTTTTTCCCTGAAATTAAATTGCTTTTGCTGAAATCGATCAGATCGCGAATATCACGATTCGCCCTTTGGAATCACGAATGTTACAACGTGAAATATTACGTGATCGCATTAAGGCACGTTTTTGCCATTTTTCCCCTCGTTTTGGCGATGCCACGCAAAATTTGGCTCATGTCAACGACTAGGGAAATGCAAATTGACGAATGTCCGGCGCTCAACCTTCACTGTCGCAACAATAGTTGCCCTCGCTGCTTTCCTGCCGCTCTCGGCCCATGCGGCCTCTTCCTGCGGCGGGGCATCCTGGTATGCGTTGCACTCCAAGACAGCTTCCGGTGAACGCATGAACCCGTCGCTTCTCACCGCCGCCCACAAGTCGCTGCGCTTCGGCACCAAGCTGAAGGTCACCAATGCCAAGAACGGCAAGAGCGTCGTGGTGCGGATCAACGATCGCGGCCCGTTCATCCGTGGTCGGGTGCTCGACCTTTCCAAGGCCGCCGCGCAGAACATCGGAATGATCCGCTCCGGCCACGGCAAGGTCTGCTACGAGATCATCGGCTGATCGCCCACCCGCGATCGGAATCGGATACGACGCCGACCGGTTAGGCGCTTGCTCTTCAAACGGTTCGCAGTTACCACGCTCTCTTCAAATGCAGGAGAATGGAACATGCGTCTGGGCGGCCGCCTCGCTGGTGCGATCGAAGTGCTGGATGACATCGAAACGCGTCGCCGTCCGGTGGCGGACGCGTTGAAGGACTGGGGCCTGGCGCACCGCTTCGCCGGATCGGGCGATCGGGCCGCAATCGGCAACATCGTCTATGACGCGCTGAGGATGAAGCTCTCGCATGCCTGGCTGATGGACGACGACAGCGCCGCGGCCCTCGGCTGGGCCGTGCTGCTGCGGCAATGGCATTTCGCCCCCGAGGCCCTCGCCGCCGAATTCGACGGCGACAATTTTGCCCCCAGGCCACTGACGGCAGATCAACTGACGGCCTTCTCCTCCCGCGACCTTACCGAAGCACCGCTCCATGTGCAGGGCGACATCCCGGACTGGATCCAGCCCTCCTTCGAGGCCGCCTTCGGCGAAGACTGGCTTTCGGAAGCCAGGGCGCTGGCCGAGCGCCCGACGCTCGACCTGCGCGTCAACACCATCAAGGCCAATCGCGACAAGGTTCTGAAGGCGCTCGACCGCACCAATGCGAAGGCCGCCAGCATTGCCCGCTTCGGCATTCGTATCCCCGCCGGCGAAGGCGCTTCGCGCCTGCCCAACGTCACCGCCGAGCTCAGCTTCCAGAAGGGCTGGTTCGAGGTGCAGGACGAGGGATCGCAGATCGTTTCCGATCTGGTGGATGCCAAGGAAGGCGATCAGGTTCTAGATTTCTGTGCCGGCGGCGGCGGCAAGACGCTCGCCATGGCGGCGGTGATGAACAACAAGGGTCAGGTTCACGCCTATGATGCCGACCGCAAGCGTCTGGCGCCGATCATCGAGCGGCTGAAGCGCGCCGGCACCCGCAATGTCCAGGTCCATGACAGCCTGCGCGGCATCGACAGCCTGAAGGGTCATGTCGACCGCGTCCTGGTCGACGCCCCCTGCACCGGCACCGGCACCTGGCGGAGGCGCCCCGACACGAAGTGGCGCCTGACGCCCCGCAACCTGGCGGAGCGCGTGGCCCAGCAGCAGGAGGCGCTGAGCGAAGCAGCGGCCTATGTGCGTCCCGGCGGGGAATTGCTTTACGTCACCTGCTCGGTTCTGCCGGAGGAAAACGACGCGCAGGCAAGCGCGTTTTGCGCCGCCAATGCCGAGTTCGAGATCGCTCCGGCGCTCGACAACTGGGACCGACTGTTCGGCAAGGACGCGCCGCGGCCCCGCTCGCAAAACGGCCTCAGCGTGACCTTGAGCCCCGCCTCGACCGATACCGACGGCTTCTTCTTCTGCCGGATGCGCCGCAAGGCTTAAAACGCATCCGTCCGGCGGGATTTGACGAACCGCAAGCGGCGGGTATTTTTTTCGATACTCGACTATTTGACACCAGTTTATTTTTCCGCCAAGACAAGGTCGTTCGTTTCACGGAGAGGGCGCGCAAGCGTCGAAGGAGAGACCATGTCCCGCAAATCCATTCTTGGCGCCTCGTTCGCGCTCTTGATTGCCTCGGCAAGCTTCATGGCCGGCCCCGCTGCTGCGGCCACCGACGCGGCCGCCGTCCTCAACCACTATGCGGCGCTGGCCCATGCCAAGTATGAGGACTCGTTCAACACCGCCAAGGCGCTCGACGCCGCCATCGACGCGCTGATCGCCACCCCCAGCGACGAGACGCTGAAGGCCGCGCGCGCCGCCTGGATCAAGGCCCGCGTGCCCTACCAGCAGTCGGAGGTCTATCGCTTCGGCAATGCCGTGGTCGATGACTGGGAGGGCAAGGTCAATGCCTGGCCGCTCGACGAGGGCCTGATCGACTATGTCGACGCCTCCTACGGCAGCGAAAGCGATGAGAACGCGCTGTTCGTCGCCAATGTGATTGCCAACCCGAAGCTGAAGATCAACGGCAGGGATGTCGACGCCACCAATCTGACGCCGGAATTTCTCTCCGAGACGCTGCATGAAGCCGGCGAGATCGAAGCCAATGTGGCGACCGGCTACCATGCCATCGAATTCCTGCTCTGGGGCCAGGACCTCAACGGCACGGGTCCTGGCGCCGGCAACCGGCCCTATACCGATTTCGACACCAAGAATTGCACCAACGGCCATTGCGACCGCCGCGCCGCCTACCTGAAGGCCGCCTCGATGCTGCTTCTCTCCGACCTCGAGGAAATGGTCACCGCCTGGGCGCCGGAAGGCGAAGCGACCAAGACCGTGACCGCCGATCCGAAGGCCGGCATCTCCGCCATCCTCACCGGCATGGGGTCGCTGTCCTACGGCGAACTCGCCGGCGAGCGCATGAAGCTCGGCGTGCTGCTGCATGATCCGGAAGAAGAACATGACTGCTTCTCCGACAACACGCATGCCTCGCACCTCAACGACGCTGTCGGCATCGCTTCGGCCTATACCGGCGAATACACCCGCGCCGACGGCACGAAGATGACCGGCCCTTCGCTCTCCGAACTGGTTGCCGCCAAGGATGCGGCCCTCGACGCCGAGATGAAGGCCAAGCTCACCAAGACGCTCGACGCGATGAACGCCATGGCCAAGCGCGCCGAGACGGTCGAGGCCTATGACCAGATGATCGGCGAAGGCAATACCGAGGGCAATGCCACCGTGCAGGCCGCCATCGACGGGCTGATCGACCAGACCAAGACCATCGAGCGCGTCATTGCGTCGCTAGATCTCGGCACGATCGAGCTTGAAGGTTCCGACAGCCTGGATAATCCTAACGCCGTATTCCAATAAGACAAAGGCGGGCCATCGGAACTCCTCCGGTGGCCCGAATTCCATTCCCATGTACCGTATCACCGCCCGCACCACCGCCCGCATCCCCCGGCATCTGCTGCTCGCAGCCACATTGTCATTTACTGCTCTCGGCACGGCGCTGGCCGATGATCCGGTGCGCCGGACGGATCTGACGCCGAAGGACTTGAAGCGCGTCGAGAAGGTCACGAGCCTGACGACCGACTTCTCCAAACCGGAACCGTTTGAGCTGATGCAGGGCGGGGCAGCCACCTCGAACCACCCGGTCAACGGCGATGCCTTTTCGCATTTTTCCGCCAACATCACCTTTTCCGAGGAAGAGGAATTCAAGCTCGGCAATGCGCTGTTTCGAAAATTCTGGGTGTCCTCGCCCTCCTCGACCCAGGCCTCCGACGGTCTGGGGCCGCTGTTCAACGCCCGCGCCTGCCAGAGCTGCCACCTGAAGGACGGACGGGGCCATCCGCCGGAAGGGGCGGCCGATGCGACATCGATGTTCCTCAGGCTCGCCCGCCCGGCGCGCACCGACGAGGAACGCCAGGCTATCGCCGAGCTTACGGCCGTTAATTTTCCCGATCCGACCTATGGTGGCCAATTGCAGGATCTCGCCGTTCCCGGCATTGCCGCCGAAGGCCGGATGACGATCACCTATACCGAGGAAACCGTGACGCTTTCCGGCGGCGAGACCGCCTCGCTGCGCAAGCCGACCTACGCGATTGCCGATCTCGCCTACGGTCCGCTCGACCCGGAGACCACGTTTTCGCCGCGCATCGCCAATCCGATGGTCGGCATGGGGCTGATCCAGGCGATCGCCGAGGCCGACATCCTTGCACGTGCCGATCCGCAGGATCGCGACGGCGACGGCATTTCCGGCCGCGCGGCGCGGGCCCGCGATCACCGCACCGGCGAACTAAAGCTGGGCCGTTTCGGCTGGAAGGCCCAGAATGCCTCGGTGCGCGACCAGAGTTCCAGCGCCTTCAAGGGCGATCTCGGCATTTCGACGCCGGATGCGCCGCAGCCATTTGGCGACTGCACGCAAGCGCAGGAAAAGTGCCTGTCCATGCCGACTGGAGTGCAGAGCCGGCTCGGCGACACCGAAGCCCCCGATCCGGTTCTCGATCTCGTTGCCTTCTACTCGGAAAACCTGGCCCTGCCGGCCAGGCGCAACATCGACGATCCGACCGTGCTCAAGGGCAAGGCGCTGTTCTACCAGTCCGGCTGCGTCGCCTGCCACACGCCGAAATACGTGACGAGCCGCAAGGCGGAGAACAAGGCGCATCGCTTCCAATTGATCTGGCCCCATTCCGACTTTCTGCTGCACGACATGGGCGAGGGTCTCGCCGACGGGCAACCGGTCGGAGATGCCGACGGACAGGAGTGGCGCACGGCTCCGCTCTGGGGCATCGGCTTGACCGAAGAGGTGAATGGCCACACCTTCTTCCTGCATGACGGCCGCGCCCGCAATCTGACCGAAGCGATCCTCTGGCACGGCGGCGAGGCGCAAGCGGCGCGCGACAGCTTTGCCGCCCTCGCGCCCGATGATCGCAAGGCACTGATCGCCTTCCTGGAGTCCCTATGAGACCTTTCGTTCTCGGCCTCGTCATTGCCCTTGGCTTTTCGGCGGCGGCAACCGCCCAGGAGGCTGGGACCGGCCCCGCGCCCCTGAAGACTGAAGCTGTTCCCGCGGTCATGGAAAGAGCCGTCGACACCTTCATTCGCCCCGGCTACCACCGCTTCCGCGACACGTCGTCCGGCCTTGAAACCGACATCAAGGCCCTGTGCGCGGCGCCTTCCAGCGAAGCGCTCGATGTGGCCCGGGCCGCCTTCGACAAGACGGTCGCCGCATGGTCGACGATCGAAATCGTCCGCGTCGGGCCGGTGATCGAGGCCAACCGCTTCGAGCGCATTCTCTTTTATCCCGATCGCAAGAGCACCGGGCTGAAGCAGGTCCAGGCCATTCTCGCCAAGCCGGATGAGAGCGCGACATCCGTCGAGACGCTGAAGGACAAAAGCGTCGCCATGCAGGGGCTGGGCGCGCTCGAATTCGTCCTTTTCGGTACGGGATCCGATAGCCTTGTCGAGGAAAAGGAAGGCTTCCGCTGCCGCTACGCAGCGGCAATCGCCGGCAATCTGGTGCGGCTCGGCACCGAGCTTGCCGACGCATGGGACAAGCCGGGCGGCATTCAGGACGCCTGGAAGCACCCCGGTCCCGACAATCCCGAGTTCCGCGACGGCCGCGAGGCGATCACCGCCCTGCTCGGCATCCTGGTCCACGGCGCGGAGACGATCCGCGACCAGCGCATCGAGACCTTCTACAAGGGCGAAGACAATAACAGCTTTCCCCGGCAGGCGATCTTCTGGCGTTCCGGCAATACCTTCAACGCGATCAACGGTAATATCGAGGGCCTGCGCAGCCTGATGAAGGGATCGGGCATGGTCGATTTGCTGAACGACGATTCGCGCTCGGTCGTCTCGTCGATCGACTTCGTCGCCAGATCGCTCGTCCGGGTGGCCAACGACATCAATCCGGACATCGAGGCGGCTGTCGCCGATCCGGCCGAGCGGGCCAAGCTCGATTTCCTGCTGCTCAACGGCAAGGATCTGATACTGCGTCTCAACAACGACTATGGCGGCGCGATCGGGCTCGCCGCCGGCTTCTCCTTCTCCGACGGTGACTGAGATGCGGGGATCGGGGCTGATCGACAGGCGGTCCTTCGTCAGGGCGGCAGGCGCCACCTTCGTTGCCTCGCTTACGCCGCGCGCGCTGTTCGCCCTGGAGCGCAGCGACGCCGTCTATGCCTCCGGTTTCCGTGCGCCGGACGGAACTTTCGGCATCGGCCTCGTCACCGAGGACGGGACCTTGATCGATCGGATCGACCTGCCCGACCGCATTCATGGCCTCGGCCACAGTCCGGTTACCGGCCTTTCGGTCGCCTTCGCCCGGCGTCCGGGAACCTTCGCCGTGATCTTCGACGCCCACAAGCGCAGCGAGCCGATCGTCATCGCCGCGCCGGACACCCGCCACTTCTTCGGCCACGGGCAATTTTCGCCGGACGGCCGTCTGCTCTATGCCAGCGAGAACGATTTCGATGCCAATCGCGGCATGATCGGTGTCTATGACGCGACGGACGGCTTTCGCCGGATCGGCGAATTCTCCGCCCACGGCATCGGCACCCATGACATGACGGTCAGCGATGACGGCCGCCTGCTGATCATCGCCAATGGCGGGATCGAGACCCATCCGGATTTCGGCCGCACCAAGCTCAACCTCGACCATATGGAGCCCTCGCTGGTGATCGCCGATGCCGCGACCGGCACCCTGATCGAAAGGCACGTCATGCCGCGCGAACTCAGCCAGTTGTCGACCCGCCATCTCGACCTGGATCAGGACGGGCGCGTCTGGTTCGCCTGCCAGTACGAGGGCCCGCGCAACGATACGCCGCCGCTGGTCGGGCATTTCGCCCGCGGTGAGGCCGTCTCCTTCGTCACGCTTCCCGAGGCGGTAACCGCGGGCCTTGCCAATTATGTCGGGGCGATCGCCGTCAACCGGCGCGACGGTCTCGTCGGCGTCACCTCACCGAAGGGCGGGCTGGCCGTCACCATTGACGGGCGGAGCGGCAACGTGGTTTCCACCACCCCCGTCGCCGATGCGGCCGGAATCGCACCGGCGTCCTCCGGCTTTGCCGTCTCCTCCTATGACGGCCATTTTGGCGCAAACCGCAGCCCGGTCGCCTGGGATCAGCATATCGTCCGCCTTTCTTGAGCCGGGCCTTGGCGGGGCACCGCGGCGCCCTATGTTCCTGCCATGCGCAAGTTCCTCACCTATCTCGTATTCATCGCCGCCGTTGTCGGCCTCGGCATTCTCTCGGGCATCTCCAACATGCCGGGCGAATGGTATCGGTCGCTGGAAAAGCCGTTCTTCAATCCGCCGGCGTGGATTTTCGCCCCGGTGTGGACGGTGCTCTACGTTTTGATCGGCATTGCCGGGGCGCGGGTCTGGCTCAGGGCGCCCGCCTCCGCCGCCATGCAGATCTGGTTCGCCCAGATCGCCCTCAACATGCTGTGGTCCCCGGCCTTTTTCGGCCTCGAGGCACCGGGCCTCGCGCTGCTGGTCATCTTCGGCCTGCTCGTGACCATCATCGGCTTCATCTGGCAGGTGGGGCCGGTCGATCGCGTGGCGCGGCTGCTGTTTTTCCCCTATCTCGCCTGGGTCAGCTTCGCCACACTGCTCAACGCCTCGATATTCCTGATGAACTAGGACGGGATGCGTCCGAATCCGCCTTTCGGCAGCTTGCCGAAGCTCATCCGGCATGCCAATTTCGCGCCTGCGAAAAGAGGCACATCCATGAGTGAAATCGATAGCGGCGCGGTCGGCGAGCGGATCCGCAGGAGCTTTTCCCGCCAGGGCGCCATGCGCACGCTCGGTGCCGAACTCACCAGCGTCAGCCAGGGCGTGGTCGAAATCGAAATGCCCTTCGACGAGAAGCTGACCCAGCAGCACGGCATCCTGCATGCCGGCGTGATTTCCGCAGCCCTCGATACCGCCTGCACCTATAGCGCCTATACGATGATCGAACCGGACGTCTCGCTTCTGACGATCGAGTTCAAGGTTAACCTGATGTCGCCCGGCAAGGGCGAGCGCTTCCTGTTTCGCGGCGAGATCACCAAGCCCGGCTCCACCATCATCGTCGCCGACGGCCGCGGCTATGCGATCGGGGACGGCCCGGCCAAGCTCATTGCCTCGATGACCAGCACGATGATGGTGGTTCGCGGCCGCGAGGGGATTTCCGGATGACGTTCGAACTCAAATCAGTTTCCGGCAAGTCTATCCTATTCGTCATGGCGGTGGAGGCCGAATACGGCTCGTTCCTGCGCTCGCGGATCGAGCCGCTGATGACCGGCGTCGGCCCCGTCGAGGCCGCCATCGCGCTGACGCGCACGCTCTCCCGGCTCGAGGCGGAGAACCAGCGGCCCGATCTCGTCGTCTCGCTCGGCTCCGCCGGCTCGGCCAGTCTGGAACAGACGGAAATCTACCAGGCCTCCTCGGTCTCCTATCGCGACATGGACGCCTCGCCACTCGGTTTCGAGAAGGGTCGCACGCCGTTCCTCGACCTGCCTGCCGCCGTCGAACTGCCGCTGCGCATTCCGGGCGTGCCGACCGCAAGCCTGTCCACCGGCGCCAATATCGTCTCGGGCGCCACCTATGACGCGATCGACGCCGACATGGTCGACATGGAGACCTTCGCGGTCCTGAGGACCTGCCATGCCTTCAGCCTGCCGCTGATCGGGCTGCGCGGTATTTCCGACGGCAAGCAGGAATTGAAGCATGTCGACGACTGGAAGGAATATCTCCACGTCGTCGACCGCAAGCTCGCGCTCACCGTCGACGGCCTGTTCGAGGCGCTGGAAGACGGCGTGTTCTGGTTCTAGTCCGGAAAGCGCCGGAATTGCTGACAATCGGCACAATTCTCTAATTGAAAGACGCCACGCTTTTCATTAAAGGCTCGCCATGACCCAGACAGCACATCCCGACAGCGTTCTCATCATCGATTTCGGCAGCCAGGTAACGCAGCTGATCGCACGCCGCGTGCGCGAAGCCGGCGTCTATTGCGAGATCGTCCCCTTCCAGTCCGCCGAGGAGGGTTTCCACCGGCTGAAGCCGAAGGCGATCATCCTGTCGGGCAGCCCCGCCTCGACGCTGGACGAGGGCAGCCCCCGGGCGCCACAGATCATCTTCGACAGCGGCCTGCCGATCTTCGGCATCTGCTACGGCCAGCAGACCATGTGCGCCCAGCTGGGCGGCAAGGTCGAGAGCGGCCATCACCGCGAATTCGGCCGTGCCTTCCTCGAGATCGATAAGGAATGCCCGCTGTTCGAGGGCCTGTGGTCGGCCGGCTCGCGCCATCAGGTGTGGATGAGCCATGGCGACCGCGTCACCGCGATCCCGCCGGGCTTCGAGGTCGTCGCCACCTCGTCCAACGCCCCCTTCGCCTTCATCGCCGACGAGAAGCGCAAATATTACGCCGTGCAGTTCCATCCGGAAGTCGTGCACACGCCGGACGGCGCCAAGCTGATCGGCAACTTCATCCACAAGATCGCCGGCCTCAAGGGCGACTGGACCATGTCGGCCTATCGCGCCAAGGCCGTTCAGGCCATCCGCGACCAAGTCGGGACCAAACGCGTCATCTGCGCCCTGTCGGGCGGGGTCGATAGCTCCGTCGCGGCGCTGCTGATCCACGAAGCCGTCGGCGACCAGTTGACCTGCATCCTCGTCGACCACGGCCTGATGCGCAAGAACGAGGCGGCAGACGTTGTCGCCATGTTCAAGGAACACTACAACCTGCACCTCATCCACGTCGACGCGATCGACCGCTTCGTCGGCGAACTGGAAGGTGTCAGCGACCCGGAAACCAAGCGCAAGATCATCGGCCGCCTGTTCATCGAGACCTTCGAGGACGAGGCGAAGAAGCTCGGCGGCGCCGATTTCCTCGGCCAGGGCACGCTCTATCCGGACGTCATCGAGAGCGTCTCCTTCACCGGTGGCCCGTCGGTGACGATCAAGAGCCACCACAATGTCGGCGGCCTGCCGGAGCGCATGAACATGCAGCTCGTCGAGCCGCTGCGCGAGCTGTTCAAGGACGAGGTCCGCGTTCTCGGCAAGGAACTGGGTCTTCCCGACAGCTTCATCGGCCGTCATCCCTTCCCCGGCCCGGGTCTGGCGATCCGCTGCCCCGGCGGCATCACGCGCGAGAAGCTCGAGATCCTGCGCGAGGCCGACGCCATCTATCTCGACGAGATCCGCAAGGCGGGCCTCTACGACGCGATCTGGCAGGCCTTCGCCGTGCTTCTGCCGGTGCAGACCGTCGGCGTCATGGGCGACGGGCGCACCTACGAATTCGTCTGCGCGCTGCGCGCCGTGACCTCGGTCGACGGCATGACGGCCGACTTCTACCACTACGACATGGAATTCCTCGGCCGCGCCGCCACCCGCATCATCAACGAGGTGCGTGGCATCAACCGCGTCGTCTACGACGTGACGTCCAAGCCGCCCGGCACGATCGAGTGGGAATGAGGGCACGAGACCCTGGAGCTCCAGAGCGGGAATAGCATTCGTTCATCCTTGTCCGGCTGACGGTTTCCTGTATCTCTTCATCGATGGGGGATCCAGGCGACGCAGCAGGTGGAGCAAGGGGTGAAATGCATGCGCAGAACACGTGCCACAGCGCCTGACGTACCCATTGCGACCATCTTTGCCCTTTTTGCCAGCATCGGGGTCGCGACCCCGGCTTTGGCCGATCGGGGGAGTCCGCAATATCATAGGGGGCATGCGAGGGAGCCTATCCCGGATGGCTGCGTGGCATGGTCGATGGATACCACGATTTGTCCGCGGGCACCAAAGAGAACCCCACGACCATCCGGTTGAGAGTTCCCACCCCGGATGCGCTTACCTCGGCTGACGAACGTCTCGGCTATGGTGACGGCCTGGAGGCAGGCTTCAAGATCGGGGTCACCTACGGCGTCGAATTGGGGAAGGCCGCGCGGACTTCTGATTCCGACGCCGAAAAAATGGCACGACAGGGGGCAGAGTTTCGGGGCTACATACAAAGCCATTGTGGAGACCTCACCGCCGCGCTGGACTGGAATGCGACCTACATGAATGAAGCCCGCAGCTCGACCGTCGCGAGCCTGAACGAGGCCCAGCTCGCCATGCATCTTGCGGCCACTGCCAATCAGTTGGCAATCGGAGCCGAGAAAATGGCCCGAGACGCCAAGGAGGCCGCGGCAAAAGGGGACCAGGCGGTGGTCATGGCGTTGAGAGCCGCTGCGCAGTCCTCTGTGCAGACCGCAGCGGGTTTTGCCCAGATGGCCAAGAGCCATGCCGCCGCCGGGCGAGAGGAGGCGGTTCAGGCCATCATCGATGCGCAGGCCGCCGCCGACCGGGCGAGGAAAGCCGCCGACAGCATTGGCGGCTAATAGTGTAAGCCCACACAGCCTTCTGCAACAACCGTGTGTCGCTTGCAAAGCGTCCGCGGTTTGCTATGTCGGTTGATAGGCGTAGCCCGCCGCCGCCTTTCCCGCCCAGCGTCGACAAGGACCGATCCCATGGCCGCCACCATCTACGGCATCAAGAACTGCGACACGATGAAGAAGGCGCGTCTCTGGCTCGAACAGCACGGCATCGAGCATGCCTTCCATGACTACAAGGCCTCGGAGATCGACCGGGATCATCTCCAGCGCTGGTGCGCTGATGCCGGATGGGAGACGCTGCTTAATCGCGCCGGCACCACCTTCAAGAAATTGCCCGACGAGGCGAAACTCGATCTCGATCGGGAAAAGGCGATCGCCCTGATGCTCGCCCAACCGTCGATGATCAAGCGGCCGGTGCTGGAAGTGGGCGGCAAGCTGCTGATCGGCTTCAAGCCGGAGGTCTACGCCGCCGCGCTGAAAGCGTGAACATCATGGCGAAGACCACGCGCGCGACGCAGTTTCTCGAAAAGGCCGGGGTTGCCTTCACCACCGTGACCTATGACTACGATCCGAACGCCGAGCGCATCGGATTGCAGGCGGCGGAAGCGATCGGCGAGGCCCCGCATCGCGTGTTGAAGACGCTGATGGCCGAACTCGACGGCAAGCCGGTCTGCGTCGTCGTTCCCTCGGACAGGGAAGTGAGCATGAAGAAGCTCGCCGCGGCCTTTGGCGGCAAGCATGCGGCGATGATGAAACCGGCGATTGCCGAGAAGACGACGGGCTACGTGGTCGGCGGGATCAGCCCCTTCGGCCAGAAAAAGCCCGTGCCGACCGCGATCGAGATCGAGGCGCTCTCGGAGACGCAGGTCTACATGAACGGCGGCCAGCGCGGGCTACAGGTTCGGCTTTCGCCGCAGGATGCGCTGAAGGCGCTGGGCGCCATCGCGGCGCCTCTGGTCGGCTGAAGCCGCCATCCCGTTTCTGGCGCTGCACCAGCATGGCGCCTTCATTTTCGCCGCAAAGCGCTTTAGGCTGGTTGCAGCTATCGCCAACAACCTTCAGGCCTCCCATGACATTGCTGCCCGAATTCGAAACCGCCGTCGACCCGATCCGTCTCGAAAAGCTTGCCGAAGTGGCCGTCAGGGTCGGCCTTCAACTGGAGAAGGGCCAGGATCTGGTGATGACGGCGCCGCTCGCAGCCCTGCCGCTCGCCCGGCTGATCACCAAGCATGCCTACCTGGCCGGTGCCGGCATCGTCACGACATTCTATGCCGACGAAGAGGCGACGCTTGCCCGCTATGAGCACGCCCCGGACGAAAGCTTCGACCGGGCCTCCGGCTGGCTCTATGACGGCATGGCCAAGGCCTATGAGAGCGGCGCGGCGCGGCTGGCGATTGCCGGCGACAATCCGATGCTGCTGTCCGGCCAGGATCCGGCCAGGGTGGCACGCGCCAACAAGGCGAACTCGATCGCCTACAAGCCGGCGCTCGAACACATCTCCAATTTCGACATCAACTGGAACATCTGCTCCTATCCGAACCCGTCCTGGGCGAAACTGGTCTTCCCCGACCTGCCGATTGCCCAGGCCGTCGAAAGGCTCGCCGAGGCGATCTTTGCCGCCTCGCGGGTCAACGAGGCCGATCCGGTCGCCGCCTGGGCGGCCCACAATGGCGAGCTTCGCAAGCGCTCGGGCTGGCTGAACGACGAGCGCTTCGCCGCGCTGCATTTCACCGGCCCCGGCACGGACCTGACGGTCGGCCTCGCCGACGGCCACGAATGGCACGGCGGCGCCTCGACCGCCAAGAACGGCATCACCTGCAATCCCAATATTCCCACCGAAGAGGTCTTCACCACGCCGCATGCGCTCAAGGTGGAAGGCCATGTCTCCTCGACCAAGCCGCTGTCGCACCAGGGCACGCTGATCGACAATATCCAGGTTCGTTTCGAGGGCGGCCGCATCGTCGAGGCGAAGGCCTCGAAGGGCGAGGAAGTTCTGTTGAAGGTGCTCGACACGGACGAGGGCGCGCGTCGCCTCGGCGAAGTGGCGCTGGTGCCGCATTCCTCGCCGATCTCAGCCTCCGGCATTCTGTTCTACAACACGCTGTTCGACGAGAATGCCTCCTGCCACATCGCGCTCGGCCAGTGCTATTCGAAGTGCTTCCTCGATGGCGCCGCGCTCACCCCGGACCAGATCAAGGCGCAGGGCGGCAATGACTCGCTCATTCACATCGACTGGATGATCGGCTCGGACAAGGTCGACATCGACGGGGTCAGGCCCGACGGCTCACGGGTGCCGGTCATGCGCAGGGGCGAATGGGCCTGAGGATAGGCCACCGCGCCCTCCCCGCAGGGTCGGGCGCGGTGATCGGCGATCAGCAAGCGCTCAGCGGTAATAGAGGATCCGGCCGCCATTGGCGGCCGTCTGCACCCAGACCACGTTGTGCAGGGCGATGTTGCGTCTTTCGATGGCTGCCACAAGCATCGGATCGGCGGCCACCTCGGCCTGGGCCGCCCGCATGCGCGAAGGCGTCTCGTCGGGGCCGCCGGCACGGCGCTCGGCATGGCCCGGCCAGACGGAAACGGCCATGACGCCGTCATTGTAGTTGCGGCCAAACAGGATGGCCGACAGTTCGGTGTCGCCGGCCAGGACAGGCGACACCACGGCGGGCGCCAGCATAAGCCCCGCGAAAACTGCGCCGATAAAGCGTTTCATGATCTTCTCTCCTTGGCTTGGCGGATGGAGCCGGACGGCCGCCGGCCGTGGGCAAACCCCGCGACGACCGACCTTCACTCCATCAGATAGGCATTCAATCCGGCTTTTAAATGGGCGAGCCGACCTTAGAACAGGCTGCCCTGCCCCGCCGGCGGATCGGTGCGCTTGGCCGGCCGGGGCGCGGTCGCGGCCTTGGGCAATGCCGGTGCCGATTGCGGCTCGATCACCGGTTGCCTTGGCGCGTCACCGCCTTCGGTTACAGCCGACACGCGACCATCGGAGAATTCGATCGAAATCGCCGCGCCGGCACCAAGGGCTACGGCGCGCGAGACCGGACGATCGCTGGCGTCGCGGATCACCGCATAGCCGCGTTGCAGCACGTTCTTGTAGGACAGCGACTGCAGCATGCGTTCCTGGCCGACAAGCGCGGCGCGGCTTGCGCGAAGGTCGTTTGCAACCGCGCTGTCGGCGCGGCGCGTCAGGCCCTCCAGCCGGTCGCGGCTGCGGTCGGTCTGGGCGCGCAGCCGTCCCGGCAGGTTGCGCAGCACGGCGTCGGCGCCGCTCACCCGCGCCCGCAGGCGGTCGATCATCCGCTCGACGATGCGCTCGGACAGCGCCGACCGCTCGGCCAACCGTTGGCGTCGTTCGCCGATTCGCCGTGCCAGCATGTCTGGACGCAGCGCCGATGCGGAGCGCTCGAAGCTGCGGCGCTTGGCCATGGTATTGAGCTCGAGCCCACGGCCAAGCCCGGTCGCCGCCTCGTCGAAACGACGGCGCGGCAGGGCGAGCAACTGGTCGAGCGAGGGAAGCGCGCGGGTCAACGCCCTCAGGCCCTGACGGCGGATCTCCATTTGCCGCGAGGTGGCGCCCGAGAGCCGGGCGGCAAGGTTGGCCACCTGCGCCACAAGGTCGGCCTTGACCGGCACAGCCATTTCGGCGGCACCCGTCGGCGTCGGCGCGCGCACGTCAGCGGCATGGTCGATCAGCGTCCAGTCGGTCTCGTGGCCGACCGCCGAAATCAGCGGTATGGCGCTTGCCGCCGCCGCACGCACGACGATCTCGTCGTTGAAGCTCCACAGGTCCTCGAGGCTGCCGCCGCCGCGCGCGACGATCAGCACGTCCGGCCGCGGGATCGGCCCGCCAGGCTGAAGCGCGTTGAAACCGTGGATGGCATTGGCCACCTCCTCGCCCGAGCCCTCGCCCTGTACCTTGACCGGCCAGACGAGTACATGGACCGGAAAGCGGTCGGCGATGCGGTGCAGGATGTCGCGGATGACGGCGCCGGTTGGCGAGGTCACGACGCCGATGACCTTGGGCATGAAGGGCAGAAGCTGCTTCATCGCGGGATCGAACAGGCCCTCGGCGCCGAGCTTGCGCTTGCGCTCCTCGATCAGCGCCATCAGCGCGCCGGCGCCGGCGGGCTCCATCTGCTCGATGACGATCTGATATTTGGACGAGCCGGGGAAGGTGGTGATGCGGCCGGTGGCGATCACCTCCATGCCCTCTTCCGGCCGGTATTTCAGCTTGGAGAACGAGCCCTTCCAGATCACCGCATCGATCCGCGCCTTGTCGTCCTTCAGGCTGAAATAGGCATGACCCGAGGAATGCGGGCCGCGATAGCCGGAAATCTCGCCACGGACCCGCACATGGTCGAAAGCGGTCTCGATCGTCCGCTTGATGGAGCCCGAAAGTTCCGAGACGGAAAACTCGGCGAGATTTGAGCGCGAATCATCGCTGGAAAAACTGGTCATGTGCCCTTCCTAGCGCAAAATGCGGGGAAGTTCAGCCGCCCTTGCGCCTCATCGCGCGGCCTTTCGCGCTCGCCGTCTGGTCGTCCCTGGCTCCGGCCTAGTACCGCATACGATAGAGCGCCAGCCCAGACTCGGGATCGCGCGGCAGGGGCTCCAGATAGGTCGGCACCTCTCCCCGCTCCAGTGCCGCATAGAGCCCGTCGGGCTTCAGCTCCCGGATCGTCTCCGTCTGCGGGTCGGTGCCGCAATAGGCGATGACGGTGGCGCCGGCGCCGCGCAGGAAGGCCACCGCCTCCGCGGGCGTGGCGAGGCCGATATGCAACTCGGTCAGCATGCCGCCCTGGTTGCGGTGATAGGGCGCCGAGAGCACCCGGTGCGCGGTGAAGCGCAGGATTTCCGAGCCGGCATTCGATGGCGCGACCACGGTGGTCGGCGGCAAGGCGCCAAGTTGGCGCAGCCCTGCAGCCGTTTCGCAATCCTGCGAGGAGGTCGCGGGCCCGACGCTGCCCTTCATCCGCTGCGTGATGCCGGCTGTCCCTTCCGTGGCGAACACGCCGACGAGAAGCCAGACGCTCGGCACCGCGAGCAGCGTCGTCACCGCGAAGGCAAAGCCGGCGCCCATGTTCTCCGGGTCCTCGCGCGCGTTTCGCCGCAATTCGGCGATCAGCAGCGACAGGGGCAGGATCGACAAAAGGTTGGCGAAGACCGCGCCGCGCAGCTGAATCAGCGCGATCAGCCAGCTGACGAGGATCAGCGTGAGGAGGATGGCATGGGTTTCGCGTCGGTCGTCACGAATGATGCGCAAGAGGCAGACGACGATGGCGAAGAAGCCGACCGCGTAAAATCCACCGAGGCTCGCCGGCTCGACGCGCAATTGCTGCAGGATCGACTGCGCCTCGATGACGAAGTCGAGCCAGAGGGTGACCAGAAGCGGATCGAGATCGTTGAGCGGGTTTTGCAGGCATTGCGGGGCGAGGATCAGCGCTGCCGCCAGCACGGCTGCGCCATCGGCCATGAGGACCAGGAAGCGGGTGCGGCGTGAGGCGTTGCTGGCCAGCTGGACCGTAACCAGCAGCAACAATCCGCCCACGGCGGTGATCCCGTAATAGCTGATCGAAAGACTGTCACAGGCCGCCATCGTGTAGAGGCGCGGCGGCACGGTGGCGAAGAACAGGGCCGAGATCGCGATCGTCACCGTCAGCGCGAAGGCCCGCGCCGCCGGGGCAAAGCCCGAACCATGCCAGGCCCAAAGGACCGCGACGACGAGGCAGGCGGCGGCGACGAATGGCGAGGTTTCGGCACCGATCGCGATCGCCAGTGCAGCCGCCAGGCCGGCAAGGGCAAAACTCGCCGGCTTGTGACGCGGATCGACCAGCATGGCGGCGATGACGGCGACCAGCACCAGTTGCACATTGTGATGATCGATCGCGCCCGGCAGGAAGCGGTTCGAGGTCACGGCAAGCAGGGCGGCAAGGCCAAGCGCGATCGGCATGGCGGGCAAGCCGCCGATGCGGCGCGCGCCGACCGCAACGGCTGCGAGCAGCGGCAGGATCAGCAGTACGGGCCAAACGAGCAGTGCCGCGGCCTCCGCACGCTCGGCCGGCAGAACAAAGGAGAAGGCGAGGATCAACGCGGCGATCGGCAGATCGACCAGGCGCGACCAGTGCATCAGCGTTCCGCCATCCAGTCCGAGGCGATATTGCGTCAGATCGAACCAGGACTGGCCGGCGAGCAGATCACGCACCTGCACGAGCCGCATCACGTCGTCATTGTCGACGCCGACATAATCGGTGGCGCCGGGCAGGTTGATGAGCAGGATTACGGCAATGGTCACGACGCAAAAGAATGCGACGACGAAGTCGAGACGGGTCCATAGCCTGGATCCTGTCTTGTCGCCTGTTGTCCGGTCGCTCATGCGCGCTCTATCCTTCGTCCAGGTCGCTCGCACTGTCGCGAGACAAAAAACAATGCCTGCCATTCATCGGCGAAACCTAGCCTTAACCTTCTCAAGAAATAGTAAAACTAGCCCGGACGCTGCGTTCGTCGGGCATGTCTCTGTCGCGAGTATCCGATATGCCTGGCTCAGCATCCGAAAATCTCGATGTGGCGGTTCTGCTGCCCTGCTACAATGAAGGGGCGACGATCGGCGCCGTCGTGCAGGGCTTTCGCTCGGCCCTGCCGCATGCCCGCATCTATGTCTACGACAACAATTCCACCGACGGCACGGCGCTGACCGCCATGCTTTCGGGCGCGACCGTGGTGCGCGAGCGCCGCCAGGGCAAGGGCCATGTGGTGCGCCGCATGTTCTGCGACATCGAGGCCGACGTCTATGTCATGGCCGATGGCGATGGCACCTATGCGGCCGACGATGCCGAGGAACTGATCCGCACGCTTTTGACCGAGCGCGCCGACATGGTGGTCGGCACGCGCCGCGGCGTGCATGCCGATGCCGGGCGCAACGGCCATGCCTTCGGCAACCGGCTGTTCAACACGCTCTATCGCTTCCTGTTCGGCAGCGACTTCACCGACATCCTGTCGGGCTACCGGGTCTTTTCGCGCCGTTTCGTCAAGAGCTTTCCCGCCGTCTCCGCCGGTTTCGAGATCGAGACGGAAATGTCGGTGCATGCCTCGCGGCTGAAGCTGCCGGTGGCCGAGCTCGAACTGGACTACGGCCGCCGGCCGGAGGGCTCGCATTCCAAACTCTCGACCTTCAAGGACGGTGCCAAGATCCTCTGGATGTTCGCCATGCTGATGAAGGAGACACGTCCCTTCGCCTTCTTCGGCGCCATCGCGGCGACGATCATGGCGGCGAGCCTTACCTTCATGACCCCGGTCCTCGTCGAATATTTCACCACCGGCCTCGTCAGCCGCATGCCCACCTGGATCCTCGCCACCGCCCTGATGCTGATGGCGCTGTTTTGCTTCACCGCCGGGCTGATCCTCGATTCGCTCGCCCGCTCGCGCGCCGAGCAATTGCGCATCCACTACCTGACCCTGCCGGCGCTCGCCCATGCGCAGCAGGCGGCCCGGACGGAGCGCGACAAGCGTAAGCCGGCGCGAACCGCCGACGCCGCATGAAGAAGCTCGCCCGCTTCGGCATTGTCGGAAGCATCGGCTTTCTTGTCGATGGTTCCGTACTCTGGCTGCTGCTGGAGGCGACGCCCCTCGGCCCGTTTCTGGCGCGCGCCATCGCCATTGCCGTGGCGCTAGCCGCCACCTGGTATCTCAACCGCAGCTTCACCTTCGGCGCCTCGCGCCGCTCGATCGCTGTGGAAGGCTTCCGCTACGGCTCAGTCGGCATCACCTCGGCCGTGGTCAACTACTTCATATATAGCGGGCTGCTCCTGTCGCTGCCGATCCTCCAGCCGCTGGCGGCGCTGGTGATCGCCTCGATCGCCGCCATGGCCTTTTCCTTCTTCGGCTATTCGCGATTCGTCTTTCGCCGCTGACCTCGGGCTCAGACCGTCTCCCAGCCGTCCTTCTCGCCGGCGCGATAGATCGCGTCGATGAAGCGCTGGTTGTCGCGCGAGCTTTCGAGGCTGACGACGTCGGAACGATCGCCGCTCAGCGCTGCCTTGGCAAAGGCCTCGGCCTCGCGCCGGTATTGCCGGCTGTCCTGGAAGCGGAAGACCTGCGACTGGTTGTGCGACTGGTTGGAAAGCTCGACCTCTTCGGCGCCCCAGCGATCGGCGTTGAAGGGCGAGCGAACTTCGATGAAGCCTTTCGTGCCGTGGAACACCATGGACTGGCGGTTGGCCATCTGGGTGGACACGTAGAAGCTCAGCTCGAAGCCACCGAAATCCGCCTTGACGCTCGAATAGATGTCAGTGCCGAACTGTGCATCGCGCTCGACCACCGCCTGCACCCGCTGCGGCTCCGCACCGGTCGCAAAGCGGGTCGAGATCGCCGGATAAACACCGATATCCGGCAGTCCGCCGCCGCCGAGTTCCGGGATATTGCGCATGTTGCCGGGGTCGCGGTTGAAGTAGGTGAAGACGCCCTGGACGTGGCGCAGCCGGCCGATCGCCCCTTCGGACAGAAGGGCGCGCACCTTGCGCCACACAGGCGTGTAAGTGACCATGAACGCTTCGGAGACCAGCACGCCGTTTCGGTCGCGCGCCGCGATCAGCTGGTCGATCTCCGATGCCTTGAGCGCGATCGGCTTTTCGCACAATACATGCTTGCCGGCATCGGCCGCCTTGATGGTCCATTCGACGTGTTGCGCGGTCGGCAACGGAATGTAGACGGCGTCGATCACGTCGGAGGCCAGCATTTCCTCATAACTGCCGAAGGCATGCGGCACGGAGAAGCGGTCCGCCATGGCGCGCGCCTTGGAAAGGTCGCGGCTGGCAATGGCGGTGACGACGCAGTTTTCCGCGTCCTGCATGGCCGGCACGACGAGTTCCCGGCCGATCTTGGCCGTGGACAGAATTCCGAAACGCAGCATGGGGCTCCTCCTGTAACGTAGCCGCGCGACCCTAGTCAGAGATCCGCCGCTTGGCAACGGGCCTCGAAGGCCGGACGGTGCACCCTGTTTCGGACTTCTTGATTGGCCGGAAATGTCCCATCATCGTCCGGAGAGGGACTTTTCCCCTTTTTCTCATACAGTATTTTCGGCTATCTCACTAACGCAGAGGATGCAGAAAATGACCGACAGCAACACAGCCCTCCTTGTCATCGACGTCCAGGAATCCTTCCGCCACCGCCCCTACTGGCGCGACGAGGACGTCGTCGATTTTATCTCCAGGCAGCAGGAGCTGATCGACGGCGCGAAGGCCGCCGGCCATGCCGTCGTGCAGATCTTCCACACCGACGACGATGCGGAGTTTCGCCTCGACAGCGGTTTCGTCACGACGCTTGCCGGCCTCCGCATCGAGCCGGACGTCATCATCCACAAGACCCGCCACTCGGCTTTCGTCGGAACACCGCTCGAAATCTGGCTGCGCCAGCGCGGCATCGGCCGGCTGATCGTCTCGGGCATCCGCACCGAGCAGTGCTGCGAGACGACGACGCGCCACGGCGCCGATCTCGGCTTTGCGGTCGACTACGTGACCGGGGCGACGCTGACCTTCCCGATGACCCATGCCTCGGGCCAGGTGTTCAGCGCGGCCGACATCAAGACCCGCACCGAGCTGGTGCTGGCCGGTCGCTTTGCCCGCATCGCGACGGTCGAACAGGCGCTCGGCCAGATCGGTCTTGCCGCATGACAGCCGCGCCCCGCCCCGGCCGCCGGACCATTCCCGTCTATGTCGTGCTGCCGCCGCACACGCTCTTGATGGATGTCGCCGGTCCGGTCGAGGTGTTGCGCTATGCCAACAGCGAACAGGAAGACATCCTGTTCGACAGCCGTTTCGTCGCCGCGCGTGCCGAACAGACGACATCGATCGGGCTGACGCTCGCCAATCTGGAGCCCCTGCCCGAGCGACTGCCCGACGGCGCCTATGTGGTGATTTCCGGCAGCATGGGCGCGGTTCCCGATCCTTCGTCGGTCACGGCGGAGCGGGCGGAGATCGCGCACTGGCTCGGCCGCGTCGTCGTGCCCGGTATCACACTCGTCACCATCTGTTCCGGCGCCCTGCTTGCAGCATCCGCCGGTCTGCTCGACGGCCATGCCTGCACCACCCATTCGGACTGCATCGACGATCTGCGGCGTCTCGCCCCGACCGCGCAGGTGCTGGAAAACCGCCTCTTCGTCGAGGACGGCGATCGCTTTTCCAGCGCCGGCATCTCCACCGGCATCGATCTGATGCTGCACATCGTCTCGAAGCTCACCTCCGCACCGGTTGCGCTGTCGATCGCACGGACCATGGTGATCTACATGCGCCGCAGCGGCTCGGATCCGCAGCTATCGCCGTGGCTGTCCGGCCGCAACCACCTGCACCCGGCGATCCACCGCATCCAGGATTCGATTATGGCCGATCCGGCGCGCGACTGGACGCTTTCACAGCTGGCGGATCTCGGCCATTTGAGCGAGCGGCACATGACGCGGCTGTTTCGCGAGCACGCCGGACTGTCCGTCATCGCTTACGTCAATCTGATGCGGGTGACGCTTGCCCGCGACATCCTTACCCATTCCCGCCTCGACATGGAGACGGTGGCCGAGCGGGCGGGATTCTCCTCGCCGCGCCATCTCAGGCGCATCTGGGCGCAGCACAACACCCTGCCGCCGAGCCACTACAGGACGTCCGATCAAAGAAATTGAGTGGTCGATCACAGGCGCGGTTGCTAACCTGCGACCCCTCAGCCCGGCCGCCTTCGGCCGCCTCCCGCGAACCCACGGAGTTTCCCCATGCAGAAGCGTTCGCTCGGCCGCACCGGCCTTTCCATCGCGCCCGTCGTCTTCGGCGGCAATGTGTTCGGCTGGACCGCCGACGAAAAGACCTCGTTCGACCTGCTCGATGCCTTCTTCGACGCCGGCTACAATGCGATCGATACGGCCGACGTCTATTCCTCCTGGGTGGATGGCCACAAGGGCGGCGAGAGCGAGGAGATCATCGGCCGGTGGCTGAAGCGCGGCCATGTCGCGCGCGACAAAGTCGTAATCGTCACCAAGGTCGGCTTCGACAGCCAGGGGCGAAAGACCGGGCTTTCGGAAAAATGGGTGGCCGAAGCCGCCGAGGCCTCGCTGAAGCGGCTCGGCACCGACTACATCGACCTCTATCTCGCCCACAAGCCGGACGAGGACGTGTCGATCGAGGAGACGCTGGAGGCCTTCGCCCGGCTGAGAGAGCAGGGCAAGGTGCGCGCCATCGGCTGCTCCAACTACGAGGCGGACCAGTTGCAGGCCGCGCTCGACGCCGCAACGAAGAACGATCTGCCGCGTTATGATGTCGTGCAGCCGGAATACAATCTCTACACCCGCGACAGGTTCGAAGGGCCGCTGGCCGAGCTTTGCATCAAGGAAGAGATCGGCGTCATCAGCTATTACGCGCTGGCCGCCGGCTTCCTGACAGGAAAGTATCGCAGCCTTAAGGACACCGAAGGTGCGGCGCGCAGCTACCGCGTCGGCAATTATCTCGACGACAAGGGGTTGAGGATCCTCGCCGCACTGGACCAGGTGGCGGCCGAAACCGGCACCACGCCGGCAGCCGTCGCCATCGCCTGGGTCGCCGCGCGCCCCGGCATCACCGCGCCGATCGCGTCGGCCACCAGCCTCCGCCAGCTCGAAAGCCTGATTGCCGCCGGCAAGCTTGCGCTTTCCGAAGCCCAGATGGCCCGCCTCACCGAAGCCGGAGCGTAAGAATTCCATGACAACCGAAATACGTTATGCCGAGCCTGCCGACGAAGCCGCCTGGCGGCGCCTGTGGAAGGGATACCTCACCTTCTACAAGGTCGACCTGCCGCAAGAGATCACCAACTACACTTGGGCGCGCATCCTCGATCCCTCATCCCGCATCGCCATGCGGGTGGCACTGGTCGATGGCGAGATGGCGGGCTTTGCCATCCACCATTTCCATGATTCCACCTGGGCACTGACCCCGGACTGCTATCTGGAAGACCTCTATCTCGACGAGAGATTCCGCGGCCGGGGCCTCGGCCGGGCCCTGATCGACGATCTGATAACCCTGGCGAAGCAGAAGGGCTGGTCCCGCCTCTACTGGCACACCAACCACGACAATGCGACGGCCCGCAAGCTCTACGACACCTATGCGAAGGAAGACGGGCACGTGCGCTATCGGATGGCGCTGGCGTAAGTTGTATGCCGCCGAGGTCTGTACTAAATTCGGGTTCGAAGGAGTTTAGTCATGGCGACCGTGAACATTCGGATTGACGACGAAATCGAGGCGCGCTGGGAAAAGATCACGAAGGCCCATGGCCTCGACCGCAACGATATCTTTCGTGACGCTATCCTCGAAAAACTCGAGGAACTGGAAGACCTCTATGCAGTGGAGGCCCGCCTGAAAGAGCCCTTCAAGCCCGTGCCGAATGATCAGGTGTGGAAGGAACTCGGGCTTGCGGATTGAATGGCATCCCGCCGCTGTCGAGGAACTCTGGCAGCTGGGGACAGCCGATCAACGACGCATCAAGAAGGCGCTTGACCTTCTTCTTGAGTTGCAGGATCCAAGGCAGCGTTTGCAGCCATATCGCGGCGATCTCAAGGACTTCTGGAAGCTGAGGGTCGGGGATATCCGCCTTGTCTGCCAGATCCGCCGTGAGGGCGACGACTACGTCCTCATCATCAGAGTTGCGCACCGCAGTTCCGTGTATTCGGATCGCAGCCGACGGCTCATTCGCGCCCGTGATCCGGACCAGACTTGAAGCGAAAGAAGTCCACGAAGGCCCTCAGTGCCGGGCGCATCTGGCGGCGCGAGGGATAGTAGATGAAGAAGCCCTCGAAGGGCGGGCACCAGTCCTCGAGCACCGGAACCAACCGTCCGGCGGCCACATCCGCATCGACCCGCCCGTCGAACAGGTAGGCAAGCCCCACGCCGTCAATCGCGGCGCGGCGTATCAGCCGCTGGTCGGAGAGGATCAGCGGGCCGGACACATCGACGGCCAATAGCTTTCCCGCCTTTTCCAGCTCCCAGCGATAGATGCGCCCGCTGGAAAAGCGCCGCCTGATGCAGCGGTGACGGATGAGATCGCCCGGTGCTTTCGGCCGGCCATGGGCGGCTATGTAGCCGGGAGACGCGACGATCAGACCACGCTGCGGACCGCTGGCACGCACCGCGATCATGTCGGCCTCCAAGTGTTCGCCGAGCCTCAAGCCGGCGTCGAAGCCTTCGGCGACGATGTCCTCGAAGCGATCATTGGTGACGACATCCAGCTGGATATCGGGATAGGCGCCGAGGAAGGCGCCGAGGCGCGGAACAATCAAGTCTTCGGCGGCGAGCATCGGCATGGTCACGCGCAACGGCCCAGCCGGTGTGCCCTTGCGGTCCGCAAGGGCCTCCACCACAGCACCGATGTCAGCCAGCGCCGGCGATAGCGTTTCCAAAAGCATGCGCCCCTCTTCCGTCGGCGCGACGCTGCGGGTCGTGCGGGCAAGCAGCCGCACGCCGAGGCTCGCCTCCAGCGCGGTCACGGCATGGCTGACGGCGGAGGGGGCAATACCCAGTTCCTCCGCGGCCCTGCGAAAGCTGCGGCCTTCGGCAACGGCGGCGAGAACGGCAAGCTGCGAGAGTTGGATCCTGTTCATTGTTCTATCTGATAGAACAAGCCGCGATCGATTGCATGTGTTATCGACAAGCCCACGCCGCGCTATCTTGCCCTTGTCACCTCCGTCTATACTGACGAATGGTGATCGAACATCAGAGGTACGATTTCATGAAGACACGCACACTTGGGCCCCTCTCCTTTTCCTCGCTCGGCCTTGGCTGCATGGGCATGACGCACGGCTATACCCAGACCGGCGACGAGGCGGGGTCGCTGGCAACGCTTGCCCGAGCCGTCGAGCTTGGCGTCACGCTATTCGACACGGCCGAGATCTACGGGCCGTTCACCAACGAGATCCTCGTCGGCAAGGGCCTGAAACCGTATCGCGACCAGGTGATGATCGCCACCAAGTTCGGCTTCCGCATCAACACGGAGAATCCCAATGACGCGAGTGCCGGCGGCACGGATTCCCGCCCCGAACATGTGCGCGAGGTCGCCGAGGCATCGCTGAAGCGGCTCGGCGTCGAGGCGATCGACCTGTTCTACCAGCACCGCGTCGATCCGGACGTGCCGATCGAGGACACGGTCGGCGCCATGGCCGACCTGGTGCGCCAAGGCAAGGTCAGGGCGATCGGACTGTCGGAGGCGAGTGCCGCGACCCTGCGGCGCGCCCATGCCGTGCATCCGATCGCCGCCATCCAGAGCGAATATTCGCTGTGGACCCGCGACCCGGAGGAAAACGGCGTGCTCGACACCTGCCGCGAACTCGGCATCGGCTTCGTGCCGTTTTCGCCGCTCGGCCGCGGCGTGCTGACCGGCGCGCTGAAAACGCTCGACGGCATGGCGGAGAACGACTTCCGCCGGTCGCTACCGCGCTTTTCGCAGGAGAATTTCGACGCCAACCTGGCGCTCGTCGCGGCGCTGGAAGGCATGGCCGCGGACAAGGGCGTGACGCCCGGACAACTGGCGCTGGCCTGGGTTCTGGCCCAGGGCGATTTCATCGTGCCGATCCCCGGCACCACCAAGATCGCCAATCTGGAGAAGAACGTAGCAGCCGCCGACATCGTGCTGTCGGCCGATGAGGTGGCAACGCTCGGCGACATGCTCTCGCCGCAGAAGGTCGCCGGCGCCCGCTATCCGGAACGCATGGCGAAGATGGCGGAGCGTTGAGCCCCGCCGCCTGACCGCGCCTGGTCTCAGGTCTTGGTGCGCCTTGCGTCCAGGGCGATGGGATGGCTTGCGTAGTGCAGGCGCTTGTTTTCGTACATCAGGTCGTCGGCGCGCTTCATCAACGCTTCCATGCTCTCGCCCGGTTCGCTGGTCGCGAAGCCCAGCGATATGCTGAGCAGTGCATCCGAATAGAACTGGTTGTTGATCTTCAGGATCTCGTGGATCGTGTCGACCATGCCCTGCGCTGCCTGGCGATCCGCGCCGGGCATGAGAACCGCGAACTCGTCGCCGCCGATGCGCGTCGCATGGTGGGGCGGCTTGACGACGCTGTTCAGGACCTCGCCGAAGCGTCGAAGCAGCGCATCGCCGGCGTCGTGCCCGCGCTGGTCATTGGCCTCCTTCAGGCCGTTGAGATCGACGACGATGGCCGAGACCGGCCTGAGCGACTTGCGCTCCAGCCGGTTCAACTCGTCGGTGTAGAAGGCGCGGTTGTGCAGCTTGGTCAGGATGTCGTGCTTGCCGAGATATTCGAGATAGGCCTCGGCCTTCTTGCGGGCGGTGATATCGGTCAGCGCGACCTGCACCCGCGACCAGTCGCGTTCATGGCCGGGGAAGACGGCGAAGTTGAGAAGGATGTGTCGAACGCTGCCGTCGAGGGCGTAGTTGACCACTTCGCGGCTGTGATAGAGACGGTTGTCCCACAGATCGATCAGTTGTTCGCGGAACGGCTTTTCCATCTCGTCGCGGAAGATCTCGCCCTGGCGCAGCAACAGTGTATGGCGATCGGGCGCGCCAAAGAGGTCGAGCGTCGCCTGGTTGACGTCAAGCACCCGGATCTCCGACATGCACTGGCGCACGAATTCGGGATGAACGTCGGTGAAGACGCGAAAATCGACGATGCCGCGGGAGCGCACATCCTCGATCAGGTTGCGGATGCCGCTGAAGTCCTCGATCCACAACGAGACCGGCGAATGCTCGAAAACGCCTTCGGCATAGCGTCGGTTCTCCAGCTCGGCGCGCCGGGCATCCTCCCGCTCCGTCACATCCTCGGTGGTGACCAGCAGTTGCCCGAGCGTCCGCTCATGACCTGGCAAGACCGAGCCGCGCAGCTGGATATCGAGCCGCCGGCCTTTGAGGGTGTAATTGACCGCCGTTCCGGCAAACTCCATCTTGCCTTCCCAAAGGTCGGTCAGTTCGTTGATGTGGGTCTCCCACATGTCGTCGCAAAAGACCTTGCCGAGATTGCCGGCGAGTTCCTCGAGATCCTGCGCCTCGAACAGGTCGAGCGTCTTGCGGTTGACCTGCAGGATCCGGATCTTCGAGGAGCATTCCGCGACACGTGTGCGATCCTGCTTGAGAAAGGCGCGAAGGTCCGTCACGCCGTCCGCACGCCAGGCGTCGAACTGGGCTTTGACCTCGCTGAAATCCTCGATCCACATTGCAATCGGAGCGAGTTCGAAGATGTTCGCGTCCACGGAACCGTTCATTGGAATATCGCCCGCCTGAGAAAATCCTGTCAAAATTACTTTGACTTTCGGGATGTCGGGACAGGTTATTCAGTATTGATTAAATCTCTATTGATCAAACCGGGGCAATTCCGGCCGGTCGAGGGCCGCGCCGCGCGCCGGCCCTCAGAATTCTGGCGAAGCTTGCCGAGCGTCCTTTCGTCATGCTCGGGTTTGACCCCGAGCATCTGCGTGCGGTTGATTTCATCGACCTCACGAGATCCTCGGCAAGGCCGGGGATGACGCCGCGCGAGAGTGCGGGTTTGCCAGCAAACGGG
>JAIBEK010000060.1 GCA_019459145.1 Arenimonas sp.
CCATGCCCGTTCCTCAACTCTCGGCGCCGTTCAAATGCGGATATCCCCTTTCTGTGAGTCCGCACAATAATAAAAATTATTTTTGTATTAAATATTAAAAAATTATAATCCCAATAATTTTTTTACCACCAACAAACGCGCCGGGGCGCTTAACCCCCGGCCGAGGAAGAAGCGAGATGCGGGATAGGCTGTCAGTAAGGCAGACCGACATAGTTCTCCGCCATGGAGGTCTGCGCGGCCGACGAGCCCGAAAGGTAATCGAGCTCCGCCTCCTGCACCTTCTGGCCAAAGTCGCCCTCGTCGGGAAAGCGGTGCAGAAGCATGGTCATCGACCAGGAGAAGCGCTCGGCCTTCCAGATGCGCGACAGGGCACGCGCCGAATAGGCATCGATGGCAGCCATCGACCGCTCGCCATAGAATTCCTGCAGGCCGTCGAACAGGTAATGCACGTCGGACGCGGCCAGGTTCAGCCCCTTGGCCCCCGTCGGCGGCACGATATGGCCGGCATCGCCGACCAGGAACAGCCGGCCGAACCGGAGCGGTTCGGCGACGAAGGAACGCAAGGGGGCGATCGACTTCTCGATCGACGGGCCGGTCACCATGGCTTCGGCGACATCGGCCGGCAGGCGGCGGCGGATCTCGTCCCAGAAGGCGTCATCCGACCATTGCTCGACCTTGTCGGAGAGCGGCACCTGGACATAATAGCGCGAACGGGTGAGCGAGCGCTGCGAACACAGCGCAAAGCCGCGCGCGTGGTTTGCATAGATCAGTTCATGATCGACCGGCGGCACGTCGGCGAGAATGCCGAGCCAGCCGAACGGATAGACCTTCTCATAGGTCTTCAGCCCCCTGCCCTCGACAGCGGCCCGGCTCGGTCCGTGATAACCATCGCAGCCGGCGATGAAATCGCAATCGATGCGGTGGCTGACCCCGTCCTTGTCATAGGTGATGTAGGGGCTTTCGCCGTCAAAATCATGTGGCGTGACATTGGCGGCATCGTAGATCGACACGCCGCCATCGGCCTCGCGCTGGTCCATCAGATCCCGCGTCAGCTCGGTCTGGCCATAGACCATCACGGACGTGCCGGTGAGGCCCTTGAGGTCGATGCGGTGGCGGCGCCCGGAGAAGGACAGGGCGAAACCGTCATGGACCAGCCCCTCCGCGTGCATGCGGCTGCCGGCACCGGCCCGGTCCATCATGCCGACCGCGCCCACTTCGAGCACGCCGGCGCGGATGCGGCCGAGGATATAGTCGCGATCGACGCGATCGATGATGACATTGTCGATGCCGGCCTTTGAGAGCAACTGACCGAGCAAAAGGCCAGAAGGCCCCGAACCGATGATGGCGACCTGGGTGCGCATGGAAATCCTCCCTGAATACTTGCCGAATGATAAGCCGCAGGGCCTTGCCGACAATGGAAGATTCCGGCACATTCTTGGACAATCCGAACATCGAGCGGAATAGCGAACGTGACTAGACCCGTTCCAACCTACAGCCTCTACGGCGAAAAGCCGACGGAACACACGGAATTCTGGGCGCATGCCGAGACGATCTACAGCCGCAGCTCGCTGCACAGCTGGGAGATCCGGCCGCACCGCCACGAACGGCTGTTTCAGATTCTGCACATTCGCAGCGGCCGGGGCGAGGCCCTGTTCGGCGGTCGCTGGCATCCCTTCGGCCCCCGCACGGTGATCGTCATGCCGGAGCGGCACGACCATGGTTTTCGCTTCTCCCGCGACGTCGACGGCGCCGTGATCACGCTGGTGGCCGGCCGCTTCTCGGCCGAACTGCAGGGCCATGCAGACCTCGGCGAATGGCTGCGGCGGCCGAGCATGACCGCGCTTTCGTCCGACCATCCCGACAGCCGATATCTGAGCGAGACCCTCGATCGCGCCGAACAGGAGATCGTCCAGGGCGGGGCGCGACCGACCGCGCTGGTCGAGCCCTTGCTGCGCACCGTGCTGCTGCTGACGCTTCGCCTTGCCGGGGCGGAACGCGGCCGGGGCGACGCCGACCGGGATGAGGAACGCCTGGCGGAACTGACCCGGATGATCGGCGAGGACTTCCGGTCCCGTCTACCCGTCGAGCACTATGCCCGGCGCATCGGCCTGTCGGCCACCCACCTCAACCGCATCACCCGGGCGCTGGCCGGCAAGCCGGTGAGCCGCCTTGTGGCGGAACGCATCATGCTCGAGGCCAAGCGCGACCTGGTGTTCAGCGCCCTGTCGATCCAGCAGATCGCCTTGCGACTCGGCTTCGACGACCAGGCCTATTTCAGCCGGTTCTTCACCCAGCACGCAGGCCTGCCGCCGAAGCTCTACCGGCAGCGGGAGAAGGCCTTGCTGGAGAGCTAGACCCCCTGCCCCACAAGCCTTCTGGCCGTCCTTCCGAGCGAAATTTTACCGTTTGATAAATTTTTTTTCCTGGGTTAGCCTGTTACCAATCGCTCGATAAAAAAGGGGAACCACGATGCGACGACTGGAACCGGGCCTGAAGGCCGGGCGGCTGGACGCTGCCGATTATTTGAGGAATTTCTCCGACCTGCATCCGCGCCTCGATGAGCATGAGGCGCTGGTGGCATCCGATCGCTGCTACTTCTGTCACGACGCGCCGTGCATGACGGCCTGTCCGACCTCGATCGACATCCCGCTCTTCATCCGCCAGATCTCGACCGGCAATCCGATCGGCTCGGCCAAGACCATCTTCGACCAGAACATCCTCGGCGGCATGTGCGCCCGCGTCTGTCCGACCGAAACGCTGTGCGAAGAGGCGTGCGTGCGCAATACGGCGGAAGAGCGCCCGGTCGAGATCGGCCGGCTGCAGCGCTATGCGACCGACATCGCCATCGAACAGGGACGGCAGTTCTACACGCCCGCGCCATCGACCGACCGATCGGTCGCCGTGGTCGGCGCCGGTCCGGCAGGCCTCGCCTGCGCCCACCGGCTCGCCATGCACGGCCACCAGGTCACCATTTACGACCACCGCGAAAAGGCCGGCGGCCTCAACGAATACGGCATCGCCGCCTACAAGACGACCAATGATTTCGCCCAGAGCGAAGTCGACTACATTCTCTCGATCGGCAATATCGACGTGATCAACGGCGGAATGCTCGGCCGCGACTTCACGCTCGCCGACCTCCAGGCCAAGCACGACGCCGTCTTCCTCGGCACCGGCCTTGGCAATGTCAACGCGCTCAACATTCCAGGTGCCGACATCAACGGCATTCTTGACGCCGTCGAATTCATCGCCAACCTGCGCGAGGCGAAGGAAAAAGCGGACGTCCCGGTCGGCCGCGACGTCGTCGTCATCGGCGGCGGCATGACCGCCATCGACGCCGCCGTCCAGGCCAAGCTGCTGGGCGCCGAAAACGTGACGATCTGCTACCGCCGCGGCAAGGAGCACATGAACGCCTCCGAGTTCGAGCAGGACCTCGCCGCCTCCAAGGGCGTCCATATCCGCCACTGGCTGCAGCCGAAGGAAGTGGCGCACCACCATGGCCACGTCTCGGCTATCACCCTCGAATATACCCATGTCGAGGACGGCATAATGAAGGGCACCGGCCACAAGACCGAGATCAAGGCCGATCAGATCCTCGTCGCCATCGGCCAGAAGCTCGACCTTCTGGGCATCGAGCAGATGCAGCTCCAGGCCGGCAAGATCGCCATCGATGCCGAGGGCCGCACCTCGGTGCCCGGCGTCTGGGCGGGTGGCGACTGCGCCTTCGGCGGTCAGGACCTCACCGTTTCCGCCGTCGCCATGGGCCGCGATGCGGCCGAAAGCATCAACCGTTCTCTCGCCGCGTCTGCGGCGGGACTGACCGCCGTCGCGTAAGCGCTCCAGAGAGGACAAGACAATGGCTGATCTTCGCAACAATTTCGTCGGCATCAAGTCGCCCAACCCGTTCTGGCTGGCGTCTGCGCCGCCGACCGACAAGGCCTATAACGTCGAGCGCGCCTTCAGGGCCGGCTGGGGCGGCGTGGTGTGGAAGACGCTCGGCTCGGAAGGCCCGCCGGTGGTCAACGTCAACGGCCCGCGCTATGGCGCGATCTGGGGCGCCGACCGCAGGCTGCTGGGCCTGAACAACATCGAACTGATCACCGACCGCCCGCTTCAGGTCAATCTCCAGGAAATGAAGCAGGTCAAGATGAACTGGCCGGACCGGGCGCTGATCGCCTCGATCATGGTGCCTTGCGTCGAGGAAGAGTGGAAGGCGATCCTGCCGCTGGTCGAAGAGACCGGCGCAGACGGGATTGAACTCAACTTCGGCTGTCCGCACGGCATGTCGGAGCGCGGCATGGGGGCTGCCGTCGGCCAGGTGCCGGAATATATCGAAATGGTGGTGCGCTGGTGCAAGCAGTATAGCCGCATGCCGGTGATCACCAAGCTCACCCCCAACATCGCCGACATCCGCAAGCCGGCGCGCGCGGCAAAGGCCGGCGGCACCGATGCCGTCTCGCTGATCAACACGATCAACTCGATCGTCTCGGTCGATCTGGACAACTTCGCCCCCAATCCGACGGTCGGCGGCAAGGGCACCCATGGCGGCTATTGCGGCCCCGCGGTCAAACCGATCGCGCTTAACATGGTGGCCGAGATCGCCCGCGATCCGGAAACCTACGGGCTTCCGATCTCCGGCATCGGCGGCGTCACCACCTGGCGGGATGCGGCAGAATTCATGGTGCTCGGCGCCGGCAATGTGCAGGTTTGCACCGCCGCCATGACCTATGGCTTCAAGATCGTCGAGGAAATGATCACCGGCCTTTCCGACTGGATGGACGCCAAGGGCCATCGCAATCTCGACGACATCACCGGCCGTGCCGTGCCGAACGTCACCGACTGGAAATATCTGAACCTCAACTATATCGCCAAGGCGCGGATCGATCAGGACGCCTGCATCAAGTGCGGACGCTGTCACATCGCCTGCGAGGATACCTCGCACCAGGCGATCACGGCGCAAGTCGACGGTGTGCGGCATTTCGAGGTGATGGAGGACGAATGCGTCGGCTGCAACCTGTGCGTCAACGTCTGTCCGGTCGAGAACTGCATCACCATGGTCGGCCTTGAACCCGGAACGCTCGACCAGCGCACCGGCAGCCCGGTCAGTCCGATCTACGCCAACTGGACGACCCATCCGAACAATCCCACGGCGGCCCAAGCCGCCGAATAGCACCCTTTCCACCTCCACTCCTCCTGACCCCCGCATGGGGGTCTTTTTTTGCCCATGCCGCGGTTCGCGTGTAGCGGGCGATGGCCGCAATATTTCGCGCGTCGATTCAACAAATTTCAAGGGTTTCGTGGAATTCTCACCCTCCGAGTTGGGTGAACCGATGACTGAGAGTTGCTCGACCATGCGAGTGGAGACAGCAGGCATGGCAGGAAATACAGGAAAATACGGATGGAGAGCGCTCGGCGCGGCTCTTCAATACTATTTTCCCGCCGTGATCGTCGTCATCGCCGTCGCGATTGCTGTCGTCTATGCCGACCAGCAGAAACACCGCCTCTACCAGGAGAACATCCGCAACCGTGTCGCGGAGGAACTCGGGCTGGTGCGCGCCCGCCTCGAAGGCGGCATCACCGCCAATATCCAGTTGGTGCAGGGCCTGGTGGCGGTCATCGAGACCGAGCCGAACATCTCCGCCGACCGCTTTTCAACGCTGGGCGTGCGGATCTTCGAAACAAGCCACCAGCTGCGCAACATCGCCGCCGCCCCGGACCTGGTGGTCAAATACGTTTATCCGCTGACCGGCAACCGGCCGCTGATCGGTTTCGACTATCGCCAGAGCGAGGCACAGCGTGCCGCCGCTGAACGGGTCCGGGAATCCGGGCAATATGTCGCGACCGGCCCGGTTGATCTGGTTCAGGGAGGACAGGGCCTGATCGTCCGCTATCCCGTCATCGTGCCCAATGGCCAAGGCGGCCGTACCTTCTGGGGGCTGATGGCGGCGGTCATCGACATCGATCGGCTCTATGAATATGGCGGCCTGACCTCGAACACACTCGGCATCGACGTGGCGATCGCCACCAAGGCCGAGGACGGAAGTCGCGGCAAGGTCTTCTTCGGCGACGCAGGACTTTTTGCCGCAGCGCCGGTCACGATGCCGATCAGTTTCGGCAGCGAGAGCTGGGAAATCGTCGCAGCGCCGAAGGGCGGGTGGAACCAGCCGGCGCCGGATCTCTGGCTTTCCCGCATCCTGATGCTACTGGTCGGCCTGATGATCGTCGCGCCCGTGGCCTGGATCGCCCGGCTGCTGAGCGAACGCCAGGCCAACATCGCCGCCCTTCGCCAGCGCGAGGAAGAACTGCGCGCCCTGTCGCACCGCCTGGAAATCGCCCTTGAAGCCTCACGCATCGGCGTCTGGGAGCTCGATATCGGCAGCGGCGAACTCAATTGGGACGCCCGCATGCAGAAGCTCTACGGCGTCGAGGGCGACGGTCACTACACCTACCAGACCTGGCGCGACAGGCTTCACCCCGACGATCTCGAAGAGGCAGAGCAGGTCTTCGCCCGCGCCATGGAAACCGGCAAGGACTATGTGACCCAATTCCGCGTCGTCGGCGTCGACGGCGAAGTGCGCCACATCCGCGCCTATGGCACGACCTATCGCGACTCGCGTTTCCGCAAGAAACTGGTTGGCGTCAACTGGAACGTGACGGCCGACGTCCGCCTGCAACAGGAATTGCGCGACGCCAAGCTGCAGGCCGAACTGCAGAACCGCGAACTCGAGCAGGCCCGCCAGCACATGGAGCACAATTCGCTGCATGACGCCCTGACCAACCTGCCGAACCGCCGTTACCTCGACCAGTACCTGATGCGGCTCGACGCCGTGAGCGAGACGCAGGCGCCCGCCACCGTGCTGCATATCGACCTCGACCGCTTCAAGGACATCAACGACACGCTGGGCCACGGCGCCGGCGACGCAATTCTCCGGCACGTCGCCGTCAAGCTGCGCGAGAATACCCGGATCGAGGACTTCGTCGCCCGCATCGGCGGCGACGAGTTTGTCGTCGTCTGCGCCGATACGCTGACCGATCAGGAATATGGCGACCTTGCCCGCCGACTGATCGACGCGATCAATACGCCGATCATCCATGGCGGTCACGAATGTCGGGTCGGCGCCTCGATCGGCATCGCCACCCGGGAACTCTGCGATTTCAAGGCCGAGCAGTTGCTGGTCAATGCCGACATCGCCCTCTACGAGGCCAAGCGCCACGGCAGGAACCGCGTCGAGCGCTATACCGACCGGCTGAAGTCGCTGACCATCAACACCAAGAAGACGGCGGACGCGATCCTCAAATCGCTCGACCAGAACGACTTCATCGCCTATTTCCAGCCGCAGTTCGACGCCCATACGCTGGAAATCAACGGGGTCGAGGCGCTCGCTCGCTGGGACCACCCGGAAGAAGGCATCCTCGGTCCCGACAGCTTCCTGAAGATTGCCGAAAGCCTGAACGTCGTCTCGCAGATCGATGCGGCGATCCTCGACCAGGCGCTTTTGCAACGCACCCGCTGGCTGGCCAATGATCTGGCGATCGACAAGGTCTCGGTCAACATCTCCGCCCAGCGCCTGTTCGACGAAAGCCTGCTGCATCGCCTGGAAGGGCTCGATCTGGTGCCCGGCAGCCTGTCGTTCGAGCTTCTCGAATCCATTTCCTTCGACGACAAGGGCGACGCCGTCACCAGCAGCATCGAGCGGATCAAGGCCCATGGCATCGACATCGAGATCGACGATTTCGGCACCGGCTATGCCTCGATCCTCAGCCTGTTGAAGCTGTCGCCGCGCCGCCTGAAGATCGACCGCCAGCTGACCGCGCCAATCATCGTTTCCTCCGCCCAGCGCCGCCTGATCAGCTCGATCGTCGACATCGGCCGCTCGCTCGGCATCGAGATCGTCGCCGAAGGCGTCGAGACCATGCACCACGCAGCGATCCTGCGCGACCTCGGCTGCCAGACCCTGCAGGGCTATGCGCTGGCACGGCCGATGGACGGCAATGCCCTGATCGAATTTGCCCGCGGCCGCTCGTGGATGCAGCACAGGGCTGCGGAAGTCGGCTGAAACCCTCGCACAGCACCTCTTCTCGCCTTTCCATCCTCGCTCCGGCCATGCTAGGCAGAGCCCGAGCCGCGAGCCGGCGCCCACAAAGCCAGCCGAAGCAGACCGTGACCGAGCAAGCGACCGACAGAACCCGCCACAACACCCACGCAAAAGGCGGGGAGAAGCTGAAGGCGCATCTGGCGGTTCTTCTGTTCTCGCTGCTGGTTTCCGGCTCCTTCTCGCTTGGCGGCATCGCCACCCAGATGGTCGACCCGCTCGCCCTCCAGGCACTGCGCTATGCGGTCACCGTGTTTTTCATCGCGGCGCTCTGCGTGAAGATGGGGGTCTCGCTGACCTTGCCCAGGGAACCCTGGCGGTTCGCCGTGCTCGGCCTGCTGATGGCGGTCTACATGACGACGATGTTCGTCGCGTTGCAGTTCACCAAGCCGGTGGCGACCGGCGCGGTGTTCACCCTCATGCCGCTCTTGAGCGCCGTCTTTGCCTGGTTTCTGATGCGCCAGCACACCAGACCGGCCGTCATCGTCAGCCTGCTGATTGCGGCAACCGGAGCGGTCTGGGTGATCTTTCGCGGCGATCTCGACGCCCTTCTCGCCTTCGACATCGGCCGCGGCGAGATGATCTTTTTCGTCGGCGTGCTGTGCCATGCCGCCTATGTGCCGCTGCTGAGGCTGTTTAACCGCAAGGAGGCGCCGCTTGCCTTCGTCTTCTGGGCAGCCGTCGCGACCTTCGCCTTCATTCTCGTGCCGGCCGCACCGCGGCTGGTCGAGGTCAACCTCCTCAGCCTGCCGCCGATGGTGTGGATCGCGGTGATCTATCTCTCCGTCTTCGCCACGGCATTCACCTTCTTCCTGCTGCAATACGCCTCGGTGCGCCTGCCCGCCCCCAAGGTGCTGGCCTATGGCTATCTGACGCCGACCTTCATCATCGTCATCGAGGGCCTGATCGGCCACGGCTGGGCGTCCGGCGCGGTTTTCCTCGGCGCGCTTGTGACCGCCTGCGGCCTGCTGGTTCTGGCATGGCTGCCGGATTGATCAGCCGACCTGCGGCTTTTGCGGAATGAGGCCTCGCACGAACAGGCCCTCTAGATAGCGGGCCGCGTCCTCGAAGCGCGTGTCGCTTCGCTCGCCCTCACCCAGCACCGCCCGCACCTGCACGTCAAAATCGGCATAATGCTGGGTGGTCGACCAGATCGAGAAGATCAGGTGATAGGGATCGCAGTCCCGCACCTTTCCAGCCCTTATCCACGAGCGGATGACCTCGACCTTCTCGTCGACCAGTTCCTTCAATTGCCCCTTCAGCATGTCCTCGATATGCGGCGCGCCCTGCAGGATCTCGTTGGCGAACAGGCGGCTCTCGCGCGGAAAATCGCGCGCCATTTCGAGCTTGCGGCGAATATAGGATCGCACCTCCTCTTCCGGATCGCCATCGGGATCGAACGCCCGCAACGGCTCCAGCCAGGTCTCCAGCACCCGGTCGATCAGCGCCCGGTGCATGCCTTCCTTGGTGCGGAAATAATAGAGCAGGTTCGGCTTGGACATGCCGGCCACCTCGGCGATCTGGTCGATGGTCGAGCCGCGAAAGCCGCGCAAGGAAAAGACGTCGAGCGCCGCCTCCAGGATCACCTCTTCCTTCTCCTCCTGGATGCGGGTGCGCCTTTGTGTCCTCGCCGCCCTCGGTATCGCCATGCGCGCCGTCCCGCCCTCGTCCGCCAAGCCCAAGGGCTTGATCTTTATCAGTTTTATCCCTGCACCTTTTTGAGGCACATGCCTTGAATTTTGTCGTGGTTTTTTCGTTTTTTCCGTCTTGAGTGCCGCGCCGGAAGCTGTAATGTTTACCAGTCGGTCAAATTATCGGACAGGTGCCCGCCAAAGGCAACCGGCCATTTCATCCAGCCCAACAAGCAAAAAAACATCGGCTGGAGACCACGGGGAATAACAGGGCATGCCTCTTGCATGACCCTTCGAAAACAGGTGAGGATGACTGCAATGACGGCTCAAACCGGCGTGAACTTGCGCGTGAACGGCGATCGGCTCTGGGACGCGCTGATGGAGATGGCGAAGATCGGCCCCGGCATTGCCGGCGGCAACAATCGTCAGACCCTGACCGACGCGGATGCCGAAGGCCGCAGCCTTTTCCGGAAATGGTGTGAAGACGCGGGTCTGACCATGGGCGTCGACAAGATGGGCACCATGTTCATGACCCGCCCCGGCACTGATCCGGATGCGCTGCCGGTCTATGTCGGCAGCCACCTCGACACGCAGCCGACCGGCGGCAAGTATGACGGCGTGCTCGGGGTTCTGGCGGCCCTCGAAATCGTCCGCTCGATGAACGATCTCGGCATCAGGACGAAGCACCCGGTCGTCGTCACCAACTGGGCCAACGAGGAAGGCGCACGTTTTGCCCCGGCCATGCTCGCCTCGGGCGTCTTTGCCGGCGTGCATTCGCTCGACTACGCCTATGGCCGCCAGGATCCGGACGGCAAGACCTATGGCGACGAGTTGAAGCGCATCGGCTGGCTCGGCGACGAGGAAGTCGGCGCAAGAAAGATGCACGCCTATTACGAATACCATATCGAGCAGGGGCCGATCCTCGAGGCGGAGGAGAAACAGATCGGCGTCGTCACCCACTGCCAGGGCCTGTGGTGGCTGGAATTCACGCTGACCGGGCGCGAGGCCCATACCGGCTCGACGCCGATGAACCTGCGCGTCAATGCCGGCCTTGCCATGGCCCGCATCATGGAAATGGTGCAAGCCGTCGCCATGGACAACCAGCCGGGCGCCGTCGGCGGCGTCGGCCAGGTGAAGTTCTCGCCCAATTCCCGCAACGTGCTGCCCGGCACGGTGATCTTCACTGTCGATATCCGCACGCCCGACCAGGCCAAGCTCGACCGCATGCGGGCCAAGATCGAGAAGGAAGCCGCCACGATCTGCGACGCGCTCGGCGTCGGCTGTTCGGTCGAAGCCGTCGGACATTTCGACCCGGTCACCTTCGATCCGAAGCTGGTGGAGACGGTGCGCAGCGCCGCCGAGCGGCTCGGCTATAGCCACATGAACCTGATCTCCGGCGCCGGCCACGACGCCTGCTGGGCCGCCAAGGTCGCCCCCGCCACGATGATCATGTGCCCCTGCGTCGGCGGCCTGTCGCACAACGAGGCCGAGGAAATCTCCAAGGACTGGGCCACCGCCGGCGCCGACGTGCTGCTGCAGGCCGTGCTGGAGACGGCGGAGATCGTGGCATAGGTTAGCGGCACCTCCCACCGGATGGAGAAACGAGAATGGGGCGACCGACAGTCGACGCTGGAAACGGTGGAGATCGTAGCTTGAGCAAGAGCGATACCGTGGTCGTGATGGATGGCAAGCGCTTGATTGGCGTCGACGACTTCCACTCCGAATTCGCCACGGCATTTGGCTTTCCGGGCTTTTACGGCCGAAGCATGGACGCCTGGATCAACTGCATGAGCTATCTCGACGAACCGGACGCGGGGATGTCGAGGCTGACCGTCGAGCCAGGGAACGCAGTGACCATTCGGATCGACAACTACTCGCATTTCAAACAGGCGGCGCCGCAGCAATGGATCGACCTTCTTGAATGTGCGGCATTTGTGAACTGGCGCCGCACCGAGGTGGGACGTGGCGCAATTCTGGCTTTAGCGTTTTACGGATGAGGATAGGATCATGAGCACAGTCATCAAGGGCGGAACCATCGTCACCGCCGATCTCACCTATAAGGCGGACATCAAGATCGACGGCGGCGTGATCGTCGAGATCGGGCCGGACCTCAAGGGCGACACCGTCCTCGACGCCGCGGGCTGTTATGTCATGCCGGGCGGCATCGATCCGCATGTGCATCTCGAAATGCCCTTCATGGGCACCTACTCCGCCGACGACTTCGAAAGCGGCACGCGCGCGGGCCTTGCCGGCGGCACCACCATGGTGGTCGACTTCTGCCTGCCGGCCCCCGACCAGTCGCTGCTCGACGCGCTCTCGATGTGGCACAACAAGACCAGCCGCGCCAATGCCGACTATTCCTTCCACATGGCGATCACCGGCTGGAACGAGCGCGTCTTCAACGAGATGAAGACCATTGTGCAGGACAAGGGCATCAACACCTTCAAGCACTTCATGGCCTACAAGGGCGCCTTGATGGTCAACGACGACGAGATGTTCGCCTCGTTTTCGCGCTGCGCCGAACTGGGCGCGCTGCCCCTCGTCCATGCCGAGAACGGGGACGTGGTGGCGGCCATGACCGCCAAGCTGCTGGCCGAGGGCAATAACGGCCCCGAGGCGCACGCCTATTCGCGCCCCGCCGAAGTCGAAGGCGAGGCGACCAACCGCGCCATCATGCTGGCCGACATGGCCGGCGTGCCGCTCTATGTCGTGCACACGTCGTGCGAACAGGCGCATGAGGCGATCCGCCGGGCCCGGCAGAAGGGCATGCGCGTCTATGGCGAGCCGCTGATCCAGCACCTGACGCTCGACGAGAGCGAATATTTCGACAAGGACTGGGACCATGCCGCCCGCCGCGTCATGTCGCCCCCCTTCCGCAACAAGCAGCATCAGGACTCACTTTGGGCCGGCCTGCAGTCGGGTTCGCTTTCCTGCGTGGCCACCGACCACTGCGCCTTTACCACCGAGCAGAAGCGTTTCGGCGTCGGCAACTTCGCCAAGATCCCCAACGGCACGGGCGGGCTTGAAGACCGCATGCCGATGCTGTGGACCTATGGGGTGGCGACCGGCCGCCTGACGATGAACGAATTCGTCGCCGTCACCTCGACCAATATCGCCAAGATCCTCAACATCTATCCGAAGAAGGGCGCTATCCTCGTCGGCGCCGATGCCGACCTCGTGGTCTGGGACCCGAAGCGCTCGAAGACCATCTCGGCCAGGACCCAGCAATCGGCGATCGACTACAATGTCTTCGAGGGCAAGCAGGTCACCGGCCTGCCGCGCTTCACGCTGTCGCGCGGCAAGGTGGTGATCGAGGAAGCGACGGTGAAGACCGAGGAAGGCCACGGCCAGTTCGTCAAGCGCGAACCCTTCACGGCCGTCAACAAGGCGCTGTCGACGTGGAAGGAACTGGTCGCGCCGCGCAAGGTCGAGCGCACCGGCATTCCGGCGACGGGGGTGTGACGGTAGAGATGGCCGCAGTGCTTGAAGCCACCCCCCTCAGCCCTGCCGGGCATCTCCCCCTCAAGGGGGGAGATCGGATGGGGCTGGCCGCTCGGCTAGGACAGACTGCGCAGAGCAACATCTCCACTCTGGAACGTCACGTTCCGGCAGACCATTTGCGGGGTCCGATCTCCCCCCTTGAGGGGGAGATGTCCGGCAGGACAGAGGTGGGTAAAGCGCCCACAGCCGAAACCCTCTTCTCCCCAGCGGGGAGAAGTGCCGAGCGCAGCGAGGCGATGAGGGGGCCAAGTGCGCTGGACCTTATGAGCTTCGCCCCCCCTCATCCGGCCCTGCGGGCCACCTTCTCCCCGCTGGGGAGAAGGGCAACCTTAAACCTCCACGAGCGCGTCCAGCTCCGGCAGAAGAACGACGCTCTCCTGCTCGTTGGGATCTGTCCGGCCGATCAGCGCCGTGCAGGGCGCGTTGGAGAGGTTGGCCGGAAGATGCGGCACGCCGGCCGGGATGTACATCAGTTCCCCGGCATGCAGGATCACGTGGTTTTCCAGCCGGTCGCCGTACCAGGTATGCGCCTGGCCCGACAGGCAGTAGATCGCCGTCTCGTGGTTCTCGTGCAGATGGGCCTTGGCCCTCGCGCCCGGCGGCATGGTCAGAAGATGCATGCAGATGCCCTTCGAGCCGACCGTCTCGGCCGAAATGCCGGCAAAGTAACTCAGGCCCTGCTTGCCGTCATAGGTGCTTCCGGGCCGAACGATCCGGCAGGTGGGTTTCGATGACGTATCCATGCTGGCACTCCTCCTCGATCTCCGAAATTCCCGCAAAGTCCGATAGGCCGGCCCGTGCCTGCCATGTATTGATAGTGTGCAAGAGGCTTGATGCCTTTGCAAGAAAGCCCATAGGTTCCCATCGATGACCGCTCCCTTCTCCGTCGTGTCCGCCAAGGACCTCTGTCTCACCTTCCAGACCGGAGACGGGCCGGTCCATGCGCTGTCCAATGTCGATCTCGAGGTGAAGAAGGGCGACTTCGTCTCCTTCATCGGCCCCTCCGGTTGCGGCAAGACCACCTTCCTGCGCGTCATCGCCGATCTGGAGAAGCACACCGCCGGCACGATCACCGTCAACGGCATGACGCCGGAAAACGCCCGCAAGGACCGCTCCTACGGCTATGTCTTCCAGGCGGCGGCGCTTTATCCGTGGCGCACCATCGAGAAGAATATCGCGCTCCCGCTCGAGATCATGGGCTTCTCCAAGGAGGAGCAGAAAAAGCGGATCGAGCAGACGCTGGAGTTGGTCAACCTCACCGGCTTCGGCAAGAAGTTTCCCTGGCAGTTGTCGGGCGGCATGCAGCAACGCGCCTCGATCGCCCGCGCGCTCGCCTTCGACGCCGACCTGCTGCTGATGGACGAGCCCTTCGGCGCGCTCGACGAAATCGTCCGCGACCATTTGAATTCCGAACTGCTGAAACTCTGGGCCCGCACCGACAAGACGATCTGCTTCGTCACCCATTCGATTCCCGAAGCGGTCTATCTCTCGACCAAGATCGTCGTCATGAGCCCCCGTCCCGGCCGCGTCACCGACATCATCGAATCCACCCTGCCGAGGGAGCGGCCGCTGGAGATCCGCGAGACCCCGGAATTCCTCGCAATCGCCCACCGCGTCCGCGAGGGCCTGAAGGCGGGGCATAGCTATGAGGAATAGAGTGATCGTGCCTCGGCTGCTGCCACTTCCCCTCGCCGTGCACGTCGCGAATGAGAAGCCCCTCACCCTGACCCTCTCCCCGCAGGCGGGGAGAGGGAACGGCCACGGCGGTGCCACGCGTCCCTTCTCCCCGTCAAGACGGGGAGAAGGTGCCGGCAGGCGGATGAGGGGCACTGGAAGCTTCCACGTGGCAGAGAGGGTTACCCCCCTCTGTCACTTCGTGACATCTCCCCCTCAAGGGGGGAGATCGGGGGCAGACCGTTTCCGTTCGACCATCGTCAGTCACGCCAGAGGGAGGGCGAGCGTCGTCCGCACGTCGATCTCCCCCCTTGAGGGGGGTGAGGCGCGGCCGGTGAAGCCGGGCAATCGATCCAGTGAATCGATTGCCGCGCCGAACGCCGGCAGGGCAGAGGGGGGTGCAGACCTCACCATGCGAGGCCGCCCATGACCGCCCCCTCCCCCTCCCTCTTCCGCGACCGCGTCCTGCCGATCCTCACCGTCGTCTTTGCCATCCTCGTCGTCTGGCATGTCTTCGTCGTCTACCTCAACGCCCCCTTCGTGCGCGATCAGGCGGCGCGGGCGGGTGAGACGGTGACCTTTGGCCAACTCGTCGAGCGCACCTTCGCCCAGGAGCGGCCGGTGCTCCCCGCCCCGCACCAGATCTTCGCCGAACTGTGGGACACCACGGTCAACAAGGCGGTGACGTCGAAGCGAAGCCTCGTCTATCACGCCTGGATCACCCTTTCGACGACCCTGCTCGGCTTCGTCATCGGCACCGGGCTCGGCATCCTGCTCGCCGTCGGCATCGTCCACAACCGGGCGATGGACCGCTCGCTGATGCCCTGGGTGATCGCCAGCCAGACCATTCCGATCCTGGCGATCGCGCCGATGGTCATCGTCGTTCTGAATTCGGTCGGCATATCGGGCATCCTGCCCAAGGCGCTGATCTCGACCTATCTGTCCTTCTTCCCGATCGTCGTCGGCATGGTGAAGGGGCTTCGCAGCCCCGACACCATCCTCATCGACCTGATGCACACCTATCATGCGAGCCCGTCGCAGACGTTCTGGAAGCTGCGCTGGCCGGCCTCCATGCCCTATCTGTTCACCTCGCTGAAGGTGGCGATCGCGATTTCGCTGCTCGGCGCCATCGTCGCCGAACTGCCCACCGGCGCGATCGCCGGTCTCGGCGCCCGCCTGCTCTCCGGCTCCTATTACGGCCAGACCATCCAGATCTGGGCCGCCCTGTTCATGGCCGCCGGCCTTGCCGCCGTCCTCGTCTCGCTGGTCGGCATCGCCCATGCCCGGGTGCTCGCGCGCATGGGGGTAAAGCCATGAACGGATATCTCGTCTTCGCCCTGGTCTTCTGGCTGTCCGCCTGGGGCCTCAACGAATGGCTGGTGCGCCGGCACTTCAAAGACCGCACGGTGCGCCGCATCGTCAACACGGCCGTGCCGCTGATCTTCGGCGTGACCCTGCTGGTGATCTGGGAATGCCTGGTGCACGGCTTCAACATTCCCTCGATCCTGCTGCCGGCCCCGTCGATGATCTGGGCTCGCCTGACCAGTTCCGTGCCCACCCTCTGGGCCGATTTCCAGCAGACCTTCCTCAAATCGGTGCTGACCGGCTATGCGCTCGGCTGCGGACTGGGTTTCGCGGTCGCGATCCTCGTCGATCGCTCGCCCTTCCTGCAGAAGGGTCTGCTGCCGATCGGCAATTTCGTCTCGGCGCTGCCGATGGTCGGCGTCGCGCCGATCATGGTCATGTGGTTCGGCTTCGACTGGCAGTCCAAGGTCGCGGTTGTCGTCATCATGACCTTCTTCCCCATGCTGGTGAACACCGTGCAGGGCCTGTCGGCGGCGAGCCACATGGAGCGCGACCTGATGCGCACCTATGCGGCCTCCTGGTGGCAGACGCTGGTGAAGCTCAGGCTTCCGGCGGCATGGCCGTTCATCTTCAACGCGCTCAAGATCAATTCCACGCTGGCCCTGATCGGCGCGATCGTGGCAGAGTTCTTCGGCACCCCGATCGTCGGCATGGGGTTCCGGATTTCCACGGAAGTGGGGCGCAGCAATGTCGATATGGTCTGGGCCGAGATCGCGGTTGCCGCGCTTGCCGGCTCGATCTTCTACGGGTTGGTGGCACTTGCAGAACGCTGGGTCACCTTCTGGCATCCGTCTGTCCGTGGTGGACAGGCGTAAACAAGAAAGAGGGAACAGAAAATGACATTGAAACTCGCATCCCTGCTATTGGCAGGCGCCGTGTCGCTGACGGCGATGCAGGCGGCAGCCGCCGAAAAGGTGACGCTGCAACTGAAATGGGTCACCCAGGCCCAGTTCGCCGGCTATTACGTCGCCAAGGACAAGGGCTTTTACGAGGAAGAGGGCCTCGACGTCGAGATCAAGCCGGGTGGTCCGGACATCGCTCCCCCGCAGGTTCTCGTCGGTGGCGGCGCAGACGTTATCGTCGACTGGATGCCGTCGGCGCTGGCCACCCGCGAGAAGGGCGTGCCGCTGGTCAACATCGCCCAGCCGTTCAAGGCCTCGGGCATGATGCTGACCTGCCTCAAGGAAACCGGCATCACCAAGCCGGAAGACTTCAAGGGCAAGACGCTAGGCGTCTGGTTCTTCGGCAACGAATATCCCTTCCTGTCCTGGATGGCGACGCTTGGCATCAAGACCGATGGCTCAGAAGGCGGCGTCACCGTCTTGAAGCAGGGCTTCAACGTCGACCCGCTTCTGCAGAAGCAGGCGGCCTGCATCTCGACCATGACCTATAATGAATATTGGCAGGTCATCGATGCCGGCATCAAGGAAGACGAACTGGTGACCTTCCAGTACGAGAAGGAAGGCGTGGCCACCCTGGAAGACGGTCTTTACGTGCTCGAGGACAAGCTGAAGGACCCGGCCTTCAAGGAAAAGATGGTCAAGTTCGTCCGCGCCTCGATGAAGGGCTGGAAATGGGCCGAGGAAAACCCGGATGACGCGGCCGAAATCGTCCTTGAAAACGACGCCTCCGGCGCCCAGACCGAAACCCACCAGAAGCGCATGATGGGCGAAGTCGCCAAGCTGACCGCCGGTTCCAACGGCGCACTCGACGAGGCCGACTACAAGCGCACCGTCGCGACCCTGCTCGGCGGCGGTTCCGACCCGGTTATCACCAAGGAGCCGGAAGGCGCCTACACGCTCGACATCACCAACGAAGCGCTGAAGTAAGCGACGACCGCATCCCAGACGAAGGCGCCCGGACCCGTTCCGGGCGCCTTTGGCGTTCAAGAGAGGATCCGCACGAGCAACAAACGGCAACAACCGCGGTTCGGTGCGAGCATCGTTTTGCCAACTTGTGCAATCAGGATCGAACGCGCCGGAATTTTCGCCTGAGACTTGCAACGCGCCGCCGCGATACCAACTAAAGTTTCGCCGTCATCGCGGGTAGAATTGTCGCGCCGCCGCAAAAAAGCTATACCGCATGCCTGAACGGACATTGGTCCGATGCGCAGTATTATACGTAGATACTTCGGTTGTTGAAATTCAATACAAACCCTTGGCCAGCCCCTTGGAAGGAACACATGGTTCGCATTACGAACGTCACCGCCGGATTGCTCGCCTTGTCCGTTGCGCTGTTTCCGTTTGCCGCAGCTGCCGAAGAGGCGCCCGCGACCTCGCCGAAGCCGTCTCTGCCTTCCATCGTCGTGACCGAGGCTTCAAGCCGCACCCTGATCGATCGCATCGTCGCCACGGGAACCATCAAGGCGGTGGAGGAAATCTACGTGCAGCCGCAGGTCGAGGGGCTGTCCATCCGCTCGCTGGAAGCCGATGTCGGTGACCGCGTCGCCGCCGACGCGGTCGTGGCGCGGCTGAACGACGACAGTCTGCTTCTGCAGAAAAGCCAGCTGGTGGCGACGAAAGCCAAGGCGGAAGCATCGCTCGCCCAGTACAAGGTCCAGCTCGGGGACGCGAAGTCCGGAGCCGCCGAGGCGGAACGCCAGTACAAGCGGGCTCAGACCCTAGGCAAGTCGGGAACGCTTTCGCAGTCCTCGATCGACCAGGCCGAAACGACCGCCACGAGCGCCAGGGCCAAGGTGGACAGCACGGTGCAGGCCATCGCCATCGCCGAGGCCGATATCAAGGTGGTCGAGAGCCAATCGGCCGACATCGACCTGAAGCTTGCCCGCACCGACGTGAAATCCCCGGTCGCCGGGCTGATCGCGGCGCGCAGCGCCAAGGTCGGCGCAATTGCCAGCGGCGCGGGCCAGCCGATGTTCACCGTCATCCGCGACGGCGAGATCGAACTCGTCGCCGACGTTTCGGAGACCGACATCCTGAAGATGCGGGTCGGGCAGAAGGCCAAGGTCAAGGTCGCCGGCGGCGCGGCGACGCTCGACGGCTGGATCCGGCTGATCTCGCCGGTCATCGACCCGCAGACGCGCCTCGGCGCGGTCCACATCGCCATCGACGACGACCAGGGCGCCCGCTCCGGCATGTATGCGAGCGCCGAGATCATCATTGCCGAAGCCCAGGGCATTGCCCTGCCGCTGTCGGCGGTCACCACCGACAAGCGCGGCACGACGACGCGCCTGGTCACCGACAACGTGGTCAAGCAGGTCAAGATCGAGACAGGCATCCAGGACGGCGCCTTCATCGAAATCAGGGATGGGCTCAAGCCGGGTGACGTCGTGGTCGCCAAGGCCGGCGCCTTCGTCCGCGACGGCGACCGGATCAATCCGGTCCGCGACGCAACCGCAGCAGAGTCGAACTGAGCAGGAGCGCGCCCGTGAACTTTTCCGCCTGGTCCATTCGCAATCCGATTGCCCCGATCCTCGGCTTCGTCCTCCTGATGGTGGTCGGTCTGCAGTCGTTTTTCGCCCTGCCGATCACCCGCTTCCCCAACATCGACGTGCCGCTGGTGGCGATCACCGTTCAACAAAGCGGCTCCTCCCCGGCCGAACTCGAAATGCAGGTGACGAAGGAGATCGAGGACGCCGTCGCCAGCATTACCGGCGTCGACGAATTGTCCTCGACCGTCACCGACGGCCTGTCGCAGACGGTGGTGATGTTCCGCATGGAAATCCCGACGGAGCAGGCCGTTCAGGACGTCAAGGATGCCATCGACGGCATTCGCGGCGACCTGCCGGCCTCCGTCGAGGAGCCGATCGTCGCCAAGGTCGATGTCGAGGGCCAGGCGATCCAGACCTTCGCCGTTTCCTCGCCCAACATGTCGCTCGAGGAACTGTCATGGTTCGTCGACGACACGATCAAGCGCGCGCTGCAGGGCCAGCCCGGCATCGGCCGCATCGACCGTTACGGCGGCGCCGATCGGGAGATCCGCGTCGAGCTCGACCCTGACCGGTTGAACGCCTTCGGCATCACGGCCGCCGACGTCAACGGACAGTTGCGCGGTACGAACATCGATCTCGGTTCGGGACGCGGCCAGGTGGCCGGTGCGGAACAGGCGATCCGCACGCTGGGTGATGCGCGCAACGTCTCCGACCTCGCCGACACGACGATCGCGCTCTCGGGTGGCCGTTTCGTCAAGCTGTCCGATCTCGGCACCATTCAGGACACCTATGAGGAACAGAAGTCGTTCTCCCGCTACAATGGCGAACCTGTCGTCACCTTCGCTGTCTTCCGGGCCAAGGGCGCCAGCGAGGTCTCGGTGGCCGAGACCGTCGAGAAGAGCCTCGACGAGGTCCGCGCCGAGAACCCGAATGTCGGCATCGAACTGATCAACGACTCGGTCTACTTCACCTACGGCAATTACGAAGCCGCCATGCACACGCTGCTGGAAGGCGCGATCCTGGCCGTCATCGTGGTCTTCCTGTTCCTGCGCAACTGGCGCGCCACGCTGATCTCAGCCGTGGCCCTGCCCCTGTCCGCGATCCCGACCTTCTGGATCATGGACATGATGGGCTTCTCTCTCAACCTGGTCAGTTTCCTGGCACTGACGCTGGCGACCGGTATCCTGGTCGACGACGCCATCGTCGAGATCGAGAACATCGCCCGCCATATCAAGCTCGGCAAGACGCCCTACCGCGCCGCGATCGAGGCCGCCGACGAGATCGGCCTTGCCGTCATCGCCACCACCTTCACCATCATCGCCGTCTTCGTGCCGGTGTCGTTCATGCCCGGCATTCCCGGACAGTACTTCATCCAGTTCGGTCTGACGGTCGCCTTTTCGGTGTTCTTCTCGCTGATGGTGGCGCGCCTGATCACCCCGCTGATGGCCGCCTACCTGATGCGCGCCGAAGACGCGATGGACGACCATCACGACAACGACAGCGCCTTCATGAAGGGCTATACGCGGCTCGTGCGCACCACCACGACGCATTGGTATGCCCGCTATGCCACGCTGATCGGCGCCTTTGCCTTCCTCGTAGTGTCGATGATGCTGTTGGCTCAAGTCCCCGGCAGCTTCCTGCCGCCGGAAGACGCCGGTCGCGTTACCCTTTCGGTGGAACTGCCGCCGAATGCGACGCTTGCCGAGACCGAGCGCAAGACCGACGAGATCTATGCTGCTGTCAAGGATCTCGACGGCGTGGAAAGCACCTTCATCCTCGGCGGCGCCTCGCCCAAGGGTGACATGGAACTGCGCCGCGCCAGCGTGACGCTCAACCTCATCAGGATCGAGCACTCGCTGGTCAAGACCATCGTCAATGATGGCCTCGGCGGACTTCCGCTGATCGGCGCCTATCTGCCCAAGCTCCCGGTCGAGGGCCGTACCCGTCCGCAATGGGATATCGAGCGCGAAGTGTTCGAGAAACTGAAGCCGATCGCCGATATCCGGGTTCTGAAGCTGAACGACCGCGGCGAACGGGACCTGGCCTTCAACTTCCTGTCGAAGAACGAGGAGGAACTGAACGACGCCGTCGGCATGCTGGAAGCCAAGCTGCGCACCGTGCCCTCGCTCGCCAATGTCAGCGCGGAAGGTGCCCTGCCCCGACCCGAACTGCAGATCCGCCCGCGCAAGGACGAGGCTGCACGTCTCGGCATCACGCCGAGCCAGATCGCCGAGACCGTCCGCGTCGCCACCATCGGCGATATCGACGCAGCCCTTTCCAAGATCTCGCTCGACAACCGCCTGATCCCGATCCGGGTCCAGGCCTCGCTCGACCTCAGGACCGACCTCGCCGCCCTTCGGGCGCTCAAGATAAAGACCGCGTCCGGCGACAGCGTGCCGCTGGCGAGCGTGGCCGACATCGACTATTCGGAAGGCGTCTCGTCGATCAAGCGCAACAACCGCAACCGCGTCGTCACCATCGGTTCGGACCTGCCACCGGGCGTCGCCCTCGACACCGCGTCGGCGGCCTTCCGCGAGACGGTCGAGGCAGCGGATCTTCCGGCAAGCGTGCGCCTAGCCGAAAGCGGCGACACCAAGGTGCAGAACGAGATGCAGGAGAGCTTCCTTAACGCCATGCTGCTCGGACTGCTGCTCGTCTTGACCGTGCTGATCCTGCTGTTCAAGGACGTGATCCAGCCCTTCACCATTCTCCTGTCGTTGCCGCTCGCCATCGGCGGCGTGGCCGCGGCCCTGATCATCACCGGCAATGCGCTCTCCATGCCGGTTCTGATCGGCATCCTGATGCTGATGGGCATCGTGACCAAGAACGCCATCCTGCTGGTCGACTTCGCCATTGAAATGCGCCATCAGGGCATGGCGCGCATCGAGGCCATGGTCGAGGCCGGCCGCAAGCGTGCCCGTCCGATCATCATGACGTCGATCGCCATGTCGGCCGGCATGCTGCCGTCGGCGCTCGGCGTCGGCGAAGGCGGTTCGTTCCGCGCGCCGATGGCGATCGCCGTCATCGGCGGCATCATCGTCTCGACGGTGATGAGCCTGCTCGTCGTGCCGGCCTTCTTCCTCATCATGGACGACCTGTCGCGCCTTCTTTCGTGGCTGTTCAGCCGTATGGTCGGCAAGAAGGAAGAGGAACCGGAGGCCCTTTCCCCGGAGGCGCTGACCGAGCGGACGGAGAGGAACGCCGCGACGCTGTCGACCATGGAAGAGCGCCTCGCCGCCGTGGAGAGGCGCCTGCCGGATCCGCCGCGAAAAGGTGGCGAGGGCGCCAAGCTCATCTCGCTGCCACCGCTCGCGGCGGAATGATCGCAGACACACAAGGAAAGCCGGGCCATCGCCCGGCTTTCCTTTGAGTATTTCAGGCGAATTTCCAGCAAAATCGCAGTATCCGGCAGAGCGATTGATCGAAATCAATTCGCCCGTTCCAGCCCTTGCCTATCGTCCACCTGCTGAGAACCAAGTGAAGTGAGGATGGTTTCTTGGCCAGGGAGCGAGACGGGACTGGCGGGGCCAGCCTCGACCTTTCCGGCCACGGAGCATCGGCGTTGCGTGACGGATCGAGCGCCGAAAGGCAGCCCGCGGCCCTGACGGCCGGGCGACGCCCTTTCGCTCGCCACCCCCTCGCCTCGCCGTTCTCACCGCATACTGGGCAACGCGCTCCACCAGGAACGCAATCTGGAGCCGAGAACCGTGAACAAGATTTTGAAATTGAACACACGCGATAAAAACACCCTGCTCAGGACGCCCTTCATGGCATCTCTCGGTGCGAGCGCGCAGGCGCGCATGCTCGAGATCGCGACAGTGATGAATTACGAGGCGCGCGACATCCTGTTTCGCGAGGGCGAGGCGGCGGAGAGCTTCTACTGCGTGCTGAACGGCTATGTCCGGCTGTTCCGGCTGAACAAGGACGGCCGCGAGGCCGATATCCGCATCTGTGGCCCCGGCGACACCTTCGCCGAATGCCTGCTGGCGATGGGCGAACAGTATCTCTACAACACGCAGGCCGCCGAGACGATTACGGTCGCGCGTTTCGAATTGCAGAAGGTGCGGGCGCTGGCCGAGCAGGAAAAGGACGTGGCCAAGGCGATCATCCAATGCCTGTCCAGCCACCTGCGCAACACCATGGACTGCATCGCCAACGACCGGCTGCAGACGGCACCGCAGAGGGTCGCGCATTACCTGCTGGACAATTGCCCGCAGGAGGGAAGTTCCGCCTCGATCCGCCTGCCCTTCCAGAAGAGCCTGCTGGCCGGCAAACTGGGCCTTGCCCCGGAAGCCCTGTCGCGTGCCTTCTCCTCGCTGCGCCGTGCTGGCGTGACCGTTCGCGGACGGATCATCCAGATTTCCGACATCAGCGCGCTGAAACAGATCTGATCGGACCGGCAATTGCCGAACACTTGAGCGGGCGGGCCGTCAAAGCCCGCCCGTTTCCTTAAGGAAACGGACGATCTCGTCGATCCCCTCGCCGCGCTTCATGTCGGTAAAGACGAAGGGTCGTGCGGCGCGCATGCGCCCGGCATCGCCGTCCATCACGGCAAGATCGACGCCGACGTAAGGGGCGAGATCCTTCTTGTTGATCACCAGCAGATCGGAACGGGTAATCCCCGGCCCGCCCTTGCGCGGGATCTCCTCGCCCTGGCAGACGGAAATGACATAGATCGTCACATCGGCGAGATCCGGCGAAAAAGTCGCGGCCAGATTGTCGCCGCCCGATTCGATGAACACCACGTCGAGATCGGGAATCCGGGCGTTGAGATCGGCGATGGCCCGCAGATTGATCGAGGCATCCTCGCGGATCGCGGTGTGCGGGCAGCCGCCTGTCTCGACCCCGACGACGCGGTCCGATGACAATGCCTGCATGCGGATCAGCGCGTCGGCGTCCTCGCGCGTGTAGATGTCATTGGTGACGACGGCAACGGAATAGTCGTTACGCATCGCCTTGCACAGCTTCTCCGTCAGCGCCGTCTTGCCGGAGCCGACCGGCCCGCCGATACCGACCCGCAAGGGGCCATTTTCAGATTTCATGCTGCCATTCCTGTCTTTCTCATGGTGTGCACCGCGCGGCTCCTCATGACTGGAAGAGCCGCGAATACTGGACCTCGTGCCTCATCGACAGCATGTCGGCGATCACCGTCGCCGAACCGAGATCGTCGAGCCCGAGGCCGCAGACCGTCTCCGCCTGGCCGAGAATGACCGGCTCAAGGCCCGCGACGATGGCGACGCCTTGCGTCTGGCCGATCACGCCGAGCCGGATTGCCGCCGAGACGAGTTGGCTGCACTGGGCTTGCAGAAAGGCGACCAGCGTATCGCCGAGGGTCACGCCATTGGCGGCGGCCACCGCGCCGACGGCGACGCTGTAGGCCGTGTTGGCGCCGAGCGAGACCAGAACCGGCTGCGGCCAGGCGCAGGCCGCCGCCAGAAACGCGTCACCCTGCCGGACCGCCTCCTGATGGCGCTCGGCGGAGCCCGCCAAGGCAGCCGCAAGTGATGCGACGTCGGACAGGCGGTCCGGCTGGTCGAAGGCGCGGTGGGACTCGGCCAGAAGGATCGCGTCATTGCGCAGCCCGCCGAAAACCAGCAGTGTTTCGAGCCAAGGGGCAAGATCGCCCGCACCGGAGACATGCCCCTCGACGACCGCCGCCTCCAGCCCGCCGGAATAGGCAAAGCCGCCGACCGGGAAGGCCGGCGACAGCCAGGTCATCAGCCGGATCAGGCTTCGCGGATCGCCGGCACCGGAAAGGCCTTCAGGCATGATCGTGATTGTGGTTCGAATGCCCGCCGCCATGGGAATGATAGGCGCCGCGCATCGGCTGGAAGCGTTCTGTGACCTCGGTCACCGTCGCGCCCAGACCGGTCAGCATGTCGCGGATCACATGATCCCGGAGGATGAGGATGCGCTCCGTCTCGATCTGCGCCGGCAAATGACGATTGCCGAGATGCCAGGCGAGTTCAACAAGGTGCAGCCGGTCCCGTGGAATGATCTCGAACAGCTTTTCCTCGGCCGCACGCACCTCGATCGCATTGCCGTCATCCAGCAGCAGCAGGTCGCCATGGGCGAGAAGCACCGGTTGCTTGAGGTCGAGCATGACCATGTCGCCATCCTCGAGGTGCAACAGCTTGCGCCGCAAATGCCGCTCGTCATGGGCAAGGGTAACGGAGCCGGCGATCGTCTCGTCGGACGTCCCGGCAGGGAGATAGGTGGTAACGCGACGCATGGTTTTCCCGAACTGGTTATTTTTCAACCATGCAAAAACAAGAGGCAAACAGCAAGCTGAAGTTTCAGCCTGCCACGGGGGCCGGCTCGCCGATGAACGGGTTCATGCCGGTGGCACTCGCCTCGACGCCGGGCTTGTCGCACCTGTCGCAATTGCCTTCCTCGGTCTCGTGCACCACGCGATTGCGCCCTCCGGCCTTGGCCCGGTAAAGGGCGCAATCGGCTGCGGAATAGACGCTTTCGGGGCGAAGGTCCGAGGCAAATTCTGCGATGCCGGCCGAAATTGTCGTGTGGATGGCCGCGCCGTCACAGCGGATCACCCGCGCTTCGACGAGGTTGCGGGCCCGCTCCACCAGGCCGATCCGCTGAGGCAGACCGCCGCCCCGGATGATTACGCCAAATTCCTCGCCGCCCAGCCGCGCGATCAGGTGTTCGTCTTCAAATACTTCCCGCAGGATGCCGGCCACCGCCTTGATAACCTCGTCACCGGCGCAATGGCCATGGCCGTCATTGACCGCCTTGAAGCGATCGATATCGAGGATTGCCAACGACGCCCCCGGACCGGTTTCCGCAAGGGCGGCATTGAAGGCGCGCCGGTTGAGCAGTCCCGACAGCATGTCCGTCCGGCTCAGACGTTCGAACTCGGCGCGCGACACCGACAGTTCCCTAATCACATGGCCGGTGAGCAGCGCCAGTGCCCCCGAGACGGCACCGCCGAACAGCCATGAGCCGGCGACCGACAGCTTGACCGCATCGGCCAGCGACAAGGGCATCAGCCCGAGCGCATAACCGAGCGGCAGGACGGCAATATTGAACAGAAAAGCGAGCAGGACCGCCCGAAACGTCATCTTGAGGGCAAAATTATAAACCGCCCCCCGGCTGTCGAAATTGCCGAGATCGACTTGAAGCGACAACCAACGTCTAAACATATCCACCGCGCCGCCCCCTGTTCTTGCAGCACTGATCGATTAGGCTCGTTCCCTTGGCTTATTGCTAATCAAAACACTAAAATGCCGATGAAAGCCAAAATATTTTGGAAATGCCCCTTGGCGAATATCAATAACCTTTGATTGCAGACATTACAACATTCGACCAACGACAAACTGGCCTGAAGAGGACGGGAAGGCCCGAAAACTACGCCCTATTTTGGTCGATCACCTTCCTAGGACTATGATTTGCATGCAACTTTCAAGTTGTCGCGGGCGGCAAACGATAAAATGCCCAATATTAACATGGTCGTGGGCAAAGCAGGCTCGACAACCCTGCCGCGTTAACGAAAGCAGGCCCGGGCGAACCCGAGCCTGATCAGGCAAAGTTCCGGGACGAAAAGTCTCAGGCGGCGATCCTGGCTTTCAGCTTTTCCATGATGTTTTGCGGCGAGGACACGCCATAGGGATCGCTGTCGCAATTGTCCGAATAGCCCTCTTCCTCGAACCACTGTTCGATCAGGCCATCATTGATGATGGCGGCATAGCGCCAGGAGCGCATGCCGAAGCCGAGATTGTCCTTGTGCACCAGCATGCCCATCTTGCGGGTGAACTCGCCCGAACCGTCCGGGATCAGCTTGACGTTGTCGAGGTTCTGCGACTTGCCCCAGGCATTCATGACGAAGGCGTCGTTGACCGAAATGCAATAGATCTCGTCGATGCCTTCGGCCTTGAACTCCGGATACATCTTTTCGAAGTCGGGCAACTGGTAGGTCGAGCAGGTCGGGGTGAAAGCACCCGGCAGCGAAAACAGGATGACGCGCTTGCCCTTGAAATAGTCGGCCGACGTCATGTCCTGCCAGCGAAACGGGTTGGCACCGCCAACCGATTCGTCGCGAACGCGGGTGCGGAAGGTGACATCGGGAACTTTCTTGCCGATCAGCATGGCAATCTCCTTGGGAATAGCAATCTTGGCCTGCCCATAAAATCAGGGCGATCGGCTCTAAGAATTAGAACTAACCCAAAATCGGTTGCAGCGCAGCATGAAACGGCCACGCTGAAGCGCCGCATGGCAGCAATGCGCTGGGCGCATAGGTCCTATTTGAACGAAAGCAGCGGCACCACATAAGCCTGTTTGCCAGCCCGACGGGTCGGCAGAGGCTCAGAACAGGAAATACCGCTGCGCCATCGGCAGGACGGTCGCCGGCTCGCAGGTCAAAAGTTCCCCGTCGGCGCGCACCTCGTAGGTTTCCGGATCGACCTCCACATGCGGGGTCAGGTCGTTGAGGATCATCGACTTCTTGGAAATGCCGCCGCGGGTGTTCTTCACCGCCACCAGTTGCTTGGCGACGCCGAGACGCCCTGCGAGCCCGGCATCGAGCGAGGCCTGGGAGACGAAGGTGACCGAAGAGTTCGTGCGCGCCTTGCCGTAGGCGCCGAACATCGGCCGGTAATGCACCGGCTGCGGCGTCGGGATCGAGGCATTGGGATCACCCATCGGGGCGGCCGCGATCGTGCCGCCGAGCAGCACCAGGCTCGGCTTCACGCCGAAGAAGGCCGGATCCCAGAGCACTAGGTCGGCGCGCTTGCCGACCTCGACCGAGCCGATCTCATGGCTCAAGCCTTGGGCGATCGCCGGATTGATCGTGTACTTGGCGATGTAGCGGCGGACGCGGAAATTGTCGTTGTCGCCGGTCTCCGCAGCCAGCCGCCCGCGCTGGCGCTTCATCTTGTCGGCGGTCTGCCAGGTGCGGATCGCCACTTCGCCGACACGGCCCATAGCCTGGCTGTCGGACGAGATGATCGAGAACGCACCGATGTCGTGCAGAATATCCTCCGCCGCGATCGTCTCCTTGCGGATGCGGCTTTCGGCAAAGGCGATGTCTTCCGGGATCGACGCCGACAGGTGGTGGCAGACCATCAGCATGTCGAGATGCTCGGCGATGGTGTTGACCGTGTAGGGCCGCGTCGGATTGGTCGATGACGGAATGACGTTCGTCTGGCCGCAGATCTTGATGATGTCCGGCGCATGGCCGCCGCCGGCGCCTTCGGTGTGGAAGGCATGGATGGTGCGGCCGCGGATCGCGCCGATCGAATCCTCGACGAAGCCGGATTCGTTCAGCGTGTCGGTGTGGATCATCACCTGCACATCGTACTGATCGGCCACCGTCAGGCAGCAGTCGATGGCGGCCGGCGTCGTGCCCCAGTCCTCGTGCAGCTTGAGCGAGGAAGCGCCGCCGAGGATCATTTCCTCCAGCGCGCCGGGCAGCGAGGCATTGCCCTTGCCGGCAAAGGCAAGGTTCATCGGGAAGGCGTCGGCCGCCTCGATCATCCGGGCGATGTGCCAGGGACCCGGCGTGCAGGTGGTGGCGAGCGTGCCATGGGCGGGGCCGGTGCCGCCGCCGAGCATGGTGGTGAGCCCCGACATCAGCGCCTCCTCGATCTGCTGCGGGCAGATGAAGTGGATATGGCTGTCCATGCCGCCGGCAGTGACGATCTTGCCTTCGCCGGCAATCACTTCCGTGCCCGGTCCGACGATGATGGTCACGCCCGGCTGGGTGTCGGGATTACCCGCCTTGCCGATCGCGACGATACGGCCGTCCTTCAGCCCGATATCGGCTTTGACGATGCCCCAGTGGTCGACGATCACCGCATTGGTGATCACGGTATCGACGGCGCCATTGGCCCGTGTCACCTGGCTCTGGCCCATGCCGTCGCGGATGACCTTGCCGCCGCCGAACTTCACCTCGTCGCCATAGGTGGTGAAATCCTTCTCGACCTCGATGAACAGTTCGGTATCGGCAAGCCGCACCTTGTCGCCGGTGGTCGGTCCGAACATCGAGGCATAGGCCTTGCGGGACATCTTGTAGGGCATGACGATCAGGCTCCTTGGGAGAGAAAGGACGCGGTGTCTGGATTAAGCCGAACCAGCTTGCCGGACGCCACATGGGCCTCGATCATCTGGCGCTCGGCGGCAAAGGGATGGCCGTCCCAGCCCTGATGGCTGAAGCCGGCGAGAAAGATCTGGTCCCGGTCACGGCCGGGATCGGCCAGCACATCGGCGAGAACCTGCGCCACGACGATCAGGCCGCTGCTCGGCACGACATAGGGTTTCGGCTCATGAGCCAGAAGCGCATGCTCGACCGCCTCGTGCACATCGCGCGACAACACGCGGTGGCGCTTTTCGCGGGCCGCGGCGACCGCAGCGAACCCTGCCGTGAAATCGTCACAGAAATCGTCAAGTTCCGGGTAGCTGACCAGAAGGGCCTGCCGCAATTCGCCGAACTTATCCGGATCTCGCACCGACCAGATCTCCGAACAGGCGCGGACCGCCGGGCTGTCTCGCCAGGCGCCGGACAGCATGGCCCTCGCCGGCCGGCCGGTATTGCACACGGCGACCACGTCCGTGCGGCTGCCGGCCGCGCCAAAATTGCGGCACTCGTTGAAACGGATGACCAGGTCGGCGGCATCGATGCGTGCCGCGGCGCCTTCCGGTACGTGTCCGTTTCCGACGATCATGATGCGCTGTCCCATCTTACTCCGATCGTCAGTTGCCGAAGCCCTTGATGAGCTCGTCGAGCTCGACGGTGCGCTTGCGCGTCACTTCGGCCAGGCAAAGCTCGATGATGGCGGGCTCGAGCGTGCCGCCGCGCACCGAAAAGCCTTCGACGTCGCAATGGGCGTCGCGATACTGGATCCACGCCCTCTGCGCCTTCATCAGGGCATCGACGCCGCCACGCTGGTCTGCATCGAGCGCGGCATCCCAGTCGGCGATCGCCTTCTTGGTCTTCGGCCACTGTTCGTTGAGCGCCTTGTCCGCCGCCTCATGCTCCTGGACGGCGCAAAGGGTCATGTCCGACTGGGTGACCGCATCTTCGCATTTGATGATCGGCTGTTCCTCGGCAGAGGCCGGCAGGCTCGCGAGCACGGCAAGGCCGGTGATCGCCAACATTGTCTTCATCGTCTTGACCTGTCGCATCACAGCGCCCCCATGACCTTCTGCCTGAAACCGTAGACCTCGCGCTTGCCGGCAAGCGGGATCAGCGTGACCTGGCGCGTCTGGCCGGGCTCGAAGCGCACGGCGGTGCCGGCCGGAATGTCGAGCCGCATGCCGCGCGCCGTGTCGCGATCGAAGGAGAGCCCGGCATTGGTCTCGAAAAAATGATAGTGGCTGCCGACCTGCACCGGACGGTCGCCGGTGTTCGACACCTCGATCGTCACGGTCGGCAGACCGGCATTGAGCTCGATCTCGCCGTCTGCGGCAATGATTTCACCGGGGATCATGGACAGTGCCTTTCCGTTGTTCAGGCGGCCGCGACCGGGCGGCAGCCCTCGGCCTTGAAGACGCGTATGGTCGATGCTGGATCGTTTACGAGTTTGCCCGCCGGCCGGATCGGTCGGCGCACCAGTTCGCCACCGCAATTGGGGCAGATGCCGCCAAGCAAGATCGCTGCGCAATCACGGCAGAAGGTGCATTCGAAACTGCAGATCAGCGCATCGCCGCTTTCCGGCGGCAGGTCGCGGTCGCAGCATTCGCAATTGGGCCGAAGTGCCAGCATGGGTCGCCTCAGCGGATAGGTTCGTGGACGGTCACCAGCTTGGTGCCGTCGGGAAAGGTCGCTTCGACCTGCACGTCATGGATCATCTCGGCAATGCCTTCCATGACCTGGTCGCGGGTGATGACATGGGCGCCCGTCTCCATCAGCTCGGCAACCGGACGTCCGTCGCGTGCGCCCTCGACGACGAAATCGCTGATCAGGGCGATGGCTTCCGGGTAGTTGAGCTTGACGCCCCGCTCCAGCCGGCGCCGCGCCACCATGGCCGCCATGGCGATCAGCAGTTTGTCTTTTTCCCTCGGGCTCAAGTTCATGACCGCTCCACATTCTTGATCACTGTCATAGATTCCAGACTTTCGGCACTGACGCCCCGCCGCGCAAGGCGGAAATCACCGGGATCAGGCTTTTTCGCAAGGTGAACCCATCTTCGGCCGCAAGCCGGGCGACGAGCTTCCCGTTCCACTGGCTGGCGCCGCCCAAGCTATCGCCGAGCGCGGCGCGGACCTTGGGCAGAAGCGCCTCGCACAGCGGCCCGGTGTAGAGCACGGTGGCGAAGGCGACCTTGCCCGCCAGCACGGCCGCCGAGGCCGTCAACCCTGCCACGTCGCCCTCCATGCGCAGGTCCTCGGCATGGATCAGCCGGCCACCGCGGCGGATGCGCCAGCGGTCGCGCAAACTGCCGCGCGCCATGGCCTCGCCCATCGCCTTGCGGCCGAGGAGGATCGCCTCGACGGCGACGAATTCGGCGCTCTCGGCAAGGTCGACCTCGAGCCGGCGCGACAGCGCGGCATTGTCGAAAAGAATGGATTCCTGCGGCAGCCAGTGAACCGTGGCGCCGGCCGCCGCCTCGATGCGGGTGACGACCTCGGCTGTGCCGGCGGATGCCTTGTAGACCTTCTCGCAGGCCTGGGTCGTGGCGGTCAAAAACGTGTCGGGGCCGGCGGAAAACGACCAGTCCAGCCGGTCGCCGCCCGTCAACCCGCCTGCGGTGTTGATGAGGACCGCCTCCATTTCGGCGGTGAAGGTCTGCGGCAGGCGGATCTTGGCCGCGCCTTCCTGGTAGAGCTCGGCTATGCGCGTGCGCCCGCCAAGCGGCTTGGTCACAAGCCTTCCGACGCCCCTGGCGCGCTGGGGTCTGGTTGCACTGGCTGTCTGCACGCTGTTCCCTGTCCGCCATTGTTTTTGGAGGCGGTTGTTGTCGTGTCGGTGCAGGTCGCCTTGGCGCTCGACGCGGCCATCAGCTCCCCTCCCGCACTGCGAAAGAAATCCCACATTCTGCCGGTCGCATCAACCTCCCGGATCGCATCGTCCCCGGTGGAGGCGAGACGGAAGCGAATGTTCTTGCCCGGCCAGTCATGGCTGGCATCGGCGATCACATAGGACATGACGCTCGCGCCGGCCCGGCAGCCGGGATAGGTCGTCACCGTCACCGTCTCGCCCTTGTCGGTCAGCGCCCGGTCGTCGCAGCCGTTGAGCTCGGCCCAGCGCTTCACCGCAACCTCGCCGCCATATTGCCAATAGGGCTTGCCGCCGCCGGCAAACGGGTTGACGTGATCCTTGAGGCCGGAAAAGGCGATGATCGAAAGAGGCTTCGCCGGCTGGCAGCTCGCCTTGCGCGGCCGCCAGACACCATCCTCCTGCTCCGGATAACCGGCGCGCAGGCCCATGACGAACCCGGCCGCGGCAAAATCGCCGTGGCCATCGCAGACATATTGCGACAGCATGCGCCCGCCGCCGGAATAGCCGGAGGCATAGATGCGGGCCGGATCGACGCAGAAGGTCTGCTTGGCCGTCTCCACCGCATCGCGGATGAAATCGCCTTCGTCGAGGCCATTGCCGCGGCTGACGCCCGGCAGCGGATTGACCCCCGGCACGTTCCACGCATGGGTGCCCGGCACACTGCCGTCGAGGCTGCCCTCAAGCGCCATGACGACGAAACCCTCGCGCTCGGCCACCTCGTCCCAGTGGCTGCGGTTCATCTGGCCGTCCGGATGGCTGTTGGAGCCATGGAAGTCGAAGACCAGCGGCAGCTTGCGCTTGCCGTCATAGGCGGAGGGGATGAAATAGACCGCCGATCGCTCCACCCCGCCGGACTGCAGCACCATGTCGTGCCGGCCGGCCGGCAGAGCCTCGCCGCAGCCCGAGGCCGATGCGCCGCCTGCAAGACCAAGAAAGGAAAAGATCGCCGTCGCGAGCAGGCCAACGGATTTGCCGCCCCGCAAGCGGTTCAGAACCGCGCTGGTTGTCATGGCTATGCCTTCTGTTAGCAGATGCGTTTGCATATCACGCTGATTTCCAGCATCAACCATATTTCACTAATAATTCATCAACCCTGCTTTGCAATATCAGACCGTCAGGTGGCGACGGGCCTCGACCGTATCGAGCGTTTCGGCCGCGCCCTCATGCACGATCTCGCCGCGGTCCATGATGTAGACATGGTCGGCGAGCTCGCGGCAGAAATCGAGATATTGCTCGACCAGCAGGATCGCCATGCCGGTGGAATCGCGCAGATATTGGATCGCCCGGCCGATATCCTTGATGATCGACGGCTGGATGCCCTCGGTCGGCTCGTCGAGCACCAGGATTTTTGGCCGCGTCACCATGGCCCGGCCGATGGCGAGCTGCTGTTGCTGACCGCCCGACAGGTCACCACCGCGCCGCGACAGCATGGTGTTGAGCACGGGAAACAGGCTGAAGATCTCGTCGGGAATGAACCGCTCCTTGCGCGGCAGCGGCGCATAGCCGGTCTCGAGGTTTTCCTTGACTGTGAGCAGGGGGAAGATTTCCCGCCCCTGCGGCACGTAGCCGATGCCCGTGCGCGCCCGGTTGAACGGCGCCAGGCCGTTGAGCGTCACGCCGTCGAAGGCGATCGTGCCAGCCGAGACGCCGTGCTGGCCGGTGACGGCGCGCAGGAGCGACGACTTGCCGACCCCGTTGCGGCCGAGCACGCAGGTGATCTTGCCCGTCTCCGCCTTGATGGAGACTCCGCGCAGGGCCTGGGCGGCACCGTAGTGGAGGTTGACGTTGTCGACTGTCAGCATGGCAGTTCTCTCTTCATTGTTGCTGGCCCCTCATCCGGCTGCCGCCACCTTCTCCCCGCAAGCGGGGAGAAGGACCTCTGCCGCACCCTCTCCGTCTCCTCGCAAGGCCTCGCGGGGCACGTCCCCTCTCCCCGCCTGCGGGGAGAGGGTTAGGGTGAGGGGCAGTTGGGACGGCAGACGAAACCTCACCGCCCCAGATAGTTCTCGATCACCTTGGGATCGGCCGAGACGAAATCGATCGAGCCCTCGGCCAGCACCGAGCCTTCCGCCAGACATGTGACCTTGACGCCGAGATCGCGGATGAAGCCCATGTCGTGCTCGACGACGACCACGGAGCGGGTCTTGGCGATTTCCTTCAACAGGATCGCCGTCTCGGCGGTCTCGGCATCGGTCATGCCGGCCACCGGTTCGTCGACCAGCAGAAGCTTGGGTTCCTGCGCCAGCAGCATGCCGATCTCCAGCCATTGCTTCTGGCCATGGCTGAGATTGGCGGCGAGATCGCCCTTTCGAGCCGTCAGTCGCACCGTTTCAAGGATTTCCTCGATGCGCAGCTTGTCCTCGGCCGTCAGCCGGTAGAACAGCGTGCCGAACACGCCGCGATCACGGTTGAGCGCCAGCTCGAGATTGTCCCACACGGTATGGCTCTCGAACACGGTCGGCTTCTGGAACTTGCGGCCAATGCCGAGCTGGGCGATTTCGGCCTCGTCCTTCTTCGTCAGGTCCACCTCGCCGTTGAAGAAGACCTCGCCGCTATCGGGCCGGGTCTTGCCGGTGATGATGTCCATCATCGTCGTCTTGCCGGCGCCGTTCGGGCCGATTATGGCGCGCAGTTCTCCCGGCTCGACGACGAAGGACAGCGAATTCAGCGCCTTGAAGCCGTCAAAGGAGACGGACACGCCGTCGAGATAGAGGATGCTCGTCGGTTTATTCTCGTTCATGGCATTCACTCCGCAGCCTGTCCGAGCGGCAGCGCCGCATCGGTTGCCTTGTCATTGTTGGCGGCATGGTCCGCCGCTTTGCGCTCCCGGCGCACGGCCAGCCGCTGCTGGATCGTGCCGACGACGCCCTTAGGCAGGAACAGCGTCACGCCGATGAACAGGCCGCCCAGCGCGAACAGCCAGAGTTCGGGAAAAGCTCCGGTGAAATAGCTCTTACCCGCATTGACCATCAGCGCGCCGATGATCGGCCCGATCAGCGTGCCGCGCCCGCCGACCGCCGTCCACACCACCACTTCGATCGAGTTGGCCGGCGCGAACTCGCCCGGATTAATGATGCCGACCTGCGGCACGAACAGCGCGCCGGCGATGCCCGCCATCATCGCCGAGACGACGAAGGTGAAGAGCTTGATGTTCTCGACGCGATAACCGAGGAACCGGACCCGGCTTTCCGCATCGCGCACGCCGACCAGCACCTTGCCGAATTTCGAATTGACGATGCCGGACGCAATCAGCAGGCAGAGCGCCAGCATCAGTGCCGAAAGGGCAAACAGCACGGCGCGCGTTCCGTCGGCCTGGACGTTGAAGCCGATGATTTCCTTGAAGTCGGTCAACCCGTTATTGCCGCCGAACCCCATGTCGTTGCGGAAGAAGGCGAGCAGCAGCGCGTAGGTCATCGCCTGGGTGATGATCGAGAGATAGACGCCGTTCACTCTGGAGCGGAAGGCGAACCAGCCGAACACGAAGGCAAGCAGGCCGGGCACGACCAGCACCATGATCATGGCGAACCAGAACATGTCCATGCCGTGCCAGAACCACGGCAGTTCCTTCCAGTTGAGGAAGACCATGAAGTCCGGCAGGATCGGGTTGCCATAGACGCCGCGGCTGCCGATCTGGCGCATCAGGTACATGCCCATGGCATAGCCGCCGAGCGCGAAGAAGGCGCCGTGGCCGAGCGAGAGAATGCCGCAATAGCCCCAGACCAGATCGAGCGCCAGTGCCAGCAGCGCATAGCAGAGATACTTGCCCATCAGCGACACGGCATAGGTCGGGATGTGGAAGACGCTGTCCGGCGGGGTCAGCAGGTTGAGCGCCGGCACGAGGAGCGCCACGCCGAGAAGAATGGCGACGGCGACGACGATCCTGCCTTCGAGTGCCCTGAAGATGAAGCCCGTGATCATGCTTCCACCGCCCTTCCCTTGAGCGCGAAGAGCCCGCGCGGTCGTTTCTGGATGAAGAGAATGATCAGCACGAGCACGAGGATCTTGCCCAGCACCGCGCCGACCGAGGGTTCGAGGAACTTGTTGAGAATGCCGAGCGACAGCGCGCCGACAAACGTGCCCCAGAGATTGCCCACCCCGCCGAACACCACGACCATGAATGAGTCGATGATGTAGGCCTGGCCGAGATTGGGCGAGACATTGTCGATCTGGGAAAGTGCCACCCCGGCGATCCCGGCGATGCCGGAACCGAGCGCGAAGGTGAAGGCATCGACCCAGGGGGTGCGGATGCCCATCGACGAGGCCATGCGGCGGTTCTGGGTGACGGCGCGCATCTGCAGGCCGAAGGCCGAGCGCTTCATCAGCGTCAGCAGGGCAAAGAAGATGGTGAGCGAGAACAGCACGATCCACATGCGGTTCCAGGTGATCGTCAGCCCGCCGAGCGCAAAGGAGCCGGACATCCACGACGGATTGCCGACCTCCTGGTTGGTCGGGCCGAAGATGGTGCGGATCGCCTGCTGCAGGATCAGCGAAATGCCCCAGGTGGCGAGCAGGGTTTCGAGCGGCCGGCCGTAGAGGAAGCGAATGACGCCGCGCTCGATCACGAGGCCGATGACGGCGGTGACGAGGAAGGCGACCGGTAGCGCGATCGCCAGCGACCAGTCGAACAGTCCGGGATAGCCGGTGCGGATCACCTGCTGGACCATGAAGGTCGAATAGGCGCCGATCATCACCATTTCGCCATGCGCCATGTTGATGATGCCCATCACGCCGAAGGTGATGGCAAGGCCAATGGCGGCCAGCAGCAGCACCGAACCGAGCGAAATGCCGTACCAGACGTTCTGCGCGGCGTCCCACAGCGCCAGATCGCCCTCGATCGCGGCAATCGCCTTGTCGAGATCGGGTTTCAGGCTCTCGTCGATCGATGAAGAGACCGTCATCAGGATGCCGATCGCCTCGCGCCCGCCGAGCGAGGCGACCCTGTCGATCGCGGCGCGCTTTTCCTCGACGGAACGGTCGGAGGCCAAAAGCGACACGGCGCGCGCCTCTTCCATGCGGGCCTTGACTTCGTTGTCCGTTTCCTTGGCAAGCGCCGCCTCGACGAGATCGAGATTTTCCGCGCTCGGCGATTGCAGGACCTGCTGCGCCGCCTGCAGCCGGACTTCACGATCGGGGCTCATGAGCGTCAGCCCGCCCAGCGCCGAGCGGATGGCGCGACGCAGATTGTTGTTGACCTTGATCTTGGTGAAGGCGCCCTTCGGCCCCTCGCCGGCCGTCTCGCCGGTCAGAGGATCGATGGCGGCAAGATTGGAGCCGGCGGCCTTGGTGATGACGACGACGCCATCGGACTTGCGAAGGTAGAGATCGCCCTCGGCGAACGCCTCGAGTGCCGGCACGACGCGGGCATCGCCCGTCGCGGCGATCTGCGTCAGCAGTTCCTCGGCCTGTTTGAAATTGGCCTTGCCCAGCGCGTTGATGAGATCCTTCGGATCGCTCTGCGCCATGGAGGGCACGGCGAGGGAGAGGAAAAGGATGAGTAATGAAATCAGACGAATGAGCATTCTTTTATCCCCCGGATGGCGGGGCGGCTGAGCCTGAAGGGGCCCTCATCCGCCTGCCGGTACCTTCTCCCCGTGAACGGGGAGAAGGGAGATGTGGCATGCCAAGCGAGCTTTACCCCCTCTGGCCTGCCGGCCATCTCCCCCACAAGGGGGGAGAAAAATCGCGGCACCCGCATCGATCCCCATGAACCTCGGCGGAGCGGCTAGGTTAAGGCCCTCCCCCTTGTGGGGAGGGTTGGGAGGGGTATTCGCCCCGAACGAGAAGGGATCAGCTACCCTTGCCGCCGCATTTTCCCGTGGCGACGTTGAAGTTGCCGCATTCCATGGGCTTGCGCCAATCGGAGATCAGGTCCTTGGAGTCGGGCAGGTAGTCGGACCATTCGTCACCGACGACGGCGGGCGTTTCCTGGACGATTTCGAACTGGCCGTCGGCCTGGATTTCACCGATCAGCACCGGCTTGGTGATGTGGTGGTTCGGCATGACGGTGGAAGTGCCGCCCGACAGGTTCGGCACGGCGACGCCGATGATACTATCGAGAACGGCGTCCGTGTCGGTGGTGCCGGCGGCCTCGACGGCCTTCACCCAGGCGTTGAAGCCGATATAGGCGGCTTCCATCGGGTCGTTGGTCACGCGCTTGTCGTTCTTGGTGAAGCCGTGCCAGGTCTTGATGAACTCGGCATTGACGTCGGCATCGACGGACTGGAAGTAGTTCCAGGCAGCGAGATGGCCGACCAGCGGCGTGGTGTCGAGACCGGCGAGTTCTTCTTCACCAACGGAGAAGGCGACGACCGGGATGTCTTCCGCCTTGATGCCCTGGTTACCCAGTTCCTTGTAGAAGGGGACGTTGGCGTCACCGTTGATGGTCGAGACGACGGCGGTCTTCTTGCCGGCCGAGCCGAACTTCTTGATGTCGGAGACGATCGTCTGCCAGTCGGAATGACCGAACGGCGTGTAGTTGATCATGATGTCCTCTTCGGCGACGCCCTTGGACATCAGATAGGCCTTCAGGATCTTGTTGGTCGTCTGCGGATAGACGTAGTCGGTACCGGCGAGCACCCAGCGCTCGACGCCTTCTTCGGCAGCCAGGTAGTCGACGGCCGGGATCGCCTGCTGGTTGGGCGCGGCACCGGTGTAGAAGATGTTGCGCGAGGATTCTTCACCCTCGTACTGGACCGGGTAGAACAGGATCGAATTCAGTTCTTCGAAAACCGGCAGGACCGACTTGCGCGACGACGAGGTCCAGCAGCCGAACACGGCGGCGACCTTGTCCTGCGAAATCAGTTGGCGGGCCTTTTCGGCAAACAGCGGCCAGTCGGAAGCCGGGTCGACGACGACCGCCTCGAGTTTCTTGCCGAGCACGCCGCCCTTCTTGTTCTGCTCCTCTACGAGCATCAGCATGGCGTCCTTGAGCGTCGTCTCGGAGATCGCCATGGTGCCGGACAGCGAATGCAGGACGCCAATCTTGATGGTCTCTTCCTGGGCAAGCGCCCCGCTGACGGCGGTGGTGGAGAGCATGGCGCCGAGCAGCGCGCCGCTGAGTTTCATCTTCAATGCCATTGTCGTGAACCCCTCTTCTTGTTCGCAACCGGTCGGTTAATGAAATTTAACCGTTGCTGAAGAGGACTATCCGACGCTGCAGTGCAAAACGTTATACGTCGTTTGACGTAGGTCGGGGGGAAAACGAGACCTTGGCGGCGACAACCTTTGGCTTTCGGGCAGGTTGACCTTGCTCCATGCTGCGGCCATAGGAGAATCCGAAAACTTAACAAAGGCCAGATTTTCGTATGCCCATGTCTGCCCGCCGGCAGTTTCTCCGCGAACGAACCGGCCCCATCCACCAACAACTCGACGAATGCGTCGGCACGTTTTCCGATATTCCCGCCTACCTGCGCTATATCAGGGGCATGCTTGCCTTCCGCCGCCCGATCGAAACGCAGCTGGCTTCCACGCGCCTGCCCGAAGATTTCGGCGATTTCGCGCCGAACTATCTCGCGGATGCGCTGGAACGCGACATCGCCGCGCTCGGAGCCAACCCAGCCGTTGCGGCAGAGAGCGGGCGACAGTCTTTGCCGGAGCTGAGCGCCGACGGGCTGCTGGGAACCCTCTATGTGCTAGAGGGTTCGACGCTCGGCGCAAGGTTGCTCGTCCGGCGCGCAGCCGCGCTCGGACTGGATGCGGGCAATGGCGCCGAACACCTGCAAAAACAATCGTCCGATCTCGGGAACTGGAACGCCTTTGCGGCGTTGTTGGACTCGGCAAGGGAGGTGGACGACGAGACGATGGCCCAAGCGGCCCTGGCCACTTTCGCCCATGCACTCAACGCCTTCGAGAAAGCCTGAATGCCGTCCTCCCAGCCCGTCGACCTGACAAACTGCGATCGCGAACCGATCCATGTTCCCGGCAGCATCCAGCCGCATGGCGCGCTCATCGCCTGCGACGCCTCGGCCGGCGTGATCATTCGCCATTCGGCCAATGCCGGCGAGATGCTCGGCTACGAGGGAGCGCTCAACGACACCAATCTGACGGTCGCGCTCGGCGGCATGGCGACCCACGCCATCCGCAATGCGCTCGCCGCCGCGCCAGAGGCTTCCCGGCCGGCGCTTCTGCCCCAGCTGGCAATCGGCAATGGCCGCGTCTTCGACGTCACCGTCCACCGCCATGCCGGCCATGCCATCCTCGAATTCGAGCAGCCCGACGCCGACGTGCTGCCCTTGCAGCTTGCCCGCGAACTGATCGGCCGTATTCGCAAGACCAAGGATACCGACGAACTGCTGCGCAAGACGACCATCCTCTTGCGCGCCGTGCTTGGCTATCACCGTGTGATGATCTATCGCCTGGAGCATGACGGCGCCGGCAAGGTGGAGGCGGAGGCCAAGCGCGGCGGCCTCGAGAGCTTTCTTGGCCAGTATTTTCCGGCAAGCGACATTCCGCAGCAGGCCCGCGCCCTCTACATAAAGAACCCGATCCGCATCATCTCGGATTCTCGCGGTGACCGCACCCCGATCGAACCGGCCATCGACGCCTCGGGCGAGCCGCTCGATCTGTCCTATGCCCACCTGCGCAGCGTCTCGCCGATCCATCTCGAATATCTGCGCAACATGGGCGTGGGCGCGTCGATGTCGATCTCGATCATCGTCGACGGGGCGCTTTGGGGGCTGATCGCCTGCCACCACTATGCGCCGAAAGCATTGAGCATGCCGCAGCGGGTCGCCGCCGAGATGTTCAGCGATTTCTTCTCCATGCACCTGCTCGGCCTGTTGCAGCAGCACAAGCTGGAAAACGTCGCCACCGCACGGCGGGCGCTGGACCGATTTTTCCAGCGCGCCTCTGAAAAGACGGAGGTGTTCGAACTGATGTGCGACGCGCTGCCCGACTTCCGCGAGGCCCTGCCCTGCGACGGCATCGGCTTGTTCCTGCAAGGGCAGTGGTGCGCGATCGGCGACACGCCGCCGGCGACGGCCATCGAGGACCTCGCGAATTATATCTCAGGCGTCGGTGAAAAGAGGGTCTGGGCGACCCATCGCCTTTCCCAGATCTATCCTCCCGCCGAGGATTTCCACCGCGAGGTTTCCGGCGTGCTGGCCGTTCCGCTGTCCCATATTTCCACCGATTGCCTGCTGTTCTTCCGCAAGGAACGGGTGGAGACGCTCAACTGGGCCGGCAATCCGGACAAATCCTATGAAAGCGGACCACTGGGCGATCGCCTGACCCCGCGCAAGAGCTTCGCGATCTGGAAGGAAACGGTGGAGCGCCAGTCCGAGCCGTGGAGCGATGCCGATCGCGAGATCGCCGCCGCCGTGCATTCGGCCACCGTCGAGGTCGTGCTGCGCCACAGCGAGCTGATGCAGGAGGAGCGACTGAAGGCCGAGGTCCGTCAGCGCCTGCTGAACGAGGAACTGAACCACCGGGTGAAGAACATCCTCGCGGTCATCAAGTCGCTGGTGGCGACGCCGGCGAAGGAGGGTGCGACGCTCAAGGAGTACACCACCTCCCTCAAGGGCCGCATCCAGGCCTTGTCCTATGCCCATGACCAGGTCGTCCGCGGCAGCGGCGGCGGCGAGATCAAGGGCCTTCTCGAGGCCGAACTCTCGCCCTATCGCTCCGCCAGCGGTGCGATCCGCCTCGATGGACCGCGCGTGCAACTCGACGGGCGTGCCTTTGCGGTGGCTGCCCTGGTCTTCCACGAACTCTGCACCAATGCCGCCAAATACGGGTCCCTGTCGACCCAGGGGGGCAGGCTCGACATTGCATGGCGTGCCCGCACGAACGGTGATCTCGAGGTGACCTGGCAAGAAAGCGGCGGGCCGCCGGTGGAAATCCCGCGCACCCGCGGCTTCGGCACGGCGCTGATCGATCGCAGTATCCCCTTCGATCTCGGCGGCAAGAGCACGGTCACGTTCGACCCGGCAGGCCTCAGGGCAAGCCTGGTCTTCCCCGGCCGCTTCCTGCACCTGCAGGAGGACAGCGAAGCCAGGACCGAGGCCAAGGAACAATCCCACCCTTCAACCAGCCTGAAAGGAATTGACGACATGTCGCTCTTGCTCGTCGAGGACCAGGTCCTCATTGCGATGGATGCGGAAGCCATGCTGGCCGAACTGAATGTCGGCAACGTCGTCACGGCCAATTCCAGTGGCATGGCACTCGACCAGTTGAAGACCTTCAAGCCGGATTTTGCCCTGCTCGACATCAATCTCGGCATCGGCACCTCCGTTCCGGTGGCGGAAGAGCTGATGAGACGCGGGGTCCCCTTCGTCTTCGCCACGGGCTATGACGATCGCACCTCGCTGCCGGCCGAATTGCTGAGCGTGCCGGTCGTGCGCAAGCCCTACGACACGGAACAGCTGCGCAAGGCGCTCGGCGCCTATCTGGAGAAGGCTGGGGGCGAGGTGCGCTAACCGCATTGAACGCTTGCTTTTCGGCACGATCCCGTGAAGATTGCCTAATTATCAACCCTCTGGAAGACGAGGCTACTAATTAGGCATGGCAGCACGCCAACGCATCATCCCGGTCCGGCGCGAATACAATCGCTGGGTCGCCGACCAGACGCTCGAAGACTATGCGCTGCGCTTCACCGCCAAGAGCGCGCGGCAGTTTTCCTCGAGCCGGATCTCCCAGACGGCGATCGGGGCGATCTCCTTTCTCGCGCTCGAGGCCATCGGTGGCACGATCACGCTGTCTTACGGCACCACCAACGCCTTTTTCGCCATCGTTGCCGCCGCCGTACTGATGCTGCTCGTCGGCCTGCCGATCAGCCGCTATGCGATCCGCCACGGCGTCGACATCGACCTCCTGACCCGCGGCGCCGGCTTCGGCTATATCGGCTCGACGGTGACCTCGCTGATCTATGCGAGCTTCACCTTCATGCTGTTTGCGATCGAGGCGTCGATCATGACCGGCGCGCTGGAGCTCGCCTTCGGCATTCCGCTGTGGATCGGCTACATCATTTCGGCGCTGGTGGTGATCCCGCTGGTCACCTACGGCGTGCGGCTGATCTCGAAATTCCAGTTGTGGACCCAGCCGTTCTGGATCGTGCTCAACATTCTGCCCTTCATCTTCATCGCCTTTCTCGACTGGGAAAAGATCGACCTCTGGCGCTCCTTTGCCGGCATCGGCCATTCCAATGCCGAGGTCGGCGGAGCGGCCCCCTTCAACCTGATCGAGTTCGGAGCGGCCTCCGCCGTCATCCTCGCGCTGATGCCGCAGATTGGCGAGCAGGTGGACTTCCTGCGCTTCCTGCCGCCCGAGGGGGGGCGAAAGCTGCACCATCGCATTGCCGTCTTCCTCGCCGGCTCCGGCTGGGTCGTACTCGGCGTGCCCAAGCTGCTCGCCGGCTCCTTTCTCGCGGTGCTGACGCTGTCGACCGGGGCTCCGGCGAGCGAGGCCGCCGATCCGGCCCATATGTATCTCGCAGCCTTCGGCTACATGATCCCGAACGAGACGGCCGCCATGCTGCTGATGGCCTGCTTCGTGGTGATCTCGCAGTTGAAGATCAACGTGATGAACGCTTATGCCGGCTCGCTCGCCTGGTCGAACTTCTTCTCGCGGCTGACCCACAGCCATCCCGGCCGCGTCGTCTGGCTGGTGTTCAACGTGGCGATCGCCCTTCTGCTGATGGAGCTCGGCATCTACCGGTTGCTCGAGGAAACGCTCGGCATCTTCTCGATCATCGCCATGGCCTGGCTCTGCGCGATCTCCGCCGACCTCTTCATCAACAAGCCGCTGGGGCTTGCCCCGCCCGGCATCGAGTTCAAGCGCGCCCATCTCTACGACATCAACCCGGTCGGCTGCGGTACCCTGTTCTTGTCCGCCGGCATCGCCCTTGCCGCCCATTTCGGGCTGTTCGGTGCCCTCGCCGCCTCGCTCTCGACCTTCGTGACCCTGATCGCCTTCGTGATTTCGCCGCTGATCGCCTGGGCGACCGGCGGCAGGTTCTACCTGGCGCGCAAACCCCGCCACAGCTGGAAGAACCTCACCGCGATCACCTGCTCGATCTGCGAACACCCGTTCGAGCCGGAGGACATGGCCTGGTGCCCGGCCTATGCCGCGCCGATCTGCTCGCTGTGCTGCTCGCTCGACAGCCGCTGCCACGACATGTGCAAGCCGCACGCCCGGCTCAACGCCCAGGCGACGTTCGTCGCCGCCCGCTTCCTGCCCGAACCGGCGCTGGCATGGCTCTCCACACGGCTCGGCCGCTATGCCTTGACCGCGCTCGTCGCCGTGTCGCTGATCGGCGCGATCCTCGCCCTCATCGCCCACCAGGTCTCCACCGCCTCGCCGGAGACGGCCGACGTGGTCAACCGCACGGTGCTGATCGTCTTCATCGTCTCGGCCGTGATCTCCGGCGTGGCGAGCTGGTTCTACGTGCTCGCCCATGACAGCCGCGTGGTGGCGGAAGAGGAATCCTCGCGCCAGAACACACTGCTGCTCAAGGAGATCGCCGCCCACCGCAAGACCGACGCGGCGCTGCAGACGGCCAAGGAAACGGCGGAGGCCGCCAACCGGGCGAAGAGCCGCTATGTCGTCGGCCTGTCCCACGAACTGCGCACTCCGCTCAATGCCGTTCTTGGCTATGCGCAGATCCTCGAGCGCGACGAGACGATCCCGCCCGCCCGCCAGTCGGCGATCAGGGTCATCCGCCGCTCGGCCGACCATCTCTCCGGGCTGATCGACGGGCTGCTCGACATTTCCAAGATCGAGGCGGGCCGGCTTCAGGTCTTTTCCAACGAGCTGAACATCCAGGATTTCCTCGATCAGCTCGTCGACATGTTCGCCCCCCTCGCCGCCGCCAAGGGCCTCACCTTCGAGCACGAGCGGTCGCGCGCCCTGCCGCTCTATGTCCGCACCGACGAGAAACGCCTGCGCCAGATCCTCGTCAATCTTCTGTCCAACGCCATCAAGTTCACCGACCGGGGCACGGTGCGCTTCGAGGTCGGCTATCGCAGCCAGGTAGCGACCTTCACGATCACCGATACCGGCCGCGGTATTTCGGAGAGAGACCTCAAGCGCATTTACGAGCCGTTCCAGCGCGGCGAGGCGGACAATATCCGCCCCATGCCCGGCCTCGGCCTCGGGCTGACCATCACCAAGCTTCTGACCAACACGCTGGGCGGCGAGATTGCCGTCGACAGCGAAAAGGACAAGGGCTCGAGCTTCAGGGTCCGGCTGATGCTCTCGGCGATCGACCGCCCGAGCACGGCCCCGGCGCCGGAGCGCAGGATCGTCTCCTATACCGGCCCGCGCCGCACGATCGTCGTCGTCGACGACAATGAAGACCATCGCGACCTGATGCGCGAGGTGCTCGCCCCCCTCGACTTCGTCGTGCTGACGGCTGCCGGCGGGCCGGAATGCCTGACGCTGATCGAAGGGGGCAGGCCCGATCTCTTCCTCGTCGACATCCAGATGCCCGGCATGAACGGCTGGCAACTGGTCGAGAGGCTGCGGGATGCCCGCCAAACCGCCCCCATCCTCATGCTGTCGGCCAATATCGGCGACGCGCCCGGCCCCGGCGGCGAGGGCCACGACGATACGATCGCCAAGCCGGTCGACGTGCGCCGCCTGCGCGACAAGCTCGCCCGATATCTCGGCCTCGACTGGATCTATGCCGACGAGCAGCCGGGCACGGCAGAGGTCTTGCCGGCGACCGACAAGTCCCCCGGCTCGCCGGGTCGGGCGCACATCGCCGAACTCACCCGTCTGAGCGAGATCGGCTATGTGCGCGGCATCGAGGCCAAGCTTGCGGACCTGTCGAAAATCGGAAAGAACAGCGCCTTCGTCGACGCCTCGCGCGGTTTCGTCCAGGCCTTCGACCTGGCCGGCTTCGCCGCCTTCCTGAAGGATGTCGACGCCCGGGAGGTGAATAACCATGACTGAGGCGAGCCGCCCGCGCGACATCGTGCTTTTGGTCGATGACAGTCCCGAGGCGCTCGGCTTCCTCACCGACGCGCTGGAACAGTCCGGCTTCTCGGTGCTGATCGCCACCTCCGGCCAGGCGGCCCTTTCGATCGTCGACAAGATCAGCCCGGACCTCATCCTGCTCGACGCGGTGATGCCGGGCATGGACGGTTTCGAGACCTGCCGCCGGCTCAAGGCCGATCCGGTCGTCACCCAGGTGCCGGTGATCTTCATGACCGGCCTCACCGAGACGGAGCATGTGGTCCATGCGCTCGATTCCGGTGGGGTCGACTACCTGACGAAGCCGATCAACATCGACGAGCTGCGCGCCCGCATTCGTGTCCACCTGTCGAATGCCCGCTCGGCCCAGAGCGCCCGCGTGGCGCTCGATGCCGCGGGACGGCACCTGCTGGCGGTGCGCGCCAACGGCACGATCCACTGGTCGACGCCGCAGGCAACCCGGCTGGCCGACAGCGCGACCAAAAGCGCGGACGGGCTCGACCTGGTCGCCGGCGCCATTGCCGGCTGGATGGCGAGGCGCGAAAGCCTTGCGGGCACAGCCGACGCCTCCTTCTCCTTCACCCAGGACGGCGGCACCGAACTGCTGCTCGGCTTTCTCGGCGGGCTCGGTCCGGACGAATATCTGTTCCGCCTGACGGTCGCCAACCGTCGGCACGAGGACGAGATCCTGCGCGGTCAGTTCGGCCTGACCCAGCGCGAAGCCGAAGTGCTGCTGTGGATCGCCAAGGGCAAGGCCAACCGCGACATCGCCGATATTCTGGGGCTCTCCTCCAGAACCGTGAACAAGCACCTGGAGCAGATCTATGTGAAGCTCGGTGTGGAAAACCGGGCATCGGCCGCCGTCAAGGCGGCGCATGTGCTGCATGTGGATTAGGGGCGAGAGCGGATCTGCCCCTCATCCGCCTGCCGGCACCTTCTCCCCGTAAAACGGGGAGAAGGAACAAGCGGCACCGCCGTGGCTGTCCCCTCTCCCCGCCTGCGGGGAGAGGGTCAGGGTGAGGGGCAATGTTCTTCGATCGTCGGCAGCTAGGCTACAGCGCCCTCGCCTTCTCGCGCAGCACGTATTTCTGGATCTTGCCCGTCGAGGTCTTCGGCAGGGCGCCGAACACCACGGTCTTCGGCGCCTTGAAATGCGCCATGTTGGCCCGGCAAAACGCGATCAATTCCTGCTCCGTCACCGTCGCGCCGGGTTTCAGCCCGACAAAGGCGCACGGCGTCTCGCCCCATTTCTCGTCGGGCCTGGCGACGATCGCCGCCTCCATCACCGCCGGATGGCGGTAGAGCACGCCCTCGACCTCGATCGAGGAAATGTTCTCGCCGCCGGAGATGATGATGTCCTTGGAGCGGTCCTTGATCTCGATATAGCCGTCCGGATGGCAGACCGCGAGGTCGCCGGAGTGGAACCAGCCGCCGGAAAACGCCTTGGCCGAGGAGGACGGGTTCTTCAGGTAGCCGCGCATGACATTATTGCCGCTGAAGAAGATCTCGCCCATGGTCTCGCCGTCGCGCGGCACCGGCTCCAGCGTTTCCGGATCGGCGACCATCAGCCCGTCGAGCACCGAATAGCGCACGCCCTGACGGGCCTTCAGCCGGGCCTTTTCCGAAATGTCGAGTTCGTTCCACTCGTCGTGCCAGGCGCAGACCACGGCGGGGCCATAGGTTTCGGTCAGGCCATAGGTGTGGGTCACGTCGAAGCCGAGTTCCTCCATCGCCTGGATCACCGAAGCCGGCGGGGCGGCGCCCGCCGTCATCACGCTGACCTTGTGATCAATCCCGGCCTTCAACTCGTCCGGCGCATGGGCGATCAGGTTGAGCACGATCGGCGCGCCGCAGAAATGCGTCACCCCCTCGCTCTTGATGAGATCGTAGATCGGCTCGACGCGCACCGCCCGCAGGCAGACGGACACGCCGGCGGCCGCCGCGATGGTCCAGGGAAAGCACCAGCCATTGCAATGGAACATCGGCAGCGTCCACAGATAGACCGGGTGGTTGGCCATGTTCCAGGTGAGGATGTTGCCGATTGCGTTCAGATAGGCGCCGCGGTGATGATAGACGACGCCCTTCGGATCACCGGTCGTGCCGGATGTGTAGTTGAGGCTGATGGCATCCCATTCGTCGGCCGGACGCTCCCACTTGAAGTCGGCATTGCCGTCCGCGAGCAGTTCGTCATAGGTAACCGCACCCAGTCGATCTCCGCCCTCGAAGCTCGGATCGACGATGTCGATCACCTCGATCGGCCGGCCGGCGATATGCACGGCACGCTCCACGACCTCGGCAAACTCCGGGTCGACGATCAGCAGGCGCGCCTCGCCGTGGTTGAGGATGAAGGCGATCGCCTCCGCGTCGAGGCGTGTATTGATGGCGTTGAGCACCGCGCCGGCCATCGGCACGGCGAAATGGCACTCGAACATTTCCGGTATGTTGGCGGCGATCACCGCGACGGTGTCGCCCTTTCCGATGCCGCGCCGGGCAAGCGCGCTCGCCAGACGCCGGACCCGGTCATAGGTTTGCGCCCAGTTGCGCCTGACCTCGCCATAGACCACCGCCGGGCGCCCCGGATAGACGGCGGCGGCGCGCTCGATGAAGCTCAGCGGCGTCATCTGGGAAAAGTTCGCGGCGTTCTTGTCGAGTTCGCGATCGTAGATGCCGTCGCCGGACGTCGTCACAGGGCCTTGCATGTTCGTTGAGCCTCCCACTCCAGTCGAGCGGGCAGTATTACCGAAACGGCGCAACCTGCAACATCATCCCTTCGCCTAAAGCGATTGGGCTCCGAAACGAGAAAGCCCGGCACGAGGCCGGGCTTCCCACTCAATGACAGGCAGTCGCTCAGATGCCCTGCTGGAAGTAGCTATACTTGCCGTCTTCGCCCTTCTTCCACTCGTACATGACGTAGCCGGGAAGCTTCGGGTCGCCCTTTTCGTCAAAGCCCATATCGCCCAGAGCGGTAGCGAAGGTGTTGGCCTTCATCGCTTCACCCACGGCTTCCGGTTCGTTCGAGCCAGCCTTCTTGGCGGCTTCGGCGATGACCTGCATGGCAGCGTAGGAGTACAGGGTGTAGGCTTCCGGCTCGAAGCCCGACGCGCGGAACTTCTCAACAAGTTCCTTGTTCTGCGGTGCCAGGCGCGGGTCCGGGCCGAAGGTGTTGAGCGTGCCTTCAACGGCATCGCCGGCGATCGAGGCCAGTTCGTTGGAAACGATACCGTCGCCCGAAACGAGCTTGGCCTTCAGGCCCTGGTCAGATGCCTGACGAATGATCAGGCCAGCTTCGGTGTGGAGACCGCCCCAGTAGATGACCGAAACGCCGGCTTCCTTCATCTTGGCGATGAGGGCCGAGAAGTCCTTGTCGCCGGCATTGACGCCTTCGTAGACCACTTCCGTCAGACCAGCCGCATTCATGGCCTTCTTGGTTTCGTCGGCAAGGCCCTGGCCGTACGGGGTCTTGTCGTGAACGACAGCAATCTTGGCGTCCTTGAAATTGTCGGCGAGATACTTGCCCGCGATACCGCCCTGTGCGTCGTCACGACCGCAGGTGCGGAAGGTGTTCCACATGCCGCGTTCGGTGAAGACCGGGTTGGTCGAGGCCGGGGTGATCTGCAGGATGCCGTTCTCGGCATAGACTTCCGAAGCCGGGATCGAAACGCCCGAGTTGAAGTGGCCGACCACGAACTTGACACCGTCGGCGACGAACTTGTTCGCAACCGAAATGCCCTGCTTGGGGTCAGCGACGTCGTCACCCAGGACGATCTTGACCTGCTCGCCGTTGATGCCACCAGCCGCGTTGATGTCGGCAGCCGCCTGTTCAGCGCCCTTCTGGAGCTGCGCACCGAAAGCAGCGTTCGGGCCGGTCAGCGGACCACCAACGCCGATCAGCAGATCCGCCCAAGCATTGCCGCCGAAGGCCATCACAGCCGTCAGCGCAACGGCCGAAAGAAGAGACTTCTTCATTTTGTTACTCCCAATTTTTTAGGCGGGTTAGGTTTCAAGAACCCTGCGCAATACCCACCATGACTGCGCCGGAAAAGCTGTTCCACTCTTATGAAAGCTCACGCTCTTGCCGCACATGTGAGGCAAGAAAAACGCGGCTGTCAATCTTTCTTCTTCCACGAAAAGGCCGAGGTCTTTTCGTATAGCCAATAATAGTTATCAACCATCTGGGTAGTCCGCCGCGAGCGATAGCCTGCGGTAGAAAAAGCAAGCAAAATCAACACATCCAAGCCATAAAGCAGGGGGCTGACAAACGGCCCCTGGAACAGCGAGTAGTGCAGGAAGCGCATGACCACGCCCAAAAGGAGGGTGTAGACGAGGACCGTCGGATAGGTCTGCCAGCCCTCTGCCACCGCCTTGCCGGTCCGCCATGCGGTCCAGAAGCCGAGCAGCAGAACCAGGAAGCGCAGAACCATGCGGACGCCGGTATCGCTTTCGAAAAACAAGCCTTGCATATCTAATCCCCTTCCACCCTCAGTGGTGGCCGCCTTCGAGATAGGCCGCACGGACCGAAGGATCGGCGAGCAGTTCCTTGCCCGTCCCGCTCATGGTGACCTTGCCGTTGACCATGACATAGGCACGGTCGGAAAGCTTGAGCGCGGCAAAGGCGTTCTGCTCGACGAGGAAGACGGTGAGTCCCTCTTCCTTGTTGAGCTTCTTGATGGCCTCGAAGATGCCCTTGACGATCAGCGGCGCGAGACCGAGCGACGGCTCGTCGAGCAAGAGTAGCTTGGGGCGCGCCATCAACGCGCGGCCGATGGACAGCATCTGCTGCTCGCCGCCGGACAGCGTTCCGCCGCGCTGGGCATGGCGTTCCTTGAGGCGCGGGAAGAGCGTGTAGATCTTCTCGACGTCCTCATTGAAATATTTCAGGTTGTCGAGACCCGCCCCCATCTGGAGGTTCTCATAGACGGTCATGCGCGGAAAGATCCGACGACCTTCGGGCGACTGGGCGATGCGACGGCGGGCGATCAGGTGGGTCGGCATCTTGGTGATGTCGGTGCCGTCGAAGGTGACCGTGCCGGCGCGCGCCTGCGGGCTGCCGCAGATGGTCATCATCAGCGTCGACTTGCCGGCGCCGTTGGCGCCGATCAGGCTGACGATCTCACCCTTGTGGACCTCGACGTCGACGCCGCCGAGCGCCCGGATGTTGCCGTAATAGGTCTCGACGCCCTGTACTTTGAGAAGCGGTTCGGAAGACATCAGATCTTTCCTCCCGCAACGGCTTCGACTTCGTGGATTGCTTCGTCCAATTCTTCATCCTCGACGCCCAAATAGGCCGCGATGACCTTCGGGTCGTTCTTCACGTGGTCCGGCGTGCCGTCGGAAATCTTCTGCCCGTATTCGAGCACGACGACGTGGTCGGAAATCTCCATGACGACGGACATGTCGTGCTCGATCAGCAGCAACGACGTCCCTTCGTCCCGGATGCTGCGCAAAAGCGCGTTGAGCGCCAGCGATTCCTTCGGGTTGAGGCCGGCGGCCGGTTCGTCGAGGCACAGAAGCTCCGGTCCGGTGCACATGGCGCGGGCGATTTCCAGACGGCGCTGCGCGCCATAGGGAAGGTCGCCGGCCGGATCATCGGCGCGATCGACGAGATCGGCCTTTTCCAGCCAGTACTTCGCCTTTTCGATCGCCGCACTGGCCGCCCGCTTGTAGGCGGGCAGGCCGAGCAGGCCGAGCACCGTATAGCCCGATGCCTTCATCAGCGCGTTGTGCTGCGCCACCAGGAGGTTTTCGAGAACGGTGAGGCCCGAGAACAACCGGATGTTCTGGAAGGTCCGGGCCACCTTGGCCTTCTTGGTGATCTCGAAGTCGGGCAGACGCTCCAGCAGATGCTGTCGGCCATCGTGCAGCGTCAGCGTGATCATCCCCATGGTCGGCTTGTAGAAGCCGGTGATGCAGTTGAACACCGTGGTCTTGCCGGCGCCGTTCGGCCCGATCAGCGCGGTGATCTCGCCGCGCCTGACTTCGAAGGAGAAGTCGTTGATGGCCATCAGGCCGCCGAACTTCATCGACAGGTGTTCGACCTTGAGGAGCGTGTCTTTGGTCATCACATTCGTTCCGGAAGTCATCAGCCGTGACCTTCCTTGGTAAAGCTTCCCGAGACAGCCCTGCTCTCCTTGAGGAAGGCGGTCGGTTGACGCGAGCCGACGAAGCCGCGCGGCTTGAACAGCATGACAATGATCATGGCCAGGCCGAAGAGCAGCATGCGGTAGAGTTCCGGCGTGAAGTCAGGCCCGAAGACGTGCTTGAGGAACTCCATTTCGCGCAGCAGTTCCGTGCCGCCGACCATGACGATCGCGGCGATCGCGATGCCCGTCAGCGAGCCCATGCCGCCGAGAACGACGATGGCGAGGATGACCGCCGATTCCAGGAAGACGAAGCTTTCCGGAGAGACGAAGCCCTGGCGGGCGGCGAAGAACGAGCCGGCAAAACCGCCGAACATCGCGCCGATGGCGAAAGCCGTCAGTTTGGTCGTGACCGTGTTGATGCCGAGCGAACGGCAGGCGATCTCGTCCTCGCGCAGCGCTTCCCAGGCACGCCCGATCGGCATGCGGCGCAGCTTGATCGTCACATAGGCGGTCAGCATGCAAAGGGCGAGAATGAGATAGAAGAGGAAGACCTTGTAATAGGCCGAGGACATCGGCAGGTCGAACATCTTGGCAAAGCCGGTCGGCGAGGCATCGAACTTGATGCCGAACAGCGTGGCCTTCGGAATGCCCGAGACGCCGAACGTGCCCTTGGTGACGTCCGTCCAGTTGATCAGCACAAGCCGGATGATCTCACCGAAGGCGAGCGTGACGATCGCCAGATAGTCGCCGCGAAGACGAAGGACCGGGAAACCGAGGATGATGCCCCAGAAGGCGGCGAGAATGCCCGACAGCGGCAGCAGAACCCAGAAGGACAGGCCGAAATGCTGCGACAAAAGCGCATAGGAATAGGCACCCACCGCATAGAAGGCGACATAGCCGAGGTCGAGCAGACCGGCCAGCCCGACCACGATATTGAGGCCCCAGGCCAGCATCACGTAGATCAGGATCTGGATACCGAAATTGTCGACAAATTTCAGCGAGCCCTGAATACCGGCCAGCCAGATGACGACCGGCGGATAAAGCACCAGGGCGAGAAGGGCGAGCTTGAGAAAATGCTGGTGGAAGAAGGAGGGCTTGGCCTCGATCTCATGCACCGGCATTTCCGAAAGCCGTTCCTTTCGGGCCTTGTTCCACGGGTGGTAGAAGCCGACGATCAGGAAACGGCCGATGGCGGCAACGGCGACAAAGATCGCCAGCAGGCCCCAACGCGGATACCAGATCAGCGCATTGTTGATGTCCTGGTCGGTCTTGATACCGACGTAGAGACTGAACAGGGCGAGCGAGAGAAGACCCGCGAAGATGCCCTCCTTGAGCGCGCGCGCAAGGGTACCGGGTTGAGACGTGCCGGCCACGTTTGCAGGATTTGCCATGGGATCAGACCTTTTCGACTTCGGGTCGACCAAGGATGCCGGTTGGCTTGAAGATCAGCACGAAAGCCAGAATGCCGAACGTGGCGACATCCTTGTAGGCGATGCTGAAATAGGCCGACCAGAGCGATTCGATGAGACCGATCAGAAGACCACCAAGCACAGCGCCCGGAAGCGATCCGATGCCCCCCAGAACGGCGGCGGTGAACGCCTTGACGCCCGGGATGAAGCCGTCGTTGAACGAAGCCACGCCGTAATACATCAGGTACATCGAGCCCGCGACCGCCGCGAGCGCGGCACCCATGACGAAGGTGATCGAAATGGTCTTGTCGACATCGACGCCGAGGAGAGCCGCCATCTTGCGGTCCTGCTCGGTGGCGCGCTGGGCACGGCCGAGCGGAGTCTTGTTGACGATGTACCAGAAGGCGGCGAGCAGCACCGAGGTGATGACGACGATGAGCAACTGCTTCAGCGAAATCGTGATCGCGCCGAAGTGGTACACATCATTGACCAGCGCCGGGATCGGCTTGTTGCGCGGACCCTGGGTAACCTGGATGAAGTTCGACAGCGCGATCGACATGCCGATCGCGGTGATCAGCGGCGCCAGGCGGAACGAGCCGCGCAGCGGCCGGTAGGCGACCCGCTCGATCGTCCAGTTCCACAGTCCCGTCATCACCATCGCGACGACCAGCATGATCAGCAGCGCAAGCGCCACCGGTATGCCGGCGAAGAACGATGTCAGGATGAGAAACACGATGAGAGCGGCGAAGCCGCCGAGCATGAAGATATCGCCATGGGCGAAGTTGATCATGCCGATGATGCCGTAAACCATCGTATAGCCGATAGCCACCAGGCCATAGATGGATCCAAGAGTCAGCCCGTTGATGAGCTGCTGGATAAAGTACTCCATTACCAATCCCCCGGACACGGCCTTTTTGGCGCGTCCCTTTTTATGTTGTCCCTTAGCGGGGTTCTTAACATGCTCGGATTTGATATCGTTTTCGGCAAAAATGTGAAGTCGAAAAACTAGGCAGCGCGCATTTTGCCGTCAATTAGCAACAGTTTGGTGCTTTTATCGGCAAATTCATCAAAAAAACGGCACGAATTGGCGAAAAATTGGATGGCGCGGTGTTTTCCACGGTCGCAATTCAGCCATGTTTCAGCCGCGACTGTGATTCAATTCCACCGAATGCGCGAACCCGTCGCGCCGCGACAACGAATGGTCGTGCGACCGGATTGCCGATTATCATTCAGCATAATCAGGAAACCGACCGCAGGCCAATCACAAAGCGGCGAAGACGCCGCCAAATCCGCCAGGTCGCGCGATTGAAGCCGCCTAGACGTCAGCCACCGAACCTTCCAGAGGGCGCGCGCAGCAAGCGGGTGGCGACCCTTGCCGTGTGCCCTATCGCGCCAGCCCGGCCGCTTCCACGACGTCCGGTTGCTTTCCCAGCGACGCCCCGGCCAGCCGTCGACAATGGGGAAATTGAACGGGGAAAAGCCAGTCTTTTCAGAGCGAGTGGCCACAACTCGTCCCCGTGGCGGCAATCCGTTTCAAGCTGGGACACCAGCCCCCGCGGAAACGGAGAACGCGATTATGTCGGAGACAACGGTGAACCTTGCCCTTCCCTATATCATGCCGGCACAGGCGCAGAAGCATGTGACCCATAACGAGGCGCTGCAGACGCTCGACGCGGTTGTCCAGCTTGTGATCACCGCGCATCTGGCCAGCCCGCCGGCCACGCCGAACGAAGGAGAGTGTTTCTGGGTCCTGCCCGGCGCGACGGATGCCTGGGCCGGCCGTTCGGGACGTCTCGCCTTGCGCCAGGACGGCGCCTGGGTCTTCATTGCGCCGCGCATCGGTTGGCGCGGCCTTGACCGAATCGACGGGCGAGTGAAGGTCTTCACCGGTTCGATCTGGGACGAAACTCCCCTGCCCCCCGACATCCAGCTATCGTCGCTCGGGGTCGGCGCCACGGCCGATGCGACCAACCGGCTGGCAGTTTCCGGGCCGGCCAGCCTCTTCACCCATTCCGGAAACGATCATCGCCTGAAGATCAACAAGGCTGCCCCGGCCGATACGGCGTCGCTGTTCTTCCAGTCCGGCTGGCAGGGCAAGGCGGAAATGGGACTTGCCAGCGACAACCGCTTTGCCATCAAGGTCAGCGACGACGGCGGCGTGTGGAAAACGGCGCTGTCGATCACGCCCGAGGGCCGGGTGGAGATGGGCGAGCGCCCGCTGGTGCGCGCGGCACGCACGCCCGGCACCCTGTCGCCTGCCGCGGGCTCCACGACAGGCTTCGACGACCTTCACCTGGTGGCGGGAGGATTTGCCCTTGGCGCGGCCTTGGCATCCGGCGAGGGGCACGAACTGGTGGTTCCGGCCAGCGGCACCTATCTCGTTGCGCTCAATGTCGAGACCGGGACCTCCTCGGGCCATGGCTTGGCTCTTCGAAGGAACGATACAAGCGACATCATCGCGGTGAGCGGCGCCGCCGGCACGCAGTCTTCGACCGCGATCGCCACGCTTGTGCAGGGCGACACCCTGACGCTTCGCCACACCGGCACCGCGCAACTTCTGTTCGGCTACGCCCACACCGAGGTCTCGGCCTTCCTGTTGTAGCGACGCCGCAAAGGATGGCCGAGCCTGTCAGGACGACAAACGGTGATTTTCACATCAGAGCAGGCGGAACCGGCAGGCGCGAGCCACCGCCTGCATGCGGTTGACCGAATCCAGCTTGCGCATCGCGCTCTTCAGATAGCTGACCACGGTGTGGCTGGAGATCGACAGGATGATGGCGATTTCGTCGCTGCTCTTGCCGGCGGCCGACCAGCGCAGACACTCGATCTCGCGTGCCGACAGCTTCTCGCGCGGTCCGTCCCTCTGGGCGATCCGGCTGGAGCAACTGTCCAGCAGTTCCAGGCATTCGAAATAGAAGTTCACGACGTCCTGGCGATCCAGTTCCTCTCTCTCGCCCGAAAAGACGAAAAGATAATGGGCAAGGACGGAATCGTGGATGGCGAAGGCGAGGCTGGAACCGATGCCGCAAGCGGAAAATGCGCCGGCGAGATCGCGATCAGCCTCATCATTCCTTTCGCCGACGAACAGGCATTCGCCGGACTGGAACGGCAGAATGCTCTGCTTCAGACGCGCAACCAGCTTGCTGGCGGAGAACTGGTCGCCCGTCCGGTATCGCTCCTTCAACTCGAGCGGCCAGTTGCAGAACAGCGCATTCGCGGCAAATTCCGGCTTGTCGGCCTTGGGAAAGTTTCCAACGAGGAAGTAATCAAAACCGTAGCGCCGCCCAAGCGCGGCAAACTGCCGGCCAAGGGGGCAAAGGCCCGCATCGTCGACCGGGACGGCGGAAACGCCCTTGCCTTCTTCTTCATGGCAGATCGACTCGGTCACCCTGAACATTGAGCTCCTTCCGACCGAAGCGATGCGGCCGTGTCTTAAGTGTTGCGTATCGAACGAACATGTATGGAACTGTAGAGAACGGGGCTGGTGCCGATCTTTCGGTTCTCGCTCGTCGCGGCTCTTATCGAGCACGCATTGAGCTTCCGGCGATGGATGGATAGCCAATGGCACCGTTGTCTGGCCGTGCTTGTACTACAATTTTAAGATTAGAAAATTTCTAAATAAGCATAACTCCTATGCAGATGCCGCAAGTTTACGCAACGGCAGGCAAGTGTCGCCCGCGACCGGCTGCTTCCCCACCGGGCCGGCTCGCTAAAATAATTATCAAATGCTTACAACACGCTTAGGCAAATTTTAAAGGTGCGGGGCTAGGATGCGTCTGTGTGGTCTTGAGTATGTATAGAGAGTCCAATGACCGAAATGATCCGCCCCCGAGTGAAATATGTCATCGGCCCCGATGGCAGCCCGCTGACCATTGCCGATCTTCCACCGGCCAATACGCGCCGCTGGGTGATCCGCCGGAAAGCCGAGGTTGTCGCCGCGGTGCGCGGCGGCCTGTTGAGCCTGGAAGAAGCCTGCGAGCGCTATACCCTGACGGTCGAGGAATTCCTTTCCTGGCAGTCGTCCATCAACGACCACGGCCTGCCGGGCCTGCGCACCACGCGCATCCAGCAATATCGCCACTGACTGGGCACTGGCGCCGGCGCAAGCCGCCCAACCTCCACGACGATCCATCGTGCGCGCGGGAAACCCTCCTTGCGCGCACGTTTTCTATTGTTCCGCCCCCTGGCGCAGCAAATGGTGGAGCAATCCCGCCAGCACCGACGACATGGCGTAGAACCACAAACCCGGCTGGGTGAAGGCTTCCGCAAACCCGCTGGTCTTGGCCGCGAAAATCACGATCGCCACCAGCAGGACATCCATCATCGACCACTTGGAGAGGAACGGAACGAGCGCATGCAGCAGCCCCCCGCGAGCCCCCGACCCTGAATTTGCAAACGCCTCGGCTGCGAGACCGACGAGCTTGATCGCTGGAAAGACGATCGAAAGCAGGCCGACCAGCAAGGCAAGTGCGGCATTGCCGTCGCGCCAGAGTGCAGCGACGATCGCCACCAGGGACGGATTGTCGACGAAGAAATAGAGTTTTTCAAAGCGCACCAGCGGCAGGACGACGCCGAGCGCGAAAAACATCGGCGCGACGACCAGCATGACCGCCTTCACCCAGATCATTCCTGCCGCACTCGCGCGAATCACGCCACCACCCCTTGCCCGCATGTTGCGCCATCATTGCCGCGAAAAGGCTGCGATGTTAAGCCGTCCCGGTTTCTGCAGCGTGAGGGAAGCCATGCACATCGTGAAGGAAGAGGCAGGATCGGGCGGTCGTTATGTCGGCCGTTTCGTCGAAGGGGAAGCGCCAGCGATCATGACCTATTCGCGGGCCTCTGCCAGCCTGATCATAATCGACCACACCGAAGTGCCCGAAGGCATGCGCGGCAAGGGCACGGGCCAGGCCCTGGCATTGTTTGCGGTCGAGGACGCGCGCCGCGGCGGCTGGAAGATCATCCCGCTCTGCCCGTTCTTCCGGGCGCAGGCTGAGCGCAACCCCGAATGGGGCGACGTCATCAAATTCTGATCGGCCGGGCAGTCAGGTCGCCTCCCGAACACGTCTCGGCAAGATGACACGGGCTGGCGGCCACGGATCTGGTCCGCGCCTCCGCCATGCCGCATCAACTTTTCTCGCTGGTCCGGGCGCTAGGCCCGGATGCGCATCTGGCCGTCGCGCTCTTCGAGCGCAGCGGCCTTGGCATGTTCCGCCTCGGCCTCTTCCAGGCCGAGTTCGGCCGCCTCCTGCTGAACCTTGAGCTCCCGGATCGAAACCTGGAGATTGTCGGCCCGCTGGCGGGCCGCCTTGGCAAAGGTGGGATAGGCGAAATGGTTCGGATCACTGATCCCGGACTTCTTCTCCTCGATGGCGATCTGGTTTTCCAGTTCCTTCGCCATCCGCTCGAACTCCGCCATCATCGATTGCAACTGTTGCAATTGCCGACGTTTTTCCGTGACCTGAAATCCTTTCAGGCGCACTAGGCTCTCACGCGACTTCATACGCAATACTCCCGTGATGCGAGACCCCCCGCCACACTGACTGACACAATGCCAAAGCCGATTCTCCGACGAATCATTCTCGAAAAAAAACGGCGACGTTAACAAAAACCTACCTTTGGTAACCTTTCGTTTACGGGCATCGTTAATGATAGGTGAGATCATTTAAGGGTCAGTAAATGCCAGGGCCTTAAAAAGCCCATGACAATGATGAGTCAAATGAATCGGTTAGCGGGGATTTCTCGTATTCTGATTCAATTGTGGCGATGCCGGAAATAGATGAAAAATCAGGAGACTGGTATATTTGCTTAATAAATTCGATACACCTTGCCAGAGGGAATCAGAATTTGTTAACCATTTGGTGGCAGCCTTCAAATCAGGCAACGACTGGATCCGTATCGCGTAGGGGGCCAAGTACGACCTTTCGGCGGCGGTAAAGGGGATAAATATGCGGGTTCTACTCATCGAAGACGATAGCGCCACGGCGCAGAGCATCGAACTGATGCTCAAATCGGAGAGTTTCAACGTCTACACCACCGATCTCGGTGAAGAGGGCGTCGATCTCGGCAAGCTTTACGACTACGACATCATTCTGCTCGACCTTAACCTTCCGGACATGTCCGGCTACGAAGTCCTGCGCACGCTGCGTCTGTCGAAGGTCAAGACGCCGATCCTCATCCTGTCCGGCATGGCCGGCATCGAGGACAAGGTTCGCGGCCTCGGCTTCGGCGCCGACGACTACATGACCAAGCCGTTCCACAAGGACGAACTGGTTGCACGCATCCACGCCATCGTCCGCCGTTCCAAGGGTCACGCCCAGTCGATCATCATCACCGGCGAACTGATCGTGAACCTCGATGCCAAGACCGTCGAGGTCGGCGGCCAGCGCGTTCACCTGACCGGCAAGGAATACCAGATGCTGGAGCTGCTTTCGCTCCGCAAAGGCACCACGCTGACCAAGGAAATGTTCCTCAACCACCTTTACGGCGGCATGGACGAACCGGAACTGAAGATCATCGACGTCTTCATCTGCAAGCTGCGCAAGAAGCTCGCAAACGCCGCGGGCGGCGCCAACTACATCGAGACCGTCTGGGGCCGCGGCTACGTGCTGCGCGAACCGGATGGCGCCGAGTACATGGAAACCGCCTGATACCCGCACAGGCGCATCCCCGCGCTGCATTCGACCTGCCCCTCACCCGGGCAGGTTTTTTGTTTTCAGCGCCTGGCGCCTTCCGGCCCGGCTTGAAAACGGCGGGCGGTGCCGCAACAAAAAACGCCCCGGACATGCGGGGCGTGACATTCAGTGCCGAATTTCGGAAGCCTCAGGCGGCGATCGCCTTGTCGGTGAACATCTGGGTGAGGATCTTGCGATCGAACGGCTTCAACAGGAAGTCGTTGGCGCCTGCCCGCTTGCCGGCCATCATCGTCTTCAGGTCGGCCTCGACCACGCAATAATAGATCAGCACGCCCTTGCCTTCCGGCAGCGTGCGGACATTGGTGATGAGGTCGAGAGCACCCTCCAGGCCGGCGTCGACGATAATGATATTGGGCAGTTCCGTCTCGCAGCGCATCAGCGCCTCGCGGGCGGTCGCGGCCTCAAGCACCAGGAAGCCGATTTCCGACAGGATCTTCTTGCCGACCTTGCGAACCACGTCGGAGCTATCGGCAATCATCAAACGCTGCATCGTCAATTCCCCCGCCGTGCCCTTTTCTCCATCATGGAAAATGCGGACCATGGCCACAATGATAAACGCCTTCAACTAATGAAAGGTTACTGCAACCGAGGTGCGAAACGCAAAAGACGCGCCTCGGCGCGTCTTCAGATTGGCTGGTTCAAGGGGACGGATCTGGGAACCGGTCAGGGTGCCACCGCCTCGGATGCCTCCGCCGTGAAGACGATCTCGTCCTCGGTGGCGAAGTACTTCAGTTCCATGCCGCTTTCGCTGGCCAGAAGGACGGTGTAATAGGGCTGGATCGAGTGGGCGTCGATCGCCTCTTCGATGGTGCCACCGCAGATTTCGGCGAACTTCGGCGGAACCCGCATCATCCGCCCCTTGGCAACGATCTTGAACCTGGCGTCGTATTCCGGGTTTTCCAGCGTGATGTCGAGCTGACCGCCCCGCGGGATCGCGCCGTAGGCGACGAGAAACAGGTTAAGCAGAAGCTTCACCCGGTTCTTGGGTATGATCGCGCGCGGGCCGTTCCAGCTGACCTCGGTCTTCTTCTCGGCGGCGGCAAAGTCCTTGGCGGCTTTTTCAGCCTCGCCCGTGTCGATCGATGCCCCGACGGAGCCCGAGGCGCCGAAAGCCAGCCGGGCAAATTTCAGGCGGACCGACGCATTGAGCGCGCTGGTGCGAATGAGATCCATCGCATCGGCATCGGCACCGCCCTCGTCGAGCAGTTCGAGGCCGTTGTTGATCGCGCCGACCGGCGAGATCACGTCATGGCAGACGCGGCTGCACAGCAAGGCCGCGAGGTCTGGACCGGCAAGGGTCAGATTGAGATTTTTCGACATTGTCGCTCCTGAACATCGATCGCCAACACAAGGGCCGCATGCGCATTACGGGGCGCTCGGTATGATCGGATTCCTTTCGGCCATAATGACACCATATTTGGTAAACCGATTATTAATAGGATGATCGCTAAATGGCATTACCCGCATTGGAGAGACCAATTGCACCGATTACGGATGGAGGAGACCCCATGCGCCAGATGACGACCCGTAATTTCGCCGCCCGCCGAATGGTCCTGGTGGCCCTGCTTCTCTTGGCTGCCGGCTTCGGCATGGCGCCACGCGAGGCCCGGGCCGCGGGCGAATACACCGCGCAGGAGATCGTCGATGCCGGACACGGCTTCTTCGGCTCGACCAGCGGCGCGCTCGCCAGCGTGATCGAGAAGGCTTTTCAGAACTACGGCCTGCCGAACGGCTACATCCTCGGCCAGGAGGGCTCCGGCGCTTTCGTCGCCGGCCTCACCTATGGCGAGGGCCAGCTCAACACCAAGAATGCCGGCCAGCACGATGTGTTCTGGCAGGGCCCCTCGCTCGGCATCGACTATGGTGGCAACGGCACGCGCGTGATGATGCTGGTCTATGACCTGCCGTCGATCGAGGCTCTTTTTGCCCGTTATGGCGGGGTCAGCGGTTCGGCTTACGTCGTGGCCGGTGTCGGCATGACCGTGTTGAAGAGCCGCAACGTCGTTCTCGTGCCGATCCGCACGGGCGTCGGCGCCCGTCTCGGCGTCAATGTCGGCTACCTGAAGCTCACCCGCCAGCCGACCTGGAATCCCTTCTGACGGCGGCAGGCAGGGGAAGCGCAAGCGCGCGACCCTCTTTACGTCCGCGCGACAGATTCCCGATCCGCCGGTCGCCCAGCCGCTTGTCCTGACGGGCGGCGCATGGTTATTGGTTGCGGATGTTCGAATAGACCGAAAAAGTGGCTCACCAGTGATCGAATACGCCCTGCTTCTTGGATTGGGTTTCCTCGCCGCCGCCTTGCTCGTCATGCTGGTCGCACCGGCCATCCACAGGCGCATCGTGCTCTACACGGAGAACCGGCTGAAGGCCACGATGCCGCTCAGCCCGCAGGAAATCCGCGCCCAGAAGGACATGGTGCGCGCCGTCTACGCGGCGCAGAATGCCCGGACGGCGCAGGAACTGCTGCGTGAGCGGGAGGCCCTGGTCTCGGTGAAACTCGCCAATGAGACGCTCGCCCGCGAGGCCAGCCACCTTGTGGCCGACAACCAGGACCTCAAGGCGCAGATCAACGACATGAGCGTCGAGGCCGCGGACTTCCGCTCGAAACTGCGACGCGCCGAGCTCGAGGCCGACAATCTGAAAGAGGCGCTGCGACGCACGGAGGAGACCGCCGTCGCCAAGGACCTCGAGATCACCGCCCTTGGCCGGCGCATCGAGCGCATGGCGGCCGACATGGACAATCTCAAGATCGAACGGACGACGCGTGAAACCGAGATCGAGAATCTCAAGATGCGCATCCAGGCCCTGCGCGACGAACGCGAGGAACTGCGACGCGAAACCAAGCAGGTGAACAAGCGGGCCAAGGATGCGGAGATCCGGCTCGCCCAGGAGGAGCACAAGTTGCTGCGGCTGGACGACAGGCTGGCGCGGGAAATCGCCGAGAATGTCGACAAGGGGGCGCTCGTCGAACGGCGCTTGAAGGAGATCGCCCGGTTGAAGGAGAGCGTGAAGACGGCGAACGGCAAGTTGCGCGCCGCCGCCAAGGCACTGCGCGCGGCGAACCTTCCGGTGCCCGATTTCGACGGCAGCGCGACAATGGAGCACGAAGCCCAGGAGCCGGCCTCCCTGACCGCGCCGACGGGCGAAACAGCGACTGCGACGGATCTGGCGGAGGAGTTGCGCCACCGCCATACGGCCCTCACCGAACGGCTGATCAAGGCGAAGACCGCCACCAACGACAAGGCGCTGCGCGAGGAGATCGCCGACATTGCCGCCAAGATGATCGTGCTGACCGCGACCCAGGAAGGCGAGACCTCGCCCATCCCCGAGCTTTTGCGCGCGAAATCGGCCAAGGGACCGGGCAAGAGCCTGACTCTTGCCGAACGGGTGCTGGCGATCGAGCCGTCGCTGGCAAGGGCCCCGGCGTCCCAAACCCCGCCGGCGGAATGATGCCGGGCCGCGAGGTCCGTGCCGGCAAGCCTGACTAACCCGGCAAACGCCCCATGGCCTTCGCCATCGCGTAGAGAGCGATCCCGCTGGCCGTTCCGACATTGAGACTGTCGAGCCCCGGCATCTGGGCGATGCGCGCGGTGTGGAACCGCTCGAGGATCGCCGTCGGCAGCCCCTCGCCTTCCGTTCCCATCACCAGCGCCATGCGCCGCTCGGGCGCGATCTCGCCGATTTCGGCTTGCCCACCCGGCGACAACGCCCAGATGGCGTAGCCCGCCTCGGCGAGCCGACCGAGCAACGCCTCGCTCGAGCCTTCCCGCGCATAGGGCACGGTCAGCACCGAGCCCACCGAGACGCGCAGCGCCTTGCGGTAAAGGGGATCGCAACAGGTTTCATCGAGCAGTACCGCATCGGCGCCGAAGGCCGCGGCATTGCGGAACAGGGCGCCGATATTGTCGTGATTGGAAATGCCGCAGCCGACCAGCACCAGCGCCTCTTGCGGCAAGGCGCCGACCAGCGCGTCAACCGTTCGTGCGCCATCGCGCCTTCCGAGCGCCAGCACGCCGCGATGAAGGTGGAAGCCGGCGATGGCATCAAGCACCGGCGCTTCGGCGACATAGACGGGCACCTCTTCGGGAAACGCGGCGAGCAGATCGGCGACGCCCTCGACCCGGTTGCGCAGCAGCAGCAGCTTTTCCGCCCGGATGCCCCGGCCCGCGCCGTGGGCGGCGGCGAGCATTCTCAACACCACGGTGCCTTCGGCGATGAAGCCGCCTGCCCGCCCGGTGAGGTCACGCTCGCGGATCTGCGAGAACTCGGCGATCCGCGGATCGGCCGGGTCGTCGATGGCAATCAGCTTGCGCGTCATCATCGCCGACCGCGTTCAGTTGCCGGTCAAGGTGACGTCGGCGATGATCCGGCCGACCGACAGGTCGAAGACCAGCGCCTTCCTGGTGCCGTCCGTGGTCGTACCATAGAACAGGATCTGGTTGTTCGACAGCGCGGTCGAGGTAATGGAGAAACCCGCCGGCAGGGCTGCCGTGAGGCTGAGCGGCTGGTCGGCGGGAATGGCGAGACCTGAGGATGCCACGGGCTTTTCCGTACCGTCCGGCCGGGTGACCTTGTAGACGATGGCGGCCAGCACGGCCATGAACATCAGCATCATGATGCCGCCGGAGACGAGTTGCAGCTTGATCATCTTGCGGCGGACGCTTTCCATCGCCGGATCGAGCGGCTTGTCTTCCTGTTCGTCGTCGTCGAGATGAGCCATGGCTTTAACGTCTCTGTTCCTGAAGTCCGCAAGGTCTGGTCTTTTTCCCCGATGCGAACCATTGTTCAGGGAAAATCAGCCGTGAAACATGGCTGGCGATTGTCGAAGGCTACAGTCTGTGCCAAGTGGCAGGAAAACCAATGAGCCGCAATACCGGTGGTTCTCACGCGGGATGACAGATGACCGACCCCTTTAACGAAGCCGAGAGGCCAAGAAAAGACCTGATTGCCGAAGATGACGCCGAAGGACGGCTGGACGTCTGGTTGGCGGCGGCGCTGGAGGGCGAATTCTCGCGCAATCGCGTCAAGGCGCTGATCGAACAGGGAGCGGTCACCATCAACGACGTGGCCGTCACCGAGCCGAAGCGCAAGGTCCGCCCCGGCGACCGCCTGTCGATCGTCCTGCCCGAGCCGGAAGACCCCGAGCCCAAGGGCGAGGACATCCCGCTGGAGGTTCTCTACGAGGATGCCGACCTGATCGTCATTGCCAAGCCGCCCGGCCTCGTCGTCCATCCGGGCGCCGGCAACTGGACCGGCACGCTGGTCAATGCCCTCATCCACCATTGCGGCGACAGTCTGTCGGGCATCGGCGGCGTCAAGCGCCCCGGCATCGTCCACCGGCTCGACAAGGACACTTCCGGCGTCATGGTGGTCGCCAAGAACGACCTGGCGCACCGCCACCTCGCCGACCAGTTCGCCGACCATGGCCGCACCGGCCCGCTGGAGCGCGCCTACCAGGCGATCGTCTGGGGCAGGCCGCGCGGCCTGACCGGCACGATCGACGCACCGCTGGGCCGCGCCGGCGACCGCACCAAGCGCACGGTCAAGAAGGAAGACACCGACGACGCCCGCGAGGCGATCACCCATTATCAGGTACTGGAGCGCTACGGAGAAAAGCCGGATTCGACCTGCCTCGCCTCGCTGGTCGAGTGCCGGCTGGAGACCGGCCGCACCCATCAGATCCGTGTCCACATGGCGCATATCGGCCACCCGCTGATCGGCGACCAGGACTATGGCGCGGCCTTCAAGACCAAGGCCAACCTGCTGCCGGAGCCCGCCCAGACCACGGTGAAGGCCTTCCCGCGCCAGGCCCTGCACGCCTACCTGCTCGCCTTCGAGCATCCGGCCACCGGCGAGACCATGCACTTCACCGCACCGATCCCCGCCGACATGCAGGAAATCATCGACGCGCTGCGACATTTGTAAGAATTCTTGCCGCCCGACAGGCGGGGTATTGCACCCTTCTCAACCCTTCCGGTGTCACGGGCTCGTGATCCGCGCTTACCCTTGTATCCGGGTTTTGCCACACTTATCTGTTAGCTGGGTTTCTGTGGGATTTTGGGAAATCCACAGTGATCAGGCTCGCCCATTTTCAAAGGGGAGCCGAAGAAAGAAAGGGGTGCTTCATGGCCCGCAGTACATTGCCTAGCATTACCGCCGGCGAAGGCGGTCTCAACCGTTATCTCGACGAGATCCGTAAGTTCCCGATGCTGGAACCGCAGCAGGAATACATGCTCGCCAAGCGCTACGCCGAGCATGGCGACCGCGACGCGGCGCATAAACTCGTCACCAGCCACCTGCGCCTCGTCGCCAAGATCGCCATGGGTTATCGCGGCTACGGCCTGCCGATCGGCGAAGTCGTGTCCGAAGGCAATGTCGGGCTGATGCAGGCGGTCAAGAAATTCGATCCCGAACGCGGTTTCCGTCTCGCCACCTATGCGATGTGGTGGATCAAGGCATCGATCCAGGAATATATCCTGCGCTCGTGGTCGCTGGTGAAAATGGGCACGACCGCCAACCAGAAGCGGCTGTTCTTCAACCTGCGCCGCCTCAAGGGCAAGATCCAGGCGATCGAGGAAGGCGACCTCAAGCCGGAACAGGTGGCCGAGATCGCCACCAAGCTGAAGGTTTCCGAGGAAGAGGTCGTGTCGATGAACCGGCGCCTGTCCGGCGACGCATCCCTCAACGCCCCGATCCGTGCCGCCGAAGGCGAGTCCGGCCAGTGGCAGGACTGGCTGGTCGACGACCATGAAAGCCAGGAAGCGGTGCTGATCGAGCAGGACGAACTCGAGACCCGCCGCCGCATGCTGGCCAAGGCGATGAGCGTCCTGAACGATCGCGAGCGCCGCATCTTCCAGGCGCGCCGCCTCGCCGAAGACCCGGTGACGCTCGAGGAACTGTCGGCCGAGTTCGACATCAGCCGCGAGCGTGTCCGCCAGATCGAGGTCCGCGCCTTCGAAAAGGTACAGGAGGCCGTGCAGAAGGACGCCCTGGAGCGCGCCGCCGCACTTCGGGTCGTCGAGGCCTGACGCAACGCCTTCCGAAAGCCGGCACCGGCTCCTGCTAAGGAAAACGGTGCCGGAGCTCGGGGAACCGTAGCTGAAAGACCGCCGCAGGCTCGGCATACGGACAGAACCACGACCGACCAAGCAAAAACCCGGATCTGCCGATCCGGGTTTTTGCTTGTCAGCTTCGACGGTGAACGATCAGTTGCCGGGTCCGCCGAGCGCAGCCCATTCCTTCATCACCTGGTCAAAGACGGCAGCGCCGGCGGCGCCCTTGTCGAGCGTCAGCAAGGCGCGACGGCCATTGCGATAGGTGATCGGGATATCGATCCAGCCACGGGTCGCCAGAAGGTCGAGATTGGCCTTCATGATGTCCTCGAAGTCGTTGAGCGCCACCAGATACGTGTCGTCGGTGACCTTGGCCGCGACCGCGACGAGCGGATCGCCGCGATCCTGCTCCGTCCGCTTCATGGCGATGCGATCCAGCTTGTCCACCGCCCCGCCTTCGAAATCCGGCGGCACGGAGAACACCACCTCGATCAGATGGCTGGCCGGCAACGAACTGTCGCTATTGCGCTTGATGGTGATCAGCGCCGTCAAGCCGCGATCCGGTATGGTGATCTTGCCCTGGATCTCGGGATTGGGCTTGCCGTCCTCTCCCGTCTCGCGCAGCGCGCTCCAGGCGATCGTGCCGGGCACGGCGGTCGGCGTGGTCTGGCCCAGGCGCTCCTCGTAGAGGAAGGCCCGCTCACCGTTCGCGGCCGGCGCCACGCTGTCGCCGGTGGACGGCGCCGCGGTCGTCGGTGCCGTCGGCTGTGCGACCCCGGCATTGGTTCCAACCGCCGGCTGGTCGGTCGGATCGACAGTCGAAGCGACATTCTGCTCGGAAACTGATTTGCCTTCGCTCGCAGGACCGCCCGCGACGGTCGTGCCGGCGCCTTCGTCGACTTCCGTTCCGTCCGGCATCAAACGCTGGGTAAACTTCTGGCCGACGGCCGATCCGTCGTCCGGGGCACCATTGGTGGTCGGCTGCGCCGTCTCGGCTGCCGGCGCGGGCACGCCCGTTGCCGTCTCCGCACCGTTGCCGGCGCCGGGGGCCGGCTGTTCGGTGACCGTGGCCGGCGTCGTGGCGGTCAGGCCGCTGACATATTGGGTGATCTGATCGCGGTAGGTCCAGGCGGCAAAGCCCCCGCCCGCAACCAGCGCCACACCCAGAAGGCCAAGCACCACCGGCGCATAATTGCGCCTTTGCTTCGGCTCGATGCGATAGGCGCGTTGCTGCGACTCGGCGAGGAAGGCATCGACGTCCTCCACGCCCATTGCTCCAGGGCCGGCGTCCGTAGTGGCGAGATCCACGGCCGCAGACTGCGGCTGAGCCGCCGTCTCCCCCACCTGCGCAAGCGCAGGCACGCCCTCATCGGCCGCCTCCGCCTTCGGCTTTTCGTATTCGGCGAACCAGTCGGAAAAATCGTCGCTCGCCACAGGCATATCGCGCGACGGGCTGTCCGTCGCTCCTGCGGACGGCAGAGCATAGGCCGTGCTGTCCCAGTCGAGCTCCGCTGCGGCAGGCTCGGCCTTCCCGTCGCTCTGAGCGTCGGACGGTGCGGCAAGCGCGTCGGCGCCGGCGGGCCGCGCCGCCTCACTGCGCCAGGTCGCATCCGCGGGAAGTTCCCACGGTTCATACGCTGCAGGCTGCACCGCTTCCGGCTGCGGCGCGGTCGCCTGATCATGGTCGGCGGCGGCATCCGCCGTGCGCCTGGGCATCCAGTCGTCCTCACCCGTCACCGGGACTTCGACCAGCCGGTTATAGGATGGAACCGTGGGGACGGCCTCGACAGTTGCCGTATCCGCCTCCTCCACGCGAATTTCGGCTTCGGCCTCGGCCGCACGCAGGCTCTCGCTATAGTCTTCCGGTTCCTCCGACACCGCCGTTGCGGCATAGGCCTGTTCCGGTTCGATCGTCGTCACGCCATCGCGGTCGGAGTCCGAATAGGCCGGGAAAGCGGCCGGGGCCTGTTCCTCGACGGTTTCGACCGGCTCCTCGGCCCATCGAACGGACTCGGCCTGTGGCTCGGGTTCCGGTGCAGGCTCGGGCTCGGGTTCCGGTGCAGGCTCGGGCTCGGCTTCTTGCTGGAGTTCGGGTGCCACCTCGGCACGCTCCGGGATCGGCTCCACCTGTTCCGCCTCGATGCGGCGTTCGGCTTCCGCATGGTCTTCCGGCTCGGCCTGCTCGAGCTCGGCCTGCTCTTCGGGCTCGGCAGGCGCCACCCAATGATCGGGCTCGACGGCAGCCGCTTCCGGCTCCCATGCCTCGGGCGCCGTTTCGAGCGGCCGCTCGGGCACGATCTCGGCCCTGGCGGCCTCCTCGGGCGCCTGCTCCTGCCAGTCCTGCACGACGACCGGCGGAGGCGTCATCGCCTCCTCGAAGGTAGCGGCGGCTTCCTCGTCCGGCAAGGCTTCGGCATGCTCCGCCTCGACCTCGAGGATCGCCGCATCCAGTTTCGCCAACTGCCGCTGCAGCATCTGCTCCGGCGGCCGCGGGTTCATGTTCTCCAGCTGCCGCAGCACGGCGCTGCGTGCCTTGTCATAGACCTTGGCACGCATTTCGGGTGTATTGTTCGACAGGCCGTCCACGGCACGCCGGATAACCGCAATGAAGTCAGCCATCAGCACTTTCTCGTTGTCGCCGGCGCGCGCCGGCTGGCAAAAGCTTAACGAAATCCAAGCTTAGTCTTCAAATGGATCAGTCACAAGTATGGTGTCATCGCGCTCCGGGCTGGTGGATAGCAGCGCCACCGGCGCGCCGATCAGTTCCTCGACCTGGCGAACATACTTGATCGCCTGGGCCGGCAGGTCCGCCCATTTGCGGGCGCCGACGGTCGATTCCTTCCAGCCTTCGAGCGTGATGTAGATCGGCTCGACACGCGCCTGAGCCGCCTGGGCGGCCGGCAGATAGTCGATCTCCTGGCCGTCGAGCGTGTAGCCGACGCAGATCTTGAGTTCGTCGAGACCATCGAGAACATCGAGCTTGGTGAGCGCGATACCGGTGATGCCGTTGGTCGCGACCGACTGGCGAACCAGGGCGGCATCGAACCAGCCGCAACGGCGCTTGCGGCCGGTGACGGTGCCGAATTCATGGCCTTTTTCGCCGAGGAACTGGCCGATCTCGTCGGTCAGTTCGGTCGGGAACGGGCCTTCGCCGACGCGGGTCGTGTAGGCCTTGGTGATGCCGAGGATATAACCGAGCGAGCCCGGCCCCATGCCGGAACCGGCGGCCGCCTGGCCGGCGACCGTATTGGAGGAGGTGACGAAGGGATAGGTGCCGTGGTCGATGTCGAGCAGCGAGCCCTGCGCGCCTTCGAACAGGATGCGCGAGCCCTTGCGGCGCTCCTTGTCGAGTAGGCGCCAGACGCTGTCCATGAACGGCAGCACGCGATCGGCGATCGAGGTCAGTTCCTGCATGATCGTCGCGTGCTCGACTTCAGCGACGCCAAAGCCGCGGCGCAGCGCATTGTGGTGGGTCAGGATCCGTTCGACCTTGCCTTCGAGCGCGTCCAGGTCGGCGAGGTCCATGACGCGAATCGCGCGGCGACCGACCTTGTCCTCATAGGCCGGGCCGATGCCGCGGCGGGTGGTGCCGATCTTGGTGCCGCTGTTGGAGGCGGCATCCTCGCGCATGCCGTCGAGCTCGCGATGCAGTGACAGGATCAGCGTGGCGTTCTCGGCGATTCGCAGATTGTCCGGCGTCACCTCGACGCCCTGATCCTTGAGGCGGCCGATTTCAGCGATCAGTGCGTGCGGGTCGACGACGACCCCATTGCCGATCACGGCCTTCTTGCGGGGGCGAACGACGCCCGAGGGCAGCAGCGACAGCTTGTAGCTGATGCCGTCGATCACCAGCGTATGGCCGGCATTGTGGCCGCCCTGGAACCGGACGACGATATCCGCCCGCTCGGAGAGCCAGTCGACAATCTTGCCCTTGCCCTCGTCACCCCACTGCGAACCCACAACCACGACATTCGTCATTTCGAAATCCTGTCTATCGCGCAACAGACTGCGCCTTATCCAAACCCGCGCATCTATACTGTGTTGTTTTTGTGAAATCGACTCGTTATGCGGGCGAAATCGGCTTTTTGCGTGACAAAACGCCGTTGCTCCCCTATCCCATCCGGCAGATCAAAGCCTTAGCGGGCCCTCCCCACCAACCTCCCGGTGCAATCCCTTGCTTCTCAGAGCCTATTTCTTTCTGACCGTCGCAACGCTTTTCTGGGGCGGAAACACCGTGGTGGGCAAGCTCGCCGTCGGCCATGTCAGCCCGATGGTGCTCAATTTCTCGCGCTGGACCATAGCACTGATCATCATCTGTTCGATCTCGGTGCCGCAACTGAAAAAGGACTGGCCCGAACTCAAGCGCCACTGGCTGCTGCTGCTCGGCTATGGCGCGATCGGCTACACCGCCTTCAACGGTTTTCTCTATACCGCTCTCAAATACACGAGCGCCGTCAACGGCGCGATCGAGCAGGGCGGCATTCCGGTGCTGATCTTCATCCTCAACTTCCTGCTGTTCCGCATCCCGGTCTCCGCCATCCAGATCCTCGGCTTCGCCATCAGCTTCGTCGGCGTGGCGCTGACCGCCACCCGTGGCGATCTCGACGTGCTCTTGTCGCTGGCGCTCAATTTCGGCGATGCGTTGCTGCTGCTCGCAGTGGCCGCCTATGCCATTTATACGATCGCGCTGCGCTGGAAGCCGGCGATCCACTGGAAAAGCCTGATGGCCGCTTCCGCGCTGGGCGGCGCGCTGACCGGCCTGCCGCTCGTGCTTTGGGAAGAGGTCAACGGCACGATGATCCTGCCGGACCTCGCCGGACTGGGCATGATCGCCTATGCCGCGCTGTTCCCCTCGCTGATTTCACAGGTCTTCTATGTCCTGGGGGTCGAGGGCATCGGCGCCAACCGGGCCGGCCTGTTCATCAATCTCGTGCCGGTCTTCGGCACGCTTCTGTCGCTCGCAGTGATCGGCGAGGCGCTTCAGCCGCTGCACCTGATCGCCCTTTCGCTGGTCCTCGGCGGCATTGCCATCGCCGAATGGGGCAAGCCCAGACCGGCCGCCTGACGCGCCTTTTACGGCAGATCGTAACAGCCGCACTCGAGACCGCTCGCTTTAAGGCAGCGGCCTGCACGCAATATGGTGCTTTTCCAAGCCCACCCAAGTGTCCTATCGATTCCCCGGATACTTGCGAGGGAGCCGACCATGGCCAAGCCATTCTTCTGGAACGAACTGAACACTGCCGACTTCGCCGGGCTTTCCCCCGACACCACCATCGCCATCCTGCCGATCGCCTCGACCGAGCAGCACGGCCCCCATCTGCCGATCGCCACCGACGTCGCGATCGCCAACGGCATGCTCGCCGAACTGAAGACCCAGCGTCCGGACGATCTCGATTTTCTCGTCCTGCCGACCCAGGAGATCGGCAAGGCCAACGAGCATGTCTACGGTCCGGGCACGCTGTCCTTCGGCCCGGAAATCCTGATCCCCGCCTGGACCGCGATCGGCACCAAGGTGGCCGAGGCCGGCATCCGCAAGATGGTCATCGTCAATTCGCACGGCGGCAATGTAGACGTGATGAGCATCGTCGCCCGTGAACTGCGCGTGCGCCACCAGATGGCCGTGGTCTCCACCCAATGGGGCCGCTTCGGCAATCCCGACGGCATGATCTCCGAGCACGAGAGCCGCTACGGCATTCATGGCGGCGAGGTCGAGACCTCGCTCATGCTCCATTTCCGCCCCGACCTGGTGCGCATGGACAAGGCCGAGAATTTCGTCTCGCGCGCCGAGGAGATGAAGGCCGGCTCGAAATACCTGACCCCGCTGCCGCCGCATTCATTGGCGTGGATCGCCCACGACCTCAATCCGAACGGCGTGGTCGGCGATGCCTCCAAAGGCACGGCGGAAAAGGGCGAGGCGATCTGCAGGCATCAGGTCGCGGGCTTCATCGAGCTCTTGCGCGACCTTGCCCGCTATCCGCTGGCCAATCTCTATTCGCGCTGATCGTCGTCGCGCATCGCCAGCGCCCGCTCCCCCGGCTTCTCGCCCGCCGGAATATGGCCCTTGCCCTGCAGTTCCTGCACCAGGGCCACGAGTTCCTGCATCAGGTATTCGACGAACAGACTGGTTGTCGCATCGAGCGGCGCCCGCGCCCGGGCAAACAGCTTCATCGGCTGGTGACGCAATTGCCCCTCGAGCAGCGGCCGGAAGACCAGTTCTCCGGCCCGGCACTCGCTGATCACGTCAAGCGGATTGAGCAGCGTCAGCCCCACCCCGCATTTGACCAGTTGCTTCATCAACTCGGACGAATTGGTTTCCAGCACCGGCTCGACCGGCAGCGGCACCGGCGCCAGCGCCAGGTCGATGATGTTGCGCAGGCTGGTGCCCGACTGCGCCAGCACAAGCTTTTCCTGCACCACGTCGGCGAGATCGATCGGCCCCGCCTCGTGCGACAAGGGATGGCCGGGCGGCAGCACCACGCCGACCGGCACGTCGAAATTGGCCAGCGTCCGGATGCCGGGGGTGGCCGGAATGTTGAAGCCGAGACCGATGTCGACCTCGCCGGTCAGCACCGGGTTGATGGTGGTCGAGCCGCCGTCATTGCGCAACTGGATGCGGACCCGTGGGTGTGTCTCGAGAAAGCGCGCCAGGATCTGCGGCAGCGGACCGGCGGCGAGACCCACCGTCGTCACCAACGTCACCTTGCCGGCCTGCGGCATCTTCAAGCCGCGAATGCGGGATTCGAGCTTTTCGTAGTTCTTCAGCACGTCGCGGATATGTTCGACGCAGAGCTCGCCGGCGGCCGTCAGGCGAAGGCCGCGCGGCAGCCGCTCGAAGATCGGTGCGCCGAGTTCCTCCTCGAGCGCCAGGATCTGCCGGTTGACCGCAGACGAGGCGACGTTGAGCCGGGCCGCCGCCTTGCGGATCGAGCCGCAGCGAACGATTTCATTGATGTATTGCAGCTTTCGGGAATGAAGCACCGGATCACCATTGCATAATTTTTAGTCGGGCAGCATTAATTGGGCAGCAAGCTGCACAGTGGTGCAAAAAAGGCATCAATGCGGACGAATTTTGATGCTTTTCAAAGCGCAAGGCAACCGCTCAAATGCGGAAAATGGAGCCCAATGGCGGAGCTTCGACGAACGGACAGGGGAACTCGATCGACATGCGCGACACTCTCAGCAAGACCACCGTCCTCGCCCTTCTCGGGCTCGCAACGGCGCTTTCGGCACAGCAGGCCTATGCCCTCGACGAGGTCAGCTACGGCACCAACTGGCTCGCCCAGGCCGAGCATGGCGGTTTCTATCAGGCTGTCGCCGACGGCACCTATGAAAAATACGGCCTCAAGGTCAGCATCGTCCAGGGCGGCCCGAACGCCGCCAATCGCGCCCTGCTGATCGCCGGCAAGGTCGATTTCTACATGGGCAGCCCGCTCGGCGAGATGGATGCCGTCAAGCAGGGCATTCCGCTGGTCGACGTCGCCGCAATCTTCCAGAAGGATCCTCAGGTCCTGCTCGCCCATCCCGACCAGGGAACCGAGACCTTCGCCGACCTCGCCAAGCTCGATGCCATTTTCATGGGCAAGGACGGCTACGTCACCTATTTCGAGTGGATGAAGAAGAACTATCCGGGCTTCAAGGACGAGCAGTACAAGCCCTACACCTTCAACCCGGCGCCCTTCATCGCCGATCCGAAGTCCGCCCAGCAGGGCTACCTGACCTCGGAACCCTATGAGATCGAGAAGCAGGCGGGCTGGGCGCCGAAGGTCTTCCTGCTCGCCGACAACGGCTACAATCCCTATTCGACGATGATCACCACCACCGCCACCATGGTCGAGACCAAGTCGGATGTGGTCCAGCGCTTCGTCGACGCCTCGATCGAGGGCTGGTACAATTATCTCCACGGCGACAACAAGGCCGCCAACGATCTGATCAAGAAGGACAATCCGGAAATGACGGATGGCCAGCTCGAATATTCCATCGCCAAGATGAAGGAATACGGCATCGTCGAATCCGGCGAAGCGCTCGACAAGGGCATCGGCTGCATGACCGAGGCGCGCTACAAGAAGTTCTTCGAGGACATGGTCTCGATCGGCGTGCAGTCGGCCGACCTCGACTACACCAAGGCCTTCACCACCCAATACGTCTGCAAAGGCGTCGGGATGGCGCTGAGGAAGTGACAGAAAACCCCGCTCGCATGGGGGATAAGGGGGCGGCGGTAATGCGCGGCTCCCCCCTTCTCCCCAGCGGGGAAAAGTGCCGAGCGGATGCGAGGCGATGAGGGGGAGGCCGGAGGCCTTGCTGACGCCCCCCTCATCCGGTCCTTCGGACCACCGTCTCCGCGATGGGGAGAAGGGGGATGCGCCGGTCCCGACCAACAAGAAGCAATCAAGGCCCGAAATGACATTCCCAGACGCCGAGACGGCATCGCCAACCACTTCGTCCGCTGTTTCCAGCCCGTCACGCCGGCCGCTCGTCGTCATGGACCAGGTGACGAAAGTCTTCTCCAGCGGCACCGTCGCCCTGTCCGACATGTCGCTCGCGGTCAATGGCGGTGAGTTCGTCAGCCTGCTCGGGCCCTCCGGCTGCGGCAAGTCGACGGCGCTCAGGATCATCGCCGGGCTCGGCGACGTGTCCTCCGGCACGATCGACTGGCCAAGCTCGCGCATCAATTCCCGGGGCCTGCCGGAAGGCGATATTTCCTTCGTCTTCCAGGAGCCGACGCTGATGCCGTGGCAGACGGTGTTCGGCAATGTCTACCTGCCGCTCAAGCTCAAGGGCATCTCCAGGCAAGCCGCCCGCGACGAAATCATGGCGACGCTTACGACCGTCGGGCTCGAGGATTTCGCCGAGGCCTATCCGCGCGAACTCTCCGGCGGCATGAAGATGCGTGTGTCGATCGCCCGCGCCCTGGTGACCAAACCGAAGCTGCTTCTGATGGACGAGCCCTTCGCAGCGCTGGACGAAATCACCCGCCAGAAGCTCAACGACGACGTCCTGCGCTTGTGGAAGGAGACCGGCATTACCGTCGTCTTCGTCACCCATTCCGTCTTCGAAAGCGCCTACCTGTCGAGCCGCATCGTCGTGATGAAGTCGCGGCCCGGCCGGGTGCATGCCGACTTTCCGCTGCACACCAGCCTGGACCGCGACGCGCACTACCGCACTTCGGAGGAGTATCGCCAGGCCTGCGAGACCGTGTCGGAAACACTGCTGGAAGCCATGTCCGGAGAGGACGCACACTGATGGCCATGAACCCCTCCTCCTCCGTAGCCGCGCCGAAACCGACCACACCCTCCCGTTCGAGCCAGACGCTGTTGAAGATCATCATACCGATCCTCGTGGTCTTCACGCTCCTGTCCGCCTGGCAGATCGGCGTCGTTCTGTCCGGCGTGCCGCAATATATCCTGCCTAGCCCGATCGCCGCGGGTACGGCCCTGATCAATGACTGGGGGACCCTGGCGCCGGCCCTCTGGGTGACGACCAAGATCACCCTCGCCTCGCTGGCGCTCGCGCTGATCGGCGGCGTCGGCATCGCCATCTTCCTCGTCCAGTCACGCTGGATCGAACTCGCCTTCTATCCGATCACCGTCATCCTGCAGGTGACCCCGATCGTCGCGATCGCGCCGCTGATCCTGATCTACGCGCCCTCGACCCAGGTCGCACTCCTGATCTGCGCCTTCCTCGTCGCCTTCTTCCCGATCCTGTCGAACATGGTGCAGGGTCTGAAAAGCGTCGACCACAACCTCCTCAACCTCTTCGACCTCTATGGCGCGACACGGCTCCAGACGCTGCTCTATCTGAAGCTGCCCGCCTCGCTTCCCTATTTCATGACGGGGCTTCGGATCGGCGGCGGCCTTGCCCTCATCGCCGCCGTGGTCGCCGAATTTGCCGCGGGCTCGGCCGGCGCCGGCTCGGGCCTCGCCTTCCGCCTGCTCGAAGCGCAATATCGCCTCAACATCCCCCGCCTGTTTGCCGCCCTCTTCCTGCTGTCCTGCCTGGGCGTCCTGATCTTCGCGATCACCTCCTTCCTGTCCTGGCTCGCCCTGCATCGCTGGCACGAAAGCAGCCTCAAGAGAGAAAACTGATGTCCGGCCCCGCCTTCACACTCCCCCTCGCCGACCGCTATGTGCTGAAAAACGCCACGCTGCCGGCGGTCGCCGTCGACGGCTTCACCGGGCCGGCCGGCCGTGAAGGCCTGATCAATGCGGACATCGTCATCGCCGACGGCAAGATCGAGGCGGTGCTGCCCGCCGGCGCAGCATCGATCGATGTGCCGACGACGGATCTCGCTCGGGGCATGGTCTGGCCGTGTTTCGCCGACATGCACACCCATCTCGACAAGGGCCATATCTGGGATCGCCGGCCCAATCCGACCGGGGATTTCGTCGGCGCACTTGATGCGGTTCGTACCGACCGCGAGGCATGCTGGTCGGCAGAAGACGTGCGCGCCCGCATGGAGTTCTCGCTAAAGACCGCCTATGCCCACGGCACCGGCCTCATCCGAACCCATCTCGACAGCCTGCCGCCGCAGCACCGCATCTCCTTCGAGGTCTTCTCCGAAATCCGCGATGCGTGGAAGGACAGGATCGCGCTTCAGGCCGTCGCCCTCTTCCCGCTCGACATGATCACCGACGAGGCCTTCTTCCACGACCTGACCGACGTGGTGGCCAGCCATGGCGGCTTGCTGGGCGGCGTCACCTACCTGATGCCCGATCTCGAAGCCCGGCTCGACACGCTGTTTCGCACCGCCTCCGAGCGGGGACTGGACATCGACCTGCATGTCGACGAGACCCAGGACGACGAGGTCCTGACCTTGAAGACTATCGCCGAGGCAAAGATCCGCAACGGCTTTTCGGGCGCCGTCACGGTCGGCCATTGCTGCTCGCTGGCGCGACAGAACGACGACCTTGCCAAGGCGACCATCGATGTCGTGGCAAAGGCCGGGCTTTCCGTCGTCTCGCTGCCGATGTGCAACATGTACCTGCAGGACCGGGCGCCGAACCGCACGCCGCGCTACCGCGGCGTCACCCTGTTTCACGAACTGGCCGAGGCCGGCATCCCGACCGCCATTTCCTCCGATAATACCCGCGACCCGTTCTACGCCTATGGCGACCTCGACCCGGTCGAGGTGTTCCGCGAGGGTGTGCGCATCCTGCATCTCGACCATCCGCTCGACGAGGCGGCGCGCGTCGTCACCCGCACGCCGGCCGACATTCTCGGCCGCGCCGACCACGGCCGCATCGCCGCCGGCCTGCCCGCTGACCTCGTGCTGTTTTCGGCGCGGCGCTGGAGCGAATTCCTTTCCCGTCCGCAGGCTGACCGCATCATTGTGCGGAATGGCAAGGGCATCGACCGCAGCCTGCCGGATTACCGTGACCTTGACCCGCTGATGAAAGACTGACCATGGCCGACTACCAGCAGATCAAAAAGGAACTCGAGGGCATTGCGGTCGAGGACAATCCGGCGCTCGTCAAGCAGAAGAGCCGGGACTTCTATTGGTACTCGCCGATCCTCAAAGCCCAACTCGACAATGTCGTCGGAGACCTCGTGGTATCGCCGAAAAGCGAAGAGGAGGTCATCCGCACCCTGAAGGTGGCCTATGCCCACGGCGTGCCGGTCACGCCGCGCGGCGGCGGCACCGGCAATTACGGCCAGGCCATGCCGCTCTCCGGCGGGATCATCCTCAACCTGATGAACATGAACAAGATCAAGGCGATCCATCCGGGTCGGGTGATCTGCGAGCCGGGTGTCATCGTCTCCGAACTCGACCGACAGACCAAGGCCCATTCCGGCCAGGAACTGCGCTTTCATCCCTCGACCGCCCAGACCGCGACCATCGCCGGCTTCATCGCCGGCGGCTCCGGCGGCGTCGGCTCGATCACCTGGGGTGGCTTGCGCGATCTCGGCAACATTCTGCGCCTGCGCGTCGTCACCATGGAAGCCGAACCGCGCGTGCTCGAACTCTCGGCCTGGGACCTGCAGAAGGTCTCCCATGCCTATGGCACCAACGGCATCATCACCGAAGTCGAAATGCCGCTGGCGCCTGCCTATGAATGGGTCGACGTCATCGTCGGCTATGACGATTTCATGGACGCGGTGCGTTTCGCCGATGCGCTGACCCATCGCAACGGCATCCTGTTGAAGGAAGTCGCGCCGATCGCCGCGCCGGTGCCTTACGAGTATTTCACCCGCCACAAGCCCTGGCTGAAGGAAGGCCAGTCGGTCGTCGTGCTGATGGTCGCGCCGCATTCGATGGAACCGTTTTCCGCCTATGTCGACAAGATGAAGGGCGAGATCCGCTTCCGCTCCGACACGGTCGACAGCATGAAGGGCATTCCGCACGCCTATGAGCTGGCCTGGAACCACACCACGCTGCGAGCCCTCAAGCTCGATCCCGGCTTCACCTATCTGCAGGTGCAATATCCGGGTCCGGACCATGTCGATAAGGTCGGGAAACTGGTGGAGATCTTCGGCGACGAGGTAATCGGCCACCTCGAATTCATCAAGTTCGACGGCGCGATCCAGTGCTCCGGTCTGCCGCTGGTGCGCTACACCACGCCGGAACGGCTGGAGGAGATCATCAGGATCCACGAGGACAATGGCTGCCCGATCTTCAACCCCCACCGCTATACGCTGGAGGAAGGGGGCATGAAGCAGACGGACACGGTTCAACTCGCCTTCAAGAAGGAGACCGATCCGAAGGGCCTGCTCAACCCCGGCAAGATGATCGCCTGGGACAATCCCGATTTCGACTTCAAGGCCGGCAAGAACTACCTCTTCCCCGGTCTCCAGGCATTCATGGAGACCTGATACCGCCACAACAGACAGAACATCCGAAGGTACTCCCGATCGAGGCTGGCAAACGGCCTCGACGCATGGAAACGACCATGGTGCTCAAAGGCCCGGCTATGGCGGCGGGCCGTTGATCATCGGGACAAACGGCGCGGAAAATTTTCACTCAAAGCTCGGCGGCATTAGGTGCCGGGCGACGACATGGAGCTTTTCTGAAATGCGCGTACTTGTCCTGCACTCCCATCCGCTTGACGAAAGCTACGGGCGGGCGCTCTATCGCCAGACCTGCGAGAGCCTGACCAAGGCCGGCCACGAGGTCGATGGCTGCAATCTCTATGAGGAAGGCTTCGACCCGGTCCTCTCGGCCCACGACCGCACCGTCTATCACGACTATCCGGAAAACACCGTGCTGGTCAAATCCCATGTCGAGCGGCTGAAGGCGGCGGAAGGCCTGGTGATCGTCACCCCGGTCTGGAACTTCGGCTTCCCGGCCATGCTCAAGGGCTATTTCGACCGCGTCTGGGTCAAGGGCGTATCCTTCGACCTGGAGGACGGCAAGCTGACGCCGACGCTGCGCCACATCAAGAAGCTTGCCGCGGTGATGACCTATGGGGCAACCCCCTGGCGTGCCTTCCTCGTCGGCAATCCGCCTAAGAAGATCGTCACCCGCGTTCTGCGCGCCCAGATCAAGATCGGCGCGCCGGTGAAATATCTCGCCCATTACGACATGAACAACTGCACAGACGAGACACGGGCGGCATTCCTCGCCAGGGTTCGCAAGGTGATGGAAGACTTCTGATCACGAAAAAAGCCGACCCCCGCATGGGGAGCCGGCCTTTTGCACGAAGCTGGGCAGCGAGGGGGGTTACTGGCCAGCCGGGGCGGGGGTGGTCGACGGAGCCGGAGCGGCCGGAGCAGCCGGAGCGGCATCGGTCGAAGGAGCCGGCGTGGCCGGGGCGGCCGGAGCCGGGGCGGCATCGGTTGCCGGGGCCGGTTCGGTGGCCGGTGCCGTGCTCGTCGGTGCGGTCACATCGACATCGACCGTATCGCCGTTCAGCGAAAAGTCGGTGAACATGAAGACGGCACCGATACCGAGCGCGACGGCGACGAGAAGGGCGACGACCCAGCCGGAGCCGCTGCGCTCGTTGTTGACGACGGTGGTTCCGCGGTCCGCCGGATTTCTCGGGTCCTGCGGATGGACGGGACGGGTGGTATTGCTCTGATAGTCAGTCATGTCTGGTCTCCTCGGTTTCAGCGCCCAAGATCGAGCGCGAGGGTCGGATCGGGGAAAAAGCGTGGGCCGACCCGGCGAATGTTCAGTCTGTCCTCGGGGATCGGACGCGGTGCGAACATATCGCCCGGCCGATGGCTTGCGACATTCTGCGGCTCCTCATGAAGTGCCGCTTCGACCCGCCACCCGGCTGCTTGCGCCTCCGGCTGATAGGCGACCGCCACTTCCGGGCGATCTATCGATTGACTTGCGGCCTTCACCGAAAGGGCGACGGAAAGACCGATAACTAACGCACTTAGCGCGAGGACCGACGTTTTCATCGCCCGCTCCTTATTAAGGGTTACAGAATGTTCAAATGGTGGCGGATGGCGCCGGGCAGCTTCGCCGCCCGGCATCATCAGGGTTCGTTACTCGACGACCTGAACGACCACATGGGTCTGCGGATCGACGATGACGCGCTGGTTGTTGACCACCGCATAGGCATAGGTCGGGTCGTCAGCGACGGGGGTCAGCACGACCGTCTGCGGGATCGGCTTGCCGACGACGATCGGCTGCTCGATGACGACCGTCTCGGCCGGAACCGGCTGTTCGCGAACATAGGTCACGACCGGAGCCGGCGGCGGGGCGACGGCAGTGCCGGCGATGGCGCCAACGACGCCGCCGACGGCTGCACCGACCGGACCACCGACGATCGCGCCGGTTACGGCACCCCCGGCTGCACCGGTTACGGTGCCTTCCTGTGCGATAGCGGGAACGGCGATCGAGCTCAGCACGATGGCGCTAACGGCAAGAATCTTGGTCTTCATGGCGGTATCCTTTCAAGTTGATGAGCCATTGACCGTAAGAACTTGCGGGGCTCCCTTTTGTTCCTGAAAATACCCTTCGAATGGTGGGGGAAAGTCCGCGGTTACACGGAAATGTCCTGCAAGCAGCCGCCAGCAGGCATTCAACGCCGCAAATGCGGGCGTTTCAGACGAGTTTTGCCGCCGTAACCTCGACCTCGACGAGGAATTCCGGCCGGGTGAAGCCGCCGACCACGAGCAGTGTCGATACGGGCTTCGGTTCCAGCGTGTAACGATCGCGAACCGCCATATAGGCAGGAAAATCCTCCCGCCGGGTGACGAAGCCCGAAATCCGCACGACGTCGGCAAAACTCATCCCGGCCTCCTCCAGAATGGCCTTGATCGCTTCGAAGCACAGTTCCGCCTGGCCGGTCACATCATCGGGAATGCTGTCGTCAGGACGAATGCCCAACTGGCCGGAGGTCACCAGCAGGCTCGCGCCCGGCGGCACGAGCAGGCCGTGATTGTAGTGTCCGAAGGGGGGGCGAACGGAGGGCGGATTGAAGACGCGTTTCATCGGACAGTCATTTCCTGGAGGTTTGCGGGCGGATTGCACCCGCAGTTAATCGGCAAGCTCAAGCGGCTGCAAGACCGGCCGCAACCTCATCCGCGCGCCGCAAGCCGGAGGCGCTGGCTCATTCGGCGGGAGCTCACCCCTCGAGACCGTCGAGCATGCGGCGCCAGGCAATCGCAACATCGGCGCCGATCGCGCGAAGTGCATGAAACGGGATCGGCCGGATCGGCGACAGCGGAAAAGGCAAGGCGGCCGGATCACCGCTTTGAATGTAATCGACCAGACGCGGCCCGAGCGCGGTCATCAATCCGACGCCCCGTCCCTGGCACCCGGCAATGGCAAGAAGACCCTTGTCCGGCTCATGAACATGCGGAAGGTGGTCCGGCGTCATCGACACGCGACCGGACCAGCGATGTTCGACGGCAATTCCCTCGAGCGACGGAAAGAGGCGGACCATCGCCCTCTGCAGATGGTCAAAGTCCGCCTCGCTTTTCGGCGCGCCCATCCGGCCGCGCCCGCCAAAAACCAGGCGGCCCTCCGGGCTCTTGCGGTAGTAGACCGAGATACGGCGACTGTCGGCGACGGCCTGTCCGTGCGGCAGGATGGTCTCCCGAAGATCCGCCGGCAAGGGCGCGGTGGCGATCTGGAAGGACTGCAGCGGCAGGAGGCTTCGCGAAAGCCCCGCAACCAGCCGGTCGGAATAGGCATTTGTGGCGACCACGACCGAGCGAGCCCTGACGGGATGTCCCGCCGACGTGTCGACCTGCCAGTCCGCCCCTTCCCGCCGCACTCGGATCGCCCTCGTATCCGTGGCAATCCGGGCACCGGCCTGTGCCGCCAGGCGTGCCAGTTCGAGAACGAAAGCCAGCGGGTCGATCGTACCGCCGCGGCGATCGAGCCAGCCACCGAGATAGCCGCTCGCCCCGGTGAGCAGCGCCACTTCCGCGCCGTTCAGCAGCGTCACATCGGCGCCCCGCACCTGCCATTGACGATTGCGTTCTTCGGCGGCCGCAAGTGCGGCAGGTGTGTGGGCGGCCTGGATCCAGCCGGAACGGACCTGTTCGACGTCCAGTCCCTCGGTGTGGATCAGGTCGAAAACCGCATCGGCGGTGCCGGCGGCAAAATCGATCAGCGCGGAGCCTCGGGTTTCGCCGAAATGGCGCAGCAGCCATTCCGGATCGTGTTTCAGGCCGGCAATCACCTGTCCGCCATTGAGGCCCGACGCTCCCTCGCCCAGTTTGCCGGCCTCGATCACCCGAACCGAGAGGCCCCTGCCTGCCGCCGCATAGGCCGTCGAAAGCCCCTGTAGGCCACCGCCGACGACGGCCAGGTCGACGCGCTCCGGCGCGGAAATCGGTTCACCGGCCAACAGGGCGCGCGGCGACCGCCGCCAGACTGGCTGCGAAAAATGCAACGGGTTCATGCCATTACGTCCTGAAAAATGCTCTCAAAAATCAGGACGCATGCTGGACCTGGCAAAGGGCAAAATCAATAAAATTTTAGGGAGTATACGAAGGGTCCGCTACACCTTCAGGGTCGGACCGGAGCGGCACATCCGGCAGCCGCCAGTCGATCGGCGCGAGCCCCCGCGAGACGAGGAATTCATTCGCCCTGGAGAAATGCCGGCAGCCGAAAAAGCCGTTATGCGCCGAAAGCGGCGAGGGATGCGGCGCCTTTAGAACCAGATGGCGCTTGCCATCGACGAAAGCCGCCTTCTTCTGCGCATAGGAACCCCAGAGCATGAAGACGACATTGTCGCATTCGTCGTTGACGGCCCGGATGACCGCATCGGTGAAGCGCTCCCAGCCTCGGCCCTGATGGGCGCCCGCGCGCGCCTCCTCGACGGTCAACACGCTGTTGAGCAGCAACACGCCCTGTCGCGCCCAGCTCTCGAGGAAGCCATGGGACGCGCGCGGGATGCCCAGATCGCTCTCCATCTCCTTGTAGATGTTGACCAGCGACGGGGGAATGCGCACGCCGGGCCTGACGCTGAAGCACAAGCCATGGGCCTGTCCAGCGCCGTGATAGGGGTCCTGGCCGAGAATGACGACCCGCACGCGAGAAAGCGGCGTCAGGTCGAGGGCGCGGAAATACTCGGCTCCCTTGGGAAAGATTCGCTTGCCGTCGCCCTTCTCGGCCAGCAGGAAGTCCCTGAGCTGGCTCATGTAGGGACTTGCGAATTCCGGCCCCAGCACCCTCTTCCAGCTTTCCTCGAGACGAACATCAGAAGCGTTCATTGCCGCAGCGTGCCTTTTCCGTTTAGATGATCGCGGACGATTGAAAGCCGGAGACTATGGCTGTCAAGTCCGGCCGCGGGCGACAGGGAGAATTCGGTGGGGAACAACGGTTGAAGGCTCTCGCGATACTGTGGCAGCGCCATCGCATCCTACTCGCAGCCTTTTTCGGCGCAACGCTGATCGCGCTGTTCTTCGCCACTCGTTTCGTTATCTCGGTCGCCTATTGGAGTGATCCCGCCCATCGCGATCAGCCGCTGCAGGGCTGGATGACGATCGGCTACGTCTCGCGCTCCTATGACGTGCCGCGCGACGCGCTGGCCGAAGCCCTGGGGCTTGCGCCACCCGAAAAGGGCAAGCGCCCGACGCTCGACCGGTTGGCGCGCGAGCGCGGTCAGCCGTGGGACGCATTCGAGCGGGACATCAAGGCGGCCATCGCCCGGCTGAGGACAGAAGAGGCGCCGCGATGACGGAGCAGTTGCTGGCGCTTCTGCCCATTTACGGACTGCCCCTGCTCGCAGCCGTCACCGGCTTGAGCTGCCTTGGCCTGCCGCTTCCGGCCTCGATCGTCATGATGCTGATGGGTGCCTTTGCCGCCGCCGGGGATTTCAACCTGACGGCGGTTTTCCTGACGGCGCTTGGCGCGGCGGTGCTCGGCGACCAGACGGGCTTTGCCATCGGTCGGCTGGGCGGCGGCGCCATCGTCTCACGCCTGGCAAGAACCCCGACCAAGCAGCAGGCGCTCGCCAGCGCCCAAAAGCGGATCGACACCCATGGCGCGGTTGCCGTTTTCCTCACCCGTTGGCTGCTCGCCCCGCTCGGCCCCTATGTCAACCTGCTCGCCGGCGCTACGGCCTTTTCCTGGGCGCGCTTCACCTTTTACGGCGTGACCGGCGAGCTCTTCTGGGTGGGCGGCTATACCGGCCTCGGCGTGACCTTCAGCGACAATGTCATGAGCATTGCCGAAATCGTCGGCGATCTCAGCGGCTTCCTCGCCGCCGGCGTCATCGCGCTCTACCTGGGCTGGCGCATCGTACGCATCGTGCGAAACAGCGAGAGCAGGGCCTAGCGACGCTCCCGGGGCGCGGTGGCCCGAGGTTCATGACTTGGCGCCCCGGCAACCTGGTTCTATGGTTGCCGAACTGTCATATGCCGGTGCTATGCCGGAGCGCCCCCGCCATGAGGATGTGCCATGACTGTCTTGTTCTGGATCTGCGCAATCGCCCTTTGCGTTCATCTGCTCAGCATCCTGATCGTCCTGCTGCGCAAGAGGCGGGCGGAACCCGAGAAACCCTGGACGGTCCGCCCCGCCGTGACCATCCTGAGGCCCTTGTGCGGGCGCGAAAACAATCTCGCCGAGACTCTTGCCTCGACCTTCCGCCTCGACTGGCCCGACTATGAAGTGGTCTTTTGCGTCGCCTCCCCCAATGATCCTGCCATCAAGATCGCCCGCGACTGCATGGCAGCCCATCCGGACAGGGCGGCGCGGCTGATGGTCGGTGAGGACCTGTTCAGCGTCAACCCGAAGATGAACAATCTGGTCAAGGGATGGCGCTCGGCCCAGCATGACTGGATCGTCATCGCCGACAGCAATGTGCTGATGCCGCGCGACTACCTGCAAAGGCTCTTCATCCGATGGACCGCCGGAACCGGCCTGGTTTGCTCGCCGCCGATCGGCGCGGCACCGCAGGGCTTTGCCGCGGAACTGGAATGCGCCTGGTTGAACAGCTTCCAGGCGCGCTGGCAACTGCTGGCGGATGCCATCGGCATCGGCTTTGCCCAAGGTAAGTCCATGCTGCTTAATCGCCAGGTGATGGCGCGCGCCGGCGGCTTCGAGCGCCTCGGCGAGGAAGTGGCCGAGGATGCGGCCGCAACGGATCTGATCCGCGGCCTCGGCCTCAAGGTGAGGCTGGTGACCGAGCCCTTCGACCAGCCGCTCGGCCGGCGCTCGCTCCTCACCGTCTGGCGGCGGCAGTTGCGCTGGGCCCGTCTGCGCCGCTCATCCTTCCCGTTGTTCTTTCTGCCGGAACTGCTCGCCGGCGGCGCCCTGCCGATCCTGACGCTGGCCGGCCTTACGGCGGCCGGCATCTGCTCGCCGCTGACCTTCATGCTCTACGTGCTCGCCTGGTATGGTGGCGAGATCCTGCTGACCCGCACTTTCCATTGGCACATGGGACGCCTGACGCTGCCCGCCATGATCCTTCGCGATCTCGCTTTGCCGGCCCTCTGGATCACCGCCTGGTTCGGCGATGGCTTCGTCTGGCGCGGCAACCCGATGAGCGTCGCCTCGGGCACGCAGGAAAGGGCGCCGACCACCGTGCGTATCCGTCGCATCGTCGACAAGACCAAGGCACGCGCCAAGGCATTCACGGCACTGCGCCACTGACTTGAGACGAGCCGCTACCGACAAGCCGGCTCGCCCGTTTTCGTTGAGAACTTAAAAGGACGGCTATCTCCTCCATGCAGAACGGGGACGGTGCCTTCGCACCGCCCCCGCCCGCTCGGGAGGTTCCTGCTCAGATCGAACCGGAGCCCATCTGTTCGGCGATATAGTCGGCCTGACGGATCGCCAGCGTGACGATGGTCAGCGTCGGGTTCTCCGCCGCACCCGTGGTGAACTGGCTGCCGTCGGAGACGAACAGGTTCTTGATGTCGTGGGTCTGGCCATGCTTGTTGACGACGCCATCCTGCGCCTTCTCGCTCATGCGGTTGGTGCCGAGATTGTGGGTCGAGGGATAGGGCGGGGTCGGGAAGGCGCGGGTCGCCCCAACGGCTTCATAGAGCGCGACGCCCTGGCTGTAGGCGTGGTTGCGCATGGCCTCGTCGTTGGGATGGTCAGTGAACCAGACATCCGGGATCGGCATGCCGTATTTGTCCTTCAGCTCGCCGTGCAGCTTCACCGCATTCTGTTCCTGCGGCATGTCCTCGCCGACGATCCACAGGCCCGCCATATTGGCATACTGGTCCATGGCCGAGGCAAACGACCGGCCCCAGCCGCCCGGATCGAGGAAGGCCGCCATGAACGGGATGCCGAGCGCCAGCGTCTCCAGCTCATAGCCGCCGACAAAGCCGCGCGACGGATCATGCCTGGCTTCGTCGCGGATGATACCGGCCATGGTCGTGCCACGATAGAAATGCACCGGCTTTTCGAACACGGCATAAACTGAACCGGTGGTATGGCGCATGTAGTTCTTGCCGACCTGGCCGGAGGAATTAGCAAGGCCGTCGGGGAACATCGACGAGTGTGAATTGAGCAGCAGGCGCGGGCTTTCGATCGAATTGCCGGCGACGCAGACGATTCGCGCCTTCTGGCTCTTCATATTGCCGTCCTTGTCGGCATAGACGACCGCCGTCACCTTGCCCGATGAGTCATGCTCGATCTTGACGACATGGGAGTTTGGCCGCACCTCCAGCTTGCCGGTCGCCTCGCCTTTGGGGATTTCGGTGTAGAGCGTCGACCACTTGGCGCCCCATTTGCAGCCCTGGAAGCAGAAGCCGGTCTGCTGACAGCTGTTGCGGTCGTCGCGCGGCGCCGAATTGATCGCCATATTGCCGGTATGACAGTCCTTGTAGCCGAGCTTGTCGGCACCGGCTTTCAGGATCTTGAAATTGTTGTTGCCCGGCAGTCCCTCGATGCCGTTGGTGCGGGTGACGCCCATCTTGTCCTCGGCCTTGGCATAGTAGGGCTCGAGATCGGCAAGGGTGATCGGCCAGTCGAGCAGGTTGGCGCCTTCGACCTTGCCATAGTTGGTCAGCGTCTTGAACTCGTGCTCCTGGATGCGCAGCGAGGCGCCGGCCCAGTGGGTGGTGGTGCCGCCGACCGCCTTGACGATCCAGGCCGGCAGGTTGGGAAAGTCCTTTGCAACGCGCCAGCCGCCGCCGGTGGTGCGATTGTCGAGCCAGGCAAGCTGGGCAAAACTGTCCCATTCGTCGTTGATGAATTCCTCGTATTCGTGCCGGCTGCCGGCTTCGAGAATGACGACGTCGATGCCCTTCTGGGCGAGTTCGTTGCCGAGCGTTCCACCGCCCGCACCCGAACCGATGATGACGACCACGCTGTCGTCGTTGAGATCATAAGGCGCTGCCATGATTTCCTCCCAGGAATGTCAAATCGGCATTTTTTGAGAATACGCCGCCGTTCCCATCCACGATGGGCCTCCTCGGGCGGCCATGCTGTTCGCTTGCTGGCGTTGCGGCCTCAGAGCCACTCGATGTCGTCGAAGCCGCGCTCGATGTAACCGCCCTTGGAATAGGACTCGCCCTCGTAACCGAAGATCGGCCAGAGCTCCTTCTGGTTATACAGGCTGACGACGAGATCGCCGCGCACCGCCTGGAAGAAGGGGGTTGTCTCGATGTCGCGCAGGATGGCGACACGGTGGTCCTCCCAGCCGAGGCCACGATAGCCGCCCGCCCCCGCCCTGCTGTCGAGATCGGCGATACCATCCTCGATCAGGGTTCTGTGGGCTTCGTCCTTGCCGGCGCGATCGTCCTGACCCTTGACCGCGATTGCATAGAAGCGGTCGGCCAGTTGGTCGTGCGGATAGATGTCGCGGGCGAGCTTGATCAGCGTCGCCATGGTTTCCGGCTTCAGCGCCTTGGCCTCCAGCGCCCAGGCGGCCTGCGGACAGATCACCGCAGAGCCGCTGATCACCAGCAGAGCCCCGACGCTGCCGCTGCGCTTCAACAGCTCGCGGCGGGAAATCCCATTCGATTTTTCGTAAAGCGTAACCACGTCAGTCTCCTCCCAGGGTCATGTGGCATGGTCGAGGGACCGGTCTCCCGCCGGTCCGTCGTCGGACGGCGCGGCGGCCGCGCCCTCCCCTTTCAAGAATATGCCGACACCGCGGAGCCTCCCGCCCTGCGGAGCCTTGCGTCCTTACTTGTAACGCCCGTGGCGCTGCAGGACCTCGATCTTGTAGCCGTCGGGATCGGTCATGAAGAAGAAGCGGGCGAGCAGTGCCCCGTCGCGGTTGAACTCGACGATCTTGCCGGGGTTGAGGCCCAGATCGCTCACCCGCTTGTGCTCGGCATCGAGGTCAGCGACACTGACGGCGAGATGGCCGTAGCCGCTGCCGAGGTCATAAGCTTCTTTCCGCCCCTTGTTGACGGTCAGTTCGAGCTCGAACTCGCTCTCCGCATTGCTGAGATAGATCAGCGTAAAGGTGTCGAAATCCAGCCGCTCGGCGATCTCGAGGCCGAAGGCCTTGCTGTAGAAATCGACGGATCGGGCTTCTTCCATCACCCGGATCATCGAATGGATCATTTTCGCCAAGGCATGCTCCTCGTTTCACGCAAATCATCGAATGGTCGAAGTTTCCGTCACCGGCGGCAAATCGGGTAGCAGCCCGCTACCGCACCGACGATTTTTGCCGGATCGGCGCCGGATTTATTTGCGCCTTGCGCAGAAACCGCCACGTTTTGGGAAATTGACCGGCAATCCATCGGGCCGCATAATGCGTATCAAAAGAAAAGCCGGAGGAGCATGCCATGTGTGAAGTCTTCGCGGGACAGGACCCCGCCCGCTACCGCGCGGTCAACCGATCGGTCCGGATCGCCGGACATTCGACCAGCATCCAGATCGAGGCCGCCTTCTGGGACCTGATCGACGAGATCGCCGCAAGCCAATCGATGTCGACCTCGCGCTTCCTGTCGACGCTCTATGACGAGGCGCTGGAGATCAACGGCTCGGTTTCCAATTTTGCCTCGCTGTTGCGCACCAGCTGTCTCATTTACCTGATGGGCAAGGCGCAGCACCCGGAAGCCCACCACGAGTTCCACATCATCGCGGCGGAATGAACGGAGCCGATCAGCCCTTTCTCTGATCCGGACGGATGAAGGGTCAATCTTGCCCGTCGTCGCCTGGCCCAGCTTCGCCACCGGGAAGCGGCAGCTGAATATCGGCCATCACCGCTTCCAGGTCTTCGAGCAGCTTCTGCATCTCCCGCATGCGCTCGGCACCGAAAGCACGGGTGATCTCGCCGTAGATCTCTTCCGAATGGGGAGAAACCTTCTCGATCAGGTCGAGGCCCGCCGCGCTGATGGTGATGCGCGCCCGCCGCAGATCGTTCTCGTCCGGATGACGCTCGATCAATTGGCGCGCCTCGAGATCGCGCAGGATGCGCGACAGGCTCGGGCCGAGCAGGAAGGTGGCGCGGGCAAGTTCGGTTACCTCGATTTCCTTGACGGTCATCAGGGCCCGCAGAATACGCCACTGCTGTTCGGTCAGGTCATACATCCGCAGCGAATTGCGGAAGTGCTTCATCACCGATTCCCGCGCCCTGAGAAGTAGCATCGGCAGGGAGCGGGAGAAATGCCGAAGCCGCACGCGGGGCACCGGTGCCGCGCCCTCGCGCGGCGCCTCGACACCCTCGGACGGTTCCATGCTCTTGCCCGCCATTTCTTCTCCCGCTTTCAAGCTCAAGGCTTACCCCTTCTTGACCTCGGCGAGGAGCGACTGGGCGCCCTTCGCGAGGACCCCCACATCGGTGCCGACGGCGATGAAGCAGGCACCGGCCTCGCGGGCCAGCCGGATCATCGTCGGGTCGGTGGTCATGATGCCGGCCGGCTTGCCGAGCAGCACCACCTTTCGGATCAGCGCATCGACCGCGGCCATGACGTCGGGATGGCGCGGATTGCCGGTGTGGCCCATGTCGGCGGCCAGATCGGACGGTCCGACCAGGACGCCGTCGACGCCCTCCGTGGTGACGATCGCCTCTGCATTGTCGATGCCGAGCTGGCTTTCGATCTGCACGATCAGGCAGATCTGCTCGTTGGCGGTCTCGACATAGTCGGCGATCCGGCCGAAATCGGAGGCCCGGCCGAGCCCTGCCCCCATGCCGCGGATGCCCTCCGGCGGGTAACGGCAGGCACGGGCAAGCCGCAACGCCTCTTCACCCGTCTCCACCATCGGGATCAGAAGCGACTGCGCACCGATATCCAGCGCCTGCTTGATCAGCCAGGTTTCACCGACCGGAAGCCGGACGATCGGGTGGGCGGCATGACGCGCGACGGCGGCAAGCTGCGCGGCGATCAGCGGAATGTCGTTCGGCCCATGCTCGGCATCGATCAGGATCCAGTCGAAACCGGAGCCCGCCGACACTTCCGCCGCATGCGGGCTCGCCAGCGCGACCCAGAGACCATAGAGCGTCTGGCCATCGAGGATGGCCTCCTTGAAGACATTGACCGGTGCGGGCATGAAAACTTCTCCTTAGGCAAAATAGCAGCTGACGGTACCGTGCGGCCCGAAATCGCTGGTGATGGTGTCGCCGTGGCGGGCCTCGATCGGACGGATGAACGATCCGGCGAGCACCACCTGTCCTGCTTCAATCTTCGCGCCATACTGATGCAGCCGATTAGCAAGCCAGGCAATGCCGCGGGCGGGATGATTGAGCACGCCGGCGCCGAGCCCGGTTTCCTCCACCTCGGCATTGCGCGAAACGATCGCCCCCATCCAGCGCATGTCGACGTCATCCGGCCGCATGGCCCGGCCGCCGAGCACGATGCCGGCATCGGCGGCGTTGTCGGAAATGGTGTCGACGATGGTGCGGGACTTCATCGTCTCGGGATCGACCCTGAGAATGCGCGTATCGAGGATTTCCAGGGCCGGCGTGACATAGTCTGTGGCGTTCAGAACGTCGAACACGGAAACGCCGGGACCGGACAGATCCTTCTTCATGACAAAGGCGATCTCGGCCTCGATGCGCGGCTGAATGAAGCGATGGTCGGGGATCACTGCGCCGTCGTCAAAACGCATGTCGTCGAGCAACACACCGGAATCCGGGATGTCGATGTTGAGCGCATATTGCATGGCCTTGGAGGTGAGGCCGATCTTCCAGCCGATCGCGGTGCGTCCGGCTTTCATCTTGCGGCTTACCCATTCCGCCTGCACGGCATAGGCATCGTCCATCGTCATGCCCGGATAGGCGAGCGACAGGAGCCCGGTCTGCTTGCGGGTTCTCTCCGCCTCGTCGAGGCTTTTCGCGGCGGCCGCGACCTGTTCAGGCGTCATCATCTTCAGACCTCGTCTTCGACCGTGTTGCGCAGGATACCGATGCCGTCGGCCTCGACCTCTATCACATCGCCGGGTTTCAGCCAGATCGGCGGATCGAATCGGGCGCCCGCCCCGGTCGGCGTTCCGGTGACGATGATATCGCCCGGCACCAGCGTCGTGAATGTCGAAACATAGGCGATGATCTTGCGGAAGGAGAAGATCATCCGGCTGGTGCGGTCACTCTGGCGCACCTCGCCATTGACCCGCGTCTCGAGCCTGATGTCGGCAATCTGGCTCTCGTCGGTGAAGGGCACGAGCCAGGGCCCGATCGAACCGGAGCGGTCGAAATTCTTGCCCTGGGTGACGTTGAACTTGGCATGGCGCACCCAGTCGCGGATCGTGCCCTCGTTGCACAGCGACAGCGCCGCGATGTGGGACAAGGCATCCGCTTCGGATACACGTCGGCCGGACTTGCCGACAACGATGACGATCTCGCCCTCGTAATCGAGCTGCTCGCTTTCCGGCGGGCGGATCAGCGGCTGATCGTGGCCGGTAAACGAGCGCGGGAAGCGGACGAACAGCGACGGGTTCGGCGGCGCCTCCTGACCGTCCTTGTATTCGGCATTGCGGTCGGGGAAATTGACGCCGACGCAGATGATCTTTTCGGGATGCGGAATGGGGATTTCATAAGTGATGGCGCCGACCGGATGATCGGGCTTCATCTCTGCCGCCGCCGTGACCAGTTCGCCAAGCGCACCGGCCTCGATCACCTGCCGCAGCGTCGGCCAGCGGTCGCCGAAGCGGGTCGAAAGATCGATGACACCGTCATCGGTGATGGCACCATAGGCGCTGCGGCCGTCGATCGTGAAGCTTGCCAGTTTTGTCGTCATTGTCATTCCTCTTCAAGACCCCTCCCTCAAGGAGAGAGGGAGTCTGTCGCGCCAGACGCACCGGCTTCGGTCAACATTCACCGTCCGTCGGGCCTCGCCTCGGACACCATCGGCTTGCCAAAAAGCTCGACCCGCCCCCTCCCCCTTGTGGGGAGGGTTGGAAAGGGGTCACGCCACCGTCTCACGGCGCGATGATCGGCTGGGCCTTGAGGATTGCCTCCGTCACTTCCGTGCCGGCAAACAGGCTGCCATGCTCGAACCATGAGCGCGGGGCCGGCGCGCCCCACAGCGTCTGGCGCTGCGGATCCTTCAGGTCCCACTTGATCGGCTCGAGGTCGGGGTCGACGGTCTGGTAGTCCGAGCAGTAGATCTCGATGCGATGGCCGTCGGGATCAAGGATATAGAGGAAGAAGGCGTTCGAGATGCCGTGACGGCCGGGGCCGCGCTCGATATTGGCGAGATAGCCGGTGGTCGACATCAGGTCGAGCAGGTCGATGATGTTGAGCGGCGTCGGCACCCAGAAGGCCGTGTGATGCAGGCGCGGGCCGAGGCCGTTGGTGAACGCCATGTCGTGCACGCCGCCCTTGCGGTGCATCCAGGCCGCCCACAGCCGCTTCGACTCGTCGTCCTCGGTATATTCGGTGACGCGGAAGCCCATCTCGTTGTAGAAGGCGACCGAGGCATCGACATCCGGCGTGAAGCAGTTGAAGTGGTCGATCCGAAGCGGCTTCACGCCGTGATAGAGCTTGTACTGCTGGTGGATCGGGGCGAGCCGGTCCATCTTGAAGTAGAATTCGAGCGGCGTGCCGAAGATGTCGATCGCCCGCAGCGTGCGGCCCTGATAGGGACGCTCCACCCAGCCATTGGCCAGGCCCTTGGCGTCGAAGAAGGCCTTGGCCTTGTCGAGGTCCTCCTCGCCATAGACCTTGAGCGACAGCGCGGCGACCTGCGATTTTTCACCCTTGCGCAGCACCATGCAATGATGGCCGCGTTCCTCGAGCGCGCGCAGATAGATGGTCGAGGCATCCTCGTCGGTCACCTGCAGGCCGAGGGTGTCGACGTAGAAGGCGCGGCTGGCGGCCAGATCCTTGACGATGAACTCGACATGGCTGAGGCGCACGACGTTGAAGGACGGATAAAGATTGGGCTGCGGTATCGGCATGGTTCTCCTCCTCTCCGTCCGAGCGGCCGTGCCGGCGACGGATCATCTCAAAAACAACTCAAGGCGCGGACGGTGATTTGTCACCGCCCGCGCGGCAATCGGTTTAGCCGCCGAGCTTCGGGATCGCATGGGCGCCCGTGGCAAAGGCGATATTCTTGGTTTCCATGTAGAAATCGAACGACCAGTCGCCGCCGTCGCGGCCGATGCCGGAATTCTTCACCCCGCCGAACGGCGTCGGCAGGTGACGGACATTTTCCGAGTTCACCCAGACCATTCCCGCCTCCAGCCGGTCCGAGAAGCGGAAGGCGCGCGTCACATCCGAGGTCCAGACATAGCCGGTCAGTCCGTACTGAACGTCATTGGCGAGAGACAGCGCCTCGGCCTCGTCCCGGAACCGGATCGCGGTGAGCACGGGTCCGAAAATTTCCTCCTGGGCGATGCGCATCTGGTTGCTGGCACCGGTGAACAGCGTCGGCGAGACATAGCAGCCACCGCCCGGACCGTCGAACTTCGCACCGCCGGCGGCGACCGTCGCCCCTTCAGCCCGGCCAATGTCGATGTATTCCAGCACCTTCTTTTCATGCACCGGATGGATCAGCGGACCGACCACCGTCTCGGGATCAAGTGGATGGCCGACCTTGATGCGCTTAGCCTTTTCCGCGACCTTGGCGGTGAAGGCTTCGTAGATGCTCTCTTCGACCAGCAGGCGCGACGACGAAGTGCAGCGCTCGCCATTCAGCGAATAAATCATGAAGACGGCGGCATCGGCCGCACGATCCAGATCGGCATCGGCAAACACGATCACCGGATTCTTGCCGCCGAGTTCGAAATGCACGCGCTTCAGCGTTTCCGCACCCTGACGCATGATCATCGAGCCGGTGCGACTTTCGCCGACGAAGCCGATCGCCTTGATGTCCGGATGTTCGGTCAACGCCTTGCCGGCCTCTTCGCCGAGACCATTGACGAGGTTCCACACGCCCTTGGGCAGGCCGGCCCCCTCTGCGATCTCGACCAGCAGCCGGGCGGTCAGCGGCGAAAATTCGGCCGGCTTGTGCACCACCGTGCAACCGGCCGCAAGCGCCGGGGCGATCTTCCAGGTCGACAGCATGAAGGGCGTGTTCCACGGCGTGATGACGCCCACCGGACCGATCGGCACGCGCGTCGTCATGTTCGTCTGGTCGCTGGTGCGAAGCACCTTGCCGTCGCGCGCCTCCGGCGCCTTGTCAGCGAAGAAGCGGAAATTCTCGGCGCCGCGCAGGGCGGCCTTGGACATGAATTTCAGCGCCTGCCCCGTATCCATGCACTCGACGAAGGCGATTTCCTCGGCGCGGGCGACGATGGCGTCCGCAATCCTGTGCATCAGCTTCTTTCGGGCCTCGCCGGGCATGGCGGCCCATTCGGCAAAAGCGCCCTTGGCCGCCTTGGCGGCACTGTCGATATCCTCGGCCTTGCCGCGCGCCACCCTTGCCATCGGCTTGAGGTCGACGGGAGAGATGATCTCGAATGTCGTGGCGTCGGCGGCCGGAACGCTTTCGCCAGCGATGTGATTGAGGACACCCTCGGCCTTGAAACGGGCGAGATAGGCCTCGGCCCTGGCGATATTCTCTTCGGTCTTCGACATCTCTACATCCTCACTGGCCCCTGGCTGGGCCTACTTGCCCCGCAGGCGGGCGTGCATGCTGTTCATTTTCCAGCTGAGGTCGGGATCGATCTCCACCACCTCCAGCGAAAGAGCGAAATGCGGCTCGGCCAACAGGGGAGCGAGCGCTGCGGCGACCGCCGTCATGATCGCCTCGCCCGTGCGCTTCTTTTCTTCACCACTACGGCCCGCCCCCAGGCGAAAGACCATGTCGACGAATGCGTTTTCGGCATGCCGGTCGGCAATCGCGTAATGGGGCGCAGAAAAGGCACGGACACGCGGCGCGCCGAGTTCGAAAATGCCGGTCGCAAGGATCGCCTGGTGCGCGGCGGCACAGACCGCGGCGATATCGGCCTTTTCCTCAAGATTGGCGGAATATTCCAGTCGCAGATGCGGCATGGATCCCTCCTCCGATTGCTCATTTATTTAACGTGTTAAATAGAATTTGGTGATGTGTCAAGCGGAGGCCGAAGGGCCGCCTCGCCGGGGCAAACGCATAGAAGCTTAACTTAACGCGTTAAACATAATGCCGCGCGATCCGCATGCGGCCATAAACCGTTCGCCCTCAGGAGCGATCGCCCATCTCTGCGAAAGTGCCGGCATGCTGTGCGTCACGCCAAAGCCCCGGCGGCGCGCCTGTGCGCTGGCGGAAGAAGCGCGAGAAATAGGCGGGATCCTTGAAGCCGGTCTCATAGGCGATGTCCTCGACCGTGCGGACGGTGAACAGCAACAGCCGCTTGGCCTCGAGCAGGCGACGGTCGCTGATCAGTTCCTTCACCCCCTTGCCATGCACCAGGGAAGCGGCCCTGGCGACGAGATGCGGAGTCGAACCCAGCATGCCGACATAGTCGCCCACGCTTCGATCCTCGCGAAAATGCAGGTCGATCAGGCGCTTCAACTCGCTTGCGAGCGCGACGGGGCCCGACGACCGCATGATCGCCGCTTGCGACGACAGTCGCGCCATGAAGGACAGGCCCACCGAGGCAAGCGACAGAACGATCTTCTCCATTCCCGGCTGGCCGGTCATGTACTCTTCATGAGCCATCAGCATCAGGCTCTCCATTCGCTCCCATGTCGGTTCGCTGGCGTCCGAGCGCAACATGACCGGCCTGTCGAGCGACAGCAGACTGGAAGCAGCAACCAGAGGCAGGGCGCTGTCGGCGATCGAAATCACGACAGCGTCCGAATTCGGCCCCACGTCGAAGCCATGCACGACATGGCTCGGCACAAAGCTGACCGCCGGCGCAGAAAAATCCAGGGACTTGTCTTCGATCAGGTAGGTGCCGCTGCCGCGGATCCAAAAGGTCACCTGGGCCATCTGCTCGTGCAAGTGCGGTTCTGCCCGCCCATGATGGATATGTTCGCGCTGCGAAATCAGCTCGACGTGCAGAAAGCCGATATCGAGCGGACGCGGCATTTCCCCATAGATGAAATAGCTCGGAATGTCGTTCACACGTTAAATACCCGAAAAAGTACAAGTGATTTTTCCATTCTGTGCATGGGCCGGCCCCGCATCAAGGCCTAAATTTGAAAAAGAGGAACAGGGAGGAAACCATGAGACCCGAAGATTTTCGCGCCGACACGCGCCGTCCTTTCACCGGCGCCGAATACATCGCCTCGCTGCGTGATGGCCGCGAGGTTTATATCAACGGCGAACGGATCGCCGACGTCACCACCCATCCGTCGATGCGCAACTCCGTCCGCTCGCTGGCACGCCTTTACGATGCCCTGCACGATCCGGCGAAGAAGGACCTGCTGACCACGCCGACCGATACCGGCAATGGTGGCTACACCCATAAGTTCTTCAAGATCGCCCGCTCCGTCGACGATCTGGTCGGCCAGCAGGCGGCGATCACCGAATGGGCCCGCATGTCCTACGGCTGGATGGGCCGCACCGCCGACTACAAGGCGGCGCTGATGAACACCTTGTCGGCCAATGCCGACTGGTATGGCGACTACAAGGACAACGCCATCGCCTGGCACAAGCGCACCCAGGAAGCAGGCCTTTTCCTCAACCACGCCATCGTCAATCCGCCGATCGACCGCCACAAGCCGGCCGAGCACGTCAAGGACGTCTTCGTCCATGTGACCAGGGAAACCGATGCCGGCATCTATGTCTCCGGCGCCAAGGTGGTGGCGACCTCGTCGGCGCTGACCCATTACAACCTGCTCGCCCAGGCCTCTGCGACGGTGACCGAGGACCCGTCCCTGTCGATCACCTTCATCGCCCCGATGAATGCGCCCGGCATCAAGATGTTCTGCCGCACCTCGTATGAGCAGACGGCGAACACGACGGCCGAACCGTTCGACTATCCGCTGTCCTCGCGCTTCGACGAGAACGACGCGATCCTCGTGCTCGACAATGTCTTCGTCCCCTGGGAGGACGTGCTGATCTACAAGGACGCCAAGCGCATCCTGTCGTTTACGGTCATGTCGGGCTTCATGCACGGCTACTGTTTCCAGGGCTGCAACCGCTTCGTCGTCAAGCTGGAGTTCCTCGCCGGCCTGCTCGCCAAGGCGCTGCGCGCCACCGGCGGCGACGCCTTCCGCGGCAACCAGGCCATGCTGGGTGAGGTGATCGCGCTGCGCCACAAGTTCAAGAGCTTCGCCGACACCATGGCCCGCAACCCGATCGAATGGGTGAACGGCACCAAGCTCCCCAACCTCGAGGCGGCGCTGTGCTACCGCACCTTTATGTCGGATGCCTATCCCCGCATCATCGACCTGATCCGCCGCACCGTCGCCTCCGGCCTGATCTACCTGCCCTCTTCGGCCAAGGACTTCGCCAACCCGGACATCAACCGCTATCTGGCACAATATGTTCGCGGCTCCAACGACATGGGCCATATCGAGCGTATCAAGATCATGAAGCTGCTGTGGGATGCGACCGGCACCGAATTCGGCGGCCGCCACGCGCTCTACGAGCTCAACTATGCCGGCGCGCCGGAAGATGTCCGCCTTCAGGTATTGAAGGGTGCGGAAAAGGGCACGATCCTGCGCGACATGGAAGCGCTGGTCGACACCTGCATGAACGACTACGACGAGAAGGGCTGGACCGGCGACACCTGGTTGCCTCCGCTCGGCAATGATGCTCCGCTCAGCGCCGCGGCCGAATAGGGAGAGCGCCATGTCGGCCGGAGTTTCCAAGTCCGAGTTCCGCAATGCCATGGCCCGCGTCTGCGCGCCCGTCAACATCGTCACCACCAACGGACCCGCCGGACGCGGCGGGTTCACCGCCACCGCCATGTGCTCCGTCACCGACGAGCCGCCGACGCTGCTCGTCTGCATGAACGGCCGCTCCACCCAGGCGGGCCTGTTTCTCGAGAACCGGCGCTTCTGCGTCAACGTGCTGACACCGGAGCACCAGGACCTCGCCAACCTGTTCGCCGGCGGCAGCGCCGATATGGGCGCCCGCTACGCCGCCGCCAACTGGGTCGGCATGACGGGCGGCACCGAGGCGCTGGCCGATGCCATCGTCTCCTTCGACTGCCTGCTGGAGGACGTGCGACAGGTCGGGACCCACCATGTCTTCATCGGCAGGGTCGAAAGCCTGCGCGCACGCACCGACGGCCACGCGCTTGCCTATTTCGACCGCAGCTATGTCCAGGTGCCAAGCCTGCTGGCGGGCTGAGATCCGGCGATCCCGCCAGCGCCACCAACGAATTGAGCCGCGGCGATGATCTCGCCGCGGCTCTTTCATTGTGCTTTTGTCTGTCGCCCGTTCAGTTCGACAGCATATGCGGCAACCACAGCGAAATCGCCGGGAAGGCGATCAGCAGCGCCAGGCGGACCAGTTCGCCGAGGAAGAACGGGAAGACCCCCTTGAAGGTCTGCCCCATCGGCACGTCCTTGGCGAGTGAACTGATGACGAAGACGTTCATCCCCACCGGTGGCGTGATCAATCCGAGTTCGACGACGATCAGCGCCAGGATGCCGAACCAGATCTTCACGTCTTCCGGGTCCATGCCGAAGTCGAGTTCGCTGACCACCGGCCAGAAGAACGGCATGACCAGCAGGATCATCGACATGGAGTCCATCAGGCAGCCGAGGATGATCAGCGCGATCAGCAGAAGGATCAGGATCACCATCGGCGACAGGCCGGAATTGACCATCATCTCCGCCGCCGCCTGCGGCACGCCACCGCGCGACATGAAGATCTTCAACAGTTCGGCGCCGAGCAGGATCAGGTAGATCATGCCCGTCGTCTTTGCGGTCTCGAGCAGCGCCCAGCGATAGTCCCTGAGGCCGACGCCGCGACGCAGCGAGCCGTAGATCGCCACCAGGGCAACGCCGACGGCGGCAGCCGGTGTCGGATTGTAGAAGCCGACATAGATCCCGCCGATGACGATGACGAAGATCCCCAGCACCGGTACGACGCCGAAGGTCGCCGACAGCCATTCCGCACGGGAGAGCTTGTCGCCCGCGGGGCCGGCGTCCGGAACGATACGCACATAGATGGCGATCACCAGGATGAACAGCGCCACCGCGATCAGACCGGGGAAGAGAGCGGCGGCGAACATCGAGACGATATTGGCCTCGACGATGATCGCATAGACGACCAGCACCACGGAGGGCGGGATGAGAATGCCGAGCAGGCCGCCGGCGGCAAGCGTTCCGGTCGCCAGCGCGCCTGAATACTTGTAGCGCTTCAACTCCGGCAGCGCGACCTGGCCCATGGTCGTGGCGGTGGCGAGCGAGGAACCGCACACGGCGCCGAAGCCGGCGCAGGCGGCGATCGCCGACATGGCGACACCGCCGCGCATGCGCCCGAACCAGGCATTGGCGGCGCGGAACAGGTCCTGGGAAAGACCGGCCCGCGTGGCAATATAGCCCATCAGCACGAACATCGGGATAACCGACATGTCGTATTTGGAGAACTGGCTGAAACCGAGCGTCTTCAACTGGTTGAGGAAGACGCCGGGTCCGTTGAGCGCGATTGTGCCGACGACACCGACGACGATCATCGCATAGGCGATCGGCACGCGGATGCCGATCAGAAAGATCAGGGCGCCAAGGCCGATCAGCCCGAGGAAAAGACTATGGTCCATCAGTGATACACATTCCTGCTGGGGTGGGCGATATCCTGATAGCTTTCGGCGAGCGTGACGACGGCAGCGACGGCGACAAGGATCAGCGAAATGACGATCGGCACGAAAGCATAGCCGATCGGGATCTGCAGGATGGCGGTCTGGTAGTCATAGGAGAACTGATCCTGCGCACCGATCCATGTCCGCCAGGCCATGACCGCCGAGAACACCAGGGCGATGATCGCGGAGAAAAACACCAGCACCGCCTGCCAGCGGCGATTAAGCCCGGAAGTGAAGATGTCCGCCGTGACATTGGCGCCGGTCAACTGGCAATAGGGCAGGAATGCGAAGGCGCCGACGGCGACCCCGAGTTCGGTCAGTTCGAAGTCACCCGGCAGCGGATGACCGAAGGCGCCGGTGACGACGCTGATGCTCTGGATCGCCACGACGGCGAGAATGACGACCCCGCCGAAAAGGGCCCAGGCCTCGATAAGACGGTGGGTGAGGCCTTTCGGCCCCACCCTCCCTTCGTTTTGCGTGGTGGCGTCCATCGCGCTTACTTGCCCGTATTCGCCGCGACGAGTTCGCGAGCCTTGGCGACGAGAGCGGCACCGTCGATACCCTTGCCCCCGACTTCCTTGACCCAGCGGTCGACGACCGGCTCGAGAACGGTCTTGAAGGCGTCGGTTTCCTCCTGCGTCAGTTGGATATGCTTGTTGCCGGCATCGGTTGCGACCTTGATGCCGTTTTCATCGATCTGGCGCCAGATATCGCCGGCCTTCTTGACCCATTCCTCGCCGGAATTGTCGAGGAAGGCCTTCTGGATGTCCTCCGGCAGCGAGTTCCACTTGTCGAGGTTCATCGATACCTGGAAGGTCGTGGTGCCGAGGCGCGTCTTGTCGATGCCTTCGATCTGGTACTCGGTCTGGTCCTGCAGCTTCAGCGCCGGGATGATTTCCCAGGGGATCAGCGCACCGTCGACGACACCCTTGGAGAAGGCCTGCGGGATATCCGGAACCGGCATGGCGGCCGGAGCGGCGCCGAGCGCCTCGATCACCCAGGCGCCGGTGCGGGTCGGAATGCGCATCTTCTTGCCGGCGAGATCGGCCGGCTTGCGCACTTCATCCTTGGCCATCTGGATCGCCTGGCCGGCATGGGTATGAAGGAACATGACCTTCACGCCCTTGTACTCGGGCGCGAGGTATTCGTCGAACATGGCGCGCATGGCAAGATTGGTGGCGCGGATGTCATTGGTGTGGATGAACGGCAGTTCGAAGGCTTCGGTGCGCGGGAAGAGGCCCGGCGTGTAGCCGTTCACCGTCCAGACGAGATCGACGACACCGTCGCGCACCTGGCTGACCAGTTCCGGCGGAGCACCGCCGAGCGACATGGACGGGTAGATCTCGATCTTGACCTTGCCGCCGGAGGCTTCCTCGATGCTCTTCGCCCAGGGCTCGATCATCTGCGTCTGGGCCGGAGACTTCGGACCGAGGAAGTGGTGCAGTTTCAGCGTGACTTCCTGGGCGAGCGCCGAGGCGCTGAGCGCCGTGGTCGCCAGACCGGCAAGCAAGAGTGTCTTAAAGGATCTCATTGGCATTTTCCTCCCTGTTAAAGGCCATTGAAGCTCTCCGCCGGCTGGCGGACTGTCTGTTACGCCACCCGGATATCGAGCAGCGCGGTACGTTTGTTGTCCATCACCTCGGTGATTGCCGCCTGCAAGGCATCGGCCAGATCGCCGCGCTGCGTCACCTTGCGCGCCCAGGCATTGCTGGCCTCGGCGACCTTGGTGAAGTCGGGGCTCGGCGAAAGACCGGTCAGCGGCATCTGGTTGGCTTTCGCCGCATACCCGTCGGGATAGAGCATGGTCACCGACTGGCGCACCGCTCCCCATTCCGCATTGTTGAGGATGACGATCAGAACAGGAATGTCGTAGGCTTCCATGATCTGGTGGCAGGCGACCGGATTGGCGAACATGTAGGACCCGTCGCCGAGCGTGGCGATCACGAGCCGCTCGGGCTTGGCCAGCTTCATGCCCATGGCGCAGGGCAGCGACCAGCCGAGACCGCCGGAATGCGGCTCCTGGTACCAGGCCTGCGCGTGATCAAGCGTCATCGGCGCCAGCGGGCAGCCGAGTTCGGACAGAACCGTCGCTTCACGCCTTGCGAGCGCCTTCGACAGTTGGAGAGAGACATAGGCCTTGCTCATCACCGGCCCGTCCTCGCCCTCGGCGGAGGCGATCACCTGGCTGCGCAGCGCGGATGTCCGGCCCTCGACCGTGGCGCGTCGCGCCGCCCGGTGATCCGGATCGGGATCGCGGCACGCCCGAAGGGCCGACAGCAACGCGACGATCCCGGTCGACGTCTCGCTGGCGATCGACAGGTCGGAGCGGAAATTGCGCACCGGGAAACGGCTGAACAGGGGATTGGGGCCAAGCTGGATCACCTTGGCCTCGGCCTGCGGGTTCTGCAGGTCCGGCGCCCAGGGGGCGAGCGCGTCGATCGCCAGGATCACATCCGCCTCGGACAGCCACGGCTCGGGATTGCCGCCGGCGAACATCGCGTGATCGGTCGGAATGCCGATCTGCGTCGCCCAATAGTGCACCACGGGAATGGCAAACTCCGTCGCCAGCGCAGACAGGGCGGCAAAACCCGCCTCGTCGCCCGCCCCGCGCTGGACGAAGATCACCGGATTGCGCGCCGACAGCAGCCAATCGGCCGCTGTCGCGATCGCTAAAGGCGGCGGCTCGGCGACGGCCGGCGCCATCAGGAGCGTCTCGGCGATTCCGCCCGCCTCGATCTGTTCGGACAGAACCTCGCGCGGCAGGCTGATATAGACGGGCCCCTTGGGCGTCGAATTGGCGATCGCATGGCCGCGGTCGAGAATTTCGGCGATCTGCTCGGGAAAGCGCAGTTCGTAGTCCCACTTGACCGCCTCGCGCACCAGCGCAGCCTGGTCCCGCATTTCCTGCCCCCAGCCGATCGGCACGGTGCGGGCCCCGAACCGGCCCTTCTCGACGGTCGGCGTGCGCCCCGACATCAGCACCATCGGCACATGGTCGGTGGCGGCATTGAGCGCGCCGATCGCGCCGTTGGCCAGCCCGACATTGGTGTGCAGCATCACGGCCTGGGCGCGGCCTGTAAGGAAGTAATAGCCGTGCGCCATGCCGAGCGCGGCATGTTCGTGCGGAATGGTGATGGCTTGCGGTAGCGCGATGCCGGATGCGGCAGCCTCGGCAAGTCCCTCGATGATCGGCGGAAAATCGGTTCCGGAATTGGCAAAGACATAGTCGACGCCGAGCGTCTTCAGGCGGCTGAAGATCACACTGCCGGCGCTGACTTCACCGGATTTGGCATTCCGAGCATCCAAGTTTCGACCCTCCCAAGTCGGCTTGACATTTCAATAATTGAAATACAAATTTCAATAACTATCACATTCTTGAGCACGGCCGTCAAGGGTGGCAGATTGATGAGAATAACTAATGAATAAATGAGCGCGAGCGATAGAATGGCCACCCCGACCAACAACTCCATCGTCAAGGCCTTCGCCATCCTTGACCTTTTCGACGACCAGCGTGACGAACTGACGACGGCGGACGTGGCCGATCTCGTGGGCCTCAACACCATCACCGCGCATCGCTTTCTCAAGACCCTGGTCTCGGTCGGCGCGCTGCACTCCCCGCGCAAGGGCATCTACCGGCCCGGCGGCAAGCTGATCGAATTTGGCGAACGGGCCAGAAGCTCCCGCCAGCTGGCGATGCAACTGCAGCCCTTTCTTAATGCCCTGGCAGCCGAATCGGGCGAAGGCGCCATGGCGACCACTTTTGACGGCACGATGATCACCTGCATCGCGGCTGCGCATTCCAACAATGCTTATGTCTACAGTGCGCGCGTGGGCGCGCGTATCGAAGCCTATGCCACGGCCAATGGCAAACTCTGGCTTGCCTATTCGGGCAAGGAGGCTGTCGAGAGTTACCTGGAGGCCAACAAACTGGTGCCGCTGTCCCGCGCCACATTGATCAATCGCGACGGCGTTTTGCGGGAAACCGAGGAGATCCGGAGAAAGGGCTACGCAGTCAACCGGGGCGAGCGCGAGGCGGGTCTGAGTGCCGTGGCCATGCCGATCTTTGCTCCGAATGGTGCCATGATCGCCGGTATTTCCATCTTTGCTCCCATCCCGGCACTGGACCAGCAAACCGAAACCAGCTTCACTTCCCTATTGAAGGTCGCGGTCGCCGCTGCGCAAGATACGCTCTTTCCTCCCTCGCAGTCGTGAAATCGCACCCTCCCCCCGGACAGCGATTGAACTCGCGCATTTCCGCATGCTAGGGGGACACTCGTTTCCCGACCTTTGAAAGATCGCCATGCTCCCCTGGATCCAGCTCGACAGCGCCCCAATTCCCGGCGGCGGCGGGGAATTGCGTCTCAAGCAGCGCGGCACCGAGTTCTCGATCATGCTCGGCACCAACGAACTGATGAACAGCCGGCTGAGCGGCTCCGAGGAGGCACTGGCGACGCTCGCCTGGGAGAGGATCGCCCCGCGCAAGCGCCCGCATGTGCTGATCGGCGGCCTTGGCATGGGCTTCACGCTGCGCGCCGCGCTTGCCGTCCTGCCGGCCGACGCAAAGGTGACGGTCGCCGAACTGGTGCCCGCCGTCGTCGCCTGGGCGCGCGGCCCGATGGCCGAGGTCTTCAAGGGCTGCCTCGACGATCCACGGGTCAAGGTGCATGTGGGCGATGTGGGCTCGCTCATTCACACCTACCGCCACAGCTATGACGCGATCCTGCTCGACGTCGACAATGGCCCGCAGGGACTGACCCGGTCGGCCAATGACGGTCTCTACGACTATGCCGGCCTGCGTGCGGCCAAGGGCGCGCTCCGTGCCAGGGGCGTGCTGGCCGTCTGGTCCTCAGGACCCAATCCGGGCTTCACCCGCCGCCTGGGCACCCTCGGCTTCAAGGTCAAGGAAGAGCTTGTCCGCGCCGGCAAGAAACGCGGCGCCCGGCATGTCATCTGGCTGGCAAGCCCGGATGGCGGCGACGTTGCCGCGCAGCCATAACATCCTCCGGCCACAGGCTCTATCGCGGCGACACCTTTCTGTGCGGATTCAGCCCCACAAGGCCGGCTCCGGCATCTGCATCATCGACCCCTCGTAGCGGATCGGCGAAGCGCGGTCGGCGGCGAGAAGCAACGGACCATCGAGATCGGCAAAACCCGCCCCTTGCGCGACGAAGAACGCCGGCGCCATGGCAAGCGAGGTGCCGAGCATGCAGCCGACCATGATGTCGAAGCCTGAGGCCACCGCCGCATCGCGCATCAGAAGCGCCTCGGTCAGCCCGCCGGTCTTGTCGAGCTTGATGTTGATCGCATCATACTTGCCTTCGAGATGGTCAAGCGATGTCCGGTCGTGGCAACTTTCGTCGGCGCAGATCGGCAGGATGCGCTCGATCGTCCTCAGAGCCTCATCCTGTCCGGCCGGAAGCGGCTGCTCGACCAGCGCCACGCCTAGCCTCACCAGCGTCGGCGCCAGCGCCAGATATTGCTCGACCGTCCAGCCCTCGTTGGCATCGACGATGATCCGGGAATTCGGCGCACCGGCGCGCACCGCCTCGATGCGGCCAAGATCGTCGTCGGTGCCGAGCTTGACCTTGAGCAGCGGTCGGTCGGCATTCTTCGCCGCCGCCTCGCGCATGCTCTGCGGCGTGCCCAGCGAGAGGGTGAAGGCCGTCTCGATCGGTTTCGGGGATGAAAGGCCGGCCAACTGCCAGACCGGTTTCCCGGCCCGCTTGGCCTCAAAATCCCACAGGGCACAGTCGAGCGCATTGCGAGCCGCACCGGGGCCAAGCCGGGTTTGCAGACCGTGCCGGTCAAGACCCTCGCGAAGATCATTGGCAACCCCGAGAATGGCCTCCATCACGCCGTCGACCGTCTCGCCATAGCGCGCATAGGGCACGCACTCGCCACACCCGACATGAATGCCATCCGACACCGTCACAGTCACCACCCGGATTTCGGTGCGCGACCCGCGCGAGATGGTGAAAGAGCCGGCGACCGGAAAAACGTCTTCGACGGCCGTGAGACTGAGACCATTGACCATTTTACCGTCCCTCCATCAGGCGTGCGTGCCGGGCCGCGAATCGGCGCCCCTTGCGCGGGGCGGCATTCCTTTCTATATCCGTCAAGAATTAGGTCGAGGCCTCATCAGTCGACGGACTGCAATTTGCCTAATCCCATACCAGCAAGCTGGCAATGGCGACAGGGCGCCCAAAACCTCGCCCGCGAACGCATCAGATTGGCGGAAAAGCCCGTGAACACGCTGGATTTTGACAAGAAGCCGGAAGATACGCGCGTCGTCGTCGCCATGTCGGGCGGGGTCGACTCCTCGGTCGTGGCTGGCCTTTTGAAACGCGAAGGCTATGACGTCCTCGGGATCACCCTGCAGCTCTACGACCACGGCGCCGCCGTTCACCGCGCCGGCTCCTGCTGCGCCGGCCAGGACATCGACGATGCCCGCCGCGTCTGCGAAACGCTCGGCATTCCCCATTACGTGCTCGACTACGAACAGCGCTTCCGCGACACGGTCATCAACCCGTTCATGGAAAGCTATGTCGCCGGCGAGACGCCGATCCCCTGCGTTGCCTGCAACCAGACGGTCAAGTTCGCCGATCTCCTGGCGACGGCCCGCGAACTCGGCGCCGATGCGCTGGCGACCGGCCATTACATCCGTTCCAAGTCGGTGCCGCTGCCGAACGATCCGGGCCACCGCGCCCTGTTCCGCCCGATCGACAGCGAGCGCGACCAGAGCTACTTCCTGTTTGCCACCACCCAGGAGCAGATCGACTATCTGCGCTTTCCGCTCGGCGCCATGTCCAAGGCCGAAACGCGAAAGCTAGCAGAAGACATGGGCCTCGTCGTCGCCCAGAAGGCCGACAGTCAGGACATCTGCTTCGTGCCGCAGGGCAAATATGCCGATGTCATCAACAAGCTGCGTCCCGATTCGGCGCTGGCGGGCGAGATCGTCCATCTCGACGGCCGCGTCCTGGGCCAGCACGAAGGCATCCTGCATTACACCATCGGCCAGCGAAAGGGCCTCGGCGTGGCAACCGGCGAGCCGCTCTACGTGGTCTATCTCGACGCCCGCTCGCGCCGCGTCATCGTCGGCCCACGGGAGGCGCTGGAAACCCACCGCGTCTACCTGCGCGAAATCAACTGGCTGGGCGACAACGCGCTCGAAGAGGCCGCCCGCGACGGCTTTGCCTGCTTCGCCAAGGTCCGTTCGACCCGCCCTCCGGCGCCCGCCATGCTGCGCGCCGACAACCGGGGCATCTATGTCGATCTTGAGATCGGCGAAGCCGGCATCGCGCCGGGCCAGGCCTGCGTTCTCTATTCCGCACCGGGTGCCGATGCGCGTGTCTATGGCGGCGGCTTCATCGACCGGTCGGAACGTGCGGCAGACGCCGAAAGCCAGCTGAAGGCATTGCTCGCAAGCCCGGTCGCGGCCTGAAACGAACGCCTCGCCCAAGTCCACAGAAGCGCTTCGGTTTTTGCTTGTCTCGCGCTTGACACTGGCAGGATCATCGCCTTATAAGCCGCCCATCGCTTCGGACGGCTCCGCTTTCAGCAGGCCTTCGCGATGTGTGGCGGGGTAGCTCAGGTGGTTAGAGCGTGGGATTCATAACCCCAAGGTCGGCGGTTCAAGTCCGCCTCCCGCTACCAAATCTCTCATTTTTGAAGATCTGAAACTTGGGTTCCGCTCGGTGCGTGGCGCACCGCGGATCGGGCGTTCAATCGCCCTCGCCTCCCGTGCGAAACCGGTCGAAGCCCTCGGCGAACCGGTCATCGTCGACCGGATAGAGCCACCGGCCCAGCCGCCGGAGCGCGGGGTCCGACTGCTCGCGGAAGAAGCCGATCGGGTCACGGCGATAGGACGCCGCGTCGTAGGCGCTGCCGATGCGCGCGACAAGCGGTCCGACGACCAATGGCAGCAGATGCCGCCAGCCGAGCAGGCCATACGGGCCGGCCGCCGACCATTGCGAGGGGCGCCGACGCGCCGAGAGCAGCCGGCGGCTGTCTTCGGGCAAGCCGTCCCTCTGCCATTCGACCATTTCGCCAAGCGTCGTCTCGAAGCAACGCTGCATGGCCGTGCGCGGATCGAAATAGCGCGGGTAAATGAGATAGACCCCGGCGAACAGCGCATCGAGGCTGAGCGCGCGGCCCCGGCGCGGGTTCGGCTGACGATCGTCGGTCAGCCCCCAGCCGGCATAGAAGGGCGAGCCGGAAACGGTCACCCGCTTGCCACGCATTAGCGCCTCGAATCCGGCGAGCGAGGTAATTGTATAGACATGATCGACCGCATCGAGCACGTCGGGCAGCGCCATGGGCGCGGTCAGGACATGGCACAGATCCGCCACTTCAGCCGGATCGGAACTTGGCCGTCGGACGCCCTTCAGCACGTCCGGATGCGGCTTGTAGAGAATCGTCGCGTCGGGGTTTTCCCGCGCCGCCAAGCGCACCAGATCATTGTTGAGGATCGGCCGCTCGGTGCCGTAGCGGATCGAGGCATCGCTCTCGACCTGGCCGACCACCAGAACCTTGCGTCCCGGACCTTGCGGCAGTTCGAGTTTTCCGCGCGCCGGTTGTCCGCCATATTTGCTGATGCGATGCGCGAGCATGGCGGCAATCCCCGCCCTCGCCCGCTCGATCAGCGCCGGATCGGCATCGAAGTCGTGGGTCCTCAGCAGGTCCTCGAGGTCGGACGGCCCCCGGCTGTCGAAGAACGGTCGCTGCCGGTCGATGGTCAGCGAGAACGGCGCGCTCTGGCCGGCGCTGCCGCCGACCGAGCGCAGAAAACCGTCCTCGACGAAGTGGACCGGAATGTTGCGCCCGGCGCAGAAGTCTGCCGCCGCCTGCGGCAGGTTCGGCCCCCAGACGATCACGCTCGGATTGTCGAGCGCGGCGATGCGCGCCTGCCAGACATCGACGAATGCCGTGTCGTCGACAAAGAACGGCATGTAGTGGAAGTCCCATTCCGGGAAATAGGCCTCCAGCACCGACCGCTTCCACTCATGGATATGGAAGGCGACGACGGGCGGGCGATCGGTCGGGGCGCGCGACATTGCCGGGCTTGATCCTCGTTGGCGGGCGACCGTACATAACCCGGCGCGGCCATGCCGACAATCGTCGCACGCGCCATCCTCGCCTTGCCGCTCCGGTTCGTTCCTGAACCCCTGGCTCACCTGCCCGTTCGGGTGGGCGAGGACAGTTAAGGATCCGAAAACCTTTCGTTAAATTTTAAGTAATATCCTCGTGGGCCTGAGTGAGGATGAACGATGCGTAGCGTAATTGTCGTTGGCCTTCTGCTGGCATTGACTGCTTGTGCGAAACCGCCGAGCCAGACGAAGAATGCATGTGCGATTTTCGAACAGCGCGACGGCCTGTTCAACAACTGGCGACGCGCGGCCGAAAAGACCGAGCGCGAATATGGCGTGCCCGTCCCCATCCTGATGGCGACGATCTACACCGAGTCCGGCTTCCGCCATAACGCCAAGCCGCCGCGCAAGAAGCTGCTCGGCTTCATTCCCTGGAAGCGCAAATCCTCTGCCTATGGCTATTCGCAGGCCCTCGACGGCACCTGGGACCGCTACCAGCGCGAGACCGGGCGATGGAGCGCGCGGCGCACCGACTTTTCCGATGCCATGCAGTTCATCGGCTGGTACCACCGCCAGACGGCAGCAAAGAGCGGCATCGCGCTCAACGATCCCTACAAGCTCTACCTCGCCTATCATTCCGGCCATGCCGGCTATGCGCGCGGCAGCTGGCGCAACAATTCCGAGGCGCTGAACGGCGCCAAGCGTTTCACCGACATCACCTACACCTATGCGCGGCAGTTGAAGAACTGCCCGAACTGAGCATCCACCGCCGGCAGACGCAAAAAGGCCCGCGCGAAGCGGGCCTTTTTGTCTGATGAAATGAGCCTTATTCCGGATCGCCGGAGGCCTGGATCGCCGAAATCTGCCAGTCCGTGCCGGGGCGACGGACAAAGGTCCAGATCTCGGTGGATTCCGAGACATTGTCGGGATCGCCGCTGACGACATTGCCGGTGGTACGATCGCGAAGCACGTCGATGCTCTCGTAGCGCATGGCGACCGTGGCAAAATCGACATTGCCCTCGCGCCAGCTTTCCGAGACGTCGCCCTGGACCAGATGCACATCGCGCACCTCGTTCTTGACGCCCTTGGTGGCGTTCTCGCTCAACTCCTCGGCGAGATAGGACATGGCTTCCGGCGTGGTGATGCGGCGCAGGCTGGCATAGTCTTCATTGGCATAGGCCGCCTGCATTTCCTTGAGCAGCCCTTCGAAGCGCTGGAGATCCTGCTGGCCGATACCGATTTCGTCGGCGGAAGCGGAAGGCCGGCGCGGGGCCGAAGACGCCGAAGAGCCGCCGCCAAGGTTCAGACCGCCGATCTTCGGGATCTGGAAGCCCGGACCGCCGGCAGCGTCGTTGCGCGCCGAGGGCGATGCCCCCGCGCCCGAAAGGGACGGCTGGCGATTGGCAAACATGCGCATGGCGAAGCGCACCAGGAAGAATATCAGCACGCCCTGCAGCAACAGGCCGAGGAAGCCGAAGCCGCCGCCGAAGCCGGAGCCCATCAGCATGCCGAACAGGCCGCCCATCAAGAGGCCGCCCATCAGGCCGCCGGCAAGACCGCCGAACAGGCCACCGGTACGACCGGCCGGGTTCTGCGCATTCGGAGCAGCAGCCGGGCGCGTCGCTTGAGACTGCGGCGTCATCGTGCGCTCGATCGGCGCGGCAGGCGCAGGCGCGGTGCGCGTTGCGGCCGGCGCCTGGAAGGTCCGCGTGCCACGGCTGCCGAACCCGCCGCTCGCACGGCGTGCCTCGGCAAAATCGGCCAAGGTCAGCATGGTCGCCAGACCAATTGCCAGAATTCCAAAAAACTTGCCGTAGCGCCGCATTTCATCTCCTCGTTTTCAATCCCTGCCGGATGCAAGCATCCGATCTGGCTTTCATATGGCGTGCCCTCGCGGAGAATTGAACCCTTGGCCGCCTGTTTTTCGATCACAATCGCGCCATCTGCCGCCATCAGGCGCCGAGCGCCAGCTTGATGCCATAGGCGACCACCCCGACTGCGAGCACGCCGGCGAGCCACAATCCGACGAACCAGCCGAGGCGCTTGATGAGAGAGGCTTGCGCCATCAGTGATAGCCCTCCTCCGGATCGACCTTGCCGCGGAACACCCAATAGGCATAGGCCGTATAGGCAAGGATGATCGGCACCAGCACCGCCGCTCCGGCGAGCAGGAAGGCGAGGCTCGATTGCGGCGCCGCGGCATCCCAGATGGTGAGCGAGGTCGGCACGATATAGGGGTAGAAGCTGATGCCGATCCCGGCATAGCCGAGCACGAACAGCCCGAGCGCCGCGACGAACGGTTGCGCATCCTTGCCGGAGCGCAGGCCGCTGAGGATAAGATAGAGGCATCCGAGCACCAGCAAGGGCACGATGAAGGAGAAGATCGCCGTCGGATAGCCGAACCAGCGCTGCACGTAGAGCGGCTCGAGCCAGGGAGTCCAGAGGCTGAACACGCCCATCGCCGCAACGGTCGCGATCGCCGCGCCATAGGCCAGCCGCCGGGCCTTCTCCGCCAGCGGCCCGCGCGTCTTCATCACCAGCCAGGTCGCGCCGAGCAGTGCATAGCCGAGCACCAGCGCCAGGCCGGTCGAGATCGAAAACGGTGTCAGCCAATCCCACCAGCCGCCCGCATAGGCACGGTCGACCACCGGAATGCCCTGGACGAGCGCGCCGAGCGCCACCCCTTGGGCAAAGGCCGCCACCGTCGAGCCACCGGCAAAGGCATAGTTCCACAAATGCTCGGCCCGCTTGGTACGCCAGCGATATTCGAAGGCGACGCCCCGGAAGATCAGCCCGAGCAGCATGGCGATCAGCGGCGCATAGAGCGCCGGAAGGATGGTCGCATAAGCGAGCGGAAAGACCGCCATCAACCCGCCGCCACCCAGCACCAGCCAGGTCTCGTTGCCGTCCCACACCGGTGCAACCGAATTCATCATCTGGTCGCGGTCGGCCTTTTCGGGAAAGAGCGGAAAGAGAATGCCGACCCCGAGGTCGAAGCCGTCGAGAATGACGTAAGCCAGCACGGCGAATGCGATGATGGCCGCCCAGATGAATGCGAGATCAAAGGCCATGCTTGCCTCCCTCGGTTTGCGCCGCCGGCGTGATGCCGGACGAACGGATCGGTCCGTCGTCGAGATCGGGCATCGGGTCACGCGGCAGGCGCGCCATCAGCCTCAGAATGTAGAAGGTCCCTGCCCCGAAGACGAGGAAGTAGACGATGATGAAGGCGATCAGCGAGGCTGCGACGGCGGGAGCCGCGATCGGCGAAATCGAATCCGCCGTCAGCAGATGACCGTAGATGGTATAGGGCTGGCGCCCGACCTCCGTGGTGATCCAGCCCGCCAGCACAGCGACGAACCCGGCCGGCGCCATGGTCAGTGCCACGCGGTGCAGCATCCGGTTTTCAAACAATGTCCCGCGCCAGCGACACCACAGGCTGAACAGGCCGACGCCGAGCATTGCGAAACCCAGCGCCACCATCACCCGGAACGACCAGAACACGATCGCCACCGGGGGCTCCTTGTCGTCGTCGATCGTGTCGAGACCGGCGAGCGGCGCGTTGAGATCGTGCTTGAGGATCAGGCTGGAGAGCTTGGGGATCTGGACGGCATAATCAATCCGCTTCTCCGCCTGGTTCGGCAGGCCGAACAGAATGAGCGGCGCGCCCTCCGGGTGGCTGTCGAAATGGCCTTCCATGGCCATGACCTTGGCCGGCTGGTGCTCCAGCGTGTTGAGACCATGCGCATCGCCGACGAGGATCTGGATCGGCGCGACGATCGCCGCCATCCACATCGCCATGGAGAACATCGTGCCGGCCCGAGACGGCGAGGTGCGGCGAAGCAGATGATAGGCGCCCACACCGCCGACCACGAAGGCGGTCGTCAGATAGGCGGCGATCACCATATGCGTCAGTCGGTAGGGGAAGGAGGGATTGAAGACGATTGCCCACCAGTCGACCGGCACGAACTGCCCGACCTCGTTGATGGCAAAGCCGGTCGGCGTCTGCATCCAGGAATTGACCGAGAGGATCCAGGTCGCCGAGATCAGCGTCCCGAGCGCCACCATCAGCGTCGCCAAATAGTGGAGGCCCGGCCCCACCCGCTCACGGCCGAACAGCATGACGCCGAGGAAGCCGGCCTCGAGGAAGAAGGCGGTCAGCACCTCGTATCCCATCAGCGGCCCGATGACCGGCCCCGCCTTGTCGGAAAAGACGCTCCAATTTGTGCCGAACTGGTACGACATGACAATGCCGGAGACGACGCCCATGCCGAAGGCGACGGCGAAGATCGTCTTCCAGAAGTCGAAGAGTTCCAGATAGACCCTGTCCTTCTTCCACAGCCAGAGCCCCTCCAGCACGGCGAGATAGCTGGCGAGACCGATGGAAAAGGCCGGGAAAATAATGTGGAAGGACACGGTAAAGGCGAATTGCAGCCGTGCCAGCAATTGCGCGTCGAAGATCTCGAACATCGTCCTGTCACTCTCGTTGCCGTCTTGGTCGAAGGTCTGGGAAAGCAAATAGGCTTCCTTCCCTTCCAATCAATGCGACAGCCCGCCCTGCGTCAACTTGACATCCATCAAGATCCGCCCGGCAAGATCGTCCCGGCGACAAACAGAAGGGGCGCGAGCGTTTTCGCCCGCGCCCCTGCGCTTGTTCCCGGGAGGAACGGATCAGTCTACATTGAAGATCAGCGGCTTCGCCTGCTTGATCGCGTGATGGGCGGTCAGCTTGTCGAGAACGTCCTGCTTGACCGGCTCGTCGACATAGAGAAGCGCGATCGCATCCCCACCTTCCTTCTCGCGGCCGAGCTGGAAATTGGCGATGTTGACGCCTGCATCACCGAGCGTGGTGCCCATGAAGCCGATCATGCCGGGCACGTCGGTATTGGCAATGTAGATCATGTGCGCGCCGACATCGGCATCCATGTTGATGCCCTTGATCTGGATGAAGCGCGGCTTGCCGTCGGAGAACACGGTGCCGGCAACCGAACGGGTCTGACGCTCGGTCGTCACCGTCAGCTTGATGTAGCCGTCATAGACGCCGGTCTTGTCGCGCTTGACCTCGGAGAGCACGATACCCTTCTCCTTGATCATGATCGGAGCCGAAACCATGTTGACGTCGGAGACCTGATTGCGGATCAGGCCGGCGAGCAATGCACTGGTCAGCGCCTTGGTGTTCATCGTCGCGGTGACGCCGTCATAGAGGATCTCGATCTCCTTGATCGGGCTTTCGGTGACCTGCCCGGCAAACGAGCCGAGCACGTCCGCCAGCCGGATGAAGGGCTTCAGGATCGGCGCCTCTTCCGCCGTGATCGACGGCATGTTGATGGCGTTGGAGACGGCACCCTTGATCAGATAGTCCGACATCTGCTCGGCCACCTGCAGCGCCACGTTTTCCTGGGCTTCCGTGGTCGAGGCGCCGAGATGCGGGGTGCACACCACGTTCGGCAGGCCGAACAGCGGGCTCTCGGTTGCGGGCTCGACTTCGAACACGTCGAAACCGGCACCGGCGACATGGCCGGACTTGATGGCCTCGGCAAGGGCTGCCTCATCGACCAGACCGCCGCGGGCGCAGTTGATGATACGAACACCCGGCTTGGTCTTGGCGAGTGCCTCCTTGCCGAGGATGCCGCGGGTCTTGTCGGTCATCGGCACGTGGAGCGTAATGAAATCGGCCTTGGCCAGAAGCTCGTCGAGCTCGACCTTGGTGACGCCCATCTCCTCGGCCCGTTCCTTCGACAGGAAGGGGTCATAGGCCAGCACATGCATGCCGAGCCCGATCGCCTTCTTGCAGACGATGCCGCCGATATTGCCGGCGCCGATGACGCCGAGCGTCTTGCCGGTGATCTCGACACCCATGAACTTAGACTTTTCCCACTTGCCGGCCTGGGTCGAGGCATCGGCGGCGGGAAGCTGGCGGGCGACGGCGAACATGAGCGCAATGGCGTGCTCGGCCGTGGTAATCGAGTTGCCGAACGGCGTGTTCATGACAATGATACCGCGGCGCGAGGCGGCCGGGATATCGACATTGTCGACGCCGATGCCGGCGCGGCCGATGACCTTGAGATTGGTCGCGGCAGCGATCAGCTTTTCCGTCGCCTTGGTGGCCGAGCGGATGGCGAGACCGTCATAATTGCCGATGATCTCGGCGAGCTTTTCCTTGTCCTTGCCGAGCTTCGGCTGGAAATCGACTTCAACGCCGCGATCGCGGAAGATCTGGACGGCGGTTTCCGACAATTCGTCGGATACGAGAACGCGAGGTGCCATGGGAGGCCTCCTTCAAAGGGGTTCAGGTCTGATACGGGTATGGGAATGGACGGCTTCGCCTCTCGGGCGAAGCCGGATCAGTCTCAGGCGGCCTTCAGCGCGGCCTTCTGAGTTTCAAATGCCCAGGTGAGCCAGGGCATCAGCGCCTGCATGTCAGCCGTCTCGATCGTGGCCCCGGCCCAGATGCGCAGGCCCGACGGCGCGTCGCGATAGGCGCCGATGTCGAAGGCGACGCCTTGCTTGTCGAGCGCCGTCACCATGCCCTTGGCAAAAGCGGCCTGAGCATCGGCGTCGAGTGCCGCCACATCCTTGTCGACAATGGTCAGGCAAACGGAGGTGTTGGAGCGCGTTTCCGGAACCTTGGCGAGGTTGGCGATCCAGTCATTGGCCTCGACGAAGTCGAACAGAACCTTGGCATTGGCATCGGCGCGCGCCGTCAGGCCGTTCAGACCACCGATCGACTTTGCCCAGAGGAGCGCGTCGATATAGTCCTCGACGCACAGCATCGACGGCGTGTTGATGGTTTCGCCGGTGAAGATGCCCTCGATCAGCTTGCCGCCCTTGGTCATGCGGAAGATCTTCGGCAGCGGCCAGGCCGGAACATAGCTCTCCAGGCGCTCGACGGCGCGCGGGGAAAGGATCAGCATGCCGTGGCCGCCCTCGCCGCCCAGCACCTTCTGCCAGGAGAAGGTGACGACGTCGAGCTTGGAAAAGTCCATGTCCTGGGCGAAGGCGGCGCTCGTGGCGTCGCAGATCGTCAGGCCCTTGCGGTCGGCGGGAATGAAGTCGGCGTTCGGAACGCGAACACCCGAGGTGGTGCCGTTCCAGGTGAAGACGACGTCACGGTCGAAATCGACCTGAGACAGATCGGGGAGTTCGCCATAGGGCGCCTCGAACTTGCGCACGTCCTTGAGCTTCAACTGCTTGACGACGTCGGTGACCCAGCCGGCGCCGAAGCTTTCCCAGGCCAGCATGTCGACGCCGCGCTCGCCGAGCAGCGACCAGAGCGCCATTTCGACGGCGCCGGTGTCCGAAGCGGGCACGATGCCGATGCGGTAGTCCGCAGGCACGTTCAGAATTTCACGGGTGAGATCGATGGCCTGCTTGAGCTTTGCCTTGCCGACCTTGGCGCGGTGCGAACGACCGAGCGGGGCATCGGAAAGCGCATCGAGCGACCAACCGGGGCGCTTCGAGCAAGGGCCAGAAGAAAAATGAGCATTCGCCGGACGCGCGGCGGGGGCGACGATATCAGCCATATAGATACCCTTCCAGGTAATTAGCCTCTCGTTGGGGAGAGGTGTCCCGCCGCTGGAACTACGCCTGTCGAAAATCCGCGTCAAGAAAAATCGATGTCGCAGGAAGAAGATTTTTTGCCGCACGCATCAAACTGCCCTGCCCGCCCAAAATACAGCCTGAACGCGAAAAGGCCGCCCACTGACGGGCGGCCTCCTCCAAGACAAGGGATGGTGGAATTACTTGTAGACGATCGGCTCCGGCGGCGGCTGATAGGCCACCGGCTGCTCGCAACCGCCGAACATGTAGCGGGCGCCGACATGGGCCTCGTGGCTGTAGAAGCCCTTGTCGCGGCCGGGACCGCCATTGTCCTGGAAGCCGAACATGCCGCCGGCCAGCGTATGGCGGAAGCGATAGCCGACATCGGCCTTGACGTTGCAGGTGACATCGATCGAGGCGCCGGCCATCAGCTGGTAGGCAAACCGCCAGTTGTGATAGCCCTTGTGGGTCACGGTGTCGTCGCAGCCGCCGCCATCGTCCTGGCAGGCGGTGTTGCGCAGCTTGTCCCACTTGACGTAGGCGCCGCCGATACCGCCGCCGACATAAGGGGTGATCATGCCGTAGGTGCCGATATCGACATAGGCATTGGCCATCAGGTGATAGGCGCGCATCGCCGAGACGTCGCTCGAGGTGCAGGGCTCGAGCGGCGTGCCGCAGGAACCGCTGGTCGAACCTTCAAAGTCCGACTTGAACATGTAGTCGAGGGTCAGGTCGGTGCGCAGGTAGTTGTTGACCTGGTAGCCGACGCCGACGCCGAGGGTGAAATTGTCGTCGAGGTTGGTATCGTCGAAATCGACCAGATTGCCGTTGGAGCCCTGGAAATATTCGGCACCCCGCATCTTGTTGAAGGAATAGCCGACGTCGCCGCGCAGATACCAGCCGGAGGCTTCGGTGATTTCGACCTCGGGTGCCGAGATCGGCGCGGGTTCAGGCTGATAGATGTCTGCAGAATGGGCTGCTGTGCCGGCGAGCAGGACGGCAGCCACGGCGAAAAGGCTCGTCTTCATGGCAAGATACTCCAATATCCATCGTTGATGCACGGGCCTTCATCCGGCCAATGTTTTGATCAAGATGGATAATGAACGACAAAGGTTAAGGTGCGCTTAACTACGTCTGTTTACCTTGAAAAGCAGGGATATTCTTGCGAGCTCATAGGAAACAGAGCTTCGGTCGCACCCGTCGTGGCGCCCTGTCGCATCCCGACATTCTCCCGCCCAGGCGCTCCCGCAAACGGCAAAAGGGGTCGGAAGCGTGCTTCCGGCCCCTTCGAAAGACACTCAGTTTTGGCGAGAGGCCTCAGCTCGCCCGGCGCAATGGCTGGGCGCTCGCGACCGGCTGGCCGGAGGACTGGCCGCCGCCGAGCGAGAACTGCCCGAGACGCTGATCCATCTCACCCGCCTCTTGGGCGAGCCGGTGGATCGCCGCCGTCGTCTCCTCGACCATGGCCGCGTTCTGCTGCGTCATGGCATCGAGCTGGTTCACCGATCCGTTGATCTCCGACAGCGTCTGGGCTTCCTCGCGGGTTGAACTCATGATCTCGCTGATGCGGCCGTTGATCGCCAGGACGTGGGAGCCGATGCCCTGCAAGGCGGCCCCGGCCTTCTCCACGAGCGTCACACCGTGACTGACCTCCGTGGTCGACTTGGCCAGCAGGGCGGCGATCTGCTTGGCCGCCGCCGCCGAACGCTGGGCGAGTTCGCGCACTTCCTGGGCAACGACGGCAAAACCCTTGCCGCTTTCGCCGGCCCTCGCCGCCTCGACGCCCGCGTTGAGCGCCAGAAGATTGGTCTGGAAGGCAATCTCGTCGATGACCCCGATGATCTGATTGATTTCCCGCGAAGACCCCTGGATCGCCTCCATCGCGGCAATCGTCTCGCGCATGATATGGCTCGACTGTTCCGTGTCGTTCTTGGCGTTGCGGGCGATATTCTCCGCATCCTCGGCGCGGGCGATCTGTGTGCGCACGCCCTCGGTGATCGCCTTGATGGCGCTGGCCGTCTCGGTCAGCGCTGCCGCCTGGCGTTCGGTGCGTTCGGCCAATTGGTCGGCGCCGGAGCGCATTTCGTCGGACCCTTCGCGCACGGCGACCGAGTTTCCGCCGATGCCGGCGAGCGTGGCGCTGAGCGTCGACAGCGCCTTGTTGAAGTTGTGGCGGAGCGATTCGAGTTCCTGCGGGAAGGTCGTGCGTATCTCGAAGGCCAGATCGCCGCGTGCCAGCCGGTCGAGGCCCTCGTCGAGAGCGGCGACGACCGCCTGCAGGCTCTGGGCTTCCGCTTCCCGTTCCGCCATGCGCTGGCGACGCTCGATGTCGGCCCGCTCGCGGTCGGAGCGGGTCTCGCTTTCGAGGCGCTGCTGTTCGATCAGGCCGAGGCGGAAGCGCTCGAGCGCCTTGGCCATGGTGCCGATCTCGTCGCGGCGGTCCTGGTTGGCGACGGCCTCGTCGAGCTTGCCATTGGCAACGTCACCGGTGACGGTGGCGAGTCGGGCGAGCGGGGCGAACAGCCGGCCGGTGAGATAACCCGTGGCGATCGCCATCACCGTCAGCACCACGATTGCCGTGACGAACAGCGTCATGGCGATATGCCAGGAACCGGCACCGAGCTCGGCATGGGTCAGGCTCTCGACCACGAGATATGTATCACCGCCGTAGGAGACCGGACGACCATAGGCGTTGGCCGCGCCATCGGCACGCTGGAACGAGGAGATGACGATCTCCTTGCCATTGATCGCTTCGGCCGGAAATCCGAAGGGTGCCGCGGAAATATCCGCAAGCTTGCCGTCGGCCGACAGGCTGATGCCGGTTCCATCCTGAGAAAGAATGGCGGCCTGCTCGCCGCTGTCGGCGTCGATCCCCTTGGAGAGGATGCTGGTGATGGCGCTGTCCTTGAGCTGGAACAGGATCGCGCCCTTGAACGAACCGAACTTGACCACCGGCACGGCGAAATAGATGTCCGGCGCCAGCGGATCGCTGCCGGCTTTCAGCCCCGAGAATCGGGTCGGGGCGAAATCCTCGGCGGCCTTGCCGGCCTCTTCGACGCTGCGGGAAAAAGCGCGTCCGAGGCCCGTCCCGGCCAGCGGGCCGCTTGCCACGTTCTCGGCGAAACTCTCGCCCTTCTTGAAGGAATAGATCACGTTGCCGGCCTGATCGACGATCAACAGGTCGCGGAACTGGGTGTCCTTGAGAAAGCCCGCGACCTGCGTCTGGACCGTCTCATGGCTCGAATAGTAGAAGCCGCTCGGGCCCTCCGGCTTCAGCAGCTTTTCCAGTTCGGATGGATTGGGGTTCTTGGCGATGAAGACCTCACGCAGCTCGTTGCGGGCGTCGCCGGAGGTCTTGACGATGGTGTTCCAGCCGCTCTTCATCGCGGTGATCGACTGCTGCAGGCTTTCGATCTTGGCGATCGAGGTCGCCTGGTTCTCCAATTGCGCCAGTTGTTCACTGAGAATATCGCCGCGGAAGGTGAGCGTCGAGCGCATCGACCGGAAGGTCTGCTCCTCGAACACGGCGCTGGACGTGGAATAGGCAAGCACATTCAGCAATCCGACCGACAGGACAGTCAGCAGGAGGAATATGCCGATGACCTTGGAGGACAGCGAGTTGAAACGACTAGTCATCTTGAACCCCGTTTGGTCGCGCCCACTCCGCGCGTGTTTTTTATGGCGTCTATCTGCGAGGAGGCACACTTCTCGCCCATAGACGCCTTACGGTCGGGATTCTTCTTTAAACGCCGGTTAAAGCCGGCGGCAAATTCTCATCACAAAGTAGAATACGCGGGTGTTCGCCCGAAATTCCGAATTACTCTCGGAGTTCGGCGAATATTTCCGTGGATCTCAGTCGTGCCTCGACGGAATGAATGGGCATGGAGATGATCAATTCGTCGGCGCCTGTCTTTTCGAGAAACGCCTCCAGCCGCGATTTTGCCGTCGCCGGCGCCCCGACCACGGCGTAACGCAGGGTGTGCTCGACCCCGTAGCGTTCGACTTCGTTCCAAATCCCATCCATCGTCTCGACGGGTTTCGGGAAAGGCATGCGTACATTGCGACGCAGGTTGACGAACTGCTGCTGTGAGGAGGTGAACAGGCGTTGGGCCTCCGCGTCCGTTTCCGCCGCAACCCCCATGATGCCGACCATGACATAGGGCCTGTCGAGTTCCTCGGACGGCTGGAACCGCTCACGATAGATGGCGATGGCCTCCATCAACTGGTCGGGGGCGAAGTGCGATGCGAAAGCATAGGGAAGTCCGAGCGCCGCGGCGAGATGGGCGCTGTAAAGGCTGGACCCGAGCAGCCAGAGCGGCACGTGGCTGCCCAGGCCGGGAACCGCAAGCAGCGCTTGGTCCTCCGATGGTTCGCCGAGCAGACGCCTGAGTTCGATGATGTCGTGGGGGAAACTCTCCGTCCCCGCCTCCATGTTGCGCCTGAGCGCCCGGGCAGTGCGCATGTCGGTCCCCGGCGCCCGCCCGAGACCGAGATCGACACGGCCGGGAAACAACGCCTCCAGCGTGCCGAACTGCTCGGCGATGACCAGAGGCGAGTGATTGGGCAGCATGACACCGCCCGAGCCGATGCGGATGCGCTTGGTGGCCGAACCGACATGGGCGATCACCAGGGAGGTTGCCGCGCTGGCAATGCCCGGCATGCCGTGGTGCTCGGCCAGCCAGAAGCGGTTGTAACCGCAATCCTCGGCCTTGATCGCCATCAGCCGGGAGGCGTCGAGGGCTTCGGAGATCGTGTGGCCCTCGGCGATGGGCGAGAGATCGAGGATGGAAAAGGGGATCATGGCGCGGGTCCGGTCTGTAGGTCAGGGCAGAGCCCCCTATGTATGGAGCGCTGCGTCGAATGCCAGAGCCGGAATGACGACTTTCACTGATCGTCACTTGAATGTTTTTGTTTTGTTCACTTAATTCTGGCAGACCGGCAGACAGGAAGCTAGAGTGACGCCATGCAGAACGCGATTCGAATTATCGGCATTGATCCGGGCCTCAGACGTTGCGGCTGGGGCGTCATCGAGACGCTCGGCAACTCCCTGCGCTTCGTCGCCTCAGGCACGGTGACCTCCGACGGCGACATGGATCTCGCCTCACGGCTCTGCCAGCTGCATGACGGGCTCGCGGAAGTCGTGCACGCCTATCAGCCGCACGAAGCCGCGGTCGAACAGACCTTCGTCAACAAGGACGCCGTCGCCACCCTGAAGCTCGGACAGGCCCGTGGCATCGCCATGCTGGTGCCGGCGCGTGCAGGCTTGAGAGTCGCGGAATATGCGCCGAACGCGGTGAAGAAGGCGGTGATCGGCGTCGGCCATGGCGAGAAGCAGCAGATCCACATGATGCTGAAGATCCTCATGCCCAAGGCGGAGTTCAAGGGCAATGACGCCGCCGACGCGCTCGCCATCGCCATCTGCCACGCCCACAATCGCGGCGGCGACCGCATGCGCCAGGTGCTGGCCAGCGCCTAGTTTGTTCTTGACTTGTTCCGTCAGTAAGATATTTTCTTACCCCAGAAGGAGCGAGATCATGCGCGTCACATCCAAAGGACAGGTCACCATACCCCGCGACTTGCGCGAACTGGTCGGCATCGAGCCGAACAGCGAGGTCGTCTTCACGGTCGAAAACGGCAAATTGACCTTGGCGCCCAAAGGCAACCGGCATTCCGATGCCGACCGCACGCGTCTCGCCGCGTTGATGCAAGCGCTTGACACACTTGAGGGAACCGGTGACCAGACAATCGATGCCGACGCCCTGATGGCCATGACGAGGGATCGCTGATCCATGGCGACATTGGTCGACACGAATGTCCTGGTCGATGTGGCGGTGCGCGACCCGGTCTGGCTCGGCTGGTCGCGCGCTGCGCTGACCCGGGCGGCGGCCGAACAGCCGCTGGTGATAAATCCGGTCATCTATGCCGAGTTTTCGGTGCGCTATGACGATATCGAGACGGTCGACCAACTGCTTCCACAATCTGATTTCCATCGCGAAGGCTTGCCCTGGGCGGCGGCCTTTGCCGCCGGCGTGGCTTTCCGCAGATACCGCAGGACCGGCGGAGCGCGCGAGCGTGTGCTGCCGGACTTCATGATCGGCGCGCATGCCGCCATTCGCGGCTATTCGATTCTCACACGCGATCCGAAGGGCTACCGCACCTATTTCCCGATGGTTCCCCTCATCTCCCCCGAAACCCATCCCTGACGGACTGTTCCCATGATCGGCAAGCTCAAAGGCACCATTGACGAAATCGGCGACGACTATGCGCTGATCGACGTGCATGGCGTCTGCTACGTCGCCTTCTGCTCCGTCCGCACGCTATCGCGGCTCGGCTCGCCGGGCGAGGCAGCGGTGCTGTTCATCGAGACCTATGTCCGCGAGGACCAGTTGAAGCTGTTCGGTTTCATGACGGCGCTGGAGCGCGAATGGTTCAATCTCCTGCAGAGCGTCCAGGGCGTCGGTGCCAAGGTGGCTCTTGCGCTGCTGTCGACACTCACCCCCTCCGAACTCGCCAATGCCATCGCCCTGCAGGACAAGACGGCGGTGTCGCGCGCGCCGGGCGTCGGCCCGAAGGTGGCGATCCGCATCGTCACGGAGTTAAAGAACAAGGCGCCCGCCTTTGCCGGCGAGGCCACCGCCAATATCGGCCTCAAGCAGGAAATCGGCGAAGGCGTCGCCCCTGCCCCGGTTACCGATGCCGTCTCGGCGCTCACCAATCTCGGCTATTCCCGCGAGCAGGCGGCCAATGCGATTTCCGCCGCCCTGAAGAACGGCGGCGAAGGCGCCGACAGCGCCAAACTGATCCGGTTGGGGCTGAAGGAGCTGTCTCGGTGATTTTTCGGCAAACTTTGCACCCTTCGGAACTTGTGGCTATAGTCGGAAACCTAGGGAAATGTCGGAGCACTCCATGAAAGTATGGGAAGTCACGCTGTCCCCCAAGGGCCAGATCACCATTCCGAAGGAGATGCGGGACATCCTCGGTCTACGCCCCGGCGATCAGGTCATTTATAGTGTCATTGATGGCGAGATTGTCGTCACGCCGAAGAACATTGATCTACGGGACCTCGCGGGACTGCTCGGCTCACCGCCCAATGGACCGGCAACGCTGGAGGAGATCGACAAGGCCGTCGTTGAAGCGGGCGGCGCCAGCGTTCTATCGACCGCAGGCGACGAGAAGTCGGATGTCGCGGCATGAAGCTGGTTGGCCTCGACACCAACATCGTCATCCGGCTCCTCACCAACGACGATCCCGACCAGAGACGCTCAGCCCTGCTGTTCGCGGAAGGATTGGGGAAGGACTACCTTGCCTTTCTCCCGCTCATTTGCGTCGTAGAGCTCGACTGGGCGCTGAGATCGCAACTCGGCTACACTCGTCAAGACGCATCGAACGCGATATCCAAGCTTCTCCGGGTCCGAGGCCTGACGGTGGAACATCATGACCTCGTCCTAAAAGCGCTGCGGCTGGTTACCCAGAACAACGCCGATTTCGCCGACGCCCTGATTGCCGTCAGATCCATCGAGGAAGGCTGCATCTCGGTGAAGACCTTCGACAAACGCGCGGCGTCCCGCGTACCAGGCATGGAACTCCTCGCATGAACACCCCGAACCCCATTCTCTCCCCGGAAAAGCGCGGCGAAGACCTCGACACCGCGCTTCGCCCGCAGTCGCTCGACGAATTCACCGGTCAGGCGGAAGCGCGCGCCAACCTGAAGATCTTCATCGAGGCGGCGAAGAACCGGGGCGAGGCGCTCGACCATGTCCTGTTCGTCGGCCCTCCGGGGCTCGGCAAGACGACGCTCGCCCAGATCATGGCCAAGGAACTCGGCGTCAATTTCCGCTCGACCTCCGGCCCGGTCATCGCCAAGGCCGGCGATCTTGCAGCGCTGCTGACCAATCTCGAGGAACGCGACGTGCTCTTCATCGACGAGATCCACCGGCTCAACCCGGCGGTCGAGGAAATCCTCTATCCCGCCATGGAGGACTACCAGCTCGACCTGATCATCGGCGAAGGCCCGGCCGCCCGCTCGGTCAAGATCGACCTTTCCAAGTTCACCCTCGTCGCCGCCACCACCCGCCTCGGCCTTCTGACCACGCCGCTGCGTGACCGCTTCGGTATTCCGGTCCGCCTTGCCTTCTACACGGTCGAGGAACTGGAACTGATCGTGCGGCGCGGCGCCCGGCTGATGGGGCTCGGCATGACCGACGAAGGCGCCCGCGAGATCGCCCGCCGCGCCCGCGGCACGCCGCGCATCGCCGGCCGCCTGCTGCGCCGTGTGCGCGATTTTGCCGAGGTCGCCCGCGCCGAGGCCGTGACCCGCGAAATCGCCGACGAGGCACTGACCCGGCTCCTGGTCGACAATATGGGCCTCGACCAGCTCGACAAGCGCTATCTCAACATGATCGCCATGAATTTCGGCGGCGGCCCGGTCGGCATCGAGACGATCGCGGCCGGTCTCTCCGAACCCCGCGACGCGATCGAGGACATCATCGAGCCCTACATGATCCAGCAGGGCTTCATCCAGCGCACCCCGCGCGGCCGCGTGCTGACCACCACCGCTTGGAAGCATCTCGGCTTGCAGCCGCCGAAGGATCTGGAGGCCGCCCAGTTCCGGCTGACGCTGGAGGACGATTGAACGACGCCATGCCTAGGCGCCACAAACACCGGATCGCCGACGAAGGGGCAGCAATCGCATGATCCAAGCTTACGACCCCACCCGCGTCTTCCGCAAGCTGGCCCGCGCCAATGCGCTCGCCAATATGCGCCTTCACAAGGCCGTGGCGCTTCTGCAGCCCGGCGAGTTCGAGGCCACACGCACGAGCTTCTTCCCGTCGATCCGGGCGACGCTCAATCATATCCTCGTCGTCGACTGGTTCTACGTCGATGCGCTCGAGGGCGGTACGCTCGGCCCGAAGGCCTGGGAAAACCAGGAACCCTTTGCCGACCCGGCAGAACTGTACGCCGCACAGGCCGACGTCGACCGCCGGCTGCTTGACCTGTGCGACCGCCTGACGCCCCTCGACCTGGCCCGCCCCGTCGCGGTCCATCGCGGCGGCCGGATCCAGACCGACCGTCTCGACGACATTCTCAGCCACGTGTTCCAGCACCAGACCCATCATCGCGGCCAGGTCCATGCCATGCTCTCCGGTACCTGCGTGAAGCCGCCGCAATTGGACGAGTTCATTGTCGGCGACGACGCACAGGCGCGCGCTGGGGAAATGGCCGAATTCGGATGGAGCGAAACGGAGCTTATGGCCTGAATTTCAGGCTCAGACGCTGTCAGCGAGACAGTGGACCGTGCTTTCCAGCAGCGACAGGCCGCCGGGCTTCCAGCCGAGCGCGCGGATCTTGTCCGTCACCATCTCCGCCACCACAGTCTTGTCTGCCGGCTCAGGCAACGGATGCAGCGACCGGGTCGCCAATTTCAACGCGGCGAGGATTTCGTGGCTGTCGGTGACGATGTCGGAGACGTTGAACGCCTCCCCACCCACCTTTGCCGTGTCGCTCTCCAGCATCAGCCGAACCGCCTGGCCGACGTCACGACCATGCACTTCTGAGCCGGCACGCACCGGCATCGCCCTGCCCGCCTGATAGTCGGCGAACAGTCCGTCCCACTTGTTCGGCCGAAGATGCCCATAGACGCCGGTCAGCCTGAGGCTTGATCCGGCAAAGCCCGGGCCGGACATATCCTTGAGCACCTGCTCGGCCAGCAGCTTGACTTCGCCGTAGAGGCTGGTTGGATGCAGCGCGGCCGTCTCGACCAGCGGAGCCCCCGGCGCAATGCCGTCATAGACCGCCCGGCTTGACAGGAAGACGACGCGCCGGACGCCAGCGCGTCTGGCCGCTTCGAACAGGCGAACCGTGCCATCGAGATTGAGCCGGCGGAACCGTACCGAATCGTCGCCCTCCCCACCCCGGTATTTCCCCGCCACGTGATCGAAGGCGGCATGCACAAACATATAGGCTTCGTCGAAGACCTCGATATGATCAAGATCGGGATCGAGCGACATCGACCGGAACTTGACGGGCCGTGAGAAGTAACCCGCCTGAGGCGCAGAACGCCCGCCGACGGTCACGTCGTCGCCGGCCGAAAGCAAAGCTTCGACGACATATCGGCCGACCAGTCCCGTCCCACCGGAGACCAGGACCTTCATGCCGCCGCCGGGACAGGATTGGCCAGCGTCCCAATGTCGGGAATGCCCTCGCCCGAATGATAGGCGTGCCAAAGATCGATGAGCGGCTGCAGAAGCACCGCCTTGGGATGGTCGGCCTCCCACGGCTTTTCATACTGGTAATGCAGCACGCCGATCTCTTTCCAGTCCCACAGGTCCGGCAGGTTGAACCAGACATATTGCAGCATGTTCATGAAGACCGGCAGGCCCTGCCAGTCCGGGAAGAAGGTTTCGAGAAAAGTCTGGTCGGTGCGTCGCCAGAACACGTCCGGCTCGTCCAACTGCTTGAGCATGGCGCCGAAGGTGGCAAGCGACGGCTTGGCGACGAAAACGCCGGAGTTCAGCCGGTGGAAATCGGCCAGGCTCTCGTAGACATTCGGCGCGGCGGAGAATTCCGGATAGTCGAACAGCTTGTCGATGTTCTTCAGCACGATCGCGTCCGCGTCGATGAAGACGCAGGTGGCGTAGTCGATCAGCTGCCAGAGCCTTAACTTGCAGAAATTGTCGAGCGGCGAGTGGAAGGCCGGCTTGCGCCCCTTGGTGAAGGGTGCATTCGCATGCAGATTGCCGCGCCCGTGGCGCAGGTTGAAAGCATGCGACAGAGGTAGATGATCGACCTCCACCAGCCGGCAGCCGAGCGCTTCCAGCGGCTGGAGCGCGCGCGCTTCCACTCCGCCGGTAAAGAGCACGACGATGTCGGCCGGGCTTCCGGTAAGTCGGATCGAGCGCGCCAGCGCGACCGCGCCCATGGCGTAGTCGGCATTGGTCACCAGGGTGACGAAGGCATTGCGCGATCCGGCCGTGGTCTGCGGCCGGATGCCGCGCAGCATTTCCGTGCCCATCATCATGACACGGATTTCAGCTTCTTGCCTTCCGGGTCGCGGTTGATCGTCTTGGCGATATCCTTGGTCCAGGCCGAAACGGCCGGCACGCGCGAGCGATCGACGCGATAGGCGAACTTCTTCGCGACGTCGACGATCTCGTCGAGCAGGCCACTCTTCAGAGTCGTCGGTTCGAGCCCGAGGCCGAGGAACTTCTCGTTCCTGACGATCAGGTCGTTTTCCGGCGCCTCCTTGCGCGGGTTGGGAAGCCAGGCGATCTCGGCGCCGGTCATCTTGGAGATCATCTCGGCCAGATCGCGTACCCGATGCGTCTCTGTCATCTGGTTGAAGATCTCGACCCGCGAGCCCCGCGCCGGCGGATTGTTGAGCGCGATTTCGATGCAGCGCACCGAGTCCTGGATGTGGATGAAGGCGCGGGTCTGTCCGCCCGTGCCGTGCACCGTCAGCGGATAGCCGATCGCCGCCTGGATCAGGAAGCGGTTGAGCACCGTGCCGTAATCGCCGTCATAGTCGAAGCGGTTGACCAGTTGCGCATGGCGGCGCGTCTGTTCGGTATGCGTCCCCCAGACGATGCCCTGGTGCAGGTCGGTGATCCTCAAACCGTCATTCTTGGCGTAGAACTGGAACAGCAGTTGATCGAGGCATTTCGTCATATGGTAGATCGAGCCGGGATTGCTCGGATAGAGGATCTCCTGCGAAACCGTCTCGCCCTGCATCGTCTCGATGCCGACCGGCAGATAGCCCTCGGGGATCGCCGCGCCGACCGTCGAATAGCCGTAGACGCCCATGGTGCCGAGATGGACGAGGTGCGAATCGAGGTTGAGTTCGGTCAGTGCATTCAGCAGATTGTGCGTGGCGCTGACATTGTTGTTGACCGTGTAGTTCTTGTGCCGGTCGCTCTTCATCGAATAGGGCGCGGCGCGCTGCTCGGCGAAATGGATGATCGCGTCCGGACGCTCCTCCGCTAGCCAGTTCTTCAGCAGCTCGTAGTCCTTGGCGAGGTCGATCAGGTGGAAATGGATGCGCCGCCCTGTCTCCGCATGCCAGATGCGCGTGCGTTCCTGGATCGAATCCATCGGCGTCAGCGACTGTACGCCAAGCTCGGTATCGATCCACCGGCGCGACAGGTTGTCGAGGATATGGACGTCGTGACCGGCGTCGGAGAGGTGCAGGGAAGTCGGCCAGCCGACGAACCCGTCTCCGCCCATAACTGCAATCTTCATGCGGTGGTCTCCTGTGCCGGTAAGGTCTGAAATCTGATAATGCCAATTTGTGACAGAACTACAATGGGCGGAATATCGCTCGGTTCCAAGGCCCGCCCAGGCACCGAGAAAACAAGGTAAGAACATGAAAAAACAACCAATATCTCTCTGTGGAGAACTGACCGACAATGGTCACCTCCTCACCCAGCGAGTCTATTATGAAGACACGGACTTTTCCGGACTGGTCTATCACGCACGCTATCTTCACTTCCTCGAACGGGGGCGCACGGACTATCTGCGCTGTCTCGGCGTCAACCAGAGCGCCTTGCTCGGTGTCGACGCGGAAGGGCTTGCTTTCGTTGTCCATCGCATGGAAATCGACTTCAAGGCATCGGCGCACATGGACGACATACTCGACATCCGCACCGTCACCATCAAGGCCGGAGGCGCCAAGATGGTGCTGGAGCAGGAGATCAGCCGCACCGGCGATCTGCTGATCGCCGCCAAGGTGGTGATTGCCACCATCAATCGCTCAGGTCGGCCGCGCCGTTTGCCCGAAGGTCTAGCCGCCCGCTTTCTCACCTGACTGGCGCATCCGCGCCCTTCCCCGCTAACGCTCCCTTAACCATAATGATGTCTTACTGCCCCCGTGGAAATTTGTGCAACGCACGCCTTCCTTTGACCAAATTTGAAGGCAAGAAGGCAATCTGGGAGCTTGAAGCGGAATAAGGGCGTTCGGCAATGGCACCTCTAAAATTCCGCAACAGAGCTTTTTCACCGCCCGGTCCTGTGCCGGGCGTTTGGATTTCGGGGATTTAAAAGCGATGGAAGAAGTAGGTTTGGCAGCGGCGACGCATGACGTGAGCCTTTGGGCCCTGTTCATGCAGGCAGGCTTCGTCGTCAAGTTGGTCATGCTCGGACTGCTCGCCGCCTCGGTCTGGACCTGGGCGATCATCATCGACAAGTTCATGAGCTATTCGCGCGCGCGCCGGCAGTTCGACCAATTCGAACAGGTCTTCTGGTCCGGCCAGTCGCTCGAGGAACTCTACCGGACGCTGGCGGAACGCAGCAATACCGGGCTTGCCGCCATGTTCGTCGCCGCCATGCGCGAATGGAAGAAGAGCTTCGAGCGCGGCGCCCGCTCGCCGATCGGCCTGCAGATGCGTATCGACCGCGCCATGGACGTGACGCTGGCGCGCGAATCGGAAGGACTGGAAGCCCGGCTGACCTCGCTGGCGACCATCGGCTCGGCCGCCCCCTTCGTCGGCCTGTTCGGCACCGTCGTCGGCATCATGACCTCGTTCCAGGCGATCGCCGGTTCCAAGTCGACCAACCTCGCGGTCGTCGCTCCCGGTATCGCCGAGGCGCTGCTCGCCACCGCCATCGGCCTGGTCGCCGCCATCCCCGCCGTCATCGCCTATAACAAGTTCTCCGGCGAGGCAGGCAAGCTGACCGCCCGCATGGAAGGCTTCGCCGACGAGTTCTCCGCCATTCTTTCGCGCCAGATCGATGAGAAGCTGCAGCCTCGCCAGGCCGCGCAGTAATCGTCTGGCTTAGGAGACGCACGCTATGGGTATGAATGTTGGATCGGGCGGTGGCGGCGGTGGCCGTCGTGGCGGCAGACGCGGTGGCAGGAAGGCGCCGATGAGTGAGATCAACGTGACGCCGATGGTCGACGTCATGCTGGTGCTTCTGATCATCTTCATGGTCGCCGCGCCGATGATGACCGTCGGCGTGCCGATCGACCTGCCGGAAACCCAGGCCAAGGCGATGAATTCCGAGACCCAGCCGATCACCATTTCGGTCAACCCGGCCGGCGAGATCTATCTCCAGGAAACGGCGATCCCCCTCGACGACGTGGTTGCCAAGCTCGAGGCGATCGCCACCACCGGCTACAACGAGCGCATCTACGTGCGCGGCGACACCGCGGCAGCATATGGCACCATCATGCAGGTCATGGCCCGCATTTCCGCGGCCGGTTTCAAGAATATCGGCCTCGTGACCCTGCAAGAACAGGACAAGTGATCGGACGCGATGAGAGCTAGTCTCATTTCTTCGGCTGTGCTGCATGGGCTGGCGCTCACCTTCGCGCTGGTCAGCATCGGTGCGCCCGAATCCTTTGACGTCGCCGACGTCGAGGCGCTGCCGATCGAGATCGTCCCCATCGAAGAACTCACGCAGATTCAGCAGGGCGACAAGTCCGCGCCGGTCGCGGAGAAATCGGCGCCGGTGCCGACCAAGAAGCCGACCTCCGTCGCGGATGCCCAGAATGTCGGCGAGAACAAGGTCGACCTGAAGTCCGTCCCCAAGCCGGTTGACAAGCCGACCACCGCCGAATCCTCGGCCGCGCCGGAAAAGGTCGAGAAGGTCCAGCCGACCCAGGACGACGTGACCAACGACATCAAGGACATCATCAAGGAAGAGACGGTCGCGGAAAAGCCGGTCGAAGTGGCCAAGGCCGAGCCGCCGAAGCCTGAGTTGACGCCGGAACCGCAGCCCGAGACGCCAGCCGAGCAGGCGCCGCCGGAAGAAGCGGCCGCCGAGGAAATTCCGCTGCCCGACAACGTGCCCGTCCCCTCCGCCAGACCGAAGCCGGAAAAACCGAAGCCGGCCGAGGCGAAGCCCGCCGAGACCACGCCGACCCAGAGCGAGGCGGCCAAGGCCGACAACAAGAAGAAGGACGTCAAGACCCAGGAGACGGCGAAGTCGAAATCCGCCAAGGAGAGCGACTTCAACGCCGACGAGGTTGCGGCCCTCTTGAACAAGAACGACCCGACGGCCGGTGGCGCCAAGGCATCGCCGGACAAGGCGGCATTCGGTGGCAAGACGACCACCGGCGGCTCGAAGCTCAGCCAGAGCGAGATGGACGCGCTGCGCGGCCAGATCCAGAACAACTGGTCGGTCATTCCGGGCCTCGCCGATGCGGCCGACGTCCGCATCAGGGTGAAATTCCAGCTCGACGAGTCCGGCGAGTTGATCGGCGAGCCGGAAGTCAGCGCGACCGGCGGCACGCCGCAGACCCAACAGGTGCTGATGGGCGGCGCACGCCGCGCCGTCCTGCGCTCCGCCCCCTTCAAGAACCTTCCCCGGGACAAATACGATGCCTGGTCGGAGGTGATCGTCAATTTCGACCCCAGCGAACTGATGTAGAGAGCTGAAAGGCTTGGATCTTATGATGAAACTCAACCTTCTCCGAACCCTGATGGTGGTCGTCGGCATGGCCGGCGCCTTTGCCACCCCGGCGAGCGCCGTCGTCGAAATCAACATCAACAAGGGCAATGTCGAGCCGCTGCCGATCGCCATCACCGACTTCGTCTCGGCGGACGGCATCGGCGCCAAGATCGCCGCCGTCGTCGAGGCCGACCTCAAGCGCTCCGGCCTCTTCGCCCCGGTCAACCGCGCGGCCTTCATCGAGAAAATCACCAATCCCGACCAGGCTCCACGCTTCGAGGACTGGAAGGTGGTCAACGCCCAGGCGCTCGTCGTCGGCCGGATCAGCAAGGAAGGCGACGGTCGTCTGCGCGCCGAGTTCCGCCTTTGGGACACCTTTGCCGGCCAGCAGATGACCGGTCAGCAGTTCTACACCCAGCCGGAAAACTGGCGCCGCGTCGCCCACATCATCGCCGATGCCATCTATGAGCGCATCACCGGCGAAAAGGGCTATTTCGACACCCGCATCGTCTTCGTCTCGGAAAGCGGCCCGAAGACCGACCGCAAGCGCCAGCTGGCCATCATGGACCAGGACGGCGAGAATGTCCGCATGCTGACCGGCTCCAAGGACATCGTTCTGACGCCGCGCTTCTCGCCGAGCCGCCAGGAAGTGACCTACATGTCGTTCGAGGGCCAGCAGCCCCGCGTCTACCTGCTCCAGTTGGAGACCGGACAGCGCGAAGTGGTTGGCAACTTCCCCGGCATGACGTTTTCGCCGCGTTTCTCGCCCGACGGCCAGCGCGTCATCATGAGCCTGCAGCAGGACGGCAACGCCAACATCTACACGATGGACCTGCGCTCGCGCACCACCACGCGCCTGACCTCGACGGCCGCGATCGACACCTCGCCGTCCTATTCGCCGGACGGCGCCCGGATCGTCTTCGAATCCGACCGTGGCGGTCGCCAGCAGCTCTACGTGATGAACGCCGACGGCTCCGGCCAGCAGCGCATCTCGTTCGGTGACGGCTCCTACTCCACCCCGGTCTGGTCGCCGCGCGGTGACCTCATCGCCTTTACCAAGCAGTCGGGCGGCAAGTTCTCGATCGGCGTGATGAAGACCGATGGTTCGGGCGAGCGCATCCTGACCTCCGGCTTCCACAACGAAGGCCCGACCTGGGCACCGAACGGCCGCGTGCTGATGTTCTTCCGCCAGACGGCCGGTGCCGGTGGTCCGCAGCTCCATTCGATCGATCTGACCGGTTATAACGAACAACTGGTCAAGACCCCGACCTATGCTTCGGACCCGGCCTGGTCGCCACTGCTCGAATAGGGCCGCAATCATGCCTCTTTCTTGCCGCAAAGTGCTGTAAATCAGCGATTTCCGGCGGTGTTTTGATAAACTGTTAACCACGTTCGTTCGATGCCGGTTAACCTCGAATGGTTAAAGTCCGGCAACCCTAACGGAATGAATCAAGGAGACCGGCCATGAGCCGCATTCACACCCCGGCGAAGAGCCGCATGCAGCAGATCGCCAGCAATCCGGCCGTCATCGCCTTGGCGCTGACGCTGGCGCTTGCCGGCTGCGCATCGAAGAAGAACCTGCCGAACAGCGCCTCCGAGCTCGGCCTCGGCGCCGGTGCGGCAACGCCGGGCTCGACCCAGGACTTCACCGTCAATGTCGGCGACCGTATCTTCTTCGATACCGACTCGACCTCGATCCGTGCCGATGCCCAGCAGATCCTCGACCGTCAGGCCCAGTGGCTGGCCAAGTATCCGAACTATGCCATCACCGTCGAAGGCCACGCCGACGAGCGCGGCACGCGCGAATACAACCTGGCGCTCGGCGCCCGCCGCGCCGCCGTCACCCGCGACTACCTGGCATCGCGTGGCGTTCCGGCGAGCCGCATGAAGACCATCTCCTACGGCAAGGAACGTCCGGTCGCCGTATGCGACGACATTTCCTGCTGGTCGCAGAACCGTCGCGCGGTCACCGTTCTCGGCGGCGCCGGAATGTAATCCTCGCCTCCAGGCGGCAGAGTTTGGAAAGGCGGCTTCCCCCCGGGAGGCCGCCTTTCCTTTTCTCCACACTTTGGCCGAACTTCGGTTGCTTTTTACCGGCAATTGGAAAGAATCTCCGGGTTGCGCCAAACCCGGCGCGACGTGACATGAGAAACAGGAACAAGAGATGAAACGACTTGTCATGGCCGCATTGCTCGGAGCGGCGACTGTGGCCGGCCTGCCCGCAAGCGCCAGTTCGATGCAACTGCTTGCACCGCGCCCGGCGCCGCAAGCCGCGACTGCCACCGAGACCGGCCAACATGCACCGGTTATCCTCGCCCAGAGTGCGGATCCGTCTATCCGCGTTCAGCAACTGGAGGAAGAGATCCGCAACCTCAACGGCCGGATCGAGGAAATGAGCTTCCAGATCCTGCAGATGCAGGAGCAGATGCGCAAGACCCAGGAAGACAACGAGTTCCGCTTCCAGGATCTCGAAAAGGGCGGAGCCAGGAAGAGCGGCGCCCTCGACACGCCGGCCGACGACGGCGGTCCATCCGCTTCCGTCGCCGAGATCATCACCGAAGAAACGGTGCCCGGCAGCAATGCCGGGTCCGCCCCTCTGACCCAGCCGGAACAGGTCCTGGGCTCGATCGAACTGGATGCCGCGGGTCTGCCTCGCTCGGCGACGATCAACCAGGATGCGATCGGCAACGGATCGGCCGCCCTTCCCGGCGTCGAGACGATCCAGCCGCCGGCTGCACCTTCGACCACCGCCTCGATCGGATCCGAAAGCGATCTCTACCAGGTGGCCTATGCGCATGTCCTTTCCGGTGACTATGCCATGGCCGAGAACGAGCTTGCCGATTTCATCTCTAGCTACCCCCAGAGCGGCAAGATCGCCGATGCCAATTTCTGGCTGGGCGAAGCGCAGTATTCGCAGGGCAAGTTCAACGAATCGGCCAAGACCTTCCTCAATGCCCACCAGGCTTACGGCTCCTCGCCCAAGGCCCCGGAAATGCTTCTGAAGCTCGGCATGTCCCTTGCCGCCCTCGACAATACCGAGACCGCCTGCGCCACGCTGCGCGAAGTGACGAAGCGCTATCCCAAGGCATCGCGTGCCGTGGTTTCCAAGGTTGCCTCCGAACAGAAGCGGCTTCGCTGCTGACCCGTTGTCTGCGGCCCCAGACGGTGAACACCTCCCAGCCCTCGCCTCCCCTCGACGCCGCCAGCCGGTTGTTGACATCCCTCAGCCAACCGACGCGCCTTCTGGTCTCCGTCTCCGGCGGCAGCGATTCCACCGGCCTGCTGATCGCCCTTCATCAAGTGACAAGCCAGCCCGATTGCCCCCATAGCCTAACGGCGGCAACCGTTGACCATGCGCTTCGCCCCGACTCGGCCGATGAAGCCCTTGCCGTCGCGCGGCTTTGCGCCTCCCTTGAAATCCCCCATCGCATCCTGACCTGGCAGGGCGACAAGCCGCGGACCGGCATCTCGTCAACGGCCCGCGAGGCGCGCTATCGCCTGCTCGCCGACGCCGCCGTCGCATTAGACGCCACCGCCATCGTCACCGGGCACACAGCCGACGATCAGGACGAGACGATCGCCATGCGCGCCGCCCGCGCCGACGAGGACAGCATCGGCCTGTCCGGCATGGCAAGCGCGACCCTCTACGACCGACGCATCTGGCTGCTGAGACCCTTTCTCGAGGTGCGGCGCGCGGCGATCCGTGACTATCTCACCGGCCAGGCCGTCGGCTGGGTCGATGATCCGAGCAATGCCGACCGGCGCTTTGAGCGCGTGCGTGTCCGCCAGGATCGGGGTGCAGCCATGCCGGGGTCGGCGGACGAAGCCGCCGCGCGGCGCCGCCTTTTGTCAAAAGGCGCGGCGGATCTCATTGCCGCCAGCGCCACGCTTCACGCCGGATGCCTCATCACGCTTTCACCCGCAGCACGAAATGCAGAGCCGGCGATCCTGCGCCATGCGCTCACGACGCTGGTGGCGATTGTGGGCGGCAGGCCGCACCGGCCGGCCACCGCTGCCATGGATAGGCTGATGCGGCTGGTCACCTCTGGAAAGCCGGGCCGGATGACGCTGGCGCGGGCCCTCGTGCAGTGTCGCCGTGACGGCCTTTATCTGATGCGCGAAATCCGCGATGTTTTGCCGCGTCCGCTGCCGCCGCATTCCGCCCTCCTGTGGGACGGGCGATACCGCATCACCAACCCGACCGGCGAGGCGCTGCAGATCGCGCCGGGCACGGACCTCCACCCGTCGCCCGAAGCGGACGCCCTGTCCCCGGCGATACGCACCCACATGGCCCGCGTTTCCCCGCAGATCCGGGCGGTGTCGGCGCTTGCGGGCGGTAGCCACGCCCCTCCCGCGCATGTCACGGTCGAGCCCGCCTTTCCGCTGTTTGACCGCTTCCTTGCCGAAACCGACCTTCCGCTGGCCGATGCCGTTGCACGCCTGTTTGGCGCCAGGGCCTATTTGCCGCCCCCGGCTTAAGCGGTTATTGACGGAAAACGCATTGTGCACGCCGCTTTGCCTTGGCAATGCCCCAGTGCGATCCTATGTTAGTTGACAATCTGGCGGGCATTCAGCGCGCAACACATGTTCGGGGAGTTCTATGAACCCAAATTTTCGGAATTTCGCGCTATGGGCGATCATAGCCCTCCTGCTGATTGCCTTGTTCAGCATGTTCCAGACATCGCCGTCGCAGACCAGTTCGCGCGAAATACCCTATTCGCAGTTCCTCCGCGAAGTGGATGCCGGCCGGGTCCGTGACGTGACCGTCACCGGCAACCGCGTGCTCGGCACCTATGTCGAGAACGGCACGGCATTCCAGACCTATTCCCCCGTTGTCGATGGCAGCCTTCTGCAGAAGCTGCAGGACAAGAACGTGATGATCGTCGCGCGCCCCGAGACCGACGGCTCGTCCGGCTTCCTGAGCTATATCGGCACCCTTCTGCCCATGCTGCTGATCCTCGGCGTCTGGCTGTTCTTCATGCGCCAGATGCAGGGTGGCGGCCGTGGCGGCGCCATGGGCTTCGGCAAGTCGAAGGCCAAGCTTCTGACCGAAGCGCACGGTCGCGTGACGTTCGAGGACGTCGCAGGTGTGGACGAAGCCAAGCAGGACCTCGAGGAAATCGTCGAATTCCTGCGCGATCCGCAGAAGTTCCAGCGTCTCGGCGGCAAGATCCCGCGCGGCGTGTTGCTGGTCGGCCCTCCGGGCACGGGTAAGACCCTGCTCGCCCGTTCGGTCGCCGGCGAAGCCAATGTGCCCTTCTTCACCATTTCCGGTTCGGACTTCGTTGAAATGTTCGTCGGCGTGGGCGCATCCCGCGTCCGCGACATGTTCGAGCAGGCCAAGAAGAACGCGCCCTGCATCATCTTCATCGACGAAATCGACGCCGTCGGCCGCCATCGTGGCGCCGGTCTTGGCGGCGGCAACGACGAGCGCGAACAGACGCTCAACCAGTTGCTGGTCGAGATGGACGGCTTCGAAGCCAATGAGGGCGTCATCCTGATCGCCGCGACCAACCGTCCCGACGTTCTCGACCCGGCGCTGATGCGTCCCGGCCGTTTCGACCGCCAGGTCGTCGTCCCGAACCCCGACATCGTCGGCCGCGAGCGCATCCTCAAGGTGCATGCCCGCAATGTGCCGCTCGCCCCGAACGTCGACCTCAAGGTCCTCGCCCGCGGCACGCCCGGTTTCTCCGGCGCCGACCTGATGAACCTGGTCAACGAAGCCGCCCTGATGGCCGCCCGCCGCAACAAGCGCGTCGTCACCATGGCCGAATTCGAAGACGCCAAGGACAAGATCATGATGGGTGCCGAGCGTCGCTCCTCCGCCATGACCGAAGCCGAAAAGAAGCTGACCGCCTACCACGAAGCCGGCCATGCGATCACCGCGCTCAACGTGCCGGTCGCCGATCCGCTGCACAAGGCGACCATCATTCCGCGCGGCCGTGCGCTCGGCATGGTCATGCAGCTGCCCGAGGGCGACCGCTACTCGATGAGCTACAAGTGGATGGTGTCGCGCCTGATCATCATGATGGGCGGCCGCGTGGCGGAAGAACTCACCTTCGGCAAGGAAAACATCACGTCGGGCGCATCCTCCGATATCGAGCAGGCCACCAAGCTTGCCCGGGCCATGGTCACCCAGTGGGGCTTCTCCGACGTGCTCGGTCAGGTCGCCTATGGTGAAAACCAGCAGGAAGTCTTCCTCGGCCATTCGGTTTCCCAGACCAAGAATGTCTCGGAATCCACCGCCCAGAAGATCGATACCGAAGTGCGTCGCCTGATCGACGAGGCTTACCAGGAAGCCCGCCGTATCCTGACCGAGAAGCACGACGACTTCGTCACCATGGCGGAAGGCCTGCTGGAATACGAAACGCTCTCGGGTGAAGAGATCAAGGCGCTGCTGCGCGGCGAAAAGCCGGCCCGCGACCTTGGCGACGACACGCCTTCGGGACGTGGCTCGGCGGTTCCCTCGACCGGTTCGAAGAAGGACGCGCCCAAGGGCGGCGAACCGGAAAGCGGCCTCGAACCCCAGCCGCATTAAGCTTGCCAACTAAAAAAGCATAAAGGCCACCCCTCGACGTCGGCGGGTGGCCTTTTTCTTTTCGCTCACAAGATGTATGCGCTGTTGACGCTAATTTACGTGCCCTTCGCCCCGATCTGTGGCAAGAGCACGCGCATTGCTTATCTGCCGGCTGCTTGGCCGGCTCGGGAATCCAGCGCCTTTCGCCCGCGCCTCACGGCACCGGCTCGATCCTTGCAGGAGAACAGATGACTCGTCGCTATTTCGGTACGGACGGCATTCGTGGTCAGTCCAACCAGTTTCCGATGACCCCCGACCTCGCCATGCGCGTCGGCATCGCCGTCGGCACGATCTTCCGCCGCGGCCACCATCGCCACCGGGTGGTGATCGGCAAGGATACCCGGCTCTCCGGTTACATGCTGGAAAACGCGCTGGTGGCCGGTTTCACCGCCGCCGGCCTCGACGTTTTCCTGCTCGGACCGATCCCGACGCCCGCCGTCGCCATGCTGACGCGCTCGCTGCGCGCCGATATCGGCGTGATGATCTCCGCCTCGCACAACCCCTTCGCCGACAACGGCATCAAGCTGTTCGGCCCGGACGGCTACAAGCTCTCCGACGAGATCGAACAACAGATCGAGGCCCTGCTCGACGACGACATCTATGCGCAGCTTGCCCCCGCCCATGAAATCGGCCGCGCCAAGCGCGTCGAGGGCGACATCTACCGCTATATCGAATTCGTCAAGCGCACCCTGCCGCGCGACGTCACCCTGCACGGTCTGAGGGTCGCGATCGACTGCGCCAACGGTGCCGCCTACAAGGTAGCGCCGGCGGCGCTGTGGGAGCTCGGCGCAGAGGTGGTGACCATCGGCAATGCGCCGAACGGCACCAACATCAATCTCGATTGCGGCTCGACCCATCCCGCCGCGCTGCAACAGAAGGTCCACGAAGTGCGCGCCGATATCGGCATCGCGCTCGACGGCGACGCCGACCGCGTCATCATCATCGACGAGAACGGCAAGATCGTCGACGGCGACCAACTGATGGCGGCAATCGCCGAGACCTGGGCGCAGGACCAGACCCTCAGGGGCGACGGCATCGTCGCCACCGTCATGTCCAATCTCGGTCTTGAGCGTTTCCTCTCGGACAAGGGCCTTACGCTCGCCCGCACCAAGGTCGGCGACCGCTATGTCGTCGAGCACATGCGGAGCCACAATTTCAACGTCGGCGGCGAACAGTCGGGCCATATCGTGCTGTCCGACTTCGGCACCACTGGTGACGGCCTGGTGGCCGCGCTGCAGATCCTTGCCTGCGTTAAGCGCACCGGCAAGACGGTGAGCGAGATCTGCCACCGCTTCGAGCCCGTGCCGCAGCTTCTGCGCAATGTCCGCTTCTCCGGCGGCAAGCCGCTCGAGGATGCAACCGTCAAGCAGGCGATCGCCGACGCCGAGAGCGAACTCGCCCGCAACGGCCGCCTCGTCATCCGCCCCTCGGGCACCGAACCGCTGATCCGTGTCATGGCGGAAGGCGACGACCGCGAACAGGTCGAGCGCATCGTCAACGAACTGGTGAGCGTGATCGCCAGCGTGCGCAGTGCGGCCGCCTGAGGGCGCCAATTTGCAGAATTGAGACTAATTCGTGTAGATGTCAGACCATCAGCAACGGAAGGACGGTCGAAATTGGAGAACGCTCTTCCCGCAGAGGTATGGTTTCCGGTGGTTACTCTGATCATAGGGGTAGTTCTTAAAGGATTCTATGACTCTTTAGCCGACCGACGCATATCGAGACGCGAGAGAGAGGCCCGTATCGAGACGCGACGCGATGCACGGTTGCTTCGGAGGGCGGAATTTCAGCGCGAAACAATCTTGGAGCTTCAAGAACAGATAGCAAAACTAACGCGCGCAACTGGCAAAATGCACCATGCGGATATCATGGAGTTCCGCAAGAGTGGAGTATGGGGAAAAGGCCTGTTTCCTGACGACGCAAACAACAATGCGCTCGAAGCAACCACGCAAATCTCGGTTCTGCGCGTCAGAATAGATGACGAAGGAGTCCGAGACACCGCGAGCAAGTTCACTGGCGCTTGCACATCCGTTGCACTAGCTCGTAGCGAAGACGAAGCAGAGGCCCGGCTTAGGTTCGCAATCGGGATGGTGGAGGGATTGAGCGAACAGATTGGTGAGGTGCTACGCAATCTGGAACGAATTGAAGAAGACGGTCTAGCAGTCTAAAAAATCAAGGTTCGCCGAGCGGCCTGCCCCGACTGGCACAATGCCGTTTGGGACCTGGCGACATAAGCCAGATCCCACTATGCTCAACAATTAATTTTATCAGGCCGAAAGCTTGGCCATGACCTCGTCCGACACTTCGAAGTTCGAATAGACGTTCTGCACGTCGTCGTCGTCTTCCAGCGTGCCGATCAGCTTCATCAGCGACTGCGCCTTTTCCTCGTCGACCTCGATCGTGTTTTGCGGCTTCCAGATCGCCTTGACGCTTTCCGCGGCGCCGAGCACGTCTTCCAGCGCCTTGGACACTTCGTTCATGTCCTCGAAGGCGCAATAGATCGTGTGGCCGTCTTCATCGGATACGACATCCTCGGCACCGGCTTCGATCGCCGCTTCCATGACCTTGTCGGCATCGCCGACGGAAGCCTTGTAGGTGATCTCGCCGACGTGATCGAAGGAAAAGGACACCGAGCCGGTTTCGCCCAGCGCGCCGCCGGCCTTGGTGAAGGTCGAGCGGACGGTGGATGCAGTGCGATTGCGGTTGTCGGTCAGCGTCTCGACGATCACGGCAATGCCGCCCGGACCGTAGCCCTCGTAACGGATCGCGTCATAGGTCTCGGCGTCGGCGCCCGACGCCTTCTTGATGGCGCGGTCGATATTGTCCTTCGGCATCGACTGCGCCTTGGCGTTCTGCACGGCCAGGCGAAGGGCGGCGTTCATGGTCGGGTCGGGCAGGCCCATCTTGGCCGCAACCGTGATTTCGCGCGCGAGCTTGGAAAACATCTTGGAACGGATGCCGTCCTGTTTTCCCTTGCGGTGCATGATGTTTTTAAACTGTGAATGGCCAGCCATGGCACCCCTGATCAGGTCTATTTGTGAGGAATGGCGCCTTATACGAGCGAAATCGGCCCTGTTCAAGGGGATGGCCGAGATTCGACATCCGCCTCATCTCCCCATTTGATTCCGCGCCGGCACCGCCTTTGCTGGAACAACATCGCCAGTCGGCCCGTTCAACTGCCGAATACGCCAACAACAGGAGATGGTACATGGCAAGCTTCAGCGAAGCCCGCGAAACCCCGGTCGAGCAGCTCTGGGAAGAGATCGACGACATTCATGCCGGCATGCTGGGCCTGGAGGGCGGCCACATGCACATGCAGCCGATGGCGCCGTTCGCCGATCCCAGGACCAACACCATCTGGTTCTTTGCCAAGACGGACTCGCATCTGGTGCAGAGCCTGCGCCCGGAAAACCGCGCGCATTTCTGCGTTATCGGCAAGGACCACGACTATCACGCCTGCCTCAGCGGCGTGATCGCCGAGCGCAAGGACCCGGCCAAGATCGACGAATACTGGAACTCGATCGTCGAGGCCTGGTATGACGGCGGCAAGAGCGATCCCAAGCTGACCATGCTCGCCTTGAAGCTCGACGATGCCGAGATCTGGGCCTCGACCGGCAACCCGCTCAAGTTCGGCTGGGAGATCGCCAAGGCCAATCTCAGCGACGACAAGGAACCGGATATCGGCGTCCACCGCAAGATTTCGTTTGCCTGAGCAACTTCTAGCACCGGCGAGCCCAAAACAACCGCCCGGCATTTCCGTGCCGGGCGGTTTTTCAAGCCTGGCAAGAGAGCATCACACGCCGCTCAGCACCAGGATCAACGGCTTGCGCGGCAGGCTGCGCACCGAGACGCTGACCGCCGCGCTGTCGGCGATTTTCCAATCGAAGTTCGCGTCGAACATGGAAAGGAAGGTCGAGATGGGCGGCCCGCGCCGGTGCATGGGCAGGATCAGCGCCGAGCGCAGGCGCTTGATCGTCTCGCTCATGCTGATAGCGCCCATGGTCAGCCCTCCGTCGACCGGCACCATGACCACGTCGAGCCGGCCGATTTCCGCGAAATGGCTGTCCGTGAGCTCGTGGTGCAGATGGCCGAGATGGCCGATGCACAGACCCGCAACTTCGAAGATGAAGATCGAATTGCCGTTCGCCTCGAAGCCGCCGTCCCAACTGCGGATGTCGGTGGGGACGTTGCGGACATAGGCATCGCCGACGACCAGCCGATGCACGGCCTTCTCGCCCGGCCGTTCGGCGTTCCAGCCGCGCAGGACCGTGGCAATGCCGGGATCGGGCGTCAATGTATAGTGGCTGGAATGCGCCTTGTTCATCGTCACGACGTCGGGCAGCCGTGCCGACCTCAGCCAGCCGTTGAAATCCGTGGCGATCGAGATGCCGGCCGGGGTCTCGATCTGGAAGGTGGAGTGCCCGAGAAAGCGGATCGTCACCTCCTCGTCGAGCGCCGCCTCCTGCCGCGCCGCCAGATCCTCGGCGGGCCTGTAGGCGGCATAGGTGACGGCCGGAACACTTTGGGCGATCAACTGGCACTGGCTGACCGGCGGCCGGGCATCCTCCGCGACGACCGGCGCCGCCAGGCCTGAAAGGACGCAAAGGGCAAGGGACAGTCTCTGCAGCATCCGGCCGCTCCCGCACCTCGTTTTAATGGCGAAAGCATGCGGCAGACAACGCCTGCGGTAAAGCCGGGACCTAGGCCCATGGCCTCACAATGGCGTTACTGCCGCACGCCCGCCCTTAATCGTTGGTGCGTCGCTCGAGTCGCACCAACCCGTCAAGCACCGCGTCCGAGGCGACCTCGACACATTGGAGCTCGCGCAAGGCGCCGCGAATATCACCGGCATTGAAACGGCGGACCGCTTCGATACCATGGCTGTGCACCCGTTCATGCGGATCTTCCAGCGCGATGAAATCGCTGTCTCGACCAAGGTTCGTATGTCGGCAGCCATCATACCACTTGCCCAGGCGGCAGGTATGATGGTCGGCCAGCTCATTGGCCTTCAGCCCCTCGCGACCGATGATCATATTGGCCAGGCGGCGTTTCCAGATGACATGGTCGGATTGCGCCAGCTTGACGATCTTGCCCGGTATAGTGGCTCCCGCGAGGAACTGCAGCCGAGAATTCAACCCGCCTTGCGCCTTCTCCATGGAGCCGATGAGGCTCTCCAACTGGCCGGTCGCCTTGACCGAACTCATCGCCACGGTCCCGATCCCGGTGGCGACGCTCTGCGAGGCCTCGCGCTGCTGATCGAGCGCCACGGATATGTGGTCGGCATTGGCAATGACATTGTCCAATTCCTTCGATGCCGTCGTAAGGGCGTTGCGCAGCGTGTCGAGCGATTGCACCCCCTTCTCAGCCGAAACACGACTGCCGTTCATCGCGCTGACCATAGCCAGAAGACTGCCGTCCAGCTTGCTGATGATATTGCCGATCTCCAAGGTGGCATTGGCGGTACGGTCGGAAAGGGCCTTGACCTCGGCAGCGACGACGGCAAAACCGCGACCGGCTTCACCTGCCCGCGCCGCCTCCACGGCTGCGTTGATCGCCAGCATGTTGGTCTGCGAGGCAATCTTCTTGATGTTCCCGGCGATCGCCGAAATGCTGGCGCCGAGTTCCTGGATCGATTCGATCCGCTCGTTCGTCTCGACCAGCGCCCCGTTGATGGCCTGCATGCGCTCGCTGGTCTCTCCCAGGGCCTGGGTGCTGACATGACAGGTTTCACCTGCGCGACGCGCATTGCGCACGATCGCCTGGCCATGCTGCGACATTTCGTTGACGGTCGCGGCCATTTCCTCGGCAGCCGCAGCTATCCCCTGCGATTCTTCATCCACCTGGCGCAGATCATAAAGCAGGTGGGCCGACATGCTCGCCGTCTCGTTGACACTGACCGACACCCCGACAATGTCGTTGAGTTCGACCGAGGTCCGCTCCCGGCAGCGACGGATCAGTGCTGCAACCGCCCGTGATAACGCGTCGCTTCCCGACGGCTCGCGCGTATAATCGTCCTTCGCCGCCGCCTCGATGCAGGCCAGCAGGTCGTCCGAACCCACGTCATTTTCAGTAAAAAGCACTTGCGCGACTGCTGTCACGAGCCCCCCCATAGTGATGAATTTCTGGGAGGTGAATTGCACTTGTCACGTTCCCGAATAGGCAAATAATCGCCCACTGCGGTTAAATAAGTTTTTACGGAATTAGAAGGTTCGAAAAAAACCGGCGCCGTTAGCGCCAGAAGTCCGGAACGGTTTCCGTCAGCCGCGGACCAAGACGAAGCGGCCCGATCTTTTCCGCCAGACCGGTGCGATCGGAGATTTCGACGCCCACGCCGCAGATCGTCGCCGGGCCGTGCGCCGCCTCGAAGCGTCCCTTCGGCATCTTGGAGATGAACCGGTTGAGCGGCTCTTCCTTTTCCATGCCAAGCGAGGAATCATAGTCGCCGCACATGCCGGCATCCGACATGTAGGCGGTGCCGCCGTTGAGGATCTGGTGGTCGGCGGTCGGTACATGGGTGTGGGTGCCGACGACGAAGCTGGCGCGACCGTCGACAAAATGGCCGAAGCACTGCTTCTCGCTGGTCGCTTCGGCATGAAAGTCGAAGACGATGGCGTCGGCCTGCTCCTTCAGCGGGCAGGCGGCGAGGATGGTTTCGGCCGACTTGAAGGGATCGTCTAGTTCGGGATGCATGAACACCCGGCCCATGATGTTGGCGACGAGGATACGGGCTCCGTTGCGGGCATAGAAGATGCCCGACCCCTTGCCCGGCGTGCCGGCCGGATAGTTGGCGGGGCGCAGGAACTGGTCGTGCCGTTCGCAGAAGGAAACCGCCTCCTTCTGGTCCCAGACATGGTTGCCGGTGGTCACCACGTCGGCGCCGGCATTGATCGTCTCGAGATAGATGTCCTCGGTGATGCCGAAGCCGCCGGCGGCATTTTCGCCGTTGACGATGACGAAATCGAGCTTCAGGTCGGCGATCAGGCCGGGCAGACGCTCCCACACCGCGGTCCGTCCCGTCTTGCCAACCATGTCTCCGAGAAAAAGAAGCCGCATTCCACCTGTCCAATCGCCTTCAGAATGTTCTGAACCCGCTTTCGGTGAGAATGGCCTGCAGCCGGACGTCATGCGGTTCCGTCGGCACTTCTGACACTTCCTGGCAGTCGAATGCAATGCCGATCAGCCTGGGTTCCCTGCCTTTTTGCAGCAATCGGGTGATCGCCCGATCATAATGGCCGGCGCCATAGCCGATGCGGTTGCCCCGGGCGTCGAAGGCGGAGAGCGGCACGAGCAGGATCTCGGGGTCGAGGACGGCGGCATCCGGGCCCGGCCCACGGGTTCCAAAACCCGTATCGACGAGTTCCGCACCGGTCACCAGTTCGCGAAAGACGATGGTCATCCGGTCCTGCACGATCGGCAGGCAGAGCCGCGCGCCGCGTGCCTTCAGCCGGGCCATCAGCGGACGGATATCGGCTTCCGAGCGGATCGGCAAGAATCCGGAAATGATCGTCCCCGGCTCGAAGTCGAAGGCATCGCCGCCGTGGTCGGCCATGAGTAGGCTGTATTCGGTACGGGTGTCGGCCGGCAGGAGATCGCGCGCGGCGAGCCTTTCGCCGCGGATCTTGCCCTTGAGGTCCTTGATGTTCATGCGTACTGCGCTCCCAAAATCAGCGAAACGATAGCCGAGATGAACAGGGTTTCAAAGTCGCCGAGGGCGTGAGCCATTTCGCACTGCAAAATAATCTCTACGGGCGGAAACATCAGGAAAGACCGAATTAACATTCACCTTTTAGGGTGATCGCCAATCCCACCAAGGAACTTCACGCATGAAAATCTTCTCCCGCTTCGGCCTGGTCGGCACGGTCACCGCCATGACGATCCTGATCCTGATGGCATCGCTCGGCGCTGTCGCCTGGGTTATCTCCGGCAGCATTGCCGCCCGCATCGGCGAACAGGCGATCGCCGGCCAGAACACCAGCCTCAGGACCGCGGCGACCATCGTTGAGCGCGACCTGCCGGGCACCGTGGTGACCTGGGGCAAGGACGGCAATGTCGAGCGCATCGTCACCACAGCGATCCCGAAGGAATTTGCCGCACATGACATGATCGACAGCGTCGGCCGGATGACCGGCCAGACCGCAACGATCTTCGCCTGGGACGGCGAGAGCAAGGATTTCTGGCGCCGCACGACGAACATCATCAAGCCGGACGGCAAGCGCGCCGTCGGAACGGCACTCGGCCAGGCGGGCGCAGTCTATCCGGTCGTCACCAAGGGCCAGACCTATCGCGGCGAAGCCGTCATTCTCGACGTGCCCTATTACACCATCTACCAGCCGATCTTCTCTCCGGCCGGCGATGTCATCGGCATTCTCTATGCCGGCGTGCGCGCCGCCGAGATCGACGGCATGGCCAATCAGATGGCCTGGGCGATCGGCATCACCGCCCTTATCGTCCTGCTCGTCGCCACGGTGCTCGTGGTCCTGATCGCGCGGCGCATCATGGGTCCGCTGCCGCAGTTGACGGCAGTCGCCGACGCCATGGCTTCGGGTCGGCTTGACGCCACGGTGCCGCACAAGGATATGGGCAACGAAATCGGCGCCCTTGCCCGCGCCCTCGACGTATTCCGCGATAGCGCCTTGCAGAAGATCGAGCTCGAACGCCAGGCTGCGGAAAATGCGGCGCTTGGCGAACAGGAACGCAACGCGCGCGAGGCGGCGAAAGCCCGTGAAGCGCTCGGAGTTCAGCAGGCCGTCGATGCCCTGGCGGGTGGTCTCCATCGGTTGAGCGAAGGCGACCTGACGGTCCGCCTCGAGCAGACCTTCGAGGGTGGCCTCGACCGATTGCGCACCGACTTCAACCACTCCGTCGAGAAGCTCAACGGCACGCTCGCGCAGCTGCGCAGCGAAATGCTCGGCATCGAGGCAAGCTCCGGCGAAATGCGCTCCGCCAGCGAAGACCTGTCGAAGCGCACCGAACAGCAGGCCGCCTCGCTCGAAGAGACATCGGCCGCCCTCGACGAGATCACGGCAACCGTCCGCAGCGCCTCCGCCAAGGCGGACGAAGCCGCGGCGCTGACGAAATCGGCCCGCCAGAGCACGGAAGGCTCGAGCCAGGTCGTCTCCGATGCGGTCGATGCCATGGGCCGCATCGAGGCAGCCTCCGCCGAAATCTCGAAGATCATCAATGTCATCGATGAAATCGCCTTCCAGACCAATCTTCTGGCGCTCAATGCCGGGGTCGAGGCGGCCCGCGCCGGTGAGGCCGGCAAGGGCTTTGCCGTCGTCGCCCAGGAGGTGCGTGAACTCGCCCAGCGCTCCGCCAATGCGGCAAAGGACATCAAGCTTCTGATCACCAAATCGGGCGTGGAGGTTGCCGGCGGCGTGTCGCTGGTGCGCAAGACCGGTACGGCGCTGGGCGAGATCGCCCAACAGGTGGCGCAGATCAACGACTATATCGGCGCGATCGCCACGGCTGCCCGCGAGCAATCGGTCGGGCTGCAGGAGATCAACACCTCGATGAACCAGATGGACCAGTTCACCCAGAAGAACGCGGCAATGGTCGAGGAGACGACGGCCGTCACGCACCGCCTCGCCGACAGCGCAACCGCTCTTTCGAGCCTGGTCGGCCAGTTCCGCACCTCCGGCACGGGCGCCGCGCCTGTCGTTCAGCCGACCGTTCAGTCGAGCAGGCCCGCCGCACGCACCGCCGCTCATTCGGCACCGGCCGCGCTCCGTCCGGCCGGCAATGGTGCACGCGCCGTCCCCTCGCCGGCCCGCAGCATGATGGGCAGTCTGACCAAGGCCTTTTCCTCCAGTGGCGCGAATACGGCAACGGCGGCATCGGACTGGGAAGAATTCTGATCAACCGGCAATGCCGGGCCAGCAGTGAAGCGAACGCCGACGCCTCCCCCCGGGATGCGTCGGCGTCTTGCGTTCGGCACGCAGATTTCCTTGGATTTTTTAACAGGTGCGGTGCCGCATATTTGCGCTAAACTGGCCGCCTGATCGGTGATAACGCCATGAGGTGCGCATGTTTCTGCTGTCGCATATGCTCAAATCCTTCATCCGCAAGGGCCAGTTGACCGTCATCGACGCCGAGCAAAAACGGCATGTCTTCGGCGGCCGGGAGCCCGGTCCGCAGGTGACCATGCGGCTGACCGACCCCAAGCTTTATCGATCACTGGTGTTCAAGGCCGAACTGGCCGCCGGCGAGGCCTATATGGACGGCACCATGCGCTTCGAGGAAGGCTCGAGCCTGCGCGACTTCCTCACGCTGTTCTCGGTCAACCGCCTGTCGCTCGGCTCCTATCCGATCCAGAAGGTGCTGCGCGCCGTCAAGATGCGGTTTCGCAAGAGCATGCAGTCGAACCGCAAGGGCGAGGCGCAGCGCAACGTCGCGCATCATTACGACCTCGGCAACGACTTCTACAAACTCTTCCTCGACGACCACATGCTGTATTCCTGTGCTTACTTCCGTGACCCGGACGAGACGCTGGAACAGGCGCAGCGCAACAAGCTGCGGTTGCTCGCCGCCAAGCTGAACCTCAGGCCCGGCATGAAGGTGCTCGACATCGGCTGCGGCTGGGGCGACCTGGCGCTTTACCTGGCCCAGCTAGAGAATGTCCAAGTCCTCGGCGTGACGCTGTCGAAGGAGCAGCATGCGCTGGCGACCAAACGGGCCGCCGATGCCGGGCTTGCCGGACGGGTGCGGTTCGAGCTCAAGGACTACCGCGATGTGAAGGAGAGCTTCGACCGCATCGTCTCGGTCGGCATGTTCGAGCATGTCGGCGTGCAGCACTATGACGAGTTCTTCAAGCAGCTCAACGCCCTGATGCCGGACGACGGCGTCGCCGTGATCCACTCCATCGGCCATATGAGCCCGCCCGGCATGACCAGCCCCTGGCTGCGCAAATACATCTTCCCCGGCGGCTATTCGCCGGCCCTGTCGGAGGTCATCGCCGTCACCGAGCAGAACAGCCTGTGGGTGACCGACATCGAGGTGCTGCGCCTGCATTACGCGACGACGCTGGCGCACTGGGGAAAACGTTTCGAGGCGAACCGCGACAAGGTCGTCTCCCTGTATGACGAGCGTTTCGCCCGCATGTGGGAATTCTACCTGATCAGTTGCGAAATGGCGTTCCGCACCGGCAGCCAGATGGTCTTCCACCTGCAACTGTCGCGCAAGCGCGATGCGGCGCCGATCGTGCGGGACTACGTCACCGACAGGCAGCGCGACTATATCGAGCGGGAAAAGGAACTGGGGATCGACGTCTGAGGCGAGATCCTATTCGATCGAGCCATAGGTTCTGACCAGTTCGGCCATCGCATCTGCTTCCGCGGTCGCCATATCTGTCAGACCTCCAGCGACGCCGCGACGGTCCGGTTCGCCGCGGTTCTGGCTGACCTTCCATTTGCCGTCGATCGCGGTGATCTCGACCTCGATGCCGACAATGCCCTTCAATTGCGCGGTGATGAAGTCGTCGGGCGCATCGCCGACGGCCCAGGGTATCATGCGCTTACCCTCATGGCCGTCGGTCAACCGGTCGACCTGCGCCCGGATCCACTGGCTGTCCTCGATCACCCGGACCCTGCCCCGCACCTGGACGATGGCGTAGTTCCAGGTGGGCACCACCTTGCCGGTCTCGCGCTTGGTCTCATACCAGGACGGCGTGATGTAGTGATCGGCGCCCTGAAAGACGATCAGCGCGTCGGCACCCTTGGCCAGCGCCCGCCATTGCGGATTGGCCCTGGCCATATGCGCCTGCAGCGTGCCCAGCCCATGGCTCTCCTTCGCCAGCCGGAAAGGGATCGGATTGGCCATCAGCCCGCCTTCGCCGGACGAAATCAAAAGCCCGAGCGGATGGTTGCGGATGAGGGCGTGCTGGACGTCGAGGCGTTCCTCGCGAAAATGCGGCGGCTGGTACATAGGAAGCGTCGGTCCTCGAATGCCTGCGATACGCCGGCATTTGACGCGGCATGATTTGCCCCGTCAACCCCGGCGGGTTTGCTGCTTCAATTCCAGTGGGATAGAACAGCGACTACAGCATGTCTGCTTCATTCTCGCGGACTGCGGAGGGACCAATGGAGCCACCAACAAAGCACGGGTCGGGAGACTAGATTAAAATGTTGAGAACTCTGCTGAGAGCATCGGTGCCAACCGCCATCCTGATGGCCGCAGCTTTCAGCTATTTCACCAAACCATGGCAGTATCCGCAGAGCCTGGCCGAGGCCGTCTGCGCGGGCAACGTTGTCGGTACTTTCAGAAAGCTTCAAGCAGGCGACCGGCCGGATTCGACTGATCCCGCATGGCCTTATGACGGCAGGGCGATGTTCCTGGCGATCGACAATACCGGATGCGCGAAACCGATGGCATTCGGTCTCGTCGACTTGCTCCATTTCTATGGAGCAGATGTGAACCAGACGACAGCGTCCGGCTACACCCCTCTAATGCTGGCGGCGGGCGTGGGAAACGTATCCATGACCCGCAAACTGATCCGATGGGGCGCTCATGTGGACGAACAAGACAGCGCCGGGCACACTGCCCTCGGGTACGCAGCCGAACTGGGTCATGACGACATTGTGCGCCTGCTGATCGAGAATGGCGCAGCCGCCGCCAACAAGAACAGATGAGACAGGACTGTCCGGTCCGGGCCGTGGTCTCATCAATACTCGTCACCATCGGTGCGGTGCCGAGAACAACGCTGGAATCTCGTAGACTTGGAGCAAGGAATGGCACGGAAGGACGGAGGATGGCTCGAGATTGCCAAGGGGCCCCTGCCCCAGCGACTATCCTTGCGCAGCATTGCGGCTTCGAACCTGGATAACGTTGCCGAGAGCGGGCTTCGCGAAGGCTATTCGCAAGAGGAGATCGAGGCCGGCGTGGCAATGCTCGATTCCGTTGACATCCTTCAGCAATGGAAACCTGTCAATCCGCGAAGCGTGGCACTGACCCTAAATCTTACCATCGGTTGGGACGATACCGTCGGAGCAGACGATTTCAGCGTCCATTTCGTGACCAATGACCTGAGACCCCATCTGCCCCGCCGATCCGGGACATGGCTATTTGTCGATGTGTTTGACTGGAGAGATGTGCTGTCCAGCATTCTCGACATCCTGAGGAAGTGCGAGCGGTCAACATGGGACGAGAGCCTTGTTGAGCTCAAAAAGCGCTTCGACTGGGAATATGCGTGAATGACCGAGACGCGACCGCACGTCCGCGCCCGCGCGAATGTCGACCGAAACTTCAGTCGGCGGCTCCCAAACATGAGCATGGCCCATGCGAGCTGATGCTTGCCAAGCGCTGCCAAACCTAAAGGAAGAAAGTGCGATCCACGGCAACCGATGGAGATTTACGATCCTGGGTGCCTACAAACGTAGGTGGGCGCCGTGTGTCCAAGCCCACGGGCCTGGCCAGGGACAGCTCCCTTTGGATCGAGTATGGCCCCAGGGATTGTGGTTCCTGTCGTGAGGCGCAGACCGCAATTCAGATATAGGTCTAATTCGCGCCGGGCGCCAGTGGCCGCATTCAATCATTTGCAGATCGGCATTTGCAGATCGGCATTTGCACATTGGCATTCGCACATTGGCGCGAATGTCGGATCCTCAGTGCTGCGGCCGTGTGGCGGGTGCCGGCTTGGCGGTCAGCTTGCGGGTGATCCCGTTCAGCCGCTCGGTCAATTCGCCAAGCGCGCTCGTCAGCATCTCCTCGCGGCGCTGCGCGCCCTCGAGCGCCCCGTCGCGGCCTTGGCGAAAATCGGCAAGCTCCTTCTCCATCGCCGCCACGCGACGGTTCACTTCCGACAGTTCGTCCATCACCATGATGCCGGACATCACCGTCAGCCGCAGGTCGCCGATCTCGCCGAACTGGCTTTTCAGATGGCTGACATACCGGTCGAACTGCGTGGCGAGATCGATCAGATGGCCCTCCTGGCCCTCCTCGCAGGCCATGCGGTAGGCTTTGCCGTCAATCGTAACCGTGACCTGTGCCATCAATCTTCCCAAATGCCGCCGAGTTGTCGGCTTCGCAATGCCCTGATCCCAGCGCCCCGATCTAGCGATCGAGAACCGCGCGGATCGTTTCCATGGCCGTGACCAGCCGCCGCGACACCTCGCGATTGACCTCTTCCAGCCGGTTGGCGCGGAATTCCGACTGGTCGAGCTCCTGCGCCAGCCGCGAGCGATCGGCATGCACGCGGCGAACCTCGCCCTCGACCTCGCCGCTCTCGCGCTGTACCTCGATGCGCATGTCGATGGCGTTCTCGAGCCCGGCAATCGCCTGCCTGAGCGCGCCGAGCGCCGATTCGACCGAATTCCCTGTCGGCATGTTTCCGTTCCGGCTTTGCAGAGGAGGTCGTTCGAATCGACCCGGAAGAACCGCTGCGTTGATGGCGGACAGTAAGCCCCTCGATTGCCACCCGTCAATAAATGCGGGGCCGAGGGAGGCCGCCTAAGCTGTGGACGACCGCTGCCGCCGTGCCCATTTTCGAGCGCGAGCGTGCAGTGCACACAGAATAGACAAAAGCATGAATTATCCGGCGACATAAGGTCAGAACAGCCGGCATTTATTGACTCGCCCGATCCACCTGCTATGGATCAGCCGCTTTCAGACGGACCGTGCCGAGTGCCGCCGTCCCTTGAGACCCGGAACAAGCGGAACAGCCATGATCTCTCCCGAAAAACATAACCGGATGGCCAATGCGATCCGATTCCTCGCCATGGACGCGGTGGAAAAAGCCAATTCCGGCCACCCCGGCATGCCGATGGGCTGCGCCGACGTCGCCACCGTTCTCTTCACCCGGTATTTGAGCTTCGATCCGAAGAACCCGCTCTGGCCCGACCGCGACCGCTTCGTCCTGTCCGCCGGCCACGGCTCCATGCTGATCTATGCCCTGCTTTACCTGACGGGCTACGAGGACATGTCGATCGAGGACATCAAGCAGTTCCGCCAGATGGGCGCCAAGACCGCCGGCCATCCTGAATATGGCCACGCCTCCGGCATCGAGACCACCACCGGCCCGCTCGGCCAGGGCATTGCCAATGCCGTCGGCATGGCGATCGCCGAACGCAAGCTCGCCGACGAATTCGGCTCGGAGCTGATGAGCCACCATACCTATGCGCTGGTCGGCGACGGCTGCCTCATGGAAGGCATCAGCCAGGAGGCGATCTCGCTCGCCGGTCACCTGAAGCTCAACAAGCTGATCGTGCTGTGGGACGACAACGGCATCTCGATCGACGGCGCGGTTTCGCTCGCCGATTCGACCGACCAGCATGCCCGCTTCAAGGCCTCCGGCTGGAACACGCTTTCCGTCGACGGCCATGACCCGGAAGCGATCGCGGCTGCCATCGAAACCGCCAGGACGTCCGACAAGCCGACCCTGATCGCTTGCAAGACCGTCATCGGTTTCGGTTCGCCGAACAAGGCCGGCACCCACAAGGTTCACGGCTCGCCGCTCGGCGCCGATGAAATCACCGCCACCCGCAAGGCGCTCGGCTGGGCCGAGGAAGCCTTCGTCGTTCCCGCCGACGTGCTCGACGCCTGGCGCCTCGCCGGCCTGCGCTCGACCAAGGCCCGCAAGGACTGGGAAGCCCGCCTCGCCGCCAGCCCCGCCGAGACGAAGGCCGAATTCACCCGTCGCTTCGCCGGCGACCTGCCGGGCAATCTCCCCGCCGCGATCGACGCCTACAAGAAGAAGCTCGCCGAGACCAAGCCGACGGTCGCCACCCGCAAGGCCTCCGAGGACGCGCTGGAGGTCATCAACGGTATCGTCACCGAAACGCTTGGCGGCTCGGCCGACCTCACCGGCTCGAACAACACCAAGACCAGCCAGACCAAGTCGATCACCCCGACCGACTTCTCCGGCCGCTACATCCATTACGGCATCCGCGAGCACGGCATGGCGGCCGCGATGAACGGCATCGCGCTGCATGGCGGCCTGATCCCCTATTCCGGCGGCTTCCTGATCTTCTCGGACTATTGCCGTCCGTCGATCCGCCTCGCCGCGCTGATGGGCATCCGCGTCATCCACGTGCTGACGCATGACTCGATCGGCCTTGGCGAAGACGGCCCGACCCACCAGCCGGTCGAGCACATGGCGGCGCTTCGCGCCATCCCGAACCTTCTGATGTTCCGCCCGGCCGACGCCACCGAAACGGTCGAGTGCTGGCAGATCGCTCTGGAGCAGAAGAACCGCCCGTCGGGCCTGGCGCTGACCCGCCAGAACCTGGTGGCCGCGCGCACCGACTACGAAGAGAAGAACCTCTGCAGCTTCGGCGCCTATGAACTGGTCTCGGCCAGCGACGCCAAGGTGTCGATCTTTGCCTCCGGCTCGGAAGTCGAGATCGCACTGAAGGCCCAGCAGATGCTGGCCCAGAAGGGCATTTCCGCCCGCGTCGTTTCCGTGCCGTGCTTCGAGCTGTTCTTCGAGCAGCCGGACGCCTATCGCGAAGCGATGATCGGCTCCGCCGCCGTCAACATCGCCGTCGAAGCCGGCATCCGCCAGGGCTGGGACAGCATCATCGGCTCCAACGGCACCTTCATCGGCATGACGTCCTTCGGCGCATCCGCCCCTGCCAAGGAACTCTACAAGCATTTCGGCATCACCCCGGAAGCGGTCGTCGCCGCCGCCGAGGCCAAGCTCGCCTGATAGGTCAAATTGTCGCATGGGCGTTTCCGGACGCCCATTCTTCCCATAATCTGAAGTTCTGATTTGAAACGCGGGAGTGAACCAATGACTGTGAAAGTTGCCATTAACGGCTTCGGCCGCATCGGCCGCAACGTGCTGCGCGCCATCGTCGAATCCGGTCGTACCGACATCGAGGTCGTCGCCATCAACGACCTCGGCCCGGTCGAGACCAATGCCCATCTGCTGCGCTATGACAGCATTCACGGCAAGTTCCCGGCCGACGTGAAGGTCGAAGGCGACACCATCATCGTGGCCGGCGGCAAGCCGATCAAGGTCACCGCGATCAAGGATCCGGCGACCCTGCCGCATGGTGAAATGGGCGTCGACATCGCCATGGAATGCACCGGCATCTTCACCTCGCGCGACAAGGCGGCCCTGCATCTCCAGGCCGGCGCCAAGCGAGTCATCGTATCGGCTCCGGCAGACGGCGCCGACCTCACCGTCGTCTTCGGCGTCAACCACGACAAGCTGACCAAGGATCACCTGGTCATCTCCAATGCCTCGTGCACGACGAACTGCCTGGTTCCGGTGGTCAAGGTCCTGAACGACGCGATCGGCATCGATCATGGCTTCATGACGACGATCCATTCCTACACCGGCGACCAGCCGACCCTCGACACCATGCACAAGGACCTCTACCGCGCCCGTGCAGCCGCCCTGTCGATGATCCCGACCTCGACCGGTGCTGCGAAGGCCGTCGGCCTGGTTCTGCCGGAACTCAAGGGCAAGCTGGACGGCACCTCGATCCGCGTCCCGACCCCCAACGTCTCGGTCGTCGACTTCAAGTTCGTCGCCAAGGAGAACACCACCGTTCAGGAAGTCAACGACGCCATCAAGGCCGCCTCGAACGGCGCCCTGAAGGGCATTCTCGGCTACACCGAAGAGCCGCTCGTCTCGCGCGACTTCAACCACGACAGCCACTCGTCGATCTTCGCCATCGACCAGACCAAGGTTCTCGAAGGCAACTTCGTCCGCATCCTGACCTGGTACGACAACGAATGGGGCTTCTCCAACCGCATGTCGGACACCGCGGTCGCACTGGCCAAGCTCATCTGAGCCTTCCTCTCCTGTGTCTTTCTGAGGCGGGCCGCCAACGGCCCGCCTTTTTTTGTTCTCTCACGACTGTGGTCGAGCACCTCCGCCATAAAAGGAAAAAAGAGAGGGAACAATTTCGACTCGAGCGAGTTGCCACTGCGAAATGTGGCGCAAAAGCGGCGCCCATGTGGCGCACGCGGTTATCCTGTGTGATCATAGTAACTCAGTGGGCGCGGCTACCCTGGCGGCGAGCACAGACTGTAAAGGATACCGGGCAATTGACTTCTTCAACGACCGAGCAAAATCTCGCTTCACAAGGTGACGCGATCCCGGCGCCGGAAGGCGAGACCGAGATCATCGAAACGCCTTACGAGATCGGTCAGGACAATATCAGTTTTCGCCGGCGGTTTGTCTTCGAGCTCGACATCCACAATGTGGTGTTCAGCGTTTCAGCCATCACCATCGTTCTCTTCACGATCCTGACACTCGCTTTCCAGACTACGCTCGAGCCGGCCTTCACCGGCCTGCGCAACGTCCTGACCGGAAATCTCGACTGGTTCTTTCTCCTGGCGGGCAATGTCTTTGTCATCATCTGCATCGGACTGATCGTGTCCCCGCTTGGGCGCATAAGGCTCGGCGGGCCGGACGCCACACCGGACTACAGCAACATCTCATGGTTCTCCATGCTGTTTGCCGCTGGCATGGGCATCGGCCTGATGTTCTACGGCGTCTCCGAGCCGATGGGCCATTTCACCGCGGCGCTGGAAGGTCCGGTGTTCGAGAATGGCGTTCGGACCGACTGGGCGCCGCTCGACGGCGCGCCAGGGGATCCGGTAGGCGCGCGGCGCCTGGCCATGGCCGCCACCATCTTCCATTGGGGCCTGCACCCCTGGGCGATCTATGCCATCGTCGCGCTGTCTCTTGCCCTCTTCTCCTTCAACAAGGGACTGCCACTGACCTTGCGTTCGATCTTCTACCCGATCCTCGGCGAGCGGGTCTGGGGCTGGCCGGGCCATGTCATCGACATCCTCGCCGTCTTCGCGACGATCTTCGGACTGTCCACCTCACTCGGCATCGGTGCCCAGCAGGCAAGCGCCGGTCTGAACTTCCTGTTCGGGTTTCCGGCCACTGAAACGACGATGATCTTGCTGGTGCTCGCGATCACTGCAATCGCCATCGCCTCCGTCGTGGCCGGCATGGACCGCGGCGTCAAGCTCCTCTCCGAGGTCAACCTGGCCCTGGCCGCCCTGCTTTTGGTCTTCATCATAGCGGTCGGCCCGACATGGCAGATCATCCAGGGTTTCTTCCTCAACCTGACGGCCTATGCCACCAACCTGCCGGCGCTTTCCAACCCCTTCGGCCGCGAAGACACCAACTTCATGCAGGGCTGGACCGCCTTTTACTGGGCCTGGTGGATCAGTTGGTCGCCGTTCGTCGGCATGTTCATCGCGCGCGTGAGCCGCGGCCGCACCGTGCGGGAACTGCTGACCGCAGTGCTCGTTATTCCTTCGCTCGTGTCCGTGCTGTGGATGACGGCACTCGGCGGCACGGCGATCAGCCAGGTGGTCCATGACGGCATGACGAGCGTTCAGGATGCGGCACTTGAACTGCAACTCTTCGAGATGCTGGCCCATCTGCCGCTCACCGCGATCACCTCCTTCATCGGCATTGTCCTCGTCATCGTCTTCTTCGTCACCTCCTCCGACTCCGGTTCGCTGGTGATCGACACGATCTCGGCCGGCGGCAAAGTCAATGCACCGGTGCCGCAGCGCGTCTTCTGGGCGAGCTTCGAGGGGCTTGTCGCAGTCGCCCTTCTGCTCGGCGGCGGACTTGTTGCCCTCCAGGCCATGGCGGTCTCCACCGGCCTGCCCTTTGCGGTGGTTCTGCTGGGCGCGAGCTTCGCCTTGATCAAGGGGCTTATGGCCGAACCTCGATGAGCGGCACGAAACCGGCGAGGCGGGATTGTGTTCTTTATATTCCGCCTCACTCTCATCACGATCTTGTCTGACTGTGTCTCAGCCGTCCGGCGAGCATTCATAATTCCTGGAACGTAACCCCCTGTCGATCGGCCGGACCGATAGGATTGTTTTGGTTTGACACCCTGGACGCCGTGCCGGAGAATAATGGTTTACGCCCGGATTCGGACGGGAAAGGGGATGCGGGTTGAGTGAGTTCTACGCGGTAACTTTGGTCGCTACGGCGCTCGTTCTCCTGGCCGCATTCTCCAGCTTGATCGCCTTTCGCTTCGGCGCTCCCTTGCTTCTTCTCTTCCTGGTGATCGGTCTGGTCACGGGCGTCGATGGCCTTGGCATCGAGTTTTCCGACAACGCTTTCGCCTATGCGCTCGGCTCGATCGCGCTTGCCGTCATCCTGTTCGATTCGGGCTACGGCACGTCCCTGCAGTCATTCAAGCTCTCGGCATTCCCCGCCCTGACGCTCGCCACGGTCGGCGTGTTGATTACCGCCGGCATGTTCGGCCTCATGGCCCACCTGCTGCTTGATTTCTCCGTGATCGAGGGCCTTTTGCTCGGTTCGATCGTCGCCTCGACTGATGCGGCGGCGGTGTTCTTCCTGCTGCGCATCGGCGGGATAAATATCCGCGACCGGGTTCGCTCCACGCTCGAAGTCGAATCCGGCACCAACGATCCCATGGCGATCTTCCTGACCATGGCGCTCGTGCAGTTGCTGGCGAACGGTGATGGCGCCTCGGGCTTCGACATGGAGCTTCTCCGCCTGTTCGTCGAGCAGATGGGCCTCGGCCTCGGTCTCGGCCTGATCGGCGGAGCGCTGATCGTCTTCATCCTGAAGCGCATCTCGGTGGAGCGTGGCCTCGCTCCGATCTTCATGCTGGCCATGGCCATGCTGGTTTTCGCCTATACCGGTGCGGTCGGCGGCAGCGGCTTTCTCGCGGTCTACGTGGCCGGCATCTATGCCGGCAGCCAGAAGATCCCGGCCAGCGGCGCCATCAGGCGCTTCCAGGACGGCATGACCTGGCTCGCCCAGATCGTCATGTTCCTGGTCCTCGGCCTGCTGGCCACGCCTTCGCAGTTTCCCTCGATCCTGCTGCCGGCCATTCTGCTGGGGCTCTTCCTGGTCTTCGTCGCCCGGCCGCTCGCGGTGTGGATCTGTCTCCTGCCCTTCGACTTCACCCAGCGCGAAACCGGCTTCATCGCCTGGGTCGGCCTGCGCGGGGCCGTCTCGATCCTTCTCGCCATCCTGCCGATCCTCGGCAAGCTCGAGGACGGCCAGCTCTACTTCAACATGGCCTTCCTCGTGGTCATGATCTCGCTCGTGCTGCAGGGCTGGACCATCAAGCCGGTGGCGCGCAAGCTCGGTCTCATCGTGCCCCCGCGCATCGGCGCGATCGACAAGCTGGAACTCGACCTGCCGGGGGCGGCCCATCACGAACTGCTCGCCTACCGCGTCGTCGCCGACAGCCCGGTCCTGCGCGGCGAGCGCATCCCGCGCTGGGCCATGCCCTCGCTGGTGATCCGCGACGGCAAGTCGATGCGCTACCAATATGCCGGACGCCTGCGCGAAAACGACCAGGTCTACCTGTTCATCGCCCCGGGCTATTCCAAGCTGCTCGACCGCCTGTTCGCCAGCAAGGCCCCGGTGGCCGAGGACGACAGCGAATTCTTCGGCACCTTCGCCATCGCCCCGTCGACCAGGGTCGACGACCTCGACCAGGCCTATGGACCTCTCACCATCAATGAAGCCGATCGCGCCAAGACGGTGGTCGAACTGATCTCGCAACGCCTCGGCGGACAGGCCGACTATGCCGACCGCGTGCGTCTCGGCACCATCGTGCTGATCGTCCGCGATCTCGACCAGACGGGACATATCGCCTCGGTCGGCGTCTCGCTCGAGCCTGTCGCGCCGGCCACCAACCTGCCGATCTTCCTCAACATCCGCGAATTGGCCCATGCGCTCCGCGACTACCTGCGCAGGCAGCGCGCCAAGGCCGGCGAAGGCGAAAAATGAACCGGGTCGCCTTGCACAGCCGGTCAGGCGGTGTAAGGTCCGACCCCGTCAGCCCCATTCCAGCAACACCTCAACGACGGGTAACCTCATGCCGGCTTTCAAAACACTCGACGATCTCACCGACATCGCGGGCAAGCGCGTGCTTGTGCGCGTCGACCTCAATGTTCCCGTCGCCGATGGCAAGGTCAGCGACACGACCCGCATCGAACGCGTCGCGCCGACCATCAAGGAACTGTCGGACAAGGGGGCCAAGGTCATTCTGCTTGCCCATTTCGGCCGCCCCAAGGGCGAGCCTGTCGCCGACCAATCGCTGTCGCTGATCGCGCCGGCAGTCGAGGAAGTGCTCGACCAGAACGTCGCCTTCGCCTCCGATTGCATCGGAACCGCCGCCGCTGACGCCATCGCGAAGATGGAGAACGGTGATATCCTGCTTCTGGAAAACACCCGCTTCCACAAGGGTGAAGAAAAGAACGAGGCGGGCTTCGTCGCGGAACTGGCGAAGAACGGCGACATCTTCGTCAACGACGCCTTTTCGGCCGCCCACCGGGCGCACGCCTCGACAGAGGGCCTTGCCCACCACATGCCGGCCTATGCCGGCCGCACCATGCAGGCCGAACTCGAGGCGCTGGAAAAGGGCCTCGGCAAGCCGGTCCGCCCCGTCGTCGCCATCGTCGGCGGCGCCAAGGTCTCGACCAAGATCGACCTGCTCTCCAACCTGGTGAAGAAGGTCGACGCGCTGGTGATCGGCGGCGGCATGGCCAACACCTTCCTCGCGGCACAGGGGATCAATGTCGGCAAATCGCTGTGTGAGCACGATCTTGCCGACACCGCCCGCTCGATCATGGAAACCGCCAAGACCGCCGGCTGTGCCATCGTGCTGCCGGTCGACGGCGTCGTCGCCCGCGAGTTCAAGGCCAATGCGGCGAACGAGACGGTCGACGTCTCGGCGATCCCGGCCGATGCGATGATGCTCGATGTCGGTCCGCGGTCGGTCGAACTGGTCAACGACTGGATCTCCAAGGCCGCGACCCTCGTCTGGAACGGTCCGCTCGGCGCCTTCGAGATCGCGCCGTTCGACAAGGCAACCGTCTCTGCCGCCAAACATGCTGCCGAACAGACCCGCGCCGGCACGCTGGTCTCCGTCGCCGGCGGCGGCGATACCGTCTCCGCCCTCAACCACGCCGGCGTCGTGGACGACTTCTCCTATGTCTCGACCGCGGGCGGTGCCTTCCTGGAATGGATGGAAGGCAAGGAACTGCCCGGCGTCGCCGTTCTGATCGCCGAGAAGTGATTTTTCAAGATGGCGGGCTTTGCGGCCCGCCATCGCCAGGCATCAGCCGATATTTCCAAGACTTTCAAACGATTAAATCAATTTCAATCGTTTCAACATTTTAAGCCGCCATTTTCCTGTCGCCAAACATCTGTTATCCGCCTCAGCTACATCCGGGGATTGATCGATACGGCATTGCCGATCGGTCGTAACATCAACGAACACAGGTGAGCGCGTATCGCGCCGTTTTTAGGGATAGGAGTGAAATATGGTGGACGCGAAGATGTTGAACAAGATCAGCTCGGCACCCGGTTTCATTGCGGCGCTGGATCAGAGCGGTGGTTCGACACCTGGAGCCCTGCGTCTTTATGGCGTGTCGGAGTCCGATTACCAGGGTGACGAGGAGATGTTCCGCCTGGTCCACGCCATGCGCGTCCGCATCATGAGCGCCCCCGCCTTCACCGGCGACAAGGTTATCGGCGCCATCCTGTTCGAGCGAACCATGGACGGCGACGTCGATGGTCAGCCTGTTCCGTCCTATCTCTGGGAAAAGCGCGGCGTCGTGCCCTTTCTCAAAATCGACAAGGGCCTTGCCGCCGAAGAGAACGGCGTTCAGATGATGAAGGCGATGCCCGATCTGGATGACCTCCTGGTCCGTGGCCGGAACAAGGGAATCTTCGGCACCAAGATGCGCTCGGTGATCGCTCATGCCGACAAGGCCGGCATTGCCGCCGTCGTCAAGCAGCAGTTCGAGGTGGCGCGCCAGATCATCGGCCAGGGCCTGATGCCGATCATCGAGCCCGAAGTCTCGATCAAGAGCCCGACAAAGGCCGAGGCCGAAGCCATTCTGCGCGATGAGATCGCCCAGCACCTCGACAAGCTTCCGGCAGGCGAAACCGTCATGCTGAAACTGACGATCCCGACCGTCGCCGACTTCTACGCACCGCTGGTCGCGCACAAATCGGTCGTCCGCGTCGTTGCCCTGTCCGGCGGCTACAGCACCGCGGATGCCTGCGAGAAGCTCAGCCATAACCACGGCATGATCGCCAGCTTCTCGCGCGCCCTGGCGGAAAACCTGCGGGTCTCCATGAGCGACGCGGAGTTCAATGCGAGCCTGGCCAAGACGATCGATGCGATCTACGCCGCAAGCGTCAACAAGGCCTGAGACGGTTCCGAAACGCATGAAGAGGCAGCCCTCACCGGCGCCTGCAATGCCGGCCTTTCAAGCCCCGTCAGCCATGCTGGCGGGGCTTCTTCGTGGCAGTCAGGCTGGCCGACTGCCCTTGCCTTACCCGCTCTGCAAACTATATTGAAGGCTGTTGAGGACGACCTCTCCCCATGACGGGCATTTGACCGGGACGACCCGACATATCCCTGTGGGAGACCAGACATGCGCACCACCCGCGACCGAATCCGGCACGCCGTCAGCTTTGAAATCCTCGCGCTGGGCATCGTCGTGCCCCTCGGGGCTTTTGTCTTTTCCTTGCCGCTCGCCGATATCGGCGTCGTCAGCGTCGGCAGCGCTACGATCGCCATGCTGTGGAACTATGTCTACAATATCGGCTTCGACCACGCGATGCAGCGTCTTGCCGGCAGCACGCTGAAGTCCGTTCCCATTCGCGTCCTGCATGCCGTGCTGTTCGAGGCCGGTCTGCTCCTCGTGCTCGCCCCCTTCATCGCCTGGTATCTCGGCGTCGGCCTGTGGCACGCCGTGGTGATGGACGTCGCCTTCGCACTTTTCTACATGGTCTATGCGTTTGTCTTCAATTGGGGCTATGACCGCGTGTTCCCGATCCCCGAATGGCAGGCGCAGCAGGGACGGGTCACGAACTGAAGATGCAATCATCAAGGCCGAGGGACAGCGAGCCGCGCCTTCCGGCCGTCACGGCCTAATGAGCAGGGTGATCGACCAGATGGCGAAGGCGATCACCGCGATCTTCCAGAAATCGCTGCGTTTTCTCAAGCCCGGAAGCCCGAGCGGCCGGATCACCTGCACCATCATGGCGAGGATGAGGAGAAGGCCGATCACTTTGGTCATGGATTTATCCTGGCATGCCTGTTTCGGCCCTTGTCACAACGGCGACACTTTTGCCCGCCAGAAGGTTTTCCCGCAAGGGCCCTCGTCCATTCAGGGATCGGTAGGAACCTTGCCCTAACCTGTGACGTTTCAGGCACCTGTTCTCACAGCCTCCCCAACTCCTTTCGATTGCCAGGCCATGCGAAGAAATCTCCTGCCAGTCATGGCGCTCCTTCTCGGCACGCTGTTCCTGTTCCTCGGCAACGGCCTGCACGGACTGCTGCTCCCGGTGCGCGGCTCCGCGGAGGGCTATTCCAACGAGATCCTCGGCCTGCTCGGCACATCCTGGGCGACAGGTTTCGTCGCCGGCTGCCTGATCGCACCGAAACTCGTCATGCGGGTCGGCCATGTCCGGGCCTTCTCCAGCTTCATCTCGCTGATCGCCATCATCGCGCTCCTAAGCGGCATCCTGGTCGACCAGTACTGGTGGGTGGCCCTGCGCACCGTCACCGGCTTCTGCATCGCCGGCACCTCGATGATCATTGAAAGCTGGCTGAACGAACGCGCCACCAACGAGAGCCGCGGCACGATCTTCTCCTTCTATATCTCCGTCACGCTGATCGGCGTGGTGGGTGGGCAGATGCTGGTCGGCATCGTCGATCCCTCGACCACCATCCTGTTCATGATCTGCGGCATTCTCTATTGCCTCGCCATGCTGCCGACCACGGTATCGACCGCGGCCACACCCCAGCCGCTCACCTCCGTCAGCCTCAACCTGCCGCGCCTCTATCGCAATTCCCCCGTGTCCTTCGTCGGCATCCTGATGGTCGGCATCGCCAACGGCGCCTATGGCACGCTCGGCGCCGTGTTCGGCGCCCGTGCCGGGCTTTCGCCCAACATGATCGCCATCATGCTGTCGGTCACCATCTTCGTCGGGGCGCTCATGCAGTTTCCCGCCGGCAAGGCGTCGGATCGCATCGACCGCCGCTATGTGCTGGCGGCGCTCTCGGCCATCGCCGCGCTTGCCGCGATCCTGCTGATCCTCGTGCGGCCGCAAGAGGCCATGACGATGATTGTCCTCGTCGCCATTTATGGCGCCGCCGCCAACGCGCTCTACCCGATTGCCGTCGCCCATGCGAACGACTTCGCCAGTTCCGACGAATTCGTCCAGGTGTCCGGCGGGCTTCTCCTGCTCTACGGCATCGGCACGATCATCGGCCCGACCATTGGCGGTCCGGTGATGACGAAACTCGGGCCCCATGCCCTGTTTGCCGTCACCGCCGTCGCCCATGTGCTGCTAACGGCCTACGCGCTCTACCGCAGCCGCCTGCGTGCCGCCATACCGGCAGCCGAGCGCGACAACGTGCCGAACATGCCGGTATCGGCCTCGCCGATGAGCACGCCGGAAAGCCTCAGCCTCGACCCGCGCGCGGCGCCGCTACCGCCCCATGCGGACCCGGCCGATACGGGCGAATCACACTCAACCGGAGAAGCCAAGCCATGATCTTCGACGAGGAAAGACCGAAAAAGCCGGTCGGCCACGACGTGGGCTGCGATATCTCCGCCCTGTCGGCGGAAGAATTATTGGCGCGGATCGATCTCCTTCGCGGCGAAATCGAGCGGCTGGAGGCGGAACGTGTGCGCAAGGAAGCGGGAAAACGGGCAGCCGACAGCTTCTTCAAACCCCGAGTATAGCCCAGGTATTTCCACGAGAAACCCGCCGACCGAGAGAACAGATCGCATTCTCGGCTTCGCGTTTACCAACCGTTAAGCGTTCTATGCGATTATCAATCATCCGGTCCTGCCGGGTTCAGGCAGTTTCTCCTCGTGATGAAGGTCTGAGTTTTTCTCCCTGTTTTACCTTGAGAGCCGCTTTTGCGGCTCTTTTTTTGTGCCGTTTTGATACCTATATTCAAAATTGTGGGAATTAACCCTTCTTTAATAAACGGCTTGCGCATTTGGGGTATTGGTAGCATCGTACGGCCATGAAAAGCGGCAGGAACAAGACAGCATCCACGCCGTTACCCAGTTAAAGTGATGCGTAATTTTAGGGTGAACCGATGTCTGAACTCGGACTGAACACTGTCAGCTTTGCCGGCCGCGCCGCTGCGTCGTCGCAGTTCAAGGCGACCTATGCCGAGGGCATGGGCCTCGTCGAGGAAACCGCCGCCTATCTCGACGGTCCCGGCCGCTCCGCCGCGAAGGTTTTGCCGCGCATGGCATCGGTGCTCTACGCCGCCGAATCGATGCGCCTCACGACCCGGCTGATGCAGATGGCATCCTGGTTGCTACTGCAGCGCGCCGTCAACAATGGCGAAATGAGCCGCGATCAGGTTCTCTCGGAAAAGAGCAAGGTTCGCCTCGACGGCTTCAATGTCGACCGCCAGGCGCCGGGCTGGAACGACCTGCCGGAAGCCTTCCGCGACCTGGTCGAGCGCTCACTGCGACTGCAGAACCGTATCGCCCTGCTTGACCGCGAAATCTATCGCCCGGCCGACACCCAGGTCGTCCCGGACAACGAGAACAGCGTCCAGGCCCAGCTCGATCTGCTGCGCACGGCCTTCAATCTCAACTGACATTCCTATTATCGGCACTTACTCGCCCGGCATGCCAACGCATCGCCGGGCATTTCTTTGCCTGCCTTAAAGTCCGCCCGGGCCGAAACCGGAAACGAAAAAAGCCCGGCGAACCGGGCTTTGATAAAACGTCGATCGAGGATCGATCAGAGGCCGAGGCCGCCGAAACGCTTGTTGAACTTCGAAACGCGGCCGCCGCGGTCCAGCATCTGCTGGTTGCCGCCGGTCCAGGCCGGATGCGAGCGCGGGTCGATTTCGAGGTTCATGACAGCGCCTTCCGAACCCCAGGTGGAACGGGTCTCGTACTCGGTGCCGTCGGTCATGACAACCTTGATGACGTGGTAGTCGGGATGGATATCAGCCTTCATTGCGATCTTCCTGCTGTGCCGGAGGGTCCAAATGTCGCGATTGCGTCATGGAGACCTATTCAATAAACCAAGCCGATGTCCGAACAGGCCACGGCTTCCCAATTCGATGCGGTGCCTATACATGAAGGGCGCAAGGATAACAAGTGCCCTGACACGAAAGCCCGCAAGCGGGGGGAGATGAGAAAATTGTCCGCAGCCACCGAAGCAGAACAACGTAAACGCCGCTCGCTCAAGCCTCTGTCGCGCCTCCTCCCCTATGTGATGCGCTATCGCAAGCTGGTCGCCGGCGCCGTCTTCTTCCTCGGCCTGGCCGCCGCCACCACCCTTGCCCTTCCGCTCGCCGTCCGCCGCATGGTCGACCACGGCTTCAGCGCCGCCGACAGCGGCTTCATCAACAACTATTTCGGCATGATGGCTATCCTTGCCATCGTCCTCGCGCTTGCCAGCGCCATGCGCTATTATTTCGTCATCACGATCGGCGAACGCGTGGTCTCGGATCTTCGCCGTGACGTCTTTGCCCACGTGACGAAGCTGTCGCCCGCCTTCTTCGACGTCAACCAGTCGGGCGAGATCGTCTCGCGCCTGACCGCCGACACGACCCAGATCAAGTCCGCCGTCGGTGCCACCGCCTCGCTGGCGCTGCGCAATTCCATCCTCTGTCTCGGGGCCATGGGGATGATGATCGCCACCAGCCCACGGCTTTCGGTCCTGGTGCTCGTCGCCATCCCGATCATTGTCTTCCCGCTCGTCGCCTTCGGCCGCTCCGTGCGCCGCCGCTCGCGCGCGGCGCAGGATACGCTGGCCCAAGCCACGGCCTTTGCCGGCGAAACGATCGGCGCGGCGCGCACGGTCCAGGCGTTCAACGCCGAAGGCATCGCCTCCGACCGCTACGGCGCAGCCGTCGAGCAAGCCTATGAAGCGGCGCGCGCCGCCATCAAGTCGCGTGCGCTTCTGACCGGCGTGGCGATCACGCTGGTGTTCGGCAGCATTGTCGCAGTGCTGTGGTTCGGTGCCCAGAGCGTGCTTGCCGGCACCCTGTCGGCCGGCACGCTCGGCCAGTTCCTGCTCTATTCGCTGATCGCCGCAGGATCGATGGGAACACTCTCCGAAGTGTGGGGCGAGCTTTCCCAGGCATCGGGTGCTGCGGAACGGCTGGGCGAACTGCTGCAGGAGGTTTCGCAGGTCGCCACCCCCGCCAATCCGGTGCCACTGCCCGTCCCGCCGCTCGGCCGCGTCAGCTTCGCCGACGTGCACTTCGCCTATCCCTCGAGCATTTCCAGGTCCGCCCTCAAGGGCCTGAGCTTCCGGGTGGAGCCGGGCGAAACGGTGGCGATCGTCGGCCCGTCGGGCGCGGGAAAGAGCACCGTCTTCTCCCTGATCCTGCGTTTCTACGATCCGGTCAGCGGAACCGTGCGGATTGACGACGTGGACATTCGCCAGGCCGATCCGGAGAATGTCCGTGCCCGCATCGCCATAGTGCCGCAGGACGTCACGATCTTCGCCGCATCGATCCACGACAACATCGCCTTCGGCTCGACGGGAGCGACGCGCGCCATGGTCGAGGCGGCGGCGGAGGCAGCCCAGGCGACCGAGTTCATCCAGCGCCTCGAAAACGGCTTCGACACGCAGGTCGGCGAACGCGGCATCACCCTGTCCGGCGGTCAGCGCCAGCGCATCGCGATTGCCCGCGCGCTGCTGCGCAACGCGCCGCTTCTGCTGCTCGACGAGGCAACCTCCGCCCTCGACGCCGAAAGCGAAACTCTGGTGCAGAAGGCGCTCGACGGCCTGATGAAGGATCGCACCACGATCGTCATCGCCCACCGCCTGGCGACGGTGCTCAAAGCCGACCGCATCCTCGTGCTCGACGACGGCCACATCGCCGAAGAAGGCACGCATCACAGCCTGATCCGTGAGGGCGGCCTCTATGCCAAGCTGGCGCGCCTGCAATTCGAGACCGGCGGAAGCGACTTCACCGCTCCGGCCGACAAATAGGCGAAGCGTGGTTCCGTCGGCGGCCTTCAGGCGCCGACGGAACGCCCGGCAATGCGGCCGGAGAACAGGCAGCCCCCGAGGAACGTGCCCTCCAGCGCGTTATAGCCATGCACCCCGCCCCCGCCGAAACCCGCGACCTCGCCCGCCGCATAGAGCCCGGGCACCGGCTTGTTGGTATCGTCGAGAACCCGTGCGGACAGATCGGTGTGCAGGCCGCCAAGCGTCTTGCGCGTCAGGATGTGCAGGCGGACGGCAATCAGCGGCCCAGCATTGCGATCGAGCAGCCGGTGCGGCTTGGCGGTGCGCATCAGCCGGTCACCGAGAAAGCGGCGCGCGCCACGAATGGCCGTGACCTGGGCATCCTTGTTGAAGGCATTGGCGATCTCGCGGTCGCGGGCCTCGATCTGACGGCGAAGGTGATGAATGCCGACCCGGTGCTCGCCGGTCATCTCGTTCATGCCCACGACCAGATCCTCCAGCGTGTCGCGCACGACAAAGTCCTCGCCCTTATCCATGAAGGCCTGAACCGGGCCGGGTGGGTTCTTACCCAGCCGCTTCAGCAGCAGGGGAACATCCTTGCCGGTCAGGTCCGGGTTCTGCTCGGAACCCGAAAGCGCGAACTCTCGCTTGATGATCGCCTTGTTGAGGACGAACCAGCTATATTCGTCACCCCGGGCGCGGATCGCCTTAAGCGTGGCCAGCGTATCGAAGCCCGGCATGGCGGGTGGTGCAAATCGGTTGCCGTCGGCGTCGCACCAGAAGGAGGACGGACCCGGCAGGATGCGAATGCCATGGTTCGGCCAGATCGGATCGAAGTTCCTCAGGCCCTCGGTATAATGCCACATCCGGTCGCTGTTGATGATGTCGGCGCCGGCCGCCCGCGAAATCGCCAGCATGCGCCCGTCGACATATTGCGGCACGCCGGCGACCATCGATCGGGGCGCGGGCCCGAGCCGCTCGACCGGCCAGTTCTTGCGAACCAGGTCGTGATTGCCGCCAATGCCCCCGGACGTGACGACGACCGCGCCGGCGGAAATCTCGAATTCGCCGATTACCGCGCGCGACGTGGCGGCGCCACGCGGGGCGGGATCGGCCGCCAGAACGCTGCCGCCCACCCCGGTAACCGCGCCGTTGCGCATCAGCAACTGGTCGACCTGATGGCGGAAACGAAACATCAGCCGGCCCGCCTGCTCGGCCTTGCGCGCCCTGCGGATGAAAGGCTCCAGCACGGCCGGCCCGGTCCCCCAGGTGATGTGGAAGCGGGGAACCGAATTGCCATGGCCGTCGGCCAGGGCGCCACCCCGCTCGGCCCAACCGACGACGGGAAACCAGCGCACGCCCTGCCGCTGCAGCCAGTCGCGTTTCTCGCCCGCGGCAAATTCGAGATAGGCCTCGGCCCAATGACGCGGCCAGTAGTCCTCGGGGCGATCAAAGCCCGCCGAACCGAACCAGTCTTGCCGAGCCAGCTCAAAACTGTCGCGAATGCCGAGGCGCCTTTGCTCCGGGCTGTTGACGAGGAACAGGCCACCGAGGGACCAGAAGGCCTGGCCCCCGAGATTCTGCTCGCCTTCCTGATCGAGGACGCAAACTTTCAGCCCCCTGTCGGTTGCTTCGCATGCCGCCACCAGTCCCGCGAGCCCGGCACCGACGATCAGTACATCGCATTCCATCCGCTTCTCTCCCCCGTCGCATCCCCCGCAATCTTACTTTTACGGGCACGTCAAGGGTCGCACAACCCAGCACTTCTGCTAGTAGCCATGCGAAAAGGTCAGCGCTCGGTCAATTTGAGTTCGATGCGACGGTTCTGGGCGCGGGCTTCGACACTGTCGCCCTCGGCAATCGGCTGATATTCGCCAAAACCCGCGGCGGCAAGCCGATTGGCCGGGACGCCTTTGGAAATCAGGTACTTGACCACCGATATGGCGCGCGCCGACGACAATTCCCAGTTGTCGACATAGCGTCCGGAACCGCTGAGCGGCACATTGTCGGTATGGCCGTCGACGCGCAAGACCCAGTTGATCTCCGGCGGAATCTCCTTGGCCAGGTCAAGCAGCGCCCCGGCAAGCTTGGCCATCTCGACTTCGCCTTCGGGGTTGAGCACATTGCCCCCCGACGGGAACAGGACTTCCGACTGGAACACGAAACGGTCGCCGACGATGCGAATGTTCTCCCGGTCGGAAAGGATTTCCCGAAGGCGGCCGAAGAAGTCTGAGCGGTAGCGGTTGAGCTCCTGCACCCGCTGCGCGAGCGCGACATTCAGCCGCCGCCCGAGGTCGGCGATCTTCGTCTGCGAGGTCTGGTCGCGCGCCTCCGACGCCTGGAGTGCCTCCTCCACCGCCGCGATCTGGGCGCGCAGCGCGGCGATCTGCTGGTTGAGCAGTTCGATCTGGCTCATCGCCCGTTCGCTCACCTGCTTTTCGGCATCGAGCTCCTGGGTCAGGCGACCGAGCTTCTGGTTGGCGACATCCGTCGACCCCGAGCCCTGCTCGAGCAATTGCTGCAAGCGGCTGCGCTCGGTCTCCGACACCGACAGCGACGACTGGAGCGATGCGAGCGTGTCTTCCAGATCCTGCTTGCCGCTCTTTTCCAGCGCCAGCAATTGCGTCAGTTCGGCGATCTGGCTGTTCAGCCGGTTGAGCACCTCGTCCTTGCCGGTGATTTCGCGGCTGAGGATGAACTGCGCCAGCACGAAGACGGTGAGCAGGAACATGATGGCGAGAAGCAGCGTCGACAGCGCGTCGACGAAGCCCGGCCAATAGTCTACGCCCCGGTCGCGGCGGCGGTTGCGGCCGAGCGCCATGGCTATTTGCCCCCGCCCATCTTCTCGTTGAGCTTTTCAAGCGTCTTGCGCATGGCGCGGGCATCGTCCTGCTGCGCCTCGATCCAGTCGCGCAGCATCTGCTGCTCGTTGCGCATGTTCTTGACCAGGCCCTGAATACCCTCGGCAAGACCGGCAATGGCCGCGACAGAACGATCGCTGCCGCCGGCATTCTCCCGGCTGGCAAGCTTGGCCAACTGGTCGACCAGCCGCTTGATGTCCTCCGCCGGAACCCCGGTCAGCCCACCCGCCGGCGCGGCGATGTCGGAATCGACGTCGGTCACCGAGGAAAGCCAGTTTTCCAGTTCGGTATAGAAGCGGTTCTGCGCGCGGCCCGCCTGCAGGTCGAGGAAGCCGAGAATGAGCGAGCCGGAAAGGCCGAGCAGCGAGGACGAGAACGCCGTGCCCATGCCCGAGAGGGGCCCGGTCAAGCCTGTCTTCATCGCCTGCAGCACGTCGGCGCTGTCGCCCGCCCCCGGATCGAGCGACTGGATCACTTCGCTGATCGAGGCGATCGTGCCGAGCAGACCCCAGAACGTGCCGAGAAGGCCGAGGAAGACGAGAAGGCCGATGAGATAGCGCGACGTGTCGCGTGATTCGTCCAGACGGGTGGCGATCGAATCGAGGATGGAGCGCAGCGCCGTGGTCGAGATCGCCATCGAACGACGACCACCGATCAGCGCCCGCATCGGCGCGAGCAGCCGCGGATCGCGTCCGACCTTGTCGGCATGGCCGGCGGCGCGGAACGAATTGAACCAGCTTACCTCGGGCTTCAACGCCAGAACATGATTGAACACCAGCACGATGCCGACCGCCAGAACGCCGAGAATCAGGCCGTTCAGCCCCGGATTGGTCATGAAGGCCGCATGGGCCTGCCGGTAGAGGATGGCGGCGATGAATCCGACGATGATCAGGAAGATCAGCATCGTCGAAAAGAATGGCATCGGGCTGGACAGCTTGTGGCCATACTCACCGGGAGCGGCTTCCGCCGCCTCCAAATCCGCCAGCTTAACTTTCGCCATATCGTCCGCAGCCTCCGGTCATCGTGCGCCGGAGGCTAGTGGAAAATTGCGACGAATTGAAGCTAAAAGCCGCCGATCCCGGTCGACGGCTGTGTAAAGTCTCACGCCTTCGGAATTGGCCGGGCGATGACCTCGATCAGGGACTTGCGGATATATTCGTTGCCGGCGACGACGGTGCCGGTGTGGAACATGTCCTGGCCGTCATGCATATCGCTGACGAAGCCACCAGCCTCGCGGATCAACAACAGGCCGGCGGCGATGTCCCACGGGTTGAGCTCGGCTTCCCAGAAACCGTCGAGCCGGCCGGCGGCGACATAGGCCAGATCGAGAGCGGCAGCGCCCATGCGGCGGACGCCGGCCACTTCGCCCATCACATGGCGAAGCTCGACGAGGAACTTGCCGTGCGCCGCGCGGCCGAGATGTGGAATGCCGCAGCCGACGACGCAGTCCGACAGGACCTTGCGGGCCGCGACGCGAATGCGGCGATCGTTGAGGAAGGCGCCGCCGCCCTTTTCGGCCGTATAGAGTTCGTCGGTCGCCGGGTTGAAGATCACGCCAGCGACGATCTCGCCATTGCGCTCGAGTGCGATCGACACGGCGAACTGCGGAATGCCGTGCAGGAAATTGGTGGTGCCGTCGAGCGGATCGACGATCCAGCGATGGGCGCCGTCGGTGCCCTTGATCTCTTCGCTTTCCTCGCCGAGGAAGCCGTAGGTCGGGCGCGACTTCAGCAGCTCGTCGCGTACGATCTTCTCGGCCTTGATGTCGGCCTGGGAGACGAAATCGCTCGGCCCCTTAACCGAGACCTGCAGGTTCTGCACCTCGCCGAAATCGCGCGCCAGGGACTTGCCCGCCTTGAGCGCGGACTGAACCATGACATTGAGAAGTGCTGAACGAGCCATTTAGGGTTTCCTTGAAAGTACGTCATGTCGCCTGGCGACGGCGGCAGGCGCGGCGCGATGGATCGCGGCTGCGGTTTGGGCGGTTCAAGACCACAAAAACAGCTGGAATTCAAGGGGCATCCGCCAGCAACGGTCGAGCATGCCCGTCAGCCGGCGGCGCTCAGGCCCCGGACGATGAGGCCGGCCCCGACCGACAATGTGGTTGCCGCCGACAGATGCAGGAGAAAGCGGAGGCTGCCGAAAATGCTCGCATAGACCGCCTTGGCCGCCATGTTGCACACGACCGCCACGCCGATCGCCTGCGCCGCGAGGTTGACGTCGAGCGCGGGCAGCAGGCCAGCGACCGTGACGGTCGCCGCATCGACATCGGCCAGCGCGGAAAGCGCCGAGGCGACGATCAGGCCGCCGCTGCCGAACTGCTGGGTCGCGGCGCGCGCAAGGAACGCAACGGCCGCCAGCAAAACTGCCATCTTCGCCACGGCGGCCAGTTCGAACGGATTGCCCGGAATGCCCTGTGTTCCCGCCGCCTGCCGGCGCCGGGCGAGCAACAGCGCATAGGCCACGAGCACGGTCGCGGCGGTGAGCAACGGTGCGAGAAGCGCGGGCAACAGCGATGCGGCCAGGGTCCCGATCAGAAGGGCGGTGCGCAGCAGTGAAACCGCGCCTGCGCTGATCGCCCCTGCAGCGAGCGTCAGGACGGCGTCTTCCGTGCGGCTGCGGCGGGCGAAAGCAACGGTCGTGGCGGTCGAGGACACCAGGCCGCCGACCGCACCGGCCAGCACATCGCCCCGGCTCGCACCGAAGAGGCGCACGGCGACATAGCCGACGAAGGAAATCGAAGCGAGCATGATGACCAGAAGGACGATACTCTTCGGCGACACGCCGCCGAACGGTCCGAGCGGCGTTTCCGGAATGATCGGCAGAAGCACGAAGGTCATGGCCAGCAGGATGACGGCCGAGCGCAGCTCGATCCATTGCAGGCGACGGATAGCCTGATGCAGGAATTGCCGGCTGACGAGAATGCCGATCAGCGCGGCACCGCCGGCCGAGGCAAGCGCCATGTCGCCGAGCACGGCGAGCGCACCGAGCCCGAAGGTGAGAATGGCGGCGATCACCGAGGTGACGCTGAAGGACTTTTCGGCGATCGCCTCGCGGATCTCGAAAATCGCCATGACGGTCGCGATAGCGATCAGGAAGCCGGTAAGCGTTATGCCAGGATAGTCTGACGCGATGCCGATGCTTCGCTCGATGAGGCCTGCGACCCCGCCGGCCATGCCGAACATGGTGAAGGTACGGATACCGGCCGTGCGTGCGCCTTCAGGCTCATCGCGTTCGCGCCAATGGCGCTCGACGCCGACCGCGGCGCCGATGGCGATAGCCAGGCCGAGGCGCTCGAAAAGTTCGACATTGTCCACTTTCTGCCACCTCCGCCCATTTGCCCGCCGTCAGCTGCGGCGGAACTTGTTGGCCGCGTCGATCGCCTGTTTCTGCTCTTCGTCGGTCAGGCCGAGGTAGAAATCCTCGAGCACCGGGTCCTTAAGTCCCGCCCGGCGCGACAACACATACCACTTGGCGGCTTCGACCGGATCGGGTCGCGTGCCGAGCGCATTGATATAGAGGTGCGAGAGCCGGTTCTGGGCCACGACATTGCCGCGATTGGCGGAGATCTTCAGCCAGCGGAAGCCTTCCTCGTAGTTGCGATCCCCAGCTATGCCGTTCACCAGCCAGATGCCGATGTCGAGCTGGGCGGTATCGAAACCGGCGCGCGCCGCCCGGTCGAGCCAGTAGCGGGCCTTCTTGCGCTTGTCTTCGGGAAGGTCCTTGAGCGACTCGTAGATCTGCGCCACCGCATACTGAGCATCGGCGATCCCCTGTTCCGCGGCCTTCTCGTAATAGGGCAAGGCGCTGGACAGACCCTTCTGTCCGGGATTGTCGGCCACCAGCGTCTGCGCCCAGTTGAACTGCGCCGAGCCGTTTCCGGCATCCGCCGCCTTGCGCATGTATTCGTCGGCCTTGGCCTTGTCGCGCGGTACGGTGCGGCCCTCCATCAACAGAAGGGCATATTTGAACATCGCCGCCGGATCACCACCGGCCGCCGCCTGACCGTACCAGAAGGCAGCGCCCTTCAAATCCTTCTTGATTCCGAGGCCCCTGTCCATCAGTTCGGCAAGCAGGGTCTGCGCCGCCGGATCGCCGAGCTGGGCGCGCGGCAGGGCCTTGTCGACGGCCGTCAGGAAAAATCCGCGCTGGAACGCGCCATAGGCTTCGTCGACCGGCCCCTTGTATTCCGGCTCCGGCGGCAGGTCCGGGAGGGGAGCCCCCATCCGGGCGTAGATATTGATGCCTTGCGGCTCTTCGTCTCCTGCGCTCGCCTGCGCCTCGGCATCGGCCTCGGAACCTGGGCGGGCGCTGCGATCGAGCGTTCCTGCCGAGGGCACCGGCTGGTCACTCCGCTCGAGCACCCGCACGTCGGACGGCGCCAGCGGCCGCATCGGCGAGCGATCGATCGTTTGCTGGGCGAAAGACGAGCGCGGCACGGCGAGGCCCGCCGCGAGGCAGGCAGCGACGGCAAGCAGCACGGGCAGGTTAAAAAGACGTGAGCGCATGATGCGTATCAATCTTCAAACCGTGGCGCTTTTTCGTCAAGCTCGGCATTGATGCGTGAAACAACGGTGGCCGCCATGGCCGGATCGGCAAAAACCGCCTCGCGCAAGGCGACGAACTCGACACCAGCTTGCGCAACGGCAAGCGCCGAGGCCGGATCCTGCCCGCCCATGACGATGCTCGGAATGGCGATCAACGAGGACCACCATTCACCGAGCGCGATGTTCTTCGAATGAGCCTCCGGCTTGATGTCGCCGTCGAGCCTGCCGAAGAAGATGTAGTCCGGCTGGAGTTCGCCGATCTCCAGCGCATGGTGCCGGTCCATGGCATTGCCGCCGCCGACGATCATCTTCGGCACATGCTTCTCGATCGCCTCGGCAAGGGCTGCGGCATTGCCGGTGATGTGCAGCCCGTCGGCCTTGGCGCGGCCGGCCACCCGGCTGTTGTCGGCGACGAGAGCGGCGGTACCGGCATCCTGGATGAGCGGAACGAGCAATTCCGCATGCTTCTGAAAGGCGGTGTCGTCGAGACCATATTGCGGGATGATCACCGAAGCGACATCGCCCCCCTTCAGGGCGTCGCCCACCATCCGCGCCTTTGCCTCGGCATCGGCGATGTCGGGTACGATCAGGACGAGACGGCAGCGTTCTTCGGGACTGGTCATGACTGGATCCGTTTTGCGGGACGGCGCGGCATTCTCGGCGCAGCTCCCTCGTATTGGGTGAGTAAATCCGATAGACCGGTCCATCGAAAGGATCAACCGAAACAAATGAATCTTGATCTGCTGTTCTATGCCGCGGCCATTCCGGCGGTCATCCTCGTCGGGCTGTCGAAAGGCGGGCTGGGCGGCGCTTTCGCGCTGATCGGGGTTCCCCTACTGGCCATGGTGGTTCCCCCGATGCAGGCGGCGGCGATCTTCCTGCCTATCCTCCTGGTCATGGATGCCGTGGCGCTCTGGGCCTGGCGGCGCCACAACAACCGCCCCACCCTTCTCGCCATGCTGCCCGGCGGCCTTCTCGGCATCGCCATCGGCTGGGCGACGTCGGCCTATGTTTCGGTCAATGTCATGCGGCTACTGCTCGGCGGCATTTCCGTGCTGTTCGCCACGCGCTATTTCATCGAGGCGGCCCGCAGCTCTCGCAAGGCCGCACCGCTTGCCGCGCCGGAGCGCCCGGTCGCCGCCACGCTCTGGGGCACGCTGTCGGGCTATGCGAGCTTCGTCGCCCATGCCGGTGGCCCGCCCTTCCAGATCTATACCCTGCCGCTCCGGCTCGATCCGCTCTCCTATACAGGCACCAGCACGCGCTTCTTCGCCATCATGAACGCCGTCAAGGTCATTCCCTATTTCGCGCTCGGCGAGCTGGGCTCGGACAACCTTCTCCTTTCCGCCACCCTCCTGCCCGTCGCGCTGGTCTCGACGCTGATCGGTGCGCGCCTCGTCCACCACCTGAGGCCGGCACTGTTCTACCCGCTGATGTACGCAATGGTGCTGATCGCCGGCAGCAAGCTGCTCTATGACGGCATCACCGGGCTCGGATAACACGCCGGGGCCTCAAGCCTTTGCGGCGTCGCACGGTGTGCTTGCCGGAACCCGCGGTTTGCCGTAGTTTCACTTCATGTCGAACATGGACCCCTTCGTCGCGATCGCCGACCCGCACCGCCGGCACCTGCTGGAGGAATTGCGGCGCGCACCGAAGACCGTGAACGATCTGGCAAGCGGCCTGCCGATCAGCCGGCCCGCCGTGTCTCAGCATCTCAAGGCGCTGCTCGACTGCGATCTGGTCACCGTCGCATCGGAAGGCACGAAGCGGATCTACTCCCTCAATCGACCGGGCTTCGACCGCCTCAATCTCTGGCTCGACCAGTTCTGGTCCTGAGCGCCCCTCCACGAACCGGATGCTGGACAGAGGACAAAAAGAAGCCCCGAAAACCGCACTGGTCTCCGGGGCATTGGTCCTGGATCGGTTGCTCTGTCTTGCCGGCCCGGATCTGCCCTTCTGGCGATCCCCGGCCGGCGCACATCAGAAAATCAGTGTCTGGTCGACGCCCTGAGGCGCTCCATTTCGTCCTTGATACGCAACTTGAGGCGCTTCAGCTCGGCGATGTGCTGGTCGTTGATGGAGGGAGACGTAAGAGCGGTATGGAGCTTTTCCTCAAGAGCGCCGTGCTTCTTTTCGAGCGATTCAAGATGAGCCTGCATGGTCATTTGACACGTCCTTCCTTTAGCCTACCTCCAGCCCTCACAACGCTGGAGTTTCAGACTTTACGAAAGTAATGTGACACGAAGAATGGGATTTGTCGAAGGCGAAATAAGGGAGAAAGCGCGGCAAATTCGCTGGTAGGGATAACTTCCCGTTACCGGTATTTGATGATAGGAGCTTGCGCGAATCTTCGGCGCATCCGACAAAAAGGATGGGTTGAATGCGAGAATGGGGACACGATAATGGCCGATCAGGAACAGGCGGACGTTCGGCTGGCGCTCGCCCGGCTCCGGCAGGAGCATGAGGACTACGACGTCGCCATCAATGCCATGATCACCAACGGCTGCGACGCCTTGAGAATCCAGCGGATGAAGAAGAAGAAGCTCGGCATCAAGGACAAGATGACCTCGCTCGAAGACCAGATCATCCCCGACATCATCGCGTGAACGGCCAAGGAGCGCCACGATGACCGAAGAACGCCCGCCCGTCGCCATCATCATGGGAAGCCAGTCCGACTGGGAAACCATGAAGAACGCCGCCGATACGCTGGACGTTCTCGGCGTCGGCTACGAGGCGCGCATCATCTCGGCGCACCGCACCCCTGACCGCCTCGTCGCCTTTGCCAAGGGCGCCCGCGACGAAGGCTTCCAGATCGTCATCGCCGGTGCCGGCGGCGCCGCCCACCTTCCCGGCATGGCGGCCGCCATGACCCCGCTTCCTGTATTCGGCGTGCCCGTCCAGTCGAAGGCACTCTCCGGCCAGGACAGCCTGCTGTCCATCGTCCAGATGCCGGCCGGCATTCCCGTCGGCACGCTCGCCATCGGCAAGGCCGGCGCCGTCAACGCCGCGCTGCTGGCCGCCGCCGTTCTCGCCTTGCACGACGAGGATCTCGCCGACCGGCTCGACGAATGGCGCGCCCGACAGAGTGCCGCGGTTGCCGAATATCCACTGGACGAAACCCCATGAGCGCGCCGACGATCGGCATCATCGGCGGCGGACAGCTCGGCCGCATGCTGGCCATGGCCGCCGCGCGGCTGAACTTCCGCACGGTGATTCTCGAACCGCAGGCCGACTGCCCGGCTGCCCAGGTGGCCAACAGACAGATCACTGCGCCCTACGGCGACCCGGTGGCCCTGGCCGAACTCGCCGCCGCCTGCGACATCGTCACCTACGAATTCGAAAACGTACCGGTAGAGGCAGCCGCGACGCTCGCCCGAAATGTACCGGTCTATCCGCCGCCGCGGGCGCTGGAAGTGGCGCAGGACCGGCTGACGGAAAAACGCTTCCTCAATGCGTGCGGCATCCCCACCGCCCGCTTTCACGCTGTCGACAGCCAGGAAGAACTCGAGACCGCGCTCGCCGATTTCGACGGCCAGGGCGTTCTGAAGACCCGGCGGCTCGGTTATGACGGCAAGGGCCAGCGGGTTTTCCGCTCCCAGGCCGACAGCGCGCAGGGCGCCTTTGCCGACCTTGGCAATGTCCCGCTGATTCTCGAAAGCTTCATGCCCTTCGAGCGGGAGATCTCTATCATCGCCGCCCGGGCGATTGACGGAACGGTGAAGGCCTACGACCCGGCCGAGAACGTCCATCGCGACGGTATTCTCGACACCTCGACGCTTCCGGCCCGAATCAGCGAAGCCACGGCGAATGCCGCGCGCGAATCGGCAGAGAAGCTTCTGGCCGCCCTGAATTATGTCGGCGTGGTCGGCATTGAGTTCTTCGTGCTGCCCGACGGCGATCTGGTGGCCAACGAGATCGCCCCTCGGGTCCACAATTCCGGCCATTGGACCGAGGCTGCCTGCGCTGTTTCGCAGTTCGAGCAGCACATTCGCGCGATCGCCGGCCTGCCGCTCGGCGATCCGTCCCGGCACTCAAACTGCGTGATGACCAACCTGATCGGCGACGATCTGGACGATGTTCCAGCCTGGCTGGCAAAGCCCGGCGTGCTCGTCCATCTCTATGGCAAGACCGAGGCCAGGCCGGGCCGCAAGATGGGCCACGTTACCCAGATCGTGGGTTCTGCCGGCTGAAAAAGCCGGAAAAATCCGGGCTTTCGCCATTGAATCCGGGCGGAGCCGGTTGACATGGAGGGTCGGGACGGAGTATTTGCCACCAACCCTTTAAGAGCGCGCCCCCGTAGCGCGCTTTTGATTGTCAGAGACAGTGGCGGGTGAACCATTCGCCGATAACCTTTGCGGACCAGTAAAATGAAAATCAAGAACTCGCTGAAAGCGCTTAAGGCCCGTCATCGCGACAACCGTCTGGTTCGCCGCAAGGGCCGCGTCTACATCATCAACAAGCAGAACCCGCGCTTCAAGGCCCGTCAGGGCTGAGGCATGGGCGCCGCTTCTTGAGCGGCGCTGCTTTTTCGCCTGACCGGGCCTTGCCGCCCGAATTGGTCGATGGCGAAAAATTGAGTTTGAAAGCCGGCGCAAGCGGATTACCTTATCCGCATGCGCCGTTTTAATTTATACGCCCCCCTCATTGCCGCTCTCCTGTTGTCGACGTCCTTTGGTTCGCCGTCCCTGGCGCAGGCCGATTCGAGTGAAAGCGTGTCCCTCGACGCGCCGGCCGATGGCAAAACAGCTAAGGGCGTCGATGCGCTGATCACCGAATTGGGACGCGAGCGCGATCCGGAAGCCGCCAACCGGTTGACCGAAGAGATCATGGCGAACTGGAATACCTCTGGCAGCGCCACCGTCGACCTCGTCATGCAATGGGCCCTGACCGCGGCGGCCGAGAAACGCAATGCCGCGGCGCTGGATTTTCTCGATCAGGCCATCGTGCTGAAACCCGATTTCATCGGCGCCTGGAACCAGCGGGCGACGCTTCACTACACGATGGGCAACTACAAGAAGGCGGTGTCCGATATCAATCGCGTGCTGGCGCTGGAGCCGCGCCATTTCGGCGCTCTCGCCGGCCTTGCGGCAATTCTCAGCGAACGTGGCAGCGAAGAGATGGCGCTGAAGGCCTGGGAGCGCTATCTGGCGATTTATCCTGCCGACCGGCAGGCCCAGGAGGTCGTGACCAAGCTCTCGGAAAAACTGGCCGGCAGCCGCACATGACGACGCGCACTGTCGCACGCCATTCGACCCGCCATTGACATTCCGCCATGGCTTCATTCCCGTTCAAACCATCTCGCACCATGTTGCTAACCGCATTCGCCTCCATCTCCGTGCTCGCCACAGCCGCAGCCGGCATGACCGCACTTCGCGCCCGCGCCATCGAGGCCGATGCGCCGCGAATCGGCACTTTGACCGATGTCGGCGGCTTTTCCTTGAATGCGCTCCATGTCCCGGCCGGCGCCCAAGCTGACCTGCCGCCGATCGTCTTCATCCATGGCGCGAGTGGCAATCTGCGCGACCAGGCGGCCACCTTTCGCGATCCGCTTGCAGGCCGGGCCGAACTCCTGTTCGTCGACCGACCGGGACATGGCTATTCCGAGCGCGGCGGACCGCAAAACGCCTTTCCCGACGGCCAGGCCCACGCCATTGCCCGACTGATGGAGAAGCGCGGCATCGACCGGGCCATCATCGTCGGTCATTCCTTCGGCGGCGCGATCACCGCCAGCTTCGGTGTGCTCTATCCGGAAAAGACCGCCGGCCTGCTCTTTCTGGCGCCAGCCACCCATCCCTGGCCGGGCGGCGTCGACTGGTACTACAATCTGGCATCGATGCCGGTAGTCGGCCCACTCTTCTGCCACACCGTCGCGCTCCATGCCGGCATGGCGCGGCTCGACGCAGCGACCCGTAATGTCTTTGCTCCCAATCCGCGCCCTGAGACCTATGTCGGCGACACGGCCCCTGCCTTGGTGCTGCGGCCCGCGGCCTTTTGCGCCAATGCCACCGACGTCGCCAATCTGCACGGCTATGTATCGGGCTTTGCCGAGCGCTACCGCGAGATCAAGGCGCCAACAGTCATCCTCACCGGCGACAGCGACGACATCGTGCTGGAGGAGATCCATTCCCGCGGACTGGCGCGTGACATCGCGGGCTCCGAACTCGTCTGGATCGAGGGCCTCGGCCATAAGCCGGACTACGCGGCGCGCGACCTTGCCATCGCCGCGATCGAGAAGATCGCCGGTCGCAACCACGACCTGCAGGCCATGGCACGGGAACTGGAGCCGAGGCTCGCCGCCACCCGTGTGGTGGCACCACCCAACCGTCCGGGGCTGCAGGCCGGCCAATAGGCGCATACTGATTGGCGACCCACCAAAGGAAAAGCCGCCCGGAGGCGGCTTTTGGCGGATTCAATGATAATGCCGACCGTCAGATGCCCGAAAGGCCGTCCGAACCGATATAGGCGATACGCAGCATGTTGGTGGCGCCTGGCGTACCGAGCGGCACGCCGGCCGAGATGATGACGCGGTCGCCCGGCTTGCCAAAGCCCTCGGCGACGACGATGCGGCAGGCGCGGTTCACCATGTCGTCGAGATCGGTCGGCTCTTCGGAGACGACGCAATGCAGGCCCCAGACGACCGACAGGCGGCGTGCGGTCTGGATGACCGGCGAAAGGGCGATAATCGGCACTTCGGGACGCTCGCGCGCGGCGCGAAGCCCGGTATTGCCCGACGAGGTGTAGCAGACGATCGACGTCAGCTTCAGCGTCTCGGCGATCTGCCGGGCGGCGAGCGAAATGGCATCCGCGCCGGTCGCTTCAGGCTGGGCGCGCTGGGCGTAGATGATGCCCGGATAGTGTGGCTCGCGCTCGACCGTGCGGGCGATCGACGCCATGGTGGAGACCGCTTCGACCGGATATTGGCCGGAGGCCGACTCGGCCGACAGCATCACGGCATCAGCGCCTTCGAACACGGCGGTCGCAACGTCGGAAACTTCGGCGCGGGTCGGGACCGGTGCTGAGATCATTGATTCGAGCATCTGCGTGGCGACGACGACCGGCTTGCCGGCGCGACGGCAGGCGCGGATCAACTGCTTCTGCAGGCCCGGAACGGCTTCCAGCGGCATTTCCACGCCAAGATCGCCACGCGCCACCATCAGCGCGTCGGACAATTCGATAATCTCATCGATGCGCTCGATCGCCTGCGGCTTTTCGATCTTCGACATCAGGCCGACGCGGCCACGGGCGATCTTGCGCACTTCGGCCAGGTCTTCCGGGCGCTGGATGAAGGAGAGCGCCACCCAGTCGACTTCGTTTGTCGCGAGAACGGCATCAAGGTCCGCGTGGTCCTTTGGGGTCAGGACGCCGACGGCGAGCAGCGTATCCGGCAGGCTCACACCCTTGCGGTCGGAGATCTTGGTGCCGGAGACGACGGTGGTGACGATGCTTTTGCCGTCGCACTTCTCGGCCCGCAGGTGCAGCTTGCCGTCGTCGATCAGCAGGCGGTGGCCCGGCTTGACCGAGGTGAGGATTTCCGGATGGGGGAGGAAGACGCGGGTGTTGTCGCCCGGCTCATCCTTGTCGTCGAGGGTGAAGGTCTGGCCCGGCTTCAGCTCGACCGTGGTGTCGGCGAACTTGCCGACACGCAGTTTCGGCCCCTGCAAATCGGCGAGAATACCGATCGGCCGGCCGCATTCGGCTTCGACCGACCGGATCTTGGCGATCAGGCTGCGCATCACATCGTGGCTGGCATGGCTCATATTGATGCGGAACAGGTCCGCACCCGCCTCATGCAGCTTGCGGATCATCGCTTCGTCGGACGAGGCCGGGCCGAGCGTTGCGAGGATCTTCACTTTGCGATTACGCTTCATCAGTTCTGGCTTTCCTGCGTGCCGGACGTATCGGAAAGCTGGACCATCCAACTGCCCTGTCGGCCCGTGTCGTATTCCTTGAATCCCATCTGCTGGTAGCCCCGCGCGAAGCAGTCCTGAACGCCGACGATCTTGAACTCGTTCTCGGCGGCGCACATGTTGATGTCGCCCGTCCAGCGTCCGCCGCGGGCAGCATCCTCGGCATAGAGATAATAGTAGCGCGATTGCAACTCGCCCTCGATCAGCGTCGCGCAGGTCGAGGCTGGAACCTGCCACCAGCCTTCGGTGATCCAGCCTTCGGCCGCACGGTAGCCGATTGCCACGCCGACGAGGTTCTGGGTGCCGTTGCACACACGGAACTCGGCATGGGCCACCCCGGCTGCAAACAGCGGTGCAACGAGAGCACTGGCGATGAGAAAATGTCTGAGATGACGCGCGCTCCCGAGGGCGCTTGGAATTCTATCTTGCTTCAGCACGGTTTCCGCTGGAACTCCATGTTTGTGCGTCGACTGCTTTCTTGCGATGATGGTCCAGGAAAGTCAACGCAATTCTAATCGATTATATTTTTGACATAAACCATCGACCGCGATCTTGGCACAAACGTGACCGGGGCGAAAGCTTGCGCTGGTCTTTCCCCCATGTCATCAAGCTTGCCACAACCATTCGCGGCTTTCCTTCATGCAAGAAAACGATGCCTATGAAATCCTGGATGGCCACGCCGAGCGAGGCCTCGTGCTTCTGGCTGACCATGCAACCAACCATCTGCCGAAGCACTACGGCAGTCTGGGCCTGCCCGACACAGCCTTTGCCCGCCACATCGCCTACGACATCGGGATCGAGGCCCTGACCCGCCTGCTCTCCGCGCGGCTCGGCGTGCCCGCCGTGATGAGCCGCTTTTCGCGCCTGCTGATCGATCCGAACCGCGGCGAGGACGATCCGACGCTGATCATGAAGATCTCCGACGGGGCGATCATACCCGGCAATCACCCGATCAGTGCCAAGGAATGGAACCACCGCATCGAGACCTTCCACCGCCCCTATCACGATGCCGTCAGCCGGACGATCGCGACGGTCGCCGCCGCCTCGGGAAAAGCGCCGCTGGTTCTGTCGCTGCATTCCTACACGCCCGCCTGGAAGGGCGTTGCCCGCCCCTGGCATGCCGCGGTGCTGTGGGACAGCGATCATCGCGCCGTGGAGCCCTTGCTTCGTCACCTGCGGGCGCCCGGCGACATTCTCGTCGGCGACAACGAACCCTATGACGGCGCCCTCAAAGGCGACACCCTCTATCGCCATTGCATGATGACGGGAACGCCGCACGCGCTTCTGGAGATCCGGCAGGACCTGATCGGCGACACGGCGGGCGTCGCTGCCTGGGCCGACCGGCTCGCCCCCATCTTCGACAGCCTCAATGCCGACCCGGCCCTGCACCGCTACGAGATCCACGCTTCCCGTACGGGACCCTACCCGATCGACTGAACAAGCCCTGGCGGATGAACGGGAATTTGCCGCAATTGCCTGCGCAATTCGCGTCGCGCCACGCTGCCGTGCCACGCAAGACCCGAAGAGTGATCCCTGCATGCAAGTTGGGTCTTGACGCGAGCCCCGCTTCGCGGCAGTTCAGCCGCACGAAATGAAATTGCCGCTATTCAAGGAGAATGCCCATGTCTGATGCCGCACACGGCGTCGCCCGCGACCAGCTCCGCGCCTTCGTCGAGCGCATCGAGCGCCTCGAAGAGGAAAAGAAGACCATCGCCGACGACATCAAGGACGTCTACGGCGAAGCCAAGTCCATGGGCTTCGACACCAAGATCCTCAAGAAGGTGATTGCCCTCAGGAAGAAGGACGATCAGGAGCGCATGGAAGAGGATCTGATCCTCGACACCTATCTGCACGCGCTCGGCATGATCGAGACCCCGCCGGAAGAATAATTCGAGCGCCGCAAGTGTCTCAAATCGAAAGCCCGCCTGACTGCCTGTCAGGCGGGCTTTCGCTATTCGGCGTCAGGAGTATCTGTCTCGGCGGTCAATCTTACGGTGCGCCGAAACGACTCGGATCGACCGACACCGCGCCCTGCTGGAAGCCGACCGGCACGGCCGCCGTGGGCGCGCTCAGCGAGCGGCTGACAACCCGCGGTGCCTTGGCCGTCTTGTCGACCTTCTCGAAGCGGTCCTGGTTCAAAGCCCAATAGGAGATCATGTCCTCGGTGAGGCGGCCACCGGTCATGGCCATGCGCGCAGCCTCGGCCTCGGCCTGACTCGGACGCTTGCCCTTGGCCGGCAGGCCTGCCGCGATCCCGTTCGCGTCGGTCGTCTTCGGCATGTCGAAGCCGTCGCCGAATTCGCCTTCACCCGTTGCGGGCTTGGCTTTCGGCGCGATGGCCGCGACCTGAACGGCCGGAGTTTCGGCCGCAGGCTCGTCCATCTCGACCGGCAAGGCGGCACTCGATGCCGGCGCCTCGGGACGCGATCCCGGCAGCGGCATATTGCTGTCTTCGAGGGCAGCGGCAGCTTCCGGCGAAAGGATCGCCTGCTCGATCTCGTCGACCTCGGCTTCCGGTTCGCTCTCCGCACCGGCCAGCAGGGCCTCGGCCACGGCAGGCCGCGCAACCGGCACCGGAACCAATGCCGGCTCCCCTTCGACCGCCCCGGCAAGAGCGGGATCGACCGAGGCGGTCAGCAGTTCCGAGGCTTGCGCATCGCCCTGCATGCCGCGCGGTCCGAGAAGAGTCGGAACCGGGATCTTCATCGCCTGCAGATCGGTGAAGCCTTCCTCTGCCGCCGGCGTGCCGGAGGCGACCTGCGAAAGCGCATCTTCGGCCGGGTTTCGCGCCGGCGAATACAGGGCTACGGCAAGGCTCGTGTCAGCCGCCGTCAGGGACGGTCGGGCGGCCGGCACCGGCGCGTTGAGCGCGACAGTCGGCTCCGGCATCGTCAGTTCCGCCTGGCGCGGCGGCGGTGCGGCCGTGGCCACCATGACCGGCGCAGCGGCCGTCACGACGGGCTGCGGCGCAACCGAAGGCCTCTCGCTCGGCAGCACGACGTCCTCTTCCTCGTCCTCGTCGCCGCCGCCGAACAGCATCGCGAGCAGGTTCTTGCGCTTGCCACCGCCCGACTTTTCCTCGGCGATCATGATCTGCTTGGAGTTCACCCGCTTCTTGTAGTCGGCCAGCGCCTGCTGGTAGCCGGGCAGCGGCTTGCCGTCGGATGGGATGTGAACGGTCTTGCCGTCCGGGAAAAGACGAACCAGTTCCTGTCGCGACATGCGCGGCCAGGCGCGGACACCGGCGACATCCATGTGGACGAAGGGAGAGCCGGAATTGGGATAGTAACCCACGCCGCCGACCTGCAGCTTCATGCCGATCTCGCGCAGTTTCTTCAGCGGCACGCCTGGAATGTAGAAATCCATCGCGGTGCCCTGCATGTGCTGGCTTTCCTTCGCCACGCCCTTGGAGCGCGACCGCAGCATGGCATTGGTGGCCGGCGACCGGTAACCCGAAACGACTGTGATATAGCCCGACGCCCCGGAGCGTTGGTAGACTTCCCAGACGAGGTCGAACAGCCGCGGATCCATCTTGGTGGGTTCGTTGCGGCGCCAGTCGCGCACCAGATAGCTGAGTTGCTTGAGCCCCTTGGCGTCGTAGCGACCATTGCGCTTGAATACGACCGCGGCCTTTTCGCCGGTGTGAACGAAGTGAATCTTGAGGGTGCGGGTTTCGGCAGATGCGCTGGGCGCCAGGCAGAAAAACAGGATGGCACTGACGAGGATGGATGCGACGATCGACAGGACGGTCCGGGCGAAGGACCGTGCATACGCAGCCGGATGGCTGCGCCCGTTTCCGCCGAAAGGCGCGCTGCGATCATGCGTTATCAGCAATTCAATCCCCGTCCGAAAGACTACGTCCCGCGTCAACCTAAATGACTGCCAAATGCGGTAACACCATGGCAAATCTGCCACACGCGCACAAGCAATCCATATATAGTGAACGTTTGCCTAACAAGTGATTAGCTGCTGATATGAGAACACCTTTACCCGACAGTTAACAATGGGGCTTCTTCGCGGCATCATGCCGCGTGTTTTTGTGGATCGTCCGGGTCGATTCCGTAGTCCTTGAGCTTGCGGTAAAGGGTCGAGCGACCAATCCCGAGCTTGCGCGCGACCTGGCTCATCTGACCGCGATAGAATTTCAGCGCGAATCGGATCAGTTCCTCCTCGATCTCGGCGAGCTTGCGCACATTGCCGGCATCGTCGGTGCTGATGATCACGTTGGCGGCGATATCGCCGGCTGGCGCGGACCTTCCGGTCGGCGCCGGTTCGACCGGCGGTTCAGACGCGTGACCGTGATTGGCCACATCGACGGGCGCTGTGGCGGAGGCAGTTGCGACTTCGTTTCCACCGCGTTCTGCGACAGGCGCCGCGGCCGGGCGTTCGGATACCCTTTGCGCCGCGATCTGCGGGAAGTCGGACTCGCCAAGTACCGGCCCTTCGGCCAGGACCACCGCCCTGAACACAGCATTCTCCAACTGGCGCGTATTGCCCGGCCAGTCATAGCCGGTCAGAAGGGCCAGCGCCGCCGCGTCGATGGCCAGCGGCTTTGCCAGGCGCTGCTCCGCGGAGAACCGCTCGACGAAGGCGCGCGCCACATGCGGAATGTCCTCCTTGCGGCGGCGCAGGGCGGCGATGGTGATCGGAAAGACGTTGAGACGATAATAGAGATCCTCCCGGAACCGCCCGGCCTTCACCTCCTCGATCAGGTCCTTGTTGGTGGCGAAGATCAGCCGGACATTGACCTTGCGGGACCGCTTGCCGGCGAGCCCGTCGATCTCGCCGTTGTGGACGACCGAAAGCAGCCTGGTCTGCACATGCGCGGGCAATTCGCTGATTTCCTCGATGAACAGCGTGCCGCCTTCCGCCTCGGCAAACCTGCCGGGGATCTGGCCGCCTCCGGCCGCGCCCGTGCTGTCCTGACCGAACAGCACGCCTTCGATCAGGCTGTGGGGAACGGCGGCGCAATTGACGGCGACAAAGGGACGGACCGAGCGTTCGCTCGTCGCATGGATGGCACGCGCCATCATCTCCTTGCCGACGCCCGCCTCACCCTCGAGCATGACCGGAATGACGGAATGGGCGGCCCGCCGGCCGAGTTCCACCGCGCGGGCCATGGCCGAGCTCGCCGCGATGATGTCGCCGAAGCCAACCGTGCCTGAGCGCGACCGCCGCACGGAGCGGCCCTGCGAACCGTTGCGGTTGAACCGGATGGCGCTGTTGATCGCGGCGCATATGCGCTCGCTCGAGCATGGCTTGACGAGAAAATCGAAGGCGCCGGCGCGCATCGCCTCCACCGCGCGTTGGGTGGCGCCCTCCGAAGTCTGGACGATCACCGGAACGCTCGCATGCAGGTCGCCGAGCGACTGGAGGAAGCCGTTGCCGACCCGCTCCGGCGTCGAAAGATCGGCCAGCACCACGGCGATCTCGTTGCGATGCCGGCGAAACACCTCAAGTCCGGCCTGATCGCTATCGGCGAGATGAACGACGTGTCCAAGGCCTTCGATCGCTGCCTTGAGTGAGCGGCGCTGCGCCGCATCGTCATCGATTACAAGGATATGAGCGGTCAACGTCGAGCTCCCGGATTCATTCTGGCGCTTCTGTCGGAATGCGGATTGCAAACCATGGCTCGGGCAAGCCTGCCAGAAAGGACTGAACATCCAGTTTTGAGAAAAGCTCGCATTTTATCAATCCGATAGCCCCCACCCGACATGACAGAGCCGACACCGGCGGGAACGCACGCTTGCCCCATCGGGCGGGACTGACTACATCTCCTCGACGATCCGTACGGAAAAGAGAAGGACTACCATGCCGAGAGATTTTGAGCCCGTCCGCACCCTGTCCGCAGCCACCCCGGGCGCAGCGTCGCAGCCCGAACTCGGCGACCTTCCGCTGTGGAACCTCTCGCATCTCTATCCGTCGCAAACCTCCGAGGCCTTCCGTGGCGACCTGGAAAAGGCCGCAACCGATGCCGTCGCCTTCGAGGCCCAGTGGAAAGGCAAGCTCACGCAAGCCGCCACGCTGACCGGCGATGAGGGACTGGCCGCGGCATTGCGTGAGCTCGAGGCGCTGGAAGACCTGCTCGGCCGCATCGCCTCCTATGCCGGCCTCACCTACTATTCCGACATGACCAATGCGGAAAACGGCAAGTTCTTCGGCGACGTCCAGGCCAGGCTCACCGACATCTCGGCCCATCTGTTGTTCTTCGCGCTGGAGCTCAACCGGATCGACGACGCCGTTGTCGACAAGGCCATGGAGAGCGATCCGGCGCTCGCTCACTACCGCCCTTGGGTCGTCGACCTCAGGAAGGACAAGCCGTTCCAGCTCGAAGACAGGATCGAACAGCTCTTTCTCGAAAAATCGATGACGGGCGCGGCCGCCTTCAACCGGCTGTTCGACGAGACGCTCGCTTCGCTGCGCTTCAGGGTCGGCGAGCAGGAACTGCCGCTCGAAGCCACGCTGAACATGCTGCAGGATGCCGATCCGGCATTGCGCGAGCAGGCGGCCAAGGCGCTGTCGCAGACCTTCAAGGACAATATCCGCATCTTCGTGCTGGTCACCAATACGCTCGCCAAGGACAAGGAAATCTCCGATCGCTGGCGCGGCTTCGAGGACATCGCCGACAGCCGCCACCTGGCGAACCGCGTCGAGCGTGATGTGGTCGACGCTTTGGCTGCGGCCGTGCGTGAGGCCTATCCGCGCCTGTCGCACCGCTACTATGCGATGAAGGCGAAATGGCTTGGCATGGAGCAGATGAACTACTGGGATCGCAACGCTCCGCTTCCCGAAACGCCGGACCGGCTGATCCCGTGGAACGAGGCGAAGGACACGGTTCTGTCCGCCTACGGCGCCTTCGCCCCGGAAATGGCCGAGATCGCCGGCCGGTTCTTCGATGAACAGTGGATCGACGCCCCGGCGCGTGCCGGCAAGGCACCGGGCGCCTTTGCCCATCCGACTGTGCCGTCGGCGCATCCTTACGTGCTGCTCAACTATCTCGGCAAGCCGCGCGACGTGATGACGCTCGCCCATGAGCTTGGCCACGGCGTGCACCAGGTGCTGGCCGGAGCGCAGGGACCGCTGATGTGCCAAACGCCGCTGACGCTGGCCGAGACCGCGTCCGTCTTCGGCGAAATGCTGACCTTCCGCACCCTGCTCGACCGCACCGCCGACAAGCGGGAGCGCAAGGCCATGCTGGCCCAGAAGGTCGAGGACATGATCAACACGGTCGTGCGCCAGATCGCCTTCTACGAATTCGAGCGCAAGGTGCACACCGCCCGCAAGGACGGCGAACTGACGGCAGACAAGATCGGCGAGCTTTGGCTCTCGGTCCAGCAGGACAGCCTCGGCCCGGCGATCAGGATCTCGGAAGGCTATGAGAGCTGGTGGGCCTATATCCCGCACTTCATCCATTCGCCCTTCTACGTCTATGCCTATGCCTTCGGCGACTGCCTGGTAAACTCGCTCTATGCCGTCTACCAGAACGCCGAAGAGGGCTTCCAGCAGAAGTATTTCGAGCTGTTGAAGGCCGGCGGCACCAAGCACCACTCGGAGCTACTGGCCCCCTTCGGCCTCGACGCCACCGATCCGTCGTTCTGGGCCAAGGGCCTGTCGATGATAGAGGGGCTGATCGACGAACTGGAGGCGCTTGATAAAGCCTCCTGAACCGGAGAACGCTCAAGCCCTATGGCTGACCATCCGCCCCATGCCCTGTTCCGCGACGACAAGCGCGGAGAAAGCCTGCTGTTTGCCGATCCGCGCGAAATCGTCGTGGCGCGGACGGCCGGCGAGGTGCTGCCCGCCTTCGAGCGGCTGGAAGCGGCGCGGCGGTCGGGTCGATGGCTGGCGGGCTTTGTCTCCTACGAGGCCGGCTACGCCTTCGAGGAGAAGCTCGCACCGCTAATCCCTGACGGCCGGGAGACGCCACTCATCGCCATGGGCATTTTCGACGGCCCTGCGGGGGCGGGGCATCCGCTGGCAGCCCCAGTGGAGACGGACGACGAGGCCTTCATCACCGAGCCGCGCGCCGGCTGGGATTTCGACACCTATCGCCAACGCTTCGAGCGCCTGCACGACCATCTGCGCAAGGGCGACTGCTATCAGGCGAACCTAACCATGCCGATCGAAGCATGCTGGCGCGGCGATCCGCGGTCCGTCTTCTGGTCGCTTGTCGCCCGCCAGCCGGTGCATTATGGCGCCCTGATCGACCTCGGCGGTCCCGTCATCCTGTCACGCTCGCCGGAACTGTTCTTCAAGATCGACGGCGAAGGCTGGATTGAAACGCATCCGATGAAGGGCACCGCGCCGCGCGGCGCAAGCCCGGACGAAGACGAGGCGATCATCACCGCCATGCTCGCCGACGAGAAGACGCAGGCGGAAAACCGCATGATCGTCGACCTGCTGCGCAACGACATCTCGGCGATCAGCCAGCTCGGCACCCTGTCCGTGCCTAAACTGTTTGCGATCGAAACCTATCCGACCGTGCACCAGATGGTCAGCCATGTGCGGGCAAAGCTTGTGGACGGCGTCGGCCTTCCAGACATCTTCCGTGCCCTCTTTCCCTGCGGCTCCGTCACCGGCGCGCCAAAAATGTGGGCGATGCGCATCCTTGCCGCTCTCGAGGCCGGCCCCCGCGATGTCTATTGCGGCGCCATCGGTTATTGCGACCCGGCCGGGCCCATGTGCTTTTCCGTCGCCATACGAACTCTGACACTGTTCAAAGGCCACCGGGCAGTCTTCAATGTCGGCGGCGGCATCGTCTTCGATTCGAAGGCGGAAGCGGAATACGAGGAATGCCTGTTGAAGGCGCGCTTTGCGGTAGGGGATCAATGGATTTCTCGCTGATCGAAACCATGCGCTGGCAGCCGGGGGAAGGCTTTCTCCGGGTCGACCAGCATCTGCGTCGGCTGTCGCGCTCCGCCGATGCCCTGGGCTTTCGCCAGCCCGAGGACGCCCTGGCCCGGCTGAACGCCGCCGTCGAGGGCGACCAGCCGCTCCGCGTGCGCCTCACCATGAGTTTTCGCGGCAAGATCGAGGTCAGCACGACGCCGTTCGCCTTGCTGCCGGAGGATACCGTCTGGCGGCTGCGCATCGCCGAAACCCGGTTGAAATCCGACGACAGCCTCTACCGCCACAAGACCTCGCGCCGCGAACCCTATGAAGCGGCGCGCGCCGAGTTCAAACCGCAAGAGGCCGACGAGGTTCTGCTGCTGAACGAGCGCGGCGAGGTCTGCGAGGGCACCATCACCAATCTCTTCGCCGAGGTCGAGGAAGGCCGGTTCGTGACGCCCGCCCTGTCGAGCGGCCTGCTGCCGGGCGTTTTGCGCGCCGAGCTCATCCGCGAACGGAAGGCCAAAAGCGAGGTCCTGCGGCCCGAGGACCTGCATTTCAGAAAACTCTATGTCGGCAATTCGCTGCGCGGCCTGATCCGCGCCGAACTGGTGGAAGGCGATCCCTGATGTTCATTCTCTCCCTCACCTATGTGAAACCGCAGGAAGAGGCCGACCGCCTGATGGAGCCGCACATGGCCTGGGTGAATGAGGGCTACGACACCGGCCTGTTCCTCGCCTCCGGCCGCAAGGTGCCCCGCACCGGCGGCGTCATCCTCGCCAAGGGGGAGCGCACCGCCATCGAGGCCTTCGTCGCGCGCGATCCCTTCGCGGTGCATGGCGTGGCCGAGTATGAAATCACGGAAGTCGCGCTGACAAGGACGGCGGACGGATTGGACACTTTGCGTCACTGACCCCGACGCGCATCCAGTGTTCCGCTCCTTATCGAAACCTGGTCCTGGGGCGGCGGCGGCGTGCATCGAAGACCTCCAGAATTTCGAGATCTTCGGACCTGATACGGTAGACGAGGATATACACCGTCCCGCCGATCACGAGTCTGCGATAACCCGGCTTGGGCAAGACGGTACCGAGAGCGGGATTGAAAGCCAGCAATTCCGCTGTCGCAACAATTTCAGCGGCGATACGTGCCGCCGCGCGTGGATGGTTCAGAGCTATGTAGGCGCGAATGGCAATCAGGTCCGACAGTGCTGACCTCGCCCATATTATTCGCATGTCAGGCGGGTTTTCTAATGTCTGCTTCTGGAGCGCCCCGTTCGTCCGCTGTACCCCAGCTATTGAGCCAGGCCATCATCGCGTCATTGGAGACGAAGAGTTCCGACGGCTCCTGTTCGACCGCGTCGAGGTAGTCGTTCAGGGCCTCGGCGGCCAGATCAGAGACGTCGCGCCTTACCTTGCGCGAAAGAGCGTCCAGCCGCTCCCTGACTTCGACGGGCACATGGACCGAAGCGCCATGTTTCATGATCTGACTCCTGTTTGACTTGACCATAAGATACCAATCGAGATGATAGTGCGCAAATCGAGAATTGCGCTCCCATGACCTCACCCACCTACACCCCCTACGCCAGCGACGCGACCAAGCCCTTCGCCATTGGCCTCTCAGCGCTCGATCCTCGCCGCTGGATCGAGCCGGACGACGATCTCGGACGGTATCTCGACGAAAAGCGGCGCCTCGAACAGGTCCACTTCGACGACATTTTTCGTGCCGCGCCGGAGAGCCTCGATGCCCAGCAGGAGTGTCTCGATCTGCTGGTGAGCCACCTCGAGCAATCGCACGGCGACCGCTACGACCGCTCGGGTTCGGTGATGACCATGGCCGGCCATGCCGTCGACCTTGCCGACGATAGCCGCCCGCCGCTGCTGCGTGCCGGATCGCTGGTTGAGGACGATCTGGTCATCCTGCGCAAGAAGCCCGACGGCTGGACGATCATCGCCGCCCATCTCGCCTTCCCCTCCTCTTGGTCGCTGGCGGAAAAGTTCATGCGCCCGATGGCGAAGGTCCACGCGCATGTGCCGGGTTTCGAGGGCGGCACGCGCAACGACATCATCATCAACCGGGTGTTCGACAACCTGCAGCCGGACCTGCCGGCCGAGCGCTTCAACTGGTCGATCAACTGGCGTTATGCGCTTTATCACCCGGTCAGCATCCGCCCCGCGACCGACCCGTCCTCCCTCTCGGTCGATCCTCGGTCGGCCTTCGTCCGCGTCGAACGCCAGACCCTGCGCAAGCTGCCGGTCTCGGGCGACATCGTCTTCACCATCCGTATCTATCTCGACCCAGTCGCCGCGTTCGAGCGCCACCCCGACGGCGCCCGGATGGCCGAAGGTTTGGCGCGCCAACTGGAGGCAATGACCGCAGACCAGATCGACTACAAGGGACTGGCCGAAAGGCGGAACGACCTGCTACGCTGTCTTCGTTCGGGCGTTTACGCATGAAAATCAGCCTGGAACGTGCGTCGCGGCTAAAAAGCGCCCTTTATTGTGTCAGGCTTTTATGATCTAGAACCGCCGATATCAGCGGGCCCGGCCCGCATCGCAAGGAGACGGAAATGACCAAGCAAACCTATCCGGTATACGGCGAGATCACCGGCCCGATCGTCATGATCGGCTTCGGTTCGATCGGCCGCGGCACCCTGCCCCTGATCGAACGCCACTTCAAGTTCGACAAGAGCCGGATGGTGGTCATCGACCCCCGCAATGACGAGGCCGAGCTGCTCGCCAAGCATGGCGTGAAGCACATCCAGGCGCACGTCACGAAAGACAATTACAAGAAGCTCTTGAAGCCGCTTCTGACGGAAGGCGCCGGCCAGGGCTTCCTGGTCAACCTCTCTGTCGACACCGGTTCGGTCGACCTGATGAAGTTCTGCCGCAAGCTCGACGTTCTCTACATTGACACCGTCATCGAGCCGTGGCTCGGCTTCTACTTCGACAAGAGCATGAAGAATTCCGAGCGCACCAATTACGCGCTGCGCGAAACCCTTCGGGCCGAGAAGAATAAGAATCCGGGCGGTACCACCGCCGTTTCCACCTGCGGCGCAAACCCCGGCATGGTCTCCTGGTTCGTCAAGCAGGCGCTCGTCAACCTCGCCAATGAAACCGGTCTCAAGTTCGAAGAGCCGACAGCCGACGATCGCGAAGGCTGGGCCAAGCTGATGAAGAAGCTCGGCGTCAAGGGCGTCCACATCGCCGAGCGCGATACGCAGCTGACCAAGAACCCGAAGCCGCTCAACGTCTTCTGGAACACCTGGTCGGTCGAAGGCTTCATCTCGGAAGGCCTGCAGCCCGCGGAACTCGGCTGGGGCACCCATGAAAACTGGATGCCGAAGAACGCCAGGAAGCACAAGAAGGGCTGCAAGGCCGGCATCTACCTCGAGCAGCCGGGCGCCAACACCCGCGTGCGCACCTGGTGCCCGACCCCCGGCCCGCAATACGGCTTCCTCGTCACCCACAACGAGTCCATCTCGATCGCCGACTATTATACGGTCCGCGACAAGGACGGCGAAGTGACCTATCGCCCGACCTGCCACTACGCCTATCATCCGGCCAATGACGCCGTGCTCTCACTGCACGAGATGTTCGGCAATGGCGGCAATGCCCAGCCCGTGCTGCATGTTCTCGACGAGAACGAACTGGTCGACGGCGTCGACGAACTCGGCGTGCTGCTCTACGGCCACGAGAAGAACGCCTACTGGTATGGCTCGCGCCTGTCGCTGGAAGAAACCCGGCGCATTGCACCCTACCAGAACGCCACCGGCCTGCAGGTCAGCTCGGCCGTTCTGGCCGGCATGGTCTGGGCGCTGGAGAATCCCAAGGCCGGCATCGTCGAAGCCGACGAAGTCGATTACAAGCGCTGCCTCGAAGTGCAGTCGCAGTATCTGGGCCCGGTCGAAGGCCACTACACCGACTGGACCCCGCTCGATGGTCGCCCCGGCCTGTTCCCGGAAGACATCGACACCAAGGATCCGTGGCAGTTCAAGAACGTCCTCGTTCGCTGATCTGAAAACGCAGAGCCGACGATCTCGCCCGCCGCCGCAAGCGGCGGGCTTTCTGTTGCCAAATATCAATAAGTCGCTGCCAAACTTGTATATCCTGGCGACAGATCGCCCTGCGGTCTTGCTTTCACCCTGCCTTCGCGGCATGGTTCGGCAAAATCGGCCAGGCGCTCCGAGGTCGCCGGCCGAAGGCGATTAGGCAGGAGACGGCGATGAAGATCAGGTCCATTGTAATTCTGTTGGCATGCACGGCAACGCTCGCCGCCTGTTCTTCGAGCGGTCCGCGCCCGCTGCCGCCGATCCGTCAGGCTCCGACCGTCGAGGGCGCCTGGGTCGATCCGAACGGTATCGTCTCGACGTTCCAGGCCGGGACCTTCTCCACCCGCACGACCGACAGCAACCAATTGCTGGCCTCCGGCACCTATACGATGACGTCGGACCGGCTGGTCGAGATCAACATGACGTCGCTGGTGCGCAACACGCAGTCCAAGGTGAACTGCGCCATGGTGACGCCGAGCCAGTTGAATTGCACCTCAGACAGCGGCGCACAGTTTTCTCTCGCCCGCCGCGGCTGAGTCTTTCGCCCCATTTGCCTGACGACAAACCGGTCGATGCAAGCATCGGCCGGTTTGTCGTTTGGGGCACTTACGGTTGAAGAATGCAGTGCGGAATTTCGCTTGCAGTCCCGCCCGCATGATGAAAACATCGCCGCCATCAGGGACCTTTCTCGCGCTGCACACATGCCGAACGGCGTTTTGCGGCTCTATTACCAAAACAGGAGATAAGCCATGTTCAAACACCTGCGATCCGGCCTCTTAGGCGCCTCCATGCTCGCGCTTTCCGCCGGCGGCGCGCTTGCCGATTTCGAGCTGAATATCCTGCACATCAACGATTTTCACTCGCGCGTCGAAGCGATCAACAAATATGATTCGACCTGCTCGGCCGAGGAGGCCGGCAAGAACGAGTGCTTCGGCGGCATCGCCCGCGTCAAGACGGCAATCGACAGCCGCCGGGCGGAACTGAAGGACGCCAACCTTCTCGTGCTCGATGCCGGCGACCAGTTCCAGGGCTCGCTGTTCTACACGACCTACAAGAGCGCACCGATCGCCGAGTTCATGAACGGCATCGGCTTCGACGCCATGGCGATCGGCAACCACGAATTCGACGACGGGCCGGAAGAACTGGCCCGCTTCATCGAGGCGCTGAAGTTCCCGCTGATCTCCGGCAATGTCCTGGCCGGCCTCAACACGCCGATCGCCGACAAGTACAAGCCCTACATCATCAAGGAATTCGGCGCCGAGAAGGTCGCCGTCGTCTCGGTGCTTGCGACCGACACCGATGAAACCTCATCGCCCGGCGAGGACGTGCTCTTCGTCGACGAGATCGGCTACCTGAAGGACGCCGTGAAGGAACTCGAAGCGGCCGGCGTCAACAAGATCGTGCTTTTGTCGCATGTCGGCTACGTCAAGGACCAGGAGATCGCCAAGGCCGTCGACGGCATCGACGTGATCGTCGGTGGCCATAGCCACACGCTTCTGTCCTCGACCGACGAGAAGGCCGCCGGCCCCTATCCGACGCTGGTCAAGAATCCGGCCGGCAAGGACGTTCCGATCGTCACGGCCTATGCCTATTCCAAGTATCTCGGCGACCTCAAGATCGTGTTCGACGATGCCGGCGCGGTCAAGACCGCCGAAGGCGCACCGAAGCTCCTCGACGCCTCGGTGACGCCGGATGAAGCCTTCACCGCCAAGGTCGCCGAACTCGGCGCGCCGATCGAGGAACTGAAGCAGAAGGAGATCGGCGAGACGGCCGATGTCATCGACGGCTCGCGCGACGTCTGCCGCACGGCCGAATGCTCCATGGGCAACCTCGTCGCCGATGCCATGGTCGACCGCGTCAAGGATCAGGGCGTGACGATCGCCATCCAGAACGGCGGCGGCCTGCGTGCCTCGATCGATGCCGGCACCGTAACCATGGGCGAGGCATTGACCGTCCTGCCCTTCCAGAACACGCTCGCCACCTTCAAGCTCAAGGGCTCCGACATTGTCACCGCCCTGGAAAACGGCCTGAGCCAGATCGAGGAAGCCGCCGGCCGCTTCCCGCAGGTTTCCGGTCTGAAATATTCCTTCGACAAGTCGAAGCCGGCCGGCAGCCGCGTCGTCTCGGTGGAAGTCAAGGACGGCGACAATTTCGTCGCGCTCGATCCTGAAAAGCTCTACGGTGTCGCCACCAACAACTACATGCGCGCCGGCGGCGACGGCTACAAGATCTTCGCCTCGGCCGGGCAGAACGCCTATGACTTCGGCCCCGGCCTGGAAACCGTTCTGGCCGACTTCATCGCCAAGAACAGCCCTTACAAGCCCTATACCGACGGCCGGATCACCGAAGTCGCCGGCGCAGCCACCGCCCCTGCGGCGGCCGAAGCCCCGGCAGCAACCACCGAGGCTCCGGCTGCGGCAACCCCCGCCCCGGCCGCGACAGCCCCGGCCGCAGCCGAAGCAGTTGCCCCCGCAGCCGGCAAGTACACCGTCGCGCTCGGCGACAGCCTGTGGAAGATCGCTGTGGCAACCTATGGCGACGGCATGCTGTGGACGAAGATCGCGGAAGCCAACAAGCTGAAGAACCCGAACCGGATCGGTGTCGGTGAAGAGCTGGAGCTGCCGGCCAAGTAAGGCGGTTTGCCGCAGTCACACGACCGGTCCGGGGTTCCCCGGGCCGGTTTTTACTTTTATGAGATGATCTTCGAGGCGCCATCCGACGTAATGGATCTCGACCGAAACCATCAGGAAATCGACATGTCCGCAGATACCACCCATTTGCCCACCGATCACCCGCCCGTCCGCTTCGGCAAGGTCGGCGTGCTGCTCGTCAATCTCGGCACACCGGACGGCACCGACTACACGTCGATGCGGCGCTACCTGAAGGAATTCCTGATGGACAGGCGCGTCATCGAATGGTCGCCGTGGAAATGGTATCCGATCCTGTTCGGCATCGTCCTCAACACCCGTCCGCAGAAGGTCGGCAAAGCCTATGAGGAGATCTGGAACAAGGACAAGGACGAAAGCTATCTGCGAACCTACACGCGCAGCCAGGCCGAGTTGATGTCGGAGGCGCTGAAGGCGTATCCGAACGTCATCGTCGACTGGGCGATGCGCTACGGGCAACCGTCGATCGCCTCGAAGATCGACGCGCTGCATGCCGCCGGCTGCGAGAAGATCCTGCTCTTCCCGCTCTATCCGCAATATGCCGCATCGACGACCGCGACCGTCAACGACAAGGCCTTCGAGCACCTGATGAAGATGCGCTGGCAACCGGCGATCCGCACCGTTCCCCGCTATCACGACGACCCGGCCTATATCGATGCGCTGGCCATTTCGGTCGAGAAGAAGCTTGCGACCCTCGACTGGGAGCCCGAACTGCTGATCACCTCGTTCCACGGCATTCCGCAGTCCTATTTCAAGCAGGGCGACCCCTATCATTGCCATTGCATGAAGACCGGCCGCCTGCTGCGCGAACGCCTGGGCCTGCCGAAGGAAAAGTTCATGGTTACCTTCCAGTCGCGCTTCGGACCGGAGGAATGGCTGCAGCCCTATACCGACAAGACCATGGAGAAGCTCGCCAAGGATGGCGTCAAGCGCATCGCCATCATGAACCCCGGCTTCGTTTCCGACTGCCTGGAGACGCTCGAGGAGATCGCCGGCGAGGCGGGCGAGATCTTTCATCACAATGGCGGCGAGAAATTCGTTCATATCCCCTGCCTCAACGATAGCCCGGAGGGCATGAGCGTCTTGGAGACGGTCGTGCGCCGCGAACTGCAAGGCTGGATCTAAACGACGCCGGCCAGGCGCTTCGGCCTTGCAATGCTCCCGTCGCCGTCCGATGTTAGAACCATGCGGTCGGCGCCCGGAACCGGCGCCGAC